>NZ_JADYVH010000010.1:0-321703 GCF_020193615.1 Bradyrhizobium sp. IC4059
ACCCCCGCCCCGGTTCAGACCGCCGATCCCTTTGGCCTCGAGACCATGCTCGAGTCGAAGAAGGTCGTGATGGTCAAGGGCACCGCCAATTGGGACTCCGCCTTCGACACGCTGATCGACGCCTTCAAGGCGTTGAACACGCTGCTCGACAAGCAGGGCATCAAGCCATCGGGCAATTCGATGATCGTCTACACATCGACGGACGATACCGGCTTCACCTTTCTTGCCCAGATCCCGGTCGATCAGGACCCGAAGAACCTGTCCAAGGACATGAGCATCGGCAAATCGCCTGAAGGCAAGGCGCTGAAATTCGTCCATCGCGGCTCCTACGACAACATGGACAATACGTATGAGGCGATCACCAATCACCTCGACGACAAGAGGCTGGAAGCCAAGGACACCTTCATCGAGGAGTACCTCACCGATCCCCTAAAGACGTCCGAGGACAAGCTCGTGATCAATGTTTTCGTGCCACTGAAGTGAGACTGATGAAAAAGCCTGCCCTACTTGCCGCCGTCCTCGCCACCACGCTGCTCGCCGCGCCCGCGCGCGCCGAGGATTTTCCCTCCGCGATCTCGGTGAGCGGCGAAGCCTCCGTATCCGCGGCGCCCGATCTCGCGCAAATCGATGCAGGCGTCGCCAACGACGCCAAGACGGCGAAAGAGGCCTCCGATGCCAACAATGCCGCGATGGGCAAGGTGCTGCTGGCGCTGAAGGGCGCCGGGATCGCCGAGAAGGACTACCAGACCTCGCGGCTGTCGCTGCAGCCGCAATACGGCCAGAACAAATCCACCGGCGCCTCGCCGGTGGTCGGCTTCCGCGCCAGCAACCGCGTCACCGTCAAGATCCGCGACGTGACCAAGGTGGCCGGCATCATCGACACTCTGGTCAGCGCCGGCGCCAACGACATCGGCAATATCTCGTTCGAGGTGACGCAGGCGTCAAAGCTGCTCGATGATGCGCGCGAGCAGGCCGTTGCCGATGCGCGGCGCAAGGCGGAGATTTATGCGAAGGCTGCCGGCGTCACGCTGGGCGCGCCGCTCAGCGTCACCGAGGGCGGCGGCCCGGTGCCGCTGTTCAAGGGCCGCATGGCCGAACGGATGGCCGCGGCCCCACAGGCCGCCGTCGCGCCCGGCGAGGAGACGCTGACGGTGACGGTGAATGTGAGCTGGGCGATCAAGCAGGGGCAGTAGCCTCTTTCGTAAGGGGCGCATCGCCGCAACACCAATGGGCCGGCGACCCGATCATACGTCCGGCGGCAGGGGATGGCATTGTTGCCCGATCAATCATTCACGCTGATATCAGTAAAAAGAAACCCCGTCGGCGTCTTGGTAAAGACGAAGATGAGCTCGCCGCAGAAGTCGAAGTAACTGTCGTTCTTATAGTCATCGCGATCGTAGACGGCCTTGCCGCGCTGGATACACGCGCGATTTTTCGCCGTGAACGAGGTCCGATAGGTCTTGGCGCCAAATTGCGCGGCGTCGCGAATTGCGTTGTCGTTCATGAACGGCAACCGTGTCATACCGGCGACGGCGGCGGAATCGTTTGCCTTCAGCGCCGCGTGAAACTTCTCGATGAAGCCATCGAATTCCTTCTGCAAGGCAGGAGAAGCGACGGCGTTCCTCGCCTGGGCGGCGGCCGGAGCAAGGTTCACGAGAGCGGTTGCAAGCACAACTCTCAGCAAAAATCCCACAGGCCGGCTCCATCCATCGATTAATAAAGGTCTTCCGACCAAAAGAAATCCATGGTGCTTTGTTGCGTCATGGGCTTTCTGGTTCAACGGCGCAGAACCGCACGCACCTGCCGCAATGGGAGCAAAGCGGACATTGCTTTCGTCGCATCAAGCCGCCGGGTTTATGGATACACGACCTAAATCTCCACCACCTGCCCCGGCAGCATCGCCACGAATCTTTCCTGCGGAATCTTCGCGGCATCCAGCGCCTCGACCAGCGCTGTCGCCGGTGCGTCGATCGCTTCGTCCGTCAGTTGGAACGTGCCGTGGTGATGCCCGAGCGCGGCTTCCGCGCCGCAATCGGCCAGCGCCTTCACCGCATCTTCGGGGTTCATGTGCTGGTCGCGCATGAACCAGCGCGGCTCGTAGGCGCCGATCGGGAGGATCGCCAAGCGCAGCTTGCCGTGCTTCTCGGCGACGCGGCGGAAATGGCGGCCATCGCCATAGCCGGAATCGCAGACCACGTAGATCTTCCCGGCCGGCGTCTCCAGGACAAAGCTCGCCCACAGCGCCTTGTTGCGGTCGAACAGGCCGCGCGCGGTCCAGTGCCTTGTCGGCACTAAATGCACCGCGACGCCTTCGCCGAGTTCGACGCGATCATGCCAGTCGAACGCCTCCACCTTGATGCCGGGATCCCAGCTGCGCATGGTGACGTCGTTGCCGAGCGGGGTGACCACGCGCGGGGCGAAATTCTTGGTGAGCCGCGACAGCGTCGCGATGTCGAGATGGTCGTAATGGCCGTGCGAGACCAGCACGACGTCGATCTTCGGCAGCTTCTCGAAGGCGATGCCGGGGTCGTTGTGCCGCTTCGGCCCGGCGAAGGCGACCGGCGAGACCCGCTCCGACCAGACCGGATCGACCAGGATGTTGAGGCCGCCGGCCTGGATCAGCCAGCTGGCATGACCGACGAAGGAGAGCCGCACCTTGTCGCCGTCAACGCGCGCTGGCGGGGTGTCGGCATGGGGACTGGGCGCCCAATCCGGCCAAGTCGCCCGCTGCCGCTTGCCGCCGAGCTGCCAGCGCAGCACCTCGCGCAGCGATTTCGGCGGCGCCCCGTCCGGATCGAAGAAGGTCAGGCCGTCGAAATGATCGGAGGCGGGGCCGTCATAGGTTTTCATGCTGGACATCCAGAGGGAGGGGACGCCGACCAGCGCACCGGTTCCGGCGAATAGTCCGAAAAGGCGGCGGCGGGTGATCGGCACGGCGGGCTTCTAGGGATGGTTGGAGGGGTAAGACATCACCGCCTATATGGGCGGGGCTGGCGGAAAAGGAACCTGCGACAAAAGGATCACGTTTTCAAAACCTTGGCTTACCGAGGGCGGGCCGACACCCTAAGTTTCCTTGACTTTTGAGCGGGAGCGGCGTTTAACCCGGCCACTTTCTCGGAAAGGCTTTCTTTTCGACCCGCCGACCGGCCTCGAGGCCGGAGGTCAACGCCCGACAGCGCTGTGCGCCCTCGGGCGCAAAGGTGTTTGGAAGATGCTTATCCAGGAAGGTGTCATCGCCCGACTTGATGGGGCGGTCCAGTATCCCAGAGGCGGCTCGGCTTGAACTGAGGTGCTGCGGCGTACTGGATGCCCCCCCTTCGCGGGGCATGACAGCGGTGAGTTACGGAGCGCTCTTCCCATCGGGAAGACAGCAACAGGACAACGGCATTGTTCGACAATCTGTCGGAACGGCTTGGTGGCATTCTCGATCGTCTGACGGGGCGCGGTGCGCTGACCGAGAAGGACGTCGACGCCGCGATGCGCGAGGTGCGCCGCGCGCTGCTGGAGGCCGACGTTGCGCTCGAAGTGGTGCGCAGCTTCACCGAGCGCGTGCGCGAGCAGGCGATCGGCGCCACCGTCGTCAAGTCGGTCACCCCCGGCCAGATGGTGGTCAAGATCGTCCATGACGAGCTGGTCAACACGCTGGGCGCCGAAGGCCAGACCATCGACGTCAATTCCGTGCCGCCGGTGCCGATCATGATGGTCGGCCTGCAGGGCTCCGGTAAGACCACCACCACCGCCAAGCTCGCCCGCCGCCTGGTCCAGCGCGACAAGCGCAAGGTCTTGATGGCCTCGCTCGACGTCTACCGTCCGGCGGCGATGGAGCAGCTGGCCGTGCTCGGCCGCGACCTCGACATTCCCACTTTGCCAATCGTTGCCGGCCAGCAGCCGCCGCAAATTGCGAAACGCGCGCTGGAAGCCGGCAAGCTCGGCGGTTACGACATCGTGCTGCTCGACACCGCCGGCCGCACCACGCTGGACGAAGAGATGATGGCGGAGGCGGCCGCGATCAAAGCCGCGGCCAATCCGCATGAAGTGCTGCTGGTTGCGGACTCGCTCACCGGCCAGGACGCCGTGAACCTCGCGCGCTCGTTCGATCAGCGCGTCGGCCTCACCGGCATCGTGCTCACACGCGTTGACGGCGACGGCCGCGGCGGCGCCGCGCTGTCGATGCGCGCCGTCACCGGCAAGCCGATCAAGCTGATCGGCACCGGCGAGAAGACCGACGCGCTGGAAGACTTCCACCCGGATCGTATCGCCGGCCGCATCCTCGGCATGGGCGACGTGGTGTCGCTGGTGGAGCGCGCCGCCGCCAATATCGACGCCGAGAAGGCCGCGCGCACCGCCGAGCGCATGCGCAAGGGTCAGTTCGACCTCAACGACATGCGCGAGCAGCTGCTGCAGATGGCCAATATGGGCGGCATCAGCGGGCTGATGGGCATGATGCCCGGCATCTCCAAGATGAAGAACCAGATCGCGGCCGCCGGCATCGACGACAAGATCCTGAAGCGTCAGGTCGCGATCATCGATTCCATGACGCGCGAGGAGCGGCGTCATCCGGACCTCTTGAAGGCCAGCCGCAAGAAGCGCATCGCGGCCGGCAGCGGCCAGAGCGTCGAGCACGTCAACAAGCTGCTGAAGATGCACCGGAACATGGCCGACGTGATGAAGGCCATGGGATCGGGCAAGCGCGGCCCGCTCGCCGGCATCGCACAGGCGATGGGTTTTGGCGGCGGCATGAAGATGCCCTCGCCCGAAGAGATGAAGGCGCTGCAGGAGAAGATGCAAGGCGCGGGCGGCGGACAAGGCCTGCCGAATCTGCCGAAGGATCTGCCGCCCGGCCTTCGCACCGGCCTGCCCAACCTTCCCGGATTGACCGGGCTGAGCGGCAAGCCGACGCTGCCGGGCCTCGGCGGTTTCCCCGGCAAGAAGAAATGAGGAATTCGTCGCACGGGATCATCAGCATCTCGCGCGGCGCGGAAATACCAATCAACCGAACAAAACGTACTTTGCAAACCACACTTTCAAGGAGAACTGAATGTCCGTCGTTATCCGCCTCGCCCGTGCAGGCACCAAGAAGCGTCCCGTCTATCACGTCGTCGTCGCCGATTCGCGTTTTCCGCGCGATGGCCGCTTCATCGAGCGTCTCGGCCATTTCAATCCGCTGCTGCCGAAGGACAACGAGACCCGCCTCAAGCTCGACATGGACAAGGTGAAGGCCTGGCTCGCCAAGGGCGCGCAGCCGTCGGATCGCGTCGCGCGTTTCCTCGATGCCGCCGGCGTCAAGAAGCGCGAAGCGCGCAACAACCCTGAGAAGGCCGTGCCGCGCAAGGAGCGCAAGGCGCAGGCCGAAGCCGCCGCCAAGGCGTAAGGCCGGATCATGTCGGCGCTGGTCTGCGTCGCGCGGATCGGCGCCGCGCATGGTGTGCGCGGTGCGGTCAAGCTGTGGACCTTCACCGAGGATCCCTTTGCCGTCCGCCGCTACGGTCCACTGTCGACCAAGGACGGCAGGCGCCAGTTCGAAATCGCGCAGGTGCGCAAGGCCAAAGATCATCTGGTCGCGACATTCAAGGGTGTCGCGACCCGCGATGAGGCCGAGCGCCTCAACGGCATCGAGCTCTATGTCCCGCGCGAGAAACTGCCCGCGACGGACGAGGACGAATATTACCACACCGATCTGATCGGGCTCGCCGCCGTCACAACTGATGGCGATGCGCTCGGTCGCGTGCTCGCGATCCATAATTTCGGCGCCGGCGACATCATCGAGATCGCGCCGCCCAAGGGCCCGACGATGCTGCTGCCGTTCTCCAACGCGGTGGTGCCGGAAGTCGACCTCAAAGGCGGCCGCGTCGTGATCGCGCTGCCGCAGGAGATCGAGGGCGACGCTCCATCCACGGGTCGTCCCGCCTAGTGCGCAAAGCGCACGGGGGCGGGGACCCATAACCACAGGCCGGAATTTTTCGCTAAGCTGATCGCTCCAGCCATCGCAAAACGGGCTGCGGTGGTTATGGGTCCCGGGCTCGCGCTTCGCGCGCCGGGACGACGAGACTAGGATGCAATGACCAATCCCTCACCCTGGCGCGCGACGGTGCTGACGCTGTTTCCGGAGATGTTTCCGGGGCCGCTCGGCGTGAGCCTCGCCGGCCGGGCGCTCGCGTCCGGGCTCTGGCAGATCGAGGCTCGCGACATCCGGGCGTCCGCGACCGACCGCCACCGCAGCGTCGACGACACCCCGGCCGGCGGCGGGCCGGGCATGGTGCTTCGGGCGGACGTTCTGGCCGCGGCGATCGATGCTGCCGAAATCGGGCAAGACCCGTCAAAAGCGCGGCCCCGCCTGCTCATGAGCCCCCGGGGTCGGCCATTGACCCAGGCGCGCGTCACCGAGCTCGCCGAGGGCCCCGGCCCCCTGATCGTCTGCGGGCGGTTCGAGGGGGTGGACCAGCGGGTGATCGACGCTCGGGGCCTGGAGGAGGTCTCGATCGGCGATTACGTGCTCTCCGGGGGCGAAATCGCAGCTTTAGCCCTCATCGACGGCTGCGTCCGGCTGCTGCCGGGGGTGATGGGCAAGGAGGCCTCGGGAACCGAGGAAAGTTTTTCGGACGGCCTGCTGGAGTACCCCCAATACACCCGCCCGCAGCTGTTCGAGGGGGTTCCGATCCCTGCTGTCCTCACCTCCGGCGACCATGCCAAGGTGGCGGCCTGGCGGCGGGCCAAATCCGAGGCCCTGACGGCCGCCCGGCGCCCGGATTTGTGGGAAAAAGCCGCGAATCGGGGGAGCGGCCAAAAAACGCCAAAAAACAAGACAGACGGGTGACAAACGCTCCGGCTTGCCTTATAGGAGCGGCCAAATCCGCAATGGCTGGATAGACGAATTTTGCGCAGCCCCCCGTTTCCAGGGCTGGGCGCGCCGATGGAGATTTACCCATGAACCTGATCAAGCAGCTCGAGCAGGAGCAATTCGACAAGCTGTCGGCCGGCAAGGACATCCCGGAATTCGCCCCCGGCGACACCGTGATCGTCAACGTGAAGGTCGTCGAAGGCGACCGCACCCGCGTGCAGGCCTATGAGGGCGTCTGCATCGGCCGTTCCGGCGGTGGCCTCAACGAGAGCTTCACCGTGCGCAAGATCTCCTATGGCGAGGGCGTCGAGCGCGTGTTCCCGCTGCTCTCCCCGATGATCGACTCGATCAAGGTGGTGCGCCGCGGCAAGGTGCGTCGCGCCAAGCTCTATTATCTCCGCAACCTGCGCGGCAAGTCGGCCCGCATCGTCGAGAAGCAGGACCGCGCTGCTGCCGTCGGCGAGTAAGCTTCGCTACCAGGCAGGTCTTTCGAAAGCGCGGGGCTCGGCTCCGCGCTTTTTTGTTGGCGCTGCTGTCATTGCGAGGAGCCCTTGCGACGAAGCAATCCAGACTGTCTCCGCGGATGCATTTCTGGATTGCTTCACGGAGCCTGTCATCGGGCCGCGCTACGCGCGGACCCGGTGGCTCGCAATGACGAGTTGAAACTCTCGCGCTTTAGCTTCCGCGTGCTATATAGCTTCTAGAATGTTTCCAGATCCGACCAGCTTCGCCCGCATCCAGCGCATCGTCATCGACGATCGCTCGCGGCTGCCTGGCCGGTTCTTCGGACGCTTCGCGACCTCGGCAACGTCAGAGCTTAGCCGCGCAGCCTAAAAGCTGCGCTGACGATTTTGTTGCCCGCGCGCTCTGCCGCGCTCATCGCTGACACACATTCTTCGGAGCTCAAGCTCATGTCCAAGCCGACCACCCTGTACGACAAGATCTGGAACGACCATCTGGTGCACGAAGCCGAGGACGGCACCTGCCTGCTCTATATCGACCGCCATCTGGTGCACGAGGTGACCTCGCCGCAGGCGTTCGAAGGCCTGCGCGCCACGGGGCGCAAGGTCCATGCGCCCGAGAAGACGCTCGCCGTCGTCGACCACAACGTGCCGACCACCGACCGCACCAAGCCGAATCCCGACCCTGAAAGCATCGAGCAGATCAAGGCGCTGGCCGAAAACGCCAAGGAGTTCGGCATCGAATATTACAACGAGTTCGACAAGCGCCAGGGCATCGTCCACGTCATCGGCCCCGAGCAGGGCTTTACGCTGCCCGGCACCACCATCGTCTGCGGTGACAGCCACACCTCGACGCATGGCGCGTTCGGCGCGCTCGCGCACGGCATCGGCACCAGCGAGGTCGAGCACGTGCTGGCGACGCAGACGCTGATCCAGAAGAAGGCCAAGAACATGCGCGTCACCGTCGACGGCAAATTGCCGGATGGCGTGACGGGCAAGGACATCATCCTGGCCATCATCGGCGAGATCGGCACCGCGGGCGGCACCGGCTACGTGCTGGAATATGCCGGCGAAGCGATCCGTGCGCTCTCGATGGAAGGCCGCATGACGGTCTGCAACATGTCGATCGAAGGCGGCGCGCGCGCTGGCCTGGTCGCGCCCGACCAGAAGGCGTTCGACTTCCTGCGTGATCGCCCGAAGGCTCCGAAGGGCGCGGCCTGGGACGCGGCGATGCGCTACTGGGAGAAGTTGCGCTCCGATGACGGCGCGCATTTCGACCACGAGCTGCGCCTCGATGCCGCAAAGCTGCCGCCGATCGTGACTTGGGGCACCTCGCCTGAAGACGTGATTTCTGTCACCGGTATCGTGCCCGATCCTGATAAGATCGCGGACGAGGCCAAGCGCATCTCCAAGCATCGCGCGCTGAAATATATGGGCCTGACGGCGGGCACGAAGATCACCGACATCAAGCTCGACCGCGTCTTCATCGGCTCCTGCACCAACGGCCGCATCGAGGACCTGCGGGCCGCGGCGAAGATCGCCGAAGGCAAGACCGTGTCGGCGAACGTCAATGCCATGGTCGTGCCGGGCTCCGGCATCGTGAAGGAGCAAGCCGAAGCCGAGGGTCTCGACAAGATCTTCATCAAGGCCGGCTTTGAATGGCGCGAGCCGGGCTGCTCGATGTGCCTTGCGATGAACCCGGACAAGCTGAAGCCGGAAGAGCGCTGCGCCTCGACCTCAAACCGCAATTTCGAAGGCCGCCAGGGTTTCAAGGGTCGCACCCATCTGGTGTCGCCGGCGATGGCGGCAGCGGCGGCGATCGCGGGCCACTTCGTCGACGTCAGGGACTGGCGCTAAGCTGGTCCCTGCAATTGTAGCAATCGCGGCAAAAGCGTCGTTAATCGACGGCGCCGACGATGTCCTCGCGACGGTTTCGCGAGGACACGTCATGGCCAACAAGCCGGAATATGTCGATCTCATCAGCGAGGCCACGCGCCAGCACCGGCGACGCGCGCCGCCGTTGCGCATCGTCGCCAAGCCGGAGGTCGAGGAGATCTCCAAGCTCAGCCGCTGGCCACCGGCGATGTTCAAGCAATGGAAGCTGGAGAACCTGATGCGGTGGAAAGCTTCGTCGTGGAAGCTGAAGGATTGGCTCTGACCAGTCTCTCCGTCATGCCCGGGCTCGTCCCGGGCATCCACGAACTCTCTGCACAAGCCCCAAGAACGTGGATGGCCGGGACATAGGCGAGCGGAAGCGACGCCGTCCTTCGGACGGCTATGCCCGGCCATGACGAATGCAGAGCCAGCAATTCACTCACGTCACCAGTATCGGTACGGATAGTGCCACCGGGGCCAGTGGCAGACGCGGCGCGGGCCGTAATAGGTCCAGATGATCCGGCAGCGGCGCGGATAAGAGTAGGAAGGATAGTAGCCGCCGACATAATAGGGCCGGTAGAAGTGACGATGCCGGAAATGGGGGCGGTGATGGCCCCAGTGCCGGTGGACCCCGCCATATCCGCCGTAGCGAAAGCCGCCATGGCGATGGATGCCGACATGTCTGTGGTGAAAGGCCGGCGCGGCGCGGAAGCCACCGCCATGGAACCCGCGGCCGATATGCCCGCCGCCGCCGCGAAAACCGCCGCCGTGAAAATGCCCTCCGCCATGCCCGCCACGGCGAACCTGCGTGACGAGATCGTCGGTCGCGGCCTTCGTCATCGGCGACGTCGCCGGATTGATCAAGGTGAGCGCTTCAGCGCGGCGCGCGCTGCCGGCCGACAGCATCAGCGTCGCGGCGGCCGCAAGCCCGAGCAGGCGCATCGGGCCAGCCCGGCGGCCAAACATTCTCAGCATGGAATCCTCCCTGAATCCGGACGGCACAGCTGCGACGTCTCCGCCGCGCATTGCCGTTCAATTGCGGTCGCTCCCGAGATCAAGTTGCGGACAGCGATGTGAACGCGCCATGAATGAACGAGGCGCGGCGCCGCGATGCGACGCCGTGCCTCGCGCGATCGCAAAGCCGGCCGCCAAAGCGGCGCCTTACCAGAAGGGGCCGTAGGTGAACACAAACGGTGCCGGCACGCCGTAGGGATAGGGACGATAGTAGACAGGCCGCGCGTAGTAGCGCGGATCGCGGCGTATGGCAGGCCGTGCGATGTCATAGGTTCGCGCGTGTCGTCGCACATCGAAAACCGCGATCCCCGCCGACGCCTCCGGGACCGTCGCCCTTGGCGCGGCGGACGCGCGAGGCAGCCCAGTGGCCAGCGCGACGGCAAAGGCCCATGCGATCCATCTCGCCATCACACCCTCACGCGGTCGCCGCGAAGTCAGCCCCGACGCCAGTAGCAGCTCACGCGCGGCACGATCACCGTGCCGCTCGGCCGGTACTCCTGCACATAGGTGGCGTTGCAGACCCGGACCGCGTCGGGGCCGGGATTGTAGCGGGGATAGACGCCGTCCGGGCTGTAATAGGGCGTGATGCGCAGGCGCGGCCGCTTGCGCGGCGGGGGGACATCGTCCGGCGAGACCAGTTGGGCCATCCGGATTTCGGAACTGGCGGCCTGCGCCTCGGCGCCGACGCAAAACTGCGAAAACAACCCCATGCACAGTAGAGTCAGCGCTGTTTTCGTTCGCATTTTTCCGCCCACCCTGAACCGTCCCGTTGACGACCCACGCTCCCCGTTTTGGCGGCGCCCGTCAACCTCGCCGCGCTTATAAAGCCAGATGCATCAGCGGGAAACCCGCGCTAAGAGGTGCTCATGTGGACGGAATTGAAAGCCCCTTCGCTGGCCGAAATGGAAGCGATGGCTCACGACGTGTTCGAGCGCCTGCCGGCGGAATTTCGCAAGCTTTGCGCGGGCGTGATCGTCCGCGTCGACGACTTCCCGACCGAGGAGGTCCTGGACGAGATGGAATGCGAGAGCGAGTTCGACCTGCTCGGCCTGTTCCAGGGCGTCGGCCTGCCCCAGCAGAGCTTTGGCGACGTGGCACGGCTGCCCAACATGGTCTGGCTCTACCGCCGCCCGATCCTGGATTATTGGGCCGAGCACGACGAAAGCCTCGGCCACATCGTCCGCCATGTCCTGATCCACGAGATCGGCCACCATTTTGGTCTGTCGGACGATGATATGGCCGCGATTGAGGCTAAGGCGGAGTAGGACGCTCTCGGTCCACCTCTCCCCACCGGGGAGAGGTGAAATCCCGATGCCGCGCCAGTTCGGCTTCAAACCCCCTACGGCAGACTAGCCCTGCCGAATTCGGCCTAGGATTTCCGGCCCGATCGCGATAAATAGCCGGTTCCCTGAACCACGTGCGGGAAAGCGCAACCATGGACAAGTTCACCACGCTGGAAGGCGTCGCGGCGCCGCTGAAGATCATCAATGTCGACACCGACATGATCATTCCGAAGCAGTACCTCAAGACCATCAAGCGCACCGGCCTTGGCAAGGGGCTCTTCTCCGAGCAGCGCTACAAGGACGACGGCAGCGAGAATCCGGATTTCGTGCTCAACCAGCCCGCCTATCGCAACGCGAAGGTGCTGGTCGCCGGCGACAATTTCGGCTGCGGCTCGAGCCGCGAGCACGCGCCCTGGGCGCTGCTCGACTTCGGCATCCGCTGCGTGATCTCGACCTCGTTCGGCGACATCTTCTACAACAATTGCTTCAAGAACGGCATTCTGCCCATCCGCGTCACCCAAGAGGACCTCGACAAGCTGTTCGACGACGCCGAGCGCGGCGCCAATGCGACGCTGACGATCGACCTGCCGAACCAGGAGATCCGCGGCCCCGACGGCGGCAAGGTCAAGTTCGAGATCGATCCGTTCCGCAAGCACTGCCTGATCAACGGCCTCGACGACATCGGCCTCACAATGGAGAAGAAGGCCTCGATCGACTCCTACGAGGACAAGCTCAAGCGCGAACGCGCCTGGGCCTGATCGCAAGTTTTTGTTGAGCCCCGGTGCCGCAAGCGCCGGGGCTTTTTCTTTGTTCTGATTATCCCTTATGACTTCCCGCATGCTGCCCGAGATCGTCACCTTCTGGCATGGCCCGATGGACGCGCTGCGCCAGACCTGTCTGCGCTCGCAATTGGCTGCCGGCCACAAGGTCACGGTCTACAGCTTCGACACTATTCCCGGATTGCCGGCCGGCGTCGCGAATGCCGAGGCCGAGGCGATCCTGCCGCATGCGTTCTCCGAACGCCTGCGCCCGCCGCAGCCGGACGGCAGCTGGCGCGACTGGACCATTCTGCAGTTCAGCGACTTCTTCCGCATGAAGCTGATGGCGAAGGGCCTCGGCCTCTGGCTGGATGCCGACGTGCTGCTGTTGAGGCCGGTCGAGATCGATCCGGCCAAACCGTACTTCGCCTGGGAGCGGCCGCGCCAGCTCGGCAATTCCGTGCTCTATCTGCCGCCCGCGCACGGCATCGTTGCCGCCTTCGCGGAGCTGATGGAGCAGGAGGAGCTGACGCCGAACTGGCTGTCGCTGCGCCATCGCATCACCTTCATGATGCGCCGTTTGCGCGGCGGCTCGAACCGGCTCTCGGATGTTCGCGTCGCGATCTACGGGCCCGCGGCACTCACCGCGCTCGCGCGCCGCACCGGCGAGCTGCAGAACGCATTGCCGAAGCAATCGTTCTATGCCGTGCATGCCGAGCCAAAGCTGTTCTTCGATCCCTCGAGCTATCTTGGCCTGGTCACCGACCCCGCCATCATCGGCCTGCACATCTCGCCGAAGGGACGCGGCGGCGAGAAGCCGATTCCCGGCAGCCTGTATGCGTGGGCGGCGGAGAGATTCAGGTAGCTGCGGCGCAGGAGGTGCGCTCCCTCTCCCGCTTGCGGGAGAGGGTCGGGGAGAGGGTATCTCCGCAATGGGACAATCCCCCAGAGGAAAGAGCCCTCACCCGCGCCTTCGGCGCGACCTCTCCCGCAAGCGGGAGAGGTCGGCAACCCCGCTCTTTCCTGTTTGATCCAGCGCAACGCGCTTCTGCATCATTGTGCTTATCTCGCTCCAATTCCGACCGTCCGAATGGAGCTTTCCATGAGCACCGCAACCAGGCCCTACCCCATCGTCCAGGATCTCATCGAGTCCTTCGCGAACTGGGTGAAGCACCGCCGCGAGATCAACGAAATGCGGCAGCTCGACCGCGCCGATTTCGACCGGATCGCCAATGATCTCAGGATCGCGCCGGACGATCTGGAGGAGCTGGTCCGTCATGGCCGGCACGCCGCCGACGAGCTGCCGAAGATGCTCGAACAGCTCGGCATCAGCAGTGAGGCGCTCGGCCGCGCGCAGCCGCTGCTGCTCCGCGACCTCGAGCGGGTCTGCTCGCTCTGCAATCACAAGGGACAGTGCGACCGCGATCTCACTGAGGGCACCGCCGCGGAGAATTACCACGGCTATTGCGCCAACGCCTCGACCCTGGAGACGCTCGAGCGTGCCGACCTCGTGCCGCGGTGAGGCATTGCGCTACTCGATCCATTTCGGCGCGTAAGCCATCCCCTGGCTTTGCGCCGTATCGTGATTGATCCAGATTTCGGCGTTCTCGACGCGTAGCAGCTCGACCACCTTGGCCATCGACGCAACCGTCGCCTGCGGGTCGGCATTGAACGACGGCACGCGCATGTGCCGGAGGTTCTCCCGGTTGTGCGCGACGTCACCGCTCAGCAGCACGGCGCCGCGCCGCGGCAGCTTCACCAGCAGCGAGCAATGCCCGGGGGTATGGCCGGGCGTGAAGATCATGCGCACCGCGCCGTCGCCAAATAGGTCGTGGTCGCCATCGACAATCTCGAAAGGCCGCTCCTGCAACGCCTCGTAGTGCGGCAGTGAGTAGCCGAACTCGTCGGGGTCAGGTCCGAACATGGCTTCGAACTCGGCCCGTTGAGCGATCCATCTTGCGTTTTCGAACAGGTCGACATTTCCGATATGATCGAAATGCGCGTGAGAGAGGAGGATCGTGCCGATATCGCGGGGCCGCACCCCGATGTCATCCAATTGGTCCGCGATGGGACGACGCACGATGCCGCGTATGCCGTGTGCGATGATGCGCCCTTCCGGATACTTCGCCAGCTCATCTGCTATTCCCGTATCCCAGATCAGCCACTCGCCGCGGTGACGGATGAGATAGGCATTGCAGCTCAACGCCATGGGAATGCCGACATTGATGCCGGGAGAATAGATCGAGCCGTCTTCGACCTCAGCAATGCCTCCGTCGAGGATGTAGATCCGGTCGATCGTCGCCATGTGAGAGCTCTTCAAGCCGCCGATTCGACGCGCCGCTTCGCCTCGCGCATGTCGCGCCCAGGCGGCATGCCGAACAATCGGCAATATTCCCGCGTGAACTGCGTGACGCTTTCGTAGCCGACCCGATGAGAGGCGGTCGCGATGCTCGCGCCATCGGCCAGCATGGTGCGGCGCGCCTCGATCAGACGCAGCTGCTTCTGGAACTGAAGCGGGGTCAGCGACGTGATGCTGCGAAAGTGCAGGTGAAAGGCCGACTGGCTCATCCCCGCGGCCTTGGCGAGCCGGTCGACACGCAAAGGCTTGGCATAGTCGGCGCGAATGATCGCAACCGCACGGCCGATCCGCTGCGCATGGCTGTCGGCCATACCGAGCGCCCTGATGGCACCACCGTGCCGACCGGCCAATAGCCAATAATGCAGCTCCCGCAGCACTTGGCTCTGGAGAATTGAGGCGGACGAGGGCCGATCGATCAGGCGCAACAACCGCAGCGCCGCATCGCTCACATCCCGCTCCGCTGGCTCGACCCGAAGCGGCTGCGACGGAACATAAGGCGCGGCCCCCATCTCGACGACCAGCCCCTCGATGACGATGGGATCGAGCTCGACGACGAGCGACAAATAGGGCACCGCGGCTGTGGCGCGCGTGATCTGGCTGACCGTCGGCACGTCGCTCGAGATCACCAGCGAATCGCCCGCACCCAGGTCGAACGACGTGGCGCCGACCGCAACACGCTTGGCACCTTGCAGCACCAAAGCGACCAGGGGCTTGGCGATCGCAAATTGGAGCGCGCTCGGCGCGGTCTCACGGATGATCGAGATGCCGGCGAAAGGCGTGCACGCAAGGCCTTTGCCGTCGGCGTGAGCTGCGGCGTAATTGCTGGCGATCTGGAGCAGCGTTTCGGTCACGGGCCCAATCTAGGCCGCGCCAAGCATGCCGGCAATTGCCGAGGGGCGATCGGGCAAGAAGACGGGAGTTTCAGGCAAGGCTGCCGCCGGCCGCATTCCTGGAGGATTGGGCAAGACGATCACAGGATCCGGCAACATCGGATGCTCGATCACAGGCAGAAAGGCCCCTCCGAAACTTCACGAGGAAGCCTCAAATGCCCACCATTTCGCTCGTCACCGGCGCCAGCCGGGGCCTTGGCCGCAATACCGCAATCTCCATCGCGCGTCACGGCGGCGACGTCATCGTGACCTATCGCAGCGGCGCCGCCGCCGCCCGCGAGGTCGTCACCGAGATCGAGGCGCTCGGCCGAAAAGCGGTCGCGCTCCAGCTCGACGTCACCTCCGTATCGACCTTTCCGGCGTTCGCCGCAAAAGTCCGCTCAGTGCTGGCGGAGCATTGGCACGCCGACAAGTTCGATCATCTCGTCAACAATGCCGGCCAGGGCGAAATGGCCGCCATAGCCGAGACGACGGAGCAGCAGTTCGACGCGCTCTTCGACACCCATGTCAAAGGGCCGTTCTTTCTGACGCAGGCCTTGCTGCCGCTGCTTGGCGACAATGGCCGGATCGTCAACTTCTCGAGCGGGCTGACGCGCGTGTCTTTCCCCGGCTTCTCGGCCTATGCCGCCGCCAAGGGCGCCATCGAGGTTTTGACCATCTACATGGCAAGAGAATTCGGCGAACGCGGCATCACCGCCAACGTCGTCGCGCCGGGCGCGATCGAGACCGACTTCCTCGGCGGCGCCGTCCGCGACATGCCGGATTTGAACAAGCAGTTCGCGCAAATGACCGCGCTTGGCCGCGTCGGTGTGCCCGACGACATCGGGCCGATGGTCGCGAGCCTGCTCGGCCCGGAGAATCGCTGGGTTACGGCCCAGCGCATCGAGGTGTCTGGCGGCCAGACGATCTGAGTGCTGCGGCATTGGCGCACTCCGTCGCGAGGCGACGGAGTGTGCGAGCCCTCAGCCCTTCCGCATCACCGCGATCGCATCCGCGATTTCGTCACCGCTACCGTCACCGAGAAAGACCCGACCATCTGCCGGACCGCTGATGGCAGCGTACAGCAGAGCTTTCGCTTGTGCGCATCGTCGGATGACAACGGGCGTAAATAGTATGACTGTTTGCGCGGCGAGGATGCGGGGAAAGCTCACCGCAAATATCCGTGCTTGATCTCGATTATTAGCTCTGTTTGGATCGCTACCGTTCCGCAATCCGCATTTCGGATAATCATGGCGAATGAAACAGATGCTTCCCGTCGTTCGTTGGGTGCTCGTTCAACAGAGGACACCGTGACTGCCCACCGCAAGGGCATCGGGAATCGGCTATTGGCGGCGCTGCCGCCGGCGGATCTCGCTTTGCTGACGCCCCACTTCCAGAAGGTCTCGTTCGAACCCGATGCCGTCCTGGTGCGATCGGGCGACGAACTCGACCCCGTCTATTTTCCCCATAGCGGCGCGATCGCCTTCATGCTCGATATGCCGGACGGGCAAACGGTCGCGACCAGCTTGATGGGACGCGAAGGCGCTTTGGCCTCGTTCTCCGTGCTCGGCCCCTCGCCTTCATCCGTGACCGCGATTGCTCGCACAGCCGGCACTGCATCGGTGATTTCCGCCGCCAAATTTCGCGCTGCCCATGTGCAAAGCGCCGCGATCAGGAATGTCGTGCAGGTCCACGCCCGCGCCGTGTTGCTGCAGCTCCAGCATGTCGCCGCTTGCAACGCGCTGCACCGGGTGGATGGCCGCATGGCGCGGTGGCTCCTGCAGCTTCACGACCGCGTTCCCGAGGACCTGCTTCCGGTGACGCAGGAGGCGCTGGCGCAACTGGTTGGGGTCCGGCGGACGACGGTGACTTTGACGATGAGCAAGCTACGCGAGGCCGGCGCCATCCCGTCCGAGCGGCGCGGGTTTGTCGAGATCCATCGGTCGCGGCTCGAGAGGATCGCATGCGATTGCTATGCGCTCATGCAGCGCACGATCGATCGAATGTATTGCCAGGAATTGGCGGCGCCCCAGCCTGCCGATGCGCGGTTCCGGCAAAGCGCCATCGCCGCCTCCCACGGAGCAGGCGGTGAATTCAAAGCAGTTTCGCGGGCGGGACGATAGAGTGCAAAGCCTGCTTGGCGCGTGGAAAAGTTGCTCTCGCGCCTCAGCCCTTCCCCATCGCAGCGATCGCGTCCGCAATCGCGATCGTGCGCCGGGCCATGTCGGCGTGCAGGCGTTCCACCATCGCACCATCCAGGCGGATCGCGCCGCGCGAGGCGTTCTCCGGCAGTTCGAACGCCGCGATGATCTTTCGCGCGCGGGCGACTTCCTCCTCCGGCGGGGTGAAGATGGCGTTGCAAGCGTCGATCTGGGAGGGGTGGATCAGCGTCTTGCCGTCGAAGCCGAGGTCGCGGCCTTGCGCGCATTCGGTGGCGAAACCGTCGGAATTTGCGATGTCGCTGTAGGGGCCGTCGAGGATCTCGAGGCCGTGCGCGCGGCTCGCCAGGATGCAATGGGTGATCATCGGGATCATCGCGGCGCGGCCCGGCAGCATCCGGATCCGCGTCTCGCGCGAGATGTCGTTCGGGCCGAACACGAAGCCCGAGAGACGGCGCGAAGGATCGCGGCCGGCGGCGGCCAGTTCCTCGGCATGCAGCACGGCGCGCGCGGTCTCGATCATGGCCCAGACTTTGACGGTCGGCGCGGCGCCGAGCTCGGCCAGCTTGCGGCCGATGGCGTCGAGATCCTCGACGCTTGAAACTTTTGGAACCAGGATGCCGTCCGGCGAGGCCTTGGCGGCCATGGCGGCGTCATCTGGCCACCAGGGCGTATCGAGGCCGTTGGTCCGGATCAGGACCTCGCGCCTGCCAAAACCCTTGGCGGCGATCGCCGCCGCAATGCCGTCGCGCGCCGCCGCCTTGGCCTCCGGGGCGACGGAATCCTCGAGATCGAGGATCAGGCCGTCGGCGGCGAGATTGCGCGCCTTTTCCAGCGCGCGCGGGTTGGAGCCGGGCATGAACAGATGGCTGCGGCGCGGGCGGGTCATGCTGGCGTTCCTTCCTGGTCTGTCGTCCCCCAGGCGATAGCATTTGGCCTGCCCATTCGAAAGGCTTGTCGGCCTTGGCGGTATGTGATTAGGCATGGGCCATGACGACATTCCCGACGCACTTGCTGGAAGGCTACAAGGCCTTCGCCACCCAGCGGCTGCCGACCGAGCAGAACCGCTATCGTGAGCTCTCGGTCAAAGGGCAGTCGCCTGAGACCATGGTGATCGGCTGCTGCGACTCCCGGGTCTCCCCCGAGGTGATCTTCGACGCGGGGCCGGGCGAGCTCTTCGTCGTCCGCAACATCGCCAATCTGGTGCCGACTTATCAGCCTGACGAAGGCGCGCACGGCGTCTCGGCAGCGCTCGAATTTGCGGTGACGGTGCTGAAGGTGAAGCACATCGTGGTGCTCGGCCACGCCCAATGCGGCGGCATCCGCGCCTTCATCGACAAGATCGAGCCACTCACGCCCGGCGATTTCATCGGCCGCTGGATGCAGATGTTCATCAAGCCGGGCGAGGTCGTGGAGCAGCGCGAGCACGAGACCATGGCGCAATTCGTCGAGCGCATCGAGAAGGCCGCCGTGTTCCGCAGCCTGGAAAACCTGATGACCTTCCCGTTCGTCCGCAAGGCCGTGGAGAGCGGCCGGATGCAGACCCACGGCGCCTATTTCGGCGTGGCGGAGGGATCGCTGTTCGTGCTGGACAAGGCGACCAAGGAATTCAGGAACGCACGCGAGGGATAATCCTGCCCACCCAGCGAAATGCGGGGCTATCGCATATGATTTGTGGCAGCGGCCTGCGCGCACGCCTCGTCCTTCGAGACGGCGCTTACGCGCCTCCTCAGGATGAGGCTAATCAGCGTCAGTGCTCCTTGAAACTGTTGCCGCGCACTCCGCCCTCATCCTGAGGAGCCCGCCCAAGCGGGCGTCTCGAAGGATGGCCGCAGGGAAAAACTCTCAAATGCGATAGCCCTCCTTGCGCAATAGGGCATATCGGAAGTGCAAATCCTGCCTGACGAATGGCGGACAGGCGCCTGGTTCGCTAGAGTGTTCTCCATTCGCCACTCGCCATTTGCTCCATCATGCTGATCCTTGCCATCGATACTGCGCTCGAAGCATGCGCGGCCGCCGTTCTCGACACCGATGCCGGCGAGCTCCTCGCGCGGGAATCGCAGCTGATGAAGCGCGGCCATGCCGAGGCGCTGATGCCGATGATCGCGCGCGTGATGCAATCGGCCCGCCTCGCCTTCACCTCGCTCGACCGCATCGCCGTCACCGTCGGGCCCGGCAGCTTCACCGGCCTGCGCGTCGGCATCTCGGCGGCGCGGGGCCTTGCGCTTGCGGCGAAACGGCCGGCGGTCGGGCTGACGACGCTGTCGGCCTATGCCGCTGGGGTCGTCGCCAAGAGCGGAACGGTGCCGGTGATCTCTGCGATCGATGCGCGGCACGATCACGTCTATTTCCAGATCGTCGCCGGCGATGGCAGCCAGCTGGTGCGGCCGGCTGTCGCCTCCATCGACGCGGCGATCGCGGCCTCGCAATTCGGCGCGCCGCATCTGGTCGGCAATGCCGCCGGGATCCTCGCAGGTCGCTGGCCGAAGGACGGACCGCAACCCATCGCGGTCGACGCGCAGCCCGCGCCCGACATCAGTTGGGTCGCCTGGCTCGGCGCGGCGGCCAATCCCGACACCACACCAGCGCGGCCGTTCTATCTGAAAGCGCCCGACGCCAAGCCGGCGGCATCGACGCCGCTCGCAGCACAAGCCGCGACCTCATGATGGGATGGCTGTCGGAGTGGTGGCGCGGCGGCACCGCCGCCGTCGAGCCCGCGACCATGCGCGATGCCGCGCGCCTCGCGCAGCTGCACGGCGCCTCCTTCGCGCACGGCTGGGGCGAAGGCGAGTTCGAGAGCATGATGAGCGAGCGCAACACGCTGGTGCATCGCTTGCGGCTCGGCCGCAAGACGATCGGCTTTGCGGTGTCGCGGATCGGCGCGGACGAAGCGGAGATCCTCTCGATCGCGGTGGACGGGGCTTATCGCGGCCGCGGCCTCTCCCGCACGCTGCTGATGACCCATCTCGGCCACCTCGCCGGGCGCGGCGTACGCACCATATTTCTGGAAGTGGAGGAGAACAACCAGCCGGCGCGGCGGCTTTACGATCGAGCCGGATTCGTGGTGGTCGGACGCCGCGATCGCTACTATAAGCAGCCCAACGGGGAACAATTGAACGCCCTTCTGATGCGGCGTGACTTGTCGTAACATCGGCGGCAGAAAGCGCCCGCCCAGGCAGACAACGCTATGACCACACTGAAACATTCTTCTGCGTCCAAGGCATCCGAGATCGAGGCGCGCTGTGCCGCAACGGGCATGCGCATGACCGAGCAGCGCCGCGTCATCGCCCGCGTGCTGGCGGAGGCGGCCGATCACCCCGATGTCGAGGAACTGTACCGGCGCTGCGTTGCGGTTGACGACAAGATCTCGATCTCGACGGTCTATCGCACCGTGAAGCTGTTCGAGGACGCCGGCATCATCGAACGCCACGATTTCCGCGAGGGCCGCGCGCGCTACGAGCAGATGCGCGACAGCCATCACGACCACCTGATCAACCTGCGCGACGGCAAGGTGATCGAGTTCACCTCCGAGGAGATCGAGAAGCTGCAGGCCGAGATCGCCCGCAAGCTCGGCTATCGCCTGGTCGATCACCGGCTCGAGCTCTATTGCGTCCCGCTCGACGACGACAAGCCGACGAATTGAGTTTAGTGCCCATCGACCTCATCATCTTCGATTGCGACGGCGTGCTCGTGGACAGCGAGGTGATCTCCTGTCGCGCGCACGCTGATGTGCTGACGCGCCACGGCTATCCGATCACGTCGGAGCAGGTGTTCGCGCGCTTCCTCGGCCGCTCGACAAAGCAGGCCAATCTCGAGATCGAGACCGAGCTCGGCCGCAAGCTGCCGGAGGCCTATGACGGCGATCTCCAGGACGAGCTGTTTCGCGCATTCGAAGCCGACCTCGAAGCGATCCGCGGCATCCACGATGTGCTGGATGTCGTCACGCAAGCCGTCTGCGTCGCCTCGGGCGGCTCGCATCAGCGGATGCGCGTGAGCCTCGGGAGCACCGGGCTCTACGAGCGCCTCGCGCCAAACATCTTCTCGGCCTCGCAGGTGAAGAACGGCAAGCCGGCGCCGGACCTGTTCCTGTTCGCGGCGAGCCAAATGGGCGTGCCGCCCGAGCGCTGCGTCGTGATCGAGGACAGTCTGGCCGGCATCGCCGGCGCCCGCGCCGCCGGCATGACGGTTTTCGGCTTTTACGGGGGCAGCCATTGCCGCGACGGCTATGCCGAAACTTTGCGCCTGGCCGGCGCCGACCTGCTCTTTGCCGACATGCATCAGCTGCCCGAGCTGGTCCGGCGGGTCGCGGCGGACGCTCTGGCGGGCTGATGTTGCCCCGAACCGTCATTCCGGGGCACGCGCGACGCGCGTGAACCCGGAATCTCGCAGTAAAACTCTGGATTCCGGGTTCGCAACTGCGTCGCGCCCCGGAATGACAGGCGGAAATGGCTCCATTCGCTGGATTTTCGGCCCTGCAGCCTATATCTGAGGGCCGTCCTCCAGCTCCATTTCGGGTTCCATGACGCCGCCGCGCAAGCTGCACATCAAATCATATGGCTGCCAGATGAACGTCTACGATGCCCAGCGCATGGTGGACACGCTGGCCCCGGAAGGATTCGTGGAGACGGCGAGCGCGGAGGATGCCGACCTCGTCATCCTCAACACCTGCCATATCCGCGAGAAGGCCTCGGAGAAGGTCTATTCCGAGCTCGGCCGGCTACGCGTCGCCAAGGACGAGGCCGCGCGTGCAGGCCGCGCGATGCAGATCGCGGTGGCGGGCTGCGTGGCGCAGGCCGAGGGCGAGGAGATCGTGCGGCGCGCGCCTGTCGTCGACGTCGTGGTGGGACCGCAGAGCTATCATCATCTGCCGGAGCTGTTGAAGCGCGCAGAGGGCGAAGGCCGCGCGATCGAGACCGAATTTCCCGCCGCCGACAAGTTCGGCTTCCTGGCCCAGCCCAAGCCGGACGCGATCCGCGCGCGCGGCATTTCCGCTTTCGTCACGGTACAGGAAGGCTGCGACAAGTTCTGCACCTTCTGCGTCGTGCCTTACACGCGCGGCGCCGAAGTCTCGCGCCCCGTGGCGAAGATCGTCGAGGACGTGAAGCGGCTCGCTGACAACGGCGTGCGCGAGCTCACGCTGATCGGGCAGAACGTCAACGCCTATCACGGCGAGGGGCCGGACGGACAAACCTGGCCGCTCGGCCGGCTGCTCGAACATCTGGCGGCGATTCCCGGCATCGCGCGGCTGCGCTATTCGACCAGCCACCCCCGCGACGTCGATGACAGCCTGATCGCGGCCCATCGCGATCTCGGTGCCCTGATGCCGTTCGTGCACCTGCCGGTGCAGTCGGGCTCGGACCGCATTTTGGCGGCCATGAACCGCAAACATACCGCCGATGATTACCGGCGGGTCATCGACCGTTTTCGTACCGCACGCCAAGACATTGCTTTTTCATCGGATTTCATCGTCGGCTTCCCCGGCGAGAGCGAGCAAGATTTTCTCGCCACCCTCGCGCTTGTCACGCAAATCGGCTACGCTGCGGCCTATTCGTTCAAATACTCCGCCCGGCCGGGAACGCCGGCCGCGGATATGCAGGAGACGGTGTCCCCCGCCGAGATGGACCAGCGATTGGAGCGGCTCCAGGAACTGATCGACAGCCAGCAATCGGCCTTCAACAAGGCCGCGATTGGCTCAACGGTCGACGTGCTGTTCGAGCGTCCGGCGCGCAAGGAGGGCCAGATCGTGGGCCGCACCGCCTACCTCCAGCCCGCCCACGTAATGGCCGCGCCCGACATCATTGGACAGATCCTGCCTGTCAGAATCGACAGCCTCGAGCGCTACAGTTTTCTCGGCGAGCTCGTGATGCCGCGCAAGGCGCGCGAGCCCGCTTTATCGCAAGCCAGTGGAGCCTGAACCCTTGCCCAAAAGCGCATCGGATTCGTCTTCGTTCGCTCCCAGCCGCAAATTTGACCGCGACATGCAAGTTCCGCCCGAGACCCAGGTCGTCATCGACTTCGACGACAACCGCGCCGCTTCCGCGCTGGTCGGCCCCTACGGCCAGCACCTGGCGCAGATCGAGCGGCGGCTCGGCGTCATCGTCGATTCCAAGGGCAACCACATCACAATCGGCGGCACCCGCGACGGCTGCGACGCTGCGCGCCGCGTGCTGGAGATGCTCTACGCGCAGGCCGCGAAGGGGCACGATCTCGACCAGGGCGAGGTCGAGGGCGCGATCCGCGCCGTGATCGCGCAGGGCTCGCTGTTCGAGTTCGACGCCAAATCGGCCAAATCGACCTTCGACAGCATCAACTTGCGCAAGCGTCCGGTGCGGGCGCGCACCGCCGCGCAGGATTCCTACATCCGCGCGCTGAAGCGGCACGAGCTGGTGTTCGGCATCGGCCCCGCCGGCACCGGCAAGACCTGGCTCGCCGTCGCGCATGCCGCGCAGCTGTTCGAGCGCAAGGAGGTCGACAAGATCATCCTGTCGCGCCCGGCGGTGGAAGCCGGCGAGCGGCTCGGCTTTCTGCCCGGCGATCTCCGCGAGAAGGTCGACCCTTATCTGCGGCCGATCTACGATGCGCTCTACGACCTCATGGATGCGCGCATCGTCGAGCGCGCGCTGCAGACCGGCGAGATCGAGATCGCGCCGCTCGCCTTCATGCGCGGCCGCACGCTGACCAACGCCGCCATCATCCTGGACGAGGCCCAGAACACCACGTCGATGCAGATGAAGATGTTCCTGACGCGTCTCGGCGAGAACAGCCGCATGATCGTGACGGGCGATCCCTCGCAGATCGACCTCCCGAACGGCCAGACCTCGGGCCTGGCCGAGGCGACCCGCCTCCTGAGCGGCGTCGAGGGCATCGCCCAGGTTCATTTCAAGGCCGAGGACGTGATCCGCCACGAGCTCGTGGCGCGGATCGTCGCCGCCTATGAAGGGCCGCCGCAGCGGCCGGCCACCGGTCAATCCTGACGAGGCAGCACCGGACCAAACAGGGCGCGAGCACGGCACCCTTCGTCCGAGACAACACAATGTCCCATTCCAACCTTCCCATGACCGAGGTCCTCGTCGTCGCCGATTGCTGGCAGCGCGAGCCCGATTCTGAAGCCGTGATCCAGCGCGCACTGGCGGCGGCCGCCGAGAGCGTCGACGAGGACGTTGCCGACGCCGAAGTGGCCGTGATGCTGACCGATGATGCCGGCATCCGCACGCTCAACAGCAACTGGCGCGGCATCGACAAGCCGACCAACGTGCTGTCGTTCCCGGCGCTGCAGCCGGAGGGCGCGTGGAAGCCGGGCGATGCCCCGCGCATGCTCGGCGATATCGCGATCGCCTATGAGACCATGCGGCGCGAGGCGGACGAGGAGCACAAGCCGTTCGACCATCATCTGAGCCACCTCGCCGTGCACGGCTTCCTGCACCTGATCGGCTACGACCACGAGAACGACGACGACGCCGAGGAGATGGAAGCGCTCGAAACCGAAATCCTCGCCCATCTCGGCATTCCCGATCCCTATGCCGACCGCCCGGGGACGCACTGAGATGCCGGATTCCGAGCCTACCCACGACAATCCCCGCACCACGGCCAATTTGCCGGTTGTGGTGACGCCGGGCGAGGTGCTGCGCCCGAGTGCCGAAAGCTGGCTGCTGCGCGCCATCCGCACACTGTTCGGCTGGAAGGCGGGGTCGGTGCGCGACGACCTCCAGGTCGTGCTCGACGCCTCGACGCCCGACGACACCGGCTTCTCCGCGGTCGAGCGCACCATGCTGCGCAACATCCTCAGCCTGCACGAGCGCCGCATCGCCGACGTCATGGTGCATCGCGCCGACATCGTCGCGGTCAAGCGCGACATCCCGCTCGGGGAACTGATGGACCGCTTCGAGAGCGCCGGCCATTCGCGCCTCGTCGTCTTCAACGAGACGCTCGATGATCCCGTCGGCATCGTCCACATCCGCGATTTGCTCGCCTTCATGACCGCGCGCGCCCGCGTGTCGGAAGCCACCAAGACCAAGCGCAAGAAGCCGCTGCCGGCCGGGCTCGATTTGCGCGCGGTCGATCTCGCGCTGCCGCTTCACGAGGCGCACATCATCCGCAAGCTGCTCTACGTACCGCCGTCGATGCGGGCGATCGACCTGCTCGCGCAGATGCAGGCCTCGCGCATCCATCTGGCGCTGGTGGTCGACGAATATGGCGGCAGCGACGGGCTGGTCTCGATCGAGGACATCGTCGAGCAGATCGTCGGTGAGATCGACGACGAGCACGATAGCGACGAGCCGCCCTCGATCGTGCGCCTGCCCGACAACGCCTTCATCGCCGACGCCCGCGCCAGCCTCGACGACGTCCGCTCGGTGATCGGCGAGGATTTCGTCACCGGCGAGGCAGGCGAGGAGGTGGAGACGCTGGGCGGCTATCTCGTCAGCTTCGTCGGGCGCCTGCCGGTGCGCGGCGAGGTGATCTCGGGCCCCGGCAATTACGAGGTCGAGGTGCTCGATGCCGATCCGCGCCGCGTCAAGCGGCTGCGCATCGCGACGCGGAAGGAACGCCCGGCGCCCCGCACCCAGCGCGAGAGCCGGCGGCGTGAAGCCACGCCGGAGGGCGGACAAGCGCCGGCCAGCGACACGCCGACATCGCCGCCGCGCGACGGGGCCGCCTCGCAGTGAGCCCATCGCAGCGCCTACGGCAAATTGCGCTCGCCATCATCCTCACCTGGGGATGGCAGCGCGCAGTCGTCGCCATGGCGGCCGGAGCGCTGTCGGTGCTGGCGCTGGCACCGTTCAACCTCTTTCCGGTGCTGTTCGTCACCTTCCCGGTGCTGGTCTGGCTGATCGACGGCGCCGGGGCCGGCCGCTATGGCGGCGTGCCCGCCGCCGCCCTGACCGGCTATTGGTTCGGGCTCGGCTATTTCGTGCCCGGCCTCTACTGGATCGGCTACGCCTTCTTCGTCGAAGCCGACACATTCGCCTGGCTGACGCCGTTCGCGGTGCTGGGCCTGCCGGCCTATCTTTCGATCTTCACGGCGATCGGCTTTGCGCTGGCGCGCCTGCTCTGGAGCAAGAACGCCACGCGCGTGCTGGCGCTCGCAGCGAGCCTCACCATCAGCGAATGGCTGCGCGGCCATGCGCTGACCGGCTTTCCCTGGAACACGTTCGGCTATGCGCTGTCCGAGCCATTGCCGCTGGCGCAGACGGCCTCGCTGATCGGCCTGTGGGGCGTGACGTTCCTGACGATTGCGATCTTCGCGAGCCCGGCGACGCTGATCGACCGCACGCCGGATCGGCGCCTGCAATGGCGGGTGCCGGCCGCGGCCGTCGCGCTCCTGCTCGTCATGAGCATCTTTGGCGCAATCCGCCTGTCGCTGCATCCGACCACGATCGTATCCGGCGCCAAGCTGCGCCTGATGCAGCCCAACCTGCAGCAGGACGAGAAATTCAACTATGCCGCCAAGCCGGAGGTGATGAAGAAGTACCTTGCGCTGTCGGACCGCGCCTCCGGCCCGCAATCGACCGGCGTGCGCGATGCCACCATCCTGATCTGGCCGGAATCCGCCTTTCCGTTCTTCTTGACCCGCGAAGCCGACGCGATGGCGCAAATCGCCGATCTGTTACCGAAGGGCACGGTGCTGGTCACGGGATCGGTCCGCGCGCCCGATGTGCCGCGGGGCACACCGATCACGCGGGCCTACAACTCGATCTACGTGATCGACCACGACGGCAGCGTGCTCGCCGTCTACGACAAGCTGCATCTGGTACCGTTCGGAGAATTTCTTCCGTACCAGTCGTTGATGGAGAAGCTCGGTTTCGAGCAACTGACGCGTGTGCGCGGCGGCTTCATTCCAGGCACCGTGCGGCATGCGCTCCCCGTTGCCGGCGCGCCGCCCGCGTTGCCGCTGATCTGCTACGAGGCGATCTTTCCCGACGAAGTGGCTGCACGCAACGAACGTCCGGGCTGGATCGTGAACCTGACCAATGACGGCTGGTTCGGCATCTCGACCGGTCCCTACCAGCACCTGGAGCAGTCGCGGATGCGCGCGATCGAGCTCGGATTGCCGCTGGTCCGCTCGGCCAATACCGGCATCTCCGCAGTGATCGATCCGGTCGGCCGCACGGTCGCGAGCCTCGGTCTCGGCCTCGAAGGCATTTTGGACGCAAACCTGCCGGCCGCGATCCCACCGACCGTTTATGCACGGGTGGGTGATGTGCCCGCAATCATGCTCGTCGCGGTGGCCGTGCTGCTGGCGGTCCGCCGACGAATAGGCAAACGCCAGCCCTGATCGCACCGCCGCCGCAGCGGCCGGAATCCTTTGACAACCGTAGTCCCACGGTTGACAGACTGCACGCGGGCTCCCCATTCTGCACCGGCTGCGAAAGATGGCGGTGCATTGCTAAATTTCTCCGCAATGTTTCCCAATAACAGGGTTTGATTTTGACGGTGCTGCACCCGAGGCATGCTTGATCATTGCGCCGAAGGTGGTGTTTGGAGGGCTGAGGAAATGTCGAAAGCGCCCAACCCTGTTGACAAATATGTCGGCAGTCGCGTGCGCATGCGCCGCATCATGTTGGGCATGAGCCAGGAGAAGCTCGGTGAAGCTTTGGGCCTGACTTTCCAGCAGATTCAGAAGTACGAGAAGGGCACCAACCGGGTCGGCGCAAGCCGCATCCAGCAGATCGCGGAGATTCTGCAGGTGCCGGTGTCCTTCCTGTTCGAGGGCGGCCCGAGCGGCGTGCCAGGTCCGGATGGCTTCAGCGAAGGCGCCTCGCCCTCTTACGTCTCGGACTTTCTCGCCACCTCCGAAGGGCTCGCTTTGACCAAGGCGTTCACGCGAATCACTGATTCGAAGATGCGCCGCTCGATCGTCGATCTCGTCGAGCAGATTGCGGCCCGCGAAGGTCCGGACAAGCGTTGAAGCTCATGTCCCCCGCGATTTGAGACTGCATCAAATCTGGCCTATGTCGTCATTTACGACCGCGCTTTGATGCGCGTCCGCTTCGATGATGCGATTCAAAGGCACAGATGCGTCCATGACCTGCTCCAATTGGTTCGATTCACAAACTATTCTCGATGGCATCCGCCGCTGGGTGGAGATCGAGACGCCGACGGAAGCACCTGAACAGGTCAACAAGCTGGTCTCCGTGGTCGCGGAGCAATACGGCGACCTGCCCGTCACGCTCGAGCGCATCGCCGGCACGGACGGCTGCGGCGATCATCTCGTGGCGCGCACGAATTGGGGGCAGGATCAGCCGGGCATCCTGGTGCTGAGCCATCTCGATACCGTCCATCCCATCGGCTTCATCGAGCGCCTGCCGTTCAAGGTCGAAGGCGACGTCGCGTTCGGTCCGGGCATCTACGACATGAAGGGCGGCGCCTACATCGCCCACCACGCCTTCCGCGCGCTTTGCGCGACGGGCGATCGCTCGCCGCTCGGCATCACGCATCTGTTCACCTCCGACGAGGAGATCGGCAGCCCGACCTCGCGTGCGCTGATCGAGCAGGAAGGGCGCAAGGCCAAATACGTGCTGGTGACCGAGCCGGCGCGCGACGGCGGCAAGATCGTCACCGGGCGCAAGGGCGTCGGACGCTTCCGGGTATTCATCAAGGGCGTGCCCGCGCATGCTGGCTCGCGGCCCGAAGACGGCCGCAGCGCCGTCCGCGAACTCGGCAACGTCATCCTGGCGCTGGAAGGAATGAACGATGTTGCGCGCGGCGTGACCGTCAATGTCGGCGTGGTGCGCGGCGGCACGCGCCCCAACGTCACGCCCGAGGAGGCCTATGCGGAAGTCGATCTGCGCGTCGTGAGCCTCAAGGACGCGGACGAGTTCGTCGGCAAGATTCTCTCTTTGACCTCGAAGACCGATGGCGTCACCGTCACGGTCAAGGGCGAGCTCAACCGGCCGCCTTACGAGAAGAGCAATGCAGGTGCCGCGCTGTACGAGCATGCCAGGACGCTCGCCGGCGAGATCGGCTTCGAGCTGATCGACACCCACACCGGCGGCGGCTCGGACGGCAATTTCACCGCTCCCTTCACCGCAACGCTCGACGGGCTCGGCGTCGACGGCAAGGGTGCACACACCCATTATGAGCAGCTCTATGTCTCCTCGCTGGCCCCACGCGCGCGGCTGCTCCATCGCCTGTATCAGACGCTGCGATGAGCGAACGTAAATCAAGCCCCGACCGCGACGACAGCGAGCGCGCCTTCTTCGGGCGCCGCAAGGGCCACAAGCTGAGGCAACACCAGGCCGGCTTGATCGAGCAGCTGCTGCCGCATCTTGCCCTCGATATCGACGGTGAGGCGCCGGCGGACGCCCGCGACATCTTCGATCCCGCAGCCGACGACGTCAGGCTCGAGATCGGCTTCGGCGGCGGCGAGCATCTCGCGGCCGAGGCACAGAACTTCCCCACCACCGGCTTCATCGGCTGTGAGCCCTATGTCAACGGCATGGCCAAGATCCTCGCGCAGATCGAGGCGGCCAACATCGGCAACATCCGCCTGTTCGCGGGCGATGCCGCCGAGCTCTTGGCTTGGCTTCCCAAGGAGTCGCTGTCGCGGATCGACCTGATCCATCCCGATCCCTGGCCGAAGCGGCGACACTGGAAGCGGCGCTTCGTCCAGGACCGCACCATTGCCGCGATGGCGCGCGTGCTCAAGCGAGGCGGCGAATTCCGCTTCGTCTGCGACATCGACGATTACTGCGCCTGGACACTGTCGCATCTTGCGCGCTCGCAGGACTTCGTCTGGCTGGCCGAACGCGCCGACGATTTCCGGCTTCCATGGCCGGGCTACACCATGACGCGCTACGGCCGAAAGGCCGCGCGCGAGGGACGCAAGGCGGCTTATCTGCGGTTCAGGCGGGTGGGTTAGCCGTCATTGCGAGGAGCCCGCGACAAATTGCAAGGCAATTTGCGCTGGCGACGAAGCAATCCAGAGCGTTTTCGCGGAACGAGTTCTGGATTGCTTCGCTTCGCTCGCAATGACGGAGTGGGACGCTAGATCGTCTGCCGGTTGCGCCAGAAATTCACGACGCGTTCGGCGGTGGCCGGCATCAGGCGCGTGAAGTTGATGCGGGCGGCCTCGATATCGGCATCGGCCGGCGTGCGGTTCGGCCCGTACCAAAGCAGGATGAGCGCGCGCACCGTGGGCCAACCGAGGTTCAGCACGCGGCCGAGGATCAGAAGCGGATCGTAGCGGTCGCCCGCAATCAGGCGATCGAGCACCGAGAGCCGAATGCCTGAAAGCGCCGACAGCGCGGCGATCGACTCCTCGTATTTGTGCGCCTTGGCGAAGCCGAGCAGCGCGCTCTCGCCGAGATGGCCCTCGCGCCGCAGGGTCAGCACGGTGTGATGTGCCGCGGAGTAGTCGCGGCGCGGACCCGGCGGCAATGCGGCCTCCTCGATCGCCGCCATCGCGCGCTTGATCTCGGCCTGGCGTGCGGGATTGACCACGGTGGAGAGGCGACGGCGGATGACGTCGAGCGTCCCGTCGAGCAGCTGCTTCAGGTGCTCGCCGGAAAGGTCGTTGCGCTGGCCGATCTTCAGCGTCAGCACGCCGTCCTGCGCCGCGCGCTTGATCATCTCGGAATAGCTGCCCGGTGAGAACACCGCACCGGCATTGGCGGCGGCACGGCGCACCACGTCGCGATCGCCGCGCTCGACCAGCACGTCGGTGACGGCGGGAGACAAAGCTGGACGCTCAGTCATCGCCAGAAGATGACCCTGGCCCTTCAAGCGCGCGATCTCGACCAGCGCCGCCTCCTCGAGCACGGGCGAGCGGCGCAGCACCGGGCCGGCCACCATGATCTCGTTCTCGCGCGCGAGCTGATTGACGAGGTGCGGCGGCGCGTTGTTCAGGCGCGAGAAGCGCTCGGACAGATCGACGCGCGATGCCAGCTCGGCATGGGGCACGAGATCGATCAGGAGATTGTCAAACAGATCGATCAGCTCGGGGCGGAGCTTGTCCGCATCCCGAAAGAACAATTGGGAGATGGCACGCGCGATCTCGCCGCGGCGGCGCGGATCGCCGCGCTTGACGATATCGTCCAGTCCAGGAATGAGCGACGTGGCAACGGTCATGAAAACGCAACTCGAACGGGGCACGCCGCGGGTGCGCCCTAGGTCCAAGCCGCCCCACAATCGGGAAATCTAGGCCTGCTTGATGAAGGAAGCGTTGCAGGGCCCGCAGACGGGCGCAAAAAGGCCCCGTTCCCGCTGCAATGGGCCTTGTCCGGAGAAGCGGAAAGGGCTATATCAGCGCCAATTCATCTTCTCATACGATCCGCGTAGTGAGAGTGGGCCCGCAAGGACCCGCTCTTTTTTATTACCTGAACGCGGCTCGGCGGGAGATGCGCCCGACGTGTGGTCGGGAAAGTTCCGAAGCGGGCTTTGAAATCGTAACCAAGCCTTAACCCAAGCCTTAACCAACGAGCGCTCTGACCCTGGACATGACCGAACCGAACCCTGGTTCCACGGATGCCGAATTGCTGGCCGAGCCGCGGCTCGTGGTCGAGCCCGGCGTCGCGGCACGGGTGTCCGCGGTGGCAGCTCCCGTGCTGCAGGGCATGGGCTACCGCCTGGTCCGGATCCGCATTTCCGGCGAGGCCGGCTGCACCGTGCAGATCATGGCCGAGCGGCCGGACGGCTCGATGCAGATCGAGGATTGCGAGGCGATCTCGCGGGCCCTGTCGCCCGTGCTCGACGTCGCCGATCCTATCGACCGCGCCTATCGGCTCGAGATCTCCTCGCCGGGAATCGACCGCCCGCTGGTGCGCCGCTCCGATTTCGAGCGCTATTCCGGGCACCTGGTGAAGATCGAGATGGCGGTCGCGCATGAGGGGCGGAAGCGCTTCCGCGGCACGCTCGGCGCGGTCGAGGGCGACCGCGTGCATCTGCATCGCGACGATGCCAAGGCTGGCGACGATGCCGACGTTCTCCTGACGATGGAGGATATCGGCGAGGCCCGGCTGGTGCTGACCGATGAGCTGATCGCGGAATCCATGCGCCGTGGCAAGGCCGAGGAGCGCAAGATGCGCAGGGATCTCGGACTGGAGCCGCCGGCTGCACCGCACGCGGAGATCAGTGCGAAGATCACCAAGAACACCAAGCCGAAGAAGAAGCCGGCCCCGACCAACACGAAGAAACATCGCCTTGCCGCCGAACGCGCGCGGCGCGGCGAGATCGAGCCTGACCAAGGAGACTAGCCATGGCAGTCAGCGCCAACCGACTCGAATTGCTTCAGATCGCCGACGCCGTCGCACGCGAAAAGTCGATCGACCGCGGCATCGTCATCGCGGCGATGGAGGACGCCATCGCCAAGGCGGCGCGCGCCCGTTACGGCAGCGAGACTGACGTTCATGCCGAGATCGACCCGAAGAAGGGCGAGCTGCGGCTGTCGCGCCACATGCTGGTGGTCGACAAGGTCGAGAATCACTGCAACCAGATCTCGCTGGTGGACGCGCAGCGCGCCAATCCCGGCGCCCAGGTCGGCGACACCATCGCCGACACCCTGCCGCCGCTGGAATATGGCCGCATCGCCGCGCAATCGGCCAAGCAGGTCATCGTGCAGAAGGTGCGCGAGGCCGAGCGCGACCGGCAGTACCAGGAATTCAAGGACCGCATCGGCGACATCGTCAATGGCGTCGTCAAGCGCGTCGAATATGGCAGCGTGATCGTCGATCTCGGCCGCGGCGAAGCCATCATCCGCCGCGACGAGATGCTGCCCCGCGAGGTGTTCCGCAACGGCGACCGCGTTCGTGCCTACATCTTCGACGTCCGCCGCGAGACGAGAGGCCCGCAGATCTTCCTCTCCCGCACCCATCCCCAGTTCATGGCGAAGCTGTTCGCGCAGGAAGTGCCGGAGATCTATGACGGCATCGTCGAGATCAAGGCGGTGGCCCGCGATCCGGGCTCGCGCGCGAAAATCGGCGTGATTTCCCGCGATTCCTCGGTCGATCCGGTCGGCGCCTGCGTCGGCATGCGCGGCTCGCGCGTGCAGGCCGTGGTCAACGAGCTGCAGGGCGAGAAGATCGACATCATTCCATGGTCGCCCGACATCGCGACCTTCGTGGTCAACGCGCTGGCGCCGGCGGAAGTCTCCAAGGTCGTGATCGACGAGGACCGCGAGCGCATCGAGGTCGTGGTGCCCGACACCAACAACCAGCTCTCGCTCGCGATCGGCCGCCGCGGCCAGAACGTGCGCCTGGCCTCGCAGCTCACCGGCTGGGATATCGACATCCTGACCGAGCAGGAGGAATCGGAGCGCCGCCAGGCCGACTTCGAGAACTCGACCAGGGTCTTCATGGAATCGCTCAACGTCGACGAAGTGGTCGGCCAGCTGCTGGCGTCCGAGGGCTTCACCTCGGTCGAGGAGCTCGCGATGGTGGACGTCAAGGAGCTCGCCGGCATCGAGGGCTTCGACGAGGAGACCGCGCAGGAGCTGCAGAACCGCGCCCGCGAATATCTGGAGCAGCAGGAAGCCGAGCTCGAGGCGAGGCGCAAGGAGCTCGGCGTCGAGGACGCGCTCAAGGACGTGCCCGGCGTGACCTCGAAGATGCTGGTGAAGCTCGGCGAGAACGACATCAAGAGCGTCGAGGACCTCGCCGGCTGCGCCACCGACGATCTGGTCGGCTGGACCGAGCGCAAGGAAGGCAGCGAGCCGACCAAGCACGCCGGTGCGCTCGACGGCATCGACATCTCCCGTGACGACGCCGAAGCGATGATCATGCAGGCCCGCGTCAAGGCCGGCTGGATCACCGAAGCCGATCTCGCCAAGCCCACCGAGGAGGCCGAGGCGACCGAAGATCAACCGGCTTAAGGGCAAAGGAGAATGTCGCCCGGATGCTTGCAGATTCCGACCTCGAACTTGACCATGGGCCGCGGACCGAAAGGTCCGCGACCATGCGCATGTGCGCGGTCAGCCGCGAGGTCCGACCGATCGACGAGCTGATCCGCTTCGTTGCATCGCCTGACGGACAAATAGTTCCCGATCTCAAGCGCAAGCTGCCCGGACGCGGGATGTGGCTCACCGCCTCCCGCAAGACGGTTGCGGAAGCGGTGCGGCGTCACCAATTTAGCAAGGCCTTCAAGCGCGAGCTGCGCATCCCTCAGACGCTTCCCACCGACATCGAGGCGCTCCTGGTCCGGAGCGTGACCGAAGCCCTTGGGATCGCCGCCAAGGCGGGCCAGGTCGTGGCCGGTTTCGGCAAGGTCGAGAGCGCCCTTCGGGAAGGAACGGTCGAGGTCCTGATCCATGCCAGCGACGGGGCCGCGGACGGAATCCGCAAATTGGACATGCTGGCGCGTCAGAATGCCGGGAATCGCGGTGCCCAGCCGCAGATTCCCGTCGTCACCGCTCTGAAATCGGTAGAATTGGATTTGGCACTGACCCGGTCAAATGTGATACATGCTGCCCTGCTCGCGGGCCCGGCGAGCAAGTCATTCCTGTCACGTAGCCAGATCCTGGTCCGATACCGGATGGCGGACGACGACAAGACTGCCGAAAAACCCGGCCAGGATTTCTGAGAGACAACGACGACCCGATTGGATGGTGCGGCAACGCACAACACTGATAAATCAGGATTAGGACTGCTGAATGGTTGATACCAAGACCCCTGGCGACAAGAAGCTGAGCGTTCCGAGCAAGACGCTATCGCTCAAGCCGCGCGTCGAAACGGGCACCGTGCGCCAGAGCTTCAGCCATGGCCGCAGCAAGCAGGTCGTGGTCGAGAAGCGCGGCAAGCGCCGCATTGGCGATGGACCCGAGCCGCACGCGCCCGAGGTGACGGCAAAGCCGGCGCCGGCCGCACCCGCCGCGCCGCCGCGTCCGGCTCCGCCCCCGCCGCGCAACGCCGGTTCCGGCGTGGTGCTTCGTACCCTCACCGAGGATGAGCGTTCGGCCCGCGCCAGTGCGCTCGCCGATGCCAAGCTGCGCGAGGTCGAGGAACGCCGCCAGGCCGAGGAAGAGGCCCAGCGCCGCGCCGCCCGTGAGGCTGCCGAGCGCGCCGAGCGCGAAGCCGCCGAATCCCGCCGCAAGGCCGAGGAAGAGCGCCACCGTCACGAGGACGAAGCCAAGCGCAAGGCCGAGACCGAGGCCAAGAAGCGTTTTGGCGAAGGCGAGCAGCCGTCCGCACCGCGTCCCGCCGCCGCGGTACCGGCCGCCTCCGCACCGCGCCCCGGTGCGCCTGCGTCCCGGCCTGGAACCACGACCACAGCGCGTCCTGGAACCACGACGGCGCGCCCTGCAACCACGACCGCGCAGCGTCCGGGTGGACCGGCTGGCCGCGGCCCCGCCGTTGCGGCCGAAGCTGACGACGACGAGGCGCCGCGCCAGATCCGTCGCGGTCCCGGCGGCGCCGCGCGTCCCGTGGTAGCCCCCAAGCCCACCCACAAGCCCGGCCCGCAGAAGGAGCGCGGCCGCCTGACCGTCGTCACCGCGCTCAATGCCGATGAGGTGCGCGAGCGCTCGATCGCCTCGTTCCGCCGCCGCACCCAGCGCCTGAAGGGCCACGCCTCGAACGAGCCCAAGGAAAAGCTCATCCGCGAAGTGGTCATTCCGGAAGCGATCACCATCCAGGAACTCGCCAACCGCATGTCCGAACGCGCGGTCGACGTCATCCGCATGCTGATGAAGCAGGGCGCGATGCACAAGATCACCGACGTGATCGACGCCGACACCGCGCAGCTGATTGCCGAAGAGCTCGGCCACACCGTCAAGCGCGTTGCCGCCTCCGACGTTGAAGAAGGTCTGTTCGACGCGACCGACGATTCGACCGACACCGAGACCCGTTCGCCCGTGGTGACCGTCATGGGTCACGTCGACCACGGCAAGACCTCGCTGCTCGACGCGCTCCGTCACGCCAACGTGGTCTCCGGCGAAGCCGGCGGCATCACCCAGCACATCGGCGCCTATCAGGTGACATCGCCTGAAACCGGCAAGAAGATCACGTTCATCGACACGCCCGGCCACGCAGCGTTCACCGCGATGCGCGCCCGCGGCGCCAAGGTCACCGACATCGTCGTGCTGGTGGTCGCGGCCGATGACGGCGTGATGCCGCAGACGGTCGAAGCCATCAATCACGCCAAGGCGGCCGGCGTGCCGATCATCGTTGCCATCAACAAGATCGACAAGCCCGATGCCAAGCCCGAGCGCGTGCGCACCGAGCTGCTCCAGCACGAGGTGCAGGTGGAATCTTTCGGCGGCGAAGTCGTCGACGTCGAGGTGTCCGCCAAGAACAAGACCAATCTCGACAAGCTGCTCGAGATGATCGCGCTGCAGGCCGAAATCCTCGAGCTCAAGACCAATTCGGAGCGTCCCGCCGAAGGCACCGTGATCGAGGCCAAGCTCGATCGCGGCCGCGGTCCGGTCGCGACCGTGCTGGTCCAGCGCGGCACGCTTCGCGTCGGCGACATCATCGTCGCCGGTGCCGAAATGGGCCGCGTCCGCGCGCTGATCTCCGATCAGGGCGAGACCGTGCAGGAGGCCGGCCCCTCGGTTCCAGTCGAGGTGCTCGGCTTCAACGGCCCGCCCGAGGCCGGCGATCGTCTCGCGGTGGTCGAGAATGAAGCCCGCGCCCGCCAGGTCACCAGCTACCGCGCGCACCAGAAGCGCGAGAACGCGGCAGCCTCGATCTCCGGCATGCGCGGCTCGCTCGAGCAGATGATGTCGCAATTGAAGACGGCGGGCCGCAAGGAATTCCCGCTGATCGTCAAGGCCGACGTGCAGGGCTCGCTGGAAGCCATCCTCGGCTCGCTGGAGAAGCTCGGCACCGACGAGGTCGCCGCCCGCATCCTGCATGCCGGCGTCGGCGGCATCTCGGAATCCGACGTGACGCTGGCCGAAGGCTTCAACGCCGCGATCATCGGCTTCTCGGTTCGCGCCAACAAGGAGGCCGCTGCGGCCGCCAAGCGCAACGGCATCGAGATCCGCTACTACAACATCATCTACGACCTCGTGGACGACGTGAAGAAGGCGATGAGCGGTCTGCTCGCGCCGACCTTGCGCGAAACCATGCTGGGCAATGCCGAGATCCTGGAGATCTTCAACATCTCCAAGGTCGGCAAGGTAGCCGGCTGCCGCGTCACCGACGGCACGGTGGAACGCGGCGCCAATGTGCGCCTGATCCGCGACAACGTCGTCGTGCACGAAGGCAAGCTGTCGACGCTGAAGCGCTTCAAGGACGAAGTGAAGGAAGTCCAGTCCGGCCAGGAATGCGGCATGGCCTTCGAGAACTACCACGACATGCGTGCCGGTGACGTGATCGAGTGTTATCGCGTGGAGACGATCCAGCGCTCCCTGTAAGTCCAAATCTTACCGAAGCGTTCGGATCTTTTTGAACTGAGATTGCGGGAGTGCGATGGCCGGATGTTTCCGGCCATCCACCCCCTCTTCGTTTCAACAGGACAAATGACAATGCCCGTGTCCCAGATGCGGGCATGACGAGGTGATTTTCAGAAAATGCCACGGCATCATCAGAAGAAGGGTTCCGCGCCCGGCGGCTCGCAGCGTCAGCTGCGCGTCGGCGAGCAGGTTCGCCACGCGATGGCCGATATTCTGGCGCAAGGCAATGTGCATGATGCCGACCTCGAAGGTCACATCATCACCGTGCCGGAGGTGCGGATGTCGCCCGACCTGAAGCTCGCGACGGTCTACGTGATGCCGCTCGGTGGCCGCGACACCGAGATCGTCATCGCTGCGCTCGAGCGCAACAAGAAGTTCTTGCGCGGCGAGGTCGCGCGGCGCGTTAACCTGAAATTTGCACCTGACATTCGCTTCCGCGTCGACGAACGATTCGACGAAGCGGAACGGATCGAGAAGCTTTTGCGAACGCCTGCGGTGCAGAAGGATTTGGAACAGGATCCGCATTCGGATCGGGAAGAAGAGCAATGACCATGGACCCCGCTCACGGCACGATCGGCGGCAACGACACCGATCAGCGCGACGCGCAGACCAACGATTTCGCGGAGATGGGCGGCAATTCGCAGCCGCATCAGGAGCCGCGCCGCGTCAACAACGATCCGCGCGCCAAGCAGCAGAAGGGCAACCAGGTCCGCCGCGACCGCCGCGACGTCCATGGCTGGGTCGTGCTCGACAAGCCGATCGGCATGACCTCGACGCAGGCCGTCGCCGTGCTCAAGCGCCTGTTCAACGCCAAGCGCGCCGGACACGCCGGCACGCTCGATCCGCTCGCCTCGGGGGGCTTGCCGATCGCGCTCGGGGAAGCCACCAAGACCGTCCCCTTCGTGATGGACGGCCGCAAGCGCTACCGCTTCACGGTCTGCTGGGGCCAGGAGCGCGATACCGACGACATCGAGGGCCGGGTGACCGCGACCTCGGACCAGCGCCCGAGCCGGGAGGCCATCCTGGCGCTGCTGCCCCGCTTCACCGGGGTGATCGAGCAGATCCCGCCGCGCTATTCGGCGATCAAGATCCAGGGCGAGCGCGCCTATGACCTCGCCCGCGACGGCGAGGTTGTGGAACTGGCGCCCCGCCCGGTCGAGATTCACCATTTAACCCTTGTCGATCAACCAGATAACGACCGGGCCGTGTTCGAGGCCGAATGCGGCAAGGGCACCTATGTCCGGGCGCTCGCCCGCGATATGGGCCGGATCCTCGGCACTTACGGCCATATCTGCGCGCTGCGGCGGACCCTGGTCGGCCCATTTGGCGAAAACGACATGATTCCGCTGGATCAGTTGGAGGCTTTGTGCGATAGAGCCGCGTCCGGCGAGGGCAGCCTCGCCGACGCGCTTTTGCCCGTTGAGACCGCGCTGGACGACATCCCGGCACTGGCCGTCACTCGGGCTGATGCGGCAAGGCTCCATCGGGGCCAGGCCGTTTTGTTGCGCGGACGGGATGCGCCCACTTGTAGCGGCACAGTCTATGTCACGGTGGCAGGCCGTCTTTTGGCGCTTGCCGAAGTTGGCAATGGCGAAATCATCCCCAAGCGTGTGTTCAACCTGACCGGCCTGACTGCCAGCCCCGGTCGCAACGAGAGAAATTGACGATGTCGATTGCCGCAGAACGCAAAGCGGAAGTCATCAAGACGAATGCCACCAAGGCCGGCGACACCGGCTCGCCCGAGGTTCAGGTCGCGATCCTGTCGGAACGCATCAACAACCTCACCAACCATTTCAAGACCCACGTGAAGGACAACCATTCGCGTCGCGGCCTCTTGAAGCTGGTCTCGACCCGCCGCTCGCTCCTCGACTATCTCAAGAAGAAGGACGAGGCGCGGTACAAGGCGCTGCTCGAGAAGCACAATATTCGTCGTTAAGAGTTCCTGCGCGCGCCACCGGCGCGCGTTTTCGCGCGTGGTTTCGAACGAAAGCGCTTGTTTTAAGCTTTTTGATCGAGGTTGCGTGCGCGTCGGATGCGGATTGTTGATTCGCGTCCGGGCATGATGAGCGAAGATCGAAGTTTCGGTGTTTGCATTCGTGCCGACTGACAGTCCAGCAGCAATCCGGCGGCTGGGCACAACGGGCAAGGCGCCCGTATGACCCGAAAGGATGGACGCCATCCGACATCCAAAAACCATGGCAGGATCGCAGGACGCTGATCATCCGCTCCGATCAGCGTCCCGCAATCTTGCGCATGGTTTTTGTTTTTCGAGAGCCGTCCCTTCTTTCGAGAACCCATGAAAGAAGACCTCTATGTTCAATAAGCATTCAGTCGAGATCGACTGGGGCGGACGCCCACTCAAGCTCGAAACCGGCAAGATCGCCCGCCAGGCCGACGGCGCCGTCGTCGCCACCTATGGCGAGACCGTGGTGCTCGCCACCGTCGTCGCGGCGAAGGCGCCGCGCGAGGGCGTCGACTTCCTGCCGCTGACCGTCGATTACCAGGAAAAGGCCTACGCTGCGGGGCGCATTCCCGGCGGCTATTTCAAGCGCGAGGGCCGTCCGACCGAGAAGGAGACGCTGGTCTCCCGCCTGATCGACCGACCGATCCGCCCGCTGTTCGTCGACGGCTGGCGTAACGAGACCCAGGTGATCGTCACCGTGCTGTCGCACGATATGGAGAACGATCCCGACGTCGTGGCGATGGTCGCGGCCTCCGCGGCGCTGACCCTGTCCGGCGTGCCGTTCAAGGGCCCGATTGGCGCAGCCCGTGTCGGCTTCGCCAACGACGAGTTCATTCTCAATCCGACGCTCGACGAGATGGTCGACACCCAGCTCGACCTCGTCGTCGCCGGCACTGCCGACGCCGTGCTGATGGTGGAATCGGAAGCCAAGGAACTGAACGAAGACATCATGCTCGGCGCCGTGATGTTCGGTCACCGCCACTTCCAGCCTGTCATCAACGCGATCATCGAGCTCGCCGAGAAGGCCGCCAAGGAGCCGCGCGAAGTCACCGTCATCGACAACGCCGCGCTCGAGAAGGAGATGCTCGGCCTGGTCGAGCAGGAGCTGCGCGCCGCCTACGCGATTCCGATCAAGCAGCAGCGTTATGCCGCCGTCGGCGTCGCCAAGGAAAAGGTGATGGCCCACTACTTCCCGGAGGGCCAGGAGCCGAAATACGACAAGCTCCGTGTCGCCGGCGTGTTCAAGGAGCTCGAGGCCAAGATCGTTCGCTGGAATATCCTCGATACCGGCAAGCGCATCGACGGCCGCGACAGCAAGACGGTCCGCAACATCGTCGCCGAAGTCGGCGTGCTGCCCCGCGCCCACGGCTCGGCGCTGTTCACCCGCGGCGAGACCCAGGCGATGGTCGTGACCACGCTCGGCACCGGCGAGGACGAGCAGTACATCGACGCGCTGTCCGGAACCTACAAGGAAACGTTCCTGCTGCACTACAACTTCCCCCCCTATTCGGTCGGCGAGACCGGCCGCCTCGGCGGCACCAAGCGCCGCGAGATCGGCCACGGCAAGCTGGCCTGGCGCGCGATTCGTCCGGTGCTGCCGCCGCACCATGAATTCCCCTACACCACGCGCGTGGTCTCGGAGATCACCGAGTCCAACGGCTCGTCCTCGATGGCTTCGGTCTGCGGCGCCTCGCTGGCGCTGATGGATGCGGGCGTGCCGCTGAAGCGGCCGACCGCGGGCATCGCGATGGGCCTGATCCTCGAAGACAAGCGCTTTGCGGTTCTCTCGGACATCCTCGGCGACGAGGACCATCTCGGCGACATGGACTTCAAGGTCGCCGGCACGGAAGCGGGCATCACCTCGCTCCAGATGGACATCAAGATCGAGGGCATCACCGAAGAGATCATGAAGGTCGCGCTGGCTCAGGCCAAGGACGGCCGCATCCATATCCTCGGCGAGATGGCCAAGGCCCTCACCGCGGCCCGCGCCGAGCTCGGCGAATATGCGCCGCGCATCGAGACCTTCAAGATCGCCACCGACAAGATCCGCGAGGTGATCGGCACCGGCGGCAAGGTGATCCGCGAGATCGTCGAGAAGACCGGCGCCAAGGTCAACATCGAGGATGACGGCACCGTGAAGGTCGCCTCCAGCGACGGCGAGGCGATGAAGGCGGCGATCAAGTGGATCAAGTCGATCGCGTCCGATCCGGAAGTCGGCCAGATCTATGACGGCACTGTCGTCAAGGTGATGGAGTTCGGCGCCTTCGTGAACTTCTTCGGTTCCAAGGATGGTCTCGTCCACATCAGCCAGCTCGCGGCCAACCGCGTGCAGAAGACCTCCGACGTCGTCAAGGAAGGCGACAAGGTCAAGGTCAAGCTGCTCGGCTTCGACGATCGCGGCAAGACCCGCCTGTCGATGAAGGTGGTCGACCAGACCACCGGTGAGGATCTCGAGGGCAAGGAGAAGGCCGCCGAGGGCGAAAAGGCCCCGCGCGAAGCCGCCGGCGAGTAACCTCTCGGAACATCTGAACACCAAGGGCGGCCGAAAGGCCGCCCTTCTTTTTTTGGCCGTTTGCTACCTGCTTCGTCGAACGCCATGCGCGATTCCGTCGCACCATCACAGCCACTTCGTTCGAAACCCGCAGTGGCTGCAACCGCGTATCTACGTCTACCGCCATACGCTTCACTCAGCGGATCGTCCCAGACAGGAGAACCAGATGTCATCCATATCCCGGCGCCGTCTCATGTTCGCAGCCACCGGCCTCGTTGCGGCCGCCGCTGCCCCGCGCTTGGCGTTTGCGCAGGCGGCCATGGCGCCCACAGGGCCGTTCAAACTCGATCCGCTGGCCTATCCGCCGAACGCGTTGGAACCGCATATCGATGCCAAGACGATGGAGATTCATCACGGCCGCCATCACCAGGCGTTCATTACCAACCTGAACAATTTCGCGAAGGACAATCCGCAGATCGCTGGAAAGCCGGTCGGCGAGGTGCTCGGCAATCTCGGCGCCGTACCCGACGCGATCCGCACCGGCGTCCGCAACAACATGGGAGGCCACGCCAACCACACGATGTTCTGGCAGATCATGGGACCGAACGGCGGCAAGCCGGAAGGCGCCCTGCTCGCCGCGATCGACAGCGATCTCGGTGGCATGGAGAAATTGCAAACGGACTTCAACGCTGCCGGCGGGCGCGTGTTCGGCTCGGGCTGGGTGTTCGTGACCGTCAGCAAGGACGGCAAGCTCGCAATCGAGACAAGGCCCAATCAGGACAATCCGATGATGGACGGCAAGCGGGCGCTGCTCGGCAACGACGTCTGGGAGCACGCCTACTATCTGAACTACCAGAACCGGCGCGCCGATTATCTCAAGGCATGGTGGAACACAGTGAACTGGAAGGCGGTGGGCGAGCGCTACGCTGCCGCGAAGGCCGGCATACTCGACGTGTAACGCCGATCCGGGATGATGAAAAAAGGGCGGCCTCTCGGCCGCCCTTTTGTTTGCGGGCCCCCGATCAGGATCGCGCCGCGATGTCGTAGCGGTCGAGGTTCATCACCTTGGTCCAGGCTTTCGCAAAGTCCTTCACGAACTTCTCCTTGGAGTCCGAGGTGGCATAGACCTCGGCGAAGGCGCGAAGCTGCGAGTGCGAGCCGAAGATCAGATCGACGCGCGTTGCGGTCCACTTGACGGTGTTGGTCTTGCGGTCGCGGCCTTCGTAGACGCCGTCCGCACCGGGCGGTGCCCACTGCGTGCTCATGTCGAGCAGGTTGACGAAATAGTCGTTGCTTAGCGTTCCCACCTTCGAGGTGAAGACGCCGTGCTTCAACCCGCCGGCATTGGCGCCGAGCACACGCAGGCCACCGACCAGCACCGTCATCTCCGGACCGGTCAGCCGCAGCAGCTGGGCGCGGTCGACGAGGGCCTCTTCGGGCTGCATGAACTGATGCCGCTTGCCGATGTAGTTGCGGAAGCCATCGGCTCGCGGCTCCAGCGGGGCGAAGGAGGCCGCATCGGTCTGCTCCTGCGAAGCATCCATGCGGCCCGGCGTGAAGCCGACCTTGACGTCGACGCCGGCATCCTTGGCAGCCTTCTCGACGGCGGCGGTGCCGCCGAGCACGATCAGGTCGGCGAGCGAGACCTTCTTGGCGCCGGATGAGGCGTTGAAGTCCTTCTGGATCGCTTCGAGCTTGCCGAGCACCTTGGCGAGCTGGGCCGGCTCGTTGACCTCCCAGTCCTTCTGCGGAGCAAGGCGGATGCGCGCACCGTTGGCGCCGCCGCGCTTGTCCGAGCCGCGGAACGTCGAGGCCGAGGCCCAGGCCGTCGAGACCAACTCCGGCACCGTCAGGCCCGAGGCCAGGATCTTCGACTTGAGGGCCGCGATGTCCTGCTCACTGACCAGCTCGTGGTTCACGGCCGGGATCGGATCCTGCCAGATCAGCGTCTCCTTCGGCACCAGCGGGCCGAGATAGCGCTGGATCGGACCCATGTCGCGATGGGTGAGCTTGAACCAGGCACGGGCGAAGGCGTCCGCGAACTGATCCGGGTTCTCCAGGAAGCGACGCGAGATCTTCTCATATGCGGGATCGAAGCGCAGCGAGAGGTCGGTCGTCAGCATGGTCGGCCGATGCTTCTTCGACGGATCGAACGCGTCCGGAATGATCGCTTCGGCGTTCTTGGCGGTCCATTGCTGAGCGCCGGCCGGGCTCTTCGTCAGCTCCCATTCGAAGTTGAAGAGATTTTCGAAGAAGTTGTTGCTCCACTTCGTCGGCGTCTTCGTCCAGGTCACTTCCAGACCGCTGGTGATGGAGTCGGCGGAGTGGCCCGCCCCATGCTTGCTCTTCCAGCCGAGGCCCTGGTCTTCAAGCGCACCGGCTTCCGGTTCTGGACCGACCAGCGAGGGATCGCCGGCGCCATGGGTCTTGCCGAAGCTGTGGCCGCCAGCGATCAGCGCGACGGTCTCCTCGTCGTTCATCGCCATGCGGGCGAAGGTCTCGCGGATGTCCTTGGCCGCGGCGACCGGATCCGGCTTGCCGTTCGGGCCTTCCGGATTGACGTAGATGAGGCCCATCTGCACCGCGCCGAGCGGCTCGGCGAGCTGGCGCTCGCCGCTATAGCGCTCATCACCGAGCCAGGTGCCTTCCGGACCCCAATAGAGCTCTTCCGGCTCCCAGACGTCGACGCGACCGCCGGCGAAACCAAAGGTCTTGAAGCCCATCGATTCGAGCGCGACGTTGCCGGCGAGCACCATCAGGTCGGCCCAGGAAATCTTCTGGCCGTATTTCTGCTTGATCGGCCAGAGCAGCCGGCGGGCCTTGTCGAGATTGGCGTTGTCGGGCCAGCTGTTGAGCGGGGCGAAACGCTGCTGACCGGCGCCGGCGCCACCGCGGCCGTCGGTGGTGCGATAGGTGCCGGCGCTGTGCCAGGCCATGCGGATCATGAGGCCGCCATAGTGGCCGAAGTCGGCCGGCCACCATTCCTGAGAATCCGTCATCAACGCGGTCAGGTCCTTGATGACCGCGTTCAGGTCGAGCGACTTGAACTCCTTGGCGTAATCGAAGTCCTTGTCCATCGGATCGGACTTGTCGGAATTCTTGTGCAGCACCTCGATGTTGAGCTGCGTCGGCCACCAATCGCGGTTTGAGCGCGTGGGTTTTCCGCCCGAAAACGGGCACTTCGAAGTGTCGTCCATGAATACCTCCTCTGGCGGCGTCGATCGCGCCCTTGACCAGGTAGAACCACTCTAAGCGTCGCGTCCTATCAGGGGAAGTTGACTTTAGTGATCGCTGCGATAGGATTTTCTGATGATAAACCTGACGCTGCGCCAGCTCCGGTATTTCGATGCGCTGGCGCGCCACGGCCATTTCGGCCGTGCCGCCGAGGCCTGCTCGATCTCGCAGCCGGCCCTGTCGATGCAAATCAAGGAATTGGAGGAGACGCTCGGCGGCCTGTTGCTGGAACGCAGCGCGCGCCAGGTCGCGCTGACCCGGTTCGGCGAGGAGCTGGCGCAACGGGTTCGCGACATCCTGCGCTCAGTCGACGAACTCGGCGATTTCGCGCGCGCTTCGCAGGACCGCTTCGCCGGCCGCCTGCGCATCGGCATGATCCCGACCATCGCGCCCTATTTGCTACCCAAGATCACCAAGAACCTCACGCGCATGCACCCGGAGCTCGACATCCGCGTGCGCGAGACCATGACGCCGCGGCTGATCCAGGAGCTGGTGGAGGGCCGGCTCGACACCGCCATCGTGGCGCTGCCGGTGTCGGAGCCCTCGCTCACCGAGGTAGCGCTGTTCGAGGAGAAGTTTCTGCTGGTGCGGCCGGGCGCCGATGAAGGCACGCCGGTGCCGTCGCGCGAGATGATGCGCGAGATGCGGCTTCTGCTGCTCGAGGAAGGGCACTGTTTCCGCGACCAGGCGCTCTCCTTCTGCAACATGCAGGCTGCGCCGCCGCGCGAGATGCTCGATGCGAACTCGCTATCGACGCTGGTGCAGATGGTCAGCGCCGGCATCGGCGTCACGTTGATCCCGGAGATGGCGGTGCCGGTGGAGACGCGCTCCGCCTCGGTCTCGCTGGCGCGCTTCCGCGACCCCGAGCCGTCGCGCACCATCGGCATGGTCTGGCGCAAGACCAGCCCGCTGGCGCGGCAGCTGCTGCAGATTTCCGAGGTGGTGTGCCTGTCGGCCGGCAAGGTGCGCGCCCGGCAATCCCTGCGCGGCCAGAAGGCTTGACCGGCTGATGTCGCATCCGGTCATCCGCCTCGCCCGCTCCGACGAATACGATGAGATCGGCCGCGTCTGGATGGAGAGCTGGGCCTCGACCGGGCTCGCCGAAGCCAGCGACTTCCTGCTGGCGAACTTGCGTGCGCGGATCAGGCGCGAGATCGAGAACGGCTGGAGCCTGTTCGTCGCCGACGATCGCGGCACGATCGCCGCGATGCTCGCGCTGCACCTGCCGAAGCTCTATCTCGACATGCTGTTCGTCGCGCCTGCCCATCAGGGCCGATCGCTCGGCCGGCAATTGCTCGCCTTCACGCGCACGCAAATGCCCGACGAGATCTATCTGCGCTGCGTCCGCGAGAACGAGAAGGCCTGGCGCTGGTCGTGTTCGAGAAGGAAGAGATCGAGCCGTCGAACGGGTTCGTGATGAAGTGTTACCGGTGGAAGCGGCAACGGCCAGGCGGCGGGTAGGACGAGCGGGTCTTCACCTTGCGGTTGTCATCGGCGCGCACTAGTAGATGTCTCTCGTCGATGAGAATATCCTGGAAGCCGCAACCCGCATCAGCCGTCCCATGTTTCGCATCTGCTTGACTACGATCTTTCTGTTAGGGCTCATCGCCGGCGCGGCGGCCCAATCCGCTCCATCGCCGACTCGGCCAGCCAAGAGCACCACGCCCAAAGCCGCCCCGAGCTCCAAACAGGCTGCCGCTGCGGATGCAGGACCGTGCGGGATTGGTCTCATTTCCGTCGTCGGCAACCGGTTCGGTGTTCAGCAGGTTGGCTTCACCATGTTTGGCAACGAGTACGTGCCCGTCGCGATCGATGGCTGGGGACTTGATGACATCGTCATGTCGCGGGTTCGCGCGGCCGCGGCCGGCAAATCTGTCAAGCGCCTCGCTTATTCACCGAGCGCCTGGGCGCAGGCCGGCGGATCCGGATCGCCGATGCTGAGACGAAACCAGGAGCGGCAGGAATTCGTTCAGCAGAGCGCGGCAGGCACCAAATGTCAGCTCTATGTCCTGGTCGAGAGATTTCAGAACGGCTTCAGCAACACGAATCAATCGGTCGAAGGATTTGGCATCGTGAAGTGGGGCAATCCCATCAAGCGACGCACTTTCCTGTTCGCGCTGACCTATATCACCGTGTACGGCGGACAGTCGTTCGAGGTCGTCAAGAAAGGCGCGGCGTCAACGGATGCCGAACCCATGATATCACGCTTGATCGGGATCAACCCGATCAGCGGCCCCAACAAGGAATTGGATGAGACGGCCTTTCCGGCGTCTGCCAACGAGGTGGCGGGCAACCAAGCGCTGCGCGATGGTGTCCGCACGCTGCTGACGACGAGTCTCGACAAAACGCTACCTCAGCTGCTCCAGCAATAAAGGTTCGCCGCCATGATCAAACTCTATTGGTCGCCCCGCTCGCGCTCGTTCACGACGCTCTGGCTGATGGAGGAGAGCGGCCTGCCCTATGAGCGCGTGCTGACCGACATCTCGACAGGCGCGCAGAAAGCGCCGGACTATCTGAAGATCAATCCGATGGGCAAGGTGCCGGCGCTGACCGACGGCGATGCCGCGCTCGCCGAAGCCGCGGCGATCTGCGCCTACATCGCCGACCGCTATCCCGAAACCAAGCTCGCGCCAGCCCTGACCGATCCGCGTCGGGCGCGCTACCTGCAATGGCTGTTCTTCTCGCCGGGCTGCATCGAGCCCGCCATTATCCAGATCTTCACCAAGATCGAGATCCCGACCTCGACCGCGGCGTGGGGCAGCGCGACGCAGGTGTTCGACGTGCTGGAGGCCGCGCTCGAGAAGGGCCCGTGGATTCTCGGCGGGGAATTTTCCGCAGCCGACGTCGTCATCGGCTCCGGCCTGAATTTCGCGGTGCGCCTGTTCAAGATGGTGCCGTCGCGCCCCGCGTTCGACGCCTACCTCGCGCGCTGCACGGCGCGCCCGGCGTTCCAGCGCGCGGAGAAGATCGCGGCGGGTTAAGCAAGCTCTCGTAGGGGAGGCAAAGCGAAGTAGCTGCAGTAGCCCGGATGGAGCGCAGCGCAATCCGGGGCAATCGCATCCGCGGATGAGCCTGTCCCGGATTTCGCTGCGCTCCATCCAGGCTACGAAGCTATTCCGATGACTTCAGATCATCCGGCCGCGGCATCAGGATGACGTTGTAGCCGGAATCCACATAATGGACCTCGCCGGTCACGCCGCCGGAGAGGTCCGACAGCAGATACAGCGCCGAGCCGCCGAGGTCGTCGAGCGTGACGCCGCGGCGCAGCGGCGAATGCTTCTGCATGAAGGCGAACATCGCCCGCGCCTCGCCGATGCCGGAGCCGGCGAGCGTGCGGATGGGGCCGGCGGAGATCGCGTTGACGCGGATGCCGCGCGGTCCGAAATCGGCGGCGAGATAGCGCACGGAGGCCTCCAGCGCCGCCTTGGCCACGCCCATCACGTTGTAGTTCGGCATCGCGCGCTCTGAGGCGCCGAAGGTCAGCGTGATCATGCTGCCCCCCTCCGTCATCAGCTCGGCGGCGCGCTTTGCGACTTCCGTAAACGAGAAGCAGGAGATCACCATGGTGCGCGAGAAATTCTCGCGGCTGGTGTCGGCATAGCGGCCCTTCAGCTCGTTCTTGTCGGCAAAGCCGATCGCGTGGATCACGAAGTCGAGCTTGCCCCACTTTTCGCGGAGCACCGCGAAGGTGGCATCGACGCTTGCGATGTCCTCGACGTCGCAAGGCAGCACCAGATCGACGCCGAGCTGCTCCGCCAGCGGCTTGACGCGCTTGCCGAGCGCCTCGCCCTGGAAGGTGAAGGCAAGCTCGGCGCCATGGGCATGAAGCGTCCGCGCCATGCCCCAGGCGATGGAATGATCATTGGCGATGCCCATGATCAGACCGCGCTTGCCTTTCATCAAACCTTCCATTGCCGCCATCGCTCCTATTTTCGACGTCATCGCCCGCGCAGGCGGGCGATCCAGTATTCCAGAGACCGTCGTGATAAATAGAGAAGCCGCGGCGTACTGGATGCCCCGCCTTCGCGGGGCATGACAAAGTCAGAGATCACGCATCCAGCCGGCTGAACACCAGCGTGGCGTTGGTGCCGCCGAAGCCGAAGGAGTTCGACAGCACGGTGCCGATCTTGGCGTTGTCGATGCGCTTGCGCACGATCGGCATGTCGGCGAACACGGGGTCGAGCTCCTGGATGTGCGCGCTCTCGCAGATGAAGCCGTTGTTCATCATCAGCAGCGAATAGATCGCTTCCTGCACGCCGGTGGCGCCGAGCGAATGGCCGGTCAGCGCCTTGGTCGCCGAGATCGGCGGGCACTTCTCGCCGACGCCGAACACTTTGCGGATCGCCTCGATCTCCGGCGGGTCCCCGGCCGGCGTCGAGGTCGCGTGCGGGTTGATGTAGTCGACCTTGGTCTTCACCGTCGACATCGCCATGCGCATGCAGCGCTCGGCGCCTTCGCCCGACGGCGCCACCATGTCGTGGCCATCAGAGGTCGCGCCATAGCCGACCACCTCGCCATAGATGCGCGCGCCGCGCGCCTTGGCATGCTCGAGCTCTTCCAGCACCAAGACGCCGGCGCCGCCAGCGATGACGAAGCCGTCGCGATTGAGATCGTAGGGACGCGAGGCCGTGGCCGGCGTGTCGTTGTACTTCGAGGACATCGCGCCCATGGCGTCGAACAGCACCGACAGTGACCAGTCCAGCTCCTCGCAGCCGCCGGCGAAGATGACGTCCTGCTTGCCGATCTGGATGGTCTCATAGGCATTGCCGACGCAATGGTTGGAGGTCGCGCAGGCCGATGAGATCGAATAGTTCACGCCCTTGATCTTGAACCAGGTCGCGAGCGTCGCGGACGCCGTGGAGGACATCGCCTTCGGCACCGCAAACGGGCCGACGCGCTTCGGTCCCTTGGAGCGGGTGATGTCGGCGGCTTCGACGATGGTGCGCGCCGAGGGGCCGCCGGAGCCCATGATGATGCCGGTACGGATGTTGGAGACCTCGTCGGGCGACAGGCCGGAATCCTGGATCGCCTGCTCCATCGCGATGTGATTCCACGCCGCGCCCTGGCCGAGGAAGCGCATCGCGCGGCGGTCGACCACCGTCGATGGATCGAGCGACGGCTCGCCTTGCACCTGCGAACGGAAGCCGAGCTCGGCATATTTCTCAGCCCGCGAAATGCCCGACTTCGCCTCGTGAAGGCTCGCAAGCACTTCCTGGGTGTTGTTTCCGATCGACGAGACGATGCCCATCCCGGTGACCACAACCCGCCTCATGACAGCCTCGCCTCAATCGTTGTCTTCTTAGTGATGCGCTCAGCCCAGGCTCGTGCCCTGCTTGAACAGGCCGACCTTCAGATCCTTGGCGCGATAGATAATCTGGTCATCGACCGAAAGCCACCCGTCGGCGATGCCGAGCACGAGCTTCGAACGCATCACGCGCTTGATATCGACGTTGTACACAACCTTGCGGGCGTCGGTCAGCACCTGGCCGCCGAACTTCAGTTCGCTCAGGCCAAGCGCCCGGCCGCGCCCTTCACCCCCGCTCCAGCCGAGGTAGAAGCCGACCATCTGCCACAGCGCATCGAGGCCGAGGCAGCCGGGCATGACCGGATCGTTCTTGAAATGGCAGCCGAAGAACCAGAGGTCGGGCTTCACGTCGAGCTCGGCGCGCACCAGACCCTTGCCGAACTCACCGCCATTGTCGTTGATGTCGGTGATGCGGTCGAACATCAGCATCGGCGGCAGCGGCAGCTGGGCGTTGCCTGGGCCGAACATCTCGCCGCGGGCACAAGCCAGCAGATCTTCATAGTCGTAACCGTTGCGCCTGTTCAGCATTCACGAGCCTCTGTTCAAATCCCGATTGAGCGGCGTTCCTGGCGAAAATGGGCCCGTCTCGATCGGACCGCCAATCGCCACCGCCGGCCGCGACTTGCGCAAGCTTCGCATGGATTGCCAACCGGGCCTCCATGCCCGGCTGCGCCAAAATCGGCTAAGCGGAACCGCGCGCTCTCTAACACAGGCCATTTCGGGTAGCAAAGCGCAGAGATGAAGGTAAAATGACGGGCTCCCCCAACCGGTTCCGAGCCTAATTAGAACGTCTCTAGTTGCGAGAAACTTGCATCTGCATCTTTCTCTTCTTATGTTACAGGGAGATATTGTTCACGCGTGCCCGAAATCTTGGAAATGAACGAGAATACCGCGTCCCAACACGACGACGACCATGCCGCGGCCCTCCTGTCCGGCCGCCAGCCGGCCCTGACCGGGTGTCCCTGGCACGACGTCAACGAAATGCTGCAGTCCGCGGGGTTGCGGCCGACGCGCCAGCGCATGGCGCTGGGCTGGCTGCTGTTCGGCAAGGGCGCACGCCACCTCACGGCTGAAATGCTCTACGAGGAAGCCACCCTCGCCAAGGTCCCGGTGTCGCTGGCGACCGTCTACAACACGCTGAACCAGCTCACCGATGCCGGCCTGCTGCGCCAGGTCAGCGTCGACGGCACGAAGACCTATTTCGACACCAACGTCACCACCCACCACCACTATTATCTCGAGAACAGCCACGAGCTGGTCGACATCGAGGATCCGCATCTGGCGCTGTCCAAGATGCCGGAGGTGCCCGAGGGCTACGAGATCTCCCGCATCGACATGGTCGTGCGCCTGCGCAAGAAGCGCTGAGCTAATCCTGCATCACTGATTTGGTCGTCATGGCCGGGCATAGCCGTCCAAAGGGACGGCGTCGCTTGCGCTCGCCTATGTCCCGGCCATCCACGTTTTGGGACTAGTCAGAAGAGCGTGGATGCCCGGGACAAGCCCGGGCATGACGTTGGGGCGGCAGATTGCTCCGCCGCCCGGCGTCAGTTGACCTGCTCGTCCGAATAGACGCCCCAGAGGCGCTCCTGCTGGATCCAGCCGTCGAAGCCATTGCCGATGACGCGGCACCAGCCTGCGGCGCATTTCTTGACCTGGGTGACGACGCCGGCCTGGAGCTTGGCCGCAACCGCGCTGTCGGGATCGGGCCGGTCATAGATCGGAGCGAGATCGTCCTTGTGCTTCATGGTGACGACCGCGGTGCGGCGGCCCGACAGCAGGGAATGATAGACCCAGCCCTCGGCGCCTTCGGAATCGCGCACCCGGCGCCAGTTCTCGAACTCGGCGGTAATTTCGACCGGCAGGCCGGCGCGGGTGTAGACCCAGGCGACGTCATTGTCCTTGGTCGGGCCGGCGCGGACGTTCACGTGATCCGATTTGAGGCTGACATAGCGCGGCACCGGCAAGCCGCTGGTGGTCTGCGGGGTATTGTCCTTCGCCGCATGCGAGGGCCCGACCGAGGCGCTCAACCAAGTGCAAACGAGCGCCATCACCCAACAAAAACGCCCCAACGCCATCAACCCGTCTCCTTCGAAGACCCGGCACACCGGGCCCTCACCCCAAATTCCAAAACCCTGCCGCGCCTGCCCCTTCTCCCCGCCCCACGCGGGTTCCAAGCCTTGAGCCGTGGTTCTTGTCTTGGCCCGGCCTTCTGCTAGAGAGAACGGGCACTTGAGCAACCAATTGGCCCCGATTTTCCGGCCGGAAATGTCGGGTGAGCTTGGAGGAAACGCCGGGGACGGACACGGCAAGGGCAGTGTCGAACAACCGGGTTAATGAGGCCTCAACGACCGGCCTTTGGCGACAGAGGCGGCCTGCGATGTCTCATGAGAGCAGGACATGTCGGTGAAGAAAAAGCCCCTCGTCGTGGTGACGCGCAAGCTGCCGGATTCGATCGAGACGCGGATGCGCGAGCTGTTCGACGCGCGGATCAATCTCGACGACACGCCGATGTCGCCCGAGCAGATCGCGGAAGCCGCCCGCACCGCCGACGTGCTGGTTCCGACCGTGACCGATCACATCAGCGCCGAGGTCGTGAACCAGCCCGACTGCAAGCTCCGCCTGATCGCCAATTTCGGCAATGGCGTCGACAATATCGACGTCCCAGCCGCCCATGCCCGCGGCATCACCGTCACCAACACGCCGAAGGTGCTGACCGAAGACACCGCCGACATGACCATGGCGCTGATCCTCGCGGTGCCCAGGCGCATGATCGAAGGCGCCTCGATCCTGACCGAAGGCAAGCCCTGGGCCGGCTGGTCGCCGACCTGGATGCTCGGTCACCGCATCGGAGGCAAACGCCTCGGCATCATCGGCATGGGCCGCATCGGCCAGGCGGTGGCGCGCCGCGCCCGCGCCTTCGGCCTGCAGATCCACTATCACAATCGCCGTCCCGTCGCCCCCGTGATCGCCGAGGAGCTAGGGGCGACCTATTGGGAAAGCCTCGACCAGATGCTGGCGCGGATGGACATCATCTCGGTGAACTGCCCGCACACGCCGGCGACCTATCACTTGCTCTCGGCGCGGCGGCTGAAGCTGATCCGCAAAGACGCCTATATCGTCAACACCGCGCGCGGCGAGGTCACCGACGAGGACACGCTGATCAAGCTGATCGAAGGCGGCGAGATCGGCGGCGCCGGCCTCGACGTCTACGAGCACGAGCCCGCGGTCAATCCGAAGCTGGTGCGGCTCGCCAGAGCCGGCAAGGTGACGCTGCTGCCGCATATGGGCTCGGCCACGATCGAAGGCCGCGTCGAGATGGGCGAGAAGGTGATCATCAACATCCGCACCTTCCTCGACGCCCACAAGCCGCCGGACCGCGTGCTGCCGAGCATGCTTTGAGGTTTACTTCCCGCGCCCTTCGCGCTTGCGCCAATCCGCAACGAAATCGATGAACGCGCGCAGCGCTGGCGGCGTCTGGCGCGGGCTCGGATAATACAGGAACGGGCCTGGAAACGGCTCGCACCATTCTTCCATCAGGCTGATCAGATCGCCCGACTTCACGGCATCGCCAACATAGCCGTCGAGCGTGGCCCAGATGCCGACGCCGTCGAGCGCGGCGCGCATCGCAAGATTCATATTGGTCGAGATCAGCTTCGCCGGCGGATCGACCTTCACCACCTGCCCGGCTCTCTCGAATTCCAGATCGTGCATGACGCCGCTCGAATAGCGTGCGCGGATGCAATCATGGTCGAGCAGGTCCTTCGGATGCTTCGGCCTGCCGCGCCGCGCGATGTAACCGGGCGAAGCGACCACGACGTAGCTCTGTGGGCCGCTCAGCGGGATCGCCACCATGTCCTGCGCGAGATGCTCGCCATAGCGCACGCCGGCGTCATAGCCCCCGCTCACGATGTCGACGAAGCCGCTTTCGCTGACGATGTCGAGATCGACCTGCGGATGGGCACTCAGGAACGGCCCGGCCAGCGGCGCCAGCACCAGATCGACCGCGGGCGGCGGCGCATTGATGCGCAGGGGGCCGGAGGCGACCTCGCGCAGGCCCCGGACCTGCTCCAGGGCATCACCGACATCGCGCAGCGCCGGGGCCACGCGCGAGAGCAACAGCTCACCCGCCTCGGTCAGCGCGACGCTGCGGGTCGTGCGGTTCATCAGGCGGACGCCGAGGCGTTCCTCCAGGTCCCGCAGCCGTTGGCTAAGGCTCGATACGGACACGCGAACTTCGACCGCCGCCCGCCGGAAATTGCGGGTGCGGGCAACCGCCACGAAGACATCGAGATCGCGCAAATCGGGCTCGGCCATTGTTCGTCAATGTGAACAAGGCGTTCTGGATTGTCCAGCTTATCAGCGCAATCGCTCTGGCTCATATCTGGCCTCGTGACGCGGCGCAGCCGCCTTTTCGAGGATGATCATCATGGAACAGCGCAAACTCGGTTCAACCGGCCCGACCGTCTCCACATTCGGCCTCGGCTGCATGGGCATGTCGGAGGTCTACGGCGCCGCCGATCGCGGCGAGGCCATCGCCACGGTGCACGCGGCGCTCGACGGCGGCATCACCCTGCTCGACACCGGCGATTTCTACGCCATGGGGCACAACGAGATGCTGTTGCGGGACGCGCTGAAGGACGTGCCGCGCGACAAAGTGCAGCTCAGCGTCAAGTACGGCGCGCTGCGCGGCCCCGCCGGTGAATTCGCGGGAATGGACACGAGGCCGGCGGCGACAAAGAACTTCCTCACCTATTCGCTGCAGCGCCTCGGCACCGACTATGTCGACATCTACCGTCCCGCGCGTCTCGATCCCAATGTGCCGATCGAGGAGACCATCGGCGGTCTCGCCGATCTCGTGAAGGCCGGTTATGTCAGGCATATCGGCCTGTCCGAGGTCGGCTCCGACACCATCCGCCGCGCGCATGCGGTGCATCCGATCGCCGATCTCCAGATCGAATATTCGCTGATCGAGCGCGGCATCGAACGCGATATCCTGAAGACCTGCCGCGAGCTCGGCATTGGCATCACCGCTTACGGCGTGCTCGCGCGCGGCCTGATCAGCGGTCACTGGTCGAAGGACTCAGGCAGGGCCGGCCGTGACTACCGGCTGATGACGCCGCGCTTCCAGGGTGCGAACCTCGATACCAATCTCGCGCTGGTGGAGCAGCTGCGCGCAATCGCGAACGAGATCGGCGCAACGCCGGCACAGGTTGCGATCGCCTGGGTCGCTGCACAGAACAACGCGATCGTGCCGCTGGTTGGCGCCCGCACCCGCAACCGCCTCAGCGAAGCGCTTGGCGCAACGAAGGTGACGCTGACGCCGGTGCATTTCGCGGCGCTGGCCAAGGCGTTCCCACCCAATATCGCGGCCGGCACGCGCTACCCGGCCGAGCATATGGCGCATCTCGACAGCGAGAAGCCGGCGACGGCGTAACCGCGGCGATCAGGTGCGATGGACGCTGAGATCCTCGAACACGGGCCCGTCGCCGTTGAGCGGATTGGCGGGATCGCGTGAATAGCGCAGCGTCTCGAAGCGCATCGCGCGCGCATCGATCATCAGGAGGCGGCCGACAAGGCCGTCGCCGAAGCCGACGATCTCGCGGATCGCCTCCAGCGCCATCATCGAGCCGAGCACGCCCGCCAATGCGCCCATGACGCCGGCTTCCGCACAGGCCGGCACGGTGCCTGGCGGCGGCGCTTCCGGAAACAGGCAGCGGTAGGTCGGGTTGAACTCGCCCTGCTCGCCCGTCTCATGCGCGCGGATGGTGGTCAGCGAGCCGTCGAAGGTGCCGAGCGCCGCTGATATCAGCGGCCGCTTGGCGAAGAAGCAGGCGTCGGAAACGAGATAGCGCGTCGAGAAATTGTCGGAGCCGTCGAGCACGAGGTCGTAATCGCCGATCAGGCTGAGCGCGTTATCCGCGTTGAGCCAGGTGGCGTGACCGATGAAGCGGACATGTGGGTTGAGCGCCGCGATCCGCTCGGCGGCACTCTCGACCTTGTGCCGGCCGATATCGGGCGTCGTATGGATCACCTGGCGCTGCAGGTTGGACAGCGACACCACGTCGTCGTCGACCACGCCGAGCGTGCCAACGCCGGCGGCGGCCAGATACATCAGCGCGGGCGCGCCGAGCCCGCCGGCGCCGATCACCAGCACCGAGGCGCGTTTCAGCGCCGCCTGGCCGGGGCCGCCGACGTCGCGCAACACGATGTGGCGGGCATAGCGTTCGAGTTCGTCCGGGCTAAGCACCTTCTCTTACTCCTGAACCGCACCGTCATTGTTCGCGACCAACGAGATGTGCTTCAATCGCATGCTTTTCAATGTTTTGGCGTTCAACGGGCTGGCTGGATTTGTCATGAGATCGATGCTTGCGGCAACACTGATGTTGGCGGCTGCCACGGGCGCGCACGCCCAGATGACGACGCCCCAAGTGCCAGGCGCCACCCCGAAGACGGTCCAGACCGTTCCGGTCAAGCCCCCTGCGATGCAGACGCCGTCCGCGACGGCCGATGCCATGGCCAAAGCCGAGCGGCTGGCCCTGCAGTCCGACCTCGCCTGGGTCGGACAATATAACGGCGCCATCACCGGCGACGTCAGCGAGCGCATGGTCAACGCCATCAAGGAGTACCAGAAGGCCAAGGGCGGCAAGCCGACCGGTGTGCTCAATCCGCAGGAGCGCACCGCGCTCACTGAGGCGGCACGCAAGAAGCAGGAGAGCGTCGGCTGGAAGATCGTGACGGAGCCGACCAGCGGCGCCCGGCTCGGCATTCCCGGCAAGCTGGTGCCGCAGCAGGCAAGCGACGCCAACGGCTCGAAATGGACCTCGCCGACAGGGACGGTGCAGGTGGTTCTCAGCCGCCGCAAGGAAGTGAGCCCGACCTCGGCCAAGCTCGCCGATCTCGAGAAGGAGCCGTCCGGCCGCAAGGTCGATTACACCGTGGTGAAGCCGGATTTCTTCGTGCTGTCGGGCTTGCAGGGCCAGAAGAAGTTCTACGTCCGCGGCACCTTCAAGGGTGACGAGGTCCGCACCATGACGATCCTCTACGACCAGGCGACAGAGAATACGGTCGAGCCGGTCGTGATCGCGATGTCGAGCGCGTTCAACGCGTTTCCGTCGGGACCGCTGGCCGGGCCGCCGCCGCGCAAGACCGTTGAATACGGCACCGGCATCGTCGTCAGCGAGGACGGCGCGATCGTCACCGACCGCCTCGTCACCGACGGCTGCCTTGCGATCACGATCGCCGGCCATGGCAGCGCCGACCGCCTCGCCGAGGACAAGGAGCACGATCTCGCGCTGCTGCGCATCTACGGCGCGCGCGGGCTGAAACCGCTCGGCCTCGCCAGCGGGGCCGCGAAGACCAATGTCGATGTCGTCGGCATCGCCGATCCGCAAAGCCAGGGCGGCGCGGCCGCGGTGTCGAGCCTCAAGGCTGCGCTGACGCCGGCGACGAGCGGCAATTCCGCGCTCGCGCCGCCGCCGGCGGTCGGCTTCTCCGGCAGCCCAGCGGTCGACGCCGACGGCAAGTTCGCCGGCATCGCGCTGCTGAAGCCGGCGGTGGTCGCGGGACCCGCGACGTCGGTGCCGGCATCACAGGCGATGATGGTCTCTGCCGAGACGGTGCGCGGGTTTCTCAAGGCGAAGGGCGTCAGCCCGAATGGCACGTCGACGGACGCCAAAGCCGCCGTCGTGCGCGTGATCTGCGTGCGCAAGTAGGTCTCGTGCCCCTGGACGCGTTGCAGCGCTTGCGCTGCCGCGCAGAGCCGGGGCACGGCCGTGCGGGCCACCTTACGTACGATTACGGAGCCGGTAATGGTACGGATTCGCTGGCATTCGCGATTCCGCCATCATCGTTGCCGTTGATTCGGACCTCCGCGATCCCCTTTGGATCGGGCCGGCACGTCCTGAGCGAGAAGCGCTCAGCATCCAGAAGCGATGCACGTTCGCGTGGCGTATCCCTGACCCAGCACTCCAAAGGATTGACCTTCAATGCACACGATCGTACTGGCCACCCAAAAGGGCGGCAGCGGCAAGAGCACGCTCGCCATCGGCCTCGCCTTGGCCGCCAAGCAGGCCGGCTTCACCGTCCGCCTGATCGAGACCGACCCGCAGGGCACCCTCTCCAACTGGCAGCGCCGCCGCTTGACCGACGATCTCGTCGTCGAGCCGATCTATCACGCCGCCGATATCGCGCCGCGTCTCAAGATGCTCGCCGACAGCGGCCTCCAGCTCGCGATCGTCGACACCGCCGCCGGCCTCAGCGCCGCCACCACCGCCGCGATCCGCCATTCCGACCTCTGCCTGATCCCGGCCCGTCCCAGCGTCGCCGACATCGAGGCGACCGTCTCGACGCTCAGCGTCGCCCGCGCCTGGAAGCGGCCTTACAGCTTCGTGCTCAACCAGACGCCGATCCGCGGACAGCGCATCGACAACGCCGCGACCGCGCTCGCCGAGGAAGCCGCGCTCGATCTTGCCGAGGTGCTCGCGCGTCCGCTGATCGTGATGCGCAACGATCACCAGGACGCGCTTGCGAGCGGCCTTGCCGTGAGTGAATTCGCGCCGAACGGCAAATCGGCGGACGAGATCCGCGGCCTCTGGCGCTGGATCGAGACCCGGCTCGAGCTCGAAGCCACCACCAATGTCCTGATCGACCAGGTCATCTTGGCTGCGCACGGCATGCTGCAGATCGCTGCGGAACAGGCGGCGGACGAGACCACGGCACTGGCGTCCTGAGCGGGGCGATCGCTCGGACGACAGTCGGGCTCTTCGCCATCCGGTGAACGGGCCCAAGCGACGAAGCAGTTCGGCCACCAGCCCGGCCGGATTGCTTCGCCTCGTGCGTTGTAGCGAGGGCTCCCGTAGCCTGGATGAAGCGAAGCGCAATCCAGGAAGGTCTCTCCGCGGAGAGGCCGGCCCCGGATTACGCTGCGCTCCATCCGGGCTACGACGCTGCGGCAATCCCGACGGTCACTTTTGACATTTCGCGCACCAGAACGTCGAACGACCGTTCTGCACGAACCGCTTGATCGTGCCGCCGCAGCGCGGCGTCGTGCATTTTTCGCCTTCGCGGTCATAGACCCTGAACGAATGCTGGAAATAGCCGAGCTCGCCCGAGGTCTGGCGATGGTCGCGCAAGCTGGAGCCGCCGGCCTTGATCGCATCGTTCAGCACGGTGTGGATCGCGCCGACCAAGCGCTGCGCATGATCCGTCGGCTCGCCCTTCCTGGTGGATAGCGTCGCAGCAATGCGCCGCGGCGACAGATGCGAGCGGTGCAGCGCCTCGCAGACATAGATGTTGCCGAGCCCGGCCACCACGCGCTGGTCGAGCAGCGCGGCCTTCAGGCTCGTGGTCTTGCCTTGGCAGGAGCGCGCCAGCATCGCGGCGTCGAATTCGTTGCCGAGCGGCTCGGGGCCGAGCCCGCGCAGCAGCGGCTCGTCTTCGAGCGCGCCACGCGCAATCACTTTCATGTATCCGAAGCGGCGCGGATCGTTGAAGACGATGTCGGCGCCCGAGGACATCCGAAACAACACGTGGTCGTGGGCGGAATCCTTGGCCTTCGGATAGTGAAACTCGCCGGGCTGAGCCTCGTTGTCCGGCTTGATGACGCGGAACGAGCCCGACATGCCCAGATGCATCAAGAGCACGTCGCCGGAGGCGAGATCGGCCATGAGATATTTTGCACGGCGCCCGAGGCCCGTGACGACCTGCCCCTTGAGCCGGGCCACGAAGTCGGGCTGGAACGGAAAGCGCAAATCTGGCCGGCGGGCCTCCGCGTCGAGGATTTTCGCGCCCTCCATCACGGGCTGAAGACCGCGGCGGACGGTCTCGACTTCGGGCAATTCAGGCATGGTCGGGCATTCACCTTATGAAGGCGGTGTGATAGCGCCATTGCGGCGGGCGGGCTATGGTCCGCCGAGTGGAGTAGAGTAATGGATCGGCCGGGCGAAACCACGCATTTTGGCTTCAGGGACGTTCCCCTCGGGGACAAGCAGACGCTGGTGAACGATGTGTTTCGCAGCGTGGCGTCGCGCTATGACCTGATGAACGATTTGATGTCCGGTGGCCTGCACCGGGTCTGGAAGGACATCATGATCACCGCGCTAGATCCGCCGAGGGGCGACCGGCCGTTCGCGCTGCTTGACGTCGCCGGCGGCACCGGCGACATCTCGTTCCGCGCCGCCAAGGCCGCCGGCCCCGGCTTCCACGCCACGGTGTGCGACATCAATGCGGACATGCTGGCCGTGGGGCGCGAACGCGCCGCCAAGCGTCATCTGGACACCCAGGTCGATTTCGTCGAAGGCAATGCCGAATCGCTCGGCTTCGCCGATCGCAGCTTCGATGCCTATACGATCGCTTTCGGCATCCGCAACGTGCCCCGGATCGACCTTGCGCTGCGCGAGGCCTATCGCGTGCTGAGACCCGGCAGCCGCTTCCTGTGCCTGGAATTCTCCACTGTCGAGATGCCCGGCCTCGACAAGCTCTATGATCTGTTCTCGTTCAAGGTGATCCCGCCGCTCGGGCGCATGGTCACGGGCGACGCCGAATCGTACCAGTATCTCGTCGAGTCCATCCGCAGATTTCCAAAGCCGGCCGCCTTCGCCGACATGATCCGCGAGGCCGGCTTTGCCCGCGTCAGCTGGCAGACACTCTCCGGCGGCATCGTCGCACTGCATTCGGGCTGGCGTTTGTGATCTCTGCCGTCACCCACATTGCGCGCCTGATCCGCGCCGCGTTCGTCTTTGCGCACGAAGGCGTGTTCGGCGCGGTCGATCCGAGCCTGGTGCCGCCGCCGGGACAGCTCGCGCTGAAGCTGGCGCGCATCATCGAGCGCCGTGGCGCCAAGCAGGGACCGCGGATCTCGCGCGCGCTGACGCGGATGGGCCCGGCCTATCTCAAGCTCGGCCAGTTCCTGGCCACGCGCCCCGACGTGGTCGGCGTCATCATGGCGCGCGACCTCGAAAGCCTGCAGGACCGCCTGCCGCCGTTTCCGCAGCAGGAAGCCGAGGCCACGATCGCGACCTCGCTGGAACGGCCGCTGACGGACATCTTCGTGAGCTTCGGCCCGCCGGTCGCGGCGGCCTCGATCGCGCAAGTGCATCGCGGCGAGGTGGTGCGCGACGGCATCCGCAAGTCCGTCGCGATCAAGGTTCTGAGACCCAACGTCGCCGCGCGCTTCCGCCGCGATCTCTCCGATTTCTTCTACGTCGCGCACAAGGCTGAGGCTTATTCGGCCGAGGCGCGGCGCCTGCGCCTGATCGAGGTCATCAACACCATGTCGCGCTCGGTCGCGATGGAGATGGACCTACGGTTAGAGGCTGCCGCCTTGTCGGAGATGGCGGAGAACACGCGCGACGATCCCGATTTTCGCGTGCCCGCCGTCGACTGGGACCGCACCACGCACAACGTGCTGACGATGGAATGGATCGACGGCATCGCGCTGAACGATCACAAGCGCCTCGCCGAGGCGCGGGTCGACCTGCCCGATCTCGGCCGCAAGGTGATCCAGAGCTTCCTGCGCCACGCGCTGCGCGACGGCTTCTTCCACGCCGACATGCATCCGGGCAATCTGTTCCTGGATGACGCCGGCCGCCTCGTCGCGGTCGATTTCGGCATCATGGGCCGGCTCGGCATGAAGGAGCGGCGCTTCCTCGCCGAGATCCTGCTCGGCTTCATCACCCGCGATTATCGCCGCGTGGCCGAGGTGCATTTCGAGGCCGGCTATGTGCCCGCGCATCATTCGGTCGAGAATTTTGCCCAAGCCATCCGCGCCATCGGCGAGCCGATCCACAACCGCACGGCGGAAGAGATCTCGATGGCGCGGCTGCTCACGCTGCTGCTCGAGGTCACCGGCCTGTTCGATATGACGACGCGGCCCGAGCTGATCCTGCTGCAGAAGACCATGGTGGTGGTCGAGGGCGTGGCGCGCGGCTTCGATCCCAAGCTCGACATCTGGCGAATCGCCGACCCCGTGGTGCGCGAATGGATCGAGCGCAACCTCGGACCGATCGGCCGCATCGAGGGCGCCCTCACAGGGACCGGGGACATCGCGCGGGTCTTGATGCGCCTGCCTGAGATCGCCGAGCGGTCGGTGAAGGTGCTCGAGCAGCTCGAGACCATGACGCGGGAGGGCATCAGGCTTTCGCCGGAGAGCATCGCGGCGATGGGACGCAGCGAGGGCCGCAAGAACCGCTGGCGCACCGTGGCGCTCTGGATCATCGCCGCGACCTTCATCGGGATTCTGATCGCCGTCCGAAATCTGTGATTGCACTGCAATCACTGGAGTGATAGCATCGCTATCATTCCGTGCCGGAGGGCGTCATGGCAAGCCTGACCATCCGCAAGCTCGACGACGCCGTCAAAACCTATTTGCGGCTGCGCTCGGCCAAGAACCACAGGTCGGTCGAAGAGGAGGTCCGGGTCATCCTGCGGGAGCTGATCGAGGGCCGCGAGGAGCCGCTGACGCCGTTTGCGGTGCCCTCCGCCGCCCCGACGCCGCAGCGCAGCGGCGCCGTTCCCGAGGTCAGCGTCACCCTGATCATCGGCGGCGGGATCGCGGCCTATAAGTCGCTCGACCTGATCCGCAGGCTGAAGGAGCGCCGCATCGAGGTCCGCTGCGTGCTGACCAAGGCGGCGCAGCAATTCGTGACGCCGCTGGCCGCGAGCGCCCTGTCGCATGAGCGCGTCTATACCGACCTGTTCGACCCGCAGAGCGAGTTCGATGCCGGCCATATACGCCTCGCGCGCGACTGCGACCTGATCGTGGTGGCGCCGGCCACGGCCGACCTGATGGCGAAGATGGCGAACGGCCATGCCGACGACCTCGCCAGCGCCATCCTGCTCGCGACCAACCGCAAGGTGCTGCTGGCGCCGGCGATGAATCCGCTGATGTGGAGCAACGCGGCGACGCGCCGCAACGTCGCCCAGCTCCAGCGCGACGGCGTTGTGCTGATTGGCCCGAATGCGGGCGAGATGGCCGAGGCCGGCGAAGCCGGAACGGGCCGCATGTCGGAAGCCATCGAGATCGCCAATGCCGCCGAGCGCCTGCTGCGGCCGCCGACGCCGAAGCCGCTCGCGGGCACGCGCGTGCTGATCACCGCCGGTCCCACCCATGAGGCGATCGACCCGGTGCGCTATATCGCTAACCGTTCCTCCGGCAAGCAGGGCTTTGCCATTGCCGCCGCTGCACAGGCCGCGGGCGCCGAGGTTACTCTGGTGAGCGGTCCGGTCGACCTCGACGATCCCCCGGGCGTGACGGTGAAGCATGTCGAATCGGCGCGGCAGATGCTGGAGCAGGTCAAGGCCGCGCTTCCCACCGACGTCGCGATCTTCGCCGCCGCAGTCGCCGACTGGCGCGTCGCCAATGAAGGCGAGCAGAAGCTGAAGAAAACCGCGGGCGGCATGCCGCCGCTGCAATTGGTCGAGAACCCCGACATTCTCGCCACCATCTCCAAGCTCGCCGACAAGCGCCCGAGGCTCGTGATCGGCTTTGCCGCCGAGACCGAGCACCTCATCGACAACGCCAAAGCAAAATTCGCCCGCAAGGGCTGCGACTGGATCGTCGCCAACGACGTCTCGCCCGCCACCGGCGTGATGGGCGGCGACCGCAACACGGTCCACCTGCTCAGCCGCAAGACCGGTGCGCCGGACGGCGAGATTGCAGTTGATTCCTGGCCGGCGATGACCAAGGAACAGGTCGCGATCGAACTGGTCGCGCAGATCGCGAAGAGCGTGACCGGCAAATCCCTGGAGTCCGCATCTTGAGCACGAAGGTGACCGTCGAGCTGCAACGCCTCGCCCACGCTGAGGGCCTGCCGCTGCCGGCCTATCAGACCAGCGAGGCCGCCGGCCTCGATCTGATGGCCGCGGTGCCGGACAACGAGCCCATGACGCTCGCACCAGGCCAATACGCGCTGGTGCCGACGGGCCTTGCCATCGCCTTGCCGCCGGGACACGAGGCGCAGGTGCGGCCGCGTTCGGGGCTGGCGGCCAAGCACGGCGTCACCGTGCTGAATTCGCCAGGCACGATCGATGCGGACTACCGCGGCGAGATCAAGGTGATCCTGATCAATCACGGCACCGCGCCCTTCGTGATCAAGCGCGGCGAGCGCATCGCCCAGATGGTGATCGCGCCGGTGCTGCAGGCCGCGCTGGTTCCCGTCGCCACATTGTCGTCGACCGACCGCGGCGCCGGCGGTTTTGGTTCGACCGGGCGCTAACCCAAGACAACTCCAGCCGAATCATCCTCAGAATCACGCGCCTTGGAACCGCGCGGCCCGCATTTTTTTGGGGCCGCCTTTGCGTTCACGATCTGGACTCTTACCGGCGGAGTCGCGGTGAGGGTATTGTCTTTTGATTCGCGCGCGACGGGGGTCGCCGCGCGCAGATTCGTGCGGTCTTGAATTTCCGCGTCTTGGGGCAACTATGTCAGGCGTGATCGTGTCGATGCGTCGGACGCTGTTGTCGTGCACATCGCTGGCGCGCAACGGCTTGGTGGGAGGCGCTCTCGCAGCGCTGCTGCCGGCTGCGCCGGCCAAGGCCGCCGACCTCATCGACACCCTTTCCCTCGTGATGGATCTCAACCGGCAGGAACTCGCGGTGCTCGCCACCGCGCTGGCCCTGCTCGGCTTTTCGGTGATGGCCGCGATCCTGTTGATGCGGACGCGGGTGCGCACGGCGAAGAACGAGGCGCGGCTGCGCGCGCGGATCGGGGAACTTCAGCTCCAGGCCGACCGCTTCGGCGCACTGTTGTTCGCCGAGCCGCAGATCCTGATCTCATGGCCGGCGGGCGACAACCGCGCGCAGATTTCCGGCGATATCGCGCTGGTGCTGCCGCGCGATTCCTCGCCGCAGCGCGTGCTGGCGTTCGGAACCTGGCTGCCGCCGGAACCGGCGCTGCTGATGGACCATGCGGTCGATGCGCTGCGCGAGCGCGGCGACGGGTTCCAGCTGACGCTGACCACCGCGCACGGCCATATGCTGGAAGCGATCGGGCGCGCCATCGGCGGCCAGGCCATCGTCCGCATTCGCGAGCTCTCGGGCCTGCGCCGTGATCTGGCCGAAACCAATCTGCGCTACAAGGCGCTCTCCGACGAGACCGAGATGCTTCGCGGCTTTGCCGCGGCCGCACCGTGGCCGATCTGGGCGAAGGGCGAGAACGGCGCGCTGACCTACGCCAACCCGGCCTATGTGCGCGCCACCGAGGCGACCAGCGCCATCGATGCCCAGGAGCGCAAGCTCGAGCTGCTCGACAGTGACGACCGCAATGCGATGGAGCGGGGGCTCAAGGACGCCGCCAATTTCACCTCGCGGCTGCCGATCGTGGTCGGCGGCGAACGGCGCATCTACGACGTGCGCGCCGTCAATGTCGGCAGCGGCAGCGTCGGCGTCGCCATCGATGCCAGCGAGGCGGATGCGCTGAGCTCGGCGCTGGTGCGCATGGCGGAGGCGCACCGCCGCACGCTCGACCAGCTCTCCTCCGGCGTTGCCGTGTTCGACGGCCAGCGGCGCCTTGCCTTCTACAACGATTCCTATCGCCGGCTGTGGGATCTCGATCGCAACTTCCTCGACGCTCATCCCGACGATTCCAGCGTGCTCGACCAACTCCGCGCCGCGCGCAAATTACCGGAGCAGCCGGATTTCCGCGCCTGGAAGGCCAAGCTGCACGAGGCCTATCGCGCGGTCGAGACCGCCAAGGACACCTGGTTCCTGCCTGACGGCCGCGCGCTCTCGGTCGTCACCACGCCGAATCCCGAGGGCGGCGTCACCTATCTGTTCGACGACGTCACCGAAAGCCTCGACCTCGCCCGCCGCTTCGACGGCCTGATCCGCGTCCAGCGCGAGACGCTGGACAGCCTCGCCGAGGGGGTCGCGGTGTTCGGCAGCAACGGCAAGGCGCAGCTGTTCAATCCGGCCTTCGTGCGGATGTGGAAGCTGTCGAGCGATGCCATGCGCGACGAGCCGCATATCCAGACCGTCGAAGGCTGGTGCCATCAGCTGTTCGACGATCCGCAAGTCTGGCGCCAGATCCGCGAGGCCATCACCGCGATCGAGAACCGCGCCGACCTGCCGCTGAAGCTGGAGCGCAAGGACGGCAGCGTGCTCGACGGCATGATCCGGCCGTTGCCGGACGGCGCCACCATGCTGACCTTCCAGGACATCACCGACACCGAGAATGTCGAGCGCGCGCTGCGCGAGCGCAACGAGGCGCTGGAGGCGGCCGACCAGATGAAGGTGGATTTCGTCCACCACGTCTCCTACGAGCTGCGCTCGCCGCTCACCACTATCATCGGCTTCGCGCATTTCCTCAGCGATCCCTCGACCGGACCGCTGACGCCGAAGCAGGCCGAATATCTCGACTACGTCACCAAATCGACCAACGCTCTGCTCGCGCTCACCAACAACATCCTGGATCTCGCCACCATCGACGCCGGCGCGATGAAGCTGGAACTCGGGCAGGTCGACGTCAGCAAGGCCATCGAGCTTGCCGCCGAGGGCATCCAGGACCGGCTCGCCACCGACCGCATCCGCCTCAAGGTCGAGATCGCGCCCGACGTCGGCAGCTTCGTCGGCGACGAGAAGCGCGTGGTGCAGGTGCTCTATAACCTCCTCGCCAACGCCGTCGGGTTTTCTCCACAGGATTCCACCGTCGGCATCAGCGCGCGGCGCACCGAACGCAGCGTGGTCTTCACCGTGACAGATTCGGGCCCTGGAATACCTGCCGACATGAAAGACAAGGTGTTCAACTGGTTCGAAAGCCGCTCGCAGGGCTCGCGTCACCGTGGCGCCGGGCTCGGCCTGTCGCTGGTGCGCTCCTTCGTCGAGCTGCATGGCGGCAAGGTGCGGGTGGATTCGATCGTCGGCCGGGGCACGGTCGTGATCTGCGATTTCCCGACCGACCAGGCGGCGCATCGCGACGCCGCCGAATGACGGAAACAACCACATTCTCCGTCGCGCTTCACAACGAGACGGCCACGGCGCAATTAATGGCCGACCTCGCGCTGCTGGTCGGTCCCGGTGACGTCATTACGCTGACCGGCGATCTCGGCGCCGGCAAGACCGCGGCGGCGCGCAGCCTGATCCGCTATCTCGCCGGTGACGATGCGCTGGAAGTGCCGAGCCCGACCTTCACGCTGGTGCAGGGCTACGAGCTGCCACCCTTCCCGGTGCTGCATGCCGATCTCTACCGTGTCGAGGAGGAGAGCGAGCTCGAGGAGATCGGGCTGTCGCCGCTGCCCGATGCCACGCTGGTGCTGATCGAATGGCCGGAGCGCGCCCCGTCGGCGATGCCCGAGAACCGCATCGACATCGCGCTGACGCATCGGCCGGCGCTGGGCTCGAACGCGCGTGCCGCCGACATCACCGGCCATGGCAAGAGCGCAGCTATAGTTGCGCGGCTGAAGGCGCTGCGCGACTTCCTCGACGCATCCGGTTACATCGATGCGACGCGCAAGCGCATGCCGGGCGACGCCTCGACACGCTCCTACGCGCGGCTGGTGCGCGATGAGGAAATCGTCATCCTCATGAACTTCCCGCAGCGGCCCGACGGCGCGGCGCTCTACGACGGAAAATCCTACAGCGCCGCGGTGCATCTGGCCGAGAACGTAAAACCCTTCGTCGCCATCGACGAAGGCCTCCGGGCGCAGGGGATCTCCGCGCCTGCGATCCATCATTTCGATCTCGACCAGGGCTTTCTGATCTCCGAGGATTTCGGCAGCGAGGGCGTGATTGAGGGCGATCCGCCGCGGCCGATACTCGAGCGCTACGAAGCCGCCACCGACGTGCTGGCGATGCTGCACGGCAAGACGCTACCGGAGACGCTGCCGCTGGACGGGCAGACCTACGCGATCCCGGTCTTCGACGTCGAGGCGCTGCTGATCGAGATCGGGTTGATGCCGGAATGGTATCTGCCCGATCGCAACACGCCGCTGAGCGATGAGGCGCGCGCGGAATTTTTTGCGATGTGGCGCGAATTGCTGAAGCGGCCGCTGGCAGCGCCGAAGACGTGGATCATCCGCGACTATCACTCGCCCAATCTGATCTGGCTCGGCGAGCGCAGCGGCATCGAACGCGTCGGCGTGATCGATTTCCAGGACGCCGTGCTGGGGCCGCAATCCTACGACGTGGTGTCGCTGCTCCAGGACGCTCGCATCGACGTACCCGAGACTATCGAGCTGACGCTGCTGTCGCGCTACATCAAGGCGCGGCGGGCACAGGACACGAGCTTCGACGCCGCCGGCTTCGCCGAGCTCTACGCGATCATGTCGGCGCAGCGGAACACGCGCCTGCTCGGCACCTTCGCCCGGCTCAACCGCCGCGATGGCAAGCCGCATTACCTGCGCCATCAGCCGCGGATCTGGACTTATCTCCAGCGCTCGCTGGCGCATCCCGCGCTCGCCCATCTGCGCGACTGGTATCTCGCCAACGTCCCGCCGCCGGGCTGATTCAGGACCGATTTACCGGCCGTTAGCCAAGATGTCGCTATTCTGGCGCCGAGGGAGCCGGAACATTGCGGGGCTGGAGCGGAGCAGATGGCAGCGAAAGCGGATCAGCGCGGAAATAGCCGGGTTATTTTCGAGCGCGGGTTTTCGGCCCAGATGATGGGAATCGACGGCACCTGGCGGCGCGACTGCACCATGGAGGACGTCTCCGAGACCGGCGCCAAGCTGACGATCGACGGCTCGGTCGAAGGCCTGCATCTGAAGGAATTCTTTCTCCTGCTGTCGTCCACGGGGCTCGCCTACCGGCGTTGCGAGCTGGCCTGGGTCAATGGCGACCAGATCGGCGTCAATTTCCTGAAAGTGGGCGACAAGAAGAAGAAGGTACGTTCCACAGCCGTTGGGGCGTGACGGCAACACCCGTCGTACAACCGTCACGGCGGGTGGTTAAGGCGGTTGAGATGCGGTGCGGCAGATCGAGCCTCGTGTTAGGATTGCTGCGAACGCGAAAGGTCCTGAGAAGGGGAAGGATGTCCGTCAAGCCGACCAAAGCCATGGTGCTCGCCGCAGGGTTTGGCCTGCGCATGCGCCCCCTGACGGACAAGATGCCGAAGCCGATGGTGCCGGTCGCAGGCCAGCCGTTGCTCGACCACGTGCTCGACAAGCTCGGCCAGGCCGGCGTGACCGAGGCGGTGGTCAACGTGCACTATTTGCCGGACCAGATCATCGACCACGTCGCATCACGCCAGCTTCCGCGCGTGACGATCTCCGACGAGCGCGACCAGGTGCTCGGCACCGGCGGCGGCGTCGTCAAGGCGCTGCCGCTGCTCGGCGATGCGCCGTTCTTCCATGTCAATTCCGACACGCTGTGGATCGACGGTGTGCGCTCGAACCTGACGCGGCTCGCGGAAAATTTCGACCCTGATCGCATGGACATCCTGCTCCTGATGGCGCCGACCGCGACCAGCATCGGCTATGGCGGCCGCGGCGATTACGGCATGCTGCCCGACGGCGCCTTGCGCAAGCGCAAGGAGAAGGAGGTCGTTCCGTTCGTCTATGCCGGCGCAGCGATCATGTCGCCCGCGATCTTCGTGGACGCACCCAAGGGCGAATTCTCGCTGACGAAGATGTTCGATCGCGCGGGCGAGCAGGAACGGCTGTTCGGCCTGCGCCTCGACGGCGTCTGGATGCATGTCGGCACGCCCGATGCCGTGCACGCCGCGGAAGAGGCGTTTTTGGAGAGCGTGGCGTAGGGGCTGCCTCGAAGACGGTGCCGCAGGGTGGGCAAAGGCGCCCTTGCGCCGTGCCCACCATCTGTCTCGACCTCAAAAATGCGTGGGCACGCTTCGCTTTGCCCACCCTACGAGACCTGTTTCGGTCCGGCGAACAGCGGGGACGACTCCTCCTCCACCCATGACCATTTGACCCCGCCTCCCTATATTGCCTGATCCTTCGAATCAGGCAGCTCATGCGCGTCTTCAGCGTTCCCATCTCAGTTCCGTTCCTGCGCACGGTCGTCACCGCCCTGCTCGATGGGCGGCTGGTCGAGGGATTCGAGGCGCGCAAGGAACCGGCGCGGCTGGCGGACGCCACGCTGTATCTGCCGACGCGGCGCGCCATGCGGATCGTGCGCGAGATCTTTCTCGACGAGATGAAGGCGGATGCCGTCGTGCTGCCGCGCATCGTCGCGCTCGGCGACATCGACGAGGACGAGCTCGCTTTCGCGGGCGAGAGCGAACAGTTTTCCGGGACCGCGCCGCTCGACATTCCGCCGCGCCTGGGCGAGCTCGAACGGCGTCTGACGCTGGCGCAGCTCGTCGCCGCCTGGGCCAAGGGCCCGGTGCTGGCGCCGCTGGTGGTGGGCGGCCCCGCCTCGACGCTGGCGCTGGCGTCCGATCTCGCGCGCCTGATCGACGACATGGTGACGCGCGGCGTCGACTGGAGCGCCCTTGATGGGCTCGTGCCTGATAACCTCGACCGCTACTGGCAGCACTCGCTCGAATTCCTGCGCATCGCCCGCATCGCCTGGCCCAATCATCTCACCGAGATCAACCGGATCGAGCCGGCCGCGCGGCGCGATCTTCTGATCGCCGCGGAAGCGAGGCGCTTGACCGCGCATCCAAATGGACCCGTGGTTGCGGCGGGTTCGACCGGCTCGATGCCGGCCACCGCCAAATTTCTCCATGCGGTCGCCGCGCTGCCGCATGGCGCCGTGGTGCTGCCGGGCCTCGATACCGATCTCGACGACGACGCCTGGCGCAGCATCGGCGGCGTGCGCGATGCGCTCGGCAAGTTCGCGGAACATCCGGCCTCGAACCATCCGCAATACGCCATGAATGCGCTGCTGCAACGCTTCGGCATCAAGCGCAGCGATGTCGAGATTTTGCAGCCGCCGGCGGAAGACGGCCGCGACCTGCTCGCGTCGGAATCGATGCGGCCGTCCGCCAAGACCGAGGTCTGGCACGACCGGCTGAAGCAGCCCGATGTTGCCGCGAAGATCGCGGGCGGCATGAAGAACCTCGCGGTGGTCGAAGCGCCCAATCCTGAAATGGAAGCGCTCGCCATCGCCATCGCCATGCGCGAGGCCAGACACCTGGACAAATCCGCGGCGCTGGTCACGCCCGACCGCGCCCTGGCGCGGCGGGTGATGGCGGCGCTGACCCGATGGGATCTCGCCTTCGATGATTCCGGCGGCGACGTCTTGATGGAGACATCCGCCGGCACGTTTGCGCGCCTTGCGGCAGAGGCGGTGACCAAGGGCCTGGAGCCGCCGACGCTGCTGGCGATGCTGAAGCATCCGCTGTGCCGGCTCGGCCGCGCGCCGGGCGCGTGGAAGATGGCAATCGAGAGCCTGGAGCTTGCGGTGCTGCGCGGCACGCGTCCGCCGGCAGGCACCGCGGGCCTCCTGCGCGAGTTCAACCGCTTCCGCGATGAGCTGGCAAAGCTGTGGCGCAGCGAGGTCTCCGCACTGCATCGCGCCGAGCCGCGGGCGCGTCTCAAGGCCGAGGATCTCGATCGCATCCAGGCTCTGATCGACGCCCTGCAAAAGGCATTGGCGTCGATCGAGAGCCTGCCGCCGGCGAAGCCGTATGATTTCGCGGAGCTTGCGCATCGGCATCGCGAGATCATGATCGAGCTGTCGCGCGACGATCAGGGCATTCCGCTCGCCTTCGAGGATCGCGATGGACTCGCGCTCGCCGGCGCCTTCGACGATCTCTTGCGCGGCGGCACGACCAGCGGATTGCTGGTGCAGCTAGCGGATTACCCGGACGTCTTCCAGACCGCGTTCAGCGATCGCGCGGTGCGGCGGCGCGACAGGCCGGGCGCGCGGCTGCAAATCTACGGCCCGCTGGAATCGCGCCTGATGCAGGCCGACCGCATCATCATTGGCGGCCTGATCGAAGGCGTCTGGCCACCGGCGCCGCGCATCGATCCCTGGCTGAGCCGGCCGATGCGGCACGAGCTCGGGCTCGATCTGCCGGAGCGCCGCATTGGCCTGTCCGCCCATGATTTCGCGCAACTGCTCGGCGGCGACGAGGTCATTCTCACCCACTCCGCGAAGGCCGGCGGCGCGCCGGCGGTGGCCTCGCGCTTCCTGCATCGGCTGGAGGCGGTGGCCGGCGACGAGCTCTGGCAGGCGGCCGTTCGCGCGGGCGAGACATATGTGCAGTTCGCTGCCGCGCTCGACCAGCCCGACGACGTCAAGCCGATCAAGCAGCCGGAGCCCCGGCCGCCGCGCGCGACACGGCCGCTCAAGATGTCGGTCACCGAGATCGAAGACTGGCTGCGCGATCCCTACACGATCTACGCCAAACGCATCTTGAGGCTCGATGCGCTCGACCCGGTCGACATGCCGCTCTCGGCCGCCGATCGCGGTTCGGCGATTCACGATGCCATCGGCGAGTTCACCGAAAGCTATGCGGCGCGTCTGCCCGACGATCCCGCGCGGGTGCTGCGCGCGATCGGCGAGAAGCACTTTGCACCGCTGATGGAGCGGCCCGAAGCACGGGCGCTGTGGTGGCCGCGCTTCCAGCGCATCGCGCGCTGGTTCGGCGAATGGGAGACGTCGCGGCGCGAGGCGATCGCGGCGATCGTCGCGGAGACCCGTGGCGAGATCTCGATCATGCTCGATCCTCAGCGCAGCTTCCGCCTTTCCGCGCGCGCCGACCGCATCGAACGCCGCCAGGGCGGCGGCTACGCCATCCTCGACTACAAGACCGGCCAGCCGCCGACCGGCAAGCAGGTCCGCATGGGCCTGTCGCCGCAGCTGACGTTGGAAGCCGCGATCCTGCGCGAGGGCGGTTTTCCCGACATCGACGCCGGCGCCTCCGTGAGCCAGCTCGTCTATGTCCGCCTCAGCGGCAACAACCCGCCGGGCGAGGAGCGCATCCTCGAGCTCAAGTTCAAGCCGGGCGACGAGCCGCAGCCGCCGGACACCGCGGCCGCCGAGGCGAGGGCAAAGCTGGAAGCGCTGATCCGCGCCTTCGAGGACGAGAACCAGGCCTATACATCGCTGAACCTGCCGATGTGGGCGAATCGCTACGGCACCTATGACGACCTTGCCCGGATCAAGGAATGGTCGGCGGCCGGCGGGTTGGGGATCGAGGAATGGTGAAGGCGCCGCGTCCCATCCCCGACGAGGTGCGCGCGCGGCAGGCGCGCGCATCCGATCCGACCGCGTCGGCCTTCGTCTCGGCCAACGCCGGCTCGGGCAAGACGCATGTGCTGGTGCAGCGCGTGATCCGCCTGCTGCTCTCGGGCGTGCCACCGGAGAAAATTCTCTGCATCACCTTCACAAAAGCTGCCGCCGCAAACATGGCCGAGCGCGTGTTCACCACGCTCGGTCATTGGGTGACGCTGGACGATGACGCGCTCGACGCGGCGATCCGCGCGGTCGGCATCCCGCATCCCGGCGCAAAACTGCGCCGCGACGCGAGAAAACTGTTCGCCTGCGCGCTGGAGACGCCGGGCGGGCTGAAGGTGCAGACCATCCACGCACTGTGTACCCGCCTGCTCCAGCAATTTCCGTTCGAGGCCAACGTTCCCGCACGCTTCGCCGTGATCGACGAGCGCGACCAGACCGACATGATGGAACGCGCCAATTTGAAGGTGCTGCTGGAAGCCGCACGCGATCCGGAGAGCGTCACCGGCCGCGCGCTGCTGACGGCGATGGCGAGCGCCGCGGATGTCACCTTCAAGGAGGTCGTGCGCGAGGCGTGCCTCAGCCGCGATCATTTCATGGCCTGGACCGACCAGGCCGGCAATGCGGAAGCCGCAGCGGCGCAGATGGCTGCGGTGCTGGGCGTTGACATCGGCGACCGTATCGAAGCCGTCGAGACGGAAATTCTCGACGGCCCGTTCCTGCCGCGCGCGCGCTGGGACGACATTGCCTTCGCGCTGGAGGACGGCAGCAAATCCGACAATGACCAGGCAGGGCGGCTGCGCGCGGCAAAGGTGTTTTCCGGCAGCGATCAGGTCGACGCCTATCTGTCCGTCTTCCTCACGGACGACAAGCTGCCGCGCAAGGCAGTGCTGACCAAGAAGTTCTGCGATCACAATCCCTCCGTGGCCCGCCTGTTCGAAGCCGAGGCGCAGCGCCTTGCAGGGCTGATCGAAAAGCGCCGCGCCGTGACGGTTCGGGACCGCACCGCGGCCCTGCTGCATATCGCGACAGCGGCCGCCGCGAATTACCGCCGCGAGAAGCAGGAGCGCGGCCTGCTCGACTACGACGACCTCATCGACAAGACGCTGGCGATGCTGGACCGCATCGCCTCGGGCTGGGTGCATTACAAGCTCGACCGCGGTGTCGATCACGTGTTGATCGACGAGGCGCAGGATACCAGCCCGCGCCAATGGGACATCATCGCGCACATCATCTCCGAGTTCACCGCCGGCGAAGGCGCGCGCGAGGGGCTGAACCGCACCATCTTCGCCGTCGGCGACGAGAAGCAGTCGATCTTCTCGTTCCAGGGCGCAGCTCCCCACGAGTTCGACGCGCGCAGGCGCGAGCTGCATCGCAAGTTCACCGCCGCCGGCCTGAAATTCGATCCGGTCGCCTTCACCTATTCGTTCCGCTCGGGCGCGACGATCCTGCATTCGGTCGACCACGTCTTCCGCGATCCCGCGATCTACAAGAGCATCCATTCGGTCGAGATCGGCCATCCCCTGCACAATTCGCTGAGCGATGCCGGCCCGAGCGTGATCGAGCTGTGGGATCTCGCCGAGGCCGACGATCGGCAGGACATCGAGGGCTGGCGTGCGCCATTCGACGGCGTCGCCGTCACCAGCCCCGAGGTCAAGCTTTCCCGACGCATCCAGGCCGAGATCAAGCGGCTGGTCGAGAGCGGCACGCTGACCGGGCACGAGGGCGAGCGTCGTCCTCTTCGCTATGGCGACATGCTGATCCTGGTGCGCCGGCGCGGCAACGCATTCGACGCCGTGATCCAGGCGCTGAAGCACGCCGGCATTCCGGTCGCGGGTGCCGACCGCCTCAAGCTCACCGAGCACATCGCCATCATCGACTTGATGAACCTGGCCGACGCGCTGCTGCTGCCACAGGACGATCTCGCGCTCGCGGTGGCGCTGAAGAGCCCGCTGTTCGGGCTCGATGACGACGATTTGTTCCAGCTTGCGTGGGACCGCAAGGGATCGCTGCGCCGCGCGCTGGGCGACCATGCGGCCACAAGCGAGAAATTCACCACGGCGTTGCGACGCCTAGAAGCCTGCGAGATCCGCGCCCGCGAGGAGACGCCGTTCGCGTTCTACGCCTGGCTGCTGGGCGGCGATGGCGGGCGTGCGCGCATCCTGCGCCGGCTCGGCCACGAGGCCAATGACGCGCTCGACGAATTCCTGGAGCTCGCGCTGAACTACGAGCGCAAGGCGCCGGCTTCGCTGCAGGGCTTCATGGCCTGGCTCCGCTCGGCCGACACCGAAGTGAAGCGCGACATGGAGATCTCGCGCGACGAGGTGCGGGTCATGACCGTACACGGCGCCAAGGGCCTGGAGGCCTCGGTCGTGTTCATGGTCGACACCACGTCTTCGCCCGCGGACTCGCAGCGGCTGCGGCTGATCCAGGTACCGCGCGGCAATGGCGGCGAGGTCGTGGTCTGGGCCGGCCGCAAGGCCGACGATCCCAGGCCTGTCGCCGAGGCGCGCAAGGCGATGCTGGAGGAGACCGAGGGCGAATATCGCCGCCTGCTCTACGTCGCGATGACGCGCGCGGCCGATCGGCTGATCGTCGGCGGCTGCATGCCCGGCAGCATGAGGACGGTGCGCAAGCTGAGCTGGTACGACCTCGTCGACACCGGGCTCAAAGGCTCGGGCCTCGACAAGCAGGTGATCGAGACGCCGCTCGGCAAGGTCACCCGGTTCGCCCGTCCTGAGGACGTCGCGGCGCTGGGCGCGCCGGCGGCCTCCGTGCACCAGACCATCGCGCTGCCGGAGTGGCTGCGGACACCGGCCCCGCGCGAGACCATCGACGAGGATCCCGTGCGCCCCTCGGGCCAGCCTGCCGAGGAGGGCCGCAGCGTCCGATCGGGCGAATCGGTGCAGTCGCGCGCGCGGGCGTTGCAACGCGGCACGCTGGTGCATCGCCTGTTGCAAGCGCTGCCCGAGATCGCCGGCGAGCGCCGGCGCGAGGCCGCGCTCGGCTTCATGGCGCGCAACGCCGCGGACTGGCCGGAGGCCGATCGCATCGCACTGGCCGACAAGGTGCTCGCCCTGATCACGGAGCCGCGTTTCGCGCCCGTCTTTGCCGCCGGCAGCCGGGCGGAGGTCGCGATCGCCGGGCGGCTGGAGCGGCCGGGCCGCACGCCGGCCCTGGTGTCGGGGCAGATCGACCGGCTGGTCGTGCGCCCCGAGGAGGTCCTGATCGTCGACTTCAAGACCAACCAAGCAGCGCCTAAAAGCGCGGCCGAGGCGCCGGCGACCTATGTCCTCCAGCTTGCGCTGTACCGGGCGGTGCTGTCGCGGCTTTATCCCCAAAAGCCGGTCAGGGCCGTCCTGCTCTGGACCGAGGCCCTTGAATATATGGAGATTTCGCCCCCCGCGCTGGACGCGGCGCTGGCATCCCTTCATCTCGGTGTGAGCGTCCTTGACCCGGCAAGGGGCCGTTCATAGGTTGACCGCATGATCCCGGGCGCGATTCCAGGTCGCGCCGATTCTCTTTCAACCGAGTGAGGTACTCCCAATGGCCGTTAGCAAGGTTTCCGACGCCGATTTCGAAGCCGAAGTGCTCAAGGCGAACGGCCCCGTGGTCGTCGATTTCTGGGCCGAATGGTGCGGCCCCTGCCGCATGATCGCACCCGCACTCGACGAGATCGCCGGCGCGATGGGCGACAAGGTCAAGATCGTGAAGCTCAATGTCGACGAGAGCCCGAAGACCGCCTCGAAGTATGGCGTGATGTCGATCCCGACTCTGATGATCTTCAAGGGCGGCGAAATGGCCTCGCGCCAAGTCGGCGCCGCGCCGAAGGCGAAGCTGCAGCAGTGGATCACCTCCGCGGTCTGATCCACTGGCGCAAGATTATTTTCGACAACGGCCGGCGAAAGCCGGCCGTTTGGCGTTGATGGGGCGTATTCAGCGTATGACGAGTCCTGCCCTTGCCTGCTCCTCCCCGAAAGCGCGATCGCAAGCCCACCTCTCTCGCCGCAATGGAGGCGCGGTCGGTCGACGCGATCCCGCGCGGCGGTGAATGGCAATATGAACCCAAGTGGGACGGCTTCCGCTGCCTGCTGGCGCGCAACGGCAGCAACGTCGATCTGCGCTCCAAATCCGGCGAAGACCTCGCGCGCTACTTCCCGGAAGTCGTCACTGCTGCCTTGGAGCTGAAGGCCGACCGTTTCACGCTCGACGGCGAGATCGTCGTGCCGCACGGCAAGAGCTTTTCCTTCGACGCGCTGCTGCAACGCATTCATCCGGCGGCAAGCCGCGTGAAGAAGCTCTCAGTGGAGACACCGGCGCTCTACCTCGTCTTCGATCTGCTCGCGACATCCGGACAGAAGGGCCTGGCTGAGAAGACGCTGCGCGAGCGCCGGCCGGCGCTGGAAGCCTTCGCGAAAGCCAACATCAAGGGCAGCCTCTTCCGTCTTTCGCCGACGACGACGAGCTACGCCACAGCCAAAAAGTGGCTCGCGCAATCCGGCGGCGGCTCGGACGGCGTCATCGCCAAGCGGATCGATCTGCCCTATCAGGCGGGAAATCGCGACGGCATGCAGAAGATCAAGAAATTCCGCAGCGCCGATTGCGTGGTCGGTGGCTTCCGCTATGCCACCAACAAGATCGCCGGCCGGAACGTCGTCGGCTCGCTGCTGCTCGGGCTCTACGACGATGACGGCCTGCTGCACCATGTCGGCTTCACCTCGGCGATCAAGGCGGAGGCGAAGCCTGATCTGACCGATCGGCTCGAAGCACTGATCGGCGAGCCCGGCTTCACCGGCAACGCGCCGGGCGGGCCGAGCCGCTGGTCGACGGAGCGTTCCGCAAAGTGGTGTCCGCTGAAGCCGAAGCTGGTGATCGAGGTCTGCTACGACCATTTCAGCGGCGAACGCTTCCGTCACGGCACCTCAATCCTGCGCTGGCGCCCGGACAAGGCGCCGCGGCAATGCACGTTCGAGCAGCTGAAGCAGAAGGCGGCCGATCCGATGAAGCTGTTGAAGTAGCCCGTAGCCCGGATGGAGCGGAGCGTAATCCGGGAATCATGCCCCAAGCAACGATGGCCCCGGATTGCGCTCCGCTCCCTCCGGGCTACGCAGCAACACCTACTTGATCCACCCCGTCGCCAGCGCGTTCGCAAGCTCCGGCTGACCATTGCGGCGCGCCAGCGCGGCCATGGCCTCGTGATCGTAGGCGACGTGGCGGAACGTCACCTGCCAGGCAGCATCGGCACGTTCGAGGATCGCATAGCGCGCGTGCGGCGTGCCGGCCTCGACCACATGCGCGTACGGATGCTTGTCGCGAAAACCAGGGCTACCGACGCTGCCGGGATTGACGATCAGCCGGCCGTCGCGCAGGCGCACCGCGCGGGCGAGGTGGGTGTGGGCGCACAGGATCAGCGATTGCGTGATGCCGTCCGCGAGCTGCTCGATGCGGTCGAGCGGCGACAGCGCCACCGTGCCGTCGGGATGAACGGTGTCGAGCCAGTACACCTCATCGCTGCTGGGCGTCGCGTGGCAGACGAACACCTGCTCACGGAAGACACGCGTCATCGGCTGCGCGCGCAGCCAGTCGAGGTGGGCGGCATCGAGCTGTTCGTAGGCAGGACGATCCCACGAACCCATTTTCTCCGGCGGACGGTCGAGCAAATAACGGTCGTGATTGCCAAGCACGTGCACGGCGTCGAGCGGCATCAGGATCTCGATGGTGCGGCGCGCATTGAGCGGGCCACTCAGCATGTCGCCGAGATTGACGATGTCGGCAATACCGAGCGCGCGGATGTCGGCGAGCACGGCCTCCAGCGCGAGATAGTTTCCGTGGACATCGGCAATCGCGGCGAAGCGCATTGGCATTTCCTGTAGCCCGGATGGAGCGCAGCGTAATCCGGGACCTTCCTTGCTTGTGGCACGATCCCGGATTGCGCTTCGCTCCATCCGGGCTACGGCAACCTCTATGCAGGCGGCGTGCCGTTGATGGCCAGCACGTGGCCGGCGAGATACAGCGAGCCGGTGATCAGGATCCGCGGCGGCAGCTCGTAGGCGAGCTGCGCCAGCGCGCGCAGGGCGGCCTCGACGCCGGGGGCAGGCTCGACGCGCATGCCGAGGCTGCGCGCGGCATCGGCGAGACGGTCGACCGGCATCGCATTCTCCGTGTCGGGAATCGGCACTGCGATGATGTGGCGGGTGAGGCCGGCGAAATTGGCGAGGAAGGCGTGCGCATCCTTGTTGGCCATCATGCCGGCGATGATCACCAGCGGCCGCGACACCCGCTCCTCGAGGTCGCCGAGCGCGGCCGCCGCAACGCGCCCGCCCTCGGCATTGTGGCCGCCGTCGAGCCAGATCTCCGAGCCCTGCGGACCCCAGGACAGCAACTCGCCCGAGGTGAGGCGCTGCATCCGAGCCGGCCAGTCGGCACCGACGATGCCGGCCTCGAACGCGGCGTGATTGACCTTGATGGTCGGCAGCGCGCGCAACGTCGCGATCGCGAGCCCGGCATTGGCGAACTGGTGGCGCCCGAACAGACGCGGCGCCGGCAGATCCATCAAGCCGCGGTCGTCGGAATAGACCAGACGCCCGCGCTCGACATTGACGTGCCAGCTCTCGTTTGCGGCGAACAGCGGCGCGCGCATGCGCCGCGCCTGCGCTTCGATCACGGCCATCGCCTCCGGCATCTGCTCAGCGCAAATCACGGGCACGCCGCGCTTGATGATCGCGGCCTTCTCGCCGGCAATCGACGCCAACGTATCGCCGAGGAAATCCATGTGATCCATGCTGACGGGCGTGATCACAGAGGCCGCCGGCTGATCGACCACGTTGGTCGAATCCAGCCGGCCGCCGAGGCCGACTTCGAGCAGCACGATGTCGGCCGGGTTCTGCGCGAACAGCAAGAAGGCAGCCGCCGTCTTCAGCTCGAACAATGTCGCGGCCTCGCCGGCATTGACGCGCTCGACCTCTTCCAACGCCGCGCGCAGTTCGTCGTCGCCGACGAGCACGCCGCCACTGAGGCGGCCAAGCCGGAAGCATTCGTTGATGCGGACGAGATAAGGGGACGTATAGGCGTGGACGCGAAGACCTGAGGCCTCCAGCGTCGCGCGCAGATAAGCGAGCGTCGAGCCCTTGCCGTTGGTGCCGGCAATGTGGATCACCGGCGGCAGCTTGCGCTCGGGGTGGCCGAGCCGCTCGAGCAGACGGTGCATCCGCTCCAGCCCGAGATCGATGCGCTTCTGATGCAGGGCCGACAGCCGCCCGATCACGTCGTCGAGCGGTGTCTTTGCACTGTCAGGGGAGACGTTCACGCGTGCGGCGCTGCCGGCGCCGTCTCGGCGGCGGATACGATCTGCGCCGGGCTGCCGACCGGCTGCACGGACTTCGATGCGCCTTCCTGCGCCGGCGCCTTGGTCAAGAGGCGGCAGAGCCGCGCCAGAGTCGGCCGCAGCTCGTGACGGTGCACGACCATGTCGACCATGCCGTGCTCCTTGAGGTACTCGGCGCGCTGAAAGCCTTCAGGCAGCTTCTCGCGGATGGTTTGCTCGATCACGCGCGCGCCGGCGAAGCCGATCAGCGCGCCGGGCTCGGCGATCTGCACGTCGCCGAGCATCGCATACGACGCGGTGACGCCGCCGGTGGTCGGATTGGTCAGCACGACGATGTAGGGCAGCTTTGCCTCGCGCAGCATCTGCACCGCAACGGTGGTGCGCGGCATCTGCATCAGGGACAAAATGCCTTCCTGCATGCGTGCGCCGCCGCTCGCGGCGAACACGATGAACGGCGACTTCTTCTCGACCGCAAGCTCCATCCCGCGCACGATGGCCTCGCCCGCAGCCATGCCGAGCGAGCCGCCCATGAAGTCGAAATCCTGCACGGCGACGACGACCGCGGAGCCTTCGAGCTTGCCGTAGCCGACCTTGACCGCATCGTTCAGATTGGTCCGCGCCCGCGCATCCTTGACGCGGTCGACATATTTCTTCTCGTCGCGGAACTTGAGCGGGTCAGGGGTGACCTCGGGCAGCGCCACGTCGAACCAGGTCTCGTTGTCGAAGATCGACTTGAGCCGCGCGACCGCGCCCATGCGCATGTGATAGTTCGAGCCGGGGATGACGAACTGGTTGGCCTCGACGTCCTTGTAGAACACGAGCTGTCCGGAATCCGGGCACTTGATCCACAGGTTCTCCGGCGTCTCCCGCCGCAGCATGTTGCGGATCTTCGGCCGGACCACGTTGGTAAGCCAGTTCATGGTTTGCTCCGATGTGCGATCCCGCCGGGAATCGCCTGAAGGATATATGGCGGCCGGACATCTGCCCGGCAAGCCGCCGTGTCGCCCGCGTTAGAGCATGATCCGGAAAAGTGTGAAGCGGTTTTCCGACCAGATCATGCCCAAACTAAAGAGCTACAGCGGAATTATGGCCTATTCCGCCGCCTGCTGCGCGCCCTTGACGCCCTGGGCCAGAGTGGCCGTCAATTCGGCGACGGCGTTAACGGTCTTGGCGGTCGCCCGTCCCTCGGCATCGAGGCTATTCTTGAGGGCGTCCACCAGCGCGGTGCCGACCACCGACCCATCGGCCTTCTCGGCAATGGCGCGCGCCGCCTCCGGCGTGCGGATGCCGAAACCGACGCAGATCGGCAGCCTGGTATGCCGCTTGATGCGCGCGACAGCTTCGCCGACGGCATTGGCGTCCGCCGCCGCCGCACCAGTGATGCCGGCGATCGAGACGTAATAGACAAAGCCTGATGTGTTCGCGAGCACCGCAGGCAGGCGCTTGTCGTCGGTGGTCGGCGTCGCCAGGCGAATGAAGTTGAGCCCCGCCTTCAGCGCGGGAATGCAGAGCTCGTCGTCTTCCTCCGGCGGCAAATCGACGATGATCAGGCCGTCGACGCCGGCCGTCTTGGCATCAGCCAAGAACTTGTCGACGCCGTAGATGTAGATCGGATTGTAATAGCCCATCAGCACCAGCGGCGTGACATTGTCGTCCTTGCGGAAGTCGCGCACCAGCTCCAGCGTCCTCTTCAAGGTCATGCCGATCTTGAGCGCACGCAGGCCTGCAGCCTGGATCGAAGGACCGTCCGCCATCGGATCGGTAAAGGGAATGCCGAGTTCGATGACGTCGGCGCCGGACTTCGGCAGCGCCTTGACGATCTCGAGCGAGGTCGCGGGATCGGGATCGCCGGCCATCACATAGGTGACAAAGGCCGCGCGGCCTTGGCTTTTCAGCTCGGCAAAACGGGTATCGATACGCGTGGTCACTTCTTGCCCCTCAGGATGTCGCCGACCTGCGGGACGTCCTTGTCGCCGCGGCCGGAGAGATTGACGACCATCAGGTGGTCCCGCGGCCGCTTCGGCGCGAGCTCCATCACCTTGGCGATGGCATGCGCGGGCTCGAGCGCGGGGATGATGCCTTCGAGCTTTGACAGCAGCTGGAACGCGGCGAGCGCCTCGTCATCGGTCGCGGAGAGATAATTGACGCGGCCGACCTCGTGCAGCCAGGAATGCTCAGGGCCGATGCCGGGATAATCGAGACCGGCCGAGATCGAATGCGCGTCCTGGATCTGGCCGTCGGCATCCATCAAGAGATAGGTGCGGTTGCCGTGAAGCACGCCGGGGCGGCCGCCCGCGATCGAGGCCGCATGCAGCTGCGTCAGGCCATGGCCGGCGGCTTCGACGCCGAAGATCTCCACGGAGGAATCATCGAGGAACGGATGGAACAAGCCCATCGCGTTGGAGCCGCCGCCGATGCAGGCCACCAGCGAATCCGGCAGGCGCCCCTCGATCTCCTGCATCTGCGCCTTGGTCTCGTCGCCGATGACCGACTGGAAATCGCGCACCAAGGTCGGATAGGGATGCGGACCGGCCACCGTGCCGATGCAATAGAAGGTGTTATGCACGTTGGTGACCCAGTCGCGTAGCGCCTCGTTCATGGCGTCCTTCAGCGTGCGCGTGCCCGACTGCACCGGCATCACCTTGGCGCCCAGCATCTCCATGCGGATGACGTTGGGCTGCTGCCGCTCGACGTCGACGGCGCCCATATAGACCACGCATTCGAGGCCAAAGCGCGCGCACAGCGTCGCGGTGGCAACGCCGTGCTGGCCCGCGCCGGTCTCGGCGATGATGCGCTTCTTGCCCATGCGCCGTGCCAGCATGATCTGGCCGAGCACGTTGTTCACCTTGTGCGAGCCGGTGTGGTTGAGCTCTTCACGCTTGAGGTAGATCTTGGCGCCGCGGAGATGCTCGGTCAGGCGCTCGGCGAAATAGAGCGGCGAGGGCCGGCCGACATAGTTCTTGAGATAGCCGTTCATCTCGGCCTGAAACGCCGGATCGGCCTTGGCTGCGGTGTAGGCCTTCTCCAGGTCGAGGATCAGCGGCATCAAGGTTTCGGCGACGAAGCGTCCGCCGAAAATGCCGAAATGGCCGCGATCGTCGGGGCCGCTGCGGTAGGAGTTTGGCTTGGCAATGTTCATCGGACGCTTAACTCTTGGGTGGCGCGCGCGGCGCGGATGAAGGCCTTGATCATCTCTGGGTCTTTCACGCCGGGAGCGCTCTCGACACCGGAGGACACGTCGACGCCGCTGGCGCGGGTGACACGAAGGGCCTCGGCGAGATTCTCGGCGTGCAGCCCCCCCGAAACCATATAGGGCAGTTTCAGATCGAGCTTTTCGAGCAGGTGCCAGTCGAAGGGCTCTCCGAGGCCGCCGGGCCGCGTCGCGTCCTTCGGCGCGCGCGCATCGAACAGGATGCGATCGGCGACCGCGGCGTAGCCGGGCAGCACCCCGAGATCGGCCGCTGTCGCGACCGGGACCGCCTTCATCACCGGGCGGCCGAAGCGTTGCTTGAGGTCGCGCAGCCGCGCCACGCTCTCCCCGCCGTGGAGCTGGAAGATGTCCGGCGACAGCGCGTCCATGATGTTGTCGAGCGTTGCGTCATCGGCATCGACCGTGAGCGCCACCTTGAGCGCGCGCCGCTTGACCTGACGGCCGAGGTCACGGCCGAGTTCCAGGGACAGGTGCCGGGGCGACGGCGGAAAGAACACGAACCCGACCATGTCGGCGCCCGCCTCGAGCGCCGTTTCGAGCGTCTCGGGCGTGGACAGGCCGCAGATCTTGACGAGCAGGGACATGGTCTCAAAGCGGGTAGAGGCCGCGGGTCCGCGGCCGGAAAACGGGGCTTTTCGGTCGGGGCCGCTTCTACAACGTCGCGCGCTGCTTGTCTCGCCCGACGGGCCCGTACAGGCCCATCCCGGAGGGAACGGGAAGGCGCTGGGACTCCGCCTTCGCTGCCGTCGCCTGGGCCCGCAGATCGGCCAGTTCGGCCCTGACGGCCCGGGCCTCCGCGTCATTCCGGCGCGCCGCGCGCCGCCAGCGCCGCTGGCCGAGCCAGACGGCGGAGCCGCCCGCGACAACGCCCAGGGCCGCCCCCAGGATCAGCAACAGGAACAGCGGCAGGGTGATCGACAGCGAGGGGTCGTCGGCAATGAAGGGGTCGAAGGAGACCGTGACGAAATGCCTGTTGGCGACGGCGAACGCCACCAGGATCAGGCCCAGCGGAAGTACGATCAGCGCGGTCAGGAACTTTCGCATCTGGCTTCGCTCGCCTTGAATCAAGCTTGCGGCCGCATCCTGTGCGACCGCGAAAAACCCCAAAGCGCGCTCACATCGCGCTCTAGTCTACGCCGCCGGGATCCGGATGGTCGCGGTTCAGCCGCTCGCGCATTTCCTTGCCGGTCTTGAAGAACGGAACGCTCTTCTGATCGACGGGCACATGGGCGCCGGTGCGTGGATTGCGCCCTGCGCGCGCAGGGCGATGCTTGACCGAGAAGGCACCGAAGCCGCGCAGCTCGACGCGGTCACCGCGTGCAAGCGCCGCTACGATCTCTTCGAGAATCGCATTCACAATGTTCTCGACATCCCGCTGGTACAGATGCGGGTTGTGCTCGGCGATACGCTGAACAAGTTCGGATTTGATCATCGAGAGATAGGACCCGGGAGCGTGCGGACGACCATTTCCGTGAAAATACCGTGATCTGTCAAGACGCTAAATCAAGGATGGGCGTCGTGAAAATGCGTGACAAATGCCGAAAAAGCAGGCTGCGCCAGCACGCGTCAGACGCGAAAAAGCTCTGAAACTCGCCTGCCGACGGTCAGTTGGACGCAGCCGGCTGCCACAAGGCCAGCATTCCATCCATTCCGAGCCGATCCACCGCCTGCGCGACGCCGGTTTGCCCGATCTGGTGCGCGATCGAGCCCAAACCGAGCGCTTCCAGCGTCAATGCGGCCGCCGTCTTCAGGAACGGCAGGTCGCCGAAGCGCGGCTGGAGCTTGTAGTCGCGCACCGGTAGCCCCTTCTTGACGCCCTTCTGCTCGACCAGCCAGGTCACGGCCGTCTTCTCGTCGCCGATCTGGTCGATCAGCTTGAGATCGATCGCCTGGCGCCCGGTGAAGACGCGGCCGTCGGCGACTTTTTCGAGCTGCGTGTCATCCATGCCACGCCGCTCCTTCACCATCCCCTTGAACCAGGCATAGGAATCCTTCACCAGCGCATCGAGCGCGGCGCGCGCCTCGGGACTGGTCGGCTCAAAACCGTTGGGCGCCGCCTTCAGCGGCGAGGACTTCACCTCCTCGACCTTGACGCCGATCGTCTTCATGAGCTCGGAGAGGTTGGGGTACTGGAACAGCACGCCGATGGAGCCGACCAGGGAGCTTTGCTGGGCGACGATGTGGTCGCTCGCAATCGCGGTGATGTAGCCCCCGGAGGCGGCCAGCCCCTCGACCACCACCACCAGCGGCTTTTTCGCCTTGAGACGGACCAGCGAGTCATAGAGCTGCTCGGAGCCGGCGGTGGTGCCGCCGGGCGAGTTAATGTGAACGATGACGGCGGCGGCCTGCGAATTCTCGAGCCGCTCCAGCGCCTGCGTGCGGTCGGAATCGCTGCGGATCAATCCCTCGATCTGGACGCGCGCGATCGAGCCGGCGGATGCGAGGGTGCCGCGTGCACCGGGCGTCGCAATCAGCGCGAAGCTTGCAATCGCCGCGATCGCGATCAGCGCCGCCATCACCCGCCAGAACGTCAGCTTGCGGCGGATCCTGCGGCGATCGACGATGATGTCCGAATCGAGCGACATCGGAATATCTCCAAATGAAAGATCAGGCGCGTTGTGCCGTCACGGCGTGACCATTGGCCTATCTCGATACATCAATTGCGGCGCAATTTGAAGAAAACAAGGCCTCGTGTGGGGCAAGCAAGTCGTCGCAGACTCGGTCGTCATCCCCGCCTAGTGCGCAATTGCGCACGGGGGCGGGGACCCACAACCCCAAGGAGGAGTCGTCGAGCGAGCTGGCAACTCCGAGTCTTCGTCAAACTTCTCCCTGGGGTTATGGGTCCAGGATCGGCGCTCCGCTTCGCGTCGCTTGTCCGGGACGACAGCGGAGTTCGTGGAGACAGCAACAAAAAAGCCCCGGCTTGCGCCGGGGCCTTGATGTCGCAAAACGGACGTTTCGCTTACTTGCTGTCGCGGTTCTTCAGCGCGGTGCCGAGGATGTCGCCCAGCGTCGCACCCGAATCCGAGGAGCCGTACTGCGCGATGGCTTCCTTCTCTTCGGCGACTTCGAGCGCCTTGATCGACACCTGGACCTTGCGGGCCTTCTTGTCGAACTGGATGACGCGGGCATCGACCTTCTCGCCGACGGCGAAGCGTTCGGCGCGCTGGTCGTTGCGGTCACGGGCGAGCTCGGAGCGCTTGATGAAGGTGGTGAAGTCGGTACCGGCGATCTTAACCTCGATACCGCTTTCCTTCACTTCGAGCACTTCGCAGGTCACGACCGCACCCTTCTTGACATCGCCCGGCTCGGCGAAGGGATCGCCTTCGAGCTGCTTGATGCCGAGCGAGATGCGCTCCTTCTCGACGTCCACATCGAGCACCACGGCCTTCACCATGTCGCCCTTCTTGTAGTTGTCGATCACCTGCTCGCCCGGAAGCTTCCAGTCGAGATCGGAGAGGTGGACCATGCCGTCGACGTCGCCCTCGAGGCCCAGGAACAGACCGAACTCGGTCTTGTTCTTGACCTCGCCCTCGACCACCGAACCGGTCGGGTGCTTCTCGACGAAGACCTCCCAGGGGTTGCGCATGGTCTGCTTGAGGCCGAGCGAGATGCGGCGCTTGACGGAATCCACTTCCAGCACCTGCACGTCGACTTCCTGCGAGGTCGACACGATCTTGCCGGGGTGCATGTTCTTCTTGGTCCACGACATCTCGGAGACATGGATCAGGCCTTCGATGCCCGGCTCGAGCTCGACGAACGCACCGTAGTCGGTGATGTTGGTGACGCGGCCGGTGAAGCGGGCACCCAGCGGGTACTTGGCTTCGATGCCCTGCCACGGATCGTCCAGCAGCTGCTTCATGCCCAGCGAGATGCGATGCGTCTCGTGGTTGATCTTGATGATCTTGACCTTCACGGTCTGGCCGATCGAGAGCACCTCGGTCGGGTGGTTGACGCGGCGCCACGCGATGTCGGTGACGTGCAGGAGGCCGTCGATGCCGCCGAGGTCGACGAACGCACCGTAATCGGTGATGTTCTTGACCACGCCGTCGATGACCTGACCCTCTTCGAGGTTCTGCACCAGCTCCTGGCGCTGCTCGGCCCGGGTCTCTTCGAGCACCGTGCGGCGGGACACGACGATGTTGCCGCGGCGGCGGTCCATCTTCAGGATCTGGAACGGCTGCGAGTTGTTCATCAGCGGCGCAACGTCGCGGATCGGCCGGATGTCGACCTGCGAGCGCGGCAGGAAGGCCACGGCACCGTCGAGGTCGACGGTGAAGCCGCCCTTGACCTGGTTGAAGATGACGCCGTTGACCTTCTCGTTGTTCTGGAACGCCTTCTCCAGCTTGCCCCAGCTCTCTTCGCGTCGCGCCTTGTCGCGCGACAGCACGGCTTCGCCGAGAGCGTTTTCGATGCGATCGAGGAACACTTCCACCTCGTCGCCGACCTTGAGGTCGCTCTCACGGCCGGGGCCGGAAAATTCGCGCAGCGCGACGCGGCCCTCGGTCTTCAGGCCGACGTCGATGACGGCCATGTCCTTTTCAATTGCAACCACCTTGCCCTTGACGACGGAGCTTTCCTGCAGGTTGCCGCCCGCAAAGGACTCGTCGAGCATCGCGGCGAAATCGTCGCGCGACGGGCTATAGGTATCAGCAGAAGTCGAAGCCATTTGTTCTCCAGTTGCGGATGTCTTGCCGGCCGTTGGGTTCATGGGCGCATCGTGCGCGCAGTGTCGGAAGGTCCGCAAGACCTTCGAGCGACCGCTCGTTGCCCTGATCTAGCGACCAGAACAGCGGAAGCGGGCCGGCTGAGGCCCGCGCGTTCGATACGTTGAAAGCTTGTCCGGAACCTGGATCGCGCCGGTCCCGAAACCGGGACGAAGCGTATCGACCTCAAAGAGCGGGAGCGGGCACTTCCTCCAATGACGGCGGCGGCTTAACCCCGCGACCGGCCCGCTCGGACAGCCTCGATAATGTCGATGGCGGCCCGGACGCCGCCTTCTATATCCAGTTGGGAGTTATCTAGCAAGTAAGCATCCGGGGCCGGTTTCAGAGGCGCAATCGGCCGATTCTTGTCACGTTCGTCACGCTGGAGGATGTCGGCGAGCACGGCCGCCTCGTCCGCCTCCTCGCCCCGCGCTTTGGCCTCCATGGTGCGGCGCCGCGCGCGGACCTTGGGGTCGGCGACCACGAAGATCTTCACGTCGGCATGGGGGCAGATCACGGTTCCAATATCCCGGCCGTCGAGCACGGCGCCGGGCGGATCGGCGGCGAACTGGCGCTGGAAATTGACCAGGACCTCGCGAACCCGAGGGATTGCCGAGACGATCGAGGCCCCCTCGCCGGCCTTCTGGGTCTTCAGCGCAGGATTACCGAACTTTTCGGGATCGAGCTCCAACGCGGCCTGCACCGCGGCCGCCTCATCGTTGAGATCGTGCCCCGACTGCATCAAGGCGTAGGCGACCGCGCGATAGATCACGCCGGTATCAAGATGACGATAGCCGTAATGGTGGGCGAGACGCTTGCCGAGCGTCCCCTTGCCCGAAGCCGCGGGCCCGTCGATGGCGATGATCATGAAAACTCGGCCCCTAGCGAACGCATCATCGGAATGAAATCCGGAAAGCTGGTGGCGATGAAGGCGGTGTCGTCGACCGTAACAGGCTGATCGGAGGCGCAGCCCATCACCAGCGCGGACATCGCGATGCGATGGTCCATATGGGTGGCGACAGTGCCGCCGCCCGGGACGTGGCCGCGACCCCTTACGATCAGATCGTCGCCGGAGACCTCGACCTTGACGCCGTTGACGCGCAGCATGGCGGCGGTGGCTTCAAGCCGGTCGGATTCCTTGACGCGCAGCTCCTGCAGGCCGCGCATGATCGTGGTGCCTTCGGCGAACGACGCCGCCACCGCCAGCACCAGATATTCGTCGATCATCGACGGCGCGCGCTCGGGCGGCACCTCGACGCCGCGCAGCTTCGACGCCCGCACGCGCAAGCGCGCCATCGGCTCGCCGGCATCGCCGCGCACTTCGCTCTCCTCGATGGAGGCGCCCATTTCGCGCAGCGTGGTGAACAGCCCAGTGCGCAGCGGATTGGTCATGACGTCGGACAGCACGACATCGGAGCCCTCCACGATCAGCGCCGCGACGATCGGGAACGCAGCCGAAGAGGGATCGGCGGGCACCACGACATTGGCGCCATGCAGCTCGGGCTGGCCCACCAGCGTGATGCGGCGGCCGTGCCGGCCTTCCTGGACCGAGGTGATGTCGGCGCCGAAATGCTTCAGCATCAGCTCGGTGTGGTCGCGGCTGGCCTCGGTCTCGATGACCGTGGTGGTGCCGGGAGCGGCGAGGCCCGCCAGCAGCACGGCCGATTTGATCTGGGCCGAGGCGACCGGGGTCTTGTAGACGATCGGCAGGGGGTCGCGCGCGCCCTGGAGGGTCAGCGGCAGGCGCCCGCCCTCGCCGCCGGCGGTGACTCTGGCACCCATCTTTTCCAGGGGATCGAGGATCCGGCGCATCGGACGGCTGCGCAGCGAGGCGTCGCCGTCGAACACCGCCGAAATTGGGCAGCCGGCGACGGCGCCCATGACCAGCCGGCAGCCGGTGCCGGAATTGCCGAAATCCAGTGCTGCCTTGGGCTGGGCGAAGCCTCCGACCCCGACGCCGTTGACGGTCCAGGCGAAATCGCCGGTGCGCTCGACGCTGGCGCCCAGCGCCTGCATCGATTTGGCGGTGTTGAGGACGTCCTCGCCCTCGAGCAGGCCCGAAATCCTGGTCTCGCCGACCGCGAGCGCGCCCAGGATGAGGGCGCGGTGGGAGATCGACTTGTCGCCGGGCACCCGTACTTTCCCGGTCAGGGGACCGCTGGCGCGAGACTGGAGCGGCCTCGGTTGGTCGGAATGGGTCAAGATTGTGTCCTTGAATAGGCCCGGTGGGCTGGCGCGCAGGTACCACATGGTCCGCGCCCCGTCACGGGCATGTCGTTCTCCCGTAATGCGCTATTGACAGCGGGCCGCCAACTAGCCAAGTGAAGCACCGCTTTTCAGACATTCCCAGGATTCCTGCCGTGGCCAAGTCCGAACTCGGAACCAAACGTATTTGCCCGACCACGGGCAAGAAGTTCTATGACCTCAACAAGAATCCGGTGATCTCGCCCTATACCGGCGAAGTGGTGCCGATCGCCCCGGTCGCTCCTGCCCGCGGCCCCCGTGCGGCCGAGGCCCGCAACATGGCCCAGGACAACGCGCCGGAGCCGGCGGAGACCGAGGAGTTGGTCTCGCTCGAGGAGGCCGATGCCGAGGAGAACACCGGCAAGGTCAAGGCGGTCGTGCCCGAATCGGAGGACGATATCGAGGTCGACGAGACCCTCGATGACGATGACGACGACGATTCGACCTTCATTGCCGACGAGGAAGAGGGCGATGAGGACGTGACCGACATCATTGGTGATGTCGGCGGTGATGAAGAGACTTGAGATCAGCCCTGATCTGTGAAAAAGGGTGCACCGCGCGAGTCGCCTAGAGCGCTCGCCGGCCGGGACGGGTCCCCCAGGATCCTCCCATTTGGACTAAGGGGCCATAGCTCAGCTGGGAGAGCGCTTGCATGGCATGCAAGAGGTCGGCGGTTCGATCCCGCCTGGCTCCACCAGCCTTCGCTGGCTTCGCCAGCTACGGCTCGGCAAGCCAGCTCCGCTCCCTCGTGGCGAAGCTAGCGAAGGCTGCCGCGGCGAAGCCCGAAGGGCGAAGCCGGGCTTCAGCAAAACAAGAGCGGGTGTAAGCTCTCCTCGCCTACCGAGGAGTGTGCCCGTGAAGTACGTCTACATCCTTGAGAGCCTTGATTCTCTCCACTTCTATGTCGGGATCACCGACGACCTCCGCGCCCGACTGGCAAAGCACAATGCTGGCGAGGTGCCCCACACTTCGAAATACGGACCTTGGCGGCTCAAGACTTACGTCGCATTCAGCGATGAGAAGCAGGCCGTCGCATTCGAAAAGTACTTGAAGTCAGCATCAGGCCGCTCCTTCGCCAAGAAGCGGCTTTAGTCCCCTACTCCCCGATCACCGCATTCAGCCGATCCCTCAGCGCGACGATCTCGTCTTTCATCGCGACCAGCTCCGACACCGAGCAGTCCGATGCCGCCAGGATCGATTGCGGCACGCTGCGGGCCTTCTCCTTCAGTGCATGGCCCTGCGGCGTCAGGGCGATCAGAACCTGACGCTCGTCCTCACGCGAGCGGGTGCGCCTGACGAGATGGGCGGCCTCGAGCCGCTTCAGCAGCGGCGTCAGCGTGCCCGAATCCAGGAACAGCTTCTCGCCGATCTCCTTGACCGGCACGTCATCGCGCTCCCACAGCACCAGCATGACCAGATATTGCGGATAGGTCAGGCCGAGCCGATCGAGCAGCGGCTTGTAGACGCGGTTAAAGGCGTGCGTAGCGGAATAGACCGCGAAGCAGATCTGGTTGTCGAGACGAAGCGGGTCTACCGCCGTTGATTTCCGGGCCATGAAGAATCCTGCGCGTTTCTCCCATTCTGGTCCCGGCCGGCGCCACATTCAATTGCGAACAATTAAATGTGAGGCGGGACGAATTAGATTGCGCACAATCTAATTGTCTGCGATAAAGCCCGCACCCCAACCCCGAAAGACCCGAGGAGACGACAATGTCTGTGAACGTCCTCTACAAGACCAGCGCCAAGGCGACCGGCGGCCGCGACGGCCATGCTGCGACCCTCGACGGCGCGCTCGACGTCAAGCTCACCACGCCGAAGGAGCTCGGCGGTGGCGGCGGCGCTGGCAACAATCCCGAGCAGCTGTTTGCGGCCGGCTATGCCGCCTGCTTCATCGGCGCGATGAAGTTCGTGGCCTCGCAGGGCGGCCCGAAGGTGCCTGCCGACGCCTCGGTCACCTCGACCGTCGGCATCGGCCCGCGCTCCGAGGGCGGCTTCGGCCTCGATATCGACCTCGCGGTCTCGCTGCCGGGCCTTGCCCGCGCAGACGCCGAGGCGCTGGTGGCGAAGGCGCATCAGGTGTGCCCGTACTCCAATGCCACGCGCGGCAATGTCGACGTTCGCCTGACGGTGGTCTGATCGGCAGCGCGGATTGGCTGGCCCGGGAATCCCCCCTCGGGCCGGCCGCATCCGAGGGAATTCGCCACCCCGCGGCATGGCTGCACGCCGGCGCATGCGGCTCCACGCTCGGCGCCATTGCTGGCGCAAACAAACCTCGCTAGGCCTGTGAGCCAATGATCGACACAGGGAAGCGAAGGCATGACTGAAGCAGCAACGGGCGCCATGAGCGGATTGCGCGTCATCGATCTCACGCGCGTGCTCGGCGGTCCCTACTGCACCCAGATCCTCGCCGACCACGGCGCCGACGTGATCAAGGTTGAGCCGCCCGCGGGCGACGAGGTGCGCGAATGGGGCCCTCCGTTCCACGAGGAGGATGCGGCCTATTTCGTCGGCATCAACCGCAACAAGCGCTCGATCGGCCTCGACCTCGCCTCCGAGGGCGGCCGAATCGTGCTGCTCAAGATGCTGGAGACCGCCGACGTCCTGATCGAGAATTTCAAGCCGGGCACGCTGGAGAAATGGGGCATCGGCAACGACGTCCTCAGCAAGAAATATCCCCGCCTCGTGCATTGCCGGATCTGCGGCTTCGGCGCCGACGGCCCGCGCGGCGGCAACCCCGGCTATGATGCCATCATCCAGGCCATGACCGGCATGATCGCGGCGACCGGCTCGCCCGAGAGCGGGCCAATGCGGATCGGCGTTCCCTTGGTCGACATCACCACCGGACTTTATGCGGCGATCGGCATCCTGATGGCGCTGTCGGAGCGGCAGCGGTCGGGCAAGGGCCAGTTCCTGGAGACGACGCTGTACGAGACCGGCCTTGCCATCATGCATCCGCACACCGCGAATTATTTCATGCATGGCAAGCCGCCGGGTCTCACCGGCAACGAGCATCCGAACCTCGTGCCTTACGCGATCTTCCCGACCAAGACCGACAACATCTTCATCGGCGTCGGCAATGACGGCACCTTCCGCAAGCTGGCGAAGGAGATCGGCAAGCCCGAGCTCGGCACCGATCCGCGCTTTGCCCGCAACAAGGACCGCATCGCCAATCGCGAGGCACTGCGCGCCGAGCTTGCCGCCGTGTTCAGCCAGCACGAGGCCGAGCCGCTGTGCAACCGCCTGCTCGCGGCCGGCCTGCCTGCAGGTCCCGTGCAGAAGATCGACCAGGCGTTGACCAATCCGCACACGATCGCGCGTGGCGATATTATCGAGAAGGACTGGTACAAGGGCGTTGCCTCGCCGATCCGGCTCGACCGCAGCAAGCCGAGCCTGCGCCGCGTGCCGCCGAAATTCAGCCAGCATGCGGCCGAGGTGCTGGGCGAGTTCGGCTACTCCAAGGCCGAGATCGACGCGATGGTCGAAAAAGGCACGGTCTGCGGTCCCGAGCGGAAACGCTGAGCTAAGGCGAGCGTCAACGGTGGTGCGCTCCCTCTCCCGCTTGCAAGTGGGAGAGGTTCGGAGCCCGCGGCACGATAGTGCCTCATCTCAATGCCGCACTGCGGCGCGCGCACGCATGTGCAGCGCGAACGAGTTGGCTGACGGCTCCGTCTTGGCCTATTTGACAACTTCCCATTTGGCCGCGCTTGCTGCTTTCGTTTCTCCCGCTTACACAGTCATGTGAACGTCATATGGCGCTGCTAGCGCAAGCGCTTCATTAGTGACGGGCAAGGGAGGTTCTTGATGGCTCTTCGACATTTTGGCACGGCGGCGGCCGTCGCACTCACGGTTGGTCTCGGCGCCTCGCCGGCACTCGCGGTCACCGAAATCCAGTGGTGGCACGCGATGACCGGCGCCAACAACGACGTCATCGTCAGGCTCGCCAACGATTTCAACACCACGCAGAGCGACTACAAGGTGATCCCGACCTACAAGGGCAACTACGCCGACACGATGAACGCCGGCATCGCCGCGTTCCGCGCCGGCAACGCGCCGCACATCATGCAGGTGTTCGAGGTCGGCACCGCCACCATGATGGCAGCGACCGGCGCCGTGAAGCCGGTCTACAAGCTGATGGCCGAGACCGGCGAGAAGTTCGATCCGAAGGCCTATCTGCCTGCGATCACCGGCTATTACTCGACCTCGAAGGGCGAGATGCTGTCCTTCCCGTTCAACTCGTCCTCGACCGTGATGTGGGTCAACCTCGACGCACTGAAGAAAGCGAATGTCGAGGTGCCGAAGACCTGGCCCGAAGTGTTCGACGCCGCCAAGAAGCTGAAGGCGGCCGGCCACGCGACCTGCGGCTTCTCCAACTCCTGGGTCACCTGGGTCAATCTCGAGCAGCTCTCCGCCTGGCACAACGTGCCGCTCGCCAGCAAGGCCAACGGCCTCGACGGCTTCGACACCGTGCTGTCCTTCAACGGTCCGCTCCAGGTCAAGCATCTCGAAAATCTGGTCGAGTTCCAGAAGGACAAGACCTACGACTATGCCGGCCGCACCAACACCGGCGAAGGCCGCTTCACGTCGGGCGAATGTCCGCTCTACCTGACCTCGTCCGCGTTCTTCGGCAACGTCAAGGCGCAGGCCAAGTTTGCCTTCACCGCGGTGCCGATGCCCTATTACCCGGACGCCAAGGACGCGCCGCAGAACTCGATCATCGGCGGTGCCTCGCTCTGGGTAATGGGCGGCAAACCGGCGGACGATTACAAGGGCGTCGCCAAATTCTTCTCCTTCCTCTCGGACACCGATCGCCAAGTCTACATCCACAAGGCCTCGGGCTATCTGCCGATCACCAAGGCGGCCTATGAGAAGGCCAAGGCGGATGGCTTCTACAAGGACCAGCCCTATCTGGAGACGCCGCTGCTCGAGCTGACCAACAAGGAGCCGACCGAGAATTCGCGCGGCCTGCGCCTCGGCAACATGGTGCAGCTCCGTGACGTCTGGGCGGAGGAGATCGAGCAGGCGCTGGCCGGCAAGAAGACCGCCAAGCAGGCGCTGGACGCGGCCGTCGAGCGCGGCAACACCATGCTGCGCCAGTTCGAAAAGACCGCCGTGAAGTAAGGCGACAAGCGGCAGGCCGGTCCCCCGGCCTGCCGCGCTGGGGCATCATGCAAAAGCAAGCCATTTTCCAATCGAAGCTGTTGCCCTATGCGCTGGTTGCGCCGCAACTCGCGATCGTCCTGATTTTCTTCTACTGGCCGGCCTTGCAGGCGATGATCCAGTCGTTCCTGCTGCAGGACGCCTTCGGCCTGTCGACCAGCTTCGTCTGGTTCGAGAACTATATCGAGCTGTTCAAGGAGCCCGCCTATTTCGAGGCGATCCTGCGCACCTTCTTCTTCTCGTTCGCGATCGCGGTGTCGTCGCTGTCGTTCGCGCTGCTGCTGGCCGTGATGGCAGACAAGCCGCTGCGCGGCTCGATGCTCTACCGCACGCTGCTGATCTGGCCCTATGCGGTGGCGCCGCCGGTCGTCGGCGTGCTCTGGATCTTCATGCTGCATCCCTCGCTCGGCGTGCTCTCGCGCTACCTGCGGGCGCTGGGCATCGACTGGAATCCACTGCTCGACGGCGACCAGGCCGCAGCGCTGATCATCCTGGCCGCCGCCTGGAAGCAGATCTCCTACAACTTCCTGTTCTTCCTCGCCGGCCTGCAGAGCATCCCCAGAAGCGTGATCGAGGCGGCCGCGATCGACGGCGCCCGCCCGATGCGCAGGTTCTGGACCGTGATCTTCCCGCTGCTGTCGCCGACCATCTTCTTCCTCCTGGTCGTCAACATCGTCTACGCCTTCTTCGACACGTTCGGCATCATCGACACGATGACCCGCGGCGGTCCGGGCAAGTCGACGGAGACGCTGGTCTACAAGGTCTATACCGACGGCCTGCTCGGCGGAAACCTCGGCAGCTCCGCGGCGCAATCGGTGATCCTGATGATCATGGTGATCGTGCTGACGGGCATCCAGTTCCGCTTCGTCGAACGCAAGGTGACCTACTGATGGTCGAGGAAGAAGGCTTTCGGCGCTACATTGCCCATATTATCCTCTGGATCGGGATCGCGATCGTCGCCTTCCCGGTCTATCTCGCCTTCGTGGCGTCCACCCAGGACAACGCGGTGATCGCCAACGGGCAGATGTCGTTGCTGCCCGGGGGTCATTTCTTCCAGACCTACTACCAGACCATCTTCGTCGGCACGAGCGGCTCGACCCGCGAGCCGGTCGGCAACATGATGCTGAACTCGCTTGTGATGGCGCTCCTGATCGCGCTGGGCAAGATCGCGGTCTCGATCATCTCGGCCTATGCGATCGTGTATTTCCGCTTCCCGTTCCGGATGGCGCTGTTCTGGCTGATCTTCATCACGCTGATGCTGCCGGTCGAAGTCCGCATCTATCCGACCTACAAGATCGTCGCCGACCTGCACATGCTCGACAGCTATGCCGGCCTGTCGCTGCCGCTGATCGCATCGGCCACCGCGACGCTGCTGTTCCGCCAGTTCTTCATGACCGTGCCGGACGAGCTGCTGGAGGCCTCGCGCATTGACGGCGCCGGCCCCTTCCGCTTCTTCTGGGATACGCTCTTGCCGCTGTCGCGCACCAACATGGCGGCGCTGTTCGTTATCCTGTTCATCCTCGGTTGGAATCAATATCTCTGGCCGCTCTTGATCACCACGCGCGACGACATGCAGACCATCCAGATCGGCATCCGCAAGATGATCACCACCACCGACGCGCTGACCGAATGGCCGATCGTGATGGCAACCGCCGTGCTGGCCATGCTGCCGCCGGTGTTCGTCGTCGTCGCCATGCAGAAATTGTTCGTGCGCGGCCTGGTCGAGACGGAGAAGTAGAGACTTATGGCCAACGTCACCCTGCGCAGCGTCCGCAAAACCTATCCCGGCGGCTTCGAGGCCATCAAGGGCGTCGACGTCGATGTCGGCGACGGACAGTTCTGCGTGCTGGTCGGCCCCTCCGGCTGCGGCAAGTCCACGCTGCTGCGCATGGTCGCGGGGCTGGAGACGGTCACCGGCGGCGAGATCGACATCGGCGGCCGCGTCGTCAACGGAGTAGAGCCCGCCGATCGCGACATCGCGATGGTGTTCCAGAACTACGCGCTCTATCCGCATATGAGCGTCTACAACAACATGGCCTATGGCCTGCGCAACCGCGGCATGGCCGAGGCCGAAATCAAGACCCGCGTCGAGGAAGCCGCGCGTGTGCTCGAGCTCTCCGCCATGCTGGAGCGCAAGCCGCGCCAGCTCTCCGGCGGCCAGCGCCAGCGCGTCGCCATGGGCCGCGCCATCGTGCGCCAGCCGAAAGTCTTTTTGTTCGACGAGCCGCTGTCCAACCTCGACGCCAAGTTGCGCATCGCGATGCGGGTCGAGATCCGCAAATTGCAGCGCCGGCTCAACACGACGTCGATCTACGTCACCCATGACCAGCTCGAGGCGATGACGCTCGCCGACATTCTTGTCGTGATGAACGGCGGCCAGGTCGAGCAGGTCGGCAATCCGCTTGATATCTACGAGAAACCGGCGACGACCTTCGTCGCCTCCTTCATCGGCGCGCCGCCGATGAACTTGATGTCGACCCGGCCCGAGGAGATCTGGTCGCAGCTCGCCGGCAGCGCCGCGGCCGATGCCGGAATCGTCGGAATCCGCCCGGAGGATTTCGTCATCACCGACGAAGTCCCGGCCGGCGGCGTCGCCCTGCCGCTCACCGTGGAAGCGATCGAGCGCGTCGGCGCCGAAACCTTCGTCTACGGCTCGCGCGAGCAGGAGGACCAGCGCGTCGCCGCCACGCCCGGCGAGCTGCCGCCCGGCGAGGTCATCGTCCGCATTCCCGGAACCCAAGCGCCCGCCATCGGCGCGAGAATCCGCGTCGCGGCGGTGCGGGCCAAGCTGCATCTGTTCAGCGACGACGGGCGGACGCGGCTCAAGGGCTGAGCGGCTCCGGGGCGTGACGACAAAAGTGCGAAAACAACCCCATGCACAGTAGAAGGGGGTTTGTTTTTGTTGGGATAAATCGCCTCGCGCGACGCGTCATGCCAACCACGACGAACCAGGCATTCGGGCGATGGCGGAAAGTGGCCCGTCCACAGCTCCCCCGCTACCTGCTTGAACCCACAGGGGAACATGCCCATATTGCTCATCAAGGGGCGCCGCTCGCGGGCCCTGATGCACCAAAGTCGCTTCGAGAGGACTTTGTAAACTATGTCTCGTGTTCCAACGCTCTCCAGTCCCTTCCTGCTGGGCTTCGACGAGATCGAGCGCGTGCTCGATCGGGTCGTCAAAGGCGCCGACGGTTATCCTCCCTACAATATCGAGAGGTGCGACCGCACGGACGGCCAGCCCGAGCGTTTGCGCATCACGCTGGCGGTCGCCGGATTTACGCGCGACCAACTCGATGTAACCATTGAGGAAAACCAGCTCGTGATCCGCGGGCGGCAGCAGGACGACAAGACCCGGCAATACATCCATCGCGGCATCGCCGCGCGCCACTTCCAGCGCACCTTCGTGCTGGCCGAGGGGATGCTGGTGCTGGGTGCGGATCTGAAGAACGGGTTGTTGTCGATCGATCTGGCCCGGCCTGAACCGGAGCGGATCGTTAAGACAATCGCTATCAATGAGCACGAATAATGGAACGAGTAGCGGACTCGACCGCTTAGTGTTCCAGAGGAGTCGAGACCATGAGTGAAGGTCACGTTGCGTTCGAATACGAAGCCAAGAACGTCTCTCCGGAGACACTGGCAACCCTAGGCGAAGGCCATATCGCCTATGTGAAGCAGATCCGCTCCGAGGACGTGCCGGGCCTGTTCCCCGAGGCGCCCAAGATCGCGCCGGGCCTCAAGCTTTTCGCGCTCCACGCCGCCGACGGCACGCCGATCATGCTGACCGACAGCCGCGAAGCTGCGATCGCCAACGCCTGGAGCAACGAGCTGCAAGCGGTGAGCGTGCACTAAGCACGCGCGTCGCACGAATAGGGTTTCAAACGGGCATGCCTTCGCAAGAAGGCGTGCCCGTTTTCATTTGAGCGTGATGTTTTCGCGTCGCCATCGCCAGCCAACGGGAATTCGGCGATGTTCCCGCCCGCGCGCGGCGGCCTTGGCTCTTGCGCGCACGAGACCCGTCATCAATCCGTGATTTGACATTTCGTTCGCGTTTGTCAAATCTGACAAAATGCAGGCCAAGGCCCCTCCCCAGGACCGGATCCTCGACGCTGCCTTGCGCGTGTTCCGGCGCCACGGCTTCCGCCGCTCCTCGATCGAGCTGGCGGCGGAGGAAGCCGGACTGACGCGGCAGGCGCTCTATCATCACTTCGCCTCCAAGGAGGCGCTGTTTCGCGCCGTGCTCGAGCGGATCTACGCGCAGGGGCTCGCTGCCGAAATCGCGGCCGCGAAGGCGGCGGAAGAAGCTGGCCTCGATCTTGCCGACATCCTGGTCGCCGAGATCGGCGCGCGAATGCAGTCGCTGCTCGCTTCGCTGAAGGACTCGCCCCATACCGAGGAGCTGTTTTCCGAGCACCTCGCGCAGGCGCGCGACCTCTACCAGAGCTATTCCAGCCGTTTCGCTGAGGAGATCGCAACCACGATCGCGCGGGTATGCCGCAAGCGAAAGCTCAAGCTCGAAAGCGGCGTCAGCGTGCGCGAGCTCGCGCGTTGCGTCGAGATGGCGATCCACGGCGCCAAATCCGCTTTCCCTTCCATGCAGCCGGTCGACGCGTTCCTGAAACAGCTCGAGACCATGCTGCGCATGCTGATCGCCGGCGCGATGGCGCCGTCCGCAAAGAAGTCCCACCGAAAAACGGGAGTTCGAAAATGACCAGCACGACCATCAATGGACGGCCTCTCCCGCTGCCCGACGATCCGGATGCGCTCTTGATCGACGTGATCCGCGATGGCGGCCTCACCGGCACCAAGCTCGTCTGCGGCTCCGGCGTCTGCGGCGCCTGCACCGTGCTGCTCGACGGCACGCCCGTCGTGAGCTGCCTGTTGCCGGCGCAGGCGGTCGCCGACAAATCGCTGACGACCATCGAGGGTGTCGGAGCGACCGGATTGCATCCTGTACAGAAAGCGTTCATGGCGCACGACGCCCTGCAATGCGGCTTCTGCACGCCCGGCTTCGTCGTCGAAGCCGCCGCCTTCCATGACGGCTGGCGCGCGACCAAGGGCGCGGCGACACCCTCGCGCGAGGAGATCGCCGCCGCGCTATCGGGACATCTCTGCCGCTGCGGCGCCTATGAAGGCATCTATCGCGCCGTCGCCGAAGCATGCTCGGGCCGCTTCGACGGTAACGAGCCCATCGCGCCGCGGCTGGAAGCCCGCGACAAGGTGACGGGACTGGCCCGCTACACCGTCGACGTCCACCATGACGGACAGCTCGAAGGCGTCATCCTGCGCGCGCACGTCGCGCATGCGAGGATCACCGGGCTTGATCTGGCGCCGGCCCGCGCCATTGCCGGTGTTGCCGCGGTCGTTCCGCTGCTCGACGACGACAACATGGTCCGCTTCGTCGGCGCGCCGATTGCAGCCGTCGCGGCCAAGGATCGCCGCACCGCACTGCAGGCCATCGCCGCGATCAGCTTCAAGCCCGAGCCTTTGCCCGCTGTGATCGGGCTCGATGCAGCGCGACGCGACGATGCACCGGTCGTGTTCGAAAAGAAGGACCGCAAGCGTGCCGGCAACGTGTCCGAGGGCGCAGGCGGCGCTCCGGTGTCGTGGAAGGGCAATGTGCGCGGGCCCTCGGCGCCGTTCTCGCAGAAAGCCAAGCGCGCCAAGAGCTGGCTTGACGAGGCGCGCCAGCAACGCAATCCGCTGCTGGTCGAGGAGACCTTTCGCGTCTCGACGCAACAGCACGCAAGCCTCGAACCACATGCCGCCGTGGCCAGGTTCGATGGCGATCAGCTCATTGTGCACATCTCGACCCAGGCCATCCACGAGAGCATGGAGAAGCTCGCCAAGCGTTATGGCCTTCCGCACGACAAGGTGCGTGTGATCGCCGATCATGTCGGCGGCGGATTCGGCTCCAAAGGCAGCGTTGGGCTGGAGACCATCGCCGCGATCGAGCTTGCGCGCGCCGCGAAAGCGCCGGTGCGCGTCGCCTTCGATCGTGAAGAGGAGCTTTCCGTCACCGGCTATCGTCCGGCCGCCGAGCTGAAGCTGTCCTTGCTGCCTTCTGCGGAAGGCCGCCTCAAGGCGCTGTCGCTCACTGCCCATGCAGACACCGGCGCCGCCGTGAACTCGCTGATCGCGGGCCTGGCGCGGCTGATCTATCCGGCCGAAGCAAAGGAGCTCGTCGACTTCGACGTGCTCAGCAATTTGCCGCCCGGCGCGCCGTTCCGCGGCCCCGGCGGTCCGCCGATGTCGTTTGCGCTGGAGCAGGCGGTCGACGAAGCGGCGCTGCGCATGAAGGTCGATCCGATTCAGCTGCGCAAGCTCTGGGACCCCGATCCCAACCGCCAGCGACTGTACGACTGGGCTGCCGGCCTCGACGTCTGGAAGAGCCGCAAGCCAGCCGCATCGCAGACCGGCCGCTACCGGCGCGGCGTCGGCGTCGCCACCGGTTACTGGCTCTATCTCTGGCAGACCGGCTCCTCGGTCGAACTCGCGATCAAGGGCGGCCGCATCGTCGCAAGCTGCGCGGTCCAGGATATCGGCACGGGCACACGCAGCGTGATCGCCAACACCGTCGCGAAGGCGTTCGATCTCGAGCCGCATGATGTGGACGTTCGCATCGGCCGCTCCAGCCTGCCGCGCGGACCGGGCTCCGGCGGCAGCCGCGTCACCGCCTCGGTGGTGCCGCCGACCTTACTCGCCATCGACAAGCTGAAAGCGGAAATCAGGCGCACCGCCTCTCGCACACCTGCTCCGGGCTCGAACGCGCCGTGGCGCGAGATGATCGCGGCCTCCCCTGATATCGCCGTGTCGGCCAAGCGCCAGGAGGACGGCAAGCCGCCGCCCGGCGTCAGGCCCGCGCTGCACGAGGCGGGCATCATGGGCCGGGTGTTCGGTTGGGTGCTGCGTCTGATGAGCCACATGGTGGTCGGCGCCGGCGTGCCGAGCTCGGTGCAGGTGATGGAAGTCGAGGTCGACACCTGGCTCGGCCATGTGCGCGTGCTCAACGCCTATACGGGCCTCGCGGTCGGCAAGCTCGCCGCGCCGGCGCTGGCGCGAAGCCAGGCCGCGGGCGCGGTGATTCAGGGCATCGGCTACGCACTCTATGAGTCGCGGGAGACCGATCCCTCGAGCGGCCACATCCTGAGCGGCAGCATGGAGGATTACCGCATCCCGGGGATTGCCGACATGCCGAAACTGGACGTGCATTTCGACGAGGCCGGTTTCGAGCATGTGCCGGGCGGCAGCGTCGGCATCGGTGAAGTCGCCACCGTGCCGACCTCGCCCGCGATCGCCAACGCCATCCGCGATGCGATCGGCGTGAGACTGACTGAAATTCCGTTCCGGCCCGATCGTCTTGTGGCCGCGCTGAAAGGGAGGGATGCAGCATGAGTGTCGCCGTCATCACCGCCAATCCCACGCCTGAATTCCGCGCCGGAGGCACCGACTTCAGCGAACGCCGCCGCAGCGGGGTGTCGCAGGGAATGCTGATCGATATCTCGACCAGCGGCGACAAGACGATCAGCTGGGGAGCCGATGGAGCGGCCCGGATCGGCGCGCTCGCCACCATCGCCACGATCGCGACCGACGCTCGCATCCTCGCCGCTTATCCCGGCATTGCGGCGAGCGCGCAGGGACTCGCCACGCCACAGGTGCGCAACGTTGCCACGCTCGGCGGCAATCTCGCGCAGCGTTCACGCTGCTGGTATTTCCGCCGGGCCGACATCGATTGCCTGAAGAAAGGCGGCAGCACCTGCCCTGCCCGTTCCGGCAATCATCTCTATGGCGTTGCCTTCGATCTCGGACCGTGCATCGCGCCGCATCCCTCGACCATGGCGGCGGCTCTGCTCGCCTATGATGCGACCATCACCACGGACCGGCGCAGCGGATTGACGATTAGCGGTCTCCTCGGCGACGGCTCGGTCGCGCACGCCGATCATACACTCGCAGCAGGCGAGATGATCAAGAACATTGCGCTTCCTGCTCCGCTCGAGGGCGAGCGCGCTTCCTACAAGCGGGCGATCAGCCGGACCTATGCGGAATGGCCGCTGGTGGAACTCTGCGCCCGCGTCGTGATCGCCGGCGGCAAGTTCCAGCTGGTGCGTCTCGCTGCCGGCGGCGTCGCGCCCGTGCCGCTTCGCCTCACCGCCGTGGAAGTCCAGCTCAGCGGCAAGCTTGCCAATGCGGCATCGATCGCAGAAGCGGCGAAAGCGGCGAGCACGGGTGCCAAACCATTGCCGATGACGGCCTACAAGCTCGATCTCCTGCAAGGGCTGGTGCGCGACGTGCTGGAGCGGCTTTCGGGCTGAAGCGCGATGAGATTGGGATGAATCATCATCGCGCTTTAGGTTGTTGTTCACGCATGATCTCTCCGGAAAAGCGCTTCGCACTTTTCCGGATCATGCTTTAGCTAGCCGCCTGAGCGATCTGCCAGCCGCGCGCGGATATCCGGCTTCAGCACCTTGCCGACCTTGGAGCGCGGCAGATCGTCCCAGACTTCGATCTGCTTCGGTGTCTTGACGCTGCCGATCCGCTGCTTGACGAAGGCCGCCAGCGCCGTCGCATCGACGCTCTGGCCGGCACGGGGCTGCACCACGGCAACGATACGCTCACCCCATTTCTCGTCCGGAAGGCCGATCACGGCGCAATCCTGTACCGCCTCATGCGCCCGCAGCGCGTTCTCGACCTCGATCGAATAGACGTTGAACCCGCCGGTGATGATCATGTCCTTGGCGCGATCGACGATGTAGAGGTAGCCATCGTCGTCGATGTAGCCGATGTCGCCGGTGTGGTGCCAGCCATGCGCGGAGGCCTCCGCCGTGGCTTCGGGATTTTTGTAGTAGCCTTCCATCACCAGCGAGCCGCGAACCACGATCTCGCCGCGTGAGCCGGTCGCCAGCAAATTGCCGTCGCCATCCATGATGCCGGCCTGCACCAACGGGCTGATCCGCCCCGCCGAGGCGAGGCGCTCCATCGCGATCGTGCCATCGGCATTGTAATGCTCATCCGGTGCCATCATCGAGATCATCATCGGCGCTTCAGTCTGACCGAACAACTGCGCCATGGGCCCGATGCGCCGGAGCGCCTCCGCAAGCCGTGCGGCCGAGATCGGTGCCGCGCCGTACCAGAAGCATTGCAGAGACCCGAGCTTCGCCGAGTCGAGCTTGGGATGATCGAGCAGCATGTAGATCAATGTCGGCGGCAGGAAGGTGTGCGTGACATGGTAGCGCTCGATCAATTCGAGGAATTCCGCGATGTCAGGGCGATGCATGATCACGATGCGACCGCCGAGCGCCATAATCGGGAAACACAGCACACCGGCCGCATGGGTCAACGGCGCGAGCGCGAGATAGATCGGACGCCCCCTGAAGGGATAGCCCATCAGCGTCAGCGCCGTCATGGCTTCGATGTTGCGGCCCGACAGCATGACCCCCTTCGGTTTTCCGGTGGTGCCGCCGGTGCCCGGAAGCATCGCGAGATCGTCGACCGTCTCGCGTTGATATTGGTCGGTGGCAAGGCCAGCGAGCCAGCCGTCGAACGAGGGCGCGAAGGGCAACTCGGCATCGAGGCAGACGAGGACGCGCAGCTTCGGCAGCTCTGCACGCACCGCCTCGACCATCGGCGCGAAGCTCGAGTGAAACAGCAGCAGGCTGCAGTCGAATTGGTCGAGGACGAGCCGGTTCTCGGCAGCCTCGTTGCGTGGATTGATCGGGCACCAAACCGAGCCCGCGCGGGAAATGCCGAACACACATGCAAACGCGACCGGATCGTTGCCGGACAGGATTGCGACCTTCTCGCCGGCAGCAATACCCGATCGCGCGAGCCCGCGCGCGACGCGGTAGCTCAGCTGCTGCACCTCGCGATAGCTGAGATCGCGACCGTCCATGGTCAGGCACGGCGCATCGGCGCCGAGCGAGGCACCTTTGTCGAGGTAATCGATGAAGCGCATGATCAATCCCGGAAGCAGCTGGCGGGTGGCGCGCGGCCGCGCCACCCGTGATCTTGCTCAGTCGTGCACGGTGAGGATCGGTCTGCTGACCAGCCCGAAGCTGCGCAGCTGGCCGAGCAGCTCGTGGTGACCGAATGCCTGGCAGCCGGAGGCGAAACCCACGCGCTTGGGCGGCTGCTGCAGCAGATGCGCCGCGGCATAGGCCTGCAACAAGCCGGTCTGCTTGTAATTGCTGTTGCCGTTGATGACGCAGTGCGCGCGTCCGAGCGGGCCGGAGGCATGCACCGAATCCAGCGACTTGTTGACGCGCGGGTTCTCGCGCGGCGGCATGGTGTTCATCACGCCGGCGGCGGTCTGCGCCAACGCGGCGTAGCGGTCATCGGGGTTCATGTTCTTGGTCGCGTCCAGCGCGGCGGCGACGATCTGCGGCACGCCCAGCATCAGCGCGCGGTTGAACACGCCGCCCAGCACCTTCACGTTGGCCACACGCGGATCGCGCTTGAACCACACCGGATGCGAGGTGCCGCCCCAGGGCAGCGCCAGTGCGAGCTCATGCTGGCCGGGGATGGCGAGGTTGTAGAGGCCGGCATCCACCTGATGCTCGACATACTTGTTCTGCTCCAGATAGTAGGCCTTTGCCATCGCGGCGTTGACCAGGATGGTCTGCGTCGAGGCGATGGTCGGGCTACCGCCCCAGAACACGGCGATATCTAGCGTATCGAGGCCGGGCGTCTCCAGGCACAGCTGCGCGGCGATCTCGCCGGTGGTGTACATCTGCGCGATGCCCGGCGCGAGCAGCAGGCCGGCATTGGCGAACTTCGTGCCCCATTCCTGCTCGAGCGTGATCAGCCAGTCCTGCTCGCCTGTCGTGTCGGTGTAGTGGCATCGGGACGCCCAGCAAGCCTGCACCACCTCGGCACCGAACCTGGCGAAGGGGCCCACGGTGTTGAGCACCACCGAGGCACCGTTGAACAACTCCGTCAGTGCGCTCACGGTATGCGGCACTTCCACCACCTCGTAGTCGGCGGTCTCGATACCGGCCACGTTCGCCTTCATTGCGGCGTTGAGCTTCTCCGCGCTGCGCCCCGCGGCGATGAAGGGGATGTTGTACTCGCGTAAGTATTCGCAGACCAGGCGGCCGGTGTAGCCGGACGCGCCATAGACGATGACGGGCTTCTTCGCGCTCATTGTCGTTCCTCCGAAATGTTCGTTGTCGGGTTTGCAGCTCACATTCCCATGCCGCCATCGACCGGCAGTCCGATGCCGGTGATGAAGCGGGCTTCGTTCGAGCACAGGAACACCGCAGCATTGGCGATGTCGCCGACCTCCGCGAGCTTGCCGAGAGGCGTCTGCTCCACCACCGAGCCGACCGCGGCGTTGACGTCGGGCGCGAGACCGATCTTGACGATGTCGTTGGCCAGCTGCAGGCCCATGTCGGTCGGGATCAAGCCAGGATAGATGCAGTTGACGCGGACGCCATAACCGAGCTTGCCGGCCTCCATCGCAGCGACCCGTGTCATGCGATCGACCGCGGATTTCGTGCCGGAATAGACCGCGATGCTCGGGAAGGCGATCGTCGCCGCGACAGACGCGATGTTGACGACCGCGCCGCCTTTGCCCGCCGGTCCACCCGGCCGCATCGCGCGGAAGGCGTGCTTCATGCCGAGCACGGTGCCGACGATGTTGACGTCGCACATCCGCCGCGCATCCTCGGCCCTGATCTCGCTGACCAGCGACGTGATCTCGATGCCGGCATTGTTGATGAGGATGTCGTAGCCGCCGAGGGTGGCGACCGTCGCAGCAGTCGCTTTCTCCCACTGCGCATCGTCGGCGACATCGAGATGCACGAAGCCGGTCTTCACTCCGAGCCTGGCGATCTTGCCGGCGCTATCCTTGCCGGCGTCATCGAGAATGTCGCCGATCATGACCGCCGCACCGGAGCGCGCCAGTGCTTCTGCAATAGCCGCTCCTATCCCGCGGGCTCCGCCGGTGACCAGGGCTTTGCGGCCATCAAGACTCTTCTCACTCATCGCACGTCCTCCCTTTGCTTGGACTGATCTTTTGGACTGATCTGTTCGCTGATGATCGGTGCGCGCTGCGATTGGCAGCACGGTGCCGGCGCGGTTGCGCAACGGCATGCGAGTCCGTTCCGGCGGCGCGGCGCCGGCGGGTGCATTTCCTCCATTTGCTGATGTCTTGACGACTGTCCAAATTTCTTGGCGCGCACACTCCTCCCGGAACTTGACAGTTGTCAAGGGAAAATTTGACAATTGTCAAAGAGGATGGTCTGTAGACGATGACCGACGACGTGATCGTGGTGACCAAGAGACGGGAGACAGCGCGAGGATGGCGCGGCAAGCGACAGGAGCGGCGAAGCGAGAGGCCGTGGCGGAGATCGTGCGAGACGACAAGTTCAACGCGCGACGCATCGAGCTTGCCGAGGCCGCGCTCGAAACGCTTGGAGAGCTCGGCTTCGCCCGGACCAGCCTGCGGGAGATCGCGCAGAACTCGGCGTTCACGCACGGCGTGTTCCACTATTATTTCAGCGACAAGCTCGACCTGATCTGCTGCTGCGTTCGCCACTACAAGGCCAAGTGCGTGACGCGCTATGACGAGGTCGTCGCGACAGCGACGAGCCGCGACGAATTGACGGAGGGCTTCCTCGCCAAGCTCGCAGCAACGCTGCAGAACGAAGCCCGCATGCACCGGCTTTGGTACGATTTGCGCTCGCAGGCGATGTTCGAGGCGGCGTTTCGCAAGGATGTCCTCGAGATCGACAAGAGCCTGGAAGCGATGATCTGGCGCATTGCCTCGCGCTATGCCGAGCTCGGCGGCAAGCGGCCGGCGTCGTCGCCAGGCGCGCTCTACGCGCTGTTCGACGGTCTGTTCCAGAGTGCGCTGCTCAAGCACCTCGCGGGTGACAAGAGGGCGGTCCCCGAACTGCTCGACGAAGTCCGGCGCCTGCTGCCGACGGTCTGCTGACGCGCACGAGCGGCGCCCACGAAGGCGTCGCCGCTCGAGGCCTGCACGTTGCGCCATCCAAATTGATCGTCCGACTCGAAACTGCTTAGATGCGGCATGCCGCCGAAAGTCGAACGTCTGCCCAAGCAGCAATTGTGGTTTCCGGCCGGGCGCTATTTCCTGCGCACCATCAAGCGCGATGACGCCTCGCAGCGCTGGGCGGACTGGTTGTCCGATCCCTGGACCGTGCATGTCCTCAACACGTCACCGCGCGCGATGACCAAGGCGGAGATCGCCGACTACATCAAATCCTTCGATCAGCGCGAACGGCTCCTGCTCGGGATATTCGAGCGCGGCAGCCGCATCCATGTCGGCTTCATCCGCCTCGACATCAACGCGGCGGCGAGCGAGGCGCTCGTCAGCGCCGTGATCGGAGAAAAGGAGCACCGCAATGCCGGAGCGACGGTGAACACCTTCATTCCGCTGCTCAGGTTCGTGTTCGACGATCTCAAGCTGAGCCGCATCCGCGCGTTCGTGCTGGAGCGCAATCAGACGACCATTCAATATCTGTCCAAGCTCGGATGGACGCTCGAGCCCGAACCCGAAAAACCGGTGCGATCGCATACGGATGGATCGCTTCTGGTATTGCGTCGGATGATCTGGGACCGGCCCGGTTTCCAGGCCTGGTTGAAGAGCCCGATCGGGCAGCGGATCGTGAATCGCATGGAAGCGGCGCGAGGTTGAGCCCCGGCCGCTCCCTTTGTCTGCTTAAGCGATCAATCAGTACTTCGCGACGACGGGTGACCCGCCGAACCGATAGTTGATACCTACCTTCACGATATCGATGTCCTGACGAATATCGATCAACGCGGTGGTGGCGGCGGCTGGATTGGCGAATCCCACGCGCTTGCTGTCGAAGCCGTAGTGAGTGTACTCGACCAAGGCCGACCAGTTCGGGGCGAAGGCCCACTCGACACCGGCACCTGCCACCCAGCCGACACGATCGGTGCTGGCGCTTGAATTGCAGGGCTCAAAAACGAGGAATCCCACACCGGGACAAAAGAAGCCGCCAATCGACGAGAAATTGTTCAGATTGTATCGGTCATGCGCAAACCCGACGCCGCCCTTGCCATAAACGAGCAAGCGATCCCATGTGTAGCCGACCCGACCCGTGACGCTGGCGACCCAGTCGGTGCGGCTCGATAGAGTGGCGGGCGCGCCGGTCTTTCCGGCGAAGAAGGGATCGTTGGCGGTGCCGTGAAGATCGGTGGCCGTGAAATCGCCGGCAATCCCGAGCACCCAATTGCTGGCAAATTGGTAGTCGCAACCTACCTGAACGCCTCCTACAATTCCGACGTCTCCGTTCACCCCAATGCGATCACCAGGCACACTGCCTATAGTCATTGCAGGCGAGATGACCGCCCCCGTTCCGATGCCGGGATCCGTGAAGCCCGTTCGGCTCGCACCGCCGCCGACATGACCCCCGACATAGCAGCCGGTCCAACTGAAAGGCACGGCCGCCGCAACCGGCGCTTTCGTGTAGGGACGAGCTCCCAGATCGGCACCTTGAGCAGAGCCTGCGACAATCAGAGCCGACGTCGCCAGCAGCAGTCGTTTCATTCGTCACCCCCGAAGCAATCAGCGATAGAAATCTCCGGTAAGGTACATCGGCCGGCCTCCGCGCGCTGTATTCGAGGAGCAACACTCCGATACATTTGGTACTTCGATACTGTTTGATCACAACGCGCCGCAACACGGCGCCTTAAGCCTGATGACGGCGCTCCAGGCTGAACTATCCGATCGTCGGATGGCTTCGCACCGGCGCGGCCGAGTTCAGGTCACGCCCCTGCCTCACCGCCCCGCCGGAATCAGCGCCCGCATGATCTCCGGCTTCCAGCTTTGACGCGCGCTGTCGAAGGCTGCGAAATCGTGATCGAATTGCCAATAGGCCCAGGCCCAGCCGAGCCGCTCCGCGCTTCGCGCCACGAACGACAGATATCTCGTCCGTGCTTCGGCTGGCGCGGCCTCGTATACGCCGAACTCACCGAGATAGATCGGACGGTTCTCCCGTTCGGACCAGGACCGGATCTTGTCGAAATCGGCGCGCGCCTTCCGTTCGTCCTCCGGCGTGCCCCAATCAAGCGGGCCTATTTGCGAGAACGTCGGCGACCACGGTGCGCCCTGATGGGTGAAACGGATCGGCGCGTAATAGTGGAACGTGACGATGATATTTCGGTCATCCGGCGGCAGGACCAAGTCCTCGACGGGCATCTCGTCGACGTTGAGAACCGCGGCGATCACCGGCCGCCGGGGGTTGGTGGCGCGGATGATGCCGAGACATTCGTTCAGAAGGGCGTTCCAGGCGGCGGACGTCATCTGCCCGCCCGGCTCATTGAGCACCTCGAAGACGAGCCTCGGATATTTTCCGGCATAGCGCGCGGCGATTTGCGTCCAGAACGCTTTCAGCTTCCCGGCGCACTCCGAGATGTCGTGCTGACAGATATGGGTATCGTGCTCGTCCAGGATGGGGATGAGATTTCGGGCGAGCACCTCCTCGATCACCGCATCGAGCCGCCTCATGACGATCTCATCCAGCGCATTCTCCGGGTCCATGAACTTGAAGCCGAAGAAATTGATCCGGACGTGCGAGAACCCGGCGCGCCTGATCGTGGTGAGGTTGTCCAGACGAAATGGCGCGTTCCGGCCTCCCTCCCAAATGCCGTCATAGCCGAGGATGTTGATGCCGCGCCCCAGTTTTGGGGGCGCGGACGCGGCCTGTCCGGCTGCTTCTGCCGGGGAGCAGATTGCAAGCACAGATAGCGTCATTGCGAGACCGAAAGTTACAGCCCAGCGGACGCAGATGGCATTCATCCCGCCTGCCCCATCATTGCTGCAGGCCCTGCTGCGGCACCGGCCGGCACACTGCGAAGAAGAATGCGACGAGCAGCACCGAGGTGAACATGGTCGAGCGAAGGAACATCGTCTCCGTGAAATTCGATTGAAAGCTGAGGACGACGAATCCGATGATGAGAGCGCAGTGGCGACGATCGATCGACCGCGTGTCGATCAGGTACAGGACCTTTTCCGAGAACAGATAGACGCTCGCCACGAACAGCACGTATCCCAGGAATCCGGTTTCCATTGCCACCGCGATATAGCCGCTATGATAATTGTCCAGCACCCAGCCGTGGTTCTGGTTGAAATAGTCGTAAATCGCAGGGCGCGTCCAGAACCCGTTGATGCCGAAGCCCAGCAGCGGCGCATCGTCGAAATGGCCGATGGCGTACTGCCAGATGAAGGTTCGCTCGGTCAGATTGATGGTCGATTCGCCGAGATGGATGGAATCGTAGCCCGTGACATAGAAATACAGGATCAGGAGCGCAGCCAGGATGCACATGACGACCGGCAGCACCGCGTAAATCCTCATGCAGCGGATCGACCATAGCGAGGTCATGAGCAGTGCACCGGCGGCAATTGCAACGGCACCGGCACCACGGGATTCCGAGGCGATGACGCATGTCGATGCCAGGAGAAACGTCAGCAGAAAAACTGTCCAGCCCTGGCCCGTCATCTTCTGATAGCAGGCAAAGAACATCAGATAGGCGCTGATGAAGCCGAGAGTCTGCTTCGATTCGTAGATTCCCTGCCACTGGCCGTTGTGCATCCAGCTCTGATCGACGCCGATCTCGGGCACGAAAACCGCACACAGGGCCGAGGCGGCGACCAAGATGAAGAGTCCCAGCGCCGTCGCTCCGACGATCTCGTCGATGTCGATCCGCGTGATCAGGCAGTACGCACCGAAGGTCGTCATCACGAGGGCCGCGCTCTTCATGATCGCCGCGGTGGCGAGGCCGGTCCAGAGCACGGAAACAGCGGCGAGAGCATAGAATGCGACCAGCGCGATGAAATCGGGATTGGGCTGCACGCGCAGGCAGGGACGCACGAAGGCACTGGCATAGATCAGGATGACCCACATCAACAGCGCAACGGCCTGTTGCACGAAGCTCCATTCTGCGGGAAGCAGCGCGGGGTTGAAGACACCCATCGACGCGATCACGTTGACGGTGATCGAGCCACGCATCACGATTCTGGCGAGCTTTTCCACGCCGACGCCGGGCGCTTGCCAGATCGCGCTGTCGTCCTCCTCGGAATCGTGCAGGCTGGTCATGAGCTGACCGCCTGACGCACGGCGAATCTTGCCTCACCGCGCACCACGGGCGCCTTCGCACGCGCGCCTGCCGTGGGCATCGGCCGGTCGAGGCCTGATTCCCAGGGCCGTTCTCCCGCCGCGGCCGCGAGGCGCAACGGCGTCATTCCATTCCCAGTCACGTCCGCTCAGTCCACGGCTTCGAACGGCTCTCAGCGGATTTTGGCGCCGCCCACTGTGCCGTGCGTCTCAGGCGGGAAGATTGTCGTACCTTCTACCTTTGAGATCAAGGTGGCATGACGGGACGCCGCCCTCACAATCAGGTGCGAGACACGATTGGGCCCTTGCCGGGCGGAAAAAAGAAAGGTTACGCCGCCGTTGCCGGCGGCAGCGCCAGCACGGAATAAATCGCCTGCGCATCGCGCGAGGCGCGGAGCTTCTTGGCGATGTCCTGGTCGCGCAGCAGACGGGCGATGCGGGCGAGCGCCTTGAGGTGATCGGCGCCGGCGCCTTCGGGGGCCAGCAGCAGGAAGACGAGATCGACCGGCTGGCCGTCCATCGCCTCGAAGTCGATCGGACGATCGAGCCGCGCGAACAGGCCGAAGATCTTCTCCAGCTTGGGCAGCTTGCCGTGCGGAATGGCGACGCCATAGCCGACCGCGGTGGTGCCGAGCTTCTCCCGCTGCAGCAGCACCTCGAACACCGAGCGCTCGTTCTGCCCGGTCAGCTCGGCGGCCTTGGCCGCCAGCTCCTGCAGCGCCTGCTTCTTGCTGTTGACTTTCAATGCCGGGAGAATCGCCTCGGGTGCGACCAGATCGGTAATCGGCATGGAAGCTTTCCGAGGTGAATTAAACCGTCAGGTTCCGATTTGGCCAGCTTGATAGACCAAGCTCGGCCGGCGTCAATAACATGAAGCAGGAGGCGGACTTAGCCCCGATCCAGATGTGGGGGGCTTCTACTCCAACGCAATCCCGGTGCCAACTCCCGCGTGCGGCTTTGCCCCCGTCATTGTTAAGGGCCGGGATGGTACGGGCGCCGGCTGGCGGGCCTAGCCACCGCCCTGGCCGTCCACCTTGGCTCCCGGCGGGTCGATCCAACCCACATTGCCGTCCGCCCTGCGGTAAATGATGTTCACGCGACCGGACGAGCCATGCTGGAATACCAGGCAGGGTGCCCCGCTGAGATCGAGTTCCATGACGGCTTCGCTGACCGAGAGCCGCTTCAGCGACGTGGTTTGCTCCGCGATGATGACGGGGCTGTAGCCGGCGACTTCCTCTTCGCCCTCTCCGGGCGCTTCCAGCACATAGCTGGTGGCGTCGAGCGCAGCCATCGCCTCGGAGGCGGCATGGGCCTTGCGCGCGGAGCGGTCCTTGAGCCGGTTCTTGTAGCGCCGCAGCCGCTTCTCGATCATCACCAGCGCCTGGTCGGCACTGGCATAGGCATCCGGTGCGTTCGAATCGGCTTCCAGCGTGATTCCCGAATCGAGATGCAGGGCGCAATCGGTGCGAAAGCCGAAGCCGTCCTTGCTCAGCGTGATGTGGCCGGAATAATTGCCGTCGAAATATTTGCGCAGCACCTCGTCGGTGCGGTCGGCAACGCGGCCGCGCAGGGCCTCGCCGACGCTGATGCTCTTTCCCGAGATTCTGAGAGTCATGTGATGCCTCGCTTGGTTGGTGCCCAGCTTGGATCGGTCTCGATGGGGCATCGAGAGTAGCGCGATTTGGCGCCAGCGCAATCAGGCCGGTTCGGGATTGCGGGAGCGATCCGACAAGGCGGTAGAGAGGACGTTACCAAGAGCGCTCTGCTTGTCGCGGCGGCGTTGCACCGAGGAAGGTATGCGCATGGCTTCGCGGTACTTCGCGACCGTGCGGCGGGCAATATCAATGCCCGAGGCGCGCAAGCGTTCCACGATGGTGTCGTCCGACAGGATCGCGGAGGGCTCCTCCGAATCGATCAGCTGCTTGATGTGGTGACGCACCGCTTCCGCCGAATGCGCTTCGCCCCCGTCGGCCGAGGCGATCGAGGCCGTGAAGAAATATTTCAGCTCGAACGTGCCGCGGTTGGTCGCCATGTATTTGTTGGCGGTGACACGCGACACCGTGGATTCGTGCATCTGGATAGCGTCGGCGACGGCCTTCAGATTGAGCGGGCGCAGATGGGCGACACCGTGAGTGAAGAACCCGTCCTGCTGGCGCACGATCTCGGTCGCCACTTTCAGGATGGTGCGGGCGCGCTGGTCGAGCGCGCGCACGAGCCAGGTCGCGTTCTGCAACGCATCCGTGAAATAGGACTTGTCGCCGTCCTTGCCGATCTTCTTCGACAGCTCGGAATAATAGGTCTGGTTGACGAGCACGCGCGGCAAGGTGTCGCTGTTGAGCTCGACATGCCAGCCGCCGTCGGGACCCGGGCGGACATAGACGTCGGGCACCATGGTCTGCAGGCGCGCCGAGCCGAACTTCATGCCGGGCTTGGGATTGAGGCGGCGGATCTCGCCGATCATGTCGGCGATGTCCTCGTCGTCGACGCCGCAGATCTTGCGAAGAGCCGCGATGTCGCGCTTGGCGAGCAGATCGAGATGCTCGACCAGCGCCTGCATCGCGGGGTCGTAGCGGTCGAGCTCGCGCAGTTGGATCGCCAGGCATTCGCTTAAGGAACGCGCGCAGACCCCGGGCGGATCGAATTTTTGCAGCACGGCGAGGACGCTTTCGACCTCGGCCTGCGACGCGCCGAGACGCTCGGCGGCTTGGCCGAGATCGGGCGGCAGATAGCCGGCCTCGTCGACGAGGTCGATCAGGTACTGGCCGATCATGCGTTGCGCGGGCGCGGTGAAGGCAACCGAGAGCTGCTCGGCGAGATGGCCCGACAACGTCGTCTCGGCCGCGACAAAAGCTTCGAGATTGTAGTCTTCGTCACCGGAGGCGCCGCCGCCCCATTCGGTATAGGTGGTTGGCGCGGCATCCTGCGCGTTGCGCGCGGCCGCCTCGGCCGGCTCCTCGGAGAAGACGTTGTCGAGGCCGGTGTCCAGGGTTTGCTCGATCTCGGCGCGGGTGCCGAGATCCTTGCTCATCCATTCTTCCTGGCCCGGCTCGAAGCCTTCCGCGCTGCCGCCGAAGCCGTCCTCGCCCTGGCCATCGCCATGACCGTCACCTTGGCCGCCCCCGGAATCGCCGTAACTGCCGGCCTCGGCCGAAGCTTCGCCCGCGGGGGCCTCGTCACTGGCCCGTTCCAGCAGCGGGTTTCGCTCGAGCTCCTCTTCCACGAAGGTCGTGAGATCGAGATTGGACAATTGCAGCAGCTTGATCGCCTGCATCAGCTGCGGCGTCATGACCAGCGACTGCGATTGCCGGAACTCTAATCTCTGCGTAAGCGCCATGAAGCAAGAACCGATCCCAAAAGTTGGTCCGATTTTTGCTTATCCTAGTCTCAGCCCGATGTACACGGCTTGACGAATTGGAAAAAAGGGCTAGAGGCGGAATTCCTCGCCAAGGTAAAGGCGGCGCACGTCCGGATCGGCAACGATCTCATCCGGGGTTCCCTCGGTCAAGATTTCCCCGGCATAGACGATATAGGCACGGTCGGTGAGGCCGAGCGTCTCGCGGACATTGTGGTCGGTAATCAGCACGCCGATGCCGCGATTGGTGAGATGGCGGACGAGGTCCTGGATGTCGCCGACCGCGATCGGGTCGATGCCGGCGAAGGGCTCGTCGAGCAGCATGTAGTTCGGCCGCGTCGCCAGCGCGCGCGCGATTTCGACGCGGCGACGCTCGCCGCCGGACAGCGCGATCGACGGTGATTTCCGCAAGCGCGTGATGTTGAACTCGTCGAGCAGCGAGTCGAGCTGCTGCTCGCGCTTCTTGCGCGAGGGCTCGACCACTTCGAGCACGGCGCGGATGTTCTGCTCGACGGTGAGGCCGCGGAAGATCGAGGCTTCCTGCGGCAGATAGCCGATGCCGAGCCGCGCGCGCTGATACATCGGCAGCTTGGTGACGTCGTGGCCGTCGAGCTCGATCGCGCCGCGATCGGCCTTGATCAGGCCGGTGATCATGTAGAACACGGTGGTCTTGCCGGCGCCGTTCGGGCCGAGCAGGCCGACGGCCTCGCCGCGGCGCACATAGATGCTGACGCCGCGCACCACCTGGCGGCTGCCAAAGGCCTTTTCCACGCTATGCACAGCCAGGAATCCGGGCCGCTTCAACAGCTGCGGCGCGCCGGCACCGTTGGACCTGGCGGCCGTTCGGACGGGATGAACCGCCTGCGGACGCGGCTCGGCCTGATAGTCGGCCTCGTAGTCGCCCGTGTAGTCACCTTGGAACTGGTCGGGCCCGCGGGGCTGGTCGCGGGCAATCGGCGTGTCCCTGACGGGACTGGGCACGAGGCCGCCGACGCTGTCCCCGAGCGCAGTGATGTCCTGACGCGCAAATCCTGGCCGGCCGCGCTTGGCGGGGCGCCGACGGAACATGCTGAAGAGATCGACCATCCCCGCCTTCTAGCCTTTGGCGTCGTCTTGCGCGAAATCCGCGCGATCTGTCGCGCCAGCCTGAGCGATTGGCCGACGCAGCATGGGTGAAGGAATGTCTCATGCCCAGTGAAACACGCCCGAAAAGCGGCGGACCCCGCTTCGAAAGCCCTGCGCGCTAGATACAGGCTCGCCGGGCAGGCTTCAACCCTCGGTTCGGCCGCATCCGAACCAAGCCGTTGAATTCATTTTGGTTTACTTGCACCGGGTAACTGCAAAGGCGGCGCGCCGCCGGGCTTGCCCGAACCGCAATCGTTGCTGGAGCCCTGCGGCAGCAGGACCTGAACCCGGCCGCTGTCGGATTCCACACGTGACACGCCGGTCGTCATATCGACAGTCAGCCGATCGCCCCGCATGACGTTCTTGCACTGGGTCATGACGACTTGGCCCGAGCCCCCGCCGAACATGGTGATCAGGTTGGTCTTGGTGTCGAACACGGCGCTCTCCCCCGTCACCACCTGGTCCTTCTGGGTGACCACGACATTGCCGCGCGCCTCGAGCCGCTTGATCGAGGAGCTGCCGCCCGGACCCGGCTGCGCCGACTGCATCGGCGCGCTCTTGGTCGCTTTCGCCGCAGGCTGCGGCGCGGCCGGCTTGTCGCCGCCGCCCGAATCGTAAAACACCACCAGCGTCTTCGAGGTCATGGTGGTGTCGCCCTGCACGACCTTCACATTGCCGGAGAAGGTCGCCTCCTTCTTCTTGTCGCGCATCTCGAGCGAGGCCGCTTCAATCTGAATTGGCTGATCGCGGTTTTGCGTAAAGCCCTGCAGCGCGTTGTTGGGCGCAGTCGCCGAACTCTGCGTGCGGCCTTCACCGGATGCGATCAAGACACCAAAGGCAAGCGCGGCTGCGCTGACGATCGCGCTGCGCCTGTTGTCGTTGCGCGAGAAGAACTTCATCATGAAAATCACTTCGAATTGGCAGACTTGTTCTGAGGCGTGCGCGTCTTCGTCGGCGCAGGCTCGGTTGGTCCAGGCTGAGCAGCGGCGGGTTCATCCAGCTTGTCCAGATGCATCACCACATTGCCCTCGAAGCGGATGACGTCACCGCCTTCGGTAATCCGCAGGCGATCCGCACTCAGCGTGCCATTGGTCAGCTTGACGTCGACGCGCTCGTCCGAGGAGACCGTGCCCTTGCCCATGTCGACGAAGGCCGAGTTCAGCCGGGCCTCGTAGCCGGTCGAGGTGCGCAGCAAGATATCCTTGCGCAGATCGAGCTGCTGCTGCTTGTTGTCGAAGCGGCCGGTGCGGGCATCGAGGAACAGGGTCGACTTATCCTCCATCAGCACTTTCGCACGCAGGTCATTGAGATCGACATGATCGGGATCGGTGATGTCCTGCGTCGCGGTCTTGGCCCAGAGCTCGTAGGGCCGCTGGTCCGGCGTGTAACCGGCGAGGTGCGGCGATTCCATCGTGATCTTGGTGCCCGACACCACCAGATTTCCGGAGTCGAGCGGCAGCTTCGGCATCAGCATGCGGAACGGATTGAAGATCGAAACGCCGACGATGACAGCCATGGACAGCAGCACCGCACCGGGGACTGCGATGCGCAGAATCCGCACCAGGCGGCTGTGGCGCGCCGCGCTGGCGAACTTCGCCGCAAGGGCGGCGTCGTAGGCGGGGTTCTGAGCCGAGTTCACCGGGGTTCCTACTTACCTGTCTCCTGACGGATTGCTCGCCGTGTCCGGTCGAGGGGGCACGCCATTCTATCCGGCGCCGCCCAAATATGCAGCCGGCGACAGGCCGTTACGAAAGTGTCCGAAACGGGGCGGCAGGGTCAGGCTAACCGCCGCGCGGGGGCGTTCAGGAGTGCGCGAAAATGTCCTCCTCCGCCCAGCCCTGGAGGTCGAGCAGAGCGCGGGTCGGCAGGAAGTCGAAACAGGCCTGCGCCAGCTGGCTGCGGCCTTCCCGCACCAGCATGGCGTCCAGCCGCTCGCGCAAGGCATGCAGATGCAGCACGTCGGAGGCGGCGTAGGCGAGCTGCGGCTCGGTCAGGCTGTCGGAACCCCAGTCACTGGACTGCTGCTGCTTGGAAAGGTCGATGTTGAGTACCTCGCGGACGAGGTCCTTGAGGCCGTGGCGGTCGGTGTAGGTGCGGGTCAGGCGGGAGGCAATCTTGGTGCAATAAATCGGCCCGGTCATCACGCCGAAGGTCTGGTACAGCACCGCGATATCGAACCGCGCGAAGTGGAAGATCTTCGTGACCGCCGGATTGGCCAGCAGCGCCTTCAGGTTCGGCGCGTCGGTGTGGCCCTTGGGGATCTGCACCACGTCGGCGCTGCCGTCGCCGGGCGAGAGCTGCACCACGCAGAGCCGGTCGCGGTGCGGGTTCAGCCCCATGGTCTCGGTGTCGATCGCGACCGCTCCGGTGTAGCGGGACAGGTCGGGCAGGTCGCCGCGGTGCAGGCGTACGGTCATGAAACCCTCGGGTCGAATCGGTGCGTCGATATCATAGGCTAGAGCATGATCCGGAAAAGTGTGCAGCGGTTTTCCGAAAAGATCATGCTCAATCAATAACCTAAAGCGCGATGACGATTCATCTTAATCGCATCGCGCTTTAGTCGAATGGATCGCGATGTAGCCAGTCGCAGCAGGTCACGCAAGCGGCCGTGACCTTACAGCCGGTCAGATCGCAGCGAGCATGATGCAGATCATCGCCGCGACTGCGGTGCGGCTGGGGCCGTCCCGGAACGCGTACAGGATCGGATCGTCCGGCATCTCGCGGCGATGCGCCATCATCAGCGCACGGCCGAACCAGTACAGCAGCAGCGGCGTGAGCAGCCACAGCATCCAGGGGCGGCTGTAGAGCGGCGTCACCGCCGAGGACGAGACGTAGAGCGAGAACACGGTCACCGCATTCATGGCGCTTGCCGCCGCCATCGCGGCGATGACGTTAAGGTCGGTGACGCGATAGTCGCGGTTGGAGGGATCGGCGAGGCCCACGCTCTCGCGCATGCTGAGCTCGCTGAAGCGCTTGATCAGGGCGAGCGAGGTGAACACGAACAGCGAGAAGATCAACAGCCATTCCGACAGCACCACGCCGACGCCGACCGCGCCGGCGACGATGCGAAGCGTGTAGAGGCCGGCGAGCGTGACGATGTCGACCAGCATCTTGCGCTTGAGCACGAGCGAATAGGCGATCGTGGTGGCGAGATAGAGGCCGAGCACGCCGAGAAACAGCGGCGAGATACAGAGGCTGGCGGCAAGCGCGAACAACCACAATGCAGGAATGGCCGACAGCGCCGACGAGATCGGCAAATCGCCGGCTGCGAGCGCGCGGTGGCGCTTGCTCGGATGCTGCCGGTCGGCGGCGAGATCGAGCAGATCGTTCATCAGATAGGCGCCCGAGGCGCAGGCCGAGAACGCCAGGAATGCGAGCAGCGCGTAGCCGAGCGTCGAAAGGTTCAGCTGATGCGCCGTGAGCGCAGGCACGAACACCAGCGTGTTCTTGGCGTATTGATGGACCCGCAGCGCCTTCACCCAGGTGGCGAGGCCGGCTCTACGGACCTCGCGATTTTCGATGCGCGTGATGGAGGCACAATCGAACGGCACGCGCCCCGCCGCGAGATCGGCGTGCGTGACGACGCCATCGAAGCCGAGATGCGCTGAGATCGCCGCGGCATGAGCGGCGAGCCGATCCGCGACGAGATAGATCTTCTCACCGCGCGCCCGTGCCGCCAGCGCCCGGTTCATCACATCGGAATCATAGGGCAGATGGGCGTAGTCGATCTCGGCTCGCGCCAGGATCGCCGTGAGCGCCGCCATCCCCGCCCGTCCGCCCGCACCGAAGCGCGCCAGCATGCGGCCGGGGCTGGAGAACAGCGCCTCCATCAGCAGCTCGGAACGCAGCAGCGCGCCTTCGAGGTCGATGACGAGGGTCCGGGCCGCCGACGGCTCGGACAGGCCAGGATCATACTGGGAGGCACGCTGCTCCATCCGAAAACGCTCTGACTTGCCGTGACATGACCGGCATTCGGCCGGGGGAGCAGGAAATTGGACGGCCAACCCTATGGGAACATTCACTAAAGGCGACTTAATTTGCCTGGAAAGGTGGGACGGCTTTCGCCTCAGGCGCTGTTGCCCGGATCCCACAATCCGGCGCGAGCTTCCTATCCCGGCAGAACTTTTGCTTCGCGTGCCGTGGACATCGTCCCGACCCACCCTATCTGCCAGTTTCCCTCGCCGGGGTCCCACCCTGGATCAGGTGCCATGACCGAACCAACGCTCGCTGCGCCGATCGACGACCAGCGTCCGCGCGGATTTTCGCGCTACCAGGCGCTCCTCATCGCGCTGCTGGCGCTGACGCAGTTCACGATCATCCTCGATTTCATCATCATGTCGCCGCTCGGCGCTATCCTGATGCCCGCGCTCGGCATCACGGCGGGGCAGTTCGGCGTTGCCGTATCGGCCTACGCGTTCAGTGCGGGACTATCGGGCATCCTCGCCGCCGGCTTTGCCGATCGTTTCGATCGCAAGCGCCTCCTGCTGTTCTTCTATGTCGGCTTCACGCTCGGCACGCTGCTGTGCGCGGTGGCGCCGAACTACCATGTGCTGCTGATCGGCCGGATCGTGACCGGATTGTTCGGCGGCGTGATCGGCGCGGTCGTGCTCGCCATCATCACCGACCTGTTCTCGTTGCAGATGCGCGGCCGCGTGATGGGAATCATCCAGACGGCGTTCGCCGCCAGCCAGGTGCTCGGCATTCCCGCCGGCCTGTTTCTCGCCAATTACTGGAGCTGGCATGTCTGCTTCATCGCCATCGTCGTGCTGTCGATCGTGACGATCGCCATCATCGCCTTTGCCATGGAGCCGGTCGACGCGCATCTGAAGCTGAAGCAGGACAGAAACCCGTTCCGCCATCTGGTCGCGACGGTCAGTGAGCCGCGCTACACGCTCGCCTTCGCCGTCACGACGCTGCTGGCGACCGGCGGCTACATGCTGATGCCGTTTTCCAGCGCCTACACCGTGCACAATCTCGGCATCGACATCACGCATCTGCCGACGATCTATCTCGTTTCCGGCCTGTTCAGCATCGTCACGGGACCGCTGGTCGGCCGCGCCAGCGACGCGTTCGGCAAATATCCGACCTTCGTGTTCGGCTGCGCCATGACCGTCCTCATGGTGCTGATCTACACCCATCTCGGCCACGTCTCGCTCGCGACCGCAATCATCGTCAACGTGCTGATGTTCGTCGGCATCTTCTCGCGCATGATCCCCTCGCAGGCGCTGATGTCGGCGATCCCGGAGCCCGGCCAGCGCGGCTCGTTCAGCGCGGTCAGCGCCTCGCTCCAGCAACTGTCCGGCGGGCTCGGCTCGGTGCTCGCCAGCGCGATCATCGCCCAAGGCGCGGACGGCGCGCTACTCCATTTCGACCGGATCGGCTACGTCGTCGTGACCACGACGATCGTCACGCTGGTGATGATGTATTTCGTGCAGAAGGCGGTGGCGGAGCGGACGGGGAAGCGGGTGGTGTGAGGGGGAGAGGAGCCGCCGTCCGAATGCGTTTTCCGCGTGGTGGAAGTCACCTGCTTTGTTGCGGACACAGTGCCACACGTCACGCAGCCACGTTCTTCGCTAGTTTCATCCGATCGGTCCTCGCGACTCGACAAGAAACAGCAAGACCAAGGGCGGGAAATGAGAAAGCTGACACGACGAACATTCGTGATGGGTTCGGCCGTCGCTTTGTGCGCGCCGGCTGTAAGGACCGAGGCGCAATCCGCGTGGCCGTCCAAATCGATCAGGATCATCGTGCCCTATCCACCGGGCGGCCAGACCGACGGCATCGCGCGCGCGTTCGGCGACTTCCTGGCGCGGCAGGTGGGCAAGCCGGTCATCGTCGAGAACAAGGGCGGCGCCGGCGGCGTCATCGGCGTGGCAGAAGCGAAACGCGCCGATCCGGACGGCACCACCATCCTGTGCACGATCTCGTCGTCGCTGATCCAGAACCGCGTCACGGTAAGAGACCTGCCCTACGATCCCGAAAAGGATTTTACCTATCTGACGATGGTCATCGGCGCTGGCGGTCCGGTCGTGGCGGCGAAGAAGACCGGTGCGACCAACCTGCGCGAGTTCATCGAATACTGCAAGAAAGTCGGCAGCGTGAACTGGGGATCCTATGGCGTGGGCTCGACGCCGCACGTCCTGATCGAGACGATCGCCAAGCAATACGGCATAAAGGTTCAGGTCATCCAGTATCGCGGCGAGGCGCCGATGTGGAATGACGTCGCCGGACAGACGCTTGATGGCGCCGCCGGGAGCTATGCCGCAGCCGCGCCCGTCATCCAGGCCGGCACCGGCAACCTGATCGGCGTGGTCGGCACCCGTCTGCCGCCCCATCCGGACACGCCGACCATGACCGAGCAAGGCGCCGTCGGCGACTTCTACAATCTGCGTCCCTTCACCACGTTTGCGGTGCCGTCCGGCACGCCGCGGGATATCGTCGATCGCCTCTCGCCGCTGCTGATCCAAGCCGGAACCGATCCGAAAGTTCAGCAGATGCTGAACAACTTCATCCTGTCATCGCCGGCCGATTTCGAAACGACGAATCGGATCTTCAAGCGCGACAGCGACGTGATGCTCCGCATCCTGGGCGATCTCGGCGTCAAGCCGTCGGATTAGCCGCGTCGCGGCCTAGCAGCCCAGTGCGCTTCTGCTCCTCGTGGCTCTCCGTATTCGGCGCCCAGCCGACATCGAGCGGATCATGGCGACACTCCGGGCGTCTGCCGGCGTGTCAAATGCACGGTCGTCGTTGCGGAGCCGCCCAGATGGTTTCCAGATATGACGTGCAGAAGGCGGTGGCGGAGCAGACCGGGAAGAAGGTGGTGTGAGGAACGGCTCCTGCTCCACATTCGGGTGAACCCACGCCGGGCCTCCGGTGACCAAGGTTGCATCGATGCGCCGAACGGAGATCTCCCGTGAAATTCAAGCTTGCCGCCGCGATCCTCGCCGCAGGCCTCCCGCTGGCATCGATGGCTTTCGCCCAAGACACCGCCCAAAGCACCGCGCCAGCCGACCTTGCCGTGATCGATGCCTGCCTGAAGAAGGTGGAGAAAACCGGCGGTTTCGGCGGCGCCTGCGTCGGGCTCGTCGCCGACCCCTGCATCAAGGCGGCAGAGGGCGCGAATGACGATGTCGCCAGATGGAAGGCCTGCGCGGCGCGTGAACTCGCCGTCTGGACGCAGAAAACCAGTGAGGCGCTGAAGAAGGTTCAGGCCGGCGGGTTCGCCGACGCGATCAAGGCGGTCAATGACTCGCAGAAAATTTTCGCCGCGTCGCGTGATCGCCTCTGCGCGGTCTTCGACAACGTCGACCCCGGCATGTACCGGGGCGGCGCGAGCTACTGCCGCCTGCGCGAGACCGCGAACCGCTCGCTGAGCCTGATCAAGCTCGGCGCTGCGGTCAACGAGCACTGAGGCCTCCTAGGGGGGCTCGGGGTCACCAGCCTTGCCGGCATCTTCCGACGTGGCGACGACGGCCATTCGGCGCGCCATGAGCGCCGTGCTTCAGTGTCGCGGACCGGTCAGCAGCTCGATGTCCTGCGGATGAGCGATTTCAATCGCTTGAGCAGGGGATGGTGCCCAGGAAAGGACTCGAACCTTCACGGCCGTTAAGCCACTGGCACCTGAAGCCAGCGCGTCTACCAATTCCACCACCTGGGCATGCCGTTTGGGGGGCACGGAGGCGGTTACTACGGTTCGGTGACGCCGTTGTCAATTCATGCGTGAGGCCGGGGTCGGGATGCCGATTGCGCATCGCAAACCGGCCCGATACAAGCCTGACAAGACGCACTCTTTTCCTCAGGAATGGCTCCCATGGCATCGAATCTGGACACGCTCGTCACGGTTTTCGGCGGATCTGGGTTTTTGGGCCGCAGCGTCGTCCGCGCCCTGTGCAAGCGGGATTACCGGGTTCGGGTCGCGGTGCGGCGGCCGGAACTCGCCGGATACCTGCAGCCGCTCGGCCGGGTCGGGCAGGTTCACACCGTGCAGGCGAATCTGCGCTATCCGGCCTCGGTTGAGGCGGCGCTGCGTGATTCGCATGTCGTGATCAATCTGGTCGGCGTGCTCACCGAGAGCGGCGGGCAGACGTTTGACGCCGTCCAGGCCAGGGGCGCCGAGACCGTCGCCAAGGCGGCGGCCGCCGCAGGTAGCGCGCTGGTGCATGTCTCGGCGATCGGGGCCGATGCGCAGTCGCCCTCACGCTATGCCAAGGCCAAGGCAGCCGGCGAAGCCGCGGTTCTGGCCGCGGTTCCCTCCGCCACGATCTTCCGCCCGTCCGTGATGTTCGGCCCCGAGGACCAGTTCACCAACCGCTTTGCCGCGCTGGCCCGGATGTCGCCCGTGCTGCCCCTGATCGGCGGCGAGACCAAGATGCAGCCGGTCTATGTCGGCGACGTCGCCAGCGCGATCGCGGATGCTGCCGACGGCAAAGCCAAGGCGGGCGCCACTTACGAGCTCGGCGGGCCGGAAGTGCTGACCATGCGCGAGATCATCGAGGCGATCCTCGAAATCACCGACCGCAAGCGCATGCTGGTGCCGCTGACGTTCGGCCTCGCCCGCTTCCAGGCCAACTTCCTGCAATTCGCGCCGGGCGCGTTCAAGCTGACGCCGGACCAGGTCACGCTGCTCGAGCGCGACAATATCGTGTCGGACGCGGCGAAGGCGGCCGGGCTGACGCTGGAAGGCCTCGGCATCCAGGCCGACTCGCTGGAAGCGATCGCCCCGCAATATCTCTGGCGCTTCCGCCCGCAGGGCCAGTTCCAGCGCATGAGCGTGTGAGGGATCTTCTTTACCTCGCCCCGCTTGCGGGGAGAGGTCGGATTGCGCAGCAATCCGGGTGAGGGGTACAGGTCTCTCGAAGACCGCTCGTGCGGAGAGAGACCCCTCACCCCAACCCTCTCCCCGTAAGAACGGGGCGAGGGGGTGCACTGTCGCTGGAGCGAAGACTGGCCTGTTACACGACTTTCAAAACTTCAGCTTCTTGAACACCGCTTCCGGCAGCGTCTTGATGATCAGCATCACGAGACGCCATCTGCCGCTGACATAGACGATGTCGGTCTTGCTCTCGACGGCGCGAAGGATCGCAGCGCCGACGACGGGGGCTTCGACGGTGAGCGGGCCGATCAGCTTCATGCCTTCGGTCATCCTGGTGCGGACGAAGCCGGGCTTGACCGTGACGACGTGCACGCCGCCACGGCTGGCGCGGGCGCGCAGGCCGGACAGGAAGGCGGAGAAGCCGGCCTTGGCCGAGCCATAGACATAGTTGGAGGCGCGGCCGCGATCGCCGGCGACCGAGGACACGCCGACCAGCGTGCCGCTGCCGCGGCCCAAGAACTTCTCCGCGAACAGGCCGAGGATCAGCGCCGGACCTTCGTAGTTGGAGCGCATGATCGCGGTGGCCTGGGCGAGATCGCTCTGCGCGCTCTCTTGCACACCAAGCAGGCCGACGATCGAGATGACGACATCGGGCAGCGCGGCCAGGCCGGCGACGAAGCCCTCGAACGAGGCGGTGTCGAGCACGTCGAATGTGTGAACACCGACCACGACATTGTAGCGCGCGCGAAGATCGGCGGCGTCAGGCTCCAGCGCGCCGACGTCGCGGCCGGCGAGCCCCACATCGTATCCCGCTTTGGCAAAGGCGCGCGCCGTGGCGCGGCCGATGTCGGATGAGCCGCCCAGCACCAGTACAGACTTGCGCGACGTCACGGCCTAGACCTCATCGAACAGACGTTGTGAAAGCTTGGAGCGGATGTTGCCGGCGGGGTCGAGCGCTTTGCGGATCGCGTTGAAGCGCGGCAAGGCGGGATAGCCGGCTTCGAGCGTCTCGCGCGACTGGCGCGCATCCTTGGCAAGATAGAGCCGGCCACCGGCCGCGACAACGAGACGGTCGATCTCGTCGAGAAAATTCAGGATGTCGCCGCGCACAGGGAAATCCAGCGCCAGCGTGTAGCCGGGCAGCGGAAACGACAGGATGCCCTCGCCCTCGCCGAGCTTCTTCAGCACCGCGAGGAAGGAGGCATCGCCGCGCCGCGCGACGCGACCCAGAATCTCGCCGACCACGTCCCGCGCGCCGTTCTCCGGGATCACGCATTGATGCTGCAGAAAGCCGCGCTTGCCGTAGATGCGATTCCAGTCGGCAAGGCTGTCGAGCGGGAAGAAATAGGGATAGAGCGAGACCACATGGCTGCCGCCGGCCCGGCGCGCGCCCATGCGGTAGTACAGCTCGTTGAAGGCGCGGATGCTGAAGCGGTTCAGCGTCATCGAGGGCAAATCGATGGGCACGCCAAGACCGGGATGCTTGCCGGCGGGAAACGCCGCGGCGCCGGCAGGAAGCTCGTCCTTGCCGGCGTGCTCCCCGAGATAGATCAGCGAGCGGCCGAGATCCTTGCCGCGGGCGGCGCAATCGATCCAGGCCACCGAATAAGTTGCGGCATCGCCTGCATCGAGCGCGCGCATCGCGGCATCGAGATCGGATGCCGAGATCACGCGCTCGCGGATCCATCCCGTTTCGACCTTGCGCAGCCGCAAGGTCGCTTCGAGGATGACCCCGGTCAGGCCCATGCCGCCGATTGTCGCAAAGAATGCGTCGGAGTTCTGCTCGCGCGAGGCTTCGATCAATTCGCCCTCGCCCGTGCGCAGCAGGATGCTGTCGACATAGCGGCCGAAGCCGCCTTCACAATGGTGATTCTTGCCGTGCACGTCGGCGGCGATGGCGCCGCCGATCGACACGAAACGCGTGCCGGGCAGCACGAAGGGCAGGAAGCCGCGCGGGCCGAAGGTCTCGATCAGGTCCGAGAGCAGCACGCCGGCCTCGAGGCGGATTCGGCCGGTCGCCGGATCGAACCACCTGATGCTGTCGAAGCCCGTCATCGTCACGGTCCTGACGGTCCCGATCGCGGCATCGCCGTAGGCACGGCCATTGCCGCGCGCCACGGTGCCGGACACGATGGCGTCGGCAACCGACGCGAACGCGCGCGGACGCAGCATCTCGGTATCGACGACCGGGAAGCGCCCCCAGCCGCTGACGAGGGTCATGGCTCAGCTCCTGCGCCGGGCGCGCCGCCCGGCATTGCGAAACTGAGTACCGATCAAAAGCTTATATTGCGTTGAAGGCGTAGCCCGGATGGAGCGCAGCGTATACCGGGATCGTGCCCCAAGTGATGACGGACCGGGATGCGCTGCGCTCCATCCGGGCTACGGACCAAGGGCCTACCGTCCCAGCGCCAGCGCGATCAGGCCGAGGGTGCCGACGATCACGCGCCACCAGGCGAACAGCAGGAAACCGTGCCGGGTGACATAGGTCAAAAACGTCTTCACCACGATGATCGCGGTGATGAACGACACCACGAAGCCGATCGCGACGATGTTGATGTGGTCCATCGTCATCTCGGCGCGGCTCTTGTAGAAGTCGTAGGCGAACGCGCCGATCATGGTGGGGATCGCCAGAAAGAACGAGAATTCCGCCGCCGCGCGCTTGTCGGCTCCGAGCAACATCGCGGCGACGATGCTGGCGCCGGAGCGCGACACGCCCGGGATCATGGCCACGCACTGCGCGATGCCGATATAGAGATACATCAAGAGCGGAAATCTGGTGGCATCATACTCGCGCGGCTTGAGCTCGAGCTTGTCGACCCAGAGCAGGACGGCGCCGCCGACGATCAGTGTGAAGCAGATGACCCACGGATTGAACAGCAGGAGCTTGATGTACTTACCGGCGACGAGGCCGACGATGACAGCGGGCAGGAATGCGACCAGCACACCGATCACGAAGCGGCGAGCATAGGCATCGCCCGTGAACAGGCCGATGACGACGTCCCACAGCTTGCGAAAGTACAGCCCCACGATCGCGAGAATCGCGCCCAGCTGGATCAGAACCGTAAACGAATCCCAGAACGCGCCTTCGCCGAGATGAAAGAAGCGCTCGGCGATCAGGAGGTGGCCGGTCGAGGATACGGGAAGGAACTCGGTCACGCCCTCGATGATGCCGAGGATCACTGCCCGTATAGCGTCTGACATATTTACGGTCCATTTCGGCTGGAAAAGCGGGGCTCTTCTCGCCTATTCGACCCCATGCCGCAATCGCAAAATGCCAAATCACGCCCTTGCTTCGAGGTTTTGAAGGACTAGTGTGGCGCCGCACAAACATTGATGGATTCTTAAGCACCATCACATAGTCAAAGGCTTCATGTTTACGCTGTTTCATCATCCGTTCTGTCCGCATTCGCGCTTCATTCGCCTGATCGCGGGTGAATACGGGCTCGACCTGAAGCTGATCGAGGAGCGCAGCTGGGAGCGGCGCGAGGCGTTTCTGCTGCTCAATGCGGCCGGCACCACGCCCGTGCTGGTGGACGACGAGCAGCCGCCGATTCCGGGCGCGGCCATCATCGCCGAATATGTCGATGAGGCCTATGGGGCCGGGATGGGCCCCAAGCGCCTGATGCCGGAGACGCTTGCCGAGCGTGTCGAGGTGCGCCGGCTGATGGCCTGGTTCAACGAAAAGTTCTTCGAGGAAGTCTCGCATCCACTCGTCACCGAGCGCATCTACAAGCGCTTCATGAGCGAGGAGAACGGCGGCGGGCCGCCTTCGGCCGACGTGATGCGCGCAGCGAAGGCCAATGTGCGCTATCATCTGGCCTATATCGGCTGGCTGGCGCAGACCCGCAACTTCCTCGCCGGCGACCGGCTCACCTACGCGGATCTCGCCGCCGCGGCGCACCTTTCGGCGATCGACTATCTGGGCGACGTGCCATGGAGCGAGGACGACGCAGCAAAGGCGTGGTACGCGCGGGTGAAATCCCGCCCGTCGTTCCGTCCGCTCCTCAGCGAATGGCTGGCCGGCGTGCCGGCGTCGCGGACCTATGTGGACCTGGATTTCTGAGCTGCGACCCGACTGAACTGAAGGCGGCGCTGGCGCGCGAAGCGCACGCGCTCGGCTTCGACTGCATCGGCGTCACCGCGCCGGGCTCGATCGATGCAGCCGGACAACACTTCCTCGAATTCATCGCCTCGGGCGGCCATGGCGACATGGATTGGCTTGCGAACCAGCCGGAGCGCCGCGTCGACCCGCGCGGGCTGTGGGCCGATGTGCGCAGCGTGATCATGCTCGGCGTCAATTACGGTCCCGACTCCGATCCGCTCGCGATCCTGAAGCAGCGCGCGCGCGCGGCGATCTCGGTCTATGCGCAAGGCGACGACTATCACGACCTCATCAAGAAGCGGCTGAAGGCGCTGGCGCGCTGGCTGGTCGCGACCGCGCCGAGCGAGGTGAAGGTGTTCGTCGACACCGCGGCAGTGATGGAGAAGCCGCTGGCGCAGGCCGCGCATCTGGGCTGGCAGGGCAAGCACACCAATCTCGTCTCGCGCGAGTTCGGCTCGTGGCTGTTTCTCGGCGCGATCTACACCACGCTGGAGCTGCCGCGCGACGAACCCGAGATCGATCATTGCGGCTCGTGCCGAGCCTGCCTCGACATCTGCCCGACCGCGGCGTTTCCAGCGCCCTACAAGCTCGATGCGCGGCGCTGCATCTCGTATCTGACCATCGAGAACAAGGGCCCGATCCCGCACGAGTTTCGCAAGAGCATCGGCAACCGCATCTATGGCTGCGATGATTGCCTTGCCGCCTGCCCCTGGAACAAGTTTGCGCAAGAGGGGCGTGAGGCAAAACTCGCCGCGCGCGACGAGTTGCGCGCGCCCTCGCTCGCTGAGCTGGCACGGCTGGACGACGCGGCATTCCGTGCGCTGTTCACGAAATCGCCGGTGAAGCGCATCGGCCGCGACCGGTTCGTGCGCAATGTGCTGATTGCGATCGGCAACTCAGGCGAGGTGGCGCTGGCTGAGGCGGCGCGGCGATTGTTGGATGACGCAAGTCCGCTGGTGCGCGGCGCGGCGGTGTGGGCGCTGGGCCAGTTGCTGGCGCGCGAAGAGTTTGAGGCGATGAAGGGTGCTGCGATCAGTAACGAGCACCACGAGAGTGTGCGCAAGGAGTGGCGCGCCGCTTCCTAGCTCACCGTAGTCATTCCCCGCGAAGGCGGGGAATCCAGTACGCCGCGGCCTATCGATTCAATCACAACTGCCGCGGAGTACTGGATCGCCCGGTCAAGCCGGGCGATGACACTCGTGTTGTGGCTGGCACATGCTCTCACCACCCTTGATTTCCCCGCCCATTCCCGCAATCTCGCGCGTCATGACAAGCATGCCTTTCTTCACCCGCGACGGCGATACATTCCATCCGACGGAAGTCGCCAACGGTCCATGGGATCCGAAATCGCTGCACGGACGCGTCATCGTCGGCCTGCTCGGCTTCGTCATCGAGGAGCGCCATTCCGGGCCCGAATTCGTGCCGGCGCGGCTCACGGTCGACATGTTCCGGCTGCCGACTATCGACAAGCCGATCGAAGTGACGACGCGGCTGGTGCGCGACGGCATGCGCATCCGCGTGGTGGAAGCGGAGTTCTTTTCCGGCGGGGTCAGCATGGCGCGCGCCTCGTGCCAGCTGCTGCGCAAGACGCAAAATCCCGATGGCAATGTCTGGTCGCCGCCGAACTGGGACGCACCGAAGCCGGCCGAGATCCCCAAGCCGACCGATCCCAGGCTCGGCATGAACGGCAAATGGGCGACACGCCCGATCGTCGGCCATATGGGCTCGCTCGGCCCGCGCAGATTGTGGATGAGCGAGGTGCGTGAGCTCGTCGCGGGCACCCCGATGACGCCGTTCGTCCGCGTCGCCGCCGGCGCCGATTTTGCGAGCCCGTTTGCCAATGCCGGCGACCAGGGGCTCGGCTACATCAACAGCGATGTCACGATCTATCTGCACCGCCTGCCCGTGACAGAGTGGATCGGCTTCGAGGTGGTGAACCACCAAGCCACCGACGGCGTCGCGATCGGCGAATGCTGGCTCTATGACGAACAGGGTCCGATCGGCACCGCGACGGTGGCCGCGCTGGCGCAGCGCAAGCCGATGGTGAATCCGTCGAAGCGGTAGGAGCGCGCGCCTCTCTCCGGTCGTCATTCCGGGATGCGCCGTCAGGCGCAGACCCGGAATCCATCGGGCCGCAGGCCAAGAGTTGAAATGGATTCCGGGTTCGCGCTTCGCGCGCCCCGGAATGACGACCTAGTCCAAATGCCGCTGCATCTCCGGCCGCGCCTTCAGTTCGGCACCCTGCTTGGCGACGATCTTCGCGATCCGCTCCGGGGCGAAGTTCAAATCGACGAACGCCGGCGCGGTGTTGGCGACCTCGTGATAGCTCGCGATCCTGCCGCCCTTCAGCGTCATGATCGCAACGCCCTCGAACATCGCCCGCGCGCCGTTTGCTTCCGGCAGGGTCGATCTATAGCTGAAGGTGTAGCGCGCATAGAGCGTGGTGCCGTCGGTGACGGGATCATGCATGTCCCAGCGGAAATCGGTCGCGGTGCGGTAGAACCAGTCGTCGATCATCGCGGCGATCTTCGCGCGGCCGGCGAAGGCGCCGTAGAAGACATCGTGATAGACGCCGTCCTCGGTGAACAGCTGGGCGAAGGCTTCGCCGTTGCGCTGCTCGACGGCATCGCAGAAGGCGCGCAGCATGGCGGTGGTGGTCATTGGTGTTGCCTCCCAGTTGTTATGCCTCTCCCCTTGCGGGAGAGGCCAGCTCCGCTCGTTGACACGCATTTCGTTCGGGTGAGGGGTTGCTTCCGCGAGTCCAACTCTCATTCGGGCCCGTGGAGAGAACCCCTCATCCGACTTCGCTTCGCGAAGCCACCTTCTCCCGCAAGGGGAGAAGGAAGAGGACACATCACCCGATCTCAGCCACCGCCGCAAGAAGGCGCGCGATGTCCTGCGGGCGGGAGAGGCGGTGATCGCCGTCCTGGATCATGGTAAGCACGACGTCGTCGGCCGGCAGGCGATGGGTCAGCGCAAACGCGTGCTGCCAGGGCACATCAGGGTCCTTCGCGCCTTGCAGGATGCGGACGGGGCAGCCGAGATCGATGGCGCTGCCCAGCACGAGGTGATTGCGTCCCTCCTCGATCAGGTTCCGCGTGATCGGATAGGGCGAGCCGTCGCCATATTCCGACGGGCGCAGCCAGAAACCCTTGGTCTCGATTTCCTTCTTCACTGCGGGCGAAAAATTCTTCCACATCAGCTCTTCGGTGAAATCGGGCGCCGGCGCGATCAGCACGAGCCCTGCAAGCGACGCTTTGCCGGCACGCTTCCTGATCTCGCGGGCGAGCAGCAGCGCCATCCAGCCGCCCATCGACGAGCCGATCAGGATTTGCGGGCCGTCGCAGAAGCGTTCGAACACCGCAACGCTATCCTCGAGCCAGCTGCCGATCGTCCCAATGGCGAAATCGCCGCTGGATTCGCCGTGGCCGGAATAATCGAACCGGACGATTGCGCGGCCGTGCTCGTGGGCCCAGGCATCCAGCGCCACGGCCTTGCCGCCCTGCATGTCCGACTTGAATCCGCCCAGCCAGACCAGGCCGGGGCCTTTTCCGGGACGGCGGCGCACCGCGATTCTGCGTGCGGACGGCCCCTCGCCCACCTCGATGAACTCAAGCACGGCATCGGGAATTGCATCGGTCATGGAACGTTTACTCTGGCTGTGCGGTTTGAGCTGTCCGGACCTATTCCGAAAGTACGACCGGCATCGGTATTGGTCCTTTGGGACGCTTGCGGAACAGAGGCAAGGTGTCTATGTCGGTCAGCGTGCCGAGGGCCGTGACCAAAATGCCTCGCATTTGAGGGTTTTTCGCGCCTCGCACCAGCGACTTGCTTGCCGGCAAACGCATCTTCCTTCAAAATAGCCGCTTCTTTCACAACTTTGGAGAACCACCCATTCGCCGTCCTAATAAAGCTCCGCCCGCTGCCAGCAAAGACGGGCCGCGCATCAATGATGATATCCGCAATGCGCAGATCCAGCTGATCGACCAGACCGGTGACAACAAAGGTACGGTCGAGACCGTCGTCGCCATCCGCATGGCGCAGGAAGTCGGGATGGATCTGGTCGAGATTTCGCCGAATACCAGCCCTCCCGTCTGCAAGATCATGGATTACGGGAAGTACAAGTATTCCGCTCAGAAGAAAGCCGCGGAAGCCCGCAAACGGCAGAAGACCGTCGAGATCAAGGAGATCAAGCTCCGTCCGATGATCGACGACCACGATTACGACGTGAAGATGCGCGCGATGCAGCGCTTCTTCGAAGAGGGCGACAAGGTCAAGATCACGCTGCGCTATCGCGGCCGCGAAATGGCGCACCAGGAGATCGGCACCAAGCTGCTCGACAAGATCAAGACCGACGTCGCCGAGCTCGCCAAGGTCGAGCAGGACGCGCGGTTCGAAGGTCGCCAGGTCGTAATGGTGCTGGCGCCGCGCTGACGCGCAACGCTTTAGGACCTCGAGAATTCAACGGCCCGTCCGGATCCCCGGCGGGCCGTTTTGTGTGTCAGGTCCTCGTCGCCTGCCAGGTTCCGCTGCACTGGTCGCCGGAGATAATTCCCTTCCACGACCCGGCGCCGTTCACGCCGGCGAGCCGGCCGCCGCCACTGGCGTGGGAGGCGCCGACCGAGACCTGCACGGCGACAGCGCCGGAACGGTTGACCCGGCCCGAGACCCGGCCGCCGCCGGCGGAGGAGACGCGGGTGCCGGTCACGGTGAAGGGAACGCTGTAGCCCGAGCTGCAATTGCCGCGGGTGGTGGCGAAGGTGACGTTCCAGATGCCGTCATAGCCGCCGGCGCGGGCGTCAGCCGCCTGTGGCAGCGCAGCCGCGGCGAGCACGGCGAACAGCGCCAGAGGGCGCGGGCGGGCGAATGAAATCAGAAGTTGCGGGAAATGAGCCATTTTGGACCTGCTTCAGGCGAGAAGGCTTGGACATGAGGGGTGGCAGCGTTCAATAGTCGGCGGGCAGGTTGCGGCGGTTCATCGTTGCCAATTGGCCTCTCCTCTGTCATAAGCCCAGCCTTCACCGCCCGGCTGATTTACGGGCTGCCGTGGCGGTGTCTCGTGCGGGTTTCGCGCCTGTTCGCAAAACTTGAGCACAATCAACGCTCTAACGAGCATTTTTGACGGTCCAGCCGCCTTCGCGGGCGGATCTCTGTGGCCATTAGGAGAGCCAAATGCCCAAGCTGAAGACCAAATCGGGCGCTAAAAAGCGCTTCAAGGTGACTGCCACCGGCAAAGTGATGCACGCCCAGCGCGGCAAGCGTCACGGCATGATCAAGCGGACGAAGAAGCAGATCCGTCAGCTCCGCGGCACCCGCGTGCTGTTCAAGACCGACGGCGACAACGTCAAGAAGTACTTCTTGCCGAACGCCTGATCGGGTCCACGATCATTGCCACCTCTGCCGCGCATCCCGCGGCGATCCGATAACCAAGTCATCTCTGAAGGATCTCGTCATGTCTCGCGTCAAACGCGGTGTGACCGCCCACGCCAAGCACAAGAAAGTCTACAAGGCCGCCAAGGGCTTCTATGGCCGCCGCAAGAACACCATCCGCGCCGCCAAGCCGGCCGTGGAAAAGGCCCAGCAATACGCCTTCCGCGACCGCAAGCGTCGCAAGCGCACCTTCCGCGCGCTCTGGATCCAGCGCCTCAACGCCGCGGTCCGTCCGTTCGGCCTGACCTACAGCCGATTTATCGACGGCCTTGCCAAGTCGGGCATCACCGTGGACCGCAAGGTGCTGTCGGATCTCGCGATCCGCGAGCCCGCCGCGTTCCAAGCGATCGCCGAGAAGGCCAAAGCCGCGCTGGCGGCGTAAGCCGCCCCACTGCGCGACTTGCGCAGCGTTCAGCTTGTGATGGCCCGGGCAGAGGCGCGTGTCGCGCGTTCATCGCCCCGGCCGTCATCTCTCGCGCATACACTTCTCCGACGTGGATGCCCGGCGAATCTAACGCGAAGATGCGCTTCGCGCTTTTGGCCGGGCGTGACGGGCTAGGATCATCGGCTCAGCATCCTGGCCAAAAGGGATTGCCATGACCGATCTTGCCCAGCTCCAAGCCCAGATCATCGCCGACATCGCCGCCGCTGCCGACGAGGCCGCGCTCGAGGCCGTGCGTGTTGCAGCCCTCGGCAAGAAGGGCTCGATCTCGGCGCTGCTCGCCACGCTCGGCAAGATGTCGCCGGACGAGCGCAAGACGCAAGGCGCGGCGATCAACCAGGCCAAGGACGAAGTCAGCCAGGCGCTCGCGGTACGGCGCGATGTGCTGAAGTCGGCGGCGCTCGATGCGCGGCTCGCCGCCGAGACCGTCGACGTCACCTTGCCGCTGCGCGATGCGGCGGCGGAAGCCGGCCGCATTCATCCGCTGAGCCAGGTCTGGGACGAGCTCACCACCATCTTCGCCGACATGGGATTCTCGGTGGCCGAAGGCCCCGACATCGAGACCGACGATTACAACTTCACCAAGCTGAATTTCCCGGAAGGCCATCCGGCGCGCGAAATGCACGACACGTTCTTCTTCCATCCGAAAGAGGACGGCTCGCGCATGCTGCTGCGGACCCACACCTCGCCGGTGCAGGTGCGCACCATGCTGAGCCAGAAGCCGCCGATCCGCGTGATCTGCCCGGGCCGCACCTATCGCATCGATTCGGACGCGACCCACACGCCGCAATTCCACCAGGTCGAGGGCCTCGTCATCGACAAGAGCTCGCATCTCGGCCATCTCAAATGGATCCTGCACGAGTTCTGCAAGGCGTTCTTCGAGGTCGACCACATCAACATGCGCTTCCGGCCCTCGTTCTTCCCGTTCACCGAGCCTTCGCTCGAAGTCGACATCCAGTGCCGCCGCGACAAGGGCGAGATCCGCTTCGGCGAGGGCGAGGATTGGCTCGAGATTCTCGGCTGCGGCATGGTGCATCCCAACGTGCTGCGCGCCTGCGGCATCGATCCCGACGAGTACCAGGGCTTTGCCTGGGGCATGGGCATCGACCGCATCGCCATGCTGAAATACGGCATCGCCGATTTGCGCCAGCTGTTCGACAGCGACGTCCGCTGGCTGGGCCATTATGGCTTCAAGCCGCTGGAGGTGCCGACGCTGGCGGGGGGGCTGAGCACGTGATCGCGGTACGCAGTCACACGATGACTCTCTCCGTTCCCTCCCCCCTTGTGGGGGAGGGCCAGGGAGGGGGGTAGCCGCGGATGCCGCACGCAGTTGTCAGCGACCGTCAGCGCAGCAGGGCGAAGCAGCTCCGCCGGACGATGACGCGCGCCGAAACACTGCTGTGGCGCTACTTGAAAGCTAACCGCATGGATGGTGTTGGCATCCGTCGCCAAACGCCGATCGGGAACTACATCGCCGACTTCGTCTGCTTCTCATCAAAGCTCATCATCGAACTCGATGGGGAATCCCACGATGTCGAGGAACGTCAGAAGAAAGATGAACGTCGAGACGCTTTCTTCCTAGCCGGGGGTTTTCAGGTTCTGCGCTTCACCAATGAGCAGGTGATGTCCAATCTCGAGGGGGTTGTTGAGACGATCCGCCAGGCCGCTTCTGCCGGAGGCCGCGGCTCACCCCCCTCCCTAACCCTCCCCCACAAGGGGGGAGGGAACATTGACACCGACCCAAGCAATTCAACCGACAAGAGCCGAGGCACGCAGCCATGAAATTCACTCTCTCCTGGCTGAAGGACCATCTCGAGACTGACGAGCCGCTGGAAAAGCTCGCCGAGAAGCTCACCATGATCGGGCTCGAGGTCGAGAACATCGACGACAAGTCGAAGGCGCTGAAGCCGTTCACGATTGCGAAGGTGATCTCGGCCGAGCAGCATCCGAATGCGGACCGTCTGCGCGTCTGCATGGTCGACACTGGCGACGGCGGTGCGCCGGTGCAGGTGGTGTGCGGTGCGCCGAATGCGCGCGCCGGCCTCGTCAGCGTGTTCTCACCGCCTGGTACCTACATTCCCGGCAAGGATATCACGCTCGGTGTCGGCACCATCCGCGGCGTCGAGAGCCGCGGCATGCTGTGCTCGGCGGCCGAGCTGCAGATCTCCAACGATCATGACGGCATCATGGAATTGCCGGCGGACGCGCCAATCGGTGCTGCCTATGCCGAATGGGCCGGCCTCGGAGATCCCGTCATCGAGATCAATCTGACGCCGAACCGGCAGGACTGCACCGGCGTGCACGGCATCGCGCGCGATCTCGCCGCCGCCGACATGGGCAAGTTCAAGGATCCCACCATCAAGCCGGTCAAGGGCGAATTCCCCTGTCCCGTGAAGGTGACGGTCGAGGATGCCACGCTGTGCCCGGGCTTTGCGCTCCGTCTCGTGCGTGGCGTCAAGAACAAGCCGTCGCCGGAATGGCTGCAGAAGCGGCTGACCGCGATCGGGCTGCGTCCGATCAACGCGCTGGTCGACATCACCAACTTCATGACCTACGACCGTGCGCGCCCGCTGCACGTGTTCGACGCCAAGAAGGTGAAGGGCAATCTCGTCGTGCGCCGCGCCCGCGAGGGCGAGAGCCTGCTGGCGCTCGACGGCCGCACCTACAATCTCGATCCCGCCATTTGCGTGATCGCGGACGAGCACGGCGTCGAATCGCTCGCCGGCATCATGGGCGGCGAAGCATCGGGCTGCGACGAGAACACCACAGACGTGCTGATCGAATCGGCGCTGTGGAACGAGATCAACATCGCCCAGACCGGCCGCAAGCTCGGCATCAATTCGGACGCGCGCTACCGCTTCGAACGCGGCGTCGATCCGGCCTTCATGGTGCCCGGCATCGAGCTCGCGACCAAGCTGGTGATGGAGATGTGCGGCGGCGCGCCCTCTGAAACCGTCCTGGTCGGCAAGACCTTTGGCGACGACCGCCTGATCGAATTCCCGATCACCGAAGTCAAGCGCCTGTCTGGCATTGAGGTGCCGCAGGTTGAGATGAAGCGCATCCTGACCCATCTCGGCTTCATGATGGCGGGTCCCGGCCCGGTGGTAAAGGTCGCGGTGCCGTCCTGGCGCTCCGACGTGCACGGCAAGGCCGACATCGTCGAGGAGATCGTCCGCATCTTCGGCGTCGACAAGGTGCCGATGACACCGTTCGAGCGCGGCGACGAGCCGCGCAAGCCGGTGCTGACGCCGCTGCAGCTGCGCACCCGCCGCGCGCGGCGCGCGCTCGCGAGCCGCGGCATGGTCGAAGCCGTGACCTGGTCGTTCATCGCAAAGCCCGCGGCCGAATTGTTCGGCGGCGGACAGCGCGAGCTCGAAGTGGCGAACCCGATCGCCTCGGATCTCTCCGACATGCGCCCGACCCTGCTGGCCGGCCTGATCGCGGCGGCGCAGGCCAATGCCGATCGCGGCTTTGGCGATGTCGCGCTGTTCGAAGTCGGCCAGGTGTTCAAAGGCGATCGCCCGCAGGACCAGTTCATGGCGGCGAGCGGCATACGCCGCGGGCTTGCTTCGTCCGAAGGTATTGGGCGGCACTGGACCGGCTCGGCGCAGACCGACGTGTTCGACGCCAAGGCCGATGCGCTGGCGGTGCTGGCGGTGGCCGGCGCGCCGATGCAGGCGCTGCAGATCGTGGCGGGTGGTCCCGGCTGGCTGCATCCGGGTCGCTCCGGCACGATCCAGATCGGGCCGCAGAACGTGCTCGGATATTTCGGCGAAGTGCACCCGAGAGCCCTCGAGGCGCTCGGTGCCGACGGGCCGCTTGTCGTCTTCGAGGTGATCCTCGATCGCATCCCCGAGGCGAAGAAGAAGCCGACGCGCGCCAAGCCCTTGATCGAGCTCTCGGCGTTCCAGCCGGTGTCGCGTGACTTCGCTTTCATTGTCGACCGCGCCGTCAAGGCCGGCGACATCGTTCGCGCGGCGCAAGGCGTCGACAAGAAGCTGATCACCGGCGTCAATGTCTTCGATATCTACGAAGGCAAGGGCATCGATGACGGCAAGAAGTCGATCGCGATCGCGGTCACGCTGCAGCCGCGCGAGAAAACCCTGACCGATCAGGAGATCGAGGCGGTCGCCACGAAGATCGTGGCCGAGGTCACCAAGAAGACCGGCGGCACGTTGCGCGGATGAGTCCTGCTGACTTCCTTCCGAAGGACGTCAGCCTCACGGTTGCGGCGGCGCTCTGCGCCGTCGCTTTCGTTTCGGGCACGGCGCGCGGCTTCTCCGGCTTCGGTTCGGCGCTGATCTTCATGCCGCTGGCGAGCAGCATCGCGGCACCGCGGCTCGTTGCTGCCCTGCTTCTCGTCATCGATTTCGTCGCAGCCGCGCCGCTGCTGCCGGATGCATGGCGGAAGGCCGATCGCAAGGCCACGGCCGTGATAGTGCTGGGCGCGCTGATCGGCGTACCCATCGGCACCTATTTCCTCAGCGTGCTCGAACCCGTTACCACGCGCTGGATCATCTCCTGCTTCGTAGCGGCGCTGCTCCTTCTGCTGCTGTCGGGCTGGCGCTATCGCGGCAAGGACCATGCCTGGCTGTCGGTGGGCATCGGCGGCCTCTCCGGCTTCTGCAGCGGGCTCGCGCAAACCGGCGGCCCGCCGATCGTCGGCTACTGGCTCGGCCGCCCGATCGCGCCGATGGTCGCGCGCGCCAATATCGTGCTGTTCTTCGGCGCCTCGGATTTCTTCTCGATGATCAGCTACGCGGCGACCGGCCTGATCAGCCGCGAATCGCTGGTGCTGTCGCTGATCGTCGGCCCGGTCTATGCGGTTGGCGTTGCGTTCGGCAGCTCATTGTTCGGCCGCGCCAGCGAGAGGGTGTTTCGCGGCATCTGCTACGCGCTGATTGCGATGGCGGTGATCTTTGGATTGCCGGTGCTGGATGGCGTGCTGCGGTAACATCTCCGCTGTCGTCCCGGGGCGCGCGTAGCGCGAGCCCGGGACCCATAACCCCGGGGAGTGGTTATGGGGCAAGGTGGCAACTCCGAGTCTTCGCCAAACCACTCCCTGTGAGTATGGGTCCCGAATCTGCGCTCCGCTTCGCTGCGCCTGTCCGGACGACAGTGGAATTTATCGCGGCTTGATCGTCTTACTGCTTCGGCACGCGCCGCTTCTTCGTCGACTGGGTCGGCACGTCGGCCGGCTCGTCCTTCAGCGCGCCGATCTTGCGCAGGGCTGCATCGGCGGCGCGTTCGCCGCTTTCCCAGGCGCCGTCGACGGTGCCCCAGAGCGTCTCGTGCGTGGCTTCGCCGGCGAGGAACACATTGCCGATCGGCTCGGCCAGGGTCCTTCGCGACAGCTGGCCGCCCGGCGAGGCTGCCGACATCGCGCCCATGACGTAAGGCGAGGCGTTCCAGCGCGTGGCGCTGGTCTTCTGCACCACGGAAGCGGCCTCGCTGCCGAACAGCTTCGTGATCCATTCCCTGGCGAAAGCCACCATCGCCTTCTCGCCCTGCTCGGCGAGATCGCGGCCGAACGAGCCGCCGACATCGATCGAGCACAGCGAGGAGCCGCCGATATTGGCTAACATCAGCGCCGTGCGGGTCGAATTGCTCTGCTCGATCAGGATATCGTCGCGCGACAGGCCGAGCGGATTGCCCGGCAGCTGCAGCACGATGCGATCGTAGCTACCGAGGCTGAGCTTCGATGCCGCATCCAGCGTCCGCTTGGGAATGTCGGGCGCGAACTTGATCGCGCCCGATGTCAGCACATTGGTCGAGACCGTGACGATGGCGGCGCGCGCCGCGATCTTGCCGGCTTGCGTCTCGATGCTGACGTCGCGATTGCTCCAGGCGATGCGGCTCGCCGGCGTCGACAGCGCCACCGGCGCCTGCTCGGCGAGCCTAGCGATCAGTGTGCCCAAACCCTGCCGGCAGGCGATCGCCGCGTTGCGGTCCTGCGCGCGTCCCTTGTCGATCGCGGAGAGCTCCTTCAGGTCCTTGCCGGCAAAGCTCGCGCCCAGCATGAACTCGGCCGCGCCGGCCCAGTCGCCGAGATCCTTCGGCATCACCGATGCGCAGGAGGTGTCGAGCTTGCCCCGCCCGGCCTCGTCGATGGCGCGGTTGGCGCGCACTAGGGCGGCCAGGAACTGCTCGGTCTCGCCCGCGCGGGCATTGCGGCGGCCGATGCGCATTTTCTGGCCCGAGGGCGCCGGCAGCACGTCCAGCCCGGCACTGCGCGCCAGCCGGATCATCGGGTTGGTGTCCGGATTGTACATCCAGCGCGCGCCGCGGTCGAACGGCGTGTCGAAGGTCGTGCTGTCGGTGATGCAGCGGCCGCCGACTTGCGCGGCCGCTTCCACTACGATGACCTTGCGGCCCGTTGCCAAGATACGCCGCGCCGCGGCAATTCCCGCCGCCCCCGCGCCGATCACGACGATGTCAGCCTCGCGCGGCAGGGGCGCGGCGGATGCGCGCAGCACCGGCATCGCCGCAAGGGCCGCCGACGCCGAAAGAAAGCCGCGGCGCGTGATTGTCATGTCATGGTTTCCGGGGACTTGCGGCGAACGTGAACAGCCCGCGAACCTTGCCGTATCCGATGTTGCGCAGCAACCAGGATGGTGAATCAACCATGCTTGATCTCACAGAGTGATGAACCGAATTGCAACACGTTTCGACCATGATAGAGAAGGGAAAAAGACGGCCGGAAAAGGCCGTGGGGGGTTGAGATGGGGACGGTCCTGGATTCTGTCGGCAAGGTGATTGCCGCGTACCTCTCAAAGGAGGTGCCGGGCTATGAGCCGTTCACGCCGAGCGACCCCGAGCATCTGCGCGGCATCATCGAGCCCGGCGACGTGCTGCTGGTCGAGGGCAACAACCGCATCTCCGGCATCATCAAATACTTGACGCAGTCGACCTGGTCGCACGCCGCGCTCTATGTCGGTCCGATCGATGGGGCAGAGGAGTCCAATGGCGAGCCGCATGTTCTGATCGAGGCCAATATCGGCGAGGGCGTCACCTCGGCGCCGCTGTCGAAATATTTCCCCTATCACACCCGCGTCTGCCGCCCGGTCGGGCTGTCCTATGAGGATCGCACCACGGTGTGCCGCTATGCGATCAACCGCATCGGCTTCGGCTACGACACCAAGAACATCGTCGACCTCATGCGCTATCTGTTCCCGCTGCCGATACCGCAGCGCTGGCGCCGACGCATGATCGCGATCGGCTCGGGCGACCCGACCAAGATCATCTGCTCGGCGCTGATCGCGCAGGCCTTCGACGCCGTGCGCTACCCGATCCTGCCGAAGATCACCAAGGCCGGCAGCCGCGCCGCACGGCGCGAGATACTGCACATCCGCGATTCCTCGCTCTACATGCCCCGCGACTTCGACATCTCGCCCTATTTCGAAGTCGTCAAACCCACCATCGTGCACGGGTTCGACTACACCGCCTTGCACTGGGCCGACAAGCAGAAGCCGCTCGAGGAGGTGGCGGGCTCATTCAGTGTGTTTCCAGAAGCGCTCGTGGCGCCGCCGCTCGCTCCTGAAGCGGCTGACGAAGCGACGTCGGGTGAAATTCCGGCTCAAGAAGTGAGCGCGCCGCCTGCGCGAGCCAGTGTGGCTTTCTCCGAGCATTTCGTGCAGCTGAGCGAGCTCGCGATGTATCGCGCGCGGGCGCGGGAGAAGACGGCTTAGGTTCGCACGGTCTCGTAGGGTGGGCAAAGGCGCGAAGCGCCGTGCCCACGTTCGGGCGCGATCACTGACCGACGGTGGGCACGCTCCGCTTTGCCCACCCTACGAGACTTCGCCACGAGCGCAGCGAAGCAACGGCGGTGGAGAGAGCGCGCGCTACCGATCCGCCCGTCCGATCACCGCCATCAGCTCCGCGATCTTGGCGCGCTGGTCGGCCTTGTCGCCGCTCGCGATGGCGTGCTCGACGCAATGGGCGACGTGATCCTTCAAAACCTCTTCCTCGACCCGGCGCAGCGCGGCGCGCACCGCCGCGATTTGCGTCACGATGTCGATGCAGTAGCGGTCTTCCTCTACCATTCTCGAGAGGCCACGAACCTGGCCCTCGATTCGGCCGAGACGTTTTCCGACGGATGCCTTGATGTCCTTGCGCATGGGGTCTATATACCCCTACCGGGTATAGGTTTCAAGACCAAGCGCAAAGGCCGGAACATGGCAATGAACAACAACGAGCACGAGCATCGTCACAGCGCGGGAACGCATTCCGGATGCGGCTGTTCCACGAAAGCTGCAGCGCCGGCGGCGAAGCCCGAGGCTACCTCGTGCTGCGGCGGCCACGGCGATCATGCCGGCCACGACCATCATCACGGCGACGCCGCAACCAAGGTCAAAGATCCCGTCTGCGGCATGATGGTCGATCCCGCGACCTCGAAGCATCGCATCACACATCACGGCGAGACCTTCCATTTCTGCTCGTCCGGCTGCCGCACCAAGTTCGCCGCCGATCCCGCCAAGTATCTTGCCAAGGACAAGGCGCCCGAACCGGAGATGCCCGCGGGCACGATCTACACCTGTCCGATGCACCCGCAGATCCGCCAAGTCGGTCCGGGCACGTGCCCGATCTGCGGCATGGCGCTGGAGCCTGAGGTCGCAAGCCTTGAGACCGGCCCCAATCCCGAGCTCGCCGACATGACGCGACGGTTCTGGATCGGCGGCGTGCTGTCGCTGCCGCCGATCGCGCTGGAGATGGGCGGCCACCTCGCGGGCCCCCACAGCTGGATCGATCCGACCGTGTCGAATTGGATCCAGCTCGTCTTTGCAACGCCCGTGGTGCTGTGGGCCGGCTGGCCGTTCTTCGTTCGCGGCTGGCAATCGCTGCTGACGCGCAATCTCAACATGTTCACGCTGATCGCGATGGGTACGGGCGTTGCCTATGTCTACAGCGTGCTCGGCACGGTCACGCCGCAGATCTTCCCCGCCACCTTCCGCGGCCATGAGGGCGCGGTCGCAGTCTATTTCGAGGCGGCCGCCGTCATCACCGTCCTGGTGCTGCTCGGCCAGGTGCTGGAGCTGCGCGCCCGCGATGCGACCTCGGGCGCGATCAAGGCGCTGCTGCAGCTCGCGCCGAAAACCGCGCGCCGCGTCGACGCCGACGGCAGCGAGCACGAGGTCGAGATCGACACGCTGCACGCCGGCGATCGCCTGCGCGTCCGTCCCGGCGAGAAGGTGCCGGTCGACGGCATCATCCTCGAAGGCCGCTCGTCGCTCGATGAATCGCTGGTGACGGGCGAATCCATGCCGGTCTCCAAGGAGGCTGGCGCAAAAGTCATCGCCGGCACGCTGAACCAGTCCGGCAGCTTCATCATGCGCGCCGACAAGGTCGGGCGCGAGACGCTGCTATCGCAGATCGTGCAAATGGTCGCGGATGCGCAGCGCTCGCGCGCCCCGATCCAGCGCCTGGCCGACCAGGTCTCCGGCTGGTTCGTGCCGGCCGTGATCGTCGTTGCCCTCGCCGCCTTCGGTGCCTGGGCCTGGTTCGGACCGGAGCCGCGGCTGGCCTTCGGCCTGGTCGCCGCTGTCAGCGTGCTGATCATCGCATGTCCCTGCGCGCTCGGCCTCGCGACGCCGATGTCGATCATGGTCGGCGTCGGCCGCGGCGCGCAAGGCGGCGTGCTGATCAAGAACGCCGAAGCGCTGGAGCGGATGGAGAAGATCGACACGCTGGTGGTCGACAAAACAGGCACGCTGACCGAAGGCAAGCCGAAGGTGGTGACGATCGCGCCGGCGTCCGGCTTCGTGGAAGAAGGCATCCTCCGGCTGGCGGCCACCGTCGAGCGCGCCAGCGAGCATCCGCTGGCCGACGCCATCGTGCGCGCGGCCAAGGAAAAGCAGCTCACCCTCGGCCAGGTCGAGCAGTTCGACTCGCCGACGGGCAAGGGCGCGACCGGCAAGGTCGACGGCAAGACCATCGTGCTAGGCAATGCCAGATATCTGTCGTCGATCGGCGTCGATACCCATTCGCTCGACGCCGAAGCCGAACGGCTGCGCGGTGACGGCGCCACCGTGATCAACATGGCCGTCGACGGCCGGCTTGCCGGCCTGTTTGCGATCGCTGATCCGGTCAAGGTCTCGACGCCGGAGGCGCTGAAAGCGCTCGCGGCGGAAGGCATCAAGGTGATCATGCTGACCGGCGACAACCGCACCACGGCGGAGGCCGTTGCGCGCCGGCTCGGCATCGCCGAGGTCGAGGCCGAAGTGCTGCCGGACCAGAAGAGCGCGGTGGTGACCAAGCTGCAGAAGGCAGGCCGCAGCGTCGCCATGGCCGGCGACGGCGTCAACGACGCGCCGGCGCTGGCGGCGGCCGAGGTCGGCATCGCCATGGGCACCGGCACCGATGTTGCGATGGAGAGCGCCGGCGTGACGCTGCTCAAGGGCGACCTCGTCGGCATCGTCCGCGCGCGAAAACTGTCGCAGGCGACGATGAGCAACATCCGGCAGAACCTGTTCTTCGCCTTCATCTACAACGCCGCCGGGATTCCGATCGCCGCCGGCGTTCTCTATCCGGCGTTCGGTCTGCTGCTCTCCCCGATCATCGCCGCGGCGGCGATGGCGCTGTCCTCGGTCAGCGTCGTTGGCAACGCGCTGCGGCTGCGTGCGACGCGGCTGTAAGGACGCTGTGTAGCCCGGATGGAGCGTAAGCGAAATCCGGGGGTCCTGCCGCATATTGCACCGTCCCGGATTGCGCTTCGCTCCATCCGGGCTACGGTTCAGAGGACATAAGCGGGAGCATCTGATGCAGCGGATTACCATCACGATCGAGGACGATCTCCTGGCGGAGATCGACGCCGCGGCCGAAGCGCGCGGTTACCAGAACCGCTCCGAGATCATCCGCGACCTCGCGCGCGCCGGCCTGCAGCAGAGCGCCGAGGACACCGCGCAAACTGGCCAATGCGTCGCCGGCCTCGTCTACGTCTATGACCACGCGGCGCGCGATCTGTCGAAACGGCTGGTGCAGGAATTCCACGGCCACCACGACCTCGCGCTGGCGACGCTGCATGTTCACCTCGACGACAACAATTGCATGGAGATGACGGCGCTGCGCGGCGCAGCCTCCGAGGTCAGACATTTCGCCGACCACATCATCGCCGAACGCGGCGTGCGCTACGGCCGCGTGGTGATGATCCCGACCGGGGATGGCAAGCCGGCGAAGACGCGCAAGCATGGGCATAGGCACGATTAGGCTGGATCTTACCCTCCCCCTCCAGGGGAGGGTGAGCAAGAGCTCGCGCCGCGTCCGCGGCCGAGGGCTGCCCCCGCCCTTGCCGAAGCCGCATTGGGTGTCTACCTCTCGCGAGGTGTTTATTTCAGAGGGTCCCCCATGCTGGATGCCGCCATCAAGGCGCTGTCGCAATTGATCTCGCCGCCGATGCGCTCGATCCTGTGGCGGTCGATCGGGCTCGCGCTGGTGCTGATCACCGTGCTGGCGATCGGCTTGCAGCGGCTGCTCAGCTGGTTTGCGACCTCCGGCGAGGTCTGGCTGGAAGGCCTGCTCGGGCCGGGCTGGCATTCTTCGATCGAGGTTCTCTCCTGGATCGTCTCGATCGCGACGGGTCTCGGCGTCGTGTTCGGCGGCATCTTCCTGATGCCGGCGATCACCTCGCTGGTGGCGAGCCTGTTCGTCGACGACGTCGCCGACATCGTCGAGCGCGAGCATTATCCGGCCGAGCGGCCGGGCGCGGCACTGCCGTTCAGCCGGGCGATGCTCGAGGGCATCAAGACCGCGCTCGTGGCCATCCTGGTCTATCTCGCCGCTCTGCCGCTGGTGCTGTTCGCCGGCGCCGGTTTCCTGATCTTCTTCCTCGCCGCCGCCTGGCTGCTGGGCCGCGAATATTTCGAGCTCGCCGCGATGCGCTTCCGCCCGCCGGAGGAAGCCAAGGCGATGCGGCGCGACAATGCCGCGACCGTCTTCACCGCCGGCCTGTTCATCGCCGCCTTCGTCTCGATCCCGATCGTCAATCTGGCGACGCCGATCTTCGGCATGGCCTTCATGGTCCACATGCACAAGCGCCTGTCAGGCCCGCGGCCCGAGCTGATCGAGCCGGCGCGGCAGGTGCCATAGCGGCCCGGGGCGGCGCTGCCTCACACCGTCTTCTCCGGCCAGCGACAGAGATCGTTGATCAGGCAGACCTCGCAGCGTGGCTTGCGCGCGAGGCACGTATAACGGCCGTGCAGGATCAGCCAATGATGCGCGTGCAGCATGAACTCGGCCGGGATCACCTTTTCCAGGCCAAGCTCGACCTCCAGCGGCGTCTTGCCGGGCGCTAGGCCCGTGCGGTTGCCGACGCGGAAGACATGGGTGTCGACCGCCATGGTGTGCTCGCCGAAGGCCATGTTGAGCACGACGTTGGCGGTCTTGCGACCTGCGCCGGGCAATGACTCGATCTCCGTGCGCGTGCGCGGCACCTCGCCGCCGAATTCATTGAGCAGCTTGGCCGACAGCGCGATCACGTTCCTGGCCTTGGTGCGGTAGAGTCCGATCGTCTTGATGTAGTCGCGCAAGCGCTCCTCACCGAGATCGAGCATCTTCTGCGGGGTGTCGGCAACGTCGAACAGCGCACGCGTCGCCTTGTTGACGCCGGCATCGGTCGCCTGTGCCGACAGCACCACCGCGACCAGCAGCGTGAACGGGTTGACGTGCTCGAGCTCGCCCTTGGGCTCCGGATTGGCCTTGCGGAAACGGCTGAAGACCTCGTGGACCTCGGCCGGCGTCCACGGTCTTGTGGCTTTAAGTGATTTCTTCGCGGGCGCTTTCGGCTTGGTCGCGACCGGTCTTGCCGTTTTCTTCGGCACCGCCGCTTTGCGCGGGACCGGCTTGCGGGTGATTTTCGCCATGATCGGGATATACTGATGGACGATGATGAGCACAGGCAACGAAATTGCGCGGGCGCGATCCGAGAGCGAGGACGAGCCTCAGATCTTCTCCGCGCTGCTGACGCCGCACCGCTCGCTGAACCGCACCGGCTTTCTCGCCGTGATGCTGTTCCTGAGCGCCGTCGGCTTCGTCACGGGCCTTGCTTTCCTGATGATGGGCGCCTGGCCGGTGCTCGGCTTCTTCGGTCTCGACGTGCTCGTGATCTGGTGGGCCTTCAAGGTCAATTTTCGCGCCGCACGGGCCAGCGAGGAAATCGTGGTGACGCCGTCGGAATTGCGGGTGCGACGCGTCAGCCATCGTGGCCAGGTTGCCGAATGGACCTTCAATCCGCTCTGGGTCCGGCTCGACCAGGAGGTCGATGAGGAATACGGCATCGAGCACCTTTATCTGATCTCCCGCGGCCGCCGCCTGCTTATCGCGGGCTTTCTCGGGCCGGCAGAAAAGGCCAGCTTTTACAATGCCTTGGTGGGGGCTCTCAACGCCGCGCGGCGTGGCCCGACCTATCATCCGGCGACCTGAGCACAGTCGGAAATCGGGTGGTTTCGCGCCAGTCCCTCCCCTACATTTCCGGTCATGATGACCCTTGCGATACATGACCAGCGCCTGGCCAGGCCGGGCACCCAGAACGCCGCGTTGCGCGACTATGATTCGGTGCGGCGGGCGATCGCCTTCATCTCGGCGAACTGGCGCGCGCAACCGACCATCGAGGCGATGGCGGATGCCGCTGGCGTCACGCCGGATGAGCTGCACCATCTGTTCCGCCGCTGGGCTTCGATCACGCCGAAGGCTTTCATGCAGGCACTCACCCTCGACCACGCCAAGAACCTGCTCAGGGATTCCGCCAGCATCCTTGACGCGGCGCTCGACTCCGGCCTGTCCGGGCCGGGCCGGCTGCACGACCTCTTCGTCACCCATGAAGCGATGTCGCCGGGCGAATGGAAGAACGGCGGTGCCGGCCTCACCCTGCGCTACGGCTTCCATTCCTCGCCGTTCGGCACAGCGATCGTGATCGCCACCGACCGCGGCCTGTCGGGCCTCGCCTTCGCCGATCACGGCGAGGAGAAGATCGCGCTCGCCGACATGACGCGGCGCTGGCCGAACGCCACCTATGTGGAAGATCATGAAGGCACCGCGCCGCTCGCGGCGCGCATCTTCGATCCAAAATTGTGGCGGCCGGACCAGCCGCTGCGCGTGGTGCTGATCGGCACCGATTTCGAAGTGCGGGTGTGGGAGACGCTCTTGAAGATTCCGATGGGCCGCGCAGTGTCCTATTCCGACATCGCCTGCAACATCAGGAATCCCAAGGCTTCGCGCGCCGTCGGTGCTGCGGTCGGCAAGAACCCGGTCTCGTTCGTCGTGCCCTGCCACCGCGCACTCGGCAAGAGCGGCACGCTCACCGGCTATCATTGGGGCATCACCCGCAAGCAGGCGATGCTGGGCTGGGAGGCCGGGCAGCTTGGGCTGCAGTAGGCAAGATGCAGTAGGATTTCGTAGGGTGGGTTAGCGCAGCGTAACCCACCTCTCTGGTTTCCGCAGAACAGAAGTGGTGGGTTACGCCAGCGACTGCGCTTTGCGCAGTCGCCGTCTAACCCACCCTACGGCACCGCGCTTGCGGCAAAGTCTACCCCGCCAGATCCAGCTTCGAGGCCACGGTCGAATCCGCGTTGAGGCGGTAGATGATCGGCACGCCGGTGGCGAGCTCGCGCTTCAAAATGCCTTCGGGCGAGAGCTTCTCCAGCACCATGATCAGCGCGCGCAGCGAGTTGCCGTGGGCGGCAACCAGCGTGCGCTTGCCGTTGAGCACACCGGGCAGGATCTCCTGCACGTAGTACGGCAACGCGCGCGCGAGCGTGTCCTTCAGGCTTTCGCCGCCGGGCGGCGGCACGTCGTAGGAGCGGCGCCAGATCAGCACCTGCTCCTCGCCCCATTTCTTGCGGGCGTCGTCCTTGTTGAGACCGGAGAGATCACCGTAGTCGCGCTCGTTGAGCGCGAGGTCCTTCGAAGTCGGCAGACCCTCCTGGCCGAGCTCAGCGAGGATGAGATCGAGCGTGTGCTGCGCGCGCGTCAGCACCGAGGTGTAGGCGACGTCGAACACCAAGCCCTGTGCCTTCAGCTTGCGGCCGGCTTCTTTGGCTTCCTTCACGCCGAGTTCGGTGAGGTCAGGGTCCTTCCAGCCCGTGAACAGGTTCTTCAGATTCCATTCGCTCTGGCCGTGGCGCACGAGCACGAGAAGGCGTTCGCTCATTGACTGCTTTCCGTTGCTTGATTGGATCAGATATCGTCGAGGCCGAGCACGTCGGCCATGGTGTAGTGCCCCGGCTTCTTGCCGTGCGCCCACAGCGCCGCCTTGAGCGCACCATGGGCGAACAGCATGCGGTCCTCGGCCTGATGCGACAGCGTCAGGCGCTCGAACGGGCCGAGGAAGGTGACGCTGTGGTCGCCGGCCACGGTGCCGCCGCGCAAGGAGGCGAAGCCGATATTGCCCGGCCGGCGCGCGCCGGTGATGCCGTCCCGGCCACGCTCGGAATGGTCATCGAGGGTGACGCCGCGGCCGCTCGCTGCGGCCTGCCCCAGCATCAGCGCGGTGCCCGAGGGTGCATCGACCTTCATGCGGTGATGGGTCTCGACGATCTCGATATCAAAACTCTGGTCGAGCGCCTTGGCAACGCGCTTGACCACGGCGGCGAGCAGATTGACGCCGAGACTCATATTGCCCGACTGCACCACCACGGCGCGATTGGTGACGCTCTTGATCACGGCATTGTCCGAGCCGGACAGGCCGGTCGTGCCGATGACGTGCACGAGGCCGCGTTCGGCGGCGATCGCGACATTGGCGATGGTCGCCGCAGGCACTGTGAAATCGAGGATGCCGTCGGCCTCCTTGCACATCGCCCAGAGATCGGCGGAGAGCTTGATGCCGTTGGCGGGCAGGCCGGCGATCACGCCGGCATCCTTGCCGAGCAGCTGGGAGCCCGGCGCCTCCAGCGCGCCGGCCAGCACGGCGCCCTCGCTTTCAGCAATCGCCCGCACCAGCGCCCGGCCCATCCGGCCGCCGGCTCCCGCAACAATCAAGCGCATGTCGGACATGGTGTGATCCTCTTCGAGGCCGTTGTAGCGGGGGGAGGCAGTTCCGGCAACCGAGGGGCGATCGGGGGGCGCAGGCGCTCTTACTTTTTCCCTGGAGGGGTCCGGGACGAGCGTAGCTCGCCCGTGGGTCGGCACGCGATCGAGCAAAGCGAAATTGCGTGACGGGGTGGGGTGACGGTCTCTCCGCGACGAACAGTGCCCGGTGGAGAGATCACCCCGCCCCGCTCGCGCTGCGCGCGATCGACCCTTCCCCTCCAGGCCCCTCCAGGGAGGGTAAGACGGGATCGAGCCTCAGCCGTCCTGCGGCTGCGGGCCGTCGTAGCCTTCGATGACGATGAGGTCGGCGATCGAGTGCGGCTGGCGCACCTTGATGTTGGCCTGGTATTCCGGCGAGTTGTAGCAGGCGAGCGCGGTCTCGTAGTCAGGGAATTCGATCACGACGTTGCGGTTGCGGCTGGCGCCTTCGACGGCGGTGAACTTGCCGGCGCGGACGACGAAGCGGCCGCCCCATTTCTTGAAGATCGGGCCGTTGGCGATGGCGTAGGGCTTATAGCCCTCGTCATTGCTGACGTCGACACGCCCGATCCAGTAGCCTTTTGCCATTGTTCTTCTCCCTGTTGTTGATGGATTACCCGAGAGCTTGCGCGATCTCGGCGTGGATGGTGTCCGCGACGGCCTTGGGATCGGCGGCTTCCACAACCGGGCGCCCGACGACCAGATAATCCGCGCCGGCGGCGATCGCACGGCTAGGCGTCATGATGCGCTTCTGGTCGCCGCTGGCGGCGCCCGCCGGACGAATGCCGGGGGTGACGAGGCTCATCTGGTGGCCGACGATCTTGCGCAGGCTACCCACCTCCTCCGGCGAGGACACGAGGCCATCGACACCGAGCACCTGCGCCTGCTGCGCACGCGCCTCGACCAACTCCGACACGCTGAGCCGATAACCGGCCGCATGCAAATCGTCGTCGTCGTAGGACGTCAGCACCGTCACGGCGAGGATCTTCAGGCTGGCGCTGCCGCGGCCTTCGACGGCGCCCTTCATGGTCTGCGGATAGGCGTGCACGGTGACGAAGGTCGCGCCCAGCTTGGCGACGCTCTCCACGCCGCGCGTCACGGTGTTGCCGATGTCGTGCATCTTGAGATCGGCGAACACCTTCTTGCCCGCATCAGCGAGCTTGCCGATCAGCGGCAGGCCGCCGGCATAAGCGAGTTGATAGCCGATCTTGTAGAACGTGACGCTGTCGCCGAGCTTCGCGATCATCGCCTCCGCGGCATCAACGCTCGGCAGATCGAGCGCAACGATCAGGCGGTCCTTCGGGGCGATCTCGGCTGGCGTCATGTCACCTCACATCATGCGTTGGGAAACGTCGATCAACTGCGTCACCAGCTCCTTCAGCGCGGCGATATCGCCCTCGTTCTTCAGCCTGTCCCTATCGTCATAGGCCTGGTCGGCAAAGGCGAGCGTGAGCTGGCTGGCAATCACGTTGGCGTGGCAGGCGGAGAGGATCAGCCGCAGCGCCTGCAGCGCGCGGGCGGCACCTAACCGGCTCTGGGACGCGCCGGCAAGCGCGAAGACCCGGTTGCGGAACACCTCTCCGCGCGCCTCGTGCAGCTCGTGCACGCGGCTGACCCAGTCGATCGCGTTCTTCAGGAGCGGCGGCACCGAGGCGTTGTATTCGGGCGAGACGATGAGGACACCGTGATGCGCGCCGATCATGCGCTTCAGATTGATCGCGTGCTTGGGCACGCCCGATTTGGCCTGGAGATCGCCGTCATAGATCGGCAGCGGAAAATCGGCGAGCGAGATGCGGGTGACGTCGACGCCGGCCTGGACGAATTCGTAAGCAGCCACAGCCGCCAGCTTCGCATTGTGCGAGCCGGTGCGCAGCGAGCCGGGAATGATCAGGATCTTGGGGGCTGGCATCCAATCTCATGCATTCGGCGAAACGAGCCCGCCGCGCAAAGAGGAGCCGGCGGATTTAATGCTTGCGATACACCCAGACGCGGGCCGGCGGAAGGTTCATCCAGATCCGTTCCGAGGCCTCTGTGGACACGCCGGATAGCGATTTCGGGATCGGCGGCACCACCGCATAGGTGAACTGGATGAAGGGCGCACCGGGCGCGAGCGCGGTGAAGGCATCGCGGATGAGCCGCAGCCGCGTCAGCATCGGTTTGGTGACGAGCGGCAGGCCGGACACGACCGCGCTGGCCGGCGCGCTCAAGACGTTCCAGAGCGTGTCGCGCAGGCGGTAGGCATCGCCCTGCACCACCTTGGCTTGCGGGTAGCGGTCGCGCAGCAGCGCGCAGAAGCCGGGATTGTATTCGACGAGAACGAGACGTTTCTGGTCGACCCCGCGCTCGATCAGCGCGGACGTGATGGCGCCGGTGCCGGGTCCGAGCTCGACCACCGGTGCGTCGGAATCGGGATCGACATAATGAGCCATGGTCCGCGCCAGCAGCTTGCCGGACGGCATCACCGCGCCCATGTGCAAGGGCTTTTCGATCCACGACCTGAGAAAGCGCACCTCGTCATCGAGACGAGGCTTCTTCAACGCACGCGCGGACGATGGCAATGGCATGTCGGGACCGGACGGAACCGCAGGACCGCGGCGTGTCAGAAAATGGTCATAAAGACGTATAGGCCGGAGGCGATACGGTCAAGACGCGTCAGTTCGCCCGATTGCCGAAGAAATCCTTGACCTTGGCGAAGAAACCCTCGGCTTCCGGCTGGGTGTTGCCGGAGGAGAGCTTCTCGAACTCGGCCAGCAATTCCTGCTGCTTTTTGGTCAGGTTCTGCGGGGTCTCGACCATGACCTGAACGTACATGTCGCCCATCTGGCGCGACCGCAGCACCGGCATACCCTTTGATGCAATGCGGAAACGACGGCCCGACTGGGTGCCGGCGGGCACCTTCACCTTGGTCTTGCCCTTCTCGATGGTCGGCACCTCGAATTCGCCGCCGAGCGCGGCGGTCACCATCGAGATCGGCACGCGGCAATGCAGATCCGCGCCGTCACGCTGGAAGAACTGGTGCTGGGCCAGCGACAGGAAAATGTAGAGGTCGCCGGGCGGTCCGCCGCGCACGCCAGCCTCGCCCTCGCCGGCGAGCCTGATCCGTGTGCCGTCCTCGACACCTTGCGGAATGTTGACCGAGAGCGTCCGCTCGCGGGTCACCCGCCCTTGTCCCGCGCAGGATGGGCAGGCGTCCTCGATCATCTGACCGCGGCCCTGACAGCCCGGGCAGGTCCGCTCCAGCGTGAAGAAGCCCTGCGACTGCCGCACGCGGCCGGCGCCGCCGCAGGTCGAGCAGGTCTTCGGCTTGGTGCCGGCCTTGGCACCGATGCCCGAGCAGGCCTCGCAGGTGACCGAGACAGGAATCTCGATCTGCGCGGTCTTGCCTCCAAAGGCTTCCTCGAGGGTGATTTCCATATTGTAGCGCAGATCGGCGCCGCGCTCGCGGCCGCCGCGGCCGCGCTGTCCGGCCATGCCGAACAGATCCTCGAAGATGTCGGAGAAAGAAGAGGCGAAGCCCGCGCCGAAGCCGGCGCCACCGCCGAAGCCACCGCCCTGCTCGAACGCGGCGTGGCCGTAACGATCATAGGCGGCGCGCTTGTCCTTGTCCTTCAGGACCTCGTAAGCCTCATTGATTTCCTTGAACTTGACTTCGCTGGTCTCATCCCCGGGGTTGCGGTCGGGATGGAATTTCATCGCCAGCTTGCGGAACGACGATTTCAGCTTGCCTTCGTCGGCGTCGCGTTCGACTTCGAGGGTCTCGTAATAGCAGCGCTTGGTGGACGTGGACATGATGGGCTCGGTCTATCCAATCGCGATTCAAGTTGGCGCGGAACAACGCTGACATGCGGCGGAATGAGCGCCCTTCGACCTTGCAGCAGAGGGCAGCCTGGCAGCGCTGAGAATAACGGCTGGGAATTGATCGATCGTAACGGGGCCGACTTTGAAGGAGCCTTGAAAGGAGTCCTGGCCCGTCCGTCCCGACACGACGGCCTCCCCCGCGAGGGAGGAGGCCGGTAGCGTGTGTGGGGTCCAAGCCGTCCGCATCGTCACCCTCTCGGGGCTTAAGCGGACTTCTTGTTGTTCTTGTCGTCGTCGACCTCGGTGAATTCCGCGTCGACGACGTCGTCCTTGGCCGCATCCTTCTTGGCGTCGGCCTCGGCCTGCTGCTTGTACATGGCCTCGCCGAGCTTCATCGAAGCCTGCGCCAGCGTCTGGGTCTTGGCCTTGATCGCCTCGGCATCGTCGCCCTTCAGCGCTTCCTTGAGGTCGCTGACGGCATCCTCGATGGCGCGGCGCTCGCTCTCGGCAACCTTCGAGCCGTGCTCGGCCAAAGCCTTCTCGGTCGAATGCACCAGGCCATCCGCCTCGTTCTTGGCGGTGACGGCCTCGCGGCGCTTCTTGTCGGCCTCGGCATTGGCCTCGGCGTCCTTGACCATCTTCTCGATGTCGGCTTCCGACAGACCGCCGGAGGCCTGGATGCGGATCTGCTGCTCCTTGCCCGTGGCCTTGTCCTTGGCCGAGACGTTGACGATGCCGTTGGCGTCGATGTCGAAGGTCACCTCGATCTGCGGCATGCCGCGGGGCGCCGGCGGAATGCCCATCAGGTCGAACTGACCAAGCATCTTGTTGTCGGCCGCCATTTCACGCTCGCCCTGGAAGACGCGGATGGTGACGGCATTCTGGTTGTCCTCAGCCGTCGAGAACACCTGGCTCTTCTTGGTCGGGATCGTGGTGTTGCGGTCGATGATGCGGGTGAACACGCCGCCCAGCGTCTCGATACCCAGCGACAGCGGGGTGACGTCGAGCAGCAGCACGTCCTTGACGTCGCCCTGGAGCACGCCGGCCTGGATCGCAGCGCCGATCGCCACGACTTCGTCCGGGTTGACACCCTTGTGCGGCTCCTTGCCGAACAGCTGCTTCACGACTTCCTGGACCTTCGGCATGCGCGACATGCCGCCGACCAGCACGACCTCGCCGATCTCACCGGCGGTGACGCCGGCGTCCTTCAGCGCCTTGCGGCAGGGCTCGACGGTCTTCTGGATGAGGTCGTCGACCAGCGCCTCGAACTTGGCGCGGGTGAGCTTCATCGTCAGATGCTTCGGGCCGGTCTGGTCCGCGGTGATGAAGGGCAGGTTGATCTCGGTCTGCGTCGTCGAGGACAGCTCGATCTTGGCCTTTTCAGCGGCTTCCTTCAGGCGCTGCAGCGCGAGCTTGTCGTTGCGCAGGTTGATGCCCTGCTCCTTCTGGAACTCGTCGGCGAGATAACCGACGAGGCGCATGTCGAAATCTTCACCGCCGAGGAAGGTGTCGCCGTTGGTCGACTTCACCTCGAACACGCCGTCGCCGATTTCGAGAATGGAGATATCGAACGTACCGCCGCCGAGGTCATATACCGCGATGGTGCCGGCCTTGGTCTTGTCGAGGCCATAGGCGAGCGCGGCCGCGGTCGGCTCGTTGATGATGCGCAGCACTTCGAGGCCCGCGATCTTGCCGGCGTCCTTGGTCGCCTGGCGCTGGGCGTCGTTGAAGTAGGCAGGAACGGTGATGACGGCCTGCTCGACCTTCTGGCCGAGATGGGCTTCCGCGGTCTCCTTCATCTTCTGCAGGATGAAAGCCGAGACCTGCGAGGGCGAGTAGGTCTGGCCGTCGGCCTCGACCCAGGCGTCGCCGTTGGAAGCCTTCACGATCTTGTAGGGAACGAGCTTCTTGTCCTTCTCGACCATCGGGTCGTCGTAGCGGCGGCCGATGAGGCGCTTCACTGCGAAGAAGGTGCGCTCGGGATTGGTGACGGCCTGGCGCTTGGCCGGCTGGCCGACGAGGCGCTCACCGTCATCCGTGACGGCGACGATCGAAGGCGTCGTGCGCATGCCTTCGGAATTCTCGATGACTTTGGCGTTCTTGCCATCCATCACGGCGACGCACGAATTCGTGGTGCCGAGGTCGATCCCAATGACCTTTCCCATGGTCCTGATATCCTTCTTTTTGCGGCAGGTTGGCTGGGCCCAAGAGGCACCCGAACCGAAACCCCCTAAGATCAAACATCCGCGATATTGCGATGATTGAGGCTCATATAGGAGGGGGGGAGGGGCCCGCAAGGACCGAAGCTAGGTTTCTGCCGCTAAAACATCGGGTTTTGGAAGGTGATATCCGGGCTCAACCGCCCTTGCGGGTGAGGAATTATTAACAGGTCCGGGCGTCGGCAAGCCCCCGCACCCGCAAGCCCGCCCGCCCTGTTGCGGCGAGGCCAAACCGGCTAAAAGGCGGACCGACCGCACAGCCGGCGCAGCTGCTTCGCGCGACAAAGCGGCCCGGTGGCCGACCATCGAACGGCCTCAATGTGAACCAATCAGAGTGGCCATGAAGCTGACCCGCCCCCTCGCCGCGCTCGCCCTCCTCGCCGTAACAGCGCTTCCGGCCTTCGCCGCCGACGTCGTTTTCCCACCCGGCTTGCGTCTCGGCATGGTGCCGCTGATCGGCCTCAGCACGGCCAAGACCTTTCCGGGCTTCGAGAGCGAGGACGGCAACGTCAAGGTGCTGGTCACCGAGCTGCCGCCGGCCGCCTATGGCGAGGTCGTGAGCGCCTTCAATTCCAATCCCGGCGGGACCGGCGGCGTCAAGCAGGACAAGGTCGAGACCCCCGCTGGCCTTGCCTATTTCACCACCGAAAGCGGCAAGGCCGGCGATACCCCGGTGAAGCGGTATTCGATGATCGTGCCCGGCGCCGGCTTCTCCGGCTATGTCGCGGTACAGATCCCGGAGAATGCGACCAAGATCTACACGGACGAGGCGGTGCGACAGATGTTCGCGAGCGCCACCACCCGCAGGCAGGTCTCGGCCGAGGAGCAGATCGCGCTGCTGCCGTTCAAGATCACCGATCTCGCCGACTTCAAGGACATCAAGACCCTGGCACCGGGCTCGAGCATCATCCTGGCCGACGGCGATGAGAGCGTGGGCTACGAGGCGAGGCCGTTCATGATCCTCGGCCTGATCGGCGCCACCCCGCAAGCCGCCGACGACCGCGCCCGCTTCGCCCGGGAGGCGGCGCTCCAGATTCCCGGCGTGCGCGAGTCGCGCATCACCATGTCCGAGCCGATCCGCATCAACGGCCAGCAAGGCTTCGAGACCCGGATCGACGGCGTCAGCGGCAAGGACAAGGTCCCAGTGACGGTGGTGCAGTGGATCCGCTTCTCGAGCGGCGGCGCATCATTGCGCATCATCGCCAGCGCCCCGCGCGACCAATGGCAAGCCGCCTTCACCCGCTTCCGCACCGTACGCGACGGGATTCAGCCGAAGGGGTAGGGCGAAGCCGGCGCTAATCGTGGTTGGTCGCAGTTTCACGAAGAACCTTCGCCCAACTTCTCCCTGTGTTTATGGATCCCGGGTTCGCGCTTTGCGCGCCCGGGATGACGGCGCTATGGGCTTTGTCAGCCCACGCGCTGGACAGAACCCGCTTCATTTTCAGGCTTCTGTTCGTATACGAACGGAACTAGGCTTCCTCCCGTTGGATCATCCTGGAGGGGAGGTAGACATGCTGGTTCGGCGACAGGTCTTGGCAATGCTTGGAACGACGGCGCTGGCGACGCTCGCGCCAAGCGCGCTGTTCGCGGCCGCACCGATCAAGCCGGACGAAGCGTCCGCGCTGCTCGTGATCGACGTGCAGAACTGCTTCCTGCCCGGCGGGAGCCTCGCGGTGAAGGAAGGCGAGCAGGTGGTGCCGGTCATCAACAAGATCTCGAAGGCATTTGCGAATGTGGTGCTGACGCAGGACTGGCACACGCCGGGCCACGTTTCGTTTGCGTCGGTTCATTCCGGCAAGAAGCCGTTCGAAACGGTCGACCTGCCCTATGGCAAGCAGGTGCTGTGGCCGGACCATTGCGTGCAGGGCACCGAGGGCGCGGCGCTGTCGAAGGACCTGTCGATCCCGCACGCCGAGCTCATCATCCGCAAGGGATTTCACAAGAACGTCGACAGCTATTCGGCCTTCCTCGAGGCCGACGGCAAGACCTCGACCGGCCTCGCCGGCTACCTGAGGGGCCGCAAGATCAAGCGCGTCTTCGTCGCTGGTCTTGCGACAGACTTCTGCGTCGCCTGGACCGCGCTCGACGGGCGCAAGGCGGGCTTCGAGGTCTATGTGGTGGAAGACGCCTGCCGCGGCATCGACACGCAGGGCTCGCTCGCCAAGGCCTGGGCCGACATGGCCAAGGCGGGCGTGAAGCGGATTCAGTCTGCGGATATCGCGGTGAGCGCGTAGGCGGCGCGCTATCCTTCCGTCATTCCGGGGCGCGCTTCAGCGCGAGCTATGGTGCGCAATTTGCGCACCTGAGAATCCATTGTGCGGTTGTCTCTGCTGTTCAATGGATTCCGGGTTCTCGACTTCGTCGAGCCCCGGAATGACGCCAACACTCAGTTCGCCGCGCTGCTCGATTCGTTGTTGTTCGCCGCGGGCGCAGTCTTCGCGCCGCCCTTGGCGACGCCGACCAGCGCCGGGCGCAGCACGCGGTCACCGATGGTGTAGCCGGCCTGCATGATCTGCACCACGGTGCCCGACGGCACCGACGCGTCAGGCACTTCGTACATTGCCTGGTGGAAGTTCGGGTCGAACTTCTGGCCCTGAGGATCGAGCTTCTTCACGCCGTGTTTTTCCAGCGCGTTGAGCAGCGCGCGCTCCGTGAGCTCGACGCCCTCGATCAACGAGACCAGGCCAGGATCGGCCGCAGCACGCGCCTCCGCCGGAACGGCATCGAGTGCGCGCTGGAGATTGTCGGCGATGTCGAGCACGTCGCGCGCGAAGCCGGTGATGCCGTAGAGGCGGGCGTCGGCGACTTCCTTTGCGGTGCGCTTGCGCAAATTCTCCATCTCGGCCAGCGTCCGCAGCATGCGGTCGCGCGCTTCAGCCGCTTCCTTTTGCAGGGTTTCGACCGAACCCGGCTCGGGATCGTCGGGCATGATGTAGGGTTTCGACACCACGGGCTCGCCGGTCGCTGCAGTCGTGTCTTGGGGTTGCCGGTCTTGCTCGGTCATCGGCTCTGATCTCGAACTCGTTTCAGGGATGTTGGCCCGGATATCGTGCTTAAGCCCGCGAAAATCAAGCGCCCGTGATCGGCGGAAAGGCCGGTCAGCCCCCCAACAGGCGGCTGACGATGCGGGCGGCGTAGTCCACGGTCGGGATCACGCGGGCATAATTCAGCCGCGTCGGGCCGATCACGCCGAGAACGCCGACGATGTGGCCGGCGGCATCCCGATAGGGCGAGATGATGGTGGAGGACCCCGACAGCGAGAACAGCTTGTTCTCACTGCCGATGAAGATGCGCACGCCTTCGGCGGTCTCGGCCCGGCCGAGCAGATCGATCACGCCGCGCTTGGTCTCGAGGTCGTCGAACAACAGGCGAACCCGCTCCAGATCCTCCAGCGCGTGCAGATCTTCGAGCAGATTGGCGTGGCCGCGGACGATGAGCTGACGGTCCTCGCTCTCGCCGCCGGACCAGCTGGCAATGCCGGCCGAGATCACTTTCTGTGTCAGCTGATCGAGCTCGGCACGGGCCTCGCCGAGTGCGGTCTCGAGCTCGAGCCGCGCTTCGGCCAAGGTCCGGCCGCGGATCCGCGCATTGAGGAAATTGCCGGCCTCTGTCAGCGCCGAAGAGGGAACTCCGGGCGGCAGCGTCAACACGCGGTTTTCAACCTGGCCGTCTTCGCCGACCAGGATCACCAGCGCTTTTTCCGGTTCCAGGCGGACGAATTCGATGTGCTTCAGCCGCGCATTGGATTTCGGCGTCAGCACGACGGCGGCGGCCCGGGTCAGGCCGGAGAGCCGCATCAAGGCCTGGTCCAGCGCCGCCTCGACCGATTGCGCCTCGCCGACGGACGAGAGCTGGCTCTGGATCGCCTGCCGCTCGGCCTCGTTGAGGTCGCCGACCTGCATCAGGGCATCGACGAAGAAGCGCAGGCCCAGTTCCGTCGGCAGCCGGCCGGCGGAGGTGTGCGGGGCATAGATCAGGCCGAGCTGTTCCAGATCGGCCATGACGTTGCGCACAGATGCCGGCGACAGCGGCATCGCAATCAGGCGGGAAATGTTGCGCGAGCCGACCGGCTCACCGGTCGCGAGATAGCTTTCGACAATTTGACGAAAGATGTCGCGGGAACGCTCGTTGAGCTGGGCAAGGCCTGCGCGCGGCGCGATCAGATGGATCGGATCGTGATGGGCCACAGACGGTAACTCCTCTCGGATCCTTATAATTTGTCCATCCGGGCCGCGTCTGACAAGCGTGGCGTTTGCAGGCCGACGGTCAGGGGGTGAATAAGCCCTTGCCGCCCACCCCCGCCCCACCTACAAGCACCGCGAACAGCCTATTCCCGTGAGTTTTGGAGATTTCCCATGCGGCCAAGCCGCCGTGCGCCCGACGAATTGCGCCCCGTGACGCTGGAGCGCGGCGTGGTCAAATATGCGGAAGGCTCGTGCCTCGTTAAATTCGGCGACACCCATGTGCTGGTCACCGCCACACTGGAGGATCGCCTGCCGCCGTGGCTGAAGGGGCAGGGCCGCGGCTGGGTCACCGCCGAATACGGCATGCTGCCGCGCGCGACCTCCGAACGCACCCGCCGCGAGGCCTCCGCCGGCAAGCAGAGCGGCCGCACCGTCGAGATCCAGCGCCTGATCGGCCGCTCGCTTCGCACCATCGTCGATCTCGAAGCTCTTGGCGAGCGCCAGATCACGGTCGATTGCGACGTGCTCCAGGCCGACGGCGGCACGCGCACGGCCTCGATCACTGGCGCCTGGGTCGCGCTTGCCGATTGTCTCAACTGGATGAAGGCGCGCAACATGGTGAAGGCCAACGTGATGCGCAACAACGTCGCCGCGATCTCCTGCGGCATCTACAACGGCACGCCGGTGCTCGATCTCGACTATGCCGAGGATTCGGAAGCCGAGACCGACGCCAATTTCGTCATGACCGGCGATGGCCGCATCATCGAGGTGCAGGGCACCGCGGAACGCGAGCCGTTCACGCAGGACGAGTTCCTGAAGCTGATCGCCCTGGCGCAGAAGGGCATTGCGCGTCTGGTGGACTTGCAGAAACTGGCCGTGGCGTAGTCAATAAGCCCATGCACCGCCGAATCACCGACAAGCTCGTCATCGCCACCCACAATCCCGGCAAGCTCGCCGAGATGAGGGAGCTGCTCGCGCCGTACGGGATCGAGGCGGTGTCGGCCGGCGAGCTCGGCCTAGACGAGCCCGAGGAAACCGGCAACGATTTCCGCAGCAACGCCGCGATCAAGGCGATCGCCGCGGCGGAGGCGACCAAGCTGCCCTCCTTCGCCGACGATTCCGGCATCGTCGTCGACGCACTCGACGGTGCGCCGGGAATCTACAGCGCGCGCTGGGCCGGCCCGACCAAGGATTTCAACGCGGCGATGGCGCAGATCGAGCGCCTGCTGCAGGAGCGCGGCGCCACCACGCCGGACAAGCGCAAGGCCCACTTCGTCTCCGCGCTTTGCGTGGCCTGGCCCGACGATCATCGCGAGGAGGTCGAGGCGCGCGTCGACGGCACGCTGATCTGGCCACCGCGCGGCACGGCCGGCTTCGGCTACGACCCGATGTTCCTGCCGGACGGGCACAGCCGCACCTTCGGCGAGATGACCAGCATCGAGAAGCACGGCCTGCCGCCACTTGGCCTCGGCCTGTCGCACCGCGCCCGCGCTTTTCGGAAACTGGCGGAGATCTGCCTTGAGCCGCGCTAACAAGGATGCGTTTGGCGTCTATGTGCACTGGCCGTTCTGCCTGTCGAAGTGCCCCTATTGCGACTTCAACAGCCATGTCCGCCATGCCGCGATCGACGAGACGCGCTTCGCCGCCGCCTTCGCGCGAGAGATCGCAACGACCGCCGAGCGCGCGCCCGGCCGCGAGGTCACCTCGATCTTCCTCGGCGGCGGCACGCCGTCACTGATGCAGCCCGCCACCGTCGGCGCGGTGTTAGACGCGATCGGCAAGCACTGGTCCGTCGCAGGCGACGTCGAGGTGACTCTGGAAGCGAACCCGACCAGCGTCGAAGCCACGCGCTTTGCCGGTTATCGCATCGCCGGCGTCAACCGCGTCTCGCTCGGCGTGCAGGCGCTCGATGACGCCTCGCTCAAAGCGCTCGGCCGCATGCACAGCGCGCGCGAAGCGCTCGATGCCGTCGCCATCGCGCGCCGCGCGTTCGACCGCTATTCGTTCGACCTGATCTACGCCCGCCCCGACCAGACGCCGGCGATGTGGGCGGGCGAGCTGCGGCACGCCATCGATGAAGCGGCCGAGCATCTGTCGCTCTATCAATTGACGATCGAGGAAGGCACGCCCTTCTTCGGCCTGCACCAGGCCGGCAAGCTGAAGACGCCGGACGAAGCGATCGCCCGCGCGCTCTACGACGTCACGCAGGAGACCTGCGACAAGCTCGGGCTGCCCGCCTACGAGATCTCCAATCACGCGCGGCGCGGTGCCGAATGCCGGCACAATCTGGTGTACTGGCGCGGCGAGGAATATGCCGGCATCGGCCCCGGCGCACATGGCCGTCTCGACATCGACGGCGTGCGCCACGCCACCGCCACCGAGAAGCGTCCCGAGGCCTGGCTGATGCGGGTCGAGACCAACGGCGACGGTGTCGTCAGCGACGAGCTCCTCAACAGCGAGGAACGCGCCGACGAATTCCTGCTGATGGGATTGCGGCTCGCCGAAGGCATCGATCCCGAACGCTACAAGGCCCTCGCCGGCCGCCCGCTCGACCCCCGCCGCATCGCGCTCTTGCGCGAGGAAGGCGCGATCACCGTGGATGCGACGGGACGGCTGCGCGTGACCAGCAGCGGTTTTCCGGTGCTGGATGCCGTGGTCGCGGATTTGGCGGCTTAGCGGATCTCGTAGCCCGGATGGAGCGTAGCGCAATCCGGGACGGTCTCACCGCGTGGACAGAACCCGGATTGCGCTGCGCTCCATCCGGGCTACGAAACCATTACGCCCCAAAGCTCTTCGGCGAGCCCGCCACCGCAACGCCGCCGCCTTGCGTCACCTTCATCACGGCAAGTCCGCGTTCATTCGTGCCATCAGCACGGAAGCGGAACAGGCCGTCGATGCCGGCGAAGCCTGAGGGGTTGGTGAGCACGTCGGAGGAGAAGCGCTGGCCGCCTTGCGTGCGCGCCAGCGCGGCAACGAGCGCGACCGCGTCATAGGAAAGGGTCGCGGTGCGGATCGGCTCGGCGCCGTATTTCGTGCGGTAGCGGCCGGAGAAGGCGCGGAAGCCGGCCGGATCGGGCGCGGCGTAAAGGCCGCCCTGCAGCGCGGCGCTGGCATAGACGCGCGGATTGTCCCACAGGCCGGTGCCGAGCAGCTGGATGTTGCGCAGGTTCGCGCCCGCGGCCGTCATCGCATCCGCCACTGACACGACGGCATCGCCGTCATCGGCAATGAATAGCGCGTCCGCACTGCCGAGCTGCTGCGCCACGGTGCGCGCGGGCGTGGCGCGATCGGCACCGTATTTCTCGAACGCAACGATGCGCCCGCCGCGCCGCGGCACCGCCGCCTTCACCGCGGCCTCGACGACATTGCCATAGGCGTTGTCGGGCACCAGCACCGCGACGGAGCGCTTTCCGATGCCGGCGGAATATTCGACGATGCGGTTGACGTCGGACTCCGGCAGGAACGAGAGCAGATAGACGCCGCGTCCGGCGATGCTGGAATCGGTCGAGAAGGCGATGACGGAAATGCCGCGCGTGCGCGCGACCTGCGCCACCGCCGGCACCGATTGCGCGAACAGCGGCCCGAGGATGATCTCGGCACCCTCGTCGACCGCCTGCTGCGCGCCGGCCTGCGCGCCTTGCGGGCTGCCATTGTCGTCCTTGATCAGGAGCTGGATGTTCGGGTTCTGGAACTCGGCCAGCGCCATCTCGGCGGCGTTGCGCATCGATTGCGCGGCGAGCCCGGCATTGCCGGCCGCGGAGAGCGGCAGGATCAGGCCGACCTTCACGCCGCCGGTGCCGGCGGTCGTCGCCTGCTGCTGCGGTCCTGCCGGCTGGGCCGGCGGCGCGGAGCTCGAGAACGGGTTGGAGAACTGGCTGAGGCTTTGCTGCACGCCGGCGCAGGCCGACAGCACGGGCGCGCCGAGCAACAGGCCGAGCGCAGTCCGCCGGGTCGCCCCTGGCGATGGGGATCCCGGAAGGTGAGACTTTGGATGACGCGGGCCGACCATGGCAGCTTCTCTTCCGACCCGCCGTCGCCGGCTGATCACGACATTGCTTTCCGCGACGGGGGCCGCGGATTCAGGCAGTGTGTCGGCAAATAGTTAACCAAAACAAAAGGATAACAACCGCTTAACGCGGCCGCAATCCCGTCCCGGCAGCTCTTCGCCGTCACTCATTCACTCATCAAGGCGGCGTTTCCGTCGCGAATATGGCGCGAGGGCCCCTCCTGCCTCCCGGCGCGATCTCGACCGATCACATTCCCGTCCGTTCCTCGCCCCTCACCTGGATACGATCTTTGGGCACGATCTTTTTCGGCGAGCCGGTTCCCAGCCTTAGCGATCGTGCCTAAGTTGGCTCCATTATGCGCGCAAAGCCGGCCCCGATAAATACGCCTGAAGCTCAAGACGCCGCCTCGCGCGGTTTCTCCATCGATGCCCATCGGCTCGCGGCGCCGAAGGCCGCGCCGGGCCTCCATCTGGTCGCGACCCCGATCGGCAATCTCGGCGACATCACCCTGCGGGCGCTGCAGACGCTCGCCGGCGTCGATGTCATCGCGTGCGAGGACACCCGCATCACGCGCCGCCTGACCGAGCGCTATGCGATCACGGCCCAGCTCAAGCCATATCACGAGCACAATGCGGAGGCCGCGCGGCCCAAAATCCTCGAAGCCCTCGGGCAAGGCGGCTCGGTCGCGCTGGTGTCGGACGCCGGCACGCCGCTGATCTCCGATCCCGGCTTCAAGCTGGTGCGCGAGGTCTGCGCCGCCGGCCATGCGGTGTATGCGCTGCCCGGCCCGTCCTCGGTGCTGGCCGCGCTGTCGGTCGCCGCGCTGCCGACCGACCGCTTCTTCTTCGAAGGCTTCTTGCCGGCGAAATCAGCCGCGCGGCGCAGCCGTCTCACCGAGCTCGCCCGCATTGACGCGACGCTGGTGATGTTCGAGTCAGGCAACCGCGTGCAGGATACGCTGGCCGATCTTGCCGAGATCATGGGGCCGCGCGAGGCCGCGATCTGCCGCGAGCTGACCAAGCTGCATGAGGAGATTTCGCGCGCAACGCTGAGCGAGCTGGCGCGCGAGGCTGCAACGCTGGAGACACGCGGCGAATTCGTGCTGGTGATCGCTCCGCCCGCGGCCGACGCCGAGGTTCTGACATCGGACGCGCTCGATGGTCTGTTGCGCGAGCAGCTTGCCGCGCACAGCGTCAAGGATGCCGTGGCGCACGCGGTCGCGTTGTCGGGCCGTCCGCGCCGCGAGGTCTATGCCCGCGCGCTCGAGCTCGCAAAGGACTCGCGGGGCAGCGATGGCGAAGACTGAGATTCCTGCGGAACCGAAGGTCGCGTCGCCCGAGCGCGTCGCGGCGTTCCAGACCGGTATTTCCGCGGAGAGCCGCGCCGCCGCCTACCTCATGGCCAAGGGCTACCGCATTCTCGCCAAACGTTACCGCACCCCGCATGGCGAGATCGACATCGTGGCGCGGCGCCGCAACCTGATCGCCTTCGTCGAGGTCAAGGCCCGCGCCACGCTGGACGAGGCCGCTTTCGCCGTGACGCCGCGCCAGCAGCAGCGCATCATCGACGCCGCCCAAGGCTGGCTCGCAGCGCATCCCGAGCATGCCGAATTCGAATTGCGATTCGACGCCATGCTGATTGCGCCGCGCTCGCTTCCGCGCCATCTGTTGGCGGCATTCGACGCCTCGACCTGAAAGGCAGCCCATGAAACTGAACGTCGCCGTCCAGATGGACCCCATCGCCCGCATCAACATCAAGGGCGATTCCACCTTCGCGCTGCTCTTGGAGGCGCAGAAGCGCGGCCATGGCCTGTCTTATTACACGCCCGACAAGCTCTCGATGGTCGGCGAGGAGCTGGTCGCGCCGGTTCAGCTCCTGACCGTGCGCGACGAGCCCGGCGACCATTTCACCCTCGGCGAGCCCAGGCGCGAGGCGCTGAACGGGTTCGACGTGGTGCTGCTGCGCCAGGATCCGCCGTTCGACCTCGCCTACATCACCTCGACGCATTTCCTGGAGCGCATCCATCCGAAGACGCTGGTCGTCAACGATCCCGCCTCGGTGCGCAACGCGCCGGAAAAGCTGTTCGTGATGAATTTTCCGCAGCTGATGCCGCCGACGCTGATCTCGCGCGACCTCGATGAGATCAACGCGTTCCGCGACAAGTACGGCGCGGTGGTCATGAAGCCGCTGCACGGCCATGGCGGCGCGGCGGTATTCCGCGTGATGCCGCAGGACATGAATTTCGGCTCGCTGTTCGACATGTTCTCGGTGACGTTCAGGGAGCCCTGGGTGATCCAGCAATTCATCCCCGAGGTGAAGCACGGCGACAAGCGCATCATCCTGGTCGACGGCGAGTTCGCCGGCGCGGTGAACCGCGTGCCGGCCGCCGACGACCTCCGCTCCAACATGGTGCGCGGCGGCGCGGCGCAGGAGACGGAGCTCACCCCGCGCGAGCGCGAGATCTGCGCCACGGTCGGCCCGGCGCTGCGCGAGCGCGGCCTGCTGTTCGTCGGCATCGACGTCATCAACGGCAATCTCACCGAGATCAACGTGACCTCACCGACCGGCATCCGCGCCATCGCACGGCTCGGCGGCCCGGATGTCGCGGCGAAGATCTGGGACGTGATCGAAGCGAAGCGGAAGAAGTAGAGCTCTGCGCGGCCCGGATGGAGCGTTAGCGAAGTCCGGGATGCTAACGACGTATTCACCATGACGCCGCGCGCGCCGTGCGAACGTACGTGCCCGCGTAGGTGAAACTACGGGGCTGTTGGCCGACCCAATAACGCCGCGTTCACCATCTGCCGAAAACCAGCATCGCGGCCGGCGATCACGTTCGGCCTCGCAACACCCCTTATACTTTTGCTGCCTACTCATCGATGCGGGGGAACACGCCAGGTGCGGTTCGAGTGCCCCGCGTAAGAGTAGAAGCGTATGAATACCGCACGCATTGTCGTTCTCGTCATCGCTCTCGGCGCCGGCGGCGTCGCTGCATATCTGGCGAGCGGCTATCAGAATCCGCCCGCGGCCGTCCTGCCCGTCGCCGAGAAGCTGCCGACGGTCGAGGTCCTTATCGCCAAGAACGACATCCAGCTCGGCCAGGCCGTCAAGCCCGAGGACCTGCAATGGCAGGCCTGGCCCGCGGCAACCGCCAGCAGCGCCTTCATCCGCCGCGACAGCAGGCCCGAGGCACCGACCCAGATCGCGGGCTCGATCGCGCGCGTGCCGTTGATGCAGGGCGAGCCGATCCGCGAGCAGAAGCTGGTCAAGGCCGAAGGCTCCGGCTTCATGGCCGCGATCCTGCCGTCCGGGATGCGTGCCGTCTCCACCGAGATTTCAGCCGAAACCGGCGCCGGCGGCTTCATCCTGCCGAATGACCGCGTCGACATCGTCCTGACCCGCCGGCTGAAGAATCCGGACGGCGGCAACACCAACGGCCCGACCGGCGGCAACGACCTCATCCTGTCCGAGGTCATTCTCACCAACATCCGTGTGCTCGCGATCGACCAGGCCCCGAAGGAAAAGGAGGGCCAGAACGCGGTGGTCGGCAAGACCGTCACGCTCGAGCTGCGGCCCGACCAGATCGCCACGCTTTCGGCCGCACGGCAGGGCGGCACTCTGACACTCGCGCTGCGCAGCATCGTCGATGCCAACGCAGTCGACGGCACGCCCGAGGACCAGGCGATCAAGCGCCCGGGCGGCGTGAACGTAATCCGTTACGGCGTCCAGGCACGGCAACTGACGTCACAGAAGTGATGGGGACAGCATGAACTACGGGGGTGATCGGACGGGCTTGCGCATTCGGGGGAAGCGCGTGCGCTCGGTTCTGGCGGGGACGATGTTGGTGCTGGGGCTGCTCGCGGCTTCCGGCGTCCTCAGTGCTGCGGAGGCGCCGGTCGGCGACCAGGCGCCGATGCAGGCGTCGGATCTCGGCTTATCGTCGGTTGGGACTATCGCACCGGCGCGGTCGCGCTTTCTGTCGCTCGGCATCGGCAAGTCCGTCGTCATCGACCTGCCGCGCGAGGTCAAGGACGTGCTGGTGGCCGATCCCAAGATCGCCAATGCGGTGATCCGCTCGGCCCAGCGCGCCTATATCATCGGCGGCCAGGTCGGCCAGACCAACGTCGTGTTCTTCGCGGCCGATGGCCAGCAGGTCGCCTCCTATGACATCGCGGTGAAGCGCGACCTCAACGGCATGCGTTCGGCACTGCGCCAGTCGCTGCCGGGCGTGCAGATCGAGGGCGTCGGCGACAGCGTGATGCTGACCGGCTCGGTGTCGAGCCCGGTCGAGGCCCAGCAGGCCGGCGACGTTGCCGCAAAGCTGGTCGGCGGCGCGGACAAGGTCGTCAACAACATCGTCGTGCGCGGCCGCGACCAGGTCATGCTCAAGGTCGTGGTCGGCGAAGTCCGCCGCGACATCGTCAAGCAGCTCGGCGTCGATCTCAGCGCCAGCCTGAATGCCGGCACGGCGGTGGTGAATTTCAACAATTCCAACCCATTCTCGGTCTCTGGCGGACCGATCGTCAGCAGTAATGGGCTCGGCGTCACCGGCCTCGCCAAGGGTGTCGCCACCGTCAACGCCACGATGCGGGCAATGGAAAGCGCCGGCGTCATGCGGACCCTGGCCGAACCGAGTCTGACCGCGATCTCGGGCGAATCCGCCACTTTCATCGCCGGCGGCGAATTCCCGATTCCCGGGGGCTACGCCTGCGATCCCGTCACTCACGTCTGTACCACCCAGGTCACCTACAAGAAGTTCGGCATCTCCCTGAACTTCACCCCGGTCGTGCTCAGCGAAGGCCGCATCAGCCTGCGCGTGATGACCGAGGTCTCGGAGCTGTCGAACACCAACTCGATCACGTTAACGCAGGCCGTGACCGGGTCCTCGACCAACTCGATCACCATTCCATCGATCCAGACCCGCCGCGCCGAAACGACGCTGGAAATTCCCTCGGGCGGCTCGATGGCGATGGCCGGCCTGATCCAGCAGCAGACCAAGCAGGCGATCAACGGACTGCCTGGTGTCGACCAAGTGCCGATCATCGGCGCGCTGTTCCGCAGCCAGGACTTCGTCAACAACGAGACCGAGCTGATGGTGATCGTGACGCCTTACGTGGTGCGCGCGGTTGCCCAGAAGGAATTGTCGCGGCCCGACGACGGCTTCGCGCCGGTCTCGGACGCACAGAGGGCGCTACTCGGCAGGGTCAACCGCCTCTATGGCATCGCGAGCCGTGTCGATCCGGTGGCCGGCACGCCGGGCGATTTCGGCTTCATCATCGACTGAGACGAACGGTTTGGGGACCGGGCAAGGCAGGGGCAGGAGGGATCAGGGGATGAGGACAACATCAGCCGATCGACGTCGCAATTTGCGGCTCGCGCTGGCACTGACGGGCCTCTCCGTCATGCTCGGCGCCTGCAACACCACCGAGATCGTCACCCAGACGGTGCCGACCGATTATCGCCAGCGCCATCCGATTGCGGTGCAGGAAGGCAAGAAGTCGATCGTGATCTTCGTCGGCAAGAGCAGAGGCGGCCTCTCGGCTGCGCAGCATTCGGACGTCGCGGGCATCGCGCGGGACTGGATGCGCGAAGGCACCGGCTCGGTCGTCGTCGATGTGCCGGTCGACACCGCCAATTCGCGCGCGGCTGCCGCAACCTATCAGGAGATCCGCTCGGTGCTCACGTCCGGCGGCGTGCCGTCGCGCGCCATCGCCCAGCGGCCCTATCGCCCTGAGGATCCGGGGCTGCTGCCCACCATCCGCCTGAGCTATTCCAAGATCACCGCCGTCGCCGGCCCCTGCGGGCTGTGGCCCGAAGATGTCGGCCCCAACATCCTCAACCCCGGCTACACCGAGAACCGCCCCTATTTCAATCTGGGCTGCGCCAGCCAGCGCAATCTCGCCGCGATGATCGACAACCCGGCTGACCTCGAGCAACCGCGCGCCGAGACGCCCGCCTATACCGCACGGCGCGACATCGCGTTCGATCGCTATCGCAAGGGCACGACGACGACGACCACCTATCCCGAATCCGACAAGGCCAAACTCAGCGATACCGCCAAATGACAGGCATCCACGACGAAGACGCGGACGATCCGCAGCACCCCGAGGAACACATCGCGCCGGTTCCTCGCATTTCGGTGCAAGCCTTCTGCGAGACCGAGCAGACGCTCAAGGCGGTGACGGCGGCTGGCCAGGATCGCCGGCTCGCCAAGGCCCATCTCAGCGCCAAGGACGGCGGCCTCGCCGCGGCGATCGAAGCCTATGAATCGATGCCGACGCCGAACGTGATCGTCATCGAGTCCGACGGCACGCGCGACATCCTCGAAGGACTGGACGACCTCGCCGGCGTCTGCGATCCCGGCACACGCGTGGTCGTGATCGGCAGCCCCAGCGACACCGCGCCCTATCGCGAGCTGGTGCGCCGCGGCGTCAACGACTACGTGGTCGGCCCGGTCGAAACCATCGACGTGGTCCGCTCGATCTGCAGCCTGTTCTCGGCCTCGGAAGCCATCATCACCGGCCGCGTCATCGCCGTGGTCGGCGCCAAGGGCGGCGTCGGCGCGTCCACCGTCGCGCATAATTTGGCCTGGACCATCGCCCGCGATCTCTCGCTCGATTCCGTCGTGATCGATCTCGACCTCGCCTTCGGCACCGCGGGCCTCGACTACAACCAGGATCCGGTGCAGGGCATCGCCAACGCGGTGCTGTCGCAGGACCGGCCGGACACGGCGCTGATGGAGCGCCTGCTCGCCAAATGCACCGATCGCCTCAGCCTCCTGGCGGCGCCCGCCACGCTCGACCGCGTCTACGATTTCGGTGCCGAAGCCTTCGATGCCGTGTTCGACACGCTGCGCATGACGACGCCCTGCATCGTGCTCGACGTGCCCCATCAATGGTCCGGCTGGACCCGGCGCGCGCTGGTGAATGCCGACGACATCGTGATCGTGGCCGAGCCCGATCTCGCTAACTTGCGCAACACCAAGAACATGCTGAGCGTGCTGAAGGCGGCGCGACCGAACGACCGGCCGCCGCTGTACTGCCTCAACCAGGTCGGCATGCACAAGCGTGCGGAGATCGAGGTCAAGGCCTTCGCCAAGACCATGGAGAGCCAGCCGATCGCGGTGATCCCGTTCGATTCGAAACTGTTCTCGACCGCGGCCAATAACGGCCAGATGATCGCGGAGGTCTCCAGGACCCACCGCACCACCGTTCTGTTCCAGAATATGGCGAACCGCCTCGCCGGCCGCGGCGAGGTGAAGAAGCCGAAGCGCTCGCTGCTCGAGCCGCTTTTGAAGAAGCTGAAGGGCAAGTCGGGGCGCAGCTCGGCCCCGCATCGCAAGGCGTCGTAGGCGCGGCTTATTTGAGCATGATCTCCGCGCAAACGCCTTCCGCGTTTGTCGCGAGGGAAAACCGCTTCACACTTTGCGCTGACGCGGCCCTTCGGGTCCGGATCATGCTCTAGGGCGGACTACCTGTCCGCCCGCTGCTGCTTTTTCGCCAGCAGCTGCTTCAGCGCCGCGACCTTGGCCGCGCCCTGGTCCGGCGGCAGATCTGCCTTGACGAGGATTTCGGCCTCGGCCTCGCGACCCTGCAATCCCAGCACGAGCGCCAGATTGGCGCGGACCCGCGCATCGTTCTGATTGCGCTGATGGGCGCGGCCGAGCACCTGTTCGGCCTTCGAGAGATTATTTTGCAGCATGTAGGACAGGCCGAGATTGGACAGCACGGTCGGCTCGTTCGGCACGATCTTCAACGCCGCGGCGTAATATTGCTGGGCTTCCTCGTTGCGGCCGAGCTGATCGAGCACAGCCCCTTGCGCCGACAGGATGCGCCAATCGGGATCCTCGGGCGAATGCGCCCGGCCGAGGACGTCGAAGGCCTGCTGGAAATTGCCGTTGTCGGCGAGGGCGCGGCCGTAGCCGGCGAGCAGCGCCTTGTTGCCGGGACGGGCGAGCACGGCCTGCTCCAGCACTGCGACCGCCTGCGCGCGCTGGCCGCTGCCACGCAGCGCCTTGCCGTATTCGAGAGCAATGGCGGGATCGCTCGGCTTGGCGCGATAACGCTCGCGAAGTGCGTCCATCTCCGGCGTGGGGTCGGCCTTGCTGTCGGACTTGCCGTCAAGCTTGGCGGCGGACTCCCGCTTGCCGCCGAGCGCACCGGTGACGTCGTCGATGCCGGCCGTCTGACAGCCGCCGAGGGCGAGGATCAGGACGGCGGAACACAGATATCCCGCCGGGGATAAGGCGAGGAACGAACGCTTGGGCATACTCTGATCACTCGGCAACTGATCAGAGATGCTTACCCATTAACGCTAAAGTCCCGTTAAGGAGGCGCGCCTGTTGAGGTTCAGTCGACGAACTCGGCGCCGAATTCGCAGCCGATGCGCCAGCGCAGGCGGCATTGGCGGGAATAATCAGGCGCGAAGATGATGGTGAATTGCGGCGGCACTTCCAGAAATTCCGCCACCACTTTCACGCCGCCATCCGAAATGTCCGTGATCGTGCAATCCCGCGGCAGCGAGCCCGCGCCAAAATGGATCTTGGCGAGGCGGCTGCACACCCGACGTTCGCTTCTCCGGCGATTTGCAAGCATTTGAACTGTTCACCCGTTAGACCACGGCCCATCCCGCAGCCCTAGGAGTAGCGGACATTCGTTGGAATGTGCTGAGGAGAGAAGGCGGCATTCGAGACGTAGTGTCTGGGCTGCGTTTACGATTGGTTAGGATTTGACCGGCCGCCAAGCGATTGTTCCCGTATTGTTCTTGCGGAAACGGCCGCGCTCTGCTACCCCTAATTGCAGCAATGGGCAGGCTGGTTCGGCATGGTTCAGCGGGTTTCTACCGTCGCCTTTGAGGGGATCGAGGCCCGTGCGGTCGACGTGCAGGTGCAGGTCGCGCCCGGCCTGCCGGCCTTTGCCATCGTCGGCCTGCCGGACAAGGCGGTGTCGGAGGCGCGCGAGCGGGTGCGCTCGGCGCTGATCGCCTCGGGGCTGGCGCTTCCGGCGCGGCGGATCATCGTCAATCTGGCTCCGGCGGACCTCCCGAAGGAGGGCAGCCATTACGACCTGCCGATCGCGCTCGGGCTGATGGCCGCGATCGGCGCCATCCCGCCGGATGCGCTGACCGGCTTCACCGTGCTCGGCGAGCTCGGCCTCGACGGCTCGATCGCGCCGGTGGCCGGCGTCCTTCCCGCCGCGATCGGCGCCAATATGCGCGAGGAAGGTCTGATCTGCCCGGCGTCCTGCGGCTCTGAAGCGGCGTGGGCGAGCCCGGACATCCAGATCATTGCCGCACACTCGCTGATCCAGATCGCCAACCATTTCAAGGGCACCCAGGTGCTGTCGCGGCCGACGCCGAAGGTGCATGAGGCCGCCGCATCGACGCTCGACCTGCGCGACATCAAGGGCCAGGAAAGCGCCAAGCGCGCGCTGGAGATCGCGGCCGCCGGCGGGCACCACCTGCTCATGATCGGCGCGCCGGGCGCGGGCAAATCGATGCTGGCCGCGCGCCTGCCCTCGATCCTGCCGCCGCTGTCACCGAGCGAGCTGCTCGAGGTCTCCATGATCGCCTCGGTCGCCGGCGAGATCGAAGGCGGCGCGCTGACGGCGCGGCGCCCGTTCCGCTCGCCGCACCATTCCGCCAGCATGGCCGCGCTCACCGGCGGCGGCGCGCGCGCCAAGCCCGGCGAGATCTCGCTGGCACATCAGGGCGTGCTGTTCCTCGACGAATTGCCGGAGTTCGATCCGCGCGTGCTGGATTCGCTGCGCCAGCCGCTGGAGAACGGCGAGGTCGCGGTGTCGCGCGCCAATCATCGCGTCACCTACCCTGCCCGCTTCATGCTGGTCGCGGCGATGAATCCCTGCCGCTGCGGCAATGCGTTTGAGCCCGGCTATGCCTGCAAGCGCGGCCGCATCGACCGCTGCACCGGCGATTACCAGGCGCGCATCTCCGGTCCGCTGATGGACCGCATCGATCTGCGCATCGAGGTGCCGGCGGTGACGGCCGCCGACCTGATCCTGCCGCCGCCGTCGGAAGGATCGGCCGAGGTCGCCGCCCGCGTGGCGGCGGCGCGCGACATCCAGCTGGCGCGCTATGCGGATGCAGGCCTGCCCCATGTCCGCACCAATGCTGAAGCCCCCGCCTCCGTGCTGGAGGAGATCGCAAAGCCGGATGCGCAAGGCGCCAAGCTGCTGCGCGACGCCGCGGAGACCATGCGCCTGTCGGCGCGCGGCTATCACCGCGTGCTGCGGGTGGCGCGAACGCTGGCCGACCTCGACCATGCCGACAAGATCGGCCGGCTGCACCTCGCCGAAGCGCTGTCGTACCGCGCACTCGCGGAGGATGTGCGCCAGCTGGCTTGATCATTCCGCGCATCAACCCGGCGGTAACGACTTTCCTTTACGCTCTGCAAACCATAAGGCCCGACGCGTTTCGGTTGTGAGTTCCCGGGGCCTAGCGAGTAGAGCGTCATGTTGCGTTTCAAGTTCCTGGCCTCGGCTGTTCCCCTGTTGGCGGCTGCGGTGTTCGCCCGCGCCGAGATCGGATCGGTGTCGCATCCCTGCATCGCGTTGGGCGACACATCGGTCGAGCTCACCTCGCTGTTCTGGACCGCCGGTGTGCATGTCGCCTTCACCGACGATCCCGCGCGGGCAACGGTGCGGGTTCAGATCACCGAGGATGCCGACGCCGCGGATTTTGCCGTGGTCGACGACGGCCTCGGCTCCGAGCCTGACACCTGCCAGGCCAGCCCTTCGACGCGTCTCGTCTCGATCGCCGCGCAGCCGGTCGACGGCGGCCAGGTGGTCTATCTCTCCAGCGAAGGACCGGCGGATTACCGCATCTACGTGCGCTCAAAGACGTTCTCGCCGCGCGAGGCGGCGGCGCTGATCGTCGGCGCCCGCGGCGGCCATGGCCGCTTCCAGGCGGCATCGCTTTAGAGCTTTGTGTTTGAGCATGATCTGATCGGAAAACCGCTGCAAACTTTTCGCTAACGCGGCCCTTCGGGTCCGGATCATGCTCTGACCCGTTAACGTCTCGTCAACCCTGTTCGGAGGCGGCGCCACCGCCGCAATTTGTTCGCAAGGTCGGCGGGCCATCGTCGCACGCGGCGGCGGGGTTTCAGGCAAGGGTCGGTTGCGATGGGTCGGACGTTCCGGATCAAGGTGCGCATGCGTCGTTTCAGGCGACGGCATCCGAGGCTCGCTTTCGCGATCCGCTCCTTCATGATCTTCTCGGCGACGTTCGGCGGCGCCTATGGTTTCGTCTCCGGCAGCCGGTCCGACAATTCCGGCTACGATCCCCACACCTTTGCGATCGGCGCCAGCTTCCTGTTCGCGCTCGCCTGCCTCGGCCTTGCGACGCTGAGCATGCGTCTGCGCTTCGTCAATAAGCGGCTGCGGACGCTCGCCTCCCACAACGAAGCCTTGATCGACCGCAATTGGGAGCTGAAGGAAGCGGAAGAGCGCGCCCGCAGCCTGTTCGAGCAGCAGGGCGACCTCATCGTGCTGCGCGCTACCGACGGCCGCATCACCTTTGCCAACGAGGCCTATTGCGCGCTCGCGGGACAGGCGCGCAGCGCGCTGGTCGGCACGCGATTCGATTTCGACGTGCTGGAGCAGGGCGACAGTGCCCGCGAGAGCAGCGGCACGCGCATCCACGACCAGAAGATCGCAACCCCGCTCGGCGCGCGCTGGATCGCCTGGCGCGAGGGCTATGTCCGCCTCGATGCCGGCCAGCCCGCCGAGTTGCAGAGCGTCGGACGCGACGTCACCGACCGCACCGAGACCGAGCGCGCATTGTCCGACGCGCGCGACCAGGCCGACGCCGCCAACCGCGCCAAGTCGCGCTTCCTGGCGATGGCCTCGCACGAGATCCGCACCCCCCTGAACGGCATCATCGGTATGGGCGGCCTGTTGCTCGACACCGATCTGACGCCGGAGCAGGCGACCTATGCCAGGGCGGTGAAAACCTCGGGCGAAGCCTTGATGGCGCTAATCGAGGAGCTGCTCGACTATTCCAAGATCGAGGCCGGCAAGCTCGACCTCGATCAACGTCCCTTCGCGCTCTCGACCCTGGTCGAAGAGATCACCGAGCTACTCGCGCCGCGCGCGCAGGCGAAGTCGCTCGAGATCGCCGCCTATGTCGACGAGCGCCTGCCGCTCGAAGTGGTCGGCGACGCCGCGCGGCTGCGCCAGGTGCTGCTCAACCTCGCCGGCAACGCCATCAAGTTCACGAGCAGCGGCGGCGTGGCACTGATCGTCGAGCCCGGCATCTGGCCGAACGAGATCAGCTTCCTGGTTCGCGACACCGGCATCGGCATCGCAGCCGAAGCCCAGCAGCGCATCTTCCGCGAATTCGAGCAGGCCGACGAGCGCGTCGCCCGCACCTATGGCGGCACCGGACTTGGCCTCGCCATCAGCGAGCGCATCGTCAAGCGCATGGGCGGCCGGATCACGCTCACGAGCGAGCCGGGCAGGGGCTCGACCTTCGAGGTCGCGGTGCCGCTTACGCCGTCGCAAGGCGGCGCCGGGCAGACCGCCTTTCCGAGTCCCGACCTCACCGGCAAGTCGATGCTCCTCGTCGCCAACGGCATCGAAGCCTCGCTCATCGCGCGGCGGCTCGAACGCTGGGGCAGCCAGACCTGCCTGGTTGCAGATGCGGCGGTCGCCGAAGCATTGCTGCCGGAACGCTCCTGGCACGCGGTGCTGATCGATCGGGCGATCGGCCCCGCCGCGGCCGATCAGCTCGGTGAGGCCGCCCGCGCGCATGCCTTGCAGCGCCTCGTGCTGCTGACGTCGAGCTCGCGGCACGAGAAGCTGTCGGCGGCCTTCACCGGCTTTCTGGTGAAGCCGCTGCGCGCGGCCTCGCTTGCCGCACGCCTCGCTTTGACGCCGGAGGTCGCCTCGCCCGATCTCGCGCCGGAGCCGCCGCCGGCCTCCGCCGGCCCCGCGCCGGTGAAAGGCCTGTCGATCCTCGTTGCCGAGGACAACGAGATCAACGCCTTGCTGATGCGCTCGCTGCTGACCAAGCTCGGCCACCGCGTCGTCATTGCCGTCCAAGGCGAGGCCGCGCTGGAATCCTGGCTCGCCGCCTCATCGGCCGGCACGCCCTACGATCTCGTGCTGATGGACATCCAGATGCCGCAGCTCGACGGCATCGAGGCGACAAAGCGCATCCGCGCGCACGAGGCCGCGCTGGGCGATTCCCAGACGCCGATCCTGGCGCTCACCGCCAACACGCTGGTGGAGGATCGTTATGCCTGCTTCGAGGCAGGCATGAACGGATTTCTGATCAAGCCGGTCGACCGTGAGAAGCTCGAGGAGGCGCTGGCGGGCCTTGCTGCGTCCCGGCACCAGACGGTTCTGGATCTCACGGGAACCTGATCTCGTCTGACGATCGCAATTGAAATCGAGCGCGTTGCGCGTCACGATCCCGCCGGGGGCATTTTGCAACCAAAGGATTTGCGCATGAACGTGCTTTGCCGCCTCGCCCTGATTGTTCTCCTGGCTGGAATCTCCCGCCACGCAGCCGCCGACACACCGGACCTCATCTCGTCGCTCAAGCAGGGCGGCTACGTCCTGATCTTCCGACACACCGCGACTGACGACAGCCAGAAGGATGTCTATCCCTTCAAGTTCGACGACATGAGTGCCCAGCGTCAGCTCAGCGAGAAGGGCAGGGACGCGGCGCGCCAGATCGGGACGGCGATCAAGGACCTCGCGATCCCCATCGGCGACGTCTACACCAGCCGGCTGAACCGCGCGGTCGAGGCCGGCAAGCTGATCTCCGGCCGTGAGGTCAAGCCGGTCGATGCTCTGACCGACAGCAGCAACGCCAGCGCATCGGGAATGGCAAACCCGACCGGCGCCAATGCCAGGGCCGGGCAGGCCGTGCGTCAGCTCGTCGATGCGCCGCCGCAGTCCGGCACCAACACCGTCCTGGTCACCCACAAGACCAACATCGCCGATGCCTTCGGCAAGGACGCCGGCAACGTCGGGGAAGGCGAGGCCTTCGTCTACAAGGCCGGCAGCTCGGGTCCCGCCACCTTCGCAGGGCGCATCACGCTTGCGGATTGGATCGCGAAAGCGGGCAGGTAAGGACCTGCCGCTCCGCCACGATGTTGTGCTACGGACATCATCTGGCGAACGAGCGAAGAGCTGGCGAACACGTGAGAACATCGGAGAACCGTTCATTCCTCATCCTGCTTGGCGCGATCTCCGTCGCGTTCGTCTGGGTGCTTTGGCCGTTCTCCGGTGCCGTGTTGTGGGCCACGCTGCTGGCCATCATCTTCGCCCCGTTCTATCGGCGGGTGCTGAGATCCGTGCCCGAAAAGCACAACCTTGCCGCCCTCGTCACCGTCATCGTGGTGGTCGTCATGGTCCTGATCCCCGTGGCGGTCATCATCGCGTCGCTGATCGACCAGGGCGGGGAGCTGTATCAGCGCGTTCAGAGCGGGGAGATCAGCCTCTCTCATCCCCTGCAGCAGCTGAAATCCGCGCTGCCCGCCTGGGCTGTGTCGCTCGGAGACCGCCTGGCCGGCATCGATTTTTCGGCCCTGAGGGAACGCCTGTCGGGTCTGGTCGTCCCTGCCGGACAACAGCTGGCCGGGCATGCGATCAACATCGGTCAGGTGACGCTGGAGTTCGTCGCAAGCCTGCTCGTGATGCTGTACCTGCTGTTCTTCCTGCTGCGCGACGGTGACGAGCTCAATGCCCGCATTCGCGAGGCGCTCCCGCTGAGCCCGAACCATACCGCGGAAATTCTCGATGTCTTCACCCTGGCGGTTCGTGGAACGATCAAGGGGATCGTTCTCGTCGCGTTGATACAGGGAGCACTCGGCGGGCTCATCTTCTGGCTGCTCGGCCTCACCGCGCCGCTGCTGGCGGGCGCGCTGATGGCGCTGCTCTCGCTGCTGCCGGTGCTCGGCTCCGCGCTGGTCTGGGTTCCGGTTGCGCTTTACCTGCTTGTGGCAGGTTCGGTCACGAAGGGACTCATCCTGCTCGCTTTCGGCACCTTCGTGATCGGCCTTGCGGACAATTTTCTCCGCCCGATCCTGGTCGGCCAGTCGATCCAGATGCCGAGCTATATCGTGCTGCTCGCCACGCTGGGCGGCCTTGCGACGTTCGGAGCGAACGGGTTCGTGATCGGCCCGCTCGTCGCTGCAATGTTTCTGACGACGTGGCACATCTTCGTCGTCTCGAAGTCGAAACAGGGGGCCCCGAAATGATCGTCATGCCGAGCCTGGAGCGGGCGATCCGGCCTCTGCGCAATCTCATGCAGCAGAGACAATAAAGCGCGGTGCAGACAGCTTGTCCGGCGTCGTCTGGCCTCCCCGGAAGACGGTATTTGCCTGCGCGGCGCGCTTGCAATGGGGGCACACGAAGAGATGCGCGATGACCGGGGTCGGCTCGTCCGTGAGCAATTCCGAGCGGAACCACTTCATCTCGACATGGCAGTCCGGGCAGACCGGAGCTTCCAGCTGCTCCGCAGCGCTCCTGAGACGATCAACCATGGTGTGCCCCCGCCGTTTTCCAAGGAATAGCGGAATACCCATCGTTGGTCTGCATCAAAAGATACTCTGCGCGAATGGGCAGGGCCCGGGCACCAAGGCGATTACAGCCGCCTGAGCGCCACGCTCTCCACCGTGTGGTCGGCGCCCTTCTTGAGGATCAGCGTCGCACGGGGCCGGGTCGGCAGGATGTTGTCCTCGAGATTGGCGAGGTTGGTACGCTCCCAGATCGCGATCGCGGTCGCGGTGGCTTCCTCGTCCGACAACAGAGCATAGCGGTTGAAGTAGGATTTTGGATTGGTGAATGCGGTGTCGCGCAGCGCCAGGAAGCGCTTGATGTACCATTGCCGCAGCGCCGCCTCGTCGGCGTCGATATAGACCGAGAAATCGAAGAAGTCGGAAACCACCGGCACCGCCTTGCCGTCGCGCGGCAGCTTGCCGGTCTGCAGCACGTTGACGCCTTCGACGATCAGGATGTCGGGCTGGTCGATCTCGGCCCATTGGTTCGGCACGATGTCGTAGGTCAGATGCGAATAGACCGGCGCACGGACGTGGCGGCGGCCGGCCTTGATGTCGGAGAGGAAGTTGAGCAGCATCGGCAGATCGTAGCTCTCCGGAAAACCCTTCTTCTGCATGATGCCGTGCCGCTCGAGCACCGCATTGGGATAGAGAAATCCGTCCGTGGTGATCAGCTCGACTTTCGGCCGCGGCGACCAGCGCGCCAAGAGGGCCTGGAGCACGCGTGCCGTGGTGGATTTCCCGACCGCCACCGAGCCGGCGACGCCGATGATGTAGGGCACCTTGCGGTCCCTGATGTTGAGGAACTGGCGCTCGGCGTAATACAGCCGCTGCATGGCATCGACGTAGATCGACAACAGGCGCGACAGCGGCAGATAAATGTCTTCGACCTCCTGCAGGTCGAGGCGATCGTGCAGCGAACGCAGCCGGTCGAACTCGCCCGGCTCGAGCGTCATCGGCGTATCGTCGCGCAGTCGCGCCCATTCCTCACGCGTATAAACGCGGTAGGGATTGTACTGCTGCTCGGGTGCGCGGATATCCATGACGCCGCCTTTCCGTTGCGATCTATTCGCCCTTGCCTAGCCGCCCTTGCGCGACGCCTTCTCTTCCAGCCCCGACATCGAGGTCCGCTTGTCCAGCGCGGCCTCGACCTCTTCCAGCTTTATGCCGCGCGCCTTCAGCAGCACAAGGAAATGATAGAGCAGGTCGGCACTTTCAGCGATCAGATGCGCGCGATCGTTTTCGACTGCAGCGATTACGGTTTCGACTGCTTCCTCGCCGAACTTCTTGGCGCAATGCTCGGGGCCTTTGTCGAGCAGCTTGCGGGTATAGGATGCTTCGCCGCCGGACGCTGCGCGGACGTCGATGGTTTCGGCCAGATCATGGATCGTGAAACGCGGCATCGGACTCACTCGGAAACACGCTTGAAAGCAAGCTTGGCAACAGATTTGGCCACGGCGGCCATCCCCGTCCGCCAATGTTAGCATCGTTACGAACCGGAGTCGTCAGGCATCCAGGCGCATCGGCAGCCCACGCCGCGCCATGTGCTCCTTGGCCTCACGAATGGTGAATTCCCCGAAATGGAAGATCGAAGCCGCGAGCACCGCGGTGGCGTGCCCGTCGCGGATACCGTCGACGAGATGGTCGAGATTGCCGACGCCGCCCGAGGCGATCACGGGGACGGGAACGCTGTCGGCGATCGCGCGGGTCAGCGGAATATCGAATCCCTGCCTTGTGCCGTCGCGGTCCATCGAGGTGAGCAGGATTTCACCGGCGCCGAGCGAAACCACCTCCTGCGCGTATTCGATCGCGTCGATGCCGGTCGAGTTGCGCCCGCCATGGGTAAAGATCTCCCAGCGGTCGCCGCCCGGACGCTTGACGCGCTTGGCATCGATCGCGACCACCACGCACTGCTCGCCGAATTTTTCAGCGGCTTCCTTGACGAATTCGCGCCGCGACACCGCGGCGCTGTTAATCGAGACCTTGTCGGCGCCGGCGCGCAGCAGCGTCTTGATGTCGTTGACCTCGCGCACGCCGCCGCCGACGGTGACAGGCATGAAGCAGGCTTCCGCCGTGCGCCGGACCACGTCCAGCATGATGCCGCGGTTCTCGTGGGTCGCGGTGATGTCGAGGAAGGTGAGCTCGTCGGCGCCGGCGGCGTCATAGGCGATGGCGGCCTCGACGGGATCGCCGGCATCCCTGAGATCGACGAAGTTGACGCCCTTGACGACGCGGCCGTCCTTGACATCGAGGCAGGGGATCACGCGCACCTTGAACATGGGTCAGCTCCTGCGCGCGTCGCGGATCAAGGTGAGGGCGGCGGCGGGATCGAGCCGGCCGTCATAGAGCGCGCGCCCGGCAATCGCGCCGGCGAGCTTCTTCGCGCGCGGCGTCAGCATGGCTTTCACGTCCTCGATCGAGGCGAGGCCGCCGGAGGCGATCACGGGAATCGAAATGGCATCGGCCAGCGCGATGGTCGCCTCTAAGTTCAAGCCCTTGAGCAAGCCGTCGCGCGCGATGTCAGTGAAGATGATGGCGGCAACGCCGGCATCCTCGAAGCGCTTGGCGATCTCGAGCACCGTGACCTGCGACGTCTCGGCCCAGCCCTCGACCGCGACCTTGCCGTCGCGCGCGTCGAGCCCGACCGCGACGCGGCCGGGGAATGTCTTCGCGGCGGACTTCACCAGCTCGGGATCGCGCACCGCGGCGGTGCCGATGATGACGCGGGTGATGCCCTTGTCGAGCCAGGCTTCGACGGTCGCGAGATCCCGAATGCCGCCGCCGAGCTGGACCGGGATCTCGATCGTCTTCAGCATCGCCTCGACGGCGTCAGCATTCACCGGCTTGCCGGCGAAGGCACCATCGAGGTCGACGACGTGAAGAAACTCAAACCCCTGCTCGGCAAAGCTCTGCGCCTGTGCGGCCGGATTGAGATTGAACACGGTCGCGCGCGCCATGTCGCCTTGCTCGAGGCGCACGCACTGGCCGTTCTTGAGGTCGATCGCGGGAAAGAGAATCACGGTTTCCATCGCAAGAAGTTCGAGATCAGGGCCAGCCCGAAGCGCTGGCTCTTCTCGGGGTGGAATTGCGTGCCGATGGCGGTGTCCTTGCCGACGATCGCCGTGACGGGCCCCCCGTAATCGGCGCGCGCAAGCACGTCCGCCTCGCTGGCGGCGTTGAGATGGTAGGAGTGCACGAAATAAGCGTGCTGGCCCTTGGGACCGAGCGGCAGCTTGTTCAGCACCGGATGCTCCTGCAGCAGGTCCAGCGTATTCCAGCCCATGTGCGGGATCTTCAGGCTTTCATCGCGCGGCGTGATCTTCTCGACGTCGCCGCCGATCCAGTTCAAGCCCTCGGTGACGACGTGTTCCTTGCCGCGGCTCGCCATCAGCTGCATGCCGACGCAGATGCCGAAGAACGGCCGCGCCTTGACGCGCACCGCTTCGGTGATGGCCTCGACCATGCCGTTGACGGCATCGAGCCCGCGCCGGCAATCGGCAAAGGCGCCGACGCCGGGCAGCACCAGGCGATCGGCCTCGTAAGCCTGGTCCGGATCGCTGGTAACAAAGACCTTTTGCGGGCTCTCCAGGCTGCGCGCGGCGCGCTCGAAGGCTTTCGCGGCGGAATGCAGATTGCCGGAACCGTAATCGATGATGGCGACGCTCACCTTGATCCTCCCGGTTCTGGAAACAACCCAATGATGCCGCCGGCCGGAATCGGCGGCGGGTTCGAGAATGGCTGACCCGGCACATTCCGGGTCGGCGGCGGGCCGCCGCGGTCGACGGCCCGTTGATCGCCAGCGCTACCGTTCTGCTTCTGGCTCCAGCGCTCGAAGAAGCGGCGCTCCGCAGTATCGCTGTCGTCGGCGACGACGATGTCGAGCTGCCGCCACTTGCCGCGCGACAAGGTCCAGCGGCGCAGGCTCGAGGCTTCGAGGCCCATCAGCAGCGCGACGATGCAATCGGCGAAAAAGATAGAGGAGCGCCCGACGCCGAGACTCGACAGCCCCGCGTTGAACGCAACCAGGAAGATCAGATAGCCGATCAGCGCCAGCCACAGCCGATTCCACAGCAGCCAGAACGGACCGAAGATCATCGCCCAGAAATGGAAGCCGTCGCGCACGAACACGAACTTGTCGGACGCGCGCGGATCGGCTCCTGCGGGTGAGGGAGCGTGAACTGTGTAGACAGGCATGGGTGATGCCCCGTTCTCGAAAATCAGTGATGCCGCCAGCAGCGTTCGCCGCAAGACGGAAGATGTCAGCCGCCGAGCGAGCCCTTGGTGGAGGGGATCTCGCCCGCCGCCTTCGGATCGATCGCCACGGCCGCGCGCAGTGCCCGCGCCAGACCCTTGAAGCAGGACTCGGCGATATGATGGCTGTTATCGCCATATAGGGTCTCGACGTGGAGAGTCACGCCGGCGTTGATGGCAAAAGCCTGGAACCACTCGCGCACCAGCTCGGTGTCGAACTCGCCGATCTTGTGCCGGGGGAAGTCGGCCTTGAACACCAGGAACGGGCGGCCTGAGATGTCGATCACCACGCGCGTCAGCGTCTCGTCCATGGGCATGTGCACGCCGGCGTAGCGGGTGATACCAGCCATGTTGCCGAGCGCCTGCTTGACCGCCTGGCCAAGCGCGATGCCGGTGTCCTCGGTGGTATGGTGATAATCAATGTGCAGATCGCCCACCGCCTTGACCGTGAGGTCGATGCGGGAATGGCGGGCGAGGAGATCGAGCATATGGTCGAAAAAGCCGATGCCGGTCGCGATATTGGCCACGCCGGTGCCATCGAGGTTCACGGAGACCTCGATGTCGGTTTCCTTGGTCTTGCGCTTGATCGTCGCGGTGCGCATTGAAAGCTGGCTTTCATTCTAGCTAGGGAGCCGAAAACGCCAGTCTCTTAACAGCCAAATGACACCTTCGCTACTGCGGGAACGGCCGGCCGGACCTCTACTTCTGCCTATGGTGAGCGAAATTCGGCCCGGAACGGCCCGTTGTGCCCTTCGTCCCGACCGCCTAAATCAGGCCGGACAGTGAGGTATTCATGCAGGACTCCCAGAACAGCTCGCCGGGCTGGCACGGCACCACGATTCTAACGGTCCGCAAGGGCGGCAAGGTGGTGGTCGGCGGCGACGGCCAGGTCTCGATCGGCCAGACCGTGATCAAGTCCAATGCCAAGAAGGTCCGCAAGCTCGGCAAGGGCGACGTCATCGGCGGCTTTGCCGGCGCCACGGCTGACGCCTTCACGCTGTTCGAGCGGCTCGAATCCAAGCTCGAGCAATATCCGGGGCAGCTGACCCGGGCGGCGGTGGAGCTCGCCAAGGACTGGCGCACCGACCGCTATCTTCGGCGGCTGGAGGCCATGATGATCGTGGCTGACAGGGACGTCTCCCTCGTGCTGACAGGCACCGGCGACGTGCTCGAACCCGAGGCCGGCGTGATGGCGATCGGCTCCGGCGGCAATTACGCGCTGGCGGCGGCCCGGGCCCTGCTCGACACCGACAAGGACGCCGAGACCATCGTCCGCCGCTCCCTGGACATCGCCGCGGACATCTGCGTCTACACCAACCGGAATCTGACGATCGAGAGCCTGGCTACGGGGTAGGGCGGAGGGGTCATTTGTCCGAGTGCCTCTCCGCACGGTCGGTGCAACCTCTCCCGCTTGCGGGGGAGGTCGGCGCGAAGCGCCGGGTGGGGGCTCTTCCCTCTGGGGGATTGTCCCATTGCGGAAACACCCTCTCCCCAACCCTCTCCCGCAAGCGGGAGAGGGAGAGCAGCACCGCTGTGGACGCTAGATGACGCAAAGCTACGCCTTCCGTCCCATGACCGCGGCCGACATGCCGCTGATCCGGCGCTGGCTCGCCGCACCGCATGTTGCCGAATGGTGGCATGATCCGGAGACGCTTGAATTCGTCGGCGGCGACCTCGATCATCCTGACCTGGCGCAGTTCATCGTCAGCCTTGACGGCCGGCCTTTCGCCTACCTGCAGTGCTACCGGCTCGGCGATTGGCATATCAGCTTCGGCCCGCAGCCCGTGGGCACTCGCGGCCTCGATCAGTTCATCGGCGAGGCCGACATGCTCGGATGCGGCCACGGCTCCGCTTTCATCCGCGCCTTCATCGACCAGCTCTTCGCGCGCGGTGTGCCGCGCATCGTGATAGACCCGAGTCCTTCCAATGCGCGCGCGATTCGTGCCTATGAGAAAGCTGGCTTCGTGCCGCAGCACGAGATCGTCACGCCCGATGGTCCCGCACTCCTGATGATCCGAGACCCATGACGCTCGCCGCAAGCCCCGCCGCCAAGACCACATTCCCGCCGCTCGCCTGGGCCGGCATCGCGCTGTTGCTGCTGGCGCTGCAGGCCGCGATCCTGCTGGCGATGGGGCGGGTGCCGATCTGCGCCTGCGGCACCATCAAGCTGTGGCACGGCGTGGTGAACAGCTCGGAGAATTCTCAGCAGATTGCAGACTGGTACACGTTCTCACACGTCCTGCACGGCTTCCTGTTCTACGGCCTGACCTGGCTGCTGTTCGCGCGGTTTCCCTTGCTGTCTCTCTCCTGGCCCGCACGGCTGATCATCGCCATCCTGATCGAAGGCGCCTGGGAGATCGTCGAGAACTCGCCCTTCATCATCGAGCGCTACCGCGCCGGCACGATCTCGCTGGATTATTACGGCGACAGCATCCTCAATTCGGTCTCGGACAATCTGGCCATGATCTTGGGGTTCCTGGCCGCACGCGCGCTGCCTGTCACCACGACCGTGCTGCTGGGGCTGGCCTTCGAGATCGTGCTGGCGCTCCACATTCGCGACAATCTGACGCTCAATATCCTGATGCTGATCCATCCGATCGAGGCCGTGAAGCAATGGCAATCCGGCCCGCCGATCATCTGACCCAAAATGCGGCTTGTCCTTGGCCGTCTCCCGCCCTAGCTAATCAGACATGACAGACTTCTCCCCCCGCGAAATCGTTTCCGAACTCGACCGTTTCATCGTCGGCCAGGGCGACGCCAAGCGCGCCGTATCGATCGCGCTGCGCAACCGCTGGCGCCGGCAGCAGCTCACCGGCTCCTTGCGCGAGGAGGTGCTGCCGAAGAACATCCTGATGATCGGCCCCACCGGCGTCGGCAAGACCGAGATCGCGCGGCGGCTCGCCAAGCTCGCGAATGCGCCGTTCCTGAAGGTCGAAGCGACCAAGTTCACCGAGGTCGGCTATGTCGGCCGCGACGTCGAGCAGATCATCCGCGATCTCGTCGAGGTCGCAATCGCGCAGGTGCGCGAGCGAAAGCGCAAGGACGTGCAGGCGCGCGCCCAGCTTGCCGCCGAGGAGCGCGTGCTGGATGCGCTGGTCGGCGCCAATGCGAGCTCGGCGACACGGGAATCCTTCCGCAAGAAACTGCGCGCCGGCGAACTGAACGACAAGGAAATCGAGATCGAGACGCAGTCGTCGGGCGGCGGCATGCCGATGTTCGAGATCCCGGGCATGCCGGGCGCTCAGATGGGCGCGATCTCGCTCGGCGACATCTTCGGCAAGCTCGGCGGCCGCAGCAAGACGCGCCGGCTGACGGTAGAGAGCTCGCACGAGATCCTCGTCAACGAGGAATCCGACAAGCTCTTGGACACCGAGCAGCTGACGCTGGAGGCGATCAGCGCGGTCGAGAACAACGGCATCGTGTTCCTCGACGAGATCGACAAGATCTGCGCCCGCGACGGCCGCGTCGGCGGCGACGTCTCGCGCGAGGGCGTGCAGCGCGATCTCCTGCCGCTGATCGAAGGCACCACGGTCTCGACCAAGCACGGCGCGGTCAAGACCGACCACATCCTCTTCATCGCCTCCGGCGCCTTCCATGTCGCCAAGCCGTCCGACCTCTTGCCGGAATTGCAGGGCCGCCTGCCGATCCGGGTCGAATTGCAGGCGCTGACCCGCGACGACATGCGCCGCATCCTGACCGAGCCCGAGGCCTCGCTGATCAAGCAATATGTCGCCCTGATGCAGACCGAAGGCGTGACGCTCGACATCACCGACAGCGCCATCGATGCGCTGGCCGACATTGCGGTTGCCGTCAATTCAACGGTCGAGAACATCGGCGCCCGGCGGCTGCAGACCGTGATGGAGCGGGTGCTGGACGAGATCTCCTTCACCGCCCCCGACCGCAACGGCGAGACGGTCCGGCTCGATGCGGATTACGTGCAAAAGCACATCGGCGACCTCGCCAAGAATGCGGATCTGAGCCGCTTCATTTTGTGATTCGGAGCGGTCACGCTATTGATGCGGCGTGACCGTACGCATCCTGCAAAATCCCTGGCGGCTCCTGCTCGCGATCAACGCGGCGGTCATCGTCGGCGTGCTCATTCACAAGATCCAGCTGCCGCCTTACGTCCCCTACATCCATCTCCTGGTCGACTATCATTTCGGCTTCATCAAGCGCGCGCTGATCGGGGCAATCGTCGCGCTGTTCACCGACAAGGTGCCGGTATGGCCAGTGTTCGCGCTCGGCGGGGCGACGTGGCTTGCAACGCTGGGCCTCTATGCCAGGCTCTTCCAGAACACGTTCGGCTTCTCTGCGAAAACGCTGCCTCTGTTCGTCTTCACCGCGGGCTCGCCGTTCTTCCTCAAGAACTTCATGCACACGCTCGGCCATTTCGACATCTATGGCTGCGCGCTGGCGATCATCCTGCTGCTGATGCCGGCGGGCTCGCTGGTCTTCGTGGCCATGGCTGCGCTGTTCTCGATCGTTCTCGTGCTGATCCACCACATTCATCTCTTGATGTACGTGCCGACGATCATCACCATCGTCGTGATCCGGCATTACCTTGCTTACGGTTGTGACCGCAGCAATGTTGTCTTCGGCGGGGTCGCTCTCGCCATTGTCTCCGCGCTGTTCTTCGCCGCGCAGTTTCTGGGAACGATGCCGGTCCCCGAAACGGACTTCGTCGCCTATCTCAAAAGCCGGATGGCCGATCCTGCGCGCATCGACCTCTTGCAATTCGCCTACATCTGGTACCAGCCGCTGGCGAAGGAGGTTGCCGACACCTGGGGCCGCCTGCCGCACAACATCCTCGGCGTGCCCGTGTTCGCAGCTCTGATCTGGCTGCACGCGCCGCTGTGGCGCTTCTTTGCCAGCCTGATCGGCGCGCTCGCCAGCGATCTGCACAAGCGGCTCGTCATCGCAGCACTGGTCGGCATCAGTGTCACCTATCTCGTGATGTTCGCGATGGTGTTCGACTATTCACGCTGGATCTCGAACTGGGCGGTCTGCATGTTCCTGATCCTGCACGCGGTGAAGATGCTGCCGGCCAAGCAGGAAGCAGCGCTGATCCCGGCGGAGGATCGCAAGACCAACATTTTCGGTCTGATCCTCACGCTGATCCCACGCGTCGGAATCATCCGACCGTTTTAGAGGTAGACCCAGCCTCAGAGAAGGTGAGCTCCCTCACCCGCTTGCGGGCAGGGCTATCGCATTTGAGATTTTCCCTGCGGCCATCCTTCGAGACGCCCGCTTGAGGCGGGCTCCTCAGGATGAGGTCGGAGTGCGCGGTGGCAGTTTCAACGGGCACTGACGCCGATTAGCCTCATCCTGAGGAGGCGCGTCAGCGCCGTCTCGAAGGACGAGGCGTGCGCGCAGACCGCCGCCACAAGTCATATGCGATTGCCCTGCGCTTGCGGGGGAGGGTTGGGGAGAGGGTGTCTCCACAGAGGGATTCCCCAAGAGGAGAGAGCCCTCACCCGCCGCGCTTCGCGCGTCGGCCTCTCCCGCAAGCGGGAGAGGCAAGGGAAGCCGCATGCGCCGAGACTGCTACCCTCTCGCCCGCCTGATCCGCACATACAGCGCCCCCTCGCCGCCGTGGCCGATCGCGGCTTCCTCGAAGCCGACTACGAAGGCGCGGAATTCCGGCAGGCTGAGCCATTCCGGCACTTGGCGGCGGAGCACGCCGCTTTCGCCGCCACTGCGTCCCTTGCCGGTGATGACGAGCACGAAGGTGAGGCCGTCCTGATGGGCGCGGTGCAGGAAGCCGGCCAGCGCGCGATGGGCGCGCATCTGGGTCATGCCGTGCAGATCGAGCCGTGCCTCGATCTCGCTGCGGCCGCGCGACAGCTTGGTTCGCTCGCGCTTGCCGAGCGGCGCTAGCGGCGGAATCGACGGCTTTGCAGCGCGCGGCGCCGGTGCAGCGGCAACCGGCCTTGACGGTGGCGAAGTCCTCGTCACCTGGGACCCGGGCGAAGATTCGGCGCGCGGGGTAGCATGCGCCTTGGCCGCGCGATGCTTCCGCAGCGGCTTGACATGCTTTGCGACGAGATCCCACAGCTCGCGCTCCTCCTCGCTCAGCGCGCGACGGCGCGGCGAGGGGCGAGGCTCCAGCACGGGCGGACGGGACGGCCGTTTCATTGCGGGCGATGAGGACGATTCTTTGCCGGACGGCGCGGCTCAGGGGCAGGCTCGATCGCGGGACGCGGCACCGGCAGCGGAACCGGGCCGGCGACGGCGACTGTTTCGGTCTTGCCTTGCGCCGCCGCGGCGACGGGCGTGCCGGTCTTTGCCGGATCGGTCTGCGGAAACAGCTTTGCGATCTTCTCGGCGGGCCTTGGGTCCGGGATTGGCAGCTTCGCGGCGCGCGGGGCGGGATCGAGGCTCTTCGGCACCAGCATCACGAATTGCATGGGGTGGCGCAGCCGGCCGGAGACACGGCCGGCATCCGCGCCGGCGCCGAAAAACAGATCGGCCCGTGCTGGCCCGATGATGGCAGAGCCGGTGTCCTGCGCGATCATCAGCCGGCGGAACGGCGTCTTGGCGCGTTCTGACTCGATCGGAAGCTCGCCCTCGATGAAGAACGGCGTGCCGTAGACATGCAGCGATTTGTCGACGGCGATGGAGCGCCCCGCGGTCAAGGGAATGCCTTGCGCGCCGACTGCCTCCTCCTTGTCGGAGAGATTGACCTCGCGGAAGAAGATGTAGGCGCGGTTCGCGCGGCGCAGCTCCTTGGCGCCGTCGGGATTCTGCGCCATCCACTCCCTGATCTTCTGCATCGACATCTCCTCTCTCGGGATGATGCCGCGCTCGATCAGGATGCGACCGACCGCCGTGTAGGGATAGCCGTTATAGGCGTCGTAATTGAGTCGAACCGAGCTGCCGTCGTCGAACTTGATGCGGGCCGAGCCCTGGATCTGCGCGAACAACAGATCGGTCGGATCCTTCAGCCAGGCGATCTCGAGCCCCCGGCCGGCGATCTTGCCGTCCTCGATCTCGCCGCGGTCGTAATAGGGCACCAGCTTGCGGCGGCCGATCTTGCGATAGACCGGGCCCTTGTTGGGCAGGCTGAGCGCATCCTGCTTGTAGCCGCGCACAAACAAGTTCGAGGGACGGCGATAGACCGGCACGTTGTAGACATCGGACTGCGTGCGCGCCCCCTCCAGCACCGGCTCGTAATAGCCGGTGACGAAGCCTTCGGGCTCGCCGAGCCGCGAGATCCGCAGCGGCGTGAAATTCTCCTCGAAGAAGGTCTTCGCTTTGCCGTCGTCGGCGAGATCGAGCGTTTTAGCGACGCGGCAGGGCTCACCCAGCGATGTGCCCAAAGCTTTGGGCTCGGCCTTGGCTTCGCCGTTCTGCGCATTGATCGGCTTGCAGCTGGCGCGGAAGGTCTTGTACGCGGCGAGATGATTGTCGTCGCCCCACCCCTTCACGTCCGCCCAGGCCAGCGGCAGATATTGCGCGCCGGGAATTTCGAAGGGCAGGGTGAGCTGCGGATAGGGCAAGGCTCGTGGCGGAGCGGCAGGCGTTCGCGGCAGATGGTGGTGGTGGCTGCGATGGTGACGCCGCGCCGCCTCGGCGCCGAGCGAAAACGACGACAGCGCGACGGCAGCTGCGCAAAGCGCCGTCGCGCCGTTCTTCAGGAAGATCTTAATTCGCGCTTCCGGTGCCAACCAGCTTCCAGTTCGGATCGCGAGAGGAGGTGTCGCGGGCGAAAGTCCAGATATCGGTGATATCGGCGACCGTGTCGGCGCTGCCGTCGACGATGTTGCCGGCCTTGTCGCGGGTGGCCGAGATCATCTGCGAGACGAAGCGCACGGTGAGCTGCGCACTGCGATCGCGCAACTCGGCGCCGACGAGCTCGGCCTTGTCGATCGACACGAAGCGCGTCTCGGTCTTCTGCTCGTTCTTCTCGCGTTCCTTGATTGCAGCGTCGAAGCTTTCATAGACGTCCGACGACAACAGATCGCGCAGCGCGCGGCGGTCGCCATTGGCAAAAGCGAGCACGATCATCTCGTAGGCGCCGCGCGCGCCCGAGAGGAAATGGCGCGGGTCGAAGCTGGAATCCTTCTCGACGATGGCATCGAGACCCTGCGCCAGCGGCGTGCCCGGCTCGGTCAGCCCCTTCCAGCGATCGGACGGCGCGGTCGGCTCGGCCGTCGGCGCCAGCGGGGCCTGGTCGATCACCTTGCCCGGCATGGTCACGACGTTGTTGTCCTGGGCGCCTCCGAGCGCGTTGCGGGCGGCGGTGCGATCGAACGGCGGCCGCTCGTTGCCGGTGCGCTGCCCCAGCACGCTACGCAGCCGCAAGAAGATGAAGACGGCCAGCGCCAGGAATATGATGGTGTAGATGTCCACGTCGTATTCGCTTTCTGGTCTTTGCAGGGCTCGTTGCCGGGAAAATCAATCCGGCCAGTAGACCGTTCCTTACGGAAACGGCAAGTCTACATCACCATTTTGGGTCCACGTCAGGTCCGTGGGATGTAGGCACGAAATCTGGCCCGGCCAATGGCGCCTTTTGGCACAGCGCCAAGTGTAGCGCGTTTTATGCTTAAGGGGAAACCCGATCCTGCCCGGAAATGGCGCATCTTCAATCGTTTAAGGCGAATTTTCGCGGAAAAGGCAGGAGGAACGTCAAAGGCGCGATTGCGGCCCGAATTCCCGGTCCGGGACCGTTCGTCCTTGTGGAACGAGCCGGCCCTATGTTAGCCAACCGCCGCGAAATTCAGCCCCAATCGGGTAAGGAGACACTTTCATGACCAACGGTAACGGTACCCCTCCCGAGGCGGCCCAGGCTCCCCAGCTCAACGTGCTGGCGCAATACACCAAGGACCTCTCGTTCGAAAATCCCAACGCGCCGAGCTCGCTGCAGCCACAGAGCCAGCCGCCGCAGATCAACATCCAGATCAACGTCAACGCCAACAATCTCAGTGAACAGGAATTCGAGGTGACGTTGTCGGTCGAGGGCAAGGCCGAGACCGCCGGTAAAGTGATGTTCTCGTTCGAGCTCGCCTATGCCGGCGTGTTCCGGATCGTCAACGTGCCCAAGGAGAACCTGCACCCGCTGGTCATGATCGAGTGCCCGCGCCTGTTGTTCCCGTTCGCACGCGAGATTATTGCGACGGCGGTGCGCGATGGCGGGTTCCCGCCGCTGATGCTGGATCCGGTCGACTTCGTCGGTCTCTACCGCCAGAACATGGAGCGGCAAATGGCCGCTCAGGGCGGACAGGCCGGTCAGGCCTGAGCCGCCGCCAGCGCGACTGGAGCGGGCAGGTACTCGTTCCAGATCGCCTTGTCGCCGAGCGTTGCGATGAAGGCCCGATGAGCCTCGCGCTCGGCTTCGGAAATCCGCGGCGCGAGCGGCACCGGGCGTTGCCGCCGCGGCGCGTCGCCGGCGCTATTGACCCTGATCTCCTCGGCGTCCGAGGCCAGCAGCAGCTGCGACTGCCGCGCTCCGACCAGATCGACATAGACCTCGGCGAGCAGCTCGGCGTCCAGCAGCGCGCCGTGCTTGGTACGGTGTGAATTGTCGATCGAATAGCGCGAGCAGAGATCGTCGAGCCGGTTGGACACGCCGGGATGCTTGCGACGCGCCAGCAGCAGCGTATCGACCAGGCGCTCGCGCGGGATCGCGGCGCGCTTGATGCGGTCGAGCTCGGCGTTGATGAAGCCGATGTCGAACGAGGCGTTGTGGATCACCAGCGGGGCGTCGCCGATGAACGCCAGAAAGTCGTCGGCGACCTCGTGAAACAACGGCTTGGTCGCCAGGAATTCGGACGACAATCCGTGTACCGCAAACGCTTCCGCCGGCATGTCCCGCTCGGGGTTGATGTAGACGTGATACGTCTGTCCGGTCGGCATGCGGTTGAAGATCTCGACGCAGCCGATCTCGACCAACCGATCGCCGCGCAGCGGATCGAGGCCGGTGGTTTCGGTGTCGAGGACGATTTCGCGCATGTCTCTTGGAAGCCGTGTGAGGCGGCGAATCAGGTCCGCCGCTGCGGCATCTTAACGACCTCGGCCAGGATGTGCGCGATTTGGGCCCGCACGGGGTCAAGTCCGTGTGAGGTATCCACCACGAAATCGGCCCGCTTGCGCTTCTCGGCATCCGGCATCTGCTTGGCGATGATGGCATCGAGCTTGGCCTCGTCCATCGTGCCGCGCGCCAGCACCCGCTGGCGCTGCAGCTCGGGCGAGGTCGAGACCACGACCACGGCATCGACCCGCTTCTCGCCGCCGGTCTCGAACAGCAGCGGGATGTCCAGCACCACGACCGGCGCCTTGGCGGCCTCGGCGTCGGCAAAGAATTTCTGCCGGGACGCGCCGAGCATGGGATGAACGATCTGCTCGAGCTGCTTGATCGCGGCGGGATCGTGCACGACACGCGCCGACAGCTTTTGCCGGTCGACCTTGCCATTCGCGGTGGTGCCGGGGAAGGCGGCCTCGATCGCGGGGGCGGCCTCGCCCTCATAGAGCTGATGCACGGCGGCATCGGCGTCGTAGACGGGGACGCCGGCCTCCGCGAACAATGTCGCGGTGGTGGATTTGCCCATCCCGATCGAGCCGGTCAGTCCGAGAATTCGCATCAGCACCCAGCCTTCTCTCGCATCTACACCGCAATTAGCTGCTCGCTGCGCAGATACGCAAGCAGCGGCAGCAGCGGCAGGCCGAGAATGGTGAAATGGTCGCCCTCGATGCGCTCGAACAGATGGATGCCGAGGCCCTCGAGCTGATAGGCGCCGACGCTTCTGGTCACAGCGTCGCCCGCGGCGTCGAGATAGGCCGAAAGCTCGGCTTCGCTCATTCCCCGCATGGTCATGCGCGCCACGGAAACGTCCTCGAAGAGAATCCTGCCATCCTGCGCCACGGCGACGGCTGAATTCAGCTCGTGCGTCTGACCGGCGAGGTCGCGCAATTGCACCAGCGCCTGGGCGCGCCCAGCCGGCTTGTTAAACAGACGGCCCCCGAGCGCCAGCGTCTGGTCGGCGCCGATCACATAATGTCCGGGATAGCAGGCAGAAACAGCCTTGGCCTTTTCGCGGGCCAGCAGCAGGGCAATCTCGCGCGGGTCGGAGAGCTTTGACGCGGCCTGGATGCCACGCTCGTCGATATCGGCGGTGACGGCTTCGAAGTCGAGCCCGGCATCACCCAGCAGCATTTTGCGCGCGCTGCTTTGCGAGGCCAGGATCAACGGACTTTTGCCGCGCCACAGACTCATCGGCGACACTTACTCGGACGGCCGGTTGCGCTGGCGATCGCTATACAGCTTCATGATCGCCGCCGCGGTTTCCTCGATGGAGCGGCGCGTGACGTCCAGCAGCGGCCAGTCATGCTTGGCGCTCAGCTTGCGCGCGAACGCGACCTCCTCCGTGACCGACTGCTTGTCGGTGTAGGTATCGCTACCGCTGCTGGACTCGGCGCCCATGGACAGCAGGCGGTTCTGCCGGATCTGAATCAGGCGTTCCGGCGTCGCGTGCAGGCTGACCACCAGCGGCCGCGTCAGCGTCTCCAATTGCGGGGGCACCGGAATGCCCGGCACCAGCGGCACGTTGGCGGTGCGAATGCCGCGATTGGCGAGATAGATCGATGTCGGCGTCTTCGATGTCCGGGACACCCCGACCAGTACCACGTCGGCCTCGTCGAGACCTTCGACATGCTGACCGTCGTCATGGATCATCGTGTAGTTCAAGGCATCGATGCGCTTGAAATATTCCGCGTTGAGCACGTGCTGGGCGCCGACACGGCCGGTGGTCGCTGCTCCCAGATAGGCCTCGAACAGCTGCATCACCGGTCCGATGATCGACAGGCTCGGAACATTGATCTGCTTGCACTTATCCTCGAGTCTGGCGACCAGATCCTTCTCGAGCAGCGTGAACAGCACGATCCCTGGCGCTTCCTCGATCTCATCAAGCACGCGGTCGAGCTGCTTCTGGCTGCGCACCAGCGGATAGACGTGCTCGACCGGCGTCACGTTGGCGTATTGGGCCGCGACCGCGCGCGCCACGGTGATGAGCGTCTCACCCGTGGAGTCCGAGACCAGGTGGAGATGGAAATAATTGTTCGAGGTCGGCACAAAAACCCTTTGAATTTCGTTGGGGTGGTTTGTGGATTTCTGTGGAGCTTAACCTCTCGGAAAGGGATGTGCGACACCAGGGGCGGGACAAGGCGTGATTTTCTTCACACCGCTGCCGGTCAGGACAAATCCGACGCCTCGCCGAGAGGGAAGCGGGATTGCGCGGACAAGTCCCTTGATAAGCTGCCGATACAATCGCGCAAGCCTTTGAAGCCGGCTGACTTATCGGAAGTCGACAAAGGCTGTCCGGAATATGTGGATGGATGTGAACAAGCGCGCGTGAACGCGCGGACGGAATTGCGTGAGTCCAATCCACGGTCACATAGACTCAAACCTTAAGAATCTAAGATTCTAGATTTGAGGAAGGCGCTACGGAGGGATATGTGTGCGGGGTAAGACCTTAACGGGTTCTTACTATCCCCAGCGTTCCCCACGCTGGGCAGCAAGCCGGACCCCCGAAAATGTTCGAAGACGTCTATCTCTGGATCAAGGCGCTGCACGTGATCGCCGTCATCTCCTGGATGGCCGGCATGCTCTACCTGCCGCGGCTGTTCGTCTATCACTGCGAGGCCGAAATCGGCTCGAAGCAGTCGGAGACGTTCAAGGTGATGGAACGCCGGCTGCTCAAGGCGATCATCAACCCCGCGATGATGGTCACCTGGCTCGCCGGGCTCTATCTCGCCTGGTCCGGCCATTGGTTCTCGTTCGGCTGGCTGCACGTCAAACTGGCACTGGTCCTCGTGCTCTCGGCGGTCCACGGCTATTTTTCACGCTGGGTCAAGGATTTCGCCGCCGATCGTCGCCCGCGAAGCCAGAAATTCTATCGGATTATCAACGAGGTGCCGACCGTCCTGATGATTTTCATCGTTATCATGGTGATCGTGAAGCCGTTCTAGGCAAACTGCGCGACGATTCGCTCAGCGCTTCGGCTTGCGGAGCGCTAGGCGATTTTCTATATTATCGATATCCCACCCAACGCAGGCGGATGTGGTTGTGTCCGAGCCTTCCAGAGGCCGGACCCCGCATCAGGATTGAAGCCTCACCGGCGTTCACCTTGCCAGACCTGCGGACCTTACCTGCACCTGCTCGCGTCCGCATTTCAGAGCCTCCTCGCACCCCCTCTTTTCAGGTTACCCCACAGGACCACCCCAATGCGGGAAATCAAACTCGAAGACCTCAAGTCCAAAACGCCGGCCGAGCTCGTCTCGTTCGCGGAGGAGAATGGGGTCGAGAATGCCAGCACCATGCGCAAGCAGGAGCTGCTGTTCGCCATCCTCAAGCAGCTGGCGCTCGCCGAGACCGATATTGTCGGCCAAGGCGTCGTCGAAGTTCTCTCCGACGGCTTCGGCTTTCTCCGCTCGCCCGACGCGAATTATCTGCCGGGTCCTGACGACATCTACGTGTCGCCCTCGCAGATCCGCCGTTTCGGCCTGCGCACCGGCGACACCATCGAAGGTCACATCCGCAGCCCGAAAGAGGGCGAGCGCTACTTCGCGCTGCTGAAGGTCAACACGCTCAATTTCGAGGATCCGGAAAAGGCCAAGCACAAGGTCAATTTCGACAACCTCACGCCGCTGTTTCCGAATCAGCGTTTCCGCATGGAGATCGACGATCCCACGCGGAAAGACCTGTCTGCACGCGTGATCGACATCGTCGCGCCGATCGGCAAGGGCCAGCGCGCCTTGATCGTGGCGCCGCCGCGCACCGGTAAAACCGTGCTGATGCAGAACATCGCGCATTCGATCACGCACAATCACCCCGAATGCTATTTGATCGTGCTCTTGATCGACGAGCGTCCGGAAGAAGTCACGGACATGCAGCGCTCGGTGAAGGGCGAGGTCGTGTCCTCGACCTTCGACGAGCCGGCGGTGCGCCACGTTCAGGTCGCCGAGATGGTGATCGAGAAGGCAAAACGCCTGGTCGAGCACGGCCGCGACGTCGTGATCCTGCTCGATTCGATCACGCGCCTCGGCCGCGCCTACAACACCGTGGTGCCGTCATCCGGCAAGGTGCTGACCGGCGGTGTCGACGCCAACGCGCTGCAGCGTCCGAAGCGCTTCTTCGGCGCGGCCCGCAACATCGAAGAGGGCGGCTCGCTGACCATCATCGCGACCGCGCTGGTCGATACCGGCAGCCGCATGGACGAAGTCATCTTCGAAGAGTTCAAGGGCACCGGTAATTCGGAGCTGATCCTGGACCGCAAGGTCTCGGACAAGCGCACCTTCCCGGCGATCGATATCTCGCGCTCCGGCACCCGCAAGGAGGAGCTCATCACCGATCCGCAGGTGCTCAAGAAGATGTACGTGCTCCGCCGCATCCTCAATCCGATGGGGACGATGGACGCGATCGACTTCCTGCTCGACAAGCTGCGCTCGACCAAGAGCAATTCGGAGTTCTTCGACTCCATGAACACCTGAGTGCACTGCAACAAAGAATTCTGGGGCGCCTTCGGGCGCCCCTTTTTGTTGCGGCTTTGCTGCAGCGAAGGTGCAGCATGAGTGGCAGCCGATGCCCGACCTAGGTTTCTCACTAAAATGTTGATATTGACAGGTAATTCTTGAAATCCTAGTCGGCCTCCTCCTGCGATCAGGCCAACTGCAGCAGAATGCTGCGGTTATATTGCGGTGCAAAATCGATTTGCTGCAGAACCTGGTGCAGCAAATCCGGTTGCTCTCGATCGCGAGAAACGGACGTTTGCGTTTTCGGCCGCAGCCGGACAAATAGGCTATGCATCCGCGAGACCAGACCATTTTCGCGCTGTCATCCGGGCGGGCGCCCAGCGCGATCGCCGTGGTCCGCGTCTCCGGCTCGCAAGCCGGCGCGGCGCTGACGGCGCTTGCGGGCCGGCTGCCGGCGCCGCGACAGGCGAGCCGTCGGCTGCTCCGGGACGACGCGGGCCAGCCGATCGACGATGCGGTCGTGCTCTGGTTTCCAGGACCGGCCAGCGCCACCGGCGAGGATGTTGCCGAGTTTCACGTTCATGGCGGCCGGGCGGTGCTCGCGGCGCTCTTCGCTGCAATTTCCGATATCCCGAATACGCGTGCGGCCGACCCCGGCGAGTTCACGCGCCGCGCTTTCGAGAATGGCAAGCTCGACCTGACCGAGGCCGAGGGGCTCGACGACCTCATTCACGCCGACACCGATCGCCAGCGCCGCCAAGCGCTGCGCCAATTGCAGGGCCTGCTTGGCGACCGCGCGCGCGACTGGCGCGAGCGCATCATCGAGGCCTCCGCGCTGATCGAGGCCGGCATCGATTTTTCCGATGAAGGCGACGTGCCGGCGGAGCTGCGGGCGCCGGCGGTGAAAGCGATCAGAGCGCTTCACGATGAAATCGCGAAAGTGCTTGCGGCACAGGGGCATTCTGAACGGCTGCGCGAGGGCCTTGTCGTTGCCATCGCCGGCGAGCCGAATGTCGGCAAGTCGACGCTGATCAACCAGCTCGCGCGCCGCGAGGTCGCGATCGTCTCGCCGCATGCCGGCACGACGCGCGACGTCATCGAGGTGCAGCTCGACCTCGACGGCTATCCCGTCACGGTCATCGACACCGCTGGCATCCGCGAGACCGACGATCCGGTCGAGCAGGAAGGCGTGCGCCGCGCCCGCGCGCGCGCCGAGGACGCCGACCTGGTGCTGTGGCTGGTGGAGGGCGGACAAGCCGTTGATTTGGCTACAACGCGCTCGCGCTGGACATCGGCGGACGGCGCTGCTTCGCCCGGCGGCTCAGTCTGGATCGTGCGCAACAAGATCGATCTCGGCGGTGGCGAAGGAGCCAGGCCGAGCGAGTTCGGGATCTCGGCAAGCCGGGGCGACGGCATCCCCGAGCTGGTCGAGGCCCTGGTGAAATTCGCTTCGGAGTTCTTCGGAACCACCGAGGGCGCCATGGTGACCCGGGCCCGCCAGCGCGAATTGTTGAGCCGGGCCTCAGACAGCTTGCGCCGGAGTCTGGACCTTGTAGAACACGGCGAGGAGCTCGCGGCCGAAGAGCTGCGTGCCGCCGCCTATGCCCTAGGCCGGCTCTTGGGCCGAGTGGACGTTGAAGATGTCCTCGGCGCCATCTTTCAGAAATTCTGCATTGGAAAGTAAGGCTTTCTTCATTGTAGAACTAGCGCTTGTTCCATTTCTTCTGTTTCACGTGAAACAGGAGCTGGTTTGGCGCAGTGGTTTCGGGTTGTTTCACGTGAAACAGCACGAGCACCCGCGGACCAATGCCGTCCCGTTGCGATCTGACATACTTCAGTGGGGTGAAAGTCGAGGTGATAGCCGGGGCCGCCAACCTCGTCATTGCGAGCGCAGCGAAGCAATCCAGACTGTCTCCGCGGAGGGATTTCTGGATTGCTTCGCTGCGCTCGCAATGACGGAGTATGTGGCGATTGCCTTGCGTCCGACTGATGGCTCCCATGGCGGGACAACAGGACGACGACATCACGGGCCGTAAAGCCCCCGATCTTGTTTCACGTGAAACACCATAACGATCAATGCAGCTCCTACTGTGCATGGGGTTGTTTTCGCTAAAGTGCTTCCGACTTGGGCCGCGCCTGTTTCACGTGGAACAGGTGACCCCGAGTTTCTACTTCCGGGTTTCTCGCCGCTAAGCTAGAAGTCCGTCCATGCGAACAGAGCGAGAGAGATTCGACGTCATCGTCATCGGCGGCGGCCACGCCGGCTGTGAGGCCGCGGCTGCGTCTGCCCGGATGGGTGCGACGACCGCTCTGGTAACGCACCGTTTCTCGACCGTTGGCGCGATGTCCTGCAATCCCGCCATCGGCGGGCTCGGCAAAGGGCATCTGGTCCGCGAGGTCGATGCCCTCGACGGCCTGATGGGCCGTGTGGGCGATGCCGGCGGCATTCAGTTTCGCGTTCTCAATCGTCGGAAAGGTCCGGCCGTCCGCGGGCCGCGGGCCCAGGCCGACCGCAAGCTCTATGCGGCGGCGATGCAGGCCGCGATCCGCCAGACCGAAGGTCTTTCCGTCATCGAGGGCGAAGCCGACGGGCTGGTCGTAGTCGATGGCCGGGTGACCGGGCTTCGCCTGGCCGACGGCCGGGAGCTGCGGGCAGGGGCCGTTGTCGTGACCACCGGCACCTTCCTCCGCGGTCTCATCCATCTCGGCGAGAAGAACTGGCCCGCCGGACGCGTCGGCGAGGCGCCTGCGATGGGCCTTTCCAGCTCCTTCGAGCGCGCCGGCTTCACTCTTGGACGTCTCAAGACCGGGACGCCGCCGCGTCTCGACGGCACCACCATCGACTGGTCCGCAGTCGAGATGCAGCCCGGCGACGAGCCGCCGGAGCCGTTCTCGGTCATGACGGAGCGGATCACGACGCCGCAGATCCAGTGCGGGATCACCCGGACCACGTCCGCGACCCATGAGGTGATCCGGGCCAATGTCCATCGCTCCCCGATGTACTCCGGCCAGATCAAGAGCTCCGGTCCACGCTATTGCCCCTCGATCGAGGACAAGATCGTCCGCTTCGGCGACCGCGACGGTCACCAGATCTTTCTGGAGCCGGAAGGGCTCGACGACACGACCGTCTATCCCAACGGCATCTCGACCTCGCTCCCCGAAGAGGTCCAGCTCGCGATCCTCGCCAGCATCCCCGGCCTGGAGCGGGTGAGGATGGTCCGTCCCGGCTACGCCATCGAATACGACCACATCGATCCCCGCGAGCTCGATCCGACCCTCCAGACCAAGCGTCTGCGCGGTCTCTTCCTGGCCGGACAGATCAATGGCACCACCGGATATGAGGAAGCCGCCGGGCAGGGCATTGTCGCCGGCCTGAATGCCGCGCTCTCCGCCAGCGGTGCCGCGCTCACAGTGTTCGACCGTGCCGACGGCTATCTCGGTGTGATGATCGACGACCTCGTCACCCGCGGGATCAGCGAGCCCTATCGCATGTTCACCTCCAGGGCAGAGTACCGGCTGACCCTGCGGGCCGACAATGCCGACCAGCGTCTGACCGAGAAAGGGATCGCTCTGGGATGTGTCGGCAGCGCCCGGATCAGGCATCATCGCGCCAAGATGGACGCCCTGAACGCTGCCCGGACGTTGTCGAAGTCCCTGACCATCACCCCGAACGAAGCCATCAAGCACGGGCTGTCGCTGAACCGGGACGGCCAACGCCGCTCGGCGTTCGAGCTGATGGCCTATCCGGAGATCGGCTGGAGCCAGGTCCGCGCGATCTGGCCTGAGCTGTCGGCCATCGATCCCGTCATCGCGACCCATCTCGAGATCGACGCCAAGTACGACGTCTACCTGGAGCGCCAGAGCGCCGACGTCGAAGCCTTCCGGCGCGACGAGGGCATGGTGCTGGCGGATGTCGATTACCAGCTCGTTCCCGGTCTCTCCAATGAAGTGCGCGCCAAGCTGGAGAAGGCACGACCGTTCACCGTCGGCCAGGCCGGCCGGATCGACGGGATGACGCCGGCGGCGCTCGGCATTCTCGCGGCCTATCTCCGCCGCGAGGCACGGAAGACTTCCAAAGCAATCGCACCAATCGCATAGGCGTTTCACGTGAAACAGCGCGGATCGGGCGGAGATCGACCGCCATCGCGAAGACCCGGAGCGGGTGAGGGCGCCGGGCAGCGAAGTGAACCTGGAGTGGCCAGCCCGAAGATCAGCAAGGCCGCGGCCAACGACAAGGTGCTCGATTCGATCATCGCCGCTGACAAGACCGCCGCTATGAAGCTCGCTCCCGTTTCACGTGAAACCGAGGAGCGGCTTGATCGCTACATCGCGCTACTCCGGGAGTGGCAGGCCAAGACCAATCTCGTCGCGCCATCGACTTTGCCAAACCTCTGGACCCGGCACATCGCTGACTCGCTCCAGCTCGTCGATCTCGCACCGGCTGCAAAACGGTGGGCTGATCTCGGGAGCGGCGGCGGATTTCCCGGCGTCGTGCTCGCCTGCGCCATGGCCGGCACGCCTGGCGCGAGCGTCCATCTGGTCGAGCGAATCGCCAAGAAGGCCGCCTTTTTGCGCGAAGCGATCCGCGTCACCACATCTCCGGGAGTCGTACATCTCGCTGAGATCGGGGATAATGTGGATAGAATCACCGGTCCCGTCGATTGCGTCACCGCGCGTGCGCTGGCTCCGCTACATCAACTCATCGGCTTTGCGGAGCCGCTGATGCGCCAAGGCGCAAAAGCGTTGTTTCCCAAGGGTCAAGATGTAGAGGCTGAATTGACCGAAGCCGCTAAATATTGGAATATTCGGCCGCAGCTCCACCAAAGCCGCACGGGCGACGGCTGGATCGTGGAGCTCGATGCCGCCGAACGGCGCAGCTGAGGCGTTGAGGGGTGAGTGGGGAATTGCGATGAGCGTGATTGACGAACCGCAGCAAGAACAGACGGCCCAAAAGACCGACGAGGTCCCCCACGGCCATCCGCGCATCCTCGCGCTGGCGAATCAAAAGGGCGGGGTGGGGAAAACAACCACAGCGATCAACTTGGGCACGGCGCTCGCGGCGATCGGGGAGCGCGTCCTGATCGTCGATCTCGATCCCCAGGGCAACGCCTCGACCGGCCTCGGCATCGATCGCCGCAACCGCTCCTGCTCGACCTACGACGTGCTGATCGGCGAAGCCGCCTTGCGCGAGGCGGTGGTCTCGACCGCGGTGCCGCGGCTGCACATCGCACCATCGACCATGGATCTCTCCGGCCTCGAGCTCGAGCTCGGCACCACGCCCGGCCGCGCCTTCAAGTTGCGCGATGCGATCGGCGCGCTCAACAACAACGTCTCGCCGGACGCCGACTACACCTACGTGCTGATCGACTGCCCGCCCTCGCTCAACCTGCTTACGGTCAATGCGATGGCGGCCTCGGATGCGATCCTGGTGCCGCTGCAATGCGAGTTCTTCGCGCTCGAAGGTCTGTCGCAATTGTTGCAGACCGTGGAGCAGGTGCGCTCGACACTCAATCCGAACCTGTCGATCCACGGCATCGTGCTGACCATGTTCGACTCGCGCAACAACCTGTCGAACCAGGTTGTCGCCGACGTCCGCCAGTTCATGGGCGAGAAGGTCTACAAGACCATGATCCCGCGCAACGTGCGCATCTCGGAAGCGCCGTCCTACGGCAAGCCGGTGCTGGTCTACGACCTCAAATGCGTCGGCAGCGAAGCTTACTTGCGCCTCGCCACCGAAGTGATCCAGCGCGAGCGCGAGTTGCGCACCACGCATTGACAATGCCGTAGGGTGGGCAAAGGCGTCTTCGCCGTGCCCACCGTCTTCCGCACACAATCGGTGGGCACGCTTCGCTTTACCCACCCTACGATAATTCAGTTCTGGAGTGCTGCACCGTGAATCCAAGGGAGCTGGCGATGGCCGACGAAGCGCGTTCGCGACTGGGCCGGGGTCTTGCAAGTCTGATCGGTGACGTCGGCGGCGAGGCTCAGCATGTCGATCGTCCGCGCGCGCAGCGCAAGGTGCCGATCGAATTCATCAAGGCCAATCCGCGCAACCCGCGCCGCACCTTTTCGGACACCGAGCTGAAGGAGCTCTCGGAGTCCATCAAGCAGCATGGCGTAATCCAGCCGATCGTGGTGCGTCCGGTGAAGGGCACGCAGGACCGCTTCGAGATCATTGCCGGCGAACGACGCTGGCGCGCCTCGCAGATGGCCGGGCTGCACGAGGTGCCGATCGTCCCGGTCGACATCAGCGACAGCGATGCGCTGGAATTCGCGATCGTCGAGAACGTGCAGCGCGAGGACCTCAATCCGATGGAAGAGGCGCAGGGCTATCATGCGCTCGCCAACGAGTTCAAACGCAGCCAGGAGGACATCGCCAAGGTCGTCGGCAAGAGCCGCAGTCACGTCGCCAACATGATGCGGCTGACCAAGCTGCCGGCGGAGGTGCAGGCCTTCATCGCGACCGGCGAGCTGACGGCCGGCCACGCCCGCGCGTTGATCGGCGTGCCCGATCCGCTCGCCGCCGCCAAGCGCATCGTCGAGGAAGGTCTCAACGTCCGCCAGGCCGAGGCGCTTGCGCATGAAGAGGGCGTGCCGGAGCGCAAGCCGCAGAAGGCGCGCGCCAGCGGGGGCAAGGAGAAGGATCCCGACACGATCGATCTGGAGAAGCGCGTCAGCGACGCGCTCGGGCTCAAGGTCACCGTCAATCACCGCGATCCCGGCGGCTCCGTGCAGATCAACTACCGCAACCTCGATCAGCTCGACGAGGTGATGAAGCGGCTGGCCAAGGGCGCGCTGTAGAGCCATTTTCACGCCACTCTCTCCACGCGTCATTGCGAGGAGCTCGCGACAAAATTGCGAAGCAATTTTGCGCTGAAGCGACGAAGCAATCCAGAATCTTTCCGCGTAGGGACTCTGGATTGCTTCGCTGCGCTCGCAATGACGTGGAGAGAGCGGAGGCCTAGCCCCGCCGTTTCGCATTCGCGGCAATCGCCATCAGCGCGCGTTGGGCGATGGCAGCGGCGAGGGTGGACTGCTTGCGCGTGTCGAGGGCGGCGGTCGCCAGCTGCTCGATCACAGCGGCGAGCCGCGTCGGGCTGAAATTGCGCAGCGCGGTTTCGACCGCGGGCTTTCGTGAAAAATGCAGGCGCGGAAAGCCGCCATCGAGCACGGCGGAGGCAGGCGTGCCGTCGGCAATCGCCAGCGCGGATTTGTGCAGCCACGCGGCCTGGCGCTGCGCGGCCGAGATGATCACGCCGGGATAGGTTCCGGCGATCATCGCCTTTGCAAACTCGGTCTCGACGATGTCGGGCCGCCCGGCGAAGGCACCGTCGACGATCGGATCGAGCTTCAGCTCCGAGGCATCGGCGACCACGGCCATGACGTCATCCAGCGTGACCTCGCCCTTGCCGTGGGCGTAGAGCGTCAGCTTGCGCAGCTCGTTACGCGAGGCCTGACGGTCGCCGCCGAGGAACGACATCAGCGCCGCGCGGGCGTCCGGCGCGATGCGCAAATTCGCGATCCGCAGCTCGTCGTCCATCAGCTTGGCAAGATCGCGCTCGGTGTCGGGATAACAGCCGATCGCCACGGCGGTCTTGGCTTTCTCGCAGGTCTTGCGCAGCGGCGATTCCGGGCGGAGCTCGCCGGCCTCGATCACGATGCGGCAATCCTTCACGTTCATCTCGGCCAGGGTCTCGATGCCGGAGGCAAAGCTGCGCGAGCCGGCGCGAACGCGGATGGCGCGTCGGCCGCCGAACAGCGGCACCGTCATGGCCTCGTCGACCAGGCGCGACGGCTCGGCGGAGAGCTCGTCACCGTCGAGCTTGACCAGCGAGAACGGATCGTTGGGATCGTCGACGCCGGACGCGATCAGCGCGTCGGCGCGCTCGCGCACGAGGCCGGCATCGGGACCGTAGAGCAGGATGATCGGACGGCCCGCATCGGGGCGGGCGAGGAAGGCGTCGATCTCTTTTCCGCGCAGTGCGACCATATCGTCCGATACTCGTCATTCCGGAATGCCTCGTCAGAAGGCGAACCCGGAATGACGGAAGCGTATTACGTTCCCGCGGTGAAGAACGAGGCGAGCCGGGTGGTGATGTTCTCGGCGATCTCGTTGGCGGCCCGGTCTTCGGCATCGCGCACGGCGCGGGTGCGCGAGAAGCGCTGATAGGACCCCGGCATGTCATACGACACGCGCGAGAAGGTCGAGCCGGTCATCACAGACTTGCCGGTTACGACTTCGACCAGATTGTACTGGGCGTCGATGCCGAGATTTTCGCTGGTCGGCAATCCCGTTGCGGAGCTGACGATCAGGGAGGAGCGGCTGGTGGTGAAGCGGATGTCGAGCCGGTGGGTCGGCGGCATGCCCGTCGCCGTGCCGTAAAGCTTGAAGGCCAGCGCGTTGCGGATTTCGACGCCGACGCGGGCCTCGCGGGAAGCATTGGGCTTGTTGATCGGGGGCAGCTCGACCCCCATCAGCTTCTCGCGCAGGCCCGGGGTGCCGTCGCTGCGCTCGGCATACATCGGCTGGAAGCAGCCGGCCGTCAGCGCCGCCAGCGCGGCAACTGCCAGCAAGCGGGCTGCGATACGGGTCCTAGCCGACAACATTCACGATCCTCTTGGGAACGATGATCACCTTGCGGACGGGCTTGCCGTCCAGGGCCAGCTTTACCGCATCGAGGGCCAAAACGGCAGCCTCGATTTCCGGATTTTGGGCCGCTGTTGCAACTGTGACCTCACCCCGCTTCTTGCCGTTGACCTGCACCACCAGGGTCACGCTGTCTTCAACCAGCAAATCGCGTTCGATTTGCGGCCAATCGGCCTCCGAAACCAGCCCCTTTTGGTCCAGAACCTGCCAGCACTCCTCGGCCAGATGCGGCATCATCGGCGAGAACAGCTGGACCAGGATCTGGCTGGCCTCCTGGATCGCCCAAGCCAAATCTGGAGCGAGGTCCGGGGCAGGCTGGCCGGGGCGCTGGAGCACCTCCGAGAAGGCATTGGTGAATTCGCGGATATGGGCGAGGCAAACGTTGAAGTGCAGCCGCTCGATGCCGGCGGTGACCTTGTCCAGCGCGCCGTGGGCGGCCTTGCGCAACGCCGTGGCGTCCGGGCCGAAGCTGGCCGGCCGGGCCGCCGGCGCAGCCTTGCCGAGGGTGGCGGCATCGTTCACCAGCCGCCACAGCCGCTGCACGAAGCGCGAGGCACCCTGGACGCGCTCGTCGCTCCAGATCACGTCGCGGTCGGGCGGAGAGTCCGACAGCATGAACCAGCGGGCGACATCGGCGCCATAGGTCTCGATGATGTCGTCGGGGTCGACCGTGTTCTTCTTCGACTTGGACATCTTCTCGATCGGGCCGATCGCGATGTCTTCGCCCGTCGTCAGCAGCGTGGCGCGGCGTCCGTTGCCGCCGACCTCGACCTTCACCTCGGCCGGCTGCACATAGCTGCCGTCGGCCTTCTGGTAGGTCTCGTGCACCACCATGCCTTGCGTGAACATGCCGGCGAACGGCTCGTCCAGAGCGATATGCCCGGTCGCTTTCATCGCGCGGGTGAAGAAGCGGCTGTAGAGCAGATGCAGGATCGCGTGCTCGACGCCGCCGATATATTGGTCGACCGGCAGCATCCGGTTGGCGACCGCAGGCGTGGTCGGCGAAGCCTCGTTCCAGGGATCGGTGAAGCGCGCAAAGTACCAGGACGAGTCCACGAACGTGTCCATGGTGTCGGTTTCGCGTTGAGCCTTGCCGCCGCATTGCGGGCAGGTGACGTGCTTCCAGGTCGGATGATGATCGAGAGCGTTGCCCGGCTTGTCGAAGGTCGCATCGTCAGGCAGCTTCACGGGCAGGTCGGCATCCGGCACCGGCACCACGTCGCATTTCGGACAGTGAATGACGGGAATCGGGCAGCCCCAATAGCGCTGGCGCGAAATGCCCCAGTCGCGCAGACGGAAATTCACCTGGCGCTCGCCGACCGGCGCGTTGCCGCGCAGCTCCGTCTCGAGCCGCTTCGCCACCTCTTCCTTCGCCTGCTCGATGGTCATGCCGTCGAGGAAGCGCGAATTGATCATGCGGCCGTCGCCGTCATAGGCGGTATCGGTGATGACGAAGCTCTTCGGATCCTGGCCTTCCGGGCACACGACGGGCGTGTTGCCGAGAGCGTACTTGTTGACGAAGTCGAGGTCGCGCTGATCGTGCGCCGGGCAGCCGAAGATGGCGCCGGTGCCGTATTCCATCAGCACGAAATTGGCGACATAGACCGGCAGCTTCCAGGAGGGATCGAACGGGTGCACCGCGCGGATGCCGGTGTCGAAACCCTGCTTCTCAGCGGTGTCGATGATCTCCTGCGCGGTGCCGATCTTCTTGATCTCGGCAACGAAAGCCGCAAGCTCAGGGTTCTTTGCGGCGGCGGCCTGCGCCAGCGGATGATCCGCCGAGATCGCCATGAACTTGGCGCCGAACAGCGTGTCCGGGCGCGTCGTGAAAATCTTCAGCTCGCTCTCGCCGGCCGGCGTCGTCGCCGCATCCAGCGCGAAGCGGATCAACAGGCCCTCGGAGCGGCCGATCCAGTTGCGCTGCATCAGGCGCACCTTGTCGGGCCAGCGGTCCAGCCCCTCGAGCGCCGACAGTAGCTCCTGCGAGTACTTCGTGATCTTGAAGACCCACTGGTTCATCTCGCGCTGCTCGACCACGGCGCCCGAGCGCCAGCCGCGGCCGTCGATCACCTGCTCGTTGGCGAGCACGGTCATGTCGACGGGATCCCAGTTCACCTTGCGCTTCTCGCGCTCGGCAAGCCCTGCGCGCAGGAAATCCAGGAACATCTTCTGCTGGTGCTTGTAATAGGAGGGGTCGCAGGTCGCGATCTCCCTGGACCAGTCCAGCGACAGCCCGATCGAGCGGAGCTGTTTCTTCATGGCGGCGATGTTGTCGTAGGTCCAGGCCTTCGGCGCCACCTTGCGCTCGATCGCGGCGTTCTCGGCCGGCAGGCCGAAGGCGTCCCAGCCCATCGGATGCAGCACGTTGAACCCCTTGGCGCGCATGAAGCGGGCCAGCACGTCGCCGAGCGTGTAATTCCGGACATGGCCGATATGGATGCGCCCGGACGGGTAGGGGAACATCTCGAGCACGTAATATTTCGGCCGCGGATCGTCGTTCTTGGAGACGAAGATCGCCTGCTCGTCCCAGAGGCGTTGCCAGCGCGGTTCGGCGTCGCGGGCGTTATAGCGTTCGGAGGTCATGGAATCGTTGGGTTTTCGTGGTTCGGCCGTCTCAAGACGGCGGACTAGGCCATAGAAGCCCTTAAGGGGTCAATGGGTTGCCGCGTTTTGGAACTTTGACCCCTCCGCATAACTACGAGGGTCCGCGTTGGGGTGTGATTAAGGCGTCGATGCCAAGTTGCAGCCCGACAAGGCCGCGTTACCGCACATGGATTCCAGCTTCGACGATCCCGATTACGACTATGCCGCGTCCGTCGCCGGGCGGGCAATGCGGAGCATGGCCGAACAGCGGATTGCACCGACCCCGGCCAACTTTGCCGTCTGGTTCCAGTATTTCGCGGGCAGCCATGACGATCTGCGCAACGCGATCGATCTCCTGATCGACCACAATCGTCCCTTCGACGCCCAAACCAATCAGGATCTGTTCGAGACCTACGTCGCGCCCCAGGTGAGTGCCGTCGTGGTCGACACCTCCGAGCGGCTGCAGGCGCTGATGGGGACGGCGAAGGAGTTTCTGACGACGGCGATCGCCGACAATCATTCGCAAATGCAGGTCATCAGCCAGGTGGCTGACCAGGGCAAGGCCGGCGTCGATCCAAAGCTGCTGGTTGCCCAGCTCATGAACGAGCTGGCGCGGGCGGCCACGCGGGCGACGCGGCTGGAGGCAGGCTTTGCGGAAAAGACCCGCGAACTCGACGTGATCCGCGATTCGCTGTCGCGATCCGAGCAGCGCGCCCGGACCGACACGCTGACCGGGCTGGCGAATCGGCGGGCCCTCGACGAATTCCTGCGCAAGGCGCAGACGACGGCGGAATGGGGCGAGCCGCTCAGCGTGCTGATGCTCGACATCGACCACTTCAAGTCGTTCAACGACAATTTCGGCCACGGTGTCGGCGACCAGGTGCTGCGCCTGATGGCCAAGGTACTGCGCGAGAAGGTTCGCGCGCAAGATCTGCCGGCCCGCTATGGCGGCGAGGAGCTGATCGCGGTGCTGCCGGACGCCGATCTCGCCGCTTGCGCCGAGATCGCCGAACGCATCAGGCGCGCGATCGCAGATTGCACGCTCACGCGTCGCTCGACCGGCGAGACCCTGCCCGGCATCAGCGTGTCGATCGGCGTGGCGCAATACCGGGTCGGCGAGGCGATCACGGATCTGATCGAACGCTGCGACCGTGCGCTCTATCTCGCCAAGGGCGGCGGCCGCAATCGTGTGGTGACGGAGATCGAGCTCGATCGCGCCGGGGCTGCGGGCTAGCGGTCAGCGACGGTATGCTCACTCTCCCCGCAAGCAGGGAGAGGTGATGACCAGCGCTTTAGGCGCTCGCCACCATCATCATCTCGGCCGTGCCGGTCGCGATCGCCTGCACGCCGTGCTCGACGACATTGTTGCGGCCACGATGCTTGGCGGCGTAGAGCGCGGCGTCGGCGGCTTCGATCAGGTCGCCGGGACGCAAGGATTCGCTCGGCTTGGTCGCGGCGACGCCGATCGAGACCGTGACGATCATGTGGTTCGAGGTGATGTGAGGCAGGCAGAGCCTCAGCACCGCCGAACGCACCTGCTCGCCGATCGCGACGGCGCGCGTCACGTCGGTGTTCGGCAGCAGCAGGCAGAACTCCTCGCCGCCGTAGCGGGCCGCGAAGCCCATCGTGTCGGCGGCGATGCCGGACAGTGATTCGCCGAGCCGCGTCAGGCAGGAATCGCCTTCGAGATGGCCGTAGGTGTCGTTGAACAGCTTGAAATGGTCGACGTCGATCATCAGAAGCGCCAGCTCGCTGCCATATTGCTGCGCGCGCATCCATTCGAAATCCAGCCGGCTCTGGAAGCCGCGGCGGTTGGCGAGACCGGACAGCATGTCGATCGAAGCCATCACCGTCAGGCGGTCGTTGCTTGCGATCAGCTCGCGCTCGCGCTGGCTCAGCTGCGCGGCCATCGCGTTGAACGCGCGGGCCAGCGGCACGAACTCGGCGGGCAGGCGATTGCGCGCGGCGCGCGCCGACAGGTCGCCCTCGCCGAGCCGCTTGGCCATGTCTGCGAGCATCTCGATCGGCTTGATCACGAGCTTTTCGGCGGCGATCAGCGCGCCGAGCAGGACGAACATGAGCACGAAGGCGAGCTGCAGATAGGCGGTGCGGATGTCGCGGCTGACCGCTGCGGACACCTTGTCTTCGTCGATGCTGGCGATCAGGCGGGCATTGGTGCCGGCGATGCGGATATAGCTGACCGCGCGGCGGGAGCCGTCGGCGGCGAGGAAGGACAGCGAACCCTCATCCTGATCGGAGCGCAGCGCCTTGTCGGCGATCGCGGACATCAGAGGCATGTTGTCGAGCGGACGGCCGACCGCGCTGTGCTGATCGGCCGGGGCCGCCAGCACGGTGCCCGCGCTGTCGACCAGCACCGCAGTGATGCCGGCGCGACCGCCCAGATTGTTCATGACCTTCGACATCCAGTCGAGATTGACGGTGGCGAGCACGACGGCATCGGCCACGCCGCTGAAGGCGGAGACCGGATAGACCGCCATCACCGTTGGCGACGGTACCGGTCGCGACATGATGAAGTCGCTCAGCACGAAGCGGCCGGTTTCCTGGGCCTGCTGGAAGTACGGTCGGTCGCTGAGATCGAGGCCGACATACATGTTGTTGGTGGCGCATTGGATGCGGCCGTCCTGGCCGGCGATCAGAAGCGTGCGGATCCAGGGCAGGCTCGACGGCAGGCTCGCGCGCAGCACGTCGCAGCTCTTGCTGATGCCGCCGGCGGAGGCGCGGATGAAGGCCTCCGATTTCAGAATGGTCTCGACCGACGAGATCACCTGGCGCTGCGCATCGGCGCTGTGCCTCGCCACCGTGGTGAATTCAGCCGCGGCCTGCGCAACTTGCCGCGCGCGCGTGTCTTCGAGGGAACGGATGCGCTCGATCATCAAGGGCGTCACGAGAATCACCGCGAGCAACGCAAGCCGCGCCCGGATACCGAGAACCTGCTTGAGTTTCGCGCGCTTGCGGTTGAGACTGACGCTTGCCATTTTCGCTACCCACCCCGCGGGCTAAGGTAAAGCGAAGGGTTCAAAAACTGTTTCTTGAACTCGGTAAAATTGGACCTAACTCGGGCTAAGGTCACAACCAAGAGACGTCATGACGGAAGCCAACGTCGCGCCGGTCACCGGCCATTCACCAACCGCGCTCGCCGCGGTCGAAGCCGAAATTGCACGCGCCTGCAGGGACGCGCAGCGTGACCGCGCCTCGGTCACGCTGATCGCCGTGTCCAAGACGTTCGCGGCGGATGCAATTATCCCGGTTATCGCCGCAGGACAGCGCGTATTTGGCGAGAATCGGGTGCAGGAGGCCAAAGCCAAGTGGCCGGCGTTAACGACTGCTTACCCCGATATCGCGCTGCATCTGATCGGGCCGCTGCAATCCAACAAGGCGAAAGAGGCTGTTGCGCTGTTCGACGCCATCCATTCGGTCGACCGTCCGAGCATTTGCCAAGCGTTAGCCAAGGAAATCGAATCCCAGAACAGGCACCCGCAGCTGTTCGTCCAGATCAACACCGGCGAGGAGCCGCAGAAGGCCGGGATTGCCCCGGGCGAGGCCGATGCCTTCATTGCAAGCTGCCGCGACACCTACGGGCTGACGATCTCCGGATTGATGTGCATCCCGCCGGTCGACGAGCCGCCCGCCGCGCACTTTGCGCTCACCGCCAAGATCGCCGCGCGCAATGGCTTGACGAATCTCTCGATGGGCATGAGCGCCGATTTCGCGACCGCGATCATGCTCGGCGCCACCCATGTGCGCGTCGGCAGCGCGATCTTCGGGCATCGGTAGTTGCCGTTGGCGAGGGAGGATGCCGCCCGAACGCTGTCAATTTCGTCGCAAGGGCTCCTCGCAATGACGGCGGTGTGCCTCACCCGATGATGATCTTTGTGCGCGGGCCCAGGCGCCGCAGCAATTGCAGCATCGCGGATTTCGTCATGGAGACGCAGCCGGCGGTCGGGCCGAAATTGTCGCGGGCAAGGTGCAGGAACACCGCGCTGCCGCGGCCGGCGATGCGGGGTCGGGTGTTGTGGTCGATCTCGATGATGAAGTCGTAGAGATGGTCGGCGCGCTGGAGCCGGTCGCCGCCCTGCCCCTCGCCGAGCCGGATGCTCTGGTTGTAGCGGCGGTCCCGCGGATCCTCGCACCAGGCGTCCACGCCGGTGATCATCCGGGCCGGCAGGAACGTCCGGGGACGGCTGTGCCGGTCGCCCCGCCACCACAATTGCCTGGGCCGGAAGCTGCCTCTGGGGGTGCCGCCATCGCCCTCGCGCTTGTTGGCGAGAATGCCGCCTCGCCCCAGCGCAACCGGAATGGTCAGCGCTCCCGCCGTCAGCCAGCCTCGGCGCGGATTGCCGGCAGCAGGCTTAACGCGGATCGCCGAGAGCGGCCCGGGGCCTCGATTCCTGATGTAACCGACTGAAGCTGCTTTGTTTTTCATGTGAACGTGCAATGTCGAATTCATTACAGGACATTCATCAAAACGTCCTGCTATTCTGAGTTAGAGTGCTTCTGGCTTGTGAATCGGTAACAGCCCACTACTTCAACACGAACAACAATAATCACGGCGACCTTAAACTTCCCCTCGCGGCTGGGTGCGGCATGGATGTGCCGCCGAGCCGGACCCCAAAAGGATGACCCCCCATGGCCAATGCCCGCAAGATCCTGATCGTGGATGACGATACCGATCTGCGCGACACGTTGGTGGAGCAATTATCGCTACACGAAGAATTCGAAGCCTCTGCGGTCGATACCGGCGCCAAGGGCGCCAGCGCCGCGAAGGCCAATTCCCCCGATCTGGTTCTGATGGATGTCGGCCTGCCCGACACCGACGGCCGCGAGGTTGTCCGCTCGCTGCGGAAGGGCGGCTTCAAGGCCCCGATCATCATGCTGACCGGGCACGACACCGATTCCGACACGATCCTGGGCCTGGAATCCGGCGCCAACGACTATGTGGCAAAGCCCTTCCGTTTCGCGGTGCTGCTGGCGCGCATCCGCGCCCAGCTCCGTCAGCATGAAGCCAGCGAGGACGCGGTGTTCTCGGTCGGACCCTACTCCTTCCGTCCCGGCTCGAAGATGCTCACCGCGGCCAATGCCCGCAAGGTCCGCCTCACCGAGAAGGAAACCGCAATTCTCCGCTTCCTCTACCGGGCCGGCCAGATGCCGGTGTCGCGCGAGACCCTGCTCCAGGAGGTTTGGGGCTATAATTCCGGCGTCACCACGCACACGTTGGAAACCCACATCTACCGCCTCCGCCAGAAGATCGAAAAGGACGCCGCCAACCCGGAGATCCTGGTGACGGAAGCCGGTGGCTACAAGCTGGTGCCGTGATACGCTTCGATGGCGTGCGAATCGTTTTAGATCGCACGCCTTCGAGCCTCGGACCTGAATGTCAATCGACGATGATGTAGCGCTTCTCGAGCGTGTCCCGACACTGCGCCTGTTGGGAGACGCCTCGTTGCGCATGCTGGCGATCGGCTCGGAGCAGCGTGATTTCGTCCGCGGCGACGTGCTGTTCAATCTCGGCGACGACGCCGACGCCGGCTTCGTGGTCCAGCGCGGCGCCTTCCGGGTTGAAGACGGCGCCGGCGCCGAAATGATCGCCGGTCCCGGCGCGTTGATCGGCGAGCTCGCGCTGGTGGTGCCGATGAAGCGGCCGTCGAGCGCGGTCGCGCTGGAGCATTCCTCCGTCATCCGCGTCGCCCGCAGCCTGTTCCAGCGCGTGCTCGAAAGCGATCCCGCTGCGGCGGTGCGCCTGCGCGACGAGTTCGCGGTGCGCTCCAGCCAGATCGCCAGCGATATTTTGATGGCGGGTGCGAAGCTGACGTCGTAGCTCTCTCCACTCGTCATTCCGGGGCGCGACGAAGTCGCGAACTATGGTGCGCAATTGCGCACCTGAGAATCCATTGAGCGGCAGAGTCAGTTGATGAATGGCTTCCGGGCTCGCGCCAAGTGGCGCGCCCCGGAATGACGAGGGCGGCTCACACCTCCAGCGTCACCGTCACAGGCACGTGGTCCGATGGCCGCTCCCAGCTGCGCGCATCGCGCAGAATCCTGAAATCGCTGACTGCATCCTTCAGCGCGCGCGAGACCCAGATGTGGTCGAGCCTGCGGCCGCGATCGCCGATGGTCCAGTCGGCGGAGCGGTAGCTCCACCACGTATAGACCTTCTCCGACATCGGGATGCGCTCGCGCGCGACGTCGACCCATTCGCCGGCCGCGAGCGCCGCCTTCAGCTTCTCCGTTTCGACAGGCGTGTGCGAGACCACTTTCAGCAGCTGCTTGTGCGACCACACGTCGTTCTCGTGCGGGGCGACGTTGAGATCGCCGACCAGGATGTGGCGGTCCTCACCGCGCGGATGCAGCGGCTCGCACGCTGTCATCTCGTCGAGGAAGCGGAGCTTGTGATCGAATTTCTCGTTCAGTGCGGGATCGGGAATGTCGCCGCCCGCGGGCACGTAGAAATTATGCAGCACCAGTGGTTTTGCGATGCCCGCCTTTTCACCGAACGACACCGAGATGTGGCGCGAATCCACCTTGTCGCAGAAGGTGCGGATGTCCTTCGATTCGAACGGCATCTTCGAGATGATGGCGACGCCGTGATAGCCCTTCTGACCGTTCAGCGCGACGTGCTCGTAGCCGAGCCGCTTGAAGCGCTTCAGCGGAAAAGCATCGTCGATGCACTTGGTCTCCTGCAGGCACAGCACTTCTGGCCGCGCGCTCTTGAGAAATTTCGCGACCAGGTCGATGCGTAGCCGCACCGAATTGATGTTCCAGGTTGTCAGGGAAAGACGCATAGGAAATGCGTCTTAGCATGGATTGGCGTGGGGAAAATGCTTGTCCACAGCGAGCTCTCGTAGGGTGGGCAAAGCGAAGCGTGCCCACCGTGATGGCCGTGAGGAGAGGTGGTGGGCACGGCGCAAGAGCGCCTTTGCCCACCCTACGGCAGCGGAGCGCTCAACCCCGCGACGGCGTGTTGTAATTGGTGAAATCGATCTTGAACATGTTGGGGTCGAGCTTCTTGCTCGAGTCCAGATTGTACACCGCAATCGTCGTGTCGTAGCCCTGCGGATCGGTGACGGTCCACTGCTTGAGCTGGCCGTCCTTGGCGCCGAACATCAGCAGCAAGCGGCTGGTGCCGACCAGGGCCTGCTTCTCCTCGATGGTGACGCTGACGAAGACGTCGTCGGCCGAGACGCCAACGACATTGGTGTCCCTCATCAGGTCGATGCGGTCGGACAATAGAAAGCGCAGCGGCGTCTGCGACAGCGGGTAGACGTCCTGGGTCGCGAGCTTGCGGTCGCGCACCACGAGCGAGGATCCGTCGGCGACGATGTCGATCGGGCTCGGCGCATCATATTCGAAGCGTACCTTGCCGGGTTTCTGGATGTAGAAGTCGCCCTGCGTCTTGCTGCCGTCGGGACCGACCTGGACGAAATTCCCGACCAACGTCTGCAGCGACGACAGATAGGCGCTGACCTTGGCCGCCTGCGCTTTCTGGTTGGCGTCGAAGGTCTGGAAGATGCTGCTCGGAACGTTGCGCCGCGGATCCGGGATCACCGGATTGGGCGGCGCCTGCGTCGCGCCGGTGACGGCCGGCCCACCGGCGGTCGCGCCGCCGTCACGCCCCTTCGGCGCGGGCTTCGGCACCGGCACGGTCTGCGCGAAAGACGCAGCGGTCACCATCGCGGCGGTGACGAGAAGCACGCCGGCCATGCGCGCGCTTCGCGCGGCGATCGTGGCAGCGAATCGAATGTCCGGATGTCTGATCAACGCGTCGTCCTGTGTGGCTGGGCGCCCTTTTACCGTGATTTCGGGCAAAAGCAGATATCGAATTTGCGTGAAATGTTGCTCAGAGGCTCCTCGCCTCACATATGGCTGTCTTCTTCCTCGACCAGAATCTCGCGCTTGCCGGCATGGTTGGCGGGACCGACGATGCCCTCCAGTTCCATGCGCTCCATCAGCGATGCGGCGCGGTTGTAGCCGATTTGCAGGCGGCGCTGGATGTAGCTGGTCGAGGCCTTGCGATCGCGTTTGACGATCGCAACCGCCTGCTGGAAGAGATCGCCGCCGCCATCGCCGCCCATGCCGGTGGCGTCGAACACGGCACCGTCCTCGTCCTCGGTCGGCTCTTCGGCGGTGACGGCTTCGAGATATTCCGGCTGTCCCTGGGTCTTGAGGTGACGCACCACCTTCTCGACTTCCTCGTCGGAGGCGAACGGTCCGTGCACGCGGCTGATGCGGCCGCCGCCCGCCATGTAGAGCATGTCGCCCTGGCCGAGCAGCTGCTCGGCGCCCATCTCGCCGAGAATGGTGCGGCTGTCGATCTTGGACGTGACCTGGAAGGCGATACGGGTCGGGAAGTTCGCCTTGATGGTGCCGGTGATGACGTCGACCGACGGACGCTGCGTCGCCAGGATCACGTGCAGGCCGGCGGCGCGCGCCATCTGCGCCAGACGCTGCACCGCGCCTTCGATGTCCTTGCCGGCGACCATCATCAGGTCGGCCATTTCGTCGACGATGATGACGATGTAGGGCAGCGGATCGAGCGAGAGCTTCTCTTCCTCGTAGATCGCCTTGCCGGTCTCCTTGTCGAAGCCGGTATGCACCGTGCGCGTCGGCTCCTCGCCCTTGGCCTTCAATTCGAGCAGGCGCGTGTTGTAACCGTCGATGTTGCGCACACCGAGCTTGGCCATGTTCTTGTAGCGCTCTTCCATCTCGCGCACGGCCCATTTCAGCGCGACCACCGCCTTCTTCGGGTCGGTCACAACAGGCGTGAGCAGATGGGGAATGCCGTCATAGACGGAGAGCTCGAGCATCTTCGGATCGACCATGATCAGGCGGCACTGGTCCGGCCGCAGCCGGTAGACCAGGCTGAGGATCATGGTGTTGATCGCGACCGACTTGCCCGAGCCGGTGGTACCGGCGATCAGCATGTGCGGGGTGCGCGCGAGGTCGATGATGACGGGGTCGCCGCCGATGGTCTTGCCGAGGCAGAGCGGCAGCTTCGCCACCGTATCGGTCGCCTCCTTCGCCACCAGCAATTCGCGCAAATAGACTTTCTCGCGATGCGCGTTCGGCAGCTCGATGCCGATCGCGTTGCGGCCGGGCACGACGGCGACGCGTGCCGACAGCGCGCTCATCGAGCGGGCGATGTCGTCGGCGAGGCCGATCACGCGCGAGGACTTGATGCCGGGCGCCGGCTCGAGCTCGTACAGCGTAACGACCGGACCGGGATTAGCCTTCACGATCTCGCCGCGCACGCCGAAATCCTGCAGCACGCCTTCGAGCGAACGGGAATTGTTCTCCAGCTCGGCCTTGCTGAGCGGCTGGCGATCGCCGGCCTTTGGTGCGGCCAGCATGGAGACGGACGGGAGGTCGAACTTGTCGGAGGATTTCTTGGAAGCGGGCTTCGGCGCGGCTTTCTTCTTCGGGGCGCGCGCGGCGGGCTCCTCCTCTTCCTCCTCCTCGTCCTCCAATTCGTCTTCGTGCTCGTCCTCGTAGTCCTCGTCTTGAGACTGCGGCGAGATCGACGGCGCCGAGCGGCCGCCGCCGAGATTCGGCTCCTGCCGGCTGAACTGGGCGGACTTGGTCTTCGGTCCGCTCGAGACCAGCGAGCGGTAGGCGGCACCACACAGCCAGATCAGCCGCGCCTTGGTGCTCATCAATGCATGGAACAGCCAGCCCAGCGAGACCGAACCCCGATCGCTCTCCTCGTCTTCGTCGAGCGGCTTGTCGTCATCGGCGACCTCAGCGATCTCGTCGTCTTGCTCGCGCGCGCCGAGGCCGCAGGCGATCAGGAAGGTCGCTGTCATCGCGGCTAACAGGATCGTGCCCAGCACGATGCGATAGATCGTACCGGCCGGCCCGAAGATCACCGCGGGCGCGCGCACCAGCGCATCGCCGACCACGCCGCCGAGGCCGGTCGGCAGCGGCCAGGCCCCGCCATGCTGAAAGCAACTGACGAAGCCTGCCGCGATCACCGTGCAGAGAATCCAGGAGCCGAGCCGCAGCGCCTCGCGGTCGAACGGCCGATGCGTCATCATGCGCCAGCCCCAGACCGCAACGGTCAGGACCAGCATGATCGCGCCGAGCCCCAGGATCTGCATGGCGAGATCGGCGCCGATCGCGCCGGCATAGCCGAGGATGTTGCGGATCGGCCGCGAGGTCGCGTGGCTGAGACTGGGGTCCTGCACCGACCACGTCATCATCGCCGCCGCGGCGATGCCCGCCAGCGCGATCAGGCCGAGGCCGGCGAGCTCGCGCATGCGCCGCGCCAGCCCCTCGCGGATCGAGGGCGGCAGATGGCAGACCAGAGGAATGACGCGTTCGATTGCCGACATGCTCACGGGCCCCGCCTAACCCAGAGTCTCGACCAGCCGGTGCAGCGCCTGCGCCGTGGTCTCGCCGTCCTGCACCAGCGCCAGGCGGATATAGCCTGCGCCGGGATTGAATCCGTCAGGCTGCTGTCGCGCCAGGAAGCTGCCGGGCACCACGCGCACGCCGGCTTCCTTGAACAGCTTGAGCGTCACCGACACGTCGTCGCCGATCTCGGAGGTGTTGAGCCAGACGCAGAAGCCGGCATCGGGGCGGCGATAGCCGTAACGATTGCCGATGATCTGGTCGGCGAGGTCGAACTTGATCCGGTACAGCCGCCGATTCTCCTCGACATGCGCCTCGTCGCCATAGGCGACCGTCGCGACATGCTGCAGCGGCACCGGCACCTGGGGCGCGGCGATGTTGCGCAGCTCGAGGAACATGCCGATGAACCTCTTGTCGCCGGCGGCAAAGCCGACGCGCAGGCCCGGCAGGTTGGAGCGCTTCGACAGTGACTGGAACGCGACCACGCGCGTGAAGTCGGGGCCGGCGCATTCCAGCGCGCTGCCGGGTGCCTCGCGGGTGTAGATCTCGGAATAACATTCGTCGCTGAGGATCACGAAGCCGTAGCGGTCGGCGAGCTGCTTCAAGCGCTTGAAGTAGCCGGGCCTCGCCACCGAGCCCTGCGGATTGGCGGGCGAAGCCAAGTAGAACGCCACCGTGCGCGCCAGGGTCGCTTCGTCGATGGCGTCGAGGTCGGGCAGGAAGCCGTTCTCGACCGTGGTCGGCAGATGGACCGGCTCGCAAGCGGCCGCAAGCGCGCCCGCGCCGTAGACCGGATAGAACGGGTTTGGCATCAGGATCGCGGGCTTGCCCGGACGCGGGCCGACATAGCGCGCGGCCGCGATCGCGGCGAGGAACAGCCCCTCGCGGCTGCCATTGAGGACGAGAATCTCGCTCTCGGGGTCGAGCGGCCGCGGCAGCTTGAAGCGCGTCGACAGCCAGGCCCCGGCGGCGTTGCGGAACGGATCGGTGCCCTTGTTCGCGGGATAACGGCCGAAATCGGCGATGTGCTTGGCCAGCACCGGGCCGACGAAGTCGGGCACGGGATGCTGGGGCTCGCCGACCGCAAGCGAAATCAAGGGCTTGCCCGGCTGATGCGGGGCCAGCAGCTCGTTCAGCCGGACGAAGGGCGAGCGTTCGGAATCGGAGCCATTACCGCCCTGCGGCGCACGGGATGAAGCGGTCAGAGCCATTCGTTGGGCGCCAGTACTCTTGGAACGGCCGGTCGCTACCATAGGCGCCGGCGGGAAGCGGTTCAGTTCACCATAGATAGGGCGAGGTTAAGACGCGATTAACCATCGGCCGCCGCCCGCGTCCAGAGCGGGAATAATGGGGCCGGAGACAGCGGCGTACATGGACGGTCCACCCTCCCCTGGAGGTGCCTGCAGGCGGAGCCATCAAAAGAAAGGGGCTCCAGCTTGCGCTGGAGCCCCTCAACGGTCAGGGCATTGCCGGGTATGTGCCCGAACCGTAGTTGTGGACGCGGTCCCCGAAGAGACCGCGCCCGGGAGGAGAGGGTCACATGTTGTAGGCGCGCTCGGTGTGCTCGGTGATGTCGAGGCCTTCACGCTCGCTCTCGACATTGGCGCGGAGGCCGACGATCACATCGACAACCTTGAAGAGGATCGCCGAGCCGACGCCCGACCACACCAGCGTGGTGCAGACGGCCTTGATCTGGGCGAGCATCTGCGTGGCGAAGTCGTAATCGGCGACCTTCGGCGGGATCGCCGAATAGTCGATGATGCCGGCGCCGCCGAGCGCGGGGTTGACCAGAATGCCGGTGCCGATGGCGCCGACGATGCCGCCGATGCAGTGCACGCCGAACACGTCGAGCGAGTCGTCGTAGCCGAGCGCGTTCTTCACCACGGTGCAGAAGAACAGGCAGACCACGCCGACCACGAGGCCGAGGACGATCGCTCCCATGACGCCGGAGAAGCCGGCGGCGGGCGTGACGGCCACGAGGCCCGCGACGGCGCCTGAGATCACGCCGAGCACGGAGGGATGACCCTTGATGATCCACTCCGCGAACATCCACGACAGCGCGGCGGCTGCGGTGGCGACGAAGGAGTTGGTCATGGCGAGCGCAGCGCCGCCGCTGGCCTCGAGGTTGGAACCGGCATTGAAGCCGAACCAGCCGACCCAGAGCAGCGAGGCGCCGATCATCGACATGGTCAGCGAGTGCGGGGCCATCAGCTCCTTGCCGTAGCCGACGCGCTTGCCGATCAGGAGAGCGCCGACGAGGCCCGCGATACCGGCGTTGATGTGCACCACGGTGCCGCCCGCGAAGTCGATCGCGCCCATCTTGAAGATCCAGCCGGCATCGGCGTTGAGCTCGTCGAGCTTGGCCTGGGCCGCGGTCTTCGCCGCCGCGTCAGTAGCGGCAGCCAACGCTTTGGCCGCATCCTGGATCAGGTCCGGACCCTGCCAGTACCAGACCATGTGCGCGATCGGGAAATAGACCAGCGTCACCCAGAGCGGAACGAACAGCGCGATCGCCGCGAACTTCATGCGCTCGGCGAAGGCGCCGACGATGAGAGCGGGCGTGATCGCCGCGAAGGTCATCTGGAAGCAGACGTAAATCAGCTCCGAGATGTTGGCGTCGACCGAGAAGGTCGCGGCCTTCGTGTCGGTGGTGACGCCCATCATGAAGGCCTTGGAGAAGCCGCCAATGAAGTCGGAGCCGCCGGTGAAGGTGAGGCTATAGCCGTATACGGCCCAGATCACGCAGACGACGCAGACGGTGTAGAACACCTGCATCAGGACCGAGAGCATGTTCTTGGAACGAACCAGACCGCCGTAGAACAGCGCGAGGCCGGGGATCGTCATCAACAGCACCAGCACTGTCGATGTCAGCATCCAGGCGTTGTCTCCCTTGTTGACCGTTGGCTCGGCGTAGGCTGCGGTCGCAGCGAACAGGCCGACTGCGAGAGCCGCCAGTCCCGCGCCATAGGGACGCTTGAACGTCATATTGTTTACTCCTGCTTGGATAAGGTTGAGCGCGAAATCAGAGGGCCGCGGCATCGGCCTCGCCGGTGCGGATACGCACCGCGTGGTCGAGGTTGATGACGAAGATCTTGCCGTCGCCGATCTGTCCGGTTTTCGCCGCGGACGTGATGGCATCGATGGTCTTGTCGACCTGGTCGGAGGCGACAGCGACCTCGATCTTGATCTTGGGCAGGAAGCTCACGGCATATTCGGCGCCGCGATAGATTTCCGTATGGCCCTTCTGGCGGCCATACCCCTTGACTTCCGTCACCGTGAGACCGTGAACGCCGATGGCGGTCAGGGCGTCACGGACTTCTTCAAGCTTGAATGGCTTGATGATCGCCATAACAATTTTCATGGGTCCTATCCCCGCTTGGGCCCGGTCCGGACGTGGCCGGGCGTTCTCGACTGGTTCGCCACGAGGGAGAAGTTTCACTACGCGGGCACAGCCGGACCCCTAGAATCAAATGCCGTGCCAGATCAGGCGGATTGCCTAACGGACTATGAAGACGGGGGTTTTCGCCTTTGGCGGGTGTTGCAATGCAGTGCGCTATTACGTCGCGCTCAAAACGTGGTCACGCCTGCTGAAAATAAGGGCAAGACAGGCTCCCGACACAATGTTGCTCACGTGTCGGGCAGCGAGGCGGTATTTACGTAGCGTCGGCGCCTATTGCAGGGCTTCACCGTGCTGCGAAATATCCAGACCCTCCAGCTCGTGCTCACGGGATACGCGCAAGGGCACGAACAGGCCGACCAGCTTGAGCAGGATGAAGCTGACGCCCGCCGACCAGACGAAGGTCACGGCGACCCCATAGAACTGGATCAGGAGCTGCTGCGGATTGCCCTCCAGCAGGCCGGCGGTGCCGCCGATGGCGCTGGTGGCGAACACGCCGCCGAGCAGGGTGCCGGTCAGGCCGCCGATGCCGTGGACGCCGAAGACGTCGAGCGAATCGTCGTAGTCGAAGCGGTGCTTCAGCCAGGTACAGGCCCAGTAGCAGAGCGCACCGGCAATGATGCCGATGACGATGCCGTGCCATGGCGCGACGAAGCCCGAGGCCGGCGTGATGGTGCCGAGACCTGCGACCGCGCCGGAGATCATGCCGAGCACCGAGGGCTTGCGCCGCGTCGCCCATTCGATCGCGCCCCAGGTCAGTGCGCCCGCGCAGGCGGCCAGGTGGGTCGCGATGATCGCCATCACCGCGCGTGAGTTCGCTCCGAGCGCCGAGCCGCCGTTGAAGCCGAACCAGCCGACCCACAACAGGCCGGTGCCCATCACTGCGAGCGACAGATCGAACGGCGAGAGATTCTCGGTGCCGTAGCCGTGACGGCGTCCCATCACCTTGGCTGCAACGAGGCCGCCGGTGCCGGCCGACAGATGCACGACGAGACCGCCGGCGAAATCGAGCACGCCCATGCTGGCGAGGAAGCCGCCGCCCCACACCCAATGCGCCAGCGGAATGTAGACGAAGATGAACCAGGCGACCGAGAACAGGAGATAGGCGGAGAACCGCATGCGGTCGGCGACCGAGCCGGCGACCAGCGCCACCGTGATGATGGCAAACGTCATCTGGTACAGCATGAACAGCGATTCCGGGATCGTCTTCGCCGCCGGGTTGACGCTGTCCATGGTCATGCCGGCGAGAAACCAGCGATCGAGCGTGCCGATCCAGGGGCCGTCGCCGACGAAGCACAGCGAATAGCCGAACGCCACCCAGAGAATGGAGATCAGCGTTACCGCGGCCAGGCTCTGCGCCATGGTGGCGAGCACGTTCTTCTTGCGCACCATGCCGGAATAGAACAGCGCAAGCCCCGGGATCGTCATCATCAGCACCAGCGCTGTCGCGACGATCATCCAGGCGGTGTCGGCGGTGCTGATCTCGTTTGCCGCCGCGTGCGCCGGCGCAGCTAGGACGGACACAAATCCGATTGGCGCAGCCTTGGCAGCTGCGCGGCGCGACAATCCCGCCATATCGTTCCCCCCGGCGTCAATTGGCGTCGCACATCATGGCGTATGTGCCCGGTGCGATCGAAGCAGTCGTGTCAAAGCGTTTTCGAGCGAAGTGGATACCGGTTCGCGTGACAAGAAAACGCGTCAAAACAAAAAGTCAGAGCGCGTCGCTGTCGGTCTCGCCGGTGCGGATGCGCAGCGCGTGGTCGATCGGCGTGACGAAGATCTTGCCGTCGCCGATCTGGCCGGTGCGCGCCGTCGCGGTGATCACGGCGACCGCCTTGTCGGCGACGTCGGAAGCGACCGCGATCTCGATGCGCAGCTTCGGCAGGAAGTTCACGACATATTCGGCGCCGCGATAGATCTCGGTGTGGCCCTTCTGCCGGCCATAGCCTTTCACCTCGGTCACGGTCATGCCGTGCACGCCGATCGCCGTTAGGGCCTGGCGGACCTCATCGAGCTTGAAGGGTTTGATGATCGCGACGACGAGTTTCATGGTCAGGCCTATTCCCCGGGATGCGCCGCGCCGTATGTCCCCGGCGCTGCGTCAATCTGGCATCTTTCCGGGCAAATGGCACAAAAAAGTTGCCGATTGAAGCGGAAAAACGTTTGGCCAAGGGCGATCATGTGAACGGCCGCCTCTGTACAGGGCAGCTGTTCATCATTCACAATGCATTTTTGGCATGGATGCGGTGAACCCAGGCGTGAACCGAAGCGTCCCGGCCGGTACATACCTAAGTTCGAGGGGGACGTTCCATGGCGAGTTGGTTTTACGCATCCGAGGGCAAGCAGCAGGGGCCCTTTCCGGAAGGGCAATTCCGCGACCTCGTTGCGCAGGGCGTCGTGCGTCCGGACACCCTGGTCTGGACCGAGGGCATGGCCGGCTGGCAGAAGGCCGCCGAAATTCCCGGCCTGATCGGCGGCGGTGCGCCGCCGATGGTCCCGACGGGCGGAGGTGGCTATGGCGGCGCTGCCGGCTATGCAAGCGGTGGATCGCTCTCGGTCGATTTCAGCATCCTCGAATTCACCTGGCGCAGCATCGTCCTGCTGATCGGAATGATCTTCGTCATCCCGGCGCCTTGGGCCTTCGTCTGGTACACCAGATGGATCGTCTCCTGCGTGAACGTCCCCGGGCGGCCGAACCTCAGCTTCACCGGCAATGCGATGACGTTGGTGCCGTGGTATTTCGGCTTCATCGTTCTCGCCATCGCGCTTGGCTTCGTCGGCAGCGAGATTCTGAGCAACCTGCTGTTCATCGTGCAGATCGTGCTCTACTGGCTGCTGATCAAATGGATGGTCGCGAACCTCGCCTCCAACGGGCAGCCGCTGGGCCTCAGCTTCACCGGTTCGGTCTGGGCCTATATCGGCTGGAATCTGCTGTTCGCGATTTCCATCATCACCATCATCGGCTGGGCCTGGGTGGCCGCGGCTCAGATGCGCTGGTTCTGCCGCAACGTCGAGGGCACCCGGCGCGAGATCGTCTTCAAGGGCAGCGGCCTCGATATCCTCTGGCGCGGCATCGTGGCCGCCATCCTGATGTGCTTCATCATCCCGATCCCGTGGGTGTACCGCTGGATCATGAACTGGTTCGCCTCGCAGACCGAGCTCGCGCCGCGCGGCTCGCTCGGGGCATGATCTGAACGCTTCAGGCGCTGCTTGAAGCGATCAGGCCTTCCGTTCGCGCACCGAGCCTTCCTGCGCGACGGAGGCGACCAGCGTGCCGTCCGGCTTGAAGATCGAGCCGCGGGTCAGCCCCCGTCCCGATTGCGCGCTCGGCGAATCCTGCGCGTAGAGCAGCCATTCGTCGGCGCGGAACGGGCGATGGAACCACATCGCGTGGTCGAGACTCGCCGGCATCATGCGCTTGTCGAACAGCGTGCGGCCATAGCGCGCCATGATCGCATCGAGCAGCGAGAAGTCCGAGGCGTAAGCGAGCGCGCACATGTGCAGCGCCGGATCGTCGGGCAGCTTGGCGGCGGTCTTGATCCAGACGTGGATGCGGCCGTCGTCGATCTTCTGGCCGAAATAACGGCCGAGCTCGACCGGGCGCAGCTCGATCGGCCGATCGGATTCGTAATACCGGCGGATGAAGTCCGGCATCTCCTTGAACATCGGCTGCTTCGCCACCTCCTCCGCCGTGAGCTTTTCCGGCGGCGGCACGTCCGGCATCTCGTCCTGGTGGTCGAACGCAGTCTCCTCCTCGGCGTGGAACGACACCATGATCGAGAAGATCGCGTTGCCGTGCTGGATCGCGGTGACGCGGCGCGTCGAGTAGCTTTTGCCGTCGCGCAGGCGCTCGACCTGATAGATGATCGGGATCTGCGGATCGCCCGGCAGGATGAAATAGCAATGCAGCGAATGCGGCAGCCGGCCCTCCACGGTGCGGCAGGCCGCGACCATCGCCTGCCCGATCACCTGGCCGCCGAACACCCGCTGCCAGCTCGTCTTCGGGCTGTTGCCGCGGAACAGGTTCACCTCGAGCTGCTCGAGGTCGAGGATCCCGATGAGATCGATCAGTCCTTTGGACATGATGGTGCTTTCCAGTGATGCCTCATTCCGGGGCGCACGCGGTGCGAATCCGAAAATCTCGAGCTGATAAACCTCCGGATTCCGGGTACGCGCGTTGCGCGCCCCGGAATGACGGAACGAAGGGCTAGCGGTCCTCGTTTCACCGCACTGTTTCGCCCAGCTCAAGTCTGCTAGCAAGACCGAGAATTGTCCGGGAAGCTTTGGTATGTCGGTACAGGGTAGCATTGTCATCGGTGGCGGCGCGTTTGCCGGCCTTGCGCTGGCCTTGGCGCTACGCCAGGGGCTCGGGCCCGAGATCCCAATCATGGTCGCCGATCCCGCGCTCGGCACGCGGCCGAGCCGCGACCCCCGCGCCACCGCGATCGTCGCCGCCTGCCGCCGCCTGTTCGAGACGATCGGCGCCTGGGACGACGTCCGGGGCGAGGCCCAGCCGATCCTCGACATGGTCGTCACCGATTCCAAGCTCGAGGACGCCACCCGCCCGGTGTTCCTGAACTTCGCCGGCGACGTCGCGCCGGGCGAGCCCTTCGCGCATATGATCGAGAACCGCCGCCTGATCGACGCGCTGGTGGTGCGCGCCGAGGCCGCCGGCATCGATCTTCGCGCCACCCCGGTCGCGTCCTACGATGCGCGCACCGACGGCATCGAGGTGACGCTCGGCGACGGCAGCGTGATCGCGGCGGGCCTCTTGGTCGCCGCCGATGGCGCGCGGTCGAAGCTGCGCGAGCGCGCCGGCATCGTCACTCATGGCTGGGAGTACGATCAGTCCGGCATCGTCGTCACCGTCGGCCACGAGCGCGATCACGAGGGCCGCGCCGAGGAACACTTCCTGCCGGCCGGCCCGTTCGCGATCCTGCCGCTCACCGGCAAACGCTCCTCGCTGGTGTGGACCGAGCGCCGCACTGAGGCCGCGCGCATCATCGCCCTCAGCGACGAGGAATTCCACGCCGAGCTCGAGCAGCGCTTCGGCCTGCATCTCGGCGAGGTCAAGGTGCTCGACAAGCCGCGGGCGTTTCCGCTGTCTTATTTCGTCGCGCGGTCCTTCATCGCCGAGCGCCTCGCGCTGGTCGGCGACGCTGCCCATGTCATCCACCCCATCGCGGGCCAGGGCCTCAACATGGGCCTGAAGGACGTCGCTGCGCTGGCGGAAGTGGTGGTCGATGCCGCGCGGCTCGGCCTGGATATCGGCGGGGCGGACGTGCTCGAACGCTACCAGCGCTGGCGCCGGTTCGACACCATGGCGATGGGCGTCGCCACCAACTCGCTGAACTTCCTGTTCTCCAACCAGTCGACGCTGTTGCGCACGGTGCGCGACGTCGGCCTCGGCCTCGTCGACCGCGCCCCGCCGCTGAAGAACCTCTTCATCCGCCAGGCCGCAGGCCTCACCGGCGAGGTGCCGCGGCTGTTGAAGGGCGAGGCGTTGTAAGGGGCGAATGGTGAGTGGCGAATAGCGAGTAGGTCCATTCGCCATTCGCCACTCCCTATTATCAATCGATCTTGCGCGCCTCTTCCGGCAGCATGATCGGGATGCCGTCGCGAATGGGATAAGCGAGCTTGGCGCTGCGCGAGATCAGCTCCTGCCGCTCAGCATCGAATTCCAGCGGACCCTTGGTCAGCGGGCAGACCAGGATCTCCAGCAATTTTGGATCGACGCTGGCTTCGGGACGTTCGGTGGGCGCGTTCATGGAAGTCTCCGGCACTTGCTTGCCTTTAGCATAGAAATTCGCGCCCGCCATCGCGCTTTAGGCGGAGACCATCGCCAGGAGCTCGTCGAGCATGGTCCGCAGCCGCGCGGCCGGGATTGACGGGCCTGACAGGGCGAAACCGAGAAATGTCCAGTACAGGATCTGCGCGCGGGCCTGCGCCGGTGCCGGGGCGAGCCCCCGCTTTTGCAGCAGCTCCTCGATATAATCGAGCCTGCGGCGATCGATGGCACGCACCGCCCCTTGCGCGCTAGCATCGAACGCCGCCCAATTGCGCACCGCGCGTTCGAGGTCGAGCCGCGCGCCGAAGGATCTCCGCAGCAGCATCTTGACCGGCTCGTCGCCGGCGGCTTCGACGTCGGCGATGATCCGCTCGGCCGCGATCTCGCGCCAGCGCTTCAGCACCGCGGCGTGAAACGCGGCGAGATCGGCGAAATGCCAATAGAAGCTGCCGCGCGATACGCCCATGGCCTTGGCGAGCGGCTCGGCCTTCAAGGCCGTGAAGCCGCTCTTGGCCAGGGCCTTGAGGCCCTGGCCAGTCCAATCGTCAGCGGAGAGCTGTTGGTTCATGTCGTTTCCCGAAAAGCGCACCATACACTAGTGTATTGACAAGCGCTTGGCCAGACGCTATCGAAACATACATGAGTGTATGGAGGCGTCGATGCGGGATCTGCTGCTCCAGTGTGCGGGCGTCGTGACCATCGCCGTTGCGCTCGTTCACGGCTACCTCGGCGAAGCCAAGGTCTTCGCCCGCGCGCGCATCGAGCCGGAGCGCCTCCGCACCTTGATCCGGCTGGTGTGGCAGGCCTCGACCGTGGCCTGGATCGGCGGTGGCGTGCTGCTGATCGCGGCGCCGTGGATGCAATCGGAGCCGGCTCGTCACTGGATCGTCGCGACCATGGCCTGCGTGTTCGGCTGCTCCGCCCTCGCCAACGCCTGGGCGACGCGGGGCCGGCATTTCGGCTGGATGGCGCTCAGTGCGGTCGTCGTGATGTCGGTTGCCGGGTACTAGAACTCATCTAAAGCGGACCAGATCCGTTACCGATCGACCAGGCATTCTTCGGATGCCGTCTCGTCCCTTTCGTGCTCCACGTTGCTGGCGTGGCGCTGATGGGACTCCTGCAGCGCGATGATCACCGGACGCAAGCGCATCCGCGTCCATCTCCAGTCATCCGCAAACGCGCGCAGCGGGCTTCCGGCGCGACCGGCGCGCGGACCGTGTTAGCCCCACAGATCAAATTTTACGGACGGTGTTGGCAAGCCGCTAAGCATGCGATCAGGCGCGGCACAAAATTAACGCGAAGGGCGATTAGCCGGTCCAGCATCGACAAACATCAACAATATCGACGATGGGGCGAAACTGAATGTTCCGCGTTTTCTCCTGCCTTACGGCCGAACACGATTGGCGGCTCGTCGTGCTCGCTGCTCTGGTCTGCTTCGTTGCCAGCATCGTCGCGGTCAGCATCTTCCACCGCGCGATCGCAACGCGCGGGAGAACCCGGTGGATCTGGATCGCCATTGCCGGCGCGGCCATCGGATACGGCATTTGGGCTACGCATTTCGTCGCGATGCTCGCCTACGAGCCCGGGGTCACGACGGGCTACGGCATCGTGTTGACGGCGTCCTCTCTCGCGGCGGCAATGCTGCTGACCTCGGTCGGCTTCGGCGTCGCGGTCGTCACGTCCGGCCGCTGGCGCGCGGCGGCTGGCGGCGTCATCATCGGTGGCGGCATTGCCAGCATGCACTATCTCGGAATGTGGGCGCTCGAAGTGCCGGGCCGAGTCTCCTGGTCCGTAGACCTCGTGCTCCTCTCCATCGTTCTGGGCATGTGTTTTGGCTACGCTGCGCTGGCGGCAGCGCTCACCCGTCAGGGTTATAGCGGCACGCTGGCAGCCGCCACCCTGCTGACGCTCGCCATCGTGTCGCATCACTTCACGGCCATGGGCGCCGTGCAGATCACACCGGATCCGGCGCTCGCGACCGATACGCTTTCGCTGTCTCCGGCCTTCCTCGCGCTCGCCATCGCCGGCGTCGCATTGTCCGTGCTGGGCATGAGCCTGATCGGAGTGCTGGCCGATCGTCGTCTGGCGACCAGAACCGCCAGGTTCGAGGAGATCATCAGCCAGCTCTCCATAGCCCGGCAGCAGCTCGAAGGGTCGCAGAACGAGCTCAAGGAACAGAAGCTGAGGCTGGACACGGCCATCAACCATATGGTCGAGGGCCTTTGCATGTTCGACGCCGGGAAGCGGCTCGTCATCTGCAACGAGCGTTACGCCCGTTTGCACCGGCTGCCGCCGGAATTGCTGCGTGCGGGAACTCCGCACCGCGACATCATCCGTCATCGCGTCACCAGCGGCATACTCGAAGGCGAGGCCAGCGATTTCGCCGCCGAACGGCAGATCGCCAGGCTCGAAGCACTGCCGATCCATGCCGTCTCGAGCCGCATCGATACGTTCGCCGATGGGCGGCTGATCTGCGTGACGCGGCAGCCGATGGCCGGCGGCGGCTGGGTGGCTACGCATCTGGATGTCACCGAGCAACGCCGGTCCGAAGCGAAGATCACCTACATGGCGGAACACGATGCGCTCACCGAGTTGCCGAACCGCGTGCTGCTCAAGGCGCGTCTGGAGCCTGCACTCGCCGATACGCGTGGCGGAAATCTCCATCTGGCGGTTCTCCTGCTCGACCTCGACCGCTTCAAGGAGGTCAACGACACGCTCGGACATCCGGCGGGCGACCTGCTGCTGCGCTCAGTCGCGGCGCGCTTGCTGGATTGCATCAGGGAGACGACGTTCGTCGCCCGACTGGGCGGCGACGAATTCGCAATCGTCGACTACGTGACCAATCCGGCTGCGGACGCGGCCTCTCTCGCCGAGGCGATCCATGGCGCGCTCAGCGAGCCGTTCGATCTCGGCGATCATCAGGTCATTGTCGGCACCAGCATCGGGATCGCCCTTGCGCCCCGAGACGGCGCCGATTCCGACACGATCCTCAGGAGCGCAGATCTTGCCCTCTACTCGGCCAAGAGCGGCGGACGTGGTGCATTCCGCTTCTTCGAGCCGGAGCTGGACCGGCTCCTGCATGCGCGCCGCAACCTGGAGCGGGATCTGCGGAAGGCGCTTGCGAGGAGCGAATTCGAGCTCCACTACCAGCCGTTCGTCAATTTGAAGAGCGGCGAGACCTGTGGCTTCGAGGCGTTGCTGCGTTGGCATCACCCCGAGCGGGGTCTGGTCTCGCCCGGCGAATTCATTCCCGTCGCGGAGGAAACTGGCTTGATCCTGCCGCTGGGGGAATGGGTGTTGAGAACCGCCTGTGCCGAAGCGGCAAAATGGCGTTCCGACCTGAAGATCGCGATCAACCTGTCTCCAGCGCAATTCAGGAGCAAGGAGCTCGTGTCGACGATCGTGAGCGCACTGGCGGCGTCGGGGATTGCTTCAGACCGGCTCGAGCTCGAGGTCACCGAAACCGTCATCATGCATGACAGCGGGACCGTATTCGCAGCACTCAGCCAGCTGCGCGAGCTCGGGGTGCGGATTGCCCTCGACGATTTCGGCACCGGCTATTCGTCGCTCAGCTTTCTGCAGAAGTTTCCCTTCGACAAGATCAAGATCGATCGCAGCTTCGTCAGCGAGCTGTCCAGTCCGATGGAGGAGCCCCATCGGATCGCGCGGGCCGTGGTCCAGTTCGCCACGAGTCTCGGCAAGACGTCCACCGCCGAAGGCGTCGAAACCGCCGAGCAGCTGGACATCCTGCGCCAGGAGGGCTGCGTCGAGGCCCAGGGCTTCCACCTCAGCCCGCCGATACGGGCCTCGACGATCGCACGGCTTGCGGATCGAAAGGCCGAGGCCGGCGAGTTTGCCGCATAGAGCATGATCCGGACCCGAAGGGCCGCGTCAGCGCAAAGTGTGTAGCGGTTTCCGAAAAGATCATGCTCAAACCAAAAAACCCAAAGCGCGATGAGGATTTATCCTAATCGCATCGCGCTTTGGGTCGCTTGACGATCACTGCAGCGGCGGGTCGCCGCTAGTGCGCTTCTTGGCGAGGTCCATCTCGGTGACGGCGATCAGGATCTCGGCGCGGGTCTTCAGGTCGGGCGCCTCCAGCATGGCCTGCTTTTCCGCGGGGCCGTAGGGCGACATCATCGCGAGCGCATTGACGAGGGCTTCATTGGGCGCGCTCTCGACGCCCTCCCAGTCGACCTTGAGGTTGTTGGCCTTCAGGAAGTCCGCCAGCACCGCCAGCAGCGCCTCGCGGTCGACCTCCTCCTCGCCGCGGCGCGCGGTGAAATCGTCGACGTAGGCGAAGAAGTCCACCTTGCACTGCCGATAGGGGGTGAGCACCTCGAGCTCCTCGACCACCTTGAAGCGCGAAACGCCGGTGAGCTCGAGGATGTAGCGGCCGTCGCCGGACTCGGCGAGCTGGGTGATGCGGCCGACGCAGCCGACGCGGAACAGCGCCGGCTTGTCGGAATCCTTCCGCGAATGCGCGATGTCGGGCTGGATCATGCCGATCAGGCGATGGCCGTCGCGGAAGGAATCGTCGACCATCGAAAGGTAGCGCGGCTCGAAGATGTTGAGCGGCATCTGGCCGCGCGGCAGCAGCAGCGCGCCCGGCAGCGGGAAGACCGGAATGATCTCCGGGAGGTCGGCGGGCCCGCGATATTCGATGTTGATCGGCATCTGCCCGGTCCCCTGGCGTTGCTAGCGCATGATCCGGATCCGAAGGACCGCGTTAGCGCAAAGTGTGGAGCGGTTTTCCGAACAGATCATGCTCAAAAAAGGCCGTTACGAAAACAGGATCGTCGACAAACGTTTGCGGCCTTCGACGGTTGCATCATCCGTGCCGCCCCAGGCCTCGAAGAACTGCACCAGCTGCTTGCGGGCGCCGTCGTCGTTCCATTTGCGGTCGCGCTTGATGATCTCGAGCAGCTGCTCGGTCGCCGCCGCGCGGTTGCCTTGGGCGTTGAGCGCGGTGGCGAGGTCGAACCGGGCCTGATGATCGAGCGGATTTGCGGCGACTTTCTGTTCCAGCTCGGCGACCGGTCCAAGCGATTTCGCCTGCTCGGCGAGATCGATTGCGGTCTGCACGGCCTTCACGGCCGGGTCGTTGCGCTTGGATTCCGGCACCATGGCCAGCGTCTGCTTGGCCTGCTCCATCGCGCCGGAAACGGCGTAGCACTTCGCAAGGCCCGCAAGCGCCGCGATGTTGGTGGAATCATGCTGCAGCGCCTCGGCATAGATCTGCGCCGCCGCCGCCGCGTCGCCCTCGGCGAGCACCGCGTCGGCCTCCTGCACGATCTCGGCGACGTTGACCTCGCCCGGCGCGGTGACGCCCTTGGTCAGCCGCTCGATGAAGGCGTTGACCTGGCTCTCCGGCACCGCGCCCATGAAGCCGTCGGCCGGCTGGCCGTTGACGAAGGCGATCACGGCCGGGATCGACTGGATGCCCATCTGGCCCGGGATCGCCGGATGATGGTCGATGTTCATCTTGACCAGCTTGACCTTGCCCTTGGCCGCCTTCACCGCCTTCTCCAGGACGGGGGTGAGCTGCTTGCAGGGGCCGCACCATTCCGCCCAGAAATCGATCAGCACGGGCTGGCGCTTCGATTCCTCGATGACATCCTTCACGAAGGTCTGGGTGGTGGTGTCCTTGATCAGGTCGGCCGCAGCCGGGCCCGCCGCTCCGTTACCCTGGTCGATGATCGTCACGGGATTCCCTCGTCATGTCTGGAATGGCGGCTCTTTAGCACGCCGCCGCGTCATATGCTTGTGGTCGGCTCCTAAATTGGGCCGAATGGGCCGAATTTCAATCCAGGCCCTCCGATTCGCCGGTTCCGGGACGTTTCCGGTCGATTTGGCCGGCTTTGGGCTCCATACAGGGTCCGAATTGCGAATTGAGGCCGCCTGTAGCTGTTGCATTCCCCTCCCGCTTTTGGCATACGACAGCCGTTGCCGGCGCGTCACGCGACCGACACAGGATGCGGGTGTAGCTCAGTGGTAGAGCACGACCTTGCCAAGGTCGGGGTCGAGGGTTCGAGCCCCTTCGCCCGCTCCAGTTTTTCCTAGGCTGGCCTAGGAAGCGCTCTCCAACCTCGGAGAGCATTGTATGAGCCTCAAAGACTCCAAAGGGCAAGCGCGAGCTGTTGTTGGGCATGAGCCGCCTCGTACGGCGATTTGCTGTCCGCGCTTGCGAGAGCGGCCTCAAACCGAGGCCGGAGCAATTTTGAAGGTCTTTCGGTATTTACGGGCAAGTGAAGACGCCGGGAAGGCAGCAACTCAATGGATTCTCAGGCCTTGGTTCACTATATTTGGGGAGAGGAGTTTCCATGTCTGCTCAGCGCTCCGCCACCAAGGCCCAGTATACCGCTGGTGTAATCCAGCGGTTGGCGGCCGCTAACAACGTGGCAGTGATCGCGACATCGAACGATGTCTTTGCCCATCACGTGACGCGGCTCTCCGGCGATGACGTGAATTTCGATCCTATCGAGAATACCATCGTCGCACTCCAGCGCGCCGGGATTTTGGATCGTGTCCAAGCGGTGCGTCTTCAAGCGCGCTATCTTCGCGAAAGCCGTCTGTGACGTTTGATCCGTTTGGAGATTTTGCGACGCGCGGTTATTTGCGCAACGTCGCGAAGGCCAAAGATCCCGGAATCGTTCAGCGCCTCCTGCACAATTCCTTTCTGACCGGCATCGATGCAGCCTTGGATCATCTCAAGGCGCAGCCTTCCCTAAGCTACGCCGATGTCCTCCAAACACACAAAACGCTCTTCGAAGGAGTGTTCCCCTGGGCTGGAGAGGACCGTCATACGAACGCGTCCCACATCTTCGTAAAGAAGGGCTCTGTGATCTTCGCCCATCCCAATGACATCCGCAAAGCTATCGACTACGCGTTGGAGAAGGGACAAGACAACGCGTTCATGGCGGAAAAGCCCGGCGAAGTGATGGGCTATCTCGCCTATGGCCATCCATTCCTGGACGGCAATGGCCGCACTATCATGCTGATCCATGCGGAACTTGCGCGGCGTGCAGGCATCAGCATCGATTGGGCCGCCACGGACAAAGTTCAGTATCTCGCAGCCCTGACGCAGGAGCTCGAAGAGCCGGGCAAGGGCAAACTTGATGCTTACCTTAAGCCATTCATCCGCAAGGGCTTGGAGAGCAACATCGCCGACGGGATCAAGGCCGCGCCGGGCCTGGACGGCGGCAACGCAGACACAGTCGCAGGCGAGACGAGCAATCCAATGCTCCAGGCGCAATACGAAGAGCAAAAAGCCAAGCGCAACGGCGGGCGAGACTTGCAATGACAATCCTGGTCACCGGTAGCGCTGGCCATCTCGGGGAGGCGGTCCTGCGGACGCTCCGTGGGCGCGGGTCGCCCGCCCGCGGCGTCGATCTCAAGCCCTCCCCCTTCACCGATGCCGTCGGCTCCATCGTCGATCCCGCCTTCGTGCGGCGCCAGATGGACGGCGTCACTGCCGTGATCCACACCGCGACGCTGCACAAGCCGCATGTGGCGACCCATTCCAAGCAGGATTTTGTCGACACCAACGTGTCAGGAACGCTGAACCTGCTCGAGGCGGCAGTCGCGGCCGGCGTGAAGAGCTTTGTCTTCACCAGCACCACCAGCGCATTCGGCTCGCAGCTGCGGCCCGAGGCGGGACAGGCGGCGGTGTGGGTCACCGAGGAGCTGCCATCGGTGCCGAAGAACATCTACGGCACGACCAAGCTGATGGCCGAGAACCTCTGCGAGCTGTTCTTTCGCGAGCGCGCGCTACCGATCGTTACCTTGCGGACCTCGCGCTTCTTTCCGGAGGACGACGACGATCCGGCGATGCGGTCGGCCTACACGCTGGAGAACGCGCAGGCCAACGAGCTGCTCTACCGCCGGCTGGATATCGCGGACGCGGTAAGCGCGCATCTGCTCGCCGTCGAGCGTGCGCCCGGCATCGGCTTCGCCCGCTACATCGTCTCGGCGACGAGCCCGTTCGAGCAACGTCATCTCGGAGCGCTGGCGCGCGATGCCGCCGGCGTGGTGCGCGAGCTCTATCCGGAGTGCGCGCAGCTCTATGCGGCGCGCGGCTGGCGGCTCTTCCCCGCGATTGACCGGGTCTATGTCAACGAGCGCGCGCGGCGGGAGCTCGGCTGGCGACCCGAATTCGACTTCGCGCATGTGCTGCGCAGCCTGCGCGATGGCCGCGACGTCCGCAGCACGCTGGCGCGTGAGGTCGGATCGAAAGGCTACCACGACACGCTGTTCGACGACGGACCCTACCCCGTCGCCCCGTGAGCGCCGCGATTATTTTACTCGACGCTTCAAATGATTGTCCGGCGTCACCGCGCGCGGATCAACTTGCGCAGTTCTACTGTGCATGGGGTTGTTTTCGCACTTTTGTATGCCCACCCCGGCGGACCGCCTGACGACGTTGCGCGCGCGCTGTTGATTCCGCGTTGCAGCGCGAGGCGCGGTCGGCGCAGCGTTCATCCGTTCATTGACATTCCGTCTCAATTTTTGCTGCGCGCAGCCGCGCTGCATCCGGCGCGCTTCTCACGATGGGCAGATGTGCTAACCTTTTTGCGCCTGTCGTCCCGACGGGCTCAAGACTTCGCCTCTCGACTAGCAAAAGAAAATAATGCGCAGCCCTGACGGCTGCCTTAGGGGAGTGATGCGATGACATCGATGTTCCATCGATCCGTGTTGGCGCTTGCAGCCGTGGCCCTTCTCGCGGGGACCGGCGCCGGCAACGCGCAGCAGCAGGACAAGAACAAGCCGCTGAAGAAATACGATTCCAGCACCAAGGAGTTCTGGACCCATCCGCCGGATGACTGGTTCCTCGGTGACGAGACCGAGGCGCAGAAGGGCCTCGCGCCGCCGTCGGGCCCGCCGACCGGCGCCTCCGACGCTGAGCTCGCCAACATCGTCAAGAAGATCAAGCTGCCGCCGGGCTTCAAGATCGAGGTCTACGCCTCGGGCGTGCTGGCCGCGCGGCAGATGGCCTGGGGCGACAAGGGCACGTTGTTCGTCGGCTCGTTCGGTCTCGGCAACGTCTATGCCATCAAGGACAACAACGGAAAGAAAGAGGTCAAGACCGTCCTCAAGGGCCTGAACATGCCCACCGGTCTCGCCTTCAAGGACGGCGCGCTCTATGTCATCGCCGTCGACAAGCTGATCCGCTACGACAACGCCGAAGCCAATCTCGACAATCTCGGCCAGGGCAAGGTCGTTTATGACGACATGCCGTCCTATGCCGCGCATGGCTGGAAGTACATCGCGGTCGACAAGGAAGGCTGGTTCTTCCTGCCGTTCGGCCCGCCCTTCAACATCGGCATTCCGCCGACCAGCGTGTCGCAGATCCGGCGCGTCGATCCCAAGACCGGCAACGCCGAAATCTGGGCGCTCGGCGTCCGCAACTCGGTCGGCGGCGACGTCGATCCGCGCACCGGCAAGCTCTGGTTCACGGAGAATGCCCGCGACTGGATCAGCGATGATCTGCCCTCGGACAAGCTGAACATGATCAACCGGATCGGCGAGCATTTCGGCTATCCCTATTGCCATCAGGGCAATCTGCCTGACGACAAGTTCGCGATGGGCCACAAATGCTCCGAGTTCACGCCGCCCGTACTGAACCTCGGTGCCCATGTCGCACCGCTCGGCATGAAGTTCTACACCGGCGACCAGTTCCCCGCCGACTACAAGAACAACATCCTGATCGCGGAGCACGGCTCCTGGAATCGCCACAAGTACCAGGGCGCGCGCATCGTGCGGGTGATCGTCGGGCCTGACGGCAAGAACCCGAAGCGGGAGGTCTTCGCCTCCGGCTGGCTCGAGGGTGACCAGGGCTATCTCGGCCGTCCCAACGACATCATCATCGCCAAGGACGGATCAATCCTTGTGGCCGACGATTGGGCCGGCGCGATCTATCGCATCAGCTACAGCAAGAAGTAGCGCGACCTGACGGAGAAAGCTGCGACCGGGTGACGGCCGCAGCTTCTTCCGTTTCAGTGCCTCATGCTGTCGTTCTGGATTGCGCCGCAGCGCAAGTCCGGAACCCATAACCCCGGCTCGTGGTTATGGATTCCGGGCTCGTGCTCCGCACGCCCCGGAATGACGAGCTCGATAGATCGGAATCCTCCCCCATGCGCCGGCAGATCATTTCGCACGCAATCAGCGCGGTTGCGCTCCTGACGCTCGACGCCTTCATCCCGGCTACGGCCGCCGACAATGCCGCGATCAAGGAGAAGGCCGCCGCCTGCTCCGGCTGCCACGGCGAGAACGGCATTTCGCAGACCGAGAACATCCCCTCGCTCGCCGGCCAGCCCGATCAATTCCTGCAATGGCAGCTCGTGTTCTTCCGCGCCGGCGCGCGCAAGAACGATCAGATGCAGCCGATCGTGGAAGGGATCACCAACGAGGACATCCGCAATTTCGGCGCTTACTTCGCCTCGCTGGCGCCGCCGAAGGGACCCGAAGACGGGGATCCCGACCTGTCGAAGAAGGGGGCGCAGGTGGCCGCCGGCCGCCGCTGCGGCTCATGCCATACCGACAGCTATGCCGGCACCAAGGCGGTGGCGCGGCTCGCGGGGCAACGTGAGGAATATCTCGTCAAGGCGCTGCACGATTACAAGGCCGGCCAGCGTGTCGGCGGCGGCGTCGCCGCGATGGCCGACGTCGCCTATCACATGAGCGATGAGGAGATCACCGCCGTCTCGCACTATCTCGCGCACTTGAAATAGCGCTGAGCTGTTTCGTCAATCGCAGCTCGTCATCCCCGGGGCGCGACACAGTCGCGAGCCCCGGGACGACACCGAATGTGTGGTTACGCCCTACCCCGCCCGCTGCCTCTCATACGCCTTCAGATGCGTATAGGCGATGCGCAGCTTCGGCACCGGCACCTTGGCGGAGTCGGCGCGCGCGATGAGATCGCCAATGACGTGATCGGCCTCGACAGGCAGGCCGGCCTTGATGTCGCGGAACATCGACGCCGTCAGCGGCGAGCCCTCGGTGGTGAGATTGCCTTTGACGCGATCGAAGAACGGGCCGCCCGGCGGATAGCCGGACGCCGTGGCAACCGCGCTGGTCTCATCCAACATGCCGAGCAGGAACTCCCGGCCGCCGGGCGCGGCGAGGATATTGCCGACGGACGTCCGCATCAGGCTGGTGCTTGCTGCGAGCGAGGACAGGAACACCCACTTCTCCCACATGTCCTGCATGATGTTCTGGCTGGCGCTGGCGCCATTGATGCCGCTCTTGAAGGCCTCGTCGATCGCCTTCACCCGGTCCGACATCCCGCCGTCGCGCTCGCCGTAGCTGAGCGACTGCATCGGCTGGAGCTGCACCACCTCGCGCTTCTCGTTCAGCGTGGCCGCAATGGCGCAGAGGCCGCCGAGTACGCGCTCCTTGCCGAACTTCGTGTCCAGCGTGTCGAGATGCTTCATGCCGTTGAGCATCGGGATGATTGCGGTGTTCGGCCCCACCGCGGGGACGAACGACTTGATGGCATCGTCGAGGTCGAATGCCTTGCAGCTGAGCAGCACGACGTCGAACGTGTCCTTGATTGCGTCGGCCTGAACCGTCGGCGGGTTCTTCAAGGTCACATCGCCGTTCGGGCTCTTGATGACGAGGCCGGCGCTCGCGAGCTCGTCGGCGCGGCGAGGCCTAACCAGGAAGGTCACGTCGCGGCCGGCCTGCAACAGCCTGCCACCGAAATAGCCGCCGATGGCGCCGGCGCCGACCACGAGGATGCGCATGGGAGAACTCCGCTTTTACTATTGGCGAATGGCGAATAGGGAGTAGCGAATAGTGGGCGCGATTTCCACTCGCTATTCGCTACTCGCCATTCGCGCGCTTCACTTTCCCGACACCATCTCCTCGACCTCGCGCAACTGCTCCTTGCCGAAGAACATTTCATTGTCGACGAAGAAGGTCGGCGAGCCGAAGGCGCCGCGGGCGACCGCCTCCTCGGTGTTCTTGATCAGCTTGGCCTTCACCTCGGGTTCCCCGGCGCGGGCGAACAGCTTCTGCGCATCGAGACCAGACGACGCCAGCGCCTTCGCCGCGATCTCGGGATCGTCCATCTTCTTCGGCTCGCGCCACATGTGGTGGAAGGTGGCCTCGACATATGTCTCGAACACGCCCTCGAGCTGCGCTGCGATCGCTGCGCGCATCAGGTTCAGCGTGTTGACGGGAAAGTGCGGATTCCAGACATAGGGCTGGACATGGAAGCGTTTGATGAAGCGCTCGGTCTCGACCTGCTGGAACTCCCGCTTGTTCTTGATGCCGGCGAGCGTCTCGGCCGGCGACTTGTTGTTGGTCGACTTGAAGATGCCGCCGAGCAGGATCGGCACATATTCGAACTTGACGCCGATCCGCTGTTCGATGGCTGGAATCGCCAGATGGCTGAGATAGGCGTTGGGGCTACCGAAATCGAACAGGAATTGCGGGGCGGTGCGGGTCAAAATCATTCTCCCTGGCCTGGCTTTCTGAGCGGCTTTTTCTCATTGTGGCGCAGGCCGCGCCACAGGTCTATCGTTTAATGACGGTCATAATACTTTGACCGTCAGATCAGGCGCTGCATCGCCCGCTTGCGCCACACCAGATGGTAATAGCCCATCTGCAGAATCAACATGGCGCAGAACACGATGGGATAGGCGGCCCACACGCCGGTCAGGCCGACCGTGTGGCTGAGGATGATTGCAGCCGGCAGCTCGATTGCGGCGATCGCGAAGATCGACAGCAGCATCGGCGTCAACGCGACGCCGGCGCCGCGCATTGCGCCCGAGAACACCGTGGCGAGCCCGAACGGCACCGAGCTCCACAAGGCGATGTTGAGCAATCCCTTCGCCAGATCCAGCACGGCGCCGTCGGTGATGAAGATACCGAGCACCGCGCGTGGCGCGAGGTAGATCAGCGCCACCAACCCGCCGGTCAGGACGATATTGAACGCAAGGCCCATCCGCACGATGCCGTCAAGCTGGGCCCGGTCGCCGCCGCCGACGGCCTGGGCGCCGAGGATCGAGACCGCGATCGAAATCGACATCGCCGTGAACTGGGTGTAGCCCATCACCTGGTTGACGGCGCCATAGGCCGCGGTGGCATTCGAGCCGAAGCCGTTGACGAGGCCGAGCAGCACAAGCTCGGCGATCGCCATCACCACCATGCCGATCGCGCTCGGCAGGCCGATCCCGAGGACTTTGCCGAGCACGGCGCCGTTTAGTCGGAGGTGACGCAGCAGCGTCGCATCCGGCGCGAGCGCGTGCTTTCTCCGCAGCAGATAGGCAGCCAGCACGATCAGCGTCAGCGTGTTCGCGATCGCAGCCGCCCAGGCAGGACTGGTGATGCCGGCCACCGGCAATCCGAACGTGCCGCGGATCAGCATCGGCGTCAGGATCAGGCCGATCGCCGTCGACAAGGCCAGCGCCAGCAGCGGTGTCACTCCATCGCCGACGCCGCGGATCATCGCCGTCATCAGCAGGAAGATGAAGCCGAGCGGCATCGTCAACAGCATGATGCGCGCATAGGCGCTGGCTTCATCGAGAATGTCCGCGGGCGTGGCGAGCATCACCATCAGGGGCCGGCTGAAGATCCCGCCAACGAGTGCAATCGCTATCGAGAGCAGCAGGCCGACGGCGAGTGTCGTGCCGACGATGATCTTGATCCGGCCATGCTCGCCGGCGCCGAAGGCCTGGCCGATCAGCACGGTGGCGCCGGTGCTGAGGCCCATGACGAAGGCGAACAGGAAGAACATCACCGGGAAAAACGCCGAGACCGCGGCGAGCGCGCCGACGCCGACCATCTGGCCGAGATAGACGTTGCTGACGGTGCCGAACAGCGATTGCAGCGCGTTGCTCAGCATCAGGGGTGCGAGAAAGCGGAGGAATGTGGTCCAGAGCGGCTTTGCGGCAGACATGGCATTGGCCTTTCATCAGGGCGTGCGAAGCCGTTGCCGCGCAATGCGCGGCTCGGCCGTCGATGGGGCGTGAGAAGCGGCGCGCGGTTTAAGCGCGGTCGCTGTAGGCGAGCTTGACGATGTGGTCGCGGATGTCGGTCGGCCAGTCGGCGATCAGGCCGGTGAAGCGTCGCCGGTCATCCGCGAACAGGGCGCGCGAGGCTTCCTCGAACTGCGGCAGATCGCCGGCCATGGTCGACATGAAGTGGTAGGCCGCATCGCGCGCCTGCCGCTCGCGGTCCTTGTCGCCGCTGGCGCGCCTGGCTTCGTCGACGAGCTTGCGCAGCGCGACCGAAGCGCCGCCGGCCTGTGCGTTGAGCCACTCCCAGTGCCGCGGCAGCAAGGTCACCTCGCGCGCGACCACGCCGAGCTTCGGCCGGCCGCGACCGCGCGGCTCTGCGGGTGCTTCGGCCGTCTCGGCTTGCGGCATGAGCGTTGCTAGCCGGGCCAGCACCTCGCGGTCGTCGCCGCGCAGGTCGAAATCGATCGACCGCCCGGTGCCGTCGTCGAAGATGATAATTGGCTGGTCCAGCGGCTGCGTGGCACGCTTGACGGCAAGCGCGACGTCGCCCGCAGTGCCGGAGGCCAGCCGGCGCTGGCCGGTGAAGGCTGTGTAGGTCCCTTGCATTGGAATCATTGCCATATTGATCGCGTTGCCGGTTTAATACCCGGGTAAATTCGCCGCGTCAATATACCCGGGTGAAAATATCTGCAGCGACGGCTCGACAATGTGTTCCCGGGCTGGCACCAACGGCGCGGCCGATGACCACGACCAAGCCTTGAGGACCCCGCGATGCTGACCGTTCACCACCTCAACAATTCCCGCTCGCAGCGCGTGCTGTGGCTGCTCGAGGAGCTGGGCGTTCCCTACGAGATCGTGCGCTATCAGCGTCAGCCGGACATGCGCGCGCCGAAGGAGCTGCGCGCCATCCATCCGCTCGGCAAATCGCCCGTCATCACCGACAACGGCAACACCATCGCCGAGTCAGGCGCGATCATCGAGTATCTCATCGCCACCTATGGCAACGGACAGCTGATCCCCGCGCCGGGCACGCCGGAGCGGCTGCGCTACACCTATTGGCTGCACTATGCGGAAGGATCCGCGATGCAGCCGCTGCTGCTCAAGCTGCTGTTCACGCTGATGCCGAAGCGTGCGCCGGCCCTGCTGCGCCCGCTGGTGCGCAAGGTCTGCAACCAGGCGCTGACCGCGCTGGTCAATCCGCAGCTGAAGCAGCACATGGACTATTGGGAAGGCGAGCTCGGCAAGAGCGAATGGTTCACCGGCAGCGAGTTCACCGCGGCTGACATCCAGATGAGCTTTCCGCTCGAAGCCGCCCAAGCTCGCGGCGGCCTCGAGCAGGGCCATCCCAAGGCGATGGCGTTCCTGGAGCGCATCCACGCCCGGCCTGCATATGCGCGCGCGCTGGAGAAGGGCGGGCCGTATCAGGTCGGGCGGTAAGCTCCCTTACTCCGTCATTCCGGGAGCAGGTTACTGCCCCGCCGCCTCCGCGCCGCGCGTGCGCGGATCGGCTGCGCCCAGCGTTCCGTTCGGCGTCACCAGAATCGAGTTGGCAGATGTCTGCCCCATCGGCTCGAGGACGAGGTGCCCCATCGCCTTCAGCTCGAGCAGCACGCCCTCGGGAAAGCCGCGCTCGACGCGCACTTCATCCGGCAGCCATTGGTGGTGCAGCCGCGGCGCTGCGACCGCGGCCGCAACATCCATCTTGTAGTCGAGCACGTTCACGATCACCTGCAGCACGGTCGAGATGATGCGGCTGCCGCCGGGCGAGCCCGTCACCAGCACCGGCTTGCCGTCCCTCAGCACGATGGTCGGTGACATCGACGACAGCGGCCGCTTACCGGGTCCGGGAAGGTTCGCTTCGAAGCCGACGAGGCCATAGGCATTGGAGGCGCCGATTGCCGCGGTGAAATCGTCGAGCTCGTTGTTGAGCAGCACGCCGGTGCCGTCGGCGACGAGGCCGACGCCGTAGCTGAAGTTCAGCGTGTAAGTGTTGCTGACGGCGTTGCCGCGGGCATCGACGACGGAAAAATGCGTGGTGTTGCTGCCCTCACGCGGCGCGGCAGGAGAGGCCACGAGCTCTTTTGACGGCGTGGCGCGTTCGGGGGAAATGTGCGCGCGCAGCTTCGCGGCATAGTCCTTCGCAATGAGGGTCTCGATCGGCGCGTTGACGAAGGCGGGATCACCGAGATAGCGGGCGCGATCGGCATAAGCGCGCTTCATGGCTTCGATCAAGAGATGCAGCGACGCCGCCGATCCCTGCTTCAGATCGGCCAGAGGGAAGCCCTCGAGGATGTTGAGCGTCTCCATCAGCACGACGCCGCCGGATGAGGGTAGCGGCATCGACACGATGTCATAGCCGCGGTAGCTGCCACGCACCGGCGTGCGGATGACCGGCTGATAGGCCTTGAGGTCGGCCGGCGTCATGATGCCGCCGGCATCGGTCACGGCCTTGGCGAGCTTCTCGGCGACCGGCCCCTCGTAGAATCCCCGCGGCCCCCGTGCAGCGACGGCCGCCAGCGTTTCGGCGAGATCGCCCTGCACCAGCCGATCGCCTTCGCCCAGCGGCGTGCCATCCGGACGCGAGAATATCCTGGCCGAAGAAGGCCAGCGTGCCAGCCGCCGGTGCCAGCCCGGCAACGTATCGGCCATGTCGTCGCTGACGATGAAGCCATCGCGTGCGAGCGCGATCGCAGGCGCCAGCAGTTGCGCCAGCGTGAACTGACCCGAGCCGTATTTCTCGAGCGCGAGCGCAAGGCCGGCGACGGTGCCGGGCACGCCGATGCCGAGCGCGGAATCCCGTGACTTCGTCGCGTCGGGCTTGCCGTAGGCGCCGAGGAAGATCTGCGGCGTGGTCGCGGCCGGCGCGGTTTCGCGATAGTCGATCGTGATGTCTTCATTGCGATCGGCGGAATGGATCACCATGAAGCCGCCGCCGCCGATATTGCCGGCACGCGGATAGGTCACGGCCATCGCGAAGCCGGTCGCGACCGCAGCGTCGATGGCATTGCCGCCGCGCCGCAGGATGTCGGCGCCGATCTGCGCGGAGATCTTCTCCTGCGCCACCACCATGCCGTGCTCGGCGGCGACGGCGCGCACTGCCTCGCGTGCGGGCGGAACATAGCCCTGCCGTGCATCCTGAGCGGTCGCAGGGGCGAGACCGAGCACCAGGACGGTAATGGCGGCTAAAAATCTCCGCCGTGTCGAATATGACGACATCATCGAATTCCCGCCGTGGCGTTGCACCGGTTCACACCCGTCACTGTAATGCTATACCGTTTGCTCTAAGAGAGGCAAAACTGTTCGTGATGGGTGCTGCGTGATGACGACAATCGCTCCGGATGCGCGCATGGCCGGCGTGGCGCGGACCTATCCGCCGCGCGCCGCCGTCGTGAGTTGGATCTTCTTCGATTGGGCCGCGCAGCCATATTTCACGCTGATCACGACCTTCGTGTTCGCGCCCTATTTCGCGACGGCCATTGCGCCAAATCCCGCCGCCGGTCAATCCTTGTGGGGCTTTGCGATGGCGGCCGCAGGCCTTGCGATCGCGCTGTTGTCGCCGGTGCTCGGCGCCATCGCCGACGCTTCGGGCCGCAGGAAACCGTGGATCGCAGGTTTCGGTACGGTGCTTGTGCTGGCGTCCTGCACGCTCTGGATCGGCAAGCCCGGCGATCATGCCGTCATTCCGCTGGTGCTCACCGCAGTTGCGCTCGCCAGCGTCGGTGCGGAATTTGCCACGCTCTTCAACAACGCGATGATGCCGACGCTGGTGCCGCCGGAGCGGATCGGTCGTCTCTCCGGCACCGGCTGGGCCACGGGCTACATTGGCGGCATCGTCAGCCTGATCATCGTGCTCGGCCTGCTCGCCGCCAATCCCGAGACCGGCCGCACGCTGCTCGGCGTCACGCCGCTCTTCGGCCTCGATCCCCTCACACGTCAGGGCGATCGTGCCGCGGGGCCGCTGACTGCGCTGTGGTTCATCATCTTCGTGACGCCGATGTTCCTGTTCACGCCGGATTATCCGGCGAAGCGCCCGCTGGGCGAGGCGTTGCGCGAAGGCCTGTCGGAGCTGAAGCAGTCGATCAAGAGTCTGCCGAGGCAGAAATCGCTCGCGGCATTCCTGCTCGCCAACATGATCTACACCGATGGTCTGGTGTCGCTGTTCGCCTTCGGCGGCATCTATGCCGCGGGCACCTTCGGCTGGCACACCATCCAGATCGGGACGTTCGGCATCATGCTCGCGATCGCCGGCGCGCTCGGCGCCTGGTTCGGCGGCAAGCTGGATGATCGTCTCGGGCCGAAGCGCGTCATCGCCGGCAGCCTGCTGGTCCTGCTGCTGTCGGTGGCCGCGATTCTCCTCGTCGACAAGGACAGCGTCCTGTTCGTCAAGACCGCGCCGCCGCAAGCGGGCGCTGCCCTGTTCTCGAGTACGGCCGAGCGCGCCTATCTCGTGCTGGGCTGCCTGATCGGTGCAGCCGGCGGCCCGCTCCAGGCCGCTTCCCGCACGCTGCTGATCCATCTCGCGCCGAAGGATCGCATCGCGCAATATTTCGGCCTGTTTGCGCTGACGGGAAAGGTGACGTCCTTCATCGGCCCGCTCCTGATCGGCCTGGTCACCGCGCTGACCGCCAGCCAGAAGGCCGGCATGGCCGTGCTGGTGGTGTTCTTCGTCGCGGGACTGGGGCTGTTGGTGCGGGTGCGGGATTAGCATCCCCATCGTCATTCCGGGGCGTGCCACTTGGCGCGAGCCCGGAATCCATTTCTCCGCATGGGACCCTGCACAATGGATTCCGGGTTCGCGCTTCGCGCGCCCCGGAATGACAGCAACTCAGTGCCTGAAGTGCCGCGTTCCCGTGAACACCATGGCGATGCCGTGCTCGTCGGCGGCCTTGATCACCTCGTCGTCGCGCATGGAGCCGCCGGGCTGCACCACGGCGGTGGCGCCGGCTTCGATGCAGGCGAGCATGCCGTCGGCGAACGGGAAGAACGCATCCGAGGCCACCACCGAACCCTTGGTGAGCGGTTCGGCGAGCTTCAGCTCGCTAGCAGCATCCTGCGCCTTGCGTGCGGCGATCCGCGCTGAATCCACCCGGCTCATCTGACCCGCGCCGATACCGACGGTGGCGAGATCCTTGGCGTAGATGATGGTGTTGGACTTGACGTGTTTTGCCACCCGGAACGCAAACTTCAGATCACGCATCTCCGCATCCGTTGGCGCGCGCTTGGTGACGACCTTGAACGTCATGTCGTCGACAACGGCGTTGTCGCGGCTTTGCACCAGCAGGCCGCCGGCCACCGTCTTGGCGGTCAGGCCCGGCGCACGCGGATCGGGCAGGCTGCCGGCGAGCAGCAGGCGCAGGTTCTTCTTGCTGCCGATGATGGCGATCGCCTCTTCGCTGGCATCGGGCGCGATGATGACCTCAGTGAAGATCTTGGTGATCTCGCGCGCGGTATCGGCATCGAGGGCGCGGTTCATCGCGATGATGCCGCCGAAGGCCGAGGTGGAATCGCAGGCCAGCGCCCTGCGATAGGCCTCGACGAGGTTCGGACCTTCGGCGACGCCGCAGGGATTGGCATGCTTGACGATGACGCAGGCCGCGGTGCGCTTGGCGTCGAACTCGCCGATGCATTCATAGGCGGCATCGGTGTCGTTGATGTTGTTGTAGGAGAGCTCCTTGCCCTGGAGCTGCCGCGCGGTGGAGACACCGGGGCGCTTGTCCGGCGTCGCGTAGAAGGCGGCGGTCTGGTGCGGGTTCTCGCCATAGCGCAGCGACTGGATCAGCCGGCCGCCGAAAGCGTGGAAGTCGGGCGCGTCGATCTCGAGCTGACGGTTGAACCAGTTCGAGATCGCGGCGTCATAGGCCGCAGTGCGGGCATAGGCCTTCGCGGCGAGCCGCCGGCGCAGCTTCAGCGTGGTCGCGCCCCTGTTGGCGGCAAGCTCGTCGAGCACGGCCTGATAGTCCTGCGCCTCGACCACGACGGCGACGTCGTCGTGATTCTTGGCGGCGGCGCGGATCATCGCGGGGCCGCCGATGTCGATGTTCTCGATGCAATCCTCGAAGCCCGCGCCTTTGTCGACGGTGGCCTCGAACGGATAGAGATTGACGACGAGCAGGTCGATCGGCGCGATGCCATGCGCCTTCATCGCTTCCGAGTGCTCCTTGTTGTCGCGGATCGCGAGCAAGCCGCCATGCACCTTCGGATGCAGCGTCTTGACGCGGCCGTCCATCATCTCGGGGAAGCCGGTGAGCTCGGAGACGTCCTTCACCTTGAGGCCGGCCGCGGCGATGGCTTTCGCGGTGCCGCCGGTCGAGACCAGCTCGACGTCGTGCGCGGCGAGCGCCTTGGCGAACTCGATCAGGCCGGTCTTGTCGGAGACGGAGAGAAGGGCGCGGGTGACGCGGCGGGGATGATCAGTCATGAGCAAGATCCTCTGTTCAGGGAGTGTCTATGCCCAGGCGCGCGGCTTATATGTCCCGCGCTTCCCGATGGTGCTCCATCCAAGGTCGCCAGTCGCGCGAGCGAGCGCTCGATAGCAGCTTTTGGCGTCGCTCTCAACGGGTAGATAGGGCCGGATCGCGCCTGTTTACAACGGAAGTTCCGGCTCGCGCCGGGCGTTGCGGCGGGCATTGGTCACTGCAGGCGAGGCGGTGGAGCGGACAAAGCTCCAGCGGATCGAGGGGGCCTGGCGGGCGTTCTGACGGATCACGATCTGGGCGGTGCGGCGCGGGCCGTCATTGCCGGCCAGGAACACGCTGTCCTCGAGATCGACCTTGTCGTCCAATGCCTCGAAGGTCCAGACGTCGCGGTTCGGCAGCACCAGCATGACGCCGCGCGCATCCGACAGCCGGCTCGCCTTCACCGCCGGATGCAGATGGAAGCGCAGCGCGAAATCGGCATCGGCACCTTTGAAGCGTCCGCCCTGCGGCGGCGACAGCGCGTCCTCGCCATCGATGCGCGCGCCGTCATTGGCGATCATCAGCACGCGGCGGTGGATTGCGCCGAACTTGGCGAGATAGCCGTCATGCGAGGTCGTGAGCAGCGTGCCGTTCTGCACGACCTCGCGATAGCTCTCGACCTCGACCGGGCCGCTGGTGACGGGCGCGCCGTGCAGGAGCCGCTTCATCGCCGACATCTCGACGAACTGGCATGACGACGTCTCGTGATAGGTCAGCGTCGAATGCGCCGCCGTGCTGCGTGCGAACGGCCGCCAATTGTCGCGGCCGGTGGTCGGCATGCCGCAATTGGTGACGATGCGGCTGATGCCGGACGACAATTCGAACGAGAGGCAGCCGGCATGGGCGTCGTGACTGACGCCGGCCGGCGGCGGCGGGCCGGTGTCGATGATCACAGTGGTCTGGCCAGCATCGAGGCGCTGAAAGCCGGTATGCGGCATGTTCGCCATCGGCGCGCCATGGGTGTCGTCGTAGGCGAGCAGCGTGGCGAGCAGGTCGGACGAGGTCGCGCTCATGCCGTTGAACAGGGCGAAATTGCCGTCGCCGTGCCGGAAGAAGCGCAGCATCGGCATCATGCGGTCGATCGCATTGAGCAGGGCCGGCGGCGGCGCGATATTGCGCGCGGCAAAAGTCTGCCGCAGCGGCAAGAGGTCGATCAGGAGCTCGATCAGCGCGCCCGGATTGCGCGAGATGTGGCCGCCATCGGGCAGGATCTGCCGCTGCAATTCGTCGGACAGCTTCTTGGAGGCGCTGCGGATGTGACGCGTCTGGTTGGCGAGGCACAGGGACGCATAGCACAGCGCGATCAGCACCTGCAGCTTCGGCACCCCGTCCGGAATGTCGACCATGGTGTAGCGCAGGAAGCGGATCTCGCGCGCCAGCGCCCGCAAGTAACGGCGGTAGAACTTGTTGTCGGTCTCGCTCAGCACCAGCGGCGCCTGCGAGAGCAGCGAAATCACGCGCCTCGCCAGTACGTCGGCGCGGCGCGCGACGGGGCGGCGCTTGTTGGCGGGATTCGAGATCCAGTCCTCGATCAGCGCGCGCGCATTCGCCCGCGTCAGCGCCGTATCGGCGGCGCGCAAGTGCCGCAGCCAGCCGAAGCCGAGCAGCGCAACCTCCCAATCCTCCGACGGCGGCTCGAGGTCGAAGATCGAGCGGCCATGGCAATTGACGATCTTGCCGGCGAAGACGAAGCGACCGGCATAGATCTCGGCAGCGCGAGTCGCATCCGCGGTCCGCAGGTCATGCGGCGCGATGATCAGCCGGTCGGTGCGGCCGGGCCAGACTCGCGACAGCACAACGGAACCGCCGCTCGCGCGCGCGAGCATGTTCCGCGCGAAGCGGTTCATGACCAGCGTCGAGATACGTCTGCGTTGAGCGACCGACACGCCTTGCCTTGATGGGGGAGAGGATCAGTGACGAATCCTTATTAATCCCAAAATCGGACGCCTGACACCACCTTGAACGGCGCGAATCAGGGTCGTGGTCGCAAAATCCAGTGCAAAATCAGGATTTAACGAGCCGGGCCGCGAAAAATCCGTCGAGCCCGCCGAGCCTGGGATCGGCGTTCGGCAGATGGCAGGGCAGGGTGCGCAGGTCGCCGTCCCCGTTGAGGATTTCGTCGAGGCCCGCAACCTCCGATGCCATGATCGGAGCGCGGCGAAGCGCGGGCTCGGCGGCGAGCAGTGCCGCCACCGCCTGCTCGCCCTCCTCGGGTTCCAGCGAACAGGTGCAATAGACCAGCGTCCCGCCCGGCTTGAGCAGCGACACCGATTTGCGCAGCAGCCGCTGCTGGAGCGCGGCCAGGGTAGCGATGTCGGAGTCCTGCCGCAGCCATGCGACGTCGGGATGCCGGCGGATCGTGCCGGTGGAGGTGCAGGGAGCATCGATCAGAATACCGTCGAACGCCTCCGCCGGGCCGGCCCATTCCACGGCGTCAGCGACGACGGTCTCGGCTTGCAGCGACAGCCGCGCCAGGTTTTCGCGCAAACGTGCCACCCGCGCCGGCGAGCGGTCGATCGCCGTGACCTGCGCGCCCGAGAGCACCAGCTGCGCGGTCTTGCCGCCAGGGGCGGCGCAGAGATCGGCAATGGACTTGCCTTTGACATCGCCGAACAGCCGGGCGGGCAACGCGGCGGCGGCGTCCTGTACCCACCATTGTCCTTCGGCGAAGCCGGGCAGCATGGTTACCGCACCATGCAGCAGCATCCGCACCGTTCCCGTCGGCAGCATCTCACCATGCAGGCGGCTTGCCCATTGGGCGGGATCCGATTTCACCGTGAGATCGAGCGAGGGCTCGTGGCCGAGCGCCGATGCCATGTCTCGTGCGGTCGCCTCGCCATAATGAGCGCTCCAGCGCGCGAGCAGCCATGGCGGCAGATCCAGCGATTGCGTCGCGACCTCCTCGACCAGCGCCTTGCCCTCGCGCGCACAGCGGCGCAGCACGGCGTTGACGAGGCCGGCATAGCGCGCGGCGCGGCGGTCGGATTGCACGAGGCGGACGGAGAGATCGACCGCGGCGTGATCCGGCACGTCCATCCAAAGGATCTGCGCGGCGCCGATCAAAAGGGCGCTCTGCGCGCGTGGCGCGTCGGAGGGAACGCCCTTGTCGAGCAGGCGGGACAGCACATGGCCGAGCGTGCCGAGCCGGCGCAGCACGGTGGCGACCAGGCGCCGCATCAGCGCGCGGTCGCGGTCGGCCAGCGTCTTCAGTCCGGGATGGGCACCGCCGCCGTCGAGCTGGTCGTCGAGCGTGCGGTGCTTGTGCAGCACGCCGTCGACGATGTCGGCGGCAATCCGTCGCGCCGCAAGGCCGGGCACTTCGGACGGAGGGACGAAACGTTGAGATGGCATGCGGAAGCAAGGTTCTGAACGAGCGGCAGTTCCGCCGCGATGGGCGCATGCCTTGAGAAGGCGATCTCTGACACGCGAATATGCCAAATGTAAGAATCGCTTGCGGGTTTTTCAGCGCTCCGAGCCGATTTCAGGAATGCGTTATTGGGCATCGCGTTGTGCCCGGTCCTGCGCTAGAAAGCGCGGCGATGAGTGACCCCGTTCCCGATCGCAAGCCGCTGTCGCCGGCCGCCCAGCGCGCGCTGGCCGAGGCCGAGGCGCGCCGGCAGGCTGCGGCCGCCAAGGCCAAGGATGAGGCCAAGAACAAGACCAAGGCGAAGGAGCTGCAGGGGCCGAAGGGGCCCGAGCCCACCCGCTACGGCGATTGGGAGCGCAAGGGCATCGCTTCCGACTTTTGAGCTTGCAGTCGGAGCGGCTGGATAACGCCGGCAGATCTCGTCCCGGTCGTCACAGGTAGTTGTGCGCTCGCAAGTAGCGGATGATGCGTTCGCAGGCCGCCTCGCTCGACAGCTCCGAGGTGTCGATGGTGATGTCGGGCGCCAGCGGCGCTTCGTAGGGGGCATCGATGCCGGTGAATGCCGGCAGCTGGCCCGACCTAGCCTTGCGATAGAGCCCCTTGGGATCGCGGCGCTCGCATTCGGCAAGCGGCGTCGCGACATGGATCTCGATGAACTCGCCCGCTTCGAGCCGCTGGCGCGCCAGCTCCCGCTCGCTGCGGAACGGCGAGATCAGCGCCACCAGCGCGATCAAGCCGGCCTCGACGAACAGCCCCGCGATCTCCGCGACGCGCCGGACGTTCTCCGTCCTCTCCGCGTTGGAAAAGCCGAGGTCGCGGTTGATGCCGTGACGAAGATTGTCGCCGTCGAGCAACGCGGCATGGCGCCCGAGCTCGGCGAGCCGGCTGTCGACGAGATTGGCGATGGTCGATTTGCCGGCGCCGCTCAGCCCCGTGAACCAGAGCACGCAGGGCCGTTGCTGCTTCAGCCGGGCTCGCACGGATTTGTCGACCGCAAGCCGCTGCCAATGAACGTTGGTGGCGCGGCGGAGCGACATGTCGATCATTCCCGCCGCGGCAGTGCGATGGCTGATCGGGTCGATCAAGATGAAACTGCCCATCTCGCGGTTGTCGCGATAGGCCTCGAACACCAGCGGGCGGTCGAGATCGAGATGGACATAGCCGATCTCATTGACGTCGAGCGTGGCGGCGCTTTCCCGCGCCATGGTGTCGATGGCGATCCGGTGCTTGAGTTCCGTGATCACCGCGCCGGTCGAGGCGGTACCGCACCGGAGCAAATAGCGCCGGCCGGCGACCATGGCCTCGCCATCAAACCAGACGAGATGGGCCGCGAGCTGATCCGACACCGGCGCTGCAGATCCGGCGGTCAGCACGTCGCCGCGGCTGACGTCGATCTCATCGGCGAGCGTTAGGGTGATGGACTCGCCCGACCTTGCGTGATTGCGCTCGCCGGCGGGCGTGAGAATGCGCGCGATGCGGGTCTGGTGTCCCGACGGTTGCGCGCGAACGGCATCGCCCACCGAGATCGTTCCGCTCGTGATCCGTCCGCAGAAGCCGCGAAAATCCGCATGCGGCCGGCTCACCCATTGCACCGGCAGCCGGAACGGCTGCTGCGAGGTGTCCCCGGCCACGTCCACGGATTCCAGATAGGCCGTAACGGTCGGTCCCTCGTACCAGGGCATGCGCGTGCTCGCGGCGACGATATTGTCGCCGTCGGGCGCCACGACCGGGATGCACTGGACCTGGGAGATCCCGAGCTGACCGGCCAGAGTCAGGTATTCGGCGGTGATGGAAGCGAAGCGATCGCCGTCAAATCCGATCAGGTCCATCTTGTTCACGGCGAGCACGACGTGGCGGACGCCGAGCAGCGACAGGATGTGGCTGTGACGCCGCGTCTGCGTGATAACGCCCTTGCGCGCGTCGACCAGCACCACGGCGAGATCAGCATTGGAGGCACCGGTCGCCATGTTGCGCGTATATTGCGCATGTCCCGGCGTGTCGGCGACGATGAAGCGGCGCAGCTTCGTGGCGAAGAAGCGGTAGGCCACGTCGATGGTGATGCCCTGCTCGCGCTCGGCCTGCAACCCGTCGACCAGCAGCGCGAAGTCGAGGTCGCCGCCGGTGGTGCCGGCGGTCCTGCTCTCCGAGGCGAGCGCGTCGAGCTGGTCGTCGAGCAGCGTCTTCGAATCGTAGAGCAGCCGACCGACCAGCGTGCTCTTGCCGTCGTCGACGCTGCCGCAGGTGACGAAACGCAACGTCGGGCGATCGTCTTGCTCGAGCTGCGGCGCATCGGCGGCGGCGATCGCCGGTGCCTCGTGATAGGACATCAGAAATAACCTTCCGCCTTCTTGCGCTCCATCGATGCGGGACTGTCCCGGTCGATCATGCGTCCTTGTCGTTCGGAGGTGCGCGACGCCATCATCTCCTGCACGATCTCGGGCAGGGTTGCCGCCGTCGAGCTCGTTGCACCGGTGAGGGGATAGCAGCCGAGGGTGCGAAACCTGACGGAGCGCGATTGCGGCTCCTCGCCGGGCTGCAGCGGCATCCGGTCGTCGTCCACCATGATCAATGCTCCGTCGCGCTCGACCACGGGGCGCGACGCTGCGAGATAGAGCGGAACGATCGGGATGTCCTCGAGCAGGATGTAGTCCCACACGTCGATCTCGGTCCAGTTCGACAGCGGAAAGACCCGCATGCTCTCGCCGGGCGCGAGCTTCGTGTTGTAGAGGCCCCACAGCTCCGGCCGCTGGTTCTTCGGATCCCAGCGATGCGCAGCGCTGCGGTGCGAGAACACGCGCTCCTTGGCGCGCGACTTCTCCTCGTCGCGCCGCGCGCCTCCGATCGCGGCGTCGAAGCCGTGGAAGTCCAGCGCCTGTCGCAGCGCCTGCGTCTTCATCACGTCGGTGTAGCGGGCCGAGCCGTGGGTGAAAGGGTCGATGCCCTGGCTCAATCCGTCATTGTTGGTATGGACGATCAGGTCGAGGCCGAGCTCGCGCGCGCGTCGGTCCCGAAACGCGATCATCTCGCGAAACTTCCAGGTCGTATCGACATGCAGCAGCGGAAACGGCGGCTTGCCGGGATCGAAGGCCTTCATCGCCAGATGCAGCAGCACCGAGGAATCCTTCCCGATGGAATACAGCATGACCGGCTTGCGGAACTCGGCCGCCGTCTCTCGCAGGATGTGGATGCTTTCCGCCTCCAGACGGCGGAGGTGGCTGGCGACGTGACGCTGCTTGCCGCCAGCACCTTCACGGAGTGCGGAATCGGCTCCGGTGGGAACGTCCAGCATGACCATCACGCAGCCGCAGCAAACCAGTCGCCGAACAGACGTTGCGACAGTACCGCATTCAGGCCGAGATCGCGAACACAGGCGGCGACCGCGACGCGATAGGCATCATTGACCCCGCAGCGCTCCAGAGCCTCGCGTTGCGCTTCGCTCAGAGAGGCCGTCGCACGGCGCTGGTAGCGATAGGCACTGTCGGAGGTGTGCAAATTGGGCACCTTGTAGATCGTCGCTTCGCTCGGGAAGATGACGCGCGCATTGTTCGCGTGCGAGTCTCCCGGCTCACGCCAGGACGTCACGGCATTCTCGTTGAAGCTGCCCGAAAGGCCGATCCGTTCGAACAGGACACGAACCGAGGACACGGCCTCCTTGCTCACCTCGTAGACGTAGTGAGTGACGGCAACGCCCTGTCGCTGGGCGTAGCTTGCGACTTGAGCCGCGCTGAGCGCGGCGACGACATAGTGCCGCAGCAATACATCTTCAGGCGCGCGCGAGATCAGCTTGTCGAGCCACGATGCCAGTGAACTCGCCGGCTCACGGTCGAGCATGATGAGATGCAGCCGGTGCCGCGGATAGCCCGCCTCGATCAGCAGCTTGAGCGGATTGAACAGGCTCTCGGCGAGCACGTAGGGCCCGATCGTTTCCTTGCTGAAGATGTGCGGCTCGTCGTCTGCCGACGGCACGGCCCACGGCGCCGGCCTCTTGCCGACGAGCGCATCGCGCAGCATGGCCTTCAAAGGCTGATAGTAGGAAGGCATCCCGGTCATGCCGAACAGATTGCTCAGGGCCGTCGATCCGACGCGCGCCTTGCCGCATGCAAAATAGAGCATGGGAAAGTCTTGCGGCGAGCGATGCCGGAAGCCGTCCGCTAGGCACTCCGTCACCTCGCGCATCAGTGTTTCGAGCGCGACGGTCCTGGTTTGGAACCCCTCCACCGGCGGAAGCAGCGTGGTGTCGAGAGAACTATCTTGCTGACGAACGAGTTCGGCGATTCGCTCGAGCGAATCGGGGGACGACGCATCGATATTCATGGCGGGGGACTCGCTGAACAGGTTCCGCAAGCGAGTTGCTTACGGCTCAATGTTCAACCTAGTGTTGATTACGACCCCGGTCAAACCCGGGAAATCCCGGGGGCTTCATAAATGTCCGGCGAGCACGGCAATCGGGCTCGCCGCTCCGTTGCGCATTACGCGGCGCGCACGGTGCTGAGGAACTTCTCGACCTCGGTCTTCAGGAGGCTGCTTTCGCTCGACAGCGAACGCGCCGACGCCAACACTTGTCCCGACGCCGCGCCGGTCGCGCTCGCGCCATGGCTGACCTGGGCGATCTTGTCCGCGACTTCGACCGTTCCCTTGGCGGCTTCGCTGACGTTTCGCGCAATCTCGGCCGTCGCTGCGCCCTGCTGTTCGATCGTCGCGGCAATGGTCGTCGAAATATCGGAGATGCGGCCGATGGTCGTTCCGATTTCCTTGATCGCTCCGACGGAGTCCTGCGTTGCCGATTGCATGCCGGCGATCTGCGCGCTGATTTCCTCGGTCGCTCGCGCGGTTTGCGCCGCGAGCGCCTTGACCTCGCTCGCCACGACCGCAAAGCCGCGGCCGGACTCGCCGGCGCGCGCCGCCTCGATCGTTGCGTTTAGCGCCAGGAGGTTGGTCTGTTCGGCGATCGCGGTGATCAATTTGACGACGTCGCCGATGCGGCCCGCCGCCTTGAGCAGCTCGTTGATCCGGGCATCGGTGCGCTCGGCCTGCTTGACCGCATCGCCGGCGATACGGCTGGAATCGTGCACCTGACGGCCGATCTCGACGACCGACGTGCTCATTTCCTCGGCCGCGGACGCCACGGCCCCGACATTGGTCGAGGCTTCCTCCGAGGCGGCGGCGACCATTCCGGAGAGCTGCTGGGTTTGTTCGGCCGTACCCGACAACGTGCCGGCCGCGGATTCGAGCTCCTGGGATGCGGCTGACACCGAGTTGATGATGCCGCCGACCGCAGTTTCGAACGCGTTGGCAAGCCGCGTCATCTCCTGCTTGCGCTGAGCGGCCGCAGCGGCTTGATGGTTCTTCTGCTCGGCTTCCATCTGCTCGATGCGGATCAGATTGTCCTTGAAGGTCTGTGCCGCGCGGGCGTTGTCGCCGACCTCGTCGCCACGGCGGGTGTAGGGAATTTCGATCGCCTTGTTGCCTCCGGCGAGCTGCAGGAGCACATCGCCGATGCGACGGATCGGACGGGCGACGTTCGAGACGGAAAAGACTGCGGAGCCGACCAACGTCAGGACGACGAATAGGCCGACGATCAAAGCGAAATTGGCGACGCGGTCCAACTCGGCCAGCATCTCGCCCTTGCGGCGCGCGGCGAATTCGTTGGCGACGCCGACGAGATCGTCGATGCGCTTGCTGACTTCCTGCGCTGCCGGACGCATATGCTCTGCGAGAATACTTGCCTTGGCCGACTCTGCTGCAAGCTTGGCGCCACCCGCGGGGGCGGCGATGACCGCCTTTTGCGCCGCGGCGAGCTCGACGCCGCTGGCCAGATACGCATCGACGAACTTCTTGGCCTCGCGGTAAGCGTCCTGTGTGACCTTGCGGGTCGCCCGCTCTCTCGCGGCATCGATTTCGGTGCCGGCTTCGCCGGCCCGGGTACGGAGAAGCTCGAGGAGCCTGTCGACCTCTCCGGCTGACGGTGCCGAGCCGAGTTCGAGAGCGGCGAGCTGCGCGCGTGCCATCGCCGTCTGAGCCGCCTGCGCATTGCCCTTGTTGAGATAGTTGATCGTGACGAGGCGATTGGATTCGGCAATGGAGCGGTTGCCGAGCATCTGATTGGTCAGCATGCCGCCGACCAGCACGACGCTCACGCCCGTCACGATGCCGAGCTTTGTTCCAATGCGAAACGTGAATGACCTCACGGCAATCTCCCCTCGGTTTGTCGTATAACAGCTATTCGCAACCAATGATTGAGATTTGGAAAATATTCGCGGATCCCCAGTAGAACTACGGCTAACCTCTTTGACAGACGGAACTTTCGTGCATGGCCTCCGGCGCATTCGGCGTCGTTTATGGACGCGCTCGTGCTTGTGAGTTCCCCCGACTCAGACATAGCGTGAGTTGATGCGTTTCCAGGATCGCCCCAATTCCTACCGGCCGCAGTTCAGCGGCTCGCCGTTCGGCCGCCGCCTCTCCGGCCTATTGCCCTGGATGTTCGTGGTGGGCATCGCGCTGGCCGTCGTGCTCACATTCCGTCATGGAACGCACTGGCTTGTTCGCGATACCGATCGCAATGGAGATGCCGAGATCGTTCTTCAGCAGACCGGCCACGCGGATGTGCGTCCGGTCGAATTCATCCGCGCCATCGATGGCGACACTTTTCTCGCCCGTGTTCGTCTGCACGAGGGACGCGATCCCGTGGTCCGCATTCGGCTGCGCGGCATCGATGCGCCCGAACTGAAAGCATCCTGCCAGGAGGAGCTGGACAAGGCCGAAGCTGCGGCCCGTGCCTTGCGCGATCTGCTCGGCCAGGGCGGCGTGACCATCACCAATCTCGCTCCCGACAAATACGGCCGAGTCCTCGCCGACGTCGCGACCCGGCGGACTGCGAACGTCTCGGCGGCACTGCTCGCCGGCGGCTTCGTGCGCAGCTACAATGGCGGCCATCGCGACGGCTGGTGCGCGCGCGGCTGGCGGTTCTGGCAATAAAAAGGCCGCGTCGAAGACGCGGCCTTTCATTTCATCTCGGCTGATTCAGGCGATCAGCGCGTCACGACCACCGTCGTGCCGACGGAGACGCGGCCGTAGAGATCGGTGATGTCGTCGTTGAGCATGCGGATGCAGCCATAGGAGACGAAGCCGCCGATCGAGCCCGGCACGTTGGTGCCGTGGATCGCATATTCGCCGCCGGCGAGCGTCATCGCCGCAACGCCCATCGGGTTGCGCGGCGAGCCGCCCGGAATGACGTCGGGGATACCAGGCTTGTCGCGCTTCACCTCGGCGGGCGGCGCCCAGGCCGGATTGAGATATTTGCCGTCGATCTTCGTGGTGCCGGCCCACTGCTTGCCGGCTTTGCCGACGCCGACCGGATAGCGCACGGCCTGGCCGTTCCCGAGGATGAGATAAAGCCGCCGCTCGCTGGTTTTGACCACGATGGTGCCCGGCGAATAGTCGGCCAGGTGCGCCCCCACCATTTCCGGCCGCGCCTGCGCCGCCGTCGACGTCAAGGCCCCAGCCGCGATGGTGGCGGCCAGCGCCACCGCAATCCTCATCGACATCGATGCTTCCCCTTGCCCAAAACGGATCGTCCAAAATGACGCAGAACCGGCAATCGTCGCCGCACCAAGCCCTCGTCGATGCTCATTCTTAACCGCGCCCGTTAACCCAATGGTTTCGACGCGCGGCTGCCGAGGGCAGGCCAGCAGGGGGAACAAAGGAAATGTTCGAAATAAAGTAAATGACCAGAAAACAACACTCGACGGGAAAGATGCAGGCGCGCTGCCGCGCCCGCTGACAACAGCGTGAGGGTGTGAATGGCCGTTGGTTGAGAGGGCGCGCTGACGCGAAAACTAATCGCGTGTCCCGGATGCGCTGCAGCGTGAAACGCTGCTGCGCAGAGCCGGGATCCAGGAAGCTACACGTTCTGACGTTTAGATGGGCCCCGGCTCAGCAGCGCACCGCTGAAGGAGCGCTGCGCTGCGTCCGGGGCACGAACTCGCCTTACGCCGACTTCTTGTTCTGCCGGTTCTTGACGAGATCATCGACAACGGCGGGATCGGCGAGCGTCGAGGTGTCGCCGAGGCTGCCCGGCTCGTCCTCGGCGATCTTGCGCAGGATGCGGCGCATGATCTTGCCGGAGCGGGTCTTGGGCAGGCCCGGGGCGAACTGGATCTGGTCGGGCGAGGCGATCGGGCCGATCTCCTTGCGCACCCAGGTGACGAGCTCCTTGCGCAGCTCGTCGCTCGGCTGCACGCCGGCCATCAGGGTGACATAGGCGTAGATGCCCTGACCCTTGATGTCGTGCGGGAAGCCGACGACGGCGGCTTCCGATACCTTCTCATGCGCGACCAGCGCGCTCTCGACTTCGGCGGTGCCCATGCGGTGGCCGGAGACGTTGATGACGTCGTCGACGCGGCCGGTGATCCAGTAATAGCCGTCGGCGTCGCGGCGGCAGCCGTCGCCGGTGAAGTATTTGCCCTTGTAGGTCGAGAAGTAAGTTTGTTCGAAGCGGGCGTGGTCGCCGTAGACCGTGCGCATCTGGCCGGGCCAGGACCGCGTCAGGCAGAGATTGCCTGACGTCTCGCCTTCCAGCACCTTGCCGTCGGCATCGACGATCTCAGGCACCACGCCGAAGAACGGTTGCGTCGCCGAGCCGGGCTTCAGCTTGGTCGCGCCCGGCAGCGGCGTGATCAGGATGCCGCCGGTCTCGGTCTGCCACCACGTGTCGACGATCGGGCAGCGGTCGTCGCCGACGACGCGGTGATACCACTCCCAGGCTTCGGGATTGATGGGCTCGCCGACCGAGCCGAGCAGGCGGAGCGAGGCGCGCGAGGTCTTCTTCACCGGTTCGTCGCCGGACTGCATCAGCGCGCGGATTGCGGTCGGCGCGGTGTAGAAGATGTTGACCTTGTGCTTGTCGATGACGTTCCAGAACCGCGAATTATCCGGATAATTGGGCACGCCCTCGAACATCAGCGTGGTCGCGCCGTTGGCGAGCGGCCCATAGAGGATGTAGCTGTGGCCGGTGACCCAGCCGACGTCGGCGGTGCACCAGTAGATGTCGCCGTCGTGATAGTCGAAGACGTATTGATGCGTCATCGAGGCGAATACGAGATAGCCGCCGGAGGTGTGCAGCACGCCCTTGGGTTGGCCGGTCGAGCCCGACGTGTAGAGGATGAACAGCGGATCCTCGGCGTGCATGTGCTCGACCGGGCATTCCGTGGTCACCATCGCCGCGGCCTCGTGGTACCAGAGGTCGCGCGTGGGGTTCATGTCGACCTTGGCGCCGGTGCGCTTGACCACGACGACCCAGTCGACGCCGTCGGCCTTGCCAAGCGCCGCATCGACATTGGCCTTCAGCGGCACCTTCTTGCCGCCGCGTAGGCCTTCGTCCGCGGTGATGATCACCTTGGATTGGCAGTCGTTGATGCGTTGGGCGAGGCTGTCAGGTGAGAAGCCCGCGAACACCACGGAGTGGATCGCGCCGATCCGCGCGCAGGCCAGCATTGCATAGGCGGCCTCGGGAATCATCGGCAGGTAGATGGTGACGCGGTCGCCCTTCCCGACGTTGCGGGTGCGCAGGATGTTGGCCATCCGGCAGACCTCGTCATGCAGCTCCTTGTAGGTGATGTGCTTGGACTGCGAGGGATCGTCGCCCTCCCAGATGATCGCGGTCTGGTTGGCGCGTTTGGCGAGATGCCGGTCGATGCAATTGTAAGCGACGTTCAGGATGCCGTCCTCGAACCATTTGATCGAGATGTTGCCCGGCGCGAACGAGACGTTCTCGATTTTCGTCGGCGCCTTCATCCAGTCGATGCGCTTGGCCTGCTCCGCCCAGAAACCGTTCGGGTCCGAGATCGAACGGGCGTACATCTCCTTGTACTTGGCCTGGTCGACCCAGGCGCGCTTCGCCCACTCCGCGGGGATATCGTAGATCTTCTCGGACATGCTTCCCTCCACATGCGGCAAGCTCAGGCAATGCCGACATCATCATTTGATGGATTATGCGTCGGGCTAACCGGACCCGACAAGGAGCACAAGCTGGACCTTCGGCGGGCAGCCGGCCATGCGGAGAATCAAGGTCCGGAAGGCCCGCTGTCGCAAATCTGAAACAGGGCCGACGGGCAGCTTCCGGCTCTCTACCCAAACCGCCAGAACAGAGACCGCAGAGCCCCCATGCGCCGAGGAGAGGTATTTAGCAACCTCTTGTCACTGATTCGGGACTCGCATTCGTGTTCGGAACACCCTAAATGGCCAACCCGGGTCCAAAGAGACTCCTCGGAACAAAAATCACAACAGCGGCATTGATCGACAACAGGACAGGGCTAAGGCGTAAGACCATGATGGATCAGCAGAATCTCGGGACGATACGGCCCGCTTCAGCCGATCCTGCAGCCATTGCCCTGGCCAAGGCCCTCGGACAATGGCCGAAACCGACCGGTTTCAGGCGCCCGAGCCCCAAGAAGACCTACGACGCGGCGCCTGCGGCGACGGTCGAGGCCCTCGCCAAGGAGCTCGGCTTGCGGCTCGGCGACCAGAACGAGCTGACCATCCGTCGTATCAGGCGCGGCAAGGGCTATTCCTTCGTCCGCCCCAACGGTGCGCATATCCGCGACGCCCGCACCATCCGGCGGCTGCATTCCATGGCGGTGCCGCCGGCCTATCGCGAGGTGCGCTACTCCGCCGACCCGAACTCGCATCTGCAGGCCGTCGGCCGCGATGCCGCGGGCCGGCTGCAATACCGCTATCACGCCGACTGGGAGAAGGTCCGCGAGCAGCGCAAGGCGCATCGCCTGGCAAAGCTCGTCGGCGCGCTGCCGAAAATCCGGCGCAAGGTCTCGGCGTTCCTGTCAGGGGACGAGCCGACGCGCGAGTTCGCGCTCTCGGCCGTGATCGAGCTGATCGCGCGCACCGCGATCCGCCCCGGCAACGAATCCTACGCCCGCCTCAACGGCACCCGCGGCGCGACCACGCTGCTGAAGTCCAACGTCACTCTGGAAGACGATTGCTTCGTGCTGACCTTCAAGGCCAAGGGCGGCAAGGCGGTGCGCAAGGAGTGCGACGCCGCCAAGCTGGTGCGTGCCATTGGCATTTTGGAGAGCGTTCCCGGCAAGCGCATGTTCCAGTATCGCGATGCCTCCGGCATCGTGCGCGCGGTCAGCACCACCCAGGTGAACGCGTTTCTGCGCGAGATCGCCGGCATCAAGATTTCCCTGAAGGATTTCCGCACGCTGATGGCGTCCGCCGTCGTGGTGGAATCGCTGTCGCGGATCACGCCGGCGAGCAGCCAGCGCGGCCGCAAGAAGCAGGTGCTGGATGCGATCCGCGCCGCCGCCGACCAGCTCTCCAACACGCCGGCGATCTGCCGCAAGAGCTACGTCCACGACACCATCGTCACCGCCTTCGAGGAGGGCATCCTCGAGCGCTTCGCCGCGACCATGACGGGTCAGCGCTCGCAGGCCAGGCGCGAGCAGTTACTGGCGCAGGTGGTGGCGACGGCAGCAGTGTAACGAAGCGCCGCTCTCGTAAGGTGGGCAAAGCGAAGCGTGCCCACCATTTGCCCATAGTGACGGGTGGTGGGCACGGAGCGAAGAGCGCCTTTGCCCAACCTACGAGAGCTACTTATTATCTGACACACCTATGTCAGGACCGGGATCGCCGCCTGCGGCTGCGATCGTGAGCCGCTTAAGGTAGTGCGCCCAACCCGTTGCATGAGCGGCCGCCTGCGCTTCGTTCGGCAGGCCGCTATGGGTCATGCGCAGCAGCGTGCCGCCGTCCTGCTCGATCAGGTCGATCTCGATCAGGCTCGAGCCGGGCGGCACTTCCTGACCGCCCTCCCACCCGAACGTATAGGCCAGACGATGCACCGGCACGACCTCGCGGAACGCGCCGCGGGCGGCGGCGCCGTCCGGGCTGACGCCCTTGAGCAGGTAGAGCCCGCCGGGATAAGGCTCCGTGGTTGCGTCGGAGCCCATCCAGCTCAGGATCTTTTCGGGGTCGGTGAGGTAGGCGAAGACAGTGGCGCGCGGGGCCGCGATCTGGGTCTCGCGTCGCACTATGAAGGGTTCGGGCATCGGCAATCATCCCTGGTCTGACGATGGGACATGGCGGCGGCCCTGCGCTCCGTCAAGGATTGCCCGTGGCAAAGACGGCCCTGTTTCGCCATGATCGCCTCATGCAGCTCTCCCCGACCCTCGCCTGGCTCCTCGACGCGGCCTCGGATTGTCGCCGGGCCGACCACCTGCTCGCGGAGCTCGGCGCGCATCTGGCCGCCGATGGCGTGCCGCTCGCGGCAGGCGCCCTGACGCTGGAGGTGCCGCATCCGCTGATCGCGAAGCGGACCTGGCTGTGGCGTGCCGACAGCGGCCAGGTGATCGAAGCGCTCGGCTTCGCGCCGGGCGGCCTCGCGCCCGATCCACCCGACGACGCCGGCCGCCGCTGGCTGCGCGATATCGCCGGCGGCGATGTGCATGAAGATGTCGCCGGACGGCCCGATGGCCCGCTGCTCGGCTGGATCGGGCCGCGTCCGTTCACGGCGGATGAGATCGAGCAATTGCGTCAGGCCGCGCGTTTCGCCGCAACGCCGCTGGCCGTGCTCGCCGCGCGCGCCACCTTGCGGGCAACGCTCGATGCATACCTTGGCACGCGCAGCGCGGAGCGGGTACTGGCGGCGCCTCTGCGCCGCGATCTCGGCGAGACCATCCAGGCCGCACTGCTCTATGCGGATTTGCGCAATTTCACGACCCTGTCGGAGACGACACCGCCGGCCGATGTCATTGCAGCGCTCGATGCCTGGTTCGATCGCATCGCCGGCGCGGTTCACGCCTTCGGCGGCGAGGTGCTGAAATTCATCGGCGACGGCGTGCTCGCGATCTTTCCGGTGCTCGAGGCGTCCCCGCGCCGCGCCTGTGACGCTGCTTTGCGCGCGGCAAGCGCAGCCGAAGCCGGGATGGCGTATCTCAACAAGGAGCGCCGCGCGCAAGGGCTGCCGCCGTTGTCGTTCGGTGCCGCGCTCCATCTCGGCGAGATGCTCTGGGGCAATATCGGCGCCGCGAACCGGCTCGACTTCACCGCGATCGGCCCCGCCGTCAATCTCGTCAGCCGTCTGGAGGGATTGTGCAAGCCGTTGGGCCGGACGGTGCTGGTGTCGGGCGCGCTCGCCGCCGAGACGGAGATGCCGCTGGTCGCGCTTGGGACGCATGAGCTGCGCGGCATTGCCGCGCCGTGCGAGGTGTTTGCGCTGGAGGAGTCGCAAGCCCGGATATCGTAGCCCGGATGGAGCGAAGCGTAATCCGGGATCGAGCTTCAATCGAGACTTTCCCGGATTGCGCTGCGCTCCATCCGGGCTACGAAACGACGTAACTACATCCCGCCCATCTTGCAGACGAGCTTCCACTCCTCTGCCGTCACCGGCTGCACGGAGAGGCGCGAATATTTCACCAGCGCCATATCCGCGAGCTTCTTCTCCGCCTTGATCGTGGCCATCGTCACCGGCGTCTTCAGGGGCTTGTCGGCCTTGATGTCGACGCAGACGAATTTGCCGGTCTTGTCGGTTGGATCGGGATAGGCCTCCTTGATGATCTCGGCGATGCCGACGATCTCCTTGCCTTCGTTGGAATGATAGAAGAACGCCTTGTCGCCCTTCTTCATGCTCACGAGGTTCTGACGGGCGGTGAAATTGCGCACGCCGGTCCAGGCCTCGCCCTTGGCGCCCTTCGCAACCTGCTGGTCCCAGGACCACACCGACGGTTCGGATTTCACGAGCCAGTACGCCATGCTTATTCCTCTGCCTTGAAGGGGCGCGTCATCAGCGCCGAGATCGCGGCATCGATCGTGCTTCGGCCGCTCAGGATCGATGCGACCGCCTCAGATACCGGCAACTCGATGTTTTGCGAAGCGGCGAGCTCGATCAGCACGGGGGCGGTGAACTCGCCCTCGGCGAGCTTGCCGGCGGGAGGCTGCTCGCCGCGGCCGAGCGCGAGGCCGAGCGCGAAGTTGCGCGATTGCGGGCTCGAGCAGGTCAGAATGAGATCACCGAGGCCCGACAGGCCGGTGAGCGTCTCGCTGCGTGCGCCGAGCGCACGGCCGAGGCGCGTCAGCTCGGCAAAGCCGCGGGTCGTGAGCGCCGCCTGCGCGGAGGCGCCGAGCTTGCGCCCGACCGCAATGCCGACCGCGATCGCCAGCACATTCTTGGCGGCGCCGCCGATCTCGACGCCGCGAATGTCGGTGGAGTGATAGGGGCGGAATGTCCGCGAGCCCAGCGCCTGCACCAGGCTGCTGGCGAGCGCCTCATCGCCTGCCGCCAGGGTCACTGCCGTCGGCAGGCCGCGTGCGACGTCGTCGGCAAAGCTCGGCCCCGACAGGATCGCCGGCTGCGCGTGCGGCGCGGCCTCGGCGATCACGTCGGTCATGAACTTATGGGTGCCGTGCTCGATACCCTTGGCGCAGGCGACGATCGGCACCGCCTTCGTGATGTGCGAGGCCAGCATGTTGACCGCACCGCGCAAATGTTGCGCCGGCGTCGCAATCAGCAGCATGTCGGCACGCGCGGCGAGCGCCAGATCGCTCGTCACGACGAGCTCAGGCACGATCCGAATCCCGGGCAGCCGCGGATTGTCGCGCGTCGATGCGATCCGCGCGGCGTGCTCGGCATTGCGTGCCCACAGCGTCACGTTTCGCCCTGCTCGCGCCGCCACCGTCGCCAGCGCCGTACCCCAGGCGCCCGCGCCGATCACTGCGACGGATTGGAACGCGGTCATCCCTAGAATCCCGCCCGAGTCTTGCCGTAGCCCGCGGGCGCGGTCGCGTTGGCATCGAGCAGCCAGCGTGCGCGCGGCTGCGCGTCCATCGTGTCGGTCAGGCCAAGCGCCAGGCGCTCGGCGCCGGCCCAGGCGATCATGGCGCCGTTGTCGGTGCACAGCGCGGGCGGTGGCATGATCAGCTGCGTCCCGGCCTGCTTCGCGACATCGTCAAGCGCGCCGCGGATCGCCTGATTGGCGGCAACGCCGCCGGCGGCGACCAGCGCGCGCGGTGCGCCGAACTGCTCGCGGAAAAGCTTCAGGCCGACGCTCAGCCGGTCGGCCGTTGAATCGAGCACGGCGGCCTGGAAGCTCGCGCAGAGATCGCTGATGTCCTGCGGCATGAGCTCGGCCAGCCGGCTCGTTTCGGTGCGCACCGCCGTCTTCAGTCCCGACAGCGAGAAATTGGCATCGGGGCGCCCCTGCATCGGCCGGGGAAACGCAAAGCGCGTGGCATCGCCGCCTGCCGCCGCGCGCTCGACCTGCGGGCCGCCGGGATAGGGCAGGCCCAGCAACTTCGCGACCTTGTCGAAGGCCTCGCCGATGGCGTCGTCGACCGTGGTGCCGAGCCGCACATACTGGCCGACACCGGTGACTGCGACGATCTGGGTATGGCCGCCGGAGGCGAGGAACAGGCAATAGGGAAATTCGATGCCGTCGGTGAGACGCGGCGTCAGCGCATGCGCTTCGAGATGATTCACCGCGACCAGCGGCGTGTCGTGCACCATCGCGATCGCCTTCGCGGTGGTGAGTCCGACGATGACGCCGCCGATCAGCCCGGGCCCCGCGGCCGCCGCGACGCCGTCGAGCTGAGCATAATCGATGCCGGCCTCGTTCATGGCGCGGTCGATGATCCCATCGAGCACGTCGACATGCGCGCGCGCGGCGATCTCCGGCACCACGCCGCCGAAGCGGGCATGCTCCTCGATCTGCGACCGCACGATGTTGGACAGGATCTTGCCCTTGCCGTCGGCCGCGCGTTCGATCACGGCCGCGGCGGTCTCGTCGCAGGTGGTTTCGATGCCCAGCACCAGCATTGGCGAATTGTTATCCAATTTGCGCCCTTGCGCTCATCCATAAAGCAGAGTTCTGGTACGTCCGGTAGCATCCCGGGGTCGGCTTGCGCAATCGTCACGCGCAGCCGTTCTGGTCAATGCGTCACCGCCAAATGGTCCGGGAACAGCAGCGATGTCCATTCTTGTCACACGGCCGCATCCCGACAATGCGGCGACGGCGGACAATCTGCGCACGCGCGGGCATGCGGTACTGCTTGCGCCGGCGCTCAAGCTCGAGCCGGTCGCCTTCCAAGGCGAGAGCGAAGTTTCTTATGATGCCGTTCTCGTCACCTCGGCCAACGCGATTCGCGCCATAGCGCCGCAATTGCCGGACCTCGGTCTGCTGGTGCTGCCATTGTTCGCGGTCGGCGAACATACGGCTGCAGCGGCGCGAGAGGCTGGTTTTGCCGAGGTGATCGTCGCCGGGGGCGACGCCGCGTCCTTGCGCGACAAGGTGATGCAGAGCGCGTGCGACAAGGTGTTGAAGAAAAACAGCACGCTGCTGTATCTCGCCGGCGCGGATCTGTCGCGCGACCTCGGCGGCGAACTCGGGGCGGAAGGTTTCCGCGTGGTGACGCAGACGACCTACCGCATGGCGCCGGTGAAGCATCTGCCGCGCGAGGTGTGCGAGGGCTTTGCCGCCCACGGGATCGAGGCGGTGCTGCACTACTCCCGGCGCAGCGCACGTGCGTTCCTCGATGCGGCGCGGGACGAAGGTGTCGAAATTTCGGCGCTGGCGATCCCGCATTGCTGCCTGTCCGAGACCGTTGCGGGCGTGCTGCGCGACGCCGGCGCGTCACAGGTTCTGGTGGCCGCAACGCCGGACGAAACTGCCTTATTCGACACCTTGGAGCGTGCGTTGCGGACCCGTTTGGCGTAAAGGTCGGGCCGAATCCGACGCAATCTAATCCATCCCTGGTATGGAAGTGTGAGGAACCGTCACGATGGCCGACGACAAGCCTGAAGACGCTGGATTGGCGCCCGATCCGGGTCGTGCCAAGCGCACCCCGCCCACCATCGACCTCGAGGCGACGGAAGTCTCGACCCAGCCGCAGCAGGTCGCGGGCGAGTCCGAGGCATCCGAGCATGTCGCGCAGGAGCAGGCCAGGGTGGAAGAGCCCGGCTCGGAACAGGTCAAGGCCGAGCCTCAGTCCGAATCTGCAGAGCAGCAGGCCTCCGCGGCGGTGCCTGTATCGGCGCCGATTTCGCCCTGGGTCATCGCGCCGTTCTCCGGCGTTGCCGCGGCTGCGGTCGTGATCGCAGTCGGCTGGATGCTGGGCTGGCCCGCGGTGCAGGCCCCGCCGGCCGCGCCGCAGGTCACCAGTGCGACCGTCGATGCGCTGAGCGGACGCGTTGCCGCGGTCGAAGCCAGGGCCGCGAGGCCGGCGGCCGATCCGGCCCAAGTCGCGCGGATCGACGCGTTGGAGAAAGCGGCGAGCGCACTGCGCGGCGACATCGCCAATTTGCGCGCACAGTTCGATAAGACGGCGAGCGCGCTGAACGATGCGAAATCCGCGCCGCCGAGTGCCGCGCCCGATCTTGCCGCGCTCACCGACCGCATCGCCCAGCTCGAGCGCGCGAGCAAGACCGAGCGGGCCGAGCTTGCGCAGCAGGGCGAGAAGATCGCCGAGGTCAAGACGATGGACGACAAGCCGCTCCGCTATGTGGTCGCGGCGTCCCTGCTCGACGTTGCCGTTCGCCACGGCGATCCCTATCAATCGCAATTGACGGCGGCGCGGTCGCTGGCGACCAAGCCCGACATGCTCAAGCCGCTCGAGGCGTTTGCATCGTCCGGCATCCCGACATCGGCGGCGCTGAGCCGCGAGCTCCTCAATATCGTGCCGAAGCTGTCGCCGCCGGCTGAAGCTCCGTCGAGCGAGGCCGGCATTGTCGAGCGGCTCCAGGCCGGCGCGTCAAAGCTCGTGCGGATCGAGCGCACCGATGGCGTCGGCAACGATCGCGGCGCCATCGTGACGCGCGTCACGGCGGCGGCGCTCCGTAGCGATTTCGCCGAAGCGCGGCGCGAGCTGAAGACGCTGCCCGAGGCTGATCGTGCTCCGGCGCAGGCCTGGCTCGACAAAGCCGATGCCCGCGACGCCGCGCTCGCCGCCTCCCGCAAATTCGCCGACGATGCCATGGCGGATCTCGCCAAATCTACTCAATAAGATTCGCGCAACAATCGGCGCGTATAGGGATCGCCATGCTTCGCATCGTCCTCTTTCTCGTCTTGATCGCACTGGCGGCGGCCGGCGCGGCCTGGGTCGCCGACCAGTCCGGCGACCTCGTCCTGACCGCGGGCAGCTTCCGCATCTCGACGACGCTGCCGAGGTTCGTGTTCTTGCTCGGCCTTTTCGCCGCTTCCGTCGTGCTGGTCTGGAGCATCCTGACGACGATCTGGCGCATGCCGGGGCGCTTGCGCCGACGCCGTCATGACAAGCGCCATGCCCGCGGCCGTCATGCCATCACCCATGGCCTGCTCGCGATCGGCCACGGCGATTCCGCGCTCGCGCGCCGGCACGCCGAGGCGGCGCGGCGGCATGCACCGAACGATCCGCTCGCACTGCTTTTGCACGCGCAGTCGGCGCAGCTCGAAGGCAATCGCGACGAGGCGCAACGCGTCTTCCGCGCCATGGCCGAACGCGAGGACACGCGGCTGCTCGGCCTGCGCGGTCTCTTCATCGAGGCGCAGCGCGCCGATGATGCGGTCGGCGCCGTGATGATTGCGGAGGAAGCGATCAAGCTGTCGCCGTCCGCGACCTGGGCCTCGCACGCGGTGCTCGGCTTCCGCTGCGCGCGCGGCGACTGGAGCGGCGCGCTCGCGATCCTCGATTCGAATCTGTCCGCGGGCCTGATCGACAAGCAGACCTATCGCCGGCAGCGCGGTGTGCTGCTCGCCGCGCGTGCGCTGGAGCTGGAAACGATGGACCGCGACGTCGCGCGCGAGAGCGTGATGGAGGCGGTCAAGCTCGCGCCGACCCTGGTGCCGGCGGCCGTGCTCGCGGCAAAATTCGAGAGCGAGGCGCATCAGGTGCGCCGCGCCATGAAGCTGGTCGAAGCCGCCTGGCTCGCCAATCCGCATCCCGATCTCGCGGATGCCTATGCGCATGTGAAGCTCGGCGATTCCGCGTGGCACCGCTTGCAGCGGGTAGAAACTCTCGCCGCGAAGACCCCCGCCGACAAGCCCGGTTATGTCGAAGGGCAGCTCGCGATCGCGCGTGCTGCGATCGAGGCCTCCGAGTTCGCCCGCGCGCGCGAGGTGCTCGCGCCTTATCTCAAGGATCCGACCCAGCGCGTCGCGCTGCTGATGGCCGAGATCGAGCGCACAGAGCATGGTGACGGCGGCCGCGCCCGCGCCTGGACCTTGCGCGCGGTGCGCGCCCGGCTCGATCCCGCTTGGACCGCGGACGGCTATGTCAGCGACCGCTGGCGTCCGGTCTCCCCGGTCACCGGCCGCCTCGATGCGTTCCAGTGGCAGGCGCCGGTCGCGAGCCTGCCCTCGGACAAGGGCCCCACGCTCGAATCCTCGGCCTTCGAGGAAGCCATGCTGGCCGCTCCGCCGCCGAAGCGGGTGACCGCCGCTCCCAGCGAAGCCGCGGTGGAACCGCCGGAGGTGGCCCCGCTGCCGGCACCGGCCGCGCAGGACAATTCACCCCCTCAGGCCAAGGACGCCGCGAAGGAGGCTACCAAGGAAGTGGCCAAGGAGACTGGGGAGCAAACTGCGAAGGTCGACGAGCCGGTCGTCACGCCCGCCGAGCCGGCGAATCCGGCTCCGGCGCCCGCCGAATCATCGCCGCCGGCGCCGACGCCGGTCTTCCGGACCCGGGCCGACCTCAGCAAGCCCGCCTCGGCGCCGACCCAGACCGTCATCCCGATCGTCCGCGCACCGGACGATCCCGGGATCGACGACGACGGCCCAAGCGACGAATTTACGGAACAAATCGGCACGCCCAAAGCCCAGGCGGGCGGCTGGCGCGGATTCTGGTCCCGCTGGGGCGCGTGAGCGGTATTTCGCCTCCCGCTTGTCCTTGCCAATTCGGGCCATGCCCGATATCAGGGGCGCGCGTATCGGGGCCGGCATTGCTTTGGTCCCGGCAGATTCGCCGCAATAGCTCAGTCGGTAGAGCACGTCATTCGTAATGACGGGGTCGGGGGTTCGAATCCCTCTTGCGGCACCAGCGCCCCGGTTCATCCGATCCCCAAGGGCTCGCTCGGCTGCGTGATCGCGATCACATAATCGCAGACATGGCTCCCCCTAACGTCCTGTCACGCCAACACGGGGAGACTTCACATGCGCAAGATCATTCTGATTGCCGCCATGCTGCTGGCTTCGGCCTCCGCCCAGGCAGGCGGCTCCCGCGGTCTGTCGCTGGCGGCAGGCGAACAGACCTCCACTCCGCAAACCACGACATCGGCGAGCACCGTGACGGCGCAGGTGAGCGAAGCCGCGCCGGCCACCGAGGTTCAGAAATATCATGATCGTCCGCCGGCGGTGTCGCTCTCCGCGCCGACAGTGGCGACCACTCCGACGGTCACCACACCGGCGACGGCCTCCGCGCCGGTCACGACGCCCAAGCCCGCCGCCAAGACCACGGCAAAGGCGGACAAGCCGAAGCCCAAGCGCAGCTGGACCGAGCGCCGCATCATCAGCGAGCTGCATCGCCACGGCATCTATTGGTGAGGCGCCGACCTGTACCCTGATCTCGCCGTCATGCCCGGGCTTGACCCGGGCATCCACGTCTTCGCGCCTGATCCTAAAACGTGGATGGCCGGGACAAGCCCGGCCATGACGCAAGAGTTTTGGATTTGGCGCTTATTGCGAGATCGTCTGCACGACGCTCGCGATCGGACGGGAGTTCGTGCCTGCGGTCGGCACCTTCATGTCCTTCATCAGCGCCTCGTCATATTCCGGCAGCGTCTGGAGGCTCGTCTTGGCCTTCATCTGCACGACCTTGTAACCGCCGGCCTTCAGCCGCGCGAGCAGCGTCGGCAGGGCGAGGCCCGTGTTCTTCTGGAAGTCGTGCATCAGGATGATGCCCTTGCCGAGCTTGTCCAGCCTCGTCATCACGGTCTCGACGATCTTCTCCGGCGTCGCGCCCTTCCTGAAGTCGAAGGAGTCGATTTCGGTCGAGAACATCGCGACGTTGCGGGTGCCGAAATAGCTCACCATCGCGGGATTGTGCTGAAGCTGCGGAAAGCGGAAGAACGGCGCCGGGTTGGTGCCGAGCGCGAATTTCACTGCGCTGAAGCCCTTCTCAACCTCGTCCTTGACCTGCTGCTCGGTCAACTTCTTGCTGTTCAGATTGACATGCGACCAGGTGTGCGTGCCCACCGTGTGGCCCTGGGCCAGCACCTGCTTCAGGATCTCCGGATGGTAGGTCGCGTGCTTGCCGACCGAGAAGAACAGGCCCTTGGTGCATTCGTCCGCGAGCGCCTTCAGCACCGTGGGCGTGTTGACCGGCCACGGACCGTCGTCGAAGGTCAGCACGACCTCCTTCTCGGTCAGGAAGTCGAACTGCTTGAAATGCTCGAAGCCGAAGCCGGGGCCGCCCGTCGTGTCGATCTCGACGACGCGGGACACACCCAGCGCGTTCGGATTGGCGCAGGCCTGCTTCGACTGCATCGACATGAGCGGCGCTGGCGCAGGTGCCGGCGCGGCTGCGGCCGGCTTGGCCGCGACGGCCGCGGTGGTCTCGACGTCGTCCTTGGCGGCGAGCTTCGCCTGTGCCGGCAATGGATCGGCGGCACGGGCGGCAACTGTCTTGGGAGCGCCCTGGTCGGCGCGCGCGGAATAATAAAACCAACCGCCGGCGGCGATCACGACCGCCGCAACTACACTGGCCAGCATCAGGCCCAACGCATTACGCATCGTTACTCTTTCCAATTACGCAACCAAACCGGCGGAATTTCCCGCGCGACGAGCCATTAATGCGAAGTAAGAGTTAACGTGACACCAACACGACAGCGGTTGCGAAGGAATTTCAGTGGGCTGCGTCTGAGTGACTGAGATCACAGAGGACGGGTCTCCCGTGAGCGTCATCACAGTGGAAACGGTTTTGCCGGAGCATCGTAGCTCCCATCGACAACGGGCCCGCTGTGGCGGCGCCAATGGGAGCTTCAAATGACCAAGTCGTTTACCGGCAAGATCCGCGACGCCAGCCTGGCCCTGGGCTTTGCCGCGATCGTCTCCATCGCTTCGACGGGCGCGAGCTTCGCCTTCTCGGCCGAGGCGCAGCAGATGTGCACGGGCGATGCCTTCCGTCTTTGCTCGGCGGAGATCCCCAATATCCCGAAGATCACCGCGTGCATGATCAAGCATCGCTCGGACCTCAGCGCCGGATGCCGCGCGGTGATGGACAAGACCCTCGCCAAGGGCGCCTCGCGCAAGGTCGCTGACGCTCAGGACACACAGTAACCAAGACGCCGGCGGTTGCGCCGGCAGCTCCCCTCGCCATGTCCCCTGGCATGAAGCCGGGGTGATGGCGGCGGCGCGCTGCAGCTAGTCAACAAAGCCGTTGCAGGTGCGGGATCGTCGCACTAGCTTCGCCCGCACGTCTTTCCGGGTAAGAGGCAATTGCGCGATGACCAGACTGCTTTTCGTTATTTCCTTGCTCCTGTGCGCATCGAGCGCCTCCGCGCAACAGCAGCCCGGCCATGATGCCTGCGCGCGCGACGTCACGCGCTTCTGCCGTCCCGTAATGGACAATGGCGACGGTGCCGTGCTGGCCTGCCTGAAGCAGAACCGCACCAAGCTGAGCAAGGCCTGCGACAAGGTGCTGACCCAGCACGGGCAGTGATCGTCATTCCGGGGCGCGCGAAGCGCGAACCCGGAATCCATCGCGCGACCAACTCCTGCGATAAATGGATTCCGGGTTCGCACCTTACGGCGCGCCCCGGAATGACGAGAGGCCTACGTACTGCTTCCCGCCGCGGTCGCGACCACCGGCAGCACCTCGCTGTTGGCGCGGTCCGGCGTGTCGTCCTTCCAGCGCACCGAACCGAAGGGGCGCTCCAGCATGCGGCGGATTCGCACCGGCTCGGGACCGATGTGGAAATCGATCGCCTGCTGATGCAGCGCGCGTTCGGACTGGGTCGCACGGTTGCGCTGACGCAAATAGTCGAGCCAGGTCGGGCAGTGATAGCGCTCGGTCCACAGCTCGGGGTCGGCGATGTCGCGCGCGATAGACCAGCCATAGGCACCGTTGCGCTGGCGCGAGAGCTGCACGTCCTGCATCACGTTGTGGAACGCGCGCGCATTTTCTTGCGCAACCCGATATTCGATCTCGACCACGAGCGGGCCGCTGCGCCCTGTCAGCGACAGCCTCACCTCGGGATCGGCCAGCATGTCCGCATCCTCGTTGCGGGCGCCGACACGCGGCATCGTGAGCCAGATGCCGAGCAGCGGCGAGATCAGCATCAGGCCGGCCGAGCTCAGCAATGCGATCTCGACGCCGGCATAGTCGGTGAGATGGCCCCAGCCCCAGGCGCCGATCGCGATGCCCCCGGCGATCGCGGCCTGGAAGGCTGCGAGCGAGCGACCGGCGACCCAGCGCGGGGCCGAGAGCTGCACGCCGATATTGAACAGCGCGATCGCCGCCATCCAGACTGCGCCGCCTAGCACCAGCGCGGCCGCCGTCAGCACCGGCTCCGTGCTCAAAGCGAGGGCGGCCATGGTGAAGGCCATCGTGATGGTGCAGGCGCGGATCGCGGCCTCGCCGCTCATGCGCTTGCGCAATTCGTGGATGTTGAGCGCGCCGATCACCGCGCCCATGCCGAAGGCGCCGAGCATGATGCCATACATCTGCGCGCCGCCATGCAGGAGGTCGCGCGCGACCAGCGGCATCAGCGCCATCACCGCGCCGCCGATCAGGCCCATCACCAGCGTGCGCAACAGCACGATCTTGATCGGCGGCGAATTGGTGATGTAACGCACGCCCGAAACCATGGCGCGGTTGAGCTTCTCCCGCGGCAGGCGCGACGGCTCGGTGCTGCGGCGCCAGAGCAGCAGCACCACCAGCAGCGGCAGATAGAGGATCGCGTTGCAGGCAAACGCGGCCACCGCACCGAGCGCAGCGACGATGACGCCGCCGACCGCCGGACCGAAGCTGCGCGCGATGTTGTAGCTGATGCCGTTCAGCGCCACCGCGGACGCCAATGCCTCGGGCGGCACTTGTTCGCTGACCGAGGACTGCCAGGCCGGACCGAACAGCGCATTGCCGCTGCCGACGATGAAGCAGAAGGCGAGCAGCAATTCCGGGGTGATCAGGTTGAAGCCGGCCAGCACGGTGAGCACGCTCGCGCCGATCAGCGCGATCGACAGCGAAATCACACTGACGATGCGGCGGTCATACATGTCGGCGATGGCGCCGGCCGGCATCGAGATCAGCATGATCGGCAGCATGAGCGCGGTCTGCACCAGGGCCACCTTGTCTGCCGAGGCCGCCATCTGCGTCATCGCCCAGGCCGCACCCACGCCCTGGATCAGGAGGCCGAGATTGGAGAGCAGGCTGGCGAGCCAGATCCGCCGGAACACGGTGTACCGCAGGGGCGCTGTGATGCCGTCGGCGGCCATTTTCGGGCGGTTCGGCTGCTCGGTCATATCCCCTTCCATGTCGGATGGCAGAAGTGGTCGTGGTGATTCCGGCCAATTCAGTGATGCCCGCGAAAGTCCTTCGCTGTCCAGTGCTTAGGCCGGTATAAGCAGTGCAAAGAGCTAGGCTTGCCGGGAGGAACTGATGAAGCTGTCGCGACGGACGATTTTGCGAGGGGCTGCGAGCGTGCCTTTCGCACTTGCGAGCTTGCGGACGGGCGCGCTGGCGCAGACCGCGCCCGCCACGGAGCTGCCGCCGATTCTGTTCGTCCACGGCAATGGCGATTACGGCGCGCTCTGGATGACGACGCTTTGGCGGATGGAGTCCAACGGTATCGCGCGCGATCGCATGATGGCGATCAATTTCACCGACCCGCTGGCGCGCAACGACGACAAGGTCGAGCAGGCGGGTCGCTCCTCGACCGAGGATCAGCGCCTCGAGCTCGCTGCCGCCATCACCGAGCTGAAGCGCCGCACCGGCGCAGCCCGCGTGGCGCTGGTCGGCAGCTCGCGCGGCGGCTACGCGATCCGTAACGTCATCAAGAACGGCGCCGCCGGTGATGTCAGCCATGCGGTGCTGTGCGGTACGCCCAATCACGGCGTGTTCGCAACAGACGACCAGCCGAACAACGAATTCAATGGCCGCGGCACGTTCCTGCGCGGACTGAACGAGGGCGAGAGTGAGGTGACGCCGGGAGTCGCTTTCCTCACGCTGCGCAGCGACGGTCTGGACAAATTCGCGCAACCCGACGGCCGCTTTATCGGCAAGCCCGGCATGCCGACCAATGTCACCGCCGAAGGGCCGGAGCTGAAGGGCGCCACCAATCTCGTGCTCGGCGCGCTCGACCATCGCGAGGTGGCGTTTCACCCGCGCGCGTTCCGCGAGATTTACAAGTTCATCGCGGGGCGCGAACCTGCGCGCATCGCGATCGTGCCGGAGACCAGCGTGAGATTGAGCGGCCTCGTCACGGGTACGCCCGGCGGCGTGCCGACCAATCGTCCGGTCGCGGGTGCAATCGTCGATGTCTTCCGTGTCGATCCTGATACCGGGGAGCGCAAAGACGGTGCGCTGTACAGCTCGACAACAGGCTCAGATGGCCGTTGGGGGCCGGCGCAGGTCGATCCCGCCTGGTCGCTCGAATTCGTGCTGACCTCGCCGGATGCGCCGACGACGCACATCTACCGCTCGCCCTTCCCGCGCTCGTCCGAGGTTGTGCATCTGCGGCCCGCGCGGCCGCTCGGGCCGGCCGACAAGGCCGCCGGCGCCGTCGTGATCATGTCGCGCCCGCGCGGCTATTTCGGCCTGCCGCGCGACGTGGTGCTGCTCGACGGCAAGGAGCCGGCCGACGTCAAGCCGGGCGTGCCCACGGATGCGGCAGCCACCCTGCGGCTTCCCGCCACCGAGGTTGGCCGTAACATCGTGGCCCAATTCGGCGAAGAACGGATTGTGGCACGCGCCTGGGCTGCGTCCGAGAACCGGATTGCCATCGCCGAGCTGACTTACTAGCTATTTACCTGCGTCCCACCTTGCGGGAGAGAGCCATGAATATCGCCAGCGTGCGTCGGCCCATCACCCCTCCGGCTCCTCCGCGAGCGCCCGACGATATGTCGTTCTTCGGCCGGCTCGCGGTCATCAGGCAGAATATGATCGCGACCTGGGGTCAACGCGCCTACGAGGAAGAGGTCATTTCTGGCCGCTTCTTCTTCCGCAATAGCTTCATCCTGAACCAGCCGGACGCGATCCGGCACGTGCTGCTCAGCAATTACGAGAACTACACGCGCACGCCGGCCGGCATCCGCATGCTGCGCCCCGTTCTCGGCGACGGCCTTCTGATCGCGGAAGGTCATTCCTGGACGTTTCAGCGCCGCACGCTGGCGCCGGCCTTCACGCCGCGCGCGACCGCAAACCTCGTTCCGCACATGACGGCCGTGCTCGACGAAACCATCGCCAAGCTGGACGCGCAAACCGGTGAGCCGGTCGACCTGCGCGCGATCATGCAGCGCATGACGCTCGAGATCGCCGGTCGCACGATGTTCTCGTTCGGCATGGACCAGCACGGCGCAACCCTGCGCAACTTCATCATGGAATATGCCGCGCGGTTGGGGCGTCCGTACTTCCTCGACATGGTGCTGCCGGTGTCCTGGCCGAGCCCGATGGATTTTGCCCGCGCCCGTTTCCGCAAGCGCTGGACCGAGTTCGTGGCCATGCTGATCGCCGAGCGGCGTAAGGCGGGCAAGAAGGACGGTGCGCCGCCGCGCGATTTGTTCGATCTCATGGACGAGGCACGCGATCCCGAGACGGGCCAGGGCTTCTCCGACGAGCAGCTGGTCGACGAGGTCGCGACCATGATCCTCGCCGGTCATGAGACCACGGCGACGGCGCTGTTCTGGGCGCTCTACCTGCTCGCGCTCGATCCCGATACGCAGGAGGAGGTGGCGTCCGAGACCCGCGGCGAGCATCTCGACAGCATGGCCGACATCGATCGCCAGAAATTCACCCGCGCGGTGATCGACGAAACCATGCGGCTCTATCCGCCGGCCTTCCTGGTCGCGCGTGCCGCGCGCGATAGGGACAATGCGGCGGGCGTCGAGATCGGCAAGGGCGACATCATCATGATCGCGCCCTGGCTCTTGCACCGGCACGAGAAGCTGTGGGATCAGCCGAACGCATTCATTCCAAAGCGCTTCATGTCGCAGGAGGCGCCGGACCGTTTTGCTTACCTGCCATTCGGTGCAGGTCCGCGCGTCTGCATCGGCGCACCGTTTGCCCAAGCCGAATCCGTGCTGGCGCTGGCGCGGCTGATCGGAGCGTACCGAATCGAGCTTGCCGACCCCGCGACCCCCGTAATTCCGCTCGGCGTCGTCACCACCCAGCCGGACCATTCACCCCTGTTCCGCATCACGCGTCGGTGACAGGCTCGCGTCTGGCCGCTAGCGTGATCCAGCCTACATAGAGTTTCGCCATGAGCGACATCCAGGCCCAACTCTCCGTTCTGAAGCAGACCGCCGATCCCGTTGTGGTGGAGGCCATCGCGCAGCTGATCGCCAACGGTCATGATCGCGATCTCAACCGGATCAATGCGCTGGATTTTGCCGACCGGACCGGGCTCGACCAGGAGAAGGTCATTTCCGGCTTCCTGCACGCCTCGCGGCTCGGCCTGTTCGACATGAGCTGGAACGTGCTGTGTCCCGGCTGCGGAGGCGTGCTGGGCGCGCACGCCACACTGAAGTCGTTGAAGCACGACGACTACAATTGCGCGCTCTGCGCCGCCGGATACGAGGCCTCCGTCGACGAGATGGTCGAAGTGGCCTTCACCGTCAGCCCGCGGGTCCGCCGCATCGGTGCTCATGATCCCGACACGTTGCCGATCTGGGAGTATGTGCGGCAGATGTTCTGGAGCTCAGGCGTCGACATCAACGACGAATCCTTTTCCCGCCTGATCAACCAGGTAACGCTCGAAGCCCTCGAATTGCCCGCCGGCGAGAAGGCGATCCTCTCACTCAATCTGCCGAGCCAGTTCATCATCGTGTTCGAGCCGGTCACCCATTCCGCCCATTTCCTGGACGTTCAGGGTGAGCCGACCAGCGAGCGTCAGCAGCTGTCGATCATGTTCAACAAGCTGGAGGCGCCGACGGGGACCACCGTGATGCGCCCCGGACCGTTGCGTCTCATGCTCGAGAACCAATCGGACAGTCGCGTATTGCCCTCGGTCTGGATTGCCGACCACGCGTTGCACGAGATGATCGGCAAGCGCAAGCCGATCCTGACCGCCAAGCGCATGCTGTCCAACCAGACGTTCCGCGACGTCTTCAAGGCCGACAACCTCAATGTCGACCAGCGACTGAAGATCACGTCCCTGACGTTCCTGTTCACCGACCTGAAGGGTTCGACGGCGCTGTATGAGCGGGTCGGCGACCTCAATGCCTTCGATCTCGTGCGGGCGCATTTTCGCGCGCTGCTGGAGATCATCGCCGCCGAGAAGGGTGCGGTCGTGAAGACGATCGGCGATGCCGTGATGGCGACCTTCGTCAGGCCCGAGCACGCCATCACTGCGGGACTGCGCATGCGCGCGGCGATGGACGAATTGAACAAGCAGCGCGGCGCCAACGACCTCATTCTCAAGATCGGGATCCACGAAGGCCCCTGCCTCGCAGTCATGCTCAACGAGCGGCAGGATTATTTCGGCCAGACCGTCAACATCGCCGCCCGCGTGCAGAGCCTGTCGACCGCGCAGGAGATCCACATCACCGGCCCGGTGCTGGACGCTCCCGCAGTCGCCGAGGTGCTCAAGCAGCGCGCCATCAAGCCGATCCAGAAGCAGGCCGCGCTCCGTGGCATCGCCGACAAGATGGTGGTGTACGAGATACCGTGAGCTTGTGGGCTGCGCCGCAGTCTCTAGCTCCGTGGGAAACAAAAGCGCTTTACATCCTTCACCGTCATGCCCGGGCATGAATGTCCTTCCTCGCGGTGACGCTTTGATGGCCGGGTCAAGCCCGGCCATCACGGCAGAAAGCGCGCCCAGATTGCCGAAACGTAATACGCGCGCGGAACTGACGCACGTTGCGCCGGTTGGGTTTCTTGCTCATATAATGCTGGTAACGGCCGCGCTCCTTGCGGCGTCATCAATCTCGGTAGGACCTATGCTCGACGGCTTGCGCCAATTCATCGCCGACATTGTCGGTCCCCAAGCCCAGGACCGCGCATTTGGCGACAGCGATTACCGGCTGGCCGCGACCGCGCTGCTGGTCCATGTGGTCTCGCTGGACGGCCAGCCGAGCGCGGCCGAGCAGCGCAAGCTGCACAGCCTGATCGAAAGCCATTTCGGGCTCGACCGCGGCACCGCTGACCGTCTCATCGCCGACGCCACCCAGGTCGAAGGCGAGGCCGTCGACCTCTATCACTTCACCAGCGTCATCATGCGCTCGCTCGACGAAGCGGGTCGCAAGCGGATCGTGCAGATGATGTGGGAGCTGGTCTATGCCGACGGAGAGGTCAGCGAGTTCGAGGACAATGTGGTCTGGCGCGCGTCCGACCTGCTCGGCATCTCCCAGCGTGACCGGATCGAGCTGAAGCACGCCATTGCGGAGCGTGCCGGTGGCCAGGTCAAGGATCGCGCCGTCGGACCGGTCCCCGGTGGATTGCCTGGCCTGCGAGCCACATGACGAAACTTTAATATAAGCCCGGCGGTCCCCCGCTTCTGCGGATTCGACTGCAAATACCGGTCTTTCCTGCTTCCACTGTCGCTCTCACAAGCAGCCATGCTGCCAGCGCCGCTTGCCTGGCGCGCACGGCTTATGCTCTCGTTCTGGTATTGCCGGGACCACAGACTTCAATTCAAGAGACTTCGATCGTGAATGAGCGGGTAACGTTGATCACCGGTGCCTCGGCGGGCATCGGGATGGAGCTGGCGCGTGTGTTTGCCGCCAATGGACATCGCCTCGCATTGACGGCGAGACGGGTGGATCGGCTCGAAGCGCTCGCGAACGAGATCGCCGCCAAGGGTGGCAAGAAGCCGATCGTGATCGCCTGCGATCTCGAGGACCCGCATGCCGGTGAGAGGATCGCCGCGACACTTGCCGCCGAAGGCGTCGAGCTCGATCATCTCGTCAACAATGCCGGCTTCGGCGTATTCGGCGATGCCATCGAGCGCGATCGCGTCGCGCAGCTCGGTATCGTCGATGTCAACGTCCGCGCCCTGACGGATCTGTCGCTGCGCTTCGCCGATCAGCTCATCCGGAACAAGGGCGGTCTTCTCAATGTCGGCTCGGTTGCAGGCTTCCTGCCCGGCCCCGGCATGGCCGTGTACTACGCATCCAAGGCCTATGTGATTTCCTTCACCGAAGCATTGCGGGCGGAGCTCGCTCCCCGCGGCGTCCGTGTCACCGTGCTTTGCCCGGGCCCGGTCCCCACGGAATTCCAGGCCCGCGCCGGCGTCGGCTCGCAACATGACACGGCCTTTCTCAACGTCTCAGCTGCCGAGGTTGCGCGGGAGGCGTATCGCGCTCTGATGGCCAACAAACGGGCAGTGCTGCCCGGCCTCGGCAACAAGATTGTGCCGTTCGCGCTGCGCTTCTTCCCACGCGGCTTCATCCTGGCGGCCACTAGCCGGTTCCAGCGGCAGCGGCGCTGAACGCCGCCGCCCGCGTCCGTAGTGGCCCGGAGCTTGCTTCCAGACGTGCGCGTGTGTGCGCAAACTCACACGATGTTAACCATCGCTTAGCTATGCTGGCGGTCTGAACCGATAGCACTCGCAGAGGCCATGTCGTTCCGGACGGACAGGTTTGGTGGCGCAGAGGTGGTCGCCTTCCCACAGAGGGCGGCGAGCGTCGCCGCCGCTGAAACCCGGCTGCCGGTTCTGATCGTCCTGCATCAGGAATGCTCGACACCCGGCCGCGTCGGCAATGCGTTGCGCGCGCTCGGCCACCGCCTCGACATCCGCCGTCCTCGCTTCGGCGATCCCCTGCCCGAGACGCTCGATCAGCATGCCGGGGCCGTGATCTTCGGCGGGCCGATGAGCGCCAATGATTCCGACGACTACATTCGCCGTGAGATCGACTGGATCGAAATTCCGCTCCGCGAGCAGCGCCCGTTGCTCGGCATCTGCTTAGGGGCGCAGATGCTGGCGATGCAGCTCGGGGCCCGTGTCGCGCCGCATGCGCAGGCGCTGACGCAGATCGGGTACTACCCGATCAGGCCGACCGCCGCGGGCCGCGCGCTCTGCCCGCACTGGCCGGCGCAGGTCTATCACTGGCATCGCGAGGGCTTTGAGCTGCCTGGAGGCGCCGACTTGCTCGCCGAAGGCGATGATTTCCCGGTGCAGGCGTTCCGCACGGGCAATGCTTTCGGCGTGCAGTTCCACCCCGATGTGACCTATGCGATGATGTGCCGCTGGACCACGCGCGGCTATGACGGATTCAGCGCGCCCGGTGCACGGCAGCGGCATCATCATTTCGCGGATCGCGCCGTCTACGATGTCGCCGAACGCGCCTGGCTCGATCATTTCCTCGACGGCTGGTTGGAGCGCCGGCCGATGCTGGCGCAAGCCGCCGAGTGATCGCGGCTTCGCGCAAGTCCTTGGCGCAGGTCCTTGGCGCAAGTCCTTCTCCCATCCCGGGGTATGCTAGGCTCGCTTCTAACGAGCGCGTGCGAACGCGTGCCGGCAAACAAGGGAGAGCGTCATGGCCTACGAACACATTCTCTATGAGGTGAGCGACAAGATCGCGACCATCACGCTCAACCGCCCCGATCGCATGAATGCATGGACGCCGGTCATGGAGCGCGACGTGCGCAACGCGATGGAGGCATCGAGCGCCGACGACAATGTCCGCGTCATCGTCCTCACCGGCGCGGGCCGCGCCTTCTGCGCCGGCGCCGACATGGATGCGCTGAAGGGCCTCGATCCCAACGACGTCAGGCGCGCCTCGAACCTGCCGCCGTTCGACATGAATCGCCGGCCAGACTGGCAGACGCGGTACGGCTATTATCCTTCCATCAAGAAGCCTGTGATCGCCATGCTGAACGGCGCGACGGCAGGCATTGGACTGGTGCATGCACTCTATTGCGACCTTCGCTTTGCCGCCGACAACACCGTGTTCACCACCGCCTTCGCGCGGCGCGGCCTGATCGCCGAGCACGGCATCAGCTGGATGCTGCCGCGCATCGTCGGCCACGCCAATGCGCTGGATCTGCTGCTCTCGGCGCGGCGCGTGTCGAGCGAGGAGGCACTGCGGATCGGGCTGGTCAACCGGCTCTGTCCGCCGGAGAAGCTGCGTGAAGAGACGTATACTTACGCGCGCGATCTCGCCGATTTCGTCTCGCCGAGCGCGATGGCCGTGATCAAGCGCCAGCTCTACGAGGTGCCGTTCCAGACGCTGGCCGAGGCGACGATCGAGGCCAACAGGGAGATGATGGTGGCGCTGAACGGGAGTGATTTCAGGGAGGGCGTGGCGAGCTTCATGGAGAAGCGGCCGCCAAGGTTTACCGGGAGGTAGGGGGAGTTCACGGAGAGGGTCCGCCGTCGCCCTTCGGGCTATGGCGGGACAGCCTTCGCTCACTTCGCTACGAGAGAGCACGGCTGGCTTGCCTAGCCGTAGCTCGCGAAGCGAGCGAAGGCTGGTGGAGCCAGGCGGGATCGAACCGCCGACCTCGTCATTGCGAACGACGCGCTCTCCCAGCTGAGCTATGGCCCCTTTGCTGGCCGCTCTGGTGAACGCGGCCGACAACCGGGCGCCATTTAAGTCCCCGCCAAGGTCAAGTCAAGGACGGGCGTAACCCGGTTTTAGCTCTCCGGGTGCCGACTTCCCTTGTTTGGGCCTGACGGAACCGATATCTAGCAAACGGGGCGTCAATCCCGACCGAGCCAGAGTTTTCAAAAGCCAGAGGCCTCATAAGCCATGCGTGCCGTTCTCGACATCGTCATCATCGTGCTCGACCTCTACGTCTGGCTGCTGATCGCCTCCGCGATCCTGTCCTGGCTGATCGCCTTCAACGTGGTGAACACCCGTAACCAGTTCGTGTCGGCGGTGGCGGAGTTCCTCTACCGGATCACCGAGCCTCTGCTGGCGCCGATTCGCAATTTCCTGCCCAGCCTCGGCGGTCTCGACATCTCGCCGATCATCCTGATCCTGATCATCATGTTCATCGAGCGGGTGATCCTGTACTACATCTACCCGAACGTGGTCTAAGCGGGCGGGAGCGCCTTGGTTGCCAACAAGGAGCCTTGTTGTCAGGAGCCTTGCCCTAAGGACCCTTGGCGCTACTCGGCCGCAGGAATCAGCATCGCGCTGCGGGTGACGCCGCGCGGCGGCCGCGACGACATCGACGGGATCGAGCAGCTTTCGGATGGCCGCAGCGTGCTCAAGGTGCGGGTGCGCGCCATTGCCGATGGCGGCGAGGCCAACAAGGCCGTGCTGGCGCTGCTGGCGAAATCGCTCGGCGTGCCCAAGAGCAATGTAAAGCTGCTATCCGGAGCCACGTCGCGGCTGAAGCAGATCGCGGTCGACGGCGATCCGGCGCGTCTCGGCGAAACCCTGCGCCAGCTCACATCGGCCAAACCGACAGATTGAGAGAACGGACATGACCGCTGATATCATCGATGGAAAAGTCATTGCGGCGGAACTCCGTGGCCGCGTCGCCGAGGAGGTCGCCCGCGTCAAGCGCGAGCACAATCTGGTGCCGGGCCTTGCGGTGGTCCTGGTCGGCAACGACCCCGCCAGCGAAGTCTATGTCCGTTCAAAACACACCCAGACCCAGGCCGCGGGCATGGCCTCGTTCGAGCACAAGCTGCCGGCCGACGTCTCGCAGGCAGATCTGCTGGCGCTGGTCGCAAAGCTCAACCGGGATCCCTCCGTGCACGGCATTCTCGTGCAATTACCGTTGCCGAAGGGGCTGAACACCGAAGCGGTCATCAACGCCATCGACCCCGCCAAGGATGTCGACGGGCTGCATCCGAACAATGCCGGCCGGCTCGCTGGCGGCTTCGAGGCGCTGTCGCCCTGCACCCCGCTCGGCTGCATCATCCTGACCAAAAGCGTGCACGCCTCGCTCGAAGGCATGAACGCCATCGTCATCGGCCGCTCCAACCTGGTCGGCCGCCCGCTCGTGCAATTGCTGTTGAACGAGAACGCCACGGTGACGATCGCGCATTCGCGCTCGCGCGACCTGCCTGGCCTCGTGAAGAAAGCGGACCTCGTCTATGCAGCAGTGGGCAAACCAGAGATGGTGCGCGGCGACTGGCTGAAGCCGGGTGCGACCGTGATCGATGTGGGCATCAATCGCATCCCCAAGGAGGACGGCAAGACGCGCCTCGTCGGCGATGTCGCCTATCAGGAAGCGCTTGCCGTTGCCGGCGCGATCACGCCGGTGCCGGGCGGTGTCGGCCAGATGACGGTGGCGTGCCTGTTGGTGAACACGCTCCGCGCGGCCTGCGCGATCGCCGGCCTGCCGAAGCCGGCGGTGTAGTTGAGCGTCATTCCGAGGCGGCTCGCAGAGCCAAACCCGGAATCTCGCGCCCCGACCTCTGGATTCCGGGTTCGCTCTGACGCGCCCCGGAATGACCGTGCGGATCAGCCCTTCTTCTTCTTCTCGCGCTCGATGCCTTCTTGGATCAGCTGGTGCGCTTCCTCCGGGCCGCCCCAGCGCAGGATCTTCACCCACTTGCCCTTTTCGAGATCCTTGTAGTGCTCGAAGAAGTGCTGGATCTGCTGCAGCGTGATGTCGGGCAAATCGGAATACGACTTCACCTTGTCGTAGCGCTGCGTCAGCTTGGACGACGGCACCGCCAGGATCTTCTCGTCGCCGCCGGCTTCGTCCTCCATGAACAGCACCCCAACCGGACGCACGCTCATGACGGCGCCGGGGATGATGGCGCGGGTGTTGATGATCAGCACGTCGCAGGGGTCACCGTCATCCGACAGCGTATGCGGGATGAAGCCGTAATTGCCGGGGTAACGCATCGGCGTGTAGAGGAAGCGGTCGACCACCAGCGTGCCGGCCTCCTTGTCCATCTCGTACTTGATCGGTTCGCCGCCCACGGGGACCTCGATGATGACATTGACGTCGTGGGGGACGTTCTTTCCGATCGAGACCGCATCGATACGCATTCAAGGCTCCGTTGTTGCCGAGGATAAATCGCGCCCGGCAGCGATTTTGGCGCTGTCATACGCGGGCTTGGCCCGCTGATCCATCGCGTTTTTGTGAAATAATGAATCCGGCGATCACCGGCGCGAGCGGCCTGCGGTATGGACGGATGGGAACGCTGCCCGGTTAGGGTTTCAGCAGCTCAATTGGTCCAAGCGAAGGCAACCTTGTCGAGCGCTTTCGGCCCGAACCGCTCCGACGAGCGCGCCACCATGCGGCCACCCAGGGCACGGTAGAACTCGGTGGCAGGGTCGTTGTCCGAGAGCGCCCACACCACCATGCTCTTCAGCCCGCTCTGCATCAGGTCGCGTCGGGCGGCGGCGAACAGACGGCGGCCGAAGCCGAGGCCCTGAAACTCGGGCCGCAGATAAAGCTCGTAGATCTCGCCGTCGAAATGCAGGCTGCGGGCCCGGTTGCGGCCATAATTGGCATAGCCGGCGATCTTGTCACCGAACACCAGCACGCTGACACGGCTGCCCTTGCGGATCGCGCTGTCCCACCACTGCGGACCGCGGCGGTTGATCAGCTTCTCCAGCTCGGCGCCGGGAATGATGCCCTGATAGGCCGAACGCCAGGCTTCGTCATGGGTCGACGCCACCGCAGTTGCATCTGCGGCTTTGGCCGGCCGGACCTCGATCAGGGTTGTGCTCATGGACGCGATCAAACCAAGTCGCCGCGCCGGCGGCAAGACCTATCGTTAATTATCGGTTAACCTGTGGACTTTCTGCATCAGTATTTCAACCGAGTTGTGCCGAAAAAAGACAGGACGGCAACTCCGAGGGCACCTGCGTGCGTGCCGTCGGTGCAAAACTCCTGTTGCTTGCGGCAACGAAGGAACGGCAATGGGCACCGCAGAAAGTCCGCTCATTGTGATTCGTTCCTACTAGTGTGCCTGTCGCTGTTCTTGTTCGCCCTCGGCAATTCATGCGGCTCCTCAATACCATCGCGCTCCTGCCTCTGCTGGCCTTGCTGACCGCGCCGCCTCTGTGCGCAGAGGTCAGGTTCGGTCCATCGGGAGAGGAGGGCGAACCGTTTCGTCGGCAGGAATGGCGCGTGCCAACGCCGGATACCGATCTTGCTGCGCATGCCCTGCTGTTTCGCCCCTCGGGCCCAGGTCCGTTCCGGCTCGCGGTGATCGCACACGCCTCGACGCAGAACACGCTACGTCGGGTGCAAATGCCGCAGCCGGAATACCGCCCGCTCGCCGGCTATCTCGTCGCGCGCGGCTTTGCCGTGCTGGTGCCGGAGCGGCCAGGCCATGGTGCCACCGGCGGCCGCTACCTCGAGGATCAGGGCGGCTGCGGCGAGCCCGACTACACGCGCTCGGGCCGCGCAACGGCCGACGCAATCAAGCTGGCGCTGGTCCAGCTGCAAAAGCAGGATTTCATCCGCAAGGATGGCGCGATCGTGATCGGCCATTCCGCCGGCGGATGGGGTGCGCTGGCGCTCGCCGGTGCCGATCCGAAGGTGATCTCCGCCATCACCGTGTTTGCACCGGGACGCGGCGGCCATGCCAATGATGAGCCGAACCGAATCTGCGCGCCGCACACCCTGCTCGCCGCCGCAGCGGAATTCGGCAAGACCGCGCGCATTCCCGTCACCTGGCTCGTTGCGCCCAATGACAGCTATTTCGCGCCGGCATTCTCGCAGAAACTCGTCGATGCGTTTCGCGGCACGGGCGGCAAGGCTGAGTTTCGCCCGCTGCCGGCCGTCGGCAGCGAAGGCCATTGGATGATCGAAACCGAAGCCGGCGTCAAAGCCGCCAGCGGCGAGCTCGCGCGGGCGCTGAACCCGCCCAAGCCTGTGGCGACCAAGAAGCCATGACGCTGTATTTCCTGTTCAAATTTGTTCACGTCCTCGGCGCCATCGTCATTCTCGGCACCGGGACCGGCATCGCCTTCTTCATGCTGATGGCGCATCGCACGCAGGACCCGGAGTTCATCGCCCGCACCGCTTCGGTCGTGGTCATCGCGGATGCGATCTTCACGCTGTCGGCCGTGATCCTCCAGCCGGTCAGCGGCGGCGTGCTGATGATGCTGTCGGCGACCTCGATCACGGAGCGCTGGCTGCTGGCCTCACTCGCGCTCTACGCGATTGCCGGCTTGTTCTGGGTGCCGGTCGTGTTCATGCAGATCGAGATGCGCGACCTCGCGCGCAAGGCTGCTGCGCAGCGCAGTGCGCTCCCACAGCGCTATTTCGTGCTATTCCGCCGCTGGTTCGCGTTCGGCTTCCCCGGCTTCGGCGCGACGATGGCCATCCTGTGGCTGATGATCGCGAAACCGTTTTGAGAGAAGCGATGAGTGAGCGAACCGTTTTGGTGCTCGGCGCCTCCGGCCTGATCGGCCGCTTCGTCACCGACGATCTGCGCACGCGGGGCTTTCGCGTCGTCGGCGTGGCGCGGAGCCTGTCGCCGGCGCAGAGGATGAGCGCGCTGGACATCGAGCTGCCGATCCTCATCCTCGACACGGCCGCGCTGACGCGTCTCCTCAGCGAGCACGCGGTAGACGTCGTCGTGAACTGTCTCGGCGTGCTCCAGGATGGCCCCGGCAGCAACACGAGCGCGGTGCATCGCGATTTCGTCGCGCGACTGCTTCGGGCGATCGGCGGCAGCGGCCGCGCAATCCGGCTGGTGCACATCTCGATCCCCGGCTCCGCGGAGGCGGACCGCACCGCCTTCGCTACGACCAAACGCGAGGCCGAGCGCCTGATCGGGGCTAGCGGCATTCCTCATGCCATCCTGCGGCCTGGCTTCGTGGTCGCACCGTCAGCCTATGGCGGTAGCGCCATGCTCCGCGCGCTTGCAGCCTTTCCGATCGATTTGCCGGCCAAGGACATGGCAACGCCATTTCAGCCCGTGGCGATCGAGGATATTACGGCGACCATCGCCTGGCTCGCCGCGCGCGACATCGACGATGCCTCGTTGAGGGCGGTGAGCTGGGACCTGATGCAGGCCGAACCGATCACCATGGCCGGCGTCATCAAGCCGTTTCGCCATGCGTTCGGCACGGACGGCTGGCCGCGCATCGCGATGCCCCGCTTCCTGCTCGATCTCGGCGTGAAACTCGGCGATGTCGCCTGCTATCTCGGCTGGACGCCGCCGATGCGCTCGACCGCCATTGCCGAGCTGCGTCGCGGCGTGACTGGCGATCCGTCAGCGTGGAGCGCCGCGACGGGTATCGCGCCGAAGCATCTGGCTGAGGCGATCGGACGCCATCCTGCCAGCATCCAGGACAAATGGTTCGCGCGCCTGTTCCTGGTCAAGGCGCTGATTTTCGCAAGCCTGGTCGCGTTCTGGGTCGTCTCCGGTTTCATCGCCTTGTTCGTGTCCTACGGTGCCGCCGCCGGCATTTTGACCGCGCACAACTTTCCGCCCGCGCTGGTTGATCCCATCACCATCGGCACCAGCCTGATGGACATGAGCATCGGTGTCTTGATCGCCTTCCGCCGAACGGCTGCGATCGGCTTGGTCGCGGGTATTTTCGCTTCGCTCGGCTATATGCTGGGCGCGGCGATCCTGACGCCCGACCTCTGGATCGAGCCGCTTGGCGCGCTGGTGAAGACCGGGCCGGCGATCGTCTTGATGGTCGTCGCGCTCCTGATGCTGGATAACCGATAGCGTTTTCGAGCGAAGTGGATTCCGGTTCGCGTGAAGAAAACGCGTCAAAAAGAGAGTCTGATGCCCAAATGGCCTGAGGACGACGTCATTCTGTTCGACGGCGTCTGCATCTTCTGCTCACGCTGGGTCCGCTTCGTCGCCAAGCGCGACACGGCGAGGCAGTTTCGGTTCACGCCGATCCAGTCGGATTATGGCGCCCGGCTCGCGCGCACGTTCGGCATCGACCCCGATGATCCCGACACCAACGCGGTTGTCCACGGCGGCGAGGTGTTCATGAAGTCGGATGCTGTGCTGACGGTGCTGTCGCAACTCCCAGGCTGGCGCTGGGTGCGCGCATTATTCGTGTTGCCGAAGCCACTGCGGGATGCGGTCTACAGCCTCGTCGCGCGCAACCGCTATCGCATCTTCGGAAAGTATGACGCCTGCTTCGTGCCAGATGCGGATTTGCGAGCGCGAGTGATCGAGTAGCCCGCAATGACGGAGCTTGCAGCTAAGGCTTGCCCAGAGCCGCCAGCACTTCCTTCGCCGCCCGCTCGCCGCTGTCCCGTGCACCATGCGCGGTCGTGAAGAAGGTCGGCGACGTCGCCTCGCCCGCGAAGAACAGACGTGCATCCACCGGCGCAGCCAGCACGGCACGGTCGCCGGCATGGCCGGGCAGCGCATGCGAATACGACCCCCGCGCAAAGGGATCGCGGGCCCAACGCGATTCATACAGCGGCTTCAGCTTGCGGCGGATATCGTTGCCGAGAAAACCCGCGATCTCGCTGATGGCTTGGGCGGCGATGGCACCGTCGCCGGCATCTTCCAGCGCGCGGGCAAAGCTGCCGCCGAAAAAGCCCTCGATGCAGGGCTGGCCGAACGGGCGGATGTGATAGGTGCCCATCTCCGTGCGCATGGTGGCGCCGCGTAGATTGCCTTCTGTCGGAAAGGTCTCGGCGTCATCGAGGGCCAGCGTCACCTTATCGTCGACGCCGAGCGGCAGGCCCGCCGCTGCGTTCACCTTTGCGGGGAGCGGCGGCGAGAAGCGGATGGCTTCTTCCGCGATGAGATTGGTCGGCACGGTGACGATCGCCTTGTCCGCGGTCAGCGCGCCCCGCGACGTCTCGATGTGGACGCGTTTGTCCGAATGATCGATCAGCGCGACATTGCAATTCAGCGCCACCGGGCAGGGCGCACCATAGGCCGCAATCAGCGCGCCATAGCCGCGGCGGACGCGCCAATTGAAGTTGGTGTCCTCATAGGCTTCCCAGTCCAGCGTCGACATATCCTTCAGCTCGCAGCCGTTGATATAGGTCGAGATCGCGTCGATCATCGGATTCCAGCGATTACCGGGCTCCAAATGCGAGCTCGCGGCCTCGTCCTTACCTGTTTGCGCCGCTTCCCACAGACGCTCATAGAACGCGTCCATTGCGCGCATGAAATCGTCGCGCTCGCTTTCCGGAAAGGCATTGCCGTAGGCCCGCTCGCGCCAGGGCGGCAGGTCCTTGTTGAGCTCGAAACCGAGCTGTCGCGCGATCGGCACGAAAGAGTTCTTGTCGGCCGAATGCAGCCAGCCGCAGCCGACGTCGAACGTCACCTCGGGTGAGGCCTGCACGGTCCAAGCCCGGCCGCCGAGCCGGTCACGCGCCTCCAGCACGATGACGGAAAGGCCGGAGCCTTGCAGCGCATGGGCTGCGCCGAGGCCGGCGGCACCGGCGCCGATGATCGCGACGTCGACGGAGGAGGGGAGGGAGGTCATGGGCGGGCTCTAGCACGTTCGCGAAGAGTGCTGAAGCCGGGCCGGCGCATACCTTCCGCAGCGCACGCGGTTCCGGATGCCACCTTGTCGCCGGTTGCGCGACTTTTGTGACGAAGATCGCTAAGTCATCGGATCCGAACCGCCTTGTTTTTCGTGCCAAGGTTGTATTCAAATTTCGCATTCTCTTTGATCCATTCTTCGAGGAATTTCCCCATGCCGAACATCGACCCGGGTGTAGAGCACAAGCGAACCGCAATTCTGGTAGTTCACGGTATCGGCAGCCAGCGCGCGCTGGAAACTGTACGCGGCGTCATCCGCGGCGTTTGGCACAACGAAGGCAATCCCGACGACAAAGCCAACAAGCTCTGGACGCATCCGGAGAAGAGCGGCGTCGACATCGATCTGACGGTGATGACGACCAGCGAGGTGCCGGGATCGGCGGACAAGCGCGTGGCCGATTTTCACGAGCTCTACTGGGCTCATCTCATGAGCGAAACCAAGGCGGTCGCCGTGCTGCTCTGGCTCTACGAGTTGTGCCGCAAGGGGCCGGTCATGAGAACCGGACTCAATGCGCTCTGGTGGACCGCGTCCATCTTTCTGTGCCTGATGAACCTCTCGTTTGCCGTGCTGGCAATCAGGGGCGTGTTGCTGTTCTCGGAAACCAGCGCGCAAAATATCCTGATTGCGCCCTTGCTTCTAATTCTATGCAGTCTTGTGTTCGGCCTTTGCGTCGCACTCAAATGGCAGGCTCTTCGTCTCGTCCCGTGGCTGGCCGCCTTCTGCGTCGCGGGTTTCGCCGCTGGCCTCGGCTATCTTTGGCTTGAGGGTACTTTCCCCGGCGGAAACGGATTCCTCGACGGCGCCGAGATCTTGACGCTGATTGGTCTTCCGACCTTGTATGCGTTGCTGACGACGTACCTTGTGATGGGACAGCAAGGATTGCGCGCGTTCTGGCGTACACTCGCGGTCTCGCTACTCATGTCCCTTGCCTTCATCTGGGCCGATCAGTACTGGTACGACAGATCACTGGCCGAAACGGTGCTCAAGGCTTGGCCCTGGGGATTGAATTCGCCCTGGAGCGCTCCGATCGCATTTGGTGTGATCGGCATCTATCTCGCCGCCAACGGTGCGTTCCTCCAGCCCTATCTCGGCGATGCCGCGCGCTATTTCCGCGGCTCACCGGCCAATGTCGCCGTTCGTCGGGCCATCCGGAAAGAGGCCGTAGACACGCTGGCGCGTCTGCATGAAAGCGGCCGATACGACCGCATTGTCGTTGTCGCTCACAGCCTAGGCACTGTCGTCGCCTACGATATGCTGCGGGCCTATTTCAGCAGGATTTGCGACGAGTTGCCGCCTGTCACGTTGCTCGGCCAGGAGTTTTTGGCCGTCGATGGTGCGCCGTGGCAGCCCGAGAAAGTGGCCACCCATGAGGAGAAAGTGGAGCTTCGCCGCAAGGCACGGCAGTTGATCGCAAACATCGCCGACGTGACCGTCAGGCGGCCTGTCGAACAGCGGGAGTTCAAGAGCTGGCTGGTGACCGACTTCGTCACGCTCGGAAGCGCACTATCCCACGCTTATTTCTTGATGTGCGAAGAGGCAAAGGATCCCGATACCGCCGAGAAGGATGGACACGAGAGATTGCGCGCAGATTTCAGGCGTCGTGTCGAAGAGCGCGAGTTTCCGACCTGTCCGCCGAAGCGGCTCCAGCAGGATGGCTTGTTGGCCTTCGACAATCCGAGGAAGAAGATTCGGCAGATCCACCACGGTGCGCTGTTCGGGTTAACGCGCTGGACCAATATCTATTTCCCGATCGAACAGATCTTCTGGGGCGACGTGATCGGTGGACCGTTAGCCCCGATCTTCGGCCGGCACATCGTTGACCTCCCGGTCTCGACGAGATTGGCCGGCGGTGCGGACTTCTTCACCCACACCGCCTATTGGAATGTCGACCGGAAACCCGATACCTGGAAGGCACCGCATCTTGCGGCTCTGCGGGACGCGATCAATCTCTCCGACGAGACAACGACGATCGGCTTCATCAGTCGCGGCGAGAATGCGCCGGGCGAACCCGGGTAACTCCTACGCCACCGCTTCCTTGGCCTTTTCCGCGCGCTTGCGCTCGTTCGGGTCGAGGTGCTTCTTGCGCAGGCGGATCGACTTCGGGGTGACCTCGACGAGCTCGTCGTCCTCGATATAGGCGAGCGCCTTTTCCAGCGTCATGCGGATCGGCGGGGTCAGGCGCACCGCCTCGTCCTTCGAGGTGGTGCGGATGTTGGTGAGCTGCTTGCCCTTGAGCACGTTGATCTCGAGATCGTTGTCGCGGGTGTGCTCGCCGACGATCATGCCGCGATAGACCTTCCAGCCCGGCTCGATCATCATCGGGCCGCGGTCTTCCAGCTTGAACATGGCGTAAGCCACCGCTTCGCCCTGGTCGTTGGAGATCAAGACGCCGTTGCGGCGGCCCTGGATCTCGCCCTTGTACGGGGCATAGCCGTGAAACAGGCGGTTCATGATCGCGGTGCCGCGGGTGTCCGTGAGCAATTCGCCCTGGTAGCCGATCAGGCCGCGGGTCGGCGCGTAGAACACCAGGCGCTGGCGGTTGCCGCCGGACGGCTTCATCTCGATCAGCTCGGACTTGCGCTCGCTCATCTTCTGCACGACGACGCCGGAATGCTCCTCGTCGACGTCGATCACGACCTCCTCGATCGGCTCCATGGTTGCGCCGGTCGCTTCGTCCTTCTGGTAGACGACGCGCGGACGCGACACCGAGAGCTCGAAGCCCTCGCGGCGCATGGTCTCGATCAGGATCGCGAGCTGGAGTTCGCCGCGGCCCGACACTTCCATGGCGTCCTTGTCGGCGGATTCGACGACGCGCAGCGCGACGTTGCCCTCGGCTTCGCGCAGGAGACGGTCGCGGATCATGCGGCTCGTCACCTTGTCGCCTTCGGTGCCGGCGAGCGGGGAGTTGTTGACGATGAACGACATCGACACGGTCGGCGGATCGATCGGCTGCGCCGGCAGCGGCACCTCGACGGTCGGGTCGCAGAAGGTGTCGGCGACGGTGCCCTTGGTGAGGCCCGCGATCGCGACGATGTCGCCGGCTTCGGCTTCATCGAGCGGGGTGCGCTCGAGGCCGCGGAATGCCAGGATCTTGGTGATGCGCCCGGATTCGACCAGCTTGCCGTCGGCGTTCAGCACCTTGACCTGCTGGTTCGGCTTCAGCGTGCCGGAAGAGATGCGGCCGGTGATGATGCGGCCGAGATAGGGGTTGGCTTCGAGGATGGTACCGATCATGCGGAACGGACCTTCCTCGACCTTCGGCGGGGCCACGTGGCGCAGGATCAGGTCGAACAGCGGCTCCATGCCCTTGTCCTGCGGACCTTCGGGGCTATCCGCCATCCAGCCCTGCTTGGCCGACCCGTAGAGGATCGGGAAATCGAGCTGCTCCTCGCTGGCATCGAGCGCCGCGAACAGGTCGAACACCTCGTTGATGACTTCGGTCGGGCGCGCGTCAGGGCGGTCGACCTTGTTGATGACGACGATCGGCTTGAGGCCGACCTTAAGCGCCTTGGAGACCACGAATTTGGTCTGCGGCAGCGGGCCTTCGGCGGCGTCGACCAGCACCAGGGCGCCGTCCACCATGTTGAGGATGCGCTCGACCTCACCGCCGAAATCGGCGTGGCCGGGGGTGTCGACAATGTTGACGCGGGTGTCCTTCCACTGCACCGAGGCCGCCTTGGCCAGGATGGTGATGCCGCGCTCGCGCTCCAGATCGTTGGAGTCCATGGCGCGATCGGTCACCTTCTGGTTCTCGCGGAACGTGCCGGACTGCTGCAGGAGTTTGTCGACCAGGGTCGTCTTGCCGTGGTCGACGTGGGCGATGATGGCGACGTTACGAAGATTCATGAGTGAGCTTCTTTGCGGTCGAACAATGGGTTAAGCGCGATCTCGCCGGTCGGACCGGGACCTCTTCTCGAAACAACGCTGGAAGACTGGAAACGGGGCGCTTTCCGCCCAAAAAGGAAGCCCGGCCATATCAGACCGGGCGCCCTGCGCGTTGCGGCGCAATATATGCAAAAACGGCCAAAAAACAATGTGTTCTTTGACCGTTGGTTGACTGAATTTTGTCCGGGAATCCCCGGGGCTTAGGGCTGGGTCGGGGGGTGAGCGGGGACCCTGCGCCCCTTGATGGCCGCCCAGATCATGGCGACCCCGCCGATGCCCACGACCAGTCCCAGAAGGACGAACGGCGCGATGTCGCCAGTGATCTTGCCGTCCGCGAACATCGACACTCCGCCGAACAGGAGTGCGCAGAGACCTGGCAGTAGCATGAAGATCCCGGCGATCGCCATCAGCGCGGTGAGGCAACCGCTGCGAGCTGGGCCGGGCGTTGGTGCGGGTGGCGGTAGAACCGGCGGTGGCGTGTCGCTCATCGTGGTGCCTCCTCGGTTTGCCTCGCCTCGTGATAGGTTTGCCCCTCGAGCCCGGCGCGAATCCGGGAGATGGCGCCATTCCGATAGAACAGATTGTAGGTGTCGAACGGGATGATCGCCCCCTGCTCGGTCACGAAATGGATGCAGCTGCGCTTGACGTTGCCGACGCAGAAGTTGAAGCGGTCGAGAAACTGCACGATGGTGACGCGGAAGACGTTTTCGTAGGTGAGCCCGTCCGGCACCTGAAAGCTCGGCAGGCAGCACAACAATTCGCAGACGCGCTCGGACGTGTTGAGGGGCCCTGACGAGAGCGAGAACAGGTCGATGAACTTTTCCCGCAGCATCGGATACTTTTCCGGGCTGATCGTGTTTGGCATCACCGCAACCAGCTGCTCTTGCGGAATCAACGAGGTCAGCGGCAGCACCTTCTCGCCGTTGCGCAGGCCATAGCCGATCGAGATGCTCTCGGGGTTGCAGGGCAGCGGGATCATGTCCTTGTCGCCGAACACGCCGGTTTCGATCACGCGCTTGCGGATCTCCGACAGCATGATGCGGTCGGTATTCTTGTCGAAGCTCTCGTTGCGGCCGGCATCCTGGACCGGCTGCAATGTCACCCCGCGCACGCACGTCCAGGTCAGCGCGTGGCGCACGATGTCGCCGATCTCGGAATCGTTGACGCCGCGCTTGATGGTCGCGACCAGCGTGGTCGAGATGCCGTAATGCTCGAGATTTTCCAGCGCCTGCTGGCGGATTTTTCGCAAGTCCGCGCCGCGCAGATTGATCAGCGCGTCGCGCTGCAGCGAATCGAATTGGAGATAGACTTCCAGCCCGCGCTTGTTCTCGGCGAGCCGCGCCACGAAATCCTTTTCGCGGGCGATGCGCAGGCCGTTGGTGTTGATCATGACGTGGCGGATCGGCCGGGCGCGCACGGCGTCCAGGATCTCGAAGAAGTCAGGATGCAGCGTCGGCTCGCCACCGGAAATCTGCACGAGATCGGGCTCGCCCTCGCTCGCGACCAGCGCGTCGAGCATCTTCTCCACCGTCGCGAGCGGCGTGAATTTGGTTCGTGCCGGCGAGGACTCCGCAAAGCAGACCGGGCAGGTGAGGTTGCAATGCTCGGTGATCTCGATCAGCGCCAGGCAGGAATGCTGCTCGTGGTCGGGACAGAGGCCGCAATCATAGGGGCAGCCGAATTGGGTTCGTTCCTGGAATTGCAGCGGCCGGTCGCCCGGCTTGATGAAATCCTTGCACAGCCGCCAATAGGCGGCATCGGTCGACACCAACGTCGATTGCACGCCGTGCTCCCTGCAGCGCTTTTCGTACCAGACCTCGTTGCCGAGAATCTGGATCTTGGTCGGCACCAGCTTCAGGCAGATCTCGCAAAGAGATTGGGTCTGGCCCCAGAAGATGTAGGGACGCGACTTACGCAACGGCGCGTTCATGCAAGTGACTCTTTTTGTAAGCGTCTCGCTTTGGGTGCCGTCGCCAGCATGAATGCGGCGTAGAGCAGGACGGACAGCGACAGCAGGTGAAACAGGGTCAGGGGCCCGATCAGCGTGCCATAGGGCTTGAGGAATTCCCATAGGAAGCGTTGCGCTCCGTAATAGGCGAGCACCAGGTAGAAACCATTGGTGATCGTGAACGCGTTCCGGTTCAAGACCGCCACCACATAGGCGAGCGCGAACAGGGCCATGGCCGCGCTCTCGTAGAGCTGCACGGGATGGCGGCGAACGCCGTCGCCGAAATCATGGCCGAAGGGCAGCGCCGTCGGCGTGCCATAGGTGAAATCGTCGAGGCCCGCGAGGTAACAGCCGATCCGGCCGATCGCGATGCCGAGCGCCAGCGGCAGCGCGAAGCGCGCGCCGGTTCGCACCGTGACGCCTGCGGACCATTTGTAGAGCTCGATTCCCACGATGCCGCCGGCCAGCCCGCCCTCGACCGAGCGCGCAATGCCGCTTTGCCCGGACAGCCACAGATTGGCGGAGCCGAACAGATAGGCGCCAAGGCCTGCGCCAAACACCAGCGTGGCGATATAGGGCAGCGCGAAGGATTGCGAGGGAAACTGCAAGCCCCGTCGCGACAGCCAAAAGACGGCGGTAGCCGCCGCCAGCCAGGCCAGGATGTCGAAGAGAGTGTGAAGGAAAGTCCCGCTCATGCGGGGCCAGTATAGCACGACCGCGGTTAGAGCGGCGCGCCGCGCATTATAGCGCCACAAGAGAGAAGGAAGAAGCTACCCCGCTTCCCGCTCCTCGGTCGGATAGACCCCGCGCAGCACCTCCTCGAAATGCATCTTCACCGCATCGTTGCACAGGCAGGCGCGCAGCCTCAGGCCGTCGCGGTTGCGGACGAGGATCGAGCCGCGCCGCGTGTCGAGCACGCCTTCGGCCTTGAACGACTGAAGCACGCGGCTGGCATAGGAGCGGCCAACGCCGAGCAAAGTCGCGAGCTGTTCGTGGGTCAGCGGCACACTGGTCTCGTCGCCGGTCCGCTCCATCGCCGCCAGGATCCATTTGGCGGTGCGCTGCTCGATCGAATGGATCGCGTTGCAGGCGGTCGACTGGAAGATCTGGGCCAGCATGCAATCGGCATAGCGGGCAAAGACGTTGCGCAGCGACGCCGAGCGCAGCTTGGCTGCTTCCAGCTTGGCAACGTGAATGCGCGCAAACGGTCCACCGAATTTGACGCAGATCCGGGTATAGGCCGGCAGAAATCCCTCGCTGACGATGCCGCCCACGGCGCCTTCGCGGCCGACCAGAATGGTCTCGACGTCGCGGCCATCCTCGTTGGGGACGAGGAAAGTCGCGAGCGACGGGCCGCAGGGGAAGTGGACCACCTGCACGTCATCGCCGGGATTGTAGAGCAAGTGCCCGGCTGCAGAGTCCTCGACGGTCACGTGCGGCGCCACGAGGCCGTAGTCGACTTGACTCAAACGCCGCAGCAGATTGTTGGCCGGCCGGCTCTCGACCTCGGTGATCTTGCCGATACGCGCATCCATTCTGAACTCCCACCCTTCCTCCCACCTTAGCGAGTTCCATCCGTTTCCTGTGTGCACAAGTGGACAGACCAGAGAACGATGATGTGGTGAGTTTCGTTCCGGGAACCCTCCGATGCGCTGCGCGCAGCCATCGTGTCGCGGCAGTCCTGATCCAAAAACCCCCAAACCAAGATGCGATCATGGTACCTGCACACTCCAATGGCACAGGCTGGCCGGCCGATGTTCTGATCGTCGAGGATGATCCGATCATCGCGATCGATTTCGAGGATCGCCTGCTCGGATTTGGTGTGGCCGCCGTGCGGACCGCGGGTTCGGTGACGCAGGCGTTGAACGCCATCGCCAAACGGACACCCGATTTCGCGCTGCTCGATGTCGAGCTGATCCGCGAGACCAGCTTTGCGATCGCCGAGCGGCTCATTGCGCTGAAGGTTCCGTTCGTGTTCGTCACCGGCTACGGCGCCGAGGTGCGCATCCCGCCCGAATTGGCGGGCCGGCCCCGGCTGCAGAAGCCGTGCTCGAGCGAGGCGCTGGAGGCGGCGCTGCAGAGACGGGACACCTGATCGCCTAGTTGCCGGAGCGAATGCAGAGCTCGGCGAGGTCAGTCTCGACGCCCTTGAAGAAAGTGTGCGGAAACGGCGCCGGCGATGAGGCCTTCCTGATCGCCGCACTCTGCGCAATCGCCTCTTGATCGGACAATTGCAGGAAACGTTTCAGCGCCTTCGAGCGACTCTTCCTGGCGAACGTCTCCAACCGCTCTTCCGTTGCATCGGTCGGATTGAGACGGAGCAGAGCTTCGTTGCCTGTCTGCAATGGATAGACCCCTCCAAGTTTCACGCGGGCGATCACGTTGTAGCGGTCGAAATGCTCGAAGATCAAATCCAGGATCTTCGCCTGACGTATCGGCTCTTCCATCGCGAGATAGCGCTTCACATCCGGATTGCTCTTCAGGCTTTCCAATTCGGCTGCGCCGGCAAATGGATTGTCGGAGGTCTGCCGGTCGATGAACGCCGATGCGCCATCCAGCATATGCGTGCCCCATCTGATGACGATATCGCGGCCGCGCGGTTCGAGCTGGTCGGCAGCCAACCCCTTGTCCGTCAGACATGCCGGGTCGGCGCTTGCGCGCAGTGACTTGCCGAGCTCGGCGGTCAGCGCCTTACCGTAACGCGAAGCGAGGGCCTCGCGCACCAGCGTCGCTTTGTCCTGAGCCTTCTCTTGGGTCTGCGCGCATGTGGGGGATGCTGCGCTCAGCAGCAGCGCGATAACGATCGTTGGGCGGCTGAACGGCACGGTATCAACTCGAACATGGCTCGGACGGCATCACGCCCTCGAAAATGCGCTGGCGCTCGCAATTGTCGTCCGGGCCGGCCGGAGGGTTCATCCGGCTTCGAATTGGCCGTCACGCAAGCTTCGGATCGAGCGTGGTCGACCACAGCGCGACGTCGGCGCGATCGCGCAGGGTCACCGCCATCCGGCCGGACGCGCCGTCGATCTTGACGTGACCAAAGAACTGCATGCCCGCGGACGGCGGCAGATTCTGGCTGTCCTTGCCCGGCGCCTTGACGAAGCGCACCTCGGGACCAAAGGTATTGTCGAGCGCGTTCGGGCCGAACGTGCCCGCGTGCAGCGGGCCCGAGACGAACTCCCAGAACGGCTCGAACTCCTGAAATTGCGCCTTGTTCGGATCGTAATAATGCGCGGCGGCGTAGTGCACCTCCGCGGTCAGCCACACCGTGTTGCTGATCGGCGCCATCTTGATGAAGCGTAGGATGTCGGCGATCTCGAACTCGCGGCCACGCACCGGGCCGTCGCCCTGCGCAACGGCTTCCGAGCCGCCCTTCGGCGTGTCGGAGACGATCAGGCTGATCGGCATGTCCGATGCGATCACCTTCCATGTCGCGCGCGAATTCAGCAGGCCGCGCTTGAGCCAGGCGATCTGCTCCGGGCCGAGGAAATAGCTCGCGGGGCCATAGGCGGTTTCGAGATTGGCACCGTTCGGCCCGCGATAGCTGCGCTCGTCGAGCACGAATACGTCGAGATGCGGGCCGTAGGAGATCTGGCGATAGACGCGGCCGGGTTCAGTGATGCTCTCCCGCATCGGGTACATCTCGTGGAAGGCCCGGCCCGCGCGGGCTGCGAGCAGTGAGATGTCGCGCATCTTGTAGGCGGCCGGCAAGTCTTTCGACAGCGACCAGTTGTTGGTGACCTCGTGGTCGTCCCACTGCACGAAGACCGGCACCTCGGCATTGAAGGCGCGGAGATTGTCGTCGGTGAGATTGTATTTGTACGCGGCGCGAAACTCGTCCAGCGTCTCGGCGACCTTGGCCTTCTCCGGGATGGTCAGATTCTTCCAGATCTTGCCGTCGGCGAGCTTCACCTCGGATTGGATGGGACCGTCGGCATAGATCGTGTCGCCCGAGTGCAGGAAGAAATCCGGCCGGTGCTTGCGCATGGTCGAGAAGGTGACCATGCCGCCGTCGTCGGAATTGATGCCCCAGCCCTGCCCTGCGACGTCGCCGCCCCAGACGAAGCTGACGTCGCGGCGGTCGGCCGGCGCGGTGCGGAAGCGGCCGGTCACCGCCTCGCCCTCGATCGCGCTGTGGGAGAGATCGCGGAAGCGGACGCGGTAGAAGATGTCCTGGCCGGCGGGTAGATTTTCGACCAGCATCTTGGCGGTGAAGTCGCTCTCGGGCAGCGCCGCAATCGGCGGCAATGCCCGGGCGTCCTTGAAGGACTCGCTCGTGGCGACCTCGACCAGCATCTGCGCGGGCCGGTCGGTTCGCGCCCACACCACGCCGCCGTCGACGGTGATGTCGCCCGCTTGCACGCCGTGGGTGACTGCCGGCCGGTCGGCCGCGCGCGAAAGATACGGCATCGCCAGCGTGCCGAGCGCACCGGCGCTGCTGGCGAGGAAGCGGCGGCGGGAGAATGTGATGGTCATGAGGCTCCGACCCCGGGGCTTGCGGGGGAGTCCGTCATTCCGGGGCGCGTAGCGCGAACCCGGAATCCATGTCTCCCCGCGAATGCTGCGCAATGGATTCCGGGTTCGATGCTTCGCATCGCCCCGGAATGACGTTGGGAGCTATATTGAGACAATGTGACGCAGCAATAACGCGCGCGGGCGCTCACGCGTTGCCGGCGGCCCGGAACTGCGCGCTGGCACGTTGCAGGTTCGGCGGCAGGCTGAACAGCACAGCCTTGCGGTCGGCGACGGCGGCGTGGAATTGGTCGAGTGCGATGTTGAAGGCGGTGAGCGCGGCTTCCTCGATGGCGCCGTGATCGAAGCAGCGCAGCGTGTCGCGCAGGATCTCGTCGGCCTCGGTCTGCATCTGGTCCAGCTCTTCGGTCGTCTCGCACTTGCGTGCCGCGGCGATCATGTCGAGCAGGCGTTCGCGCTGGTGATTGTTGTTGTCGCGCTCGTCCTTCTTCAGATAACCGGCGAACCAGGCGCCGACCGAGCCCATGGCCGAGAGCGCCATCAGGCTCCACCAGATGTAATCGCTGTACTTGTCGAGGAAGGTCTTCTCCTCGCCGTCGACGAAAGCGGCCGCACCCGGATGCACCGGGATCACTGCATCCTTGTCGGTGTCGGGCGTCTCGATCTTCGCCGCCAGCGGGAATTCCGTCACCAGTTGCTGGCGCACGGCGAAGAGCTGGCGCGTGAACGCTGCGATGTCGGCCTCGGACACGCCTTTGCGCGCTACGATGTGGTGCGCGAAGCTGATGGTCTTGACCTCGTCCTCGGGCCGGTCGGGCGAGCCGCCGTAGGTGCCGGCGGGGATCTCGCCCGCTTCATAGACTGGATGATTTTGCGCGATCGCATCGGCGGAATCGATGGCGAGGAAGGTTGGCGTGCCGCCCTCCCTGACCGATGCCGAGATCGCGTCCGCCGTGATCTTGCTGTTGACCGGGCCTGCCGCGAGGTAGACGTCGGCCTTCTGCGCCTTGATCGCCTCGGCAACTTCATTGACGGGAAATTGTACGATCTCGACCTTGGCCGGGTCGACGCCGTATTGGTGCAGGATCACCTTGAGCAGATTGACGTTGGCCTGGGTGCGGCCGACGACCCCGACGCGATGGCCGGCGAGCTGCGCGATCTTGGTGATCTTCGCGCCCTTCTTCTTTCCTTTGGCGGGCACGGACCACAGCACCACGACGTTCTTGCGCAGGGTCGCGACAGCCTGCGCGTTCTTCGGCACGTCGAGATCGCCGCGCACGATGGCGAGATCGACCTTGCCTTCCGCGAGCGCATTGGCACTGGCGGTCGCGCCGTCGGTCTGGATCGGGCGCAGCCGCACATAGCTCTTGTGCTGCGCGAAGCCTTGCGTCAGCGCCTGCACGACCTTGACGTCGTCGCTGTTGGCGGGGCCGACCGCGATTCTGAGCGTCACGGGACGCATCGCGAAGTAATAGCCGCCGGCGACCACGCCGACGATCGCAAGCAGGAACGCCAGAGACACGAGCGCCGTCTTCCGCGCCGCGGATCGCGGCGAAGGCGGAGGGGGCGTTTCGGCCAGGTCCAATCCCCCGGTCATCGGTCTCCCAAAGAGGCGCTTCAGGCTCGGTTTCATCTTGGCCGGCGATTTACGCCCGCAATTGTAGCAAATTTCTTGTCCGGCGGGGTTACATCTCCGTCATGGTTAGCGGATGCAGGAAATCCCGTATGAACCGGGGCGCCGGGGCGGTGTTAGAGTAAAGTTCCCCCTAGAGGACGGAGACGACCATGGCAGAACGGCTCTCGGCGGAGGCGCGCAGGCAGGCGCTGGGCGGACTATCCGGCTGGACTGACGTCCAAGGCCGCGACGCCATCGGGAAAACCTTTGTCTTCAAGGATTTCAACGAGGCGTTCGGCTTCATGACCCGCGCCGCGCTGGTCGCCGAGAAGATGGATCACCACCCCGAATGGCGCAACGTCTACAAGACGGTGGAGGTGGTGCTGTCGACCCACGACGCCGGCGGCGTCACCGCGCGCGACATGGCGCTCGCCAAGGCGATGAACGCAATCGCAGGCTGACACCAAGCAGACGTCTTGAAGCAGACGTCTTGCAGGGACCGGCTGCATCCCCATCTTGTGATCAGCCGGGATCGGGCGGTCCTCCGCCTCCCGCAGAACGGGGAGCATTTGAGCATGGCTGCCGAGCACAGCGTTGGCTTCGAGCCGGCCGATCGGCTCGCGGAAGATCGCGAGAGCGTGCGCCGCCGCTTCTGGCGCAAGCTGAAGCGGGTCGCTGCGCATCTGCCGTTCGCGGAGGATCTACTTGCCGCCTATTACTGCGCGTTCGACCGGCAGACGCCGCGTCACGTCCAGGCTTCGCTGCTCGGTGCAATCGCCTATTTCGTCCTGCCGTTCGATTTCGTCGCGGACGTGATGCCCATGCTCGGCTTCGCCGATGACGCCGCCGTGCTCGCCACCGCCATCCGCATGGTTGCCAGCCACATCACGTACGAGCATCGCGAGGCCGCCCGCGCCGCGCTGAAGCGTGGGGTCGGCGAGGCGGACGGCAAAGCAGAAGTCGCGTAGCCTACGCGACTTCAATCACCTGCATCAGCTCACGGATGCAAGATCACCTTGCCCATGGCTTGCCGTCCCGCCAGCACCTTCAGCGCATCCGCCGTCTGCGCCAGCGGGAAGGTGCGGTCGACATGCGATGAGATCTTGCCTTCCGCGGTCCACTTCACCAGCTTCTCGAGATTGGCGCGATTCTTGGCCGGGTTGAGCCGGGTCCAGGCGCCCCAGAACACGCCGCGGATGTCGCAGCCCTTCAGGAGCGCGAGGTTCAGCGGCATCTTGGGAATGTCGCCGGCGGCAAAGCCGATCACGAGGAAGCGGCCTTCCCATGCGATCGAGCGCAGCGCCTGTTCGGCGTAAGCACCACCGACGGGATCGAAGATGATGTCGACGCCCTTGCCGCCGGTGAGCTTGCGCAGGCCTTCCTTCAGATCTTCCTTGGCGTAGTTCAGCGTCAGCTCGGCGCCATGCGCCTTGGCGAATTCGAGCTTCTCGTCCGACGAGGCGCAGGCGATCACCTTCAAGCCCATCAGCTTGCCGAGCTCGCAGGCCGCTAAACCGGTGCCGCCGGCTGCGCCCAGCACCGCGAGCGTCTCGCCGCGCTTGGGGCTGGCGCGATCTTCCAGCGCATGCAGCGCGGTGCCGTAGATGATGATGATGCCGGCCGCGCGGTCGTAGTCGAGATTGTCGGGGATCTTCACGATCGATGCCGCCGGCAGCGCGATCTTCTCGCGTGCGCCGTTGTGGCCGCAGGAGGCGACCACGCGATCGCCGACCTTGAGATCAGTGACACCAGCGCCGATGCTCTCGATCACGCCCGCAACTTCCGCGGCCGGCGAGAACGGGAACGGCGGCTTGATCTGGTACTTGCCCTGGATCATCAGGATGTCGAAGAAATTCAGCGCCGCCGCCTTGATCGCGATCACGGCTTCGCCGGGCCCCGCCACCGGATCGGGCACCTCAGTCAGGACGAGGTCGTCGGGCTGGCAATATTGCGAGCAGAGGATGGCTTTCATGGCGGCACCTTGAGGGCGTTTCGGGTGGAATTATAGTTTGGCCGTTTCTGCCGGATTTAGGCAGTGGCGACAATCCGGATTCTTTGTCTGGGGGTCAGCGACGGCCTATCCTCCGTCGTTGCGAGCGCAGCGAAGCAATCCAGAGTCCGTCCTGCGGAATAGTCTGAATTGCTTCGCGAAGCCCGTCATCGGGCCGCGCTTCGCGCGGACCCGGTGGCTCGCAATGACGATATCCGCGGAGAAAGGATTCAAACGATGTTTAAAACAAGCCTGCTGAAGAACAAGCGCATCCTCATTACCGGGGGTGGTTTGGGTCTCGGCGCTGCGATGGGGCGTCGCTTCCTCGCGCTCGGCGCCGAGCTCGTGATCTGCGGCCGCAAGCTCGAGCGGCTCGAGGCGACGGCGCGCGAGATGCGCGACGAGATCGGCGGCACGGTCATCACCATCGCCTGCGATATCCGCGACGGTGCGGCGGTCGACGGCATGATGGATGCGATCTGGCGCGAGGCGCCGCTCGACATCCTCGTCAACAATGCCGCTGCCACCTTCATCGCACAGAGCGAGCATCTCTCCTTCCGCGCCGCGGACGCGATCCTGGCGCCTACACTGCATGGCGCGATGTATTGCACGCTCGCCGCCGGCAGGCGCTGGATCGAGGCTAACCATCGCGGCGTCGTGCTGTCGATCCTCTCGACCTCCACCATTACCGGCCGCGCCTTCACCGTTCCCTCGGCGATGGCGAAATCCGCACTGCTGGCGATGACCAGGAGTCTTGCGGTGGAATGGGGCCCGAAGGGCATCCGGACCGTGGCGATCGCGCCGGGCCCGTTTCCGACCGCAGGGGCCACCGGGCAGCTCCGTCCCGAAGGCCGCGACGAAGGCTGGACCTCGCGCAATCCGCTCGGCCGCACCGGCGAGCACGGCGAGCTCGCCGATCTCGCCAGCTTCCTGGTCTCGGATCACGCCGCCTACATCAATGGCGAGATGGTGGTCATCGACGGTGGCGCGCATCTGCGCAGTTCCGGCGCCGAGGATTTGCTCGGCTGGACCGAGGCGCAATGGGCCGCGCAACGCGCCGCCCGATCCAGGGCCTAGCCGCCGAAGATACCGCTAACTGCCTTCCCAAATTGAACTTTCCCGGCTATCCCTGCCCGGGGACAAAGCGCGCTCGGGCCATCTTCCAGTCACAATATTGAGGGAACCAACGCGGCATGTGGCGGGTGCTGATTTTAGCTTTGATGACTGGCGTGGCGGCCGGGGGAATCGCCGTGTCTGCGCGGGCGCAACCGACGCCCAAGTCCAGTCCAGCTCCAAAAGAGGCGGCACCGAAGCCGGCGGCGCCGCCGGCCAACACCAACGCAAAGGCGGCCCCGAAGCCCGAGAGCAAGCCGGCGGCCCCGGCTGCGGCCGTTGCGGGGGGCGCGGAGCCGACCCTGATCGGGCAGTTCGGCACCTGGGGTGCCTATTCGGCGACGCCGAACGGCAAGAAGGTCTGCTTCGCGCTGGCCAAGCCGTCATCGTCGAAGACCAATCCGCCGAACCGGCCGCGCGATCCCGCCTATGCCTTCGTCTCGACCCGGCCGGCCGAGAAGGTCAACAACGAAGTCTCGGTCATGATCGGCTATGCGCTGAAGCCGGGCTCGGAATCGACCGCCGAGGTCGGCGGCGCCTCCTTCGCCATGTACACGCAGGGGGACGGGCTCTGGATCAAGAACGCGGCCGAGGAGGAGCGGATGGTCGAAGCCATGCGCAAATCCGCCGATCTCGTCGTCAAAGGCGTCTCGGCCAAGGGGACCGAGACGACCGACACCTTCTCGCTGAAGGGCCTCGCCCAGGCGCTCGACAAGATCGCGCAGGATTGCCGGCGTTAAGACTGCGGGCGATAAGGTCGCAATCGGCGGTTCCGGTTGTTATATAAGGGCCGTTCCAGATTTCTTCGTCATTCCGGGGCGCGCACAGCACGAACCCGGAATCTCCGAGGTTCCGGGTCTGGTCCTCAGGGTCGCTTCGCGATCTCTTCGGACCATCCCGGAACGACCAAGCCATTAGGTCCATTCAATGCAACCGACGACCGAGCCGCACAACGGCCTCCTGGTGGAGAAGACCCCGCTCGAAACCTATGTGCCGCCGGCCAAGCCGTCGCTGATCGGCCTGTCGCGCACCGAGCTTGCCGATCGGCTCGGCGAGATCGGTGTCGCGCCGGCCCAGCGCAAGATGCGGGTGCAGCAGCTGTGGCACTGGCTCTATTTCCGCGGCGCCCAGAGTTTTGACGAGATGAGCTCGATCTCGAAGGGCATCCGCGCCGAGCTCGCGCAGCATTTCACCGTGGACCGGCCGGAAGTCGTGGCCGAGCAGATCTCCAACGACGGCACTCGCAAATGGCTGTTGCGCCTGCCGAGCGGCGACAATGTTCAGAAGGCGCATGAAGTCGAATGCGTCTACATCCCCGAGACCGACCGCGGCACGCTCTGCGTTTCCTCGCAGGTCGGCTGCACGCTCAATTGCGCCTTCTGCCACACCGGCACCCAGCGCCTGGTGCGCAACCTCACCGCCGGCGAGATCGTCGGCCAGGTGATGGTCGCGCGCGACCGTCTCAACGACTGGGCCGATCGCGAGGACGGCACGCGCCGCGTCACCAACATCGTGATGATGGGCATGGGCGAGCCGCTCTACAATTTCGACGCGGTGCGCGATGCGCTTCTGATCGTCGGCGACAACGAAGGCATCGGCATCTCCCGCCGCCGCATCACGCTGTCGACCTCGGGCGTGGTGCCGAACATCGTGCGGGCCGGCGAGGAGATCGGCGTCATGCTCGCGATCTCGCTGCACGCGGTGCGCGACGAGCTGCGCAACGAGCTGGTGCCGCTCAACCGCAAATATCCGATCAAGGAGCTGCTGCAGGCCTGCCGCGACTATCCCGGCGCATCGAACGCGCGCCGCATCACCTTCGAATATGTGATGCTCAAGGGCGTCAACGATTCGCTCGACGATGCCAAGCTGCTGGTGAAGATGCTCAAGGGCATTCCGGCCAAGATCAACCTGATCCCGTTCAATCCCTGGCCCGGCACCGCCTATGAATGCTCGGACTGGGACCAGATCGAAAAGTTCTCCGAATATATCTTCAACGCCGGCTATTCCTCGCCGGTGCGCACCCCGCGCGGCCGCGACATCCTCGCCGCCTGCGGCCAGCTCAAGTCGGAGACGGAAAAGCTCTCGGCGCGCGAGCGCCAGGCGCTGCGCGCCATGGCGATGACGGATTAGTGTGTCATGCCCGTGCTCTCGCCTCCTCGTCATTGCGAGGAGCGTAGCGACGAAGCAATCCAGACCGTCTCCGCGGACGTATGTCTCGATTGCTTCGCTCCGCTCGCAATGACGACAATCGGGACTTCTTCGTCATGTCCCTGATCGGCCGCCTCGTCGTCATCTTCATCGGCTTCCTCGCCGCCTGCTTTGTCGGCGGCATGATCGTCGTCGTCGCGCTGCTGTTTCCGGAATTCGCCGATCTCGGCGCCGGTCCGGTCGACCAGGGCACGATCGACATCCTGCTCGGCTTCGGCTTCATCTTCGTGTCCGGCTTTGCGCTGGTGCCGGCGGCGGTGATCGTCGCGATCACCGAAGCGCTCTACATCCGCAGTGCGATCGCCTATGCCGTCGGCGGCGGCCTTGTCGGGCTCGCCTGCTATCTCGGCCTCGTCCCGTTCCATTCCGACACGTTGCAGTTCGAGGGCATCGTCCGGCGTCACCTGGAGATCATGACCGGCGCGGGCATCGTTGCCGGCTTCGTCTACTGGCTGATCGCCGGCCGCAACGCCGGCGCCTGGCGCATCCCGCCGTCCCCGCGGAAACCACCGCCGCCATTGCCGGCGAATTCAAGGCCGGGCCCGCGGTGAGTTTCCTACCCTCCCCTGGGGTTTCCATCTCCATCCCACTCCGCTAAACCGCGCGCCATGAACCATACCGGACTCTTCATTGCCCTGGCGCTGTGGCTCGTGATCGGCGTCGTCTTCGGCCTCTATCCCGAGCTCGACCTCAAGCTCGCTTCGCTATTCTTCGACGCGGAGACCAAGACGTTTCCGCTCAAGCTGAACGGGTGGGCCGGCTTTGCGCGCGATGCGGCGATGTGGATCGCCTGGGCCTTCGCCCTTCCCTCGATCGTCGCGCTCGTGGTCAAGATGATCCGGCCCGACCGGCCGCTGATGGTGCCGGGGCGTACGGTCATCTTCCTGCTGGTGACGATGACCATGTCGGCCGGTATTTTGACCAACCTGACGTTCAAGAATTATTGGGGCCGTCCGCGTCCGGTGGTGGTGACCGAGTTTGCCGGCAATCAGCAATTCGTGCCGTGGTGGGATCCGCGCGGCACTTGCGGGCGCAATTGCTCGTTCTTCTCCGGCGAAGGCGCGACGGCGTTCTGGACGCTGGCGCCGGCCGCGCTGGCGCCGCCGGCGTGGCGGCCGCTCGCCTATGCCGCCGCCGTGGTGTTCGGCGCCTTGACCAGCGCCCTGCGCATGGCCTTCGGCGGGCACTTTTTCACGGACGTGTCGATCGCCGGCCTCGTCACCTTCGTCGTGATCTGGTTCGCCTACGCGCTGATCTATCGCTGGCCGCGCACGCGGTTCTCGGACGAAGCGGTGGATGCCGCCCTGACCCGGCTGAACATGCCCGCTTACCGGCTCCGCCAGCGCCTGTTCGGCCGCAAGACCGACCCCGAGCCCTCGGTTTGAGCCATTAAAGGGGTGCCGAGCCCCGCGAAATTTGATATTCGCGCGGTCGAACGCACCCATCACATCAGCTTGAGACCCGATTGGAAGCCCCATGACCACGATCCTGAAAAGCCTGCCCAAGGGTGAGAAAGTCGGCATCGCTTTTTCGGGCGGCCTCGACACCTCTGCGGCGCTGCTCTGGATGAAGCAGAAGGGGGCGCGCTGCTACGCCTACACCGCCAATCTCGGTCAGCCGGATGAAGCCGACTACAACGAGATCCCGCGCAAGGCGATGGAGTTCGGCGCCGAGAACGCGCGCCTCGTCGATTGCCGCACGCAGCTGGTCCACGAGGGCATCGCCGCGATCCAGTCCGGCGCCTTCCACATCTCGACCGGCGGCATCACCTATTTCAACACCACGCCGCTCGGCCGCGCCGTCACCGGCACGATGCTGGTCGCAGCGATGAAGGAAGACGGTGTCAACATCTGGGGCGACGGCTCGACTTTCAAGGGCAACGACATCGAGCGCTTCTACCGCTACGGCCTGCTCACCAATCCCGGCCTGAAGATCTACAAGCCCTGGCTCGACCAGCAGTTCATCGACGAGCTCGGCGGCCGCGCCGAGATGTCGGCATTCATGACCGCGCAAGGCTTCGCCTACAAGATGAGCGCGGAGAAGGCGTATTCGACCGACAGCAATCTGCTCGGCGCCACCCATGAGGCAAAGGATCTCGAGAGCCTCGACAGCGGCATCAAGATCGTCACCCCGATCATGGGCGTGCCGTTCTGGCGCGACGACTGCGCCGTCAAGGCCGAGAAGGTCGTGGTGCGTTTCGAGGAAGGGCAGCCGACCGCGCTGAACGGCCAGACCTTCTCCGATCCGGTCTCGCTGTTCCTCGAGGCCAACGCGATCGGCGGTCGTCACGGCCTCGGCATGAGCGACCAGATCGAGAACCGCATCATCGAGGCCAAGAGCCGCGGCATCTATGAGGCGCCTGGCATGGCGCTGCTGCACATCGCCTATGAGCGCCTCGTCACCGGCATCCACAACGAGGACACGATCGAGCAGTACCGCGTCAGCGGCATGCGCCTGGGACGCCTGCTCTATCAGGGCCGCTGGTTCGATTCGCAGGCGTTGATGCTGCGCGAGACCGCACAGCGCTGGGTCGCCCGCGCCGTCACCGGCGAAGTCACGCTCGAGCTGCGCCGCGGCAACGATTATTCGATCCTCAACACCGAGAGCCCCAACCTTACCTATGCGCCGGAGCGGCTGAGCATGGAGAAGGTGGAGGACGCCGCCTTCACGCCGGCCGACCGCATCGGCCAGCTCACCATGCGCAACCTCGACATCGCCGACACCCGCACCAAGCTCGGTCTCTATTCGAAGACCGGCCTGTTGTCGGGCAGCGAAGGCTCGCAGATCTTCCGGCTCGAGAGCGACAAGGGCTGAGGCTTTCCGGAGCCGGATTGCGCTTCGCTCCATCCGGGCACCGAGCTTAATGACGCTGTCATTCTCGACCGCTACGCTTCCACTGTTGGAAACGGGATTGCGGAGCATCGCACATGGTCAGGGGATCGGCACTCGCCTCTCTCATTGTTCTCTGTTGGGCATCATCATCGTCGGCGCAGACGATCTATCCGATCGATCGCGCCGAGATCCTGGCCGGAGCCAAGTTCGACTTCAAGGTCGAGCTCCCGGGGCTGATCGATCCCGCCAAGTTGAAGGTGACGGTGAACGGCGCGGATTACGCGGCCGCGTTCGGCCGCTCCGGAACCTTCGTCGAGCGCGAGGACGGCAAGGAGCAGTCGGCCCTGGTCCTGCGCGACGTCACGCTGACCAAGCCGGGTAGCGTCGCCGTGGAGGTGAGCGACGGCACGCGCCAGCGCAGCGTCACCTGGACGGTCTACGACACCGGCCCGCGCAAGGCGAAGAACGTCATCCTGTTCATCGGCGATGGCATGTCGCCGGCGCATCGGGTCGCCGCGCGAATCCTGTCCAAGGGCATTTCGGAAGGCAAGAGCCGCGGCAAGCTCGCCATCGACGACATGCCCCATATGGCGCTGGTGGCAACCGCCGGCTCGGACTCGATCATCACGGACTCCGCGAACTCGGCGAGTGCCTATGCGACCGGGCACAAGAGCGCCGTCAATGCCCTCGGCGTCTATGCCGACCGCAGCGCGAGCCCGCTCGACGATCCCAAGGTCGAAACCATCACCAGCCTCGCCAAAAGACGGCTCGGCATGGCGATCGGTGTCGTCACCAATACCGAGATCGAAGACGCGACGCCGGCGGCGATGGTCGCGCACACCCGCCGGCGCGCCGCCTATGACGACATCGTCGAGCAGTTCTTCGCGGCAAAGCCGGATGTGATGATGGGCGGCGGCAGCGCGAATTTTCTGCCGAAGTCGGCTGCCGGCTCCAAGCGCAAGGACGAGACCGACTACATCGCGAAGTTTCGCGATGCCGGCTATCAGGTGGCGACCACCGCGGGCGAGCTCAGCGCCTCCGCCGCCAAGCAGGAGACGAGCAAGCTGCTCGGCCTGTTCGCCACCGGCAACATGGACGGTGCGCTCGACCGCAAATTCCTGAAAGGAGGCGGCGTCAAGAAATTCCCCGAGCAGCCTGATCTGACCGAGCAGGTGCAGGCGGCGTTGAAAATCCTCTCGAAGAACGAAGCCGGCTTCTTCCTGATGGTCGAATCCGGAATGATCGACAAATACGCGCATTTGCTCGACATGGAGCGCGCGGTCTACGACACGATCATGCTCGACAACGCGGTGCGTCAGACGCGCGAATGGGCGCGCGCACGCGGCGACGACACCCTCATCCTGGTGCTGGCCGATCACAATCACCCCAACAGCCTGGTCGGCACGGTGAACGACGACATGGGCACGACGCCCAACGTGCCCTTGCGCGAGCGCGTCGGGGTCTACGATCAGGCCGGATTCCCCAACTATCCCGCGCCGGATGCGGAAGGTTATCCGTCACGGGTCGACGTGAGCCGCCGGCTTGCCATCTTCTCGGCGAGCCTGCCCGATCATTACGAGACGTTCCGTCCGAAGCTCGACAATCCCAACGAGCCGACCGTCAAGGCCGGCGACGACGGCACCTTCAAGGCCAACGACAAATACAAGGAGGTCCCGGGCGCGGTGCTGCGCCCCGGCAATCTGTCGTCGCTGGTCGGCGCCAGCGTGCATTCGGGCGAGGACGTCATTGTCACGGCGGCGGGCCCGGGGAGCGAGCGCGTGCACGGCTCGATGGACAATACCGAAGTGTTCCGCGTCATGGCCGAGGCGCTGGGATTGGCTGCGCGAGAATGATGGGGGCGACTGGCCAACCTGGGCCCAATCACATTCCTGCCGCTGGCGAGCGCGGCAGGACGGGCCGCCCTGGTCCGCTCACGTTCCATCAATTCACGACGAGTGAGGCGGCGTGAAGACCAGCTTCACGCAGCTGCGGAAGAGCAGGATCTGTCGCTCCAGCCGCTTCGGGTCGTTGAGCGTCTTCGACATGATGATTGCGCCGTCGACCACGCACGAGATCATCTCCGCGAGATCGTCGAGGTCGACCGGCTCGCGGGGCGGATAGATGGCGGCGATGCCGTCGAGAATCTCGCGGAAGTGCGCATTCCAGATCCGGACCGATTGCGCGGTCAGATCGCGAACATCGCGGTCGAACAAGCGCTCCTGATAGCAGATGCTGGCGATCAGGCAGCCGGGATGGCCGTTCGGCAGATCGGCCATGACTTCGGCGAGTAGTTTCAGCGAGATCAGGAACGACTGCAGCGGGTCGTCGGAGAGCTCACGTCCGCGCCTGAAGATCTCGTCGAACAGGCGGTCATTTGTATCCACGTAGCGTCGCAGCATCTCCCGTGCGAGCGCGTTCTTGTCCCTGAAGTGATAGAAGAAGCCGCTCTTGGTCAGTCCGGCCTCGGCAATGACTTCCTCGATCGAGGTGGCGCCGAAGCCCTTTGCGAGCACCGCCGCTTCCGCGATCTCGAGAATGCGCTCGCGCGTCGCTTCGCCCTTTCCCATCGATGTCTCCAGAACTGTACCGACGGTGCGGAAATTGGCCCTTGGGGGCCAAGGCCCACTCCGCGTGACTCCTGCAAATCATTGATTTGTCTCCGCTTGCGGGTGGAAGTTCAGCCGCACCACGGGGCTTCTAGAGCGACGCGACATTATGCGGCACCAAATGCCGCGACCGAACACGGGCCTAGCGCGATCGAGTGAAGAGAGCGGCCCGTCCAAATGATGGAGCGATCAATGGCCAGATACAGACATGGTCTGCCGCAGCGCGGCGGCGGCATTTTCCTGACCGATGGCGGCATGGAAACAACCCTCATCTTTCAGCACGGGCTGGAGCTGCCCCACTTTGCGGCATTTGTGCTGCTCGACAGCGCGGATGGCCGCGCGCATTTGAGGCAGTACTACGAAGCCTACCTGCGTATCGCGCGGCAGCATGGGCTCGGCTTTGTCCTCGACAGTCCGACCTGGCGCGCCAACCCTGATTGGGGCGCCAAGCTCGGCTATGATGCCGCCAGGCTCGAGGCCATCAACATGCGCGCCATCCGCTTCCTCGACGAATTGCGCGGCGCTTGGGAGTTGCCCGGCATGCCTTGCGTCATCAACGGCGCGATCGGTCCGCGAGGCGACGGCTACAAGGCCGGCAACATGGACGCGGCGGAGGCGGAAGCCTACCACTCAGGCCAGATCGCGGCCTTCGCCGAGGCGGGCGCCGACATGGTGACTGCATTCACGCTGAACAGCATCAACGAAGCGGTGGGCGTGGTCCGTGCAGCCAAGAGGCAGGACATTCCGGTCGCCATCTCTTTCACGGTCGAAACCGATGGCCGCCTCGTCCGGGGAGAGTCGCTGCGCGAGGCGATCGAGGCGGTCGACGACGCAACTGAACGTGCCTGCGAATACTTCCTGATCAATTGCGCGCACCCAACTCACTTCGAGAGTGCACTCGCCGCAGGCGAGGCGTGGGTTCAGCGCATCCACGGCATCAGAGCCAATGCATCGGTCAAGAGCCACGCCGAGCTCGACGAATCGGAGGCGCTGGACAGTGGTGATCCCCAAGATCTCGGCCGCCGCTACCATTTGCTGAGGCGCGCATTCCCCGGCATGCGCATTCTCGGCGGCTGTTGCGGCACTGATCACCGGCATGTTGCCGCCGTTTGCGAGGCATGCCTGCCATCGGAAGCAATGACGGCGTGACAAGAAAAATGGCCGGGATCGCTCCCGGCCATTGTCTTCTTGCGAAGGTCTTACTGGCGCGGCGGAGGCGCCGCGTTGGCCTGGTCGCCGTTGAGCAACGGCGTGATGCGACGGACGGTGACGCGCCGGTTGATCAGGCTCGCGCCTTGCGTCTGCTCCTTCAGATACTGCTCGCCATAGCCCTGCGACGTCAGGTTCTCCGCGGGCACACTGAATTGCTGCGTCAGCAATTCGGCTGCGGCCTGCGCGCGGCGATCCGACAGCGACAGATTGTCGACCTCGTTGCCGACCGCATCGGTGTGGCCCTCGATCAGGAACACCTCCTGCGGGTTGGCCTGGAGCGCCTGGTTGATGCCGTCGGCGATCACTTGCAGCCGCGCCGCCTGATCCGGCGGAATGGTCCACGATCCGGTCTCGAAGTTGATCGTGTTGACGTCGATGCTCGGCATCTGCATGCGAACATTCGGGCTGTAGCGGATCTCGTCGAGCGAGTAGCGCCGGTCGATCCGCTGCACCGGCGGAGCCCGCATCGTTTCGTAGATCACCTGCGGCGGCGCCTCCTGGGCGTCGACGATGTAGCGATCGTAGGGAATGTTGACCACCGGCGGCGGCACGTCGACGTAGAAGCCGCCGACCGCCCGCGGATCGCGGTAGGTGTTGTCGATGATCACGATCTCGCGTCCGCGCGGGTCCCGGCGGATACGACGCAGCAGCGAGCCGTCCGGCCCGACCACGGTGATCACCTCGCTGCCGTCGGGACGGATCACGACGGTGCGGGTTTCGCCGCCGACGGTGTCGGTGCGGATGTCGCGGGCGCCATAGCGGAAGCGATAGAGATCGTTGCCGCGGACGTAAGCCTGCCCGCCCGGATCGCGGATGATGATGCGGTCCGGCTCGGTGTAGACGGTGCGGCCGCCTTCGACGACCTCGCGCCGCTGGTTATGGATATCGGCGATGGTGGCGCCGATCACGGCGCCGGCCACCACGCCCGCGCCGATCGCGAGCGGCGTCAGGTCACGCTGCTGCGGACGCGGCGGCGGCGGCAGGGGCGCGGCGACTGTCGGCGCGGCGCGGAAAGCCGGCGCGACCGTCGGCGGTCTGTATTGTGCCCGGTCGGGCGGCGGCGCTGCGGCCGGCGTGCCGGGCACCACGGTCGGAGCCGCGGCGCCGGCCGGAGGTGCCGGCGGCCGGGCGGGCGCACCAGCCTGCGGCGGCGCAGCCGGAGTCCCGGCGGCGGGCGCGCCGGCAGGAGGCGTTCCACCCCGCTGCCCCGGGGCTGGCGTCGCTGTCGGGGCCGGGGTTGCGCCGGGCGCGGGCGTTGCCGACCCCGGACGTCCGGGCGGCGGGGGTGGCGGCGTGCTGCCGGGCGCGGGCGTTGCCGTTGGAG
>NZ_JADYVH010000011.1:0-257087 GCF_020193615.1 Bradyrhizobium sp. IC4059
CCCGCCGCCCCTCCTCCGCCGCCCAATATCCTGCGTAGTTCACCTTGATCGTCTCATAGGCCAGCGCGAGGTCCGACAGCGGCTGGCGGCCCGTCGCGACGCATTCCATGAAGTCCTGGATCTCCTGCAAATAGCCGCGCGTCCATTCCTCCTCGAGGCAGACATATTGCCAGCCGGTTTTGCGGTCGACCTTCTCGGTGATGTAGACGGAAGCGAGCTTCTCCTCGCTGGTCTGATAGCTCATCAGATGATTGTTGGGCGTGATGTTGGCAAACAGCGAGCCGCCGCTCGTATAGGTCTCGATCAGATTGCGCACGCCGCCCATGATCATGTCGCCGGAGAACACCGTCGCCTTGGTGCCGTCCGAGAAAGTGGCGGTGAGCGTGCCCCAGTCCTCGACATCGACGGGATTGGCCTTGATGTAGCTGCGCTCCTCCGGCTTGAGCCCGGCGGTGACGTTGCCGACATCCCCGGTGACGCTGGCCACATGGATGCGCTCGCCGCGCGCCTTGGCTTCGACCTGCTTCAGATACAGCACGGCCGAGAGGGGATGGCAGCCCATGCGGATCAGCGAGCCGCCGCCGGTCATCGCCCATTGCGCGGCATGCGCGGCGTGCGAGCCGGAATGGCTCTCCTCGCCCTTCATGAACAGAATCTTGTCCTTGGTCGCCTTGATGATCTCGGCGGTCTTGGTTACGGCCGGCGCGTAGATCCAGTCCTCGGCATACATGAAGAGCTTGCCCGTGCGCTCGATCGCGGCCCGCGTCCTGTCCATCTCTTCGATCACGCGTTCATACATCAGCGCCTTCGGCACGTGCTTGCCGATCGGCTGCTGATCGCCTTCGCGGCCGAAATAGCCGGCGAACGGCTTTTCGCAGATGACGTGCTTGCCGGACTGCATGGCGGCGACGATCATCTCGGCGTGAAGATTGGGCGGGGTGCAGATGTCGACGACGTCGAGATCGCGGTCGGCGATCAGCTCGGCGAAGCTCCGGTAAACACGCGGGATATTGTGATGCCCGGCAAACGCGACAACCTTGTCGCCGCGGGCAGCAACCGCCGCGACCTCGACGTCAACGCCATAGACGCGCCGGAACGCATACATGTGCAACTCCGACACGAAGCCGCAGCCGACGAGTCCTACCCTGATCCTTGTCATAGCGCCCCCTTTGCATTGGGCGGCACTATAGCGCGCTCGGACGCCTAATCCACCGAGACCTGAACGACGCCCGCGCCCATGATGCATGGACCCGGCAGGGCCATCACACGTTGTTACTGCCGGTGGAACACCAGCGTGCGGACTTCGATGCTCTCGCGGGGCGCAGCATCGGCCGGCGTGGTCGGATCGACGAATGCGGTATGCGGCCCGAAACGGGTCCGGCCGTCGGTTGCGGAATCGTAGCACTTCAGCAGCAGCGCCTCATCCGGCGTCATCTCCGGGAAATAGAACCAGCGGTGGTTCGGATTGTATTTCACCGAATAGGTCTCGCCGCGGCGGTTGGGATAGATCAGGTCGGAAGCGACGAGGTCTTCCGGCTTGACCGTGGTGCCGTCGGCCATGGCGAGCGGTGAATCCCGCAAGGGACCGCGGATCGGCTGCCACAGATTGATCACCTGCACGCGCCCCTTCAGCAGCTCTTCGGCTTCATCAGGCAGATGCTCGCGGACGCGGTTGGCGCCGGACGCGATGGTCTGGTCGACATGGACGCGCGTGGCCGGCTGACGCGGGCCGCCGTCGCGGATATCCGGCGCGCCTTCGACACGCTTGCGCACGGTGTGGTCGAAGATGACGACGCGGTCGGCCTTCAGCGTCGCGCGCAGGAACGCCTCGACCGCTGGATAGTAGACGCTGCGGATTTCCTCGTCGTTGTAAAAATCCTTCACCTGGGTCGGATGACGCACCAACGCAAAGCCCTCGCGATCCAGCGAGAAGTTCTGCGCGATCAGCCGCGCATCGAAGATCGGCACCTGATGCGGCTCCGGCAGCGAGGTGGTTTTCGGCTCACCCGGCGGCGGATCGAACACGTAGGTGCGCGGCTTGCCGTCGATCGGTGCGAGATAATTGAGTTCGGCGGTGACGAAGGGAAGCGATTCGATTTTTGTTTCTTGCAGGCCCATGGCCGGTCTCCCGATGTGGTCGTCGGATTGATCTTTGCGGGAGTGCGCCGTGCCGCAAGAGCTGCGGCGCAAATAGCAATGAGGGTGTTGTCGGGCGGTGAGAATGCAGAAGGAATATTTCGAAGAAGGCGATTGCGCTGGAACGTGCTCGTCGCCTTCACGAATGCTTGAGTGACTCGTGAGCTCTCACACCCACAGTCGTCATTCCGGGGCGCCCGAAGGGCGAGCCCGGAATCCATCGAGCCGCAATGTCTGTCGATGAATGGATTCCGGGCTCGCGACTTCGTCGCGCCCCGGAATGACGACGGAGCATTACAACCCCACCTTCGCGATCGCGTCCGTGAACGAGCGATCGACGATCTCCGCGGCATCCAGCTTCTGCTTGATCAGGCCCCAGCGGAAATAGAGGTCGATCGTCGCCTGCTCGTCTTTGACCACGCCGTCATCGATCGGCGCGATCCTGATCTTGGCGCGTGACAGCCAGTTCTGCGGCACGGCGGTGGGGATGTTCATCAACCTGCCCCAGGTCGCGGCATAGCTGTCGATATTGTTTAGCGACCAGGCCCGCGCCGCGGTGAGGCGGCGGATGAAATCGGTCAGCTCGGCGCGCTTGTCCCTGATCGCGTCGGGCCGCGCTACCTGGAAGCTCAGCCCCGGCGTCAGCCCTTCCGAGGTGATGACGCGCCGCGACTTGAACAGCACCTCCTCCTGGCTCACATACGGCTCCCAGGTCGACCATGCATCGACCGAGCCTTGCGTGTAGGCGATCTTGGCGTCGGACGGCGCCAGGAACGCGATCTGGACGTCGTTCGCGCTCCAGCCGTTCTTCTCCAGCGCAGCAAGGATCAGCTGATGGCCGATCGAGCCGCGGCCGGTCGCGATCTTCTTACCCCGGAGATCGGCAAAGCTCTTGATCGGCGAATTCTCGGGCACGAGGATGGCGAGCCCCTCGCGCGTCTGCCGGATAGCAGCGATCGCCTTCACCGGCGCGCCCGACGCGGCGGCGAAGGTGAAGGGCGCATCGCCAACGAGGCCGGTCTCGATCGCGCCGGCGCTGAGCGCTTCCAGAAGCGGCGCGGCCGCCGGAAACTCCCTCCACTCGATCTTGTAGGGCACATCCTTGAGCACGCCGGCCGCTTCCATCACGGCCTGCGCATTGCCCTTCTGGTCCCCGACACGGAGCGTGGTTTGCGCAGCTGCGACTTCGAACGAAGCGAACAGCAGCGCGCCGGCCAACATGAGGCGGATCATTCTGCGGCCTCGCCGCGAACGGCCTGGCGCTTGGCGACCAGCTCGCGTGTCAGCGGGATCAGCTCCCGGCCGTATTCGATGCTATCGATCAGCGGATCGAAGCCGCGGATTAGGAAATGGCTGATGCCGAGATCGTAATAGTCACCGAAGACCTCCGCAACCTGCTCGGGCGTGCCGACCAGTGCCGTGGTGTTGCTGTTGGCGCCGGTCAGCTTTGCGATCTCGGTCCAGAGCCGCTTGTCGATGCGGCTGCCCTGATCGGCGAGCGCGAGCAGGCGCCGTGCGCCGGCGGTGGCATGCCCGTCAGCGGGCTTGCGATAGCCGGTCTTGTCCTGGAGCGCGGTGGCGCGCGCGAGAATTTCCTCCGCCTTCTCAAAGGCCTGCTTCTCGGTCGGTGCAATGATCGGCCGCACCGACAGGCTGAAGCGCGGCGTCGGCCGCCCCTGCCGCACCGCGGCGTTGTGCACGCGCGAGGTGATATCGCGCACCTGCGCGTAGGATTCGCCCCACAGCGCAAAGGTGTCGGCATGCTTGCCAGCGACGTCGATCGCCGCATCCGAGGCGCCGCCGAAATAGACGCGGATGCCTTCGGGGCGATACGGCTTCACCTGCGAGAAGGCGTTCTCGACCTGGTAGTACCTGCCCTTGTAGCTGAACGGCTTGTCGCTGCTCCATTGCAGCTTGAGCACGTCGAGGAATTCAGAGGTGCGGGCATAGCGCTCGTCCTTGTCGTCGAGCGTGTTGCCGTCTTGCCGCAGTTCGGTGGCGTTGCCGCCGGTGATGACATGGAGCGCGACGCGGCCGCGGGAAAACTGGTCGAGCACGGCGAACTGCCGCGCCAGCAATGTCGGGGCGGTAAGGCCGGGCCGCTGCGCGATGAGCACGTTGAGCCTCTCGGTGTGATTGAGCACGTGCTGGGCGACCTGGAGCGCATCGGGCGAGGTCGAATGAAACGCCAGCAGCGCGCGGTCGAAGCCGGCATTCTCATGCGCCTTCGCCACCGTCTCGATATGGGTCGGATTGAGCACCGGTCCTTCCCGGACGACGGTCTCGGACGAATTGTTGTTGCTGATGAAGCCGATGAACTCGATCGACATGATCGTCTCCCTGTTGATCCCTAGAGGCCGAGTGCGAGGCGGCCGAGGCCGATGCGCGTGGAATCATCCTGCGGCGTGTGCACGCGGCCGCACAGCACGTCGCGATAATGCCGCTCCAGCGGATTGGCGCGGCTGAGCCCGTGGTTACCGGTCAACGACAGCGCGTCCTCGACGACGGCAACGGCGTTGTTGGTCACGGTCAGCTTGATGACGTTGGATTCACCGGCAGAGAGATCGACGCCATCGTCGAAGTCGCGGGCAGCCGTGTCGATCAAACGTGCGTTGACCGCAAGCCGCGCCTCGATGGCCCCGACGATCTCCTGCGCGCGGGCTAAGGTCGCCAGCGGCGCGCCGAGGCTGGCAGGCACGCGCTGCTTCAGGAAATTGATCAGCCAGTCGCGCGCGGCGCGGGCAACGCCGTCGTAGATCGCGGCGATGAAAACGGTGTGCACAGTCTGCTGCGTAACGTCGAGCGTGCGCCAGTCCGCCGGCTTGCGCAAATCGACCTCGGCGTCGAGCGGGACCACGACGTCGTCGAAGATGACGTCGTGGCTGCCGCTGGCGCGCAGGCCGTGATGGTCCCAGGTCTGGACGATGCGCGTGCCCGGCAGGCCCGCCGGCACCAGGAACTGGCCGACGCGCGGCTCCGCCTCGTCGGTGCGCGCCCAGACCAGGTACCATTTCAGGATCGGCGATCCCGTCGAGTAGATCTTGTGGCCGGAGAGGCGCCAGCCGGTTTCGGTGCGCCGCGCGATCGTCGCCGGCAACCCTCCGCGCGCAGGCGAGCCGAGCTCCGGCTCCACGCGCAGGGCGTTGATGAGCGCTATGCCCTCAACACTTTCGCGCGCGAGCTTGCGCGACAGTCGCGCCGGCCAGTTCGGACTGCGCGCCATCACGAGATGATTGATGTAGTGCATCGACAGCACCAGCGCGGTCGACGGATCGGCCTTGCCGAGAATGCCGAGCACGCGCGCGGCATAGCGCGCGCCGGCACCGGCGCCGCCATGAACCGCCGGCACCGTCAGAGACAGCAAGCCTGCCTCCGAGAGCTCGCGAAAATTCTCGAAGGGAAAGCTGCCGAGCCGGTCGTGCTCGGCCGCGCGCGCCGCAAAGCTCGTGGCAAGCGTCGCGGCGCGGGCGATGTAGTCCGGTTCGCTGTGAGCCGTGCGGCCCTTGGCTATCGAGGTCACCATGTGGCGTCCAGCCCCAACAGGCCAAGGATCTGGCGGCGCAGCTCAGCCAGATACGGATCGCCGCGATGGCGCGGATACGGACGATCGACGCGGATGTCGGCCTTCACGCGCGCGGGACGATCGCTGAACACGATGACGCGGTTGGCGAGCACCAGCGCCTCCTCCGCATCATGCGTCACCAGCAGCGTGGTGAACCCCTTGCGCTGCCAGAGCGCGACGAGCTCGGCCTGCATGGTGATGCGGGTCAGCGAGTCCAGTTTCCCCAGGGGCTCATCCAGGATCAGGATCTTGGGATCGTTGACCAGCGCCCGCGCCAGCGCGACGCGCTGCGCCATGCCGCCGGAGAGCTGGTGCGGATAGGCGTTGCGGAACGGCGAAAGCCCGACGAGGTCAAGCGCGTCATCGACGCGCTGGCGCTGGCTCCTCAAAATGCCCTGGGCCTCAAGGCCCAGGGCGACGTTGTCCCAGACCGACCGCCAGGGAAACAGGGTCGGATCCTGGAACACGACGACGCGCGAGGGATGCGGGTTCCTGATGCGCTCCTCGTCCTCCCGCAGCCTTCCCGCCTTCGGCTTGTCGAGGCCGGCGATCAGCCGCAGCAAGGTCGACTTGCCGCAGCCGGACGGGCCGAGCAGCGCGACGAACTCGCCGGGCTCGACCGAGATGCTGACGTCGCTCAGCACCGGCAGCTCGGTCCCGTCGATGTCGAAGGCGTGGCTGACCTGCTCGATATCGAGCGCGGCGCCGGTGGCCGGATGCGTGACCGCTTCGGCGAGAGCTGTGGCTACCATTTGACGGTCCCCTTCTGCCAGACCAGGAGGCGATCGCGGATCGCAAACAGCAGCGTGATTGCGCCGGAGCAGAGCAGCGACATCACGATCAGCGCTGCATACATGTTGGCGTAGGCGGCCCAGCCCTGCGCCCATTGCAGGTACCAGCCGAGCCCGGCCTTAACGCCGATCATCTCGGCGACGACGAGCACGGCAAAGGACGAGCCGAGCCCCATGAACAGGCCGACGAACACGTGCGGCAACGCGGCCGGGATCGCGACCTTCAGCACCAGGAACGAAGGCTTTGCCCCCAGCGTGCGCGCGACGTCGTAATAGGCGTTGCTGACGCTCGCGACGCCCGACCAGGTCAGCACGGTAACCGGGAAGCCCGTTGCCAGCGCGATCAGGAAGGTCGAGGCGCTCCAGCTCGACGGAAAGGTGAAGAAGGCGATCGGCAGCCAGGCGGTCGCCGGCAGTGGGCCGATGAAGCGCAGCACCGGATGCACCCAATAACCGACCGCGCGCGACCAGCCGATCGAGACGCCGGTTAGAAAGCCAATCGTGGCGCCGATCAGATAGCCGCCGAGCTGGAGCTTGATCGAGGCAAGGACGCTGTCGAGCAGCTTCGGCAGATCGTCGGTATAGACCTCGATGATCGCCTGCGGCGGCGGGAAGAACGGCAGCGGCAGCCAGGCGAATTTTGCCGTCGCGACCTCCCACACCGTCAGGAACACCCCGAGCGCGACCAGCCATGGCGCGCGCTTGTGCAGCGCCTGTCCTGCCGATCCCAGATAGTCGGCCCCGACGGTGCCGAACAGCGCGAGCGCCGCGATGATGAAGGCGGCGATGCCGAGTGAATGCGTGCGCGACCAATCGCCGACATCCTGCCACCACAGGCAGGACAGGCCGAGGGCGATCCAGGCGACGCTGGCGAGAACGCCGGCGCCGGACTCCCGGATCCAGCTCGCCAGCAGCGGCACGCGCGAGGTGCGCGGCGCGCCCGAGGCAAGGCCGTCAGACAGCGAATACGTCGACATAGATGCGCTCCGCGAATTTGGCGGTGTCGGTGCTCTGCTTGAAGACCTGCACGCTCTTGAGGTCGTCGGCGTAGGCCTTGAGCTCGCGCTTCAAGATCTCGCCGACGGGATGATGATGGTGGGTGTGGTAGCGCACCATGCCCTCGATATCGGCGAGCGTCGCCGCCTTCGGCGCATAGGGCTGGAATGATTTCGCCGCGACCGTCGCATTCTGCGCGGTGAACATCGCGGCATCGAGCAGCGCCTGGGTGATGGCGCGCGCGACTTGAGGCTCTTCGCGCACGAGCGAGCCGCGCAGGCCGAGGATGCAGCAGCTCTTCTCGCGGTACTCCCCATCGAGATTTGAGGCGACCTCCTTGTACTGTGTGTCCTTGAGCCAGAGATAGGCGAGCGGATCGGACGACAGGAACGCCTGCACCTCGCCCTTCTCCACGGCAACGTTGAGCAGATTGCCGGGATAGGCGCGCCAGTCGACGTCCTTCACCGGATCGATGCCGAGTTTGGCCAATTGGATCGAGAAGAAGTTCTTGTCGGGACCGGCGAGATCGCCGACCGCGACGATCTTGCCCTTGAGGTCGGTCAGCTTCGAGACGCCGGAATCGGTGCGCGACAGCACCCGCATGCAGCCGCCATGGGTGCCCGCGGCGATCTTGACGTCAAAACCCTGCTCCAGCGGCTTCAGCCAGCGCAGTGCCATGCCGAGACCGGCATCGCTTTTGCCTGTCGCGATGGCCTCGAGCAGCTGGTCGGTCGAGCCGGAATAGTTGACGAGCTCGACGTCGAGATTATGCTTCTTGAAGAAGCCGTGCTCGATCGCGACCGGCACCGGCGCGAGGCAGACGGCGCCGGCATTCCACGACAGCTTCAGCTTGCGCGGCGCGCCAGTGAGCGCGGGTGCGTCAGAGGCCGTGCGGCACAGCGGAAACTCGGAGAAGTCGACACCCGGCACGATCGCGGGCGGTGCGAAGGCCTGCGCACCCAGCGCGCCGAGCGGCGCTGCGAAGGCCGCCGCAAGCCCTGCCTGAAGCAGGTGGCGCCGGTCGAGTTTCGACCCGCTGCGCTGGTTATCGTTGTTCATCGGCCTGGCTCCTGCGCTGGCACGGCTCCGCCGTGTACGCAACGGGTCGCGTTGCGCATGTTCCGTGCGGAGCTGCGTCTAAGAGAAAATTGTTCCGTCGGCGCTTGGCGCGCCGTGTTGATGCGATGCGCAAATCATGCGGCGCGTTCGCGGCATCGTCAATGAAATGGATTTTCGAATGTTGCGCGAAGGGAAGACATTCTCTCCATCCGCGCATGGGCAAGCGATGAAAGGATTTTCGCAGATGCATAGGCACGCAGGGTCAACCGCGACTCCATCGCCTGCTGCATCCCTGTGCAGCGTCTGCCGCGCACGCTGCGCATTCTCGAAAGCGCCGGCCCGCTGAAACGTCATTGCCTGAAGCACGCACAATACGGTTGGCCATTTCATTGACGGCGCACCGCGCGCTCATAGACTTGATCGTCTCGCTGCACCGTTCGCTCACGCATCGTGAGCAACGCAACAAGACGGATCCAATGAGCATCAACTCTCACGACCATTCCATCACACGCCGGCTCGCCACCTCGCTGCTCGCCGCCGCCATCACGCTATCGACCGCTGCCGCATCGCTCGCCGCCGACATTGTCGTGCTGCGCGTCGGCGACCAGAAGGGCGGCAATCGCTCGCTGCTCGAAATCTCCGGCTATGCGAAGGACCTGCCTTACAGAATCGAATGGTCGGAATTCCCCGCGGCCGCGCCGATCCTCGAAGCGCTCAATGCCGGCGCGCTCGACGTCGGCTACACCGGCGATCTCTCGTTCCTCTCGGTCTATGCCGCGGGCGCGCCGATCAAGGCGATCGGCGGCACGCGCTCGGATGCGAAGACGCAGGCTATCCTGGTGCGTCAGGATTCGCCGATCAAATCGGCGGCCGACCTCAAGGGCAAGCGGCTCGCCGGCACACGCGGCGGCTGGGGCCAGTTCCTGATCGATGCGACACTGGAGAAGGCAGCGATCAAGCTGGAGGATGCGACCTTCGCGCCGCTCGGCCCGGTCGATGCCAAGATCGCGCTGCTCGCCGGCTCGATCGACGCCTGGGCGGTGTGGGAGCCCTACGTCTCGTTCGCGACGTTGAAGGACAAGGCTCGCGTCATCGCCAACGGCGAAGGGCTGACGCCGACCATCACCTTCATCGTCGCCTCCGACAACGCCATCGCCACCAAGCGCGCGGCGGTGCAGGATCTGGTGCAGCGCTTGAACAAGGCGCGACTGTGGTCGCTGGACCATGTCGCCGAATACGCCAAGAACACGGCCGAATTGACCAAGCTGCCCGAGGACGTGCTGCTGTCGGCCTACACCGCGCAGCGCACCGGCCCGATCGTGATCGACGAGAACGTGGTCAAGGAGGTGCAGGAAGCCTCCGACCGCGCGACGCGCTACGGCATCCTGCCGAAGAAGCTCGACGTCAGCAAAGCCGTCGAGCGCAGCTTCACGGCTGCGGCCGTGGGATCGAATTAGGCGACGGCGGGAGGCGCAGGCTTCGCCTCAGGCCAGGGCCATTGCATCTCGCCGCGATCCTGCTCATGCATGTTGCATGCATGAGCCTGATCGTGTGGCTGTCATTCTAGCCGCGCGGTGCTCACCAATAGGCGCGGTAGTAGGGACGGGGATAAACACCGAACGGGCGGTGATAAACCCGGTACGGCCGGTAATAGCCATAGCTGTAATACGGACGGTACGGCCGATAGTATCGCGGATAGACCGGTGCGTAGCCGTAGCCGCCGTAATAGGCGGGGGCATAACCATAACCGTAGCCCGGATATCCGTAGCCGTAGCCACCGTAATAGGGTCTGCCATAGTAGCCGTAAGGCGCGCTGCTGGCGATAGCGCCGCCGATGAGCGCGCCGGCTGCGAGACCGCCGAGGGCAAAGCCCCAGCCGCTGCCGCGCCAATGCACCGGTGTGACATTGTCACCGGCCGCAGCCTTCATCGTCGCAACGTTGGTCGGCATCGGGGCCGCCGTGGCCTGCCCGATCTGGGCCACCATGACCACGCCGGCCAATGAACAGGCAATCGCCGTCTTCCAGATCCTCATCGTCCTACTCCCTGTCTGACCTTTCGCTTGGAAAAAGGATCGCAGCGTCATGATCGGACATCCTTGCGCCAAGTCAAAGCATTGAATTTCAAAGCCTGGAGTTTGCGTGCACCGCACAAGACGCTTGCCTCCGTTCTGATCAACCGGTGCCCGGCGACGTCGCCGCCTGTGACAGCCGCGCGACGGTGGCTGAGGCCCGATCACCCGGCAAGGCATTAAGCTTCCCGTGCATTCGCAACCAACAACCACCTTCACGATTTACTATTCGTGCCATTACTATCGGTTCCAATTGTGCGCGGCCGGGAGGCTTCTCGCGAGCGCCAGAGTTGTGGGAGGATCACATGAGTGCCGCGAGACCCGAGCCGCTTGCCCGTCAGGCGCTGGCGTTTGTCCTGGCCGGAGGACGCGGCAGCCGCCTGCTGGAGCTGACCGACCGCCGCGCCAAGCCGGCGGTCTATTTCGGCGGAAAGTCCCGCATCATCGATTTCGCGCTGTCGAACGCGGTGAACTCCGGCATCCGCCGTATCGCGGTGGCGACCCAATACAAGGCGCACAGCCTGATCCGGCACCTTCAGATGGGCTGGAACTTCTTCCGCCCCGAACGCAACGAGAGTTTTGACATCCTCCCCGCCAGCCAGCGCGTCTCCGAGAGCATGTGGTATGTCGGCACGGCGGACGCGGTGTACCAGAACATCGACATCATCGAATCCCACGCCTGCCGCTTCATCGTCGTGCTGGCCGGAGACCACATCTACAAAATGGACTACGAGGTGATGCTGCGCCAGCACGTCGAGAGCGGCGCCGACGTCACCGTCGGCTGCCTCGAAATGCCGCGGACCGAATCTTCCGGTTTCGGCATCATGCATATCGACGAGAACGGCTGGATCCAGGAGTTCCTGGAGAAGCCGAAGGATCCGCCGCCGATGCCGGGCAAGCCGGACGTCTCGCTCGCCAGCATGGGCATCTACGTGTTCGACGCGAAATTCCTGTTCGATCAGCTCAAGCGCGATGCCGAGGACCCGAACTCGAACCACGATTTCGGCAAGGACATCATTCCCTACCTGGTCAAGAACGGCCGCGCGATGGCGCACCAATATTCGACATCCTGCGTCCGCTCGGGCAGCGACACTCGCGCCTATTGGCGCGACGTCGGCACGGTCGACGCCTATTGGGCCGCCAATATCGACCTCACCGACGTGGTGCCCGAGCTCGACCTGTTCGACCGCGCCTGGCCGATCTGGTCCTATGCCGAGATCACGCCGCCGGCTAAATTCGTCCATGACGAGGAGAGCCGGCGCGGCCAGGCGGTGAGCTCGCTGGTCTCCGGCGGCTGCATCATCTCCGGCGCCTCGCTGCGCCGCTCGCTGCTGTTCACCGGCGTGCGCATCAACTCCTACGCCAATGTCGAGAATGCCGTGATCATGCCTTACGTGAGTGTCGGCCGCGGCGCCCGCTTGAGGAACGTCGTGATCGACCGCGGCGTCGAGATCCCGGAAGGGCTCGTCGTCGGCGAGGATCCCGAGTTCGACGGAAAGCGCTTCCGCACCACCGAGCAGGGCATCTCGCTGATCACCCAGCCGATGATCGACAGGCTCAATACATGACGCCTGTTCGCGTCCTCGCGGTCGCCTCTGAAGTCTATCCCCTCGTCAAGACCGGCGGCCTCGCAGATGTCGCCGGCGCGCTGCCGGTTGCGCTGAAGGCGCATGGCGTCGAGATGCGCACCTTGCTGCCGGGCTATCCCGACGTGATGCGCCTTTTGTCCGGCACAGAGGAACTGCGGCGCTGGCCCGATTATTTCGGCGGTCCCGGCCGGCTGCTGGCGGGTTCGCATGCCGGGCTCGATCTGTTCGTGCTGTACGTGCCGCATCTCTATGCGCGGCCGGGCAACCCCTATGTCACCACTGACGGCGTCGACTGGGCGGACAACGGCGCGCGCTTCGCCGCGCTGTCGCGCGTGGCGGCCGATATCGGCCACGGCCTCGTGCCGGCCTTCGTGCCCGATGTCGTGCATGCCCACGACTGGCAGGCGGGGCTCGCGCCGGCCTATCTGCACTACGACAATCGTCCGCGGCCCGGCACCGTGATGACCATTCACAACATGGCCTACCAGGGCAAGTTCGCCCCTGAGCTGATCGGATCGATCGGCCTGCCCTGGCATGCCTTCAACGTCAACGAACTGGAATATTTCGGCGGCATCAGCTTCTTGAAGGCCGGCTTGCGCCTTGCCGATCGCATCACCACGGTATCGCCGACCTACGCGAAGGAAATCCAGAGCGACGAAGGCGGCATGGGCCTCGGCGGCCTGCTTCGTGAACGATCCAACGTGCTGAGCGGCATCCTCAACGGCATCGACACCGAGGTCTGGAATCCGCAAACCGATCCCCACATCGCCTACCGCTTCGGCGCGGAAGACCTGACCTTCCGGGCCGCGAACAAGGCGGTGCTGCAGCAGCAGTTCAACCTCGATTCCTCGGACGAAGCGCCGCTGCTCGGCGTCATCAGCCGGCTGTCGTGGCAGAAGGGGCTCGATCTCCTGATGGAGGCCATCCCGACCATCCTGCGCGAAGGCATGCAGCTCGCGCTGCTCGGCAGCGGCGACCGCGATCTGCAGGATGGCTACCAGGCCGCGGCCCGCGCCAATCCGGGCCGGATCGGCGTCGTGATCGGCTATGACGAGATTCTCGCGCATTTGATCCAGGCCGGCTCGGACGCGCTGATTGTGCCGTCCCGCTTCGAGCCGTGCGGCCTGACCCAGCTCTGCGCGCTGCGCTATGGCGCCGTGCCGATCGTCTCGCGCGTCGGCGGCCTCGAAGACACCATCGTCGATATCGGCGAGGCCGACGCGTCCGGCCACGATGCCACCGGCTTCAAATTCGCCCCCGTGACGGCGGATGCCCTCGCCGGCACGCTGCGCAAGGCCAACACCGCCTTCCACGACAAGCTGACCTGGCGCCGCCTGCAACGCAGCGGCCTTGCGACCGACGTCTCCTGGCGTAATCGCGCCGGCGACTATGCCTCGCTGTACCGCGATCTCATGGCGGCGCGCGCGTGAGGCAGAGCCGAATCCATGCTATAGAGCCGACATGGACCCCTTCGCGATCAAGCTGCTCGGCTTTGCCGCCGCCACCTGCACCACCGTCGCCTACGCGCCGCAGTTCATCAAGGTCTGGAAGACCCGCTCGGCGCGCGACATTTCTCTCGGCATGTTTCTGGTCATGATGCTGGGCCTCACGCTCTGGCTCATCTACGGCCTGCTTTCAGGCGATGCCCCCCTGGTCGCGGCGAACGCCGTCACCATGGTTCTCGCCGGCGGCATTCTGGTGATGAAGCTGAGATATGGGTGAGGCTTTCTTCGCCTCTCCCCGCTTGCGGGACGACGGAGAAGAGATCATTACCCAAACACATACGAGGCCATCGCCACATGCGCGACCTCGTCGACGAAGACGCGCCGTCCGACGTCGCTTCCCGCAGCACCGGCCGCCACCATCAGCGGCAGCAGATGGTCCTCGCGCGGATGTGCAAGGCGTGCGCTCGGCGCATTCTCCCAATCGACCAGCATGGCATTGCGGCGCGCCGCATCGGGGTTGCTGATCGCCTCGTTCAGATAGGCCTCGAAATCATACGAGACGGGCTTGGACTCCGGACGGTTGAAGCCGCGCATGTTGTGATAGGTCAGGCCGCTGCCGACGATCAGGATGCCTTCGTCGCGCAAGGATGCGATCGCCTGCCCCACCTTGACGTGCTCGGCCGCGTCATAGCTGGACTTCAGCGACAGCAGCACGATCGGCATGTCGGCATTCGGATACATCAGCCCGAGCGGAACGAACGTGCCGTGATCGAAACCCTGGTCGGGATCTTCGCGGCAATCGAGGCCGGCATGCGTGAGCAGCGCCTTCACTTGCGCGGCAAGCTCGGGCCTGCCCGGCGCCGGATATTTGAGGTGGTAGGTATGCTCGGGGAAACCGTAATAATCGTAGACCATCGGTGGATGCGGCGAGGTCGACACCGTGAAGGCGTCGGCTTCCCAATGCCCGGTGATGACCAGCACCGCCTTCGGCCTCTCGGGCAGAAGCTGCGGCAAGTTCGCGAACGCCTCGGCGGTCTTGGCATATTGCACCCGCCTGTCCTCCATGAAGGGCCAGGGGCCGCCGCCATGCGACAGGAACAGGGTCGGAAGTCGCGTCATCGGCTCGTCTCGTTGACAACAGGCGCGTGCGAGCGGTCCGCACGATCGGCGGTGAGCATAGGCAAAGCGGCATGGTTAGCAAGTCGTTAACGATTTGCCGCCCAGAATCCCCGGCGGGGCCGAAGCAGTCGGCCTGAAGACAAGTGAGACGTGCGATGAGGAAGTTTGCGCTGGGGGACGTCGTCAACAGTGATAAGGGCCGCCGCGGTGTCGTCCGCGCCGCCTTCAAGTCGCGGGATGGCCAGCAGTTCTATGCCGTCGAGAAGGACGGCGCGATGGATTATCTGGAGGAAGACCGGCTCAGCCCGGCGCCGCGCGTCGAGCTCGCGGCTTAAATCCGCTTCATCTCCTGCCCTCATTTGCGAGCCGGTCGAGACGATCCGCGAACGGGTCGTCGCCGCTCGCGATGCCATCGTTCGTGATCAGCAGCAGGCGATCGCCGCTAGCTGCGTCCCAGCGTGGCAGGTCGGGACCATGTAGCTCGGGACCATTGGGATCGCCACTTCGGGCGAAGTTTATCCAATAGGCGCGCATGCGGCCTGCGACCTCGCGGTCGCGCCGCGACAGGATGCCCGCACCGGGCACGCCTTCCGTACCGAAGATGAACTGCAGCTCGCGCCCGTGGCCGACGTCCGGATTGGCGCGCCTGGCCTCCGGCACATAGGCGAAGCGGTAGCGAAAGGTCGGCGCGCCGCCTGCCGCGTGCAGACGTGCCAGCAGCCGCACCGGCTCGGAAAAGACCTTGTCGGTGTAAATTCTTGCCGCGAGATCCGAAGGTCTGGCGAGATCGGGATAGAGCTTGCGCAATTCGCCGCCGCCCGCGCCCGGCGGCGCAAGCTCCTCCTTGATCGCGGTCTCGTTCTCCAAGCCGGTCTCATCCTCGTTCGAGCCGATGATCAGGGGAATGCGGCTCTGGCGTCCGGCCGCAAAACCCGCGGCGAGGTCCTCGGTCACGAGACGTCCATCCATCATCGGTGCAAAGCTGTGCGGCGATGTCTCCAGCAATTGTTTCTCGGCGGCCAGCAGGCGCCGCGGCTCGACCGCGCGCAGATCCGTCTTCGGCGAAAGCGCGGCCACGAAGAGCCGGCCGATGGCCTCAGCCTCTTCCGCCGAACGCAGGCGCGCGCGGCCGGGCACCGATTGCAGAATGGCCTTGTGGAACAGATCGCGCGCTTGCGCGGACAGCATCAGCAGCGCAATCGATGTCGCGCCTGCATCGCTGCCGAACAGCGTGACGTTATCAGGATCGCCGCCGAACGCCGCGATGTTGTCGTGCACCCAATGCAGCGCGGCGATCTGGTCCATCAGGCCGAAATTGCCGGAGCCGCCGTCCGACAGCGCGGGATGCGAGAGCCAGCCGAGCACGCCGAGGCGATAATTCACGGTGACCACGATGAGGCCCGCCTGCGCCAGCTTGGCGCCATCGAACAGCGGATCGTTCGCGGTGCCCGCGACGAACGCGCCGCCATGGATGAACACCATCACCGGCAACGGGCCGTCGACCCCGAAAGGACGAAACACGTTCAGCGTCAGGCAATCCTCGCTCGCCGCCGGCAGCGCCGGCTGAAGGCACGGCGCGCCGTATTCGTAGGCGGTGCGCATCTCCGAGCTTTCGGTCGTCGGCTGCGGCGGTTGCCAGCGCAGCGCGCCGAGCGGCGGCGCCGCGTAAGCCAGCCCCTTGAACGAGGCCACCTCGCCTTCCACGGCGCCGAGCATCTGCCCTTCACGCGTCAGCGCGAATGGAAACTGCCCGACCGACTGGGCGAGGGCCGGGCCGGCGCCACACAAGACTGCAATAGCCGCAACGAATGCAAGCAGGGCCCGCATCTTCGCAACGATCTCGATGAAGGGTTTTGGCAGGTTATGTCCGAAGCCGTCGGCGAGGCAACCCTCGCGCACCTTGAGCCTAACCGCCTTTGCCAATCAGCTCCGCGAGCGCGTGGCGCGCGACGATGCCGAGCTCGCCGAGCGTGGAGTGTCCCGCCCGCGCCGCCTCGATCAGGCGCTCGGCGATGAACCTGCGGCTGTCGTGATCGCCGCCATGCGGCAGTTGCCGGCACGTCTGCTCGAGGACGACGTCCATGTTCGCTCTGGTTCGCTCACTCAACTCTGTCATGACGCCCGGGCGGTACGCGTGGCTTGTAAGCGCAAGCATACACAGAAGGACGATGGCTGATTACCCCGGGCGATCACGGCCATTGTGCATCGCGGTGCGTGTGGTGCCACAACCTTCGCGCGGTCACGAAGCCGCCGCAAACGACCACCCTAAGATTGCACTTGCTCTAATGACAAGCTGAGCCTGCGGCGATAGCCTGCCGCCAAAACAAGACATCCGGGAGGAATACCATGCCTGACGCAATGGTTGCCACACGTGCCTCCGATGGGCGCGGAACCGCTCAGCAGGTCGATGTTGCCGTGGTCGGCGCCGGATTTGCCGGCCTCTACCTTCTCCATCGCCTGCGCAAGACGGGGTTCTCGGCAGTCGGGCTCGACGAGGCCGGCGATGTCGGCGGCACCTGGTATTGGAACCGCTATCCGGGCGCGCGCTGCGACATCCAGACCATCGATTACAGCTACACGTTCGATCCGGAGCTCGAGACCGCCTGGACTTGGTCGGAGAAATACGCGACCCAGCCCGAGATCCTGCGTTACCTCGGCTTCGTCGCCGATCGCTACGATCTGCGCCGCGATATCCGTTTCAAGACCAAGGTCACCGAAGCCAGATGGGACGAAGCGTCGGAGCGCTGGCTCATCACCACTGACAATGGGCCACCCGTCTCCTGCCGCCATTACATCATGGCCACCGGTTGCCTCTCCGCGCCAAAGCCGCCGGAGATCGACGGCGTCAACGACTTCAAGGGCGAGGTCTATTTCACCGGGCGCTGGCCGCATGACGGCGTCGATCTCACCGGAAAACGCGTCGCCGTGATCGGCACGGGCTCCTCGGCGATCCAGTCGATCCCTGTGATCGCCGAGCAGGCTGCGCATCTGACGGTGTTCCAGCGCACACCGAATTTCGCGTTGCCGGCGCACAACGGCCCTGCGCCCGCGGACCGCATGAGCCTCTTGCAGAGCGACCGCGCGGCCTATCGCGAGCAGGCGCGGCAGTCGATGGCCGGCGTGCCCTATCCGCAGCAGACGGTCGTGAGCTGGCAGCTCAGCGATGCCGAGCGCCGCGAGCGGTTCGAGCGCGCCTGGGCCGCCGGCGACCTCGTCCACATCCTGACGCAGCTCTGGGCCGACCAGGCCGTAGACGTCGACGGCAACAAGATCGTCCAGGACCTGATCCGCGAGAAGATCCGCGTCGCCGTCAAGGATCCCGAGACCGCCGCGGCGCTGATGCCGGACGACCATCCGTTCGGCGCAAAGCGCCCCTGCCTCGAGACCAATTATTACGCAACCTACAACCGGCCGAACGTCACGCTGGTTAATCTGCGCAAGGAGCCGATCAAGGCGATCACCGCGAGCGGCATTTCCACGAACGGCCGCAGCTTCGACGTCGACGTCATCGTCTTCGCAACCGGCTTCGACGCCATGACCGGCGCGATCCGTGCCGTGCATCCGATCACCGGGCGCGGTGGCAAGTCGCTGTCCGATGTCTGGGCGCAGGGGCCGCAGACCTATCTCGGCCTCACGGTCGAGGGCTTCCCGAACTTCTTCATGATCACCGGACCCGGAAGCCCGTCGGTGCTGTCGAACATGGCGGTGTCGATCGAGCAGCATGTCGACTGGGTGGTCGATCGCCTTGCGTCGCTGCGCGATGCCGGCTTCACCACGATCGAGCCGACCGAGACGGCGCAGGCCGGCTGGAACAGGCACATGGCCGACTGCTCGATGCTGACGCTGCACCGGCTCGCCAACACCTGGTACACCGGCGCCAACGTGCCCGGCAAGGTGCAGGGGCTGATGCCCTATACCGGCGGCGTCGGCCCTTATCGCAGCATCTGCGACGAGGTGGTCAGCCGCGGCATGCTCGGCTTCAAGCTCACCGGCCCCGATGGCGCCGTCCAATGCAATGACGGCGAGGTGGTGCGCCTGCAGCCGGACGTGCGGCTGGTGCTGAACCTGCTCGCCTCGCTCAACCTGCCGCCGATCGAGTCGATGGGCGCGCTCGGCGCCCGCGCCTTCGTCAACGAGTTCAACAAGGGCCGGCCTGCGGGGCGGCCGATCGGCGAGATCGTCGACGGCACCCTGCCCGTCGCCGGCGGTGCGTTGCCCTACCGCGTCTACAAGCCGGCAACGCCGGGACCGCATCCGGTCGTGGTCTATTTCCACGGCGGCGGCTGGGTGCTCGGCGACGAGCAATCGGACGAGCCGTTCTGCCGCGACATGGTGCGGCGGACCGGCATGATGTTCGTCAGCGTCGGCTATCGCCACGCACCGGAGCATCGCTTCCCGACCGCGGCCGAGGACGGCTATGCGGCCACGCGCTGGATCGCCGAGCACGCCGCCGAGCTCGGCGGTAGGCCGGGCCCGGTGCTGGTCGCCGGCTGGAGCGCCGGCGGCAACATCGCCGCCGTCACCTGCCAGCTCGCGCGCGACCGCGGCGGGCCAGCCATCGCCGGCCAGCTTCTGGTCTGCCCGGTCACCGACTGCAGCTTCGATCGGCCCTCCTACAACGAAAATGGGACCGCCTACTTCTTGACGCGCTCGCTGATGTACTGGTTCTGGGACCTCTATTGCTCGCCGGCGGACCGCACCGACCCGCGGGTCGCCCCGCTGCGCGGCAAGGTTGCCGGCCTGCCGCCGGCCCTCGTGGTCACCTGCGAGTTCGATCCGCTGCGCGACGAGGGCATCGCCTATGCCGAGGCAATGGCCGCAGCGGGCGTGCCGGTCGAGCAATTGAAGGCGCGCGGCCACTTCCACTCGTCCTTTGCGATGGTGGACGTGGTGATCACAGGCGTGTCGGGACGGGTGCAGATGGCGGAAGCCTTGCGGCGCTTCGCCGGACTGCCGCCCAAGATCAGCGGCAGTGACGGTCACGGAGATGGTCACGCCAGCCCGCGGCACGAGATCGCGGCCGCCGCGAGCTGACTCAGCCAAGAGGCGGCCGGGAACCTTTTCCCGGCTGCCGCGTTGGCTGACCTGTGGCATTGAGATGCAGCGACAGATGTATGGGCCCCGGCACGCGAGCACGTGTGCTGGGGTCGTGTTTTGCGTGAGGCAGGGCGATGGGGGACGTGGTCGGGGATTCAAAGGTCAATTTCGGCGCGGTTGCGGTGCTGCATAAATGGCCATCACTTGCCAATCAGCGCCAGCCTGACCGGGAGCCCTACCAGCTCATCGAAGGCACGCTCGACGATTGCATCTCGGCTTTCATGCAGAAACCGGCGACGACCCGCCATCTCTACGAGATCCGCACCGTAGCGCAGCCGCCGCTCGTCACCGAGATCCTCTCCCCCGAACACGTCCTCGAGCTGTCGCGCTTGAGAGAATTTCTCTGACGCCCTTCACAAGCGTGCGAGCAGGAACCTTCTTCCGGTTCTTCCCGTTGTCAGGGATCAAAGCAATGACGTGAGCGCCTCGAGATGTTTGACGCCGGCGTATCATCACCGATCGTGCCGTACGGAGCGGACCAGACCCTGTTCGTGGTGGTTGATCGCCGTGACGAGGCGACCGAAATCCGCATCGAGCGCAGCGATCTCGACACCACGATCGGCGAGCTCGTCGCCGGCTGCTTCAATGACCCGATCAAGGTGATCTCGTTCAACACGCTCGAGCACTGGATGAAGGATATCTCGTGCGACGTCGCCGGCGAGATCCGCGCGCGCTGCGACATCTATGGAATAGAGCTCCCCGATTATCTCAGCGACTTCATCGAAAGCCATTCCCAAAGCGCGATGAAATGAAGCTCACTTGCCGAAAAGGACGGAGGTGCGCTCCCTCCCTGCTTGCGGGAATGACTATCGCATTTGGGAGTTTTTCTCTGCGGCCATCCTTCGAGACGCCCGCTTTGGGCGGGCTCCTCAGGATGAGGGCGGAGTGCGCGGCAGCAGTTTCAACGAGCACTGATGCTGATTAGCCTCATCCTGAGGAGGCGCGTCAGCGCCGTCTCGAAGGACGAGGCGTGCGCGCTGGCCGCCGCCACAAGTCATATCCGATAGCCCTGCGCTTGCGGGAGAGGGAGTGCACCTCCCTTGTAGCAATCAAACCTGATCGCATCGCGCATTAGTTGCGGCGGCGTTTGCCGGCGATGACCTCGATCTCGCGGCGGCGTTCGCCCGCGAAGGTCAGCAGCTTTTCGATCGTCAGCGTATCCGTGATCCGTTTGGCGAGCCGCTCGGCGCGCGCAGCCTGATCTTCGAGATGCTGGATCGTGTTCAAGCGTCGCCTCCCCCAAAGCCCCGAATTGTGCGGACAGCCATGGTGCTTGAGAAGCCGCTAACAGCCGGTTAAGCGCGCCCGCACGGTCGCGACGCGTGGCGCCCTATTGCACGACTTCGAGCCTGACATTGGTAATGCCCTTGTCGACCATGCCGAGCGCCTCGGCCGCCGACGGCGAGATGTCGACCACGCGTCCGCGCACGAAGGGCCCGCGATCGTTGACCCTGACCGTAACGAAACGGCCGGAGGAGGTCTCGGTAACGCGCAGCTTGGTGCCGAACGGCAGGGTGGGATGCGCCGCGGTCAATTCGTTCCTGTCGAACTTCTCGCCGCTCGCGGTCTGGGTATCCGAATAGAAGCTGGCGATGCCGTGCGAAGCGGTTTGCTTTGCGTCACGGTCGGGGACGCGTGCCCGGCTGATGGGGCGTGGATGCAGCGCGGCCACCCTGTGCGGGCGCTCGACCGCGGCTTGCCGGGTCGTTCCGGCGAGATCGGCTTTCTGACGGCCGACCGGCGATTGCGAGCAGGCAGCGAGCGATGCGGCGCCCAAGACCGCGAGCAATAACCGGCTCGAGCTCGCCAGCGACATCCGGGCAGTTTCGGCACTTGCAATGCGAGACATGATGCGCCCTCCGAACAACCCCAAGTTTCGGTGGGCAATGAGGGCAGAACCTTGTCGGAACAAAAGCGGCTCTGGGGCCGCCTTCGTTTCGCGCCAGCTGTGGCGATTCCACCACAGTGACCTGTTCAGAATCGGGACAGATCAGCGAAGGATCAGCCCGATACGCCCCGCGAGCCGCGTTTTCGGCGCGGCCCGATTTCTAGTACTTCGGCTCGTACATCTGCGACTGGACCAGGGCCTTCACGTCGTTGGGCGCGGGTCCGTCGGCGAGCGCGCGTTGATAGGCCACATCCGCAACCGCCGCCGCGATGCGCACGGAGACCTCGCGGATACGCGGCAGTGCCGGATAGAGGCTGCCCTGAGCGAGGTCCTCCTTGCCGACGCAATCGGCGAGCGCGTGGGCCGCCGCCATGAACATCTCATCGGTCACGAGGCGCGAGCGGCTGGCGATGACGCCGAGGCCGACGCCCGGGAAGATGTAGGAATTGTTGCCCTGGCGCGGCACGAAGCTGCGGCCGTTGAGCTTGACCGGATCATACGGACTGCCGCAGGCGAACAGCGCGCGTCCCTCCGTGTAGCGATAGGCATCCTCCGCCGAGCACTCGGCTTTCGAGGTCGGGTTGGAGAGCGCGAACACGATCGGCTGCTCGTTGAGCTCGGCCATCGCCTTGAGCACGTCGGGCGTGAAGGCGCCGCCGACCGCGGCGACGCCGATGATCGCCGTCGGCTTCAGCGTCTTGATGGCGGTGAGGAAGTCGGCGATCGGCGCCTGACCGGCATGGGCATAGCGGAGCTTATGGCCAGAAAGGCCTTCACGGCCGCTGACGACGAGACCGCGGGAATCCACCAGCCAGTTGCGGCGAAGCGCGTCCGCCTCGGACGCGCCTTCCGCCATCATGGCGGAGACCACGAGGTCGGCGATGCCGGTCGCCGCCTCGCCCGCGCCGAGGAACAGGATCTTCTGATCCTTCAGCTTGCCGCCGGAGATGCGCAGAGCCGAGAACAGGCCGGCGAGCGCCACCGCCGCGGTGCCCTGGATGTCGTCGTTGAAGACGCAAGCCTCGTCGCGATATTTGTGCAGCAGCTTGAACGCCGAATGATTGGCGAAGTCCTCGAACTGGATCAGCACGCCCGGGAACGTCTTGCGCGCGGCTTGCATGAACTCGTCGACGAAGCTGTCATAGGCCTCGCCCGTCAACCGCCGCTCGCGCAGGCCGAGATAATAGGGATCGTTCAACAGCTCTTCGTTGTTGGTGCCGACATCGAGCACGATCGGCAAGCACGCTTCCGGATGCACGCCGGCGCAGGCCGAATAGAGCGATAGCTTGCCGACCGGGATGCCCATTCCGTTGGCACCGAGATCGCCAAGTCCCAAAATGCGCTCGCCGTCGGTGACGACGATCAGCCTGGCCTGGTAGGGCCAGTTCTTCAGGATGTCCGCGATCTGGCCGCGGTCGCGCGAGGAGATGAACATGCCACGCGGCCGCTGGAAGATCAGGCCGTATTTCTGGCAGGCAAGCCCGACCGTCGGGGTGTAGATGATCGGCTGGATCTCGTCGATATTGTCGACGACGACGCGGAAGAACAGCGCCTCGTTGCGGTCATGCAGCGCGTTCAGGGCAACGTATTTTTCCAGGTCCGTCGGCAGCGTGCGCAGATTGGTGAGCACGCGCTGAGCCTGGGTCTCCATCGTCAGCACGCAGGGCGGCAACAGGCCGCGCAAGCCGAGTGCGGCGCGCTCTGCTTCCGTGAAGGCCGTGCCCTTGTTGAGCAGGGGGTCGCGCAGCAGCGTCATGCCGTGCGCGGTGTCGGATGATGTCGAATGGGCGCTGACCCGAGCAGGTCTATTCACGATTCCCCCAAGGAGTTTCTTATTGAACCACGACCATTGTCGGCCAGCGTTCAATCGAGATCAAGGAGACTCCGGCCGCGATCGTGATCTCGCACCGCAGCAGATTTTGCAAACGCCTGGCACTTGCGCGCGAAAAGGTTTAACGCGCCAACCGGGGCGCGCGTTGGCGGACCCAAAAAAGGCAGGCCGGAATTTGGGACTGCTTATCCCGCCGCCCGCCGGGGCGTCAGATTGGCAGCGCTGTCCGCCGGCGGCGCGATGTGCATCAGGATGGTCTGCACCGGCGATGCGACCTCGATCCCGTTCTGCTGGAAGCGCAGCTTCATGCGGCGGTTGAATTCGCGCTGGACCGGCCAGCGGCCGGCCTCGGTGCAGCGGATCTGCCCGACGATCGACACCATCGCGCCATCGACTTTGTCGACGCCCCACAGCTCGAGGTCGCCGCGGATGAGCGCGCGGAAGTCCGCTTCACGGCGCATCTCATCGACGATGTCCTTGAGGATCTGGCCGGCGCGGTCGGTGTCTTCCTTGTAGGCGACGTTGACGCTGACCGAAGCGTTGCCGGCGCCGCGGCTGGCATTGGTGATGGTCGTGACTGCGCTGAACGGCACGATGTGCACGGCGCCGTCGCCCGCGCGCAGACGGATGGTGCGGATCGAGACGTTCTCGACGACGCCCGACAACCCCGACACGCTGACGCTGTCGCCGACCTGCACCGTATTCTCCAGCAGCAGGAACAGGCCGGTGATGAGATCCTGCACCAGCTTCTGCGAGCCGAAGCCGATCGCAATGCCGACGATGCCGGCGCCCGCCAGCAGCGGCGCGACGTTGACGCCGATCTCGCTGAGCGCGGTGAGGCCGACGATTGTCGCGATCAGGCAGAGCAGCGCTGTGCGCAGCATCGGCTGGAAGGTGCGCAACCGCGCGGCGCGGGCATAGTGCCCGTCCCGCGACAGCGTATTGATCTGGCGGTCTAGGAGCGCATTGCTGGCTTCCCAGATCGCCGCGGCGATGAGCACGGCAAGGCCAATGGTCACCACGGCCGAGATCAGCCGGCTGCCGATCTGGCCGCCATAGAACCAGACGATCGCGTCCACGCCCCAGACCTCGAGCACCGCCACGAAACCGATGAAGGCGATCACGCCGGATACGATCCTGCGGAGCAGCGGCAGATAGCGGTTGGCACGGATCTCGAGGCCGGGAAAGCGCTGGAGGATCTCCGGCTTGATGCGGAAACCGCGATCGATCAGGCTCAGCGTCAGCATGATGACGACACGTGCGACCAGCGCCACTGCGATGGTGCCGACGAAATATTGCAGCAGCAGCGAATAGCCGTTGCGGATGTTGAGCGCCCACACCGCCCAGAGCGCGAGGTCGAGCGCGATGGCAAGATAGTGCCAGCCGCCGGCGACGCGGTTGCGCAAACGAGCCGCGATCCCCTGCCGCTCGGCCGGGGCGCGGATGGCATCGGCGACCTGGCGGCGGCATTGCAGGACGATGACGGCGATGAAGAGGTGCACGACCAGCATCACCATGCGCAGCAGCGCGGCGTAGCCGGCGCGGTGCAGGCCGAGCAGCAGCGCCACATTGGCAAAGGCGATGCCGGAGACGCCGACGCCGACGATGCGGCGTGCCCAGATCTCGACATAGGCGGCGGTCTCCGCGCGCACCGGAAACAAGCCGAACGGCCCCGCCAGCGCCCGGACCAGGCAGATGAGCCCGCGCGAGAACGCATAGGCGTTGACGACGGCGAGGATCACGAGGCGGACGGTTGTCGGTTCTCCAATCTCCGTCCCGAGCAGCGCGGTGGCGACGCCGACGAAGACGAGCACGGGAAGCAGCTCGAGCACGAAACGCCCGAGCACGAAGGGCAGGCGCAGCATGATCTGCCAGACCCGCGCAAGGCTGTGGCGTCGCTCCTGCATTTCAGGTGCAGGCGTAACGTCGGCGACTGACGACGGCGGATCGGCAAGCGGCAACGCGGGTGCCGGCAGGCGCGCGGTTTGCGGCACGCGTCCCTCCAGGAACGCGACCGGCCGGCGGATCAGGCGGAAGATCACCCATTCGGCCAAGAGGGCGCAGCCGAGCACCAGCGCCAGCTTCCAGGCGATCTCGATCAGAAGATTGTAAGCCGCGGGATCGTTCGCGGTGCGCACGATCCAGTAGTAGAACGCCGGAAAGTGCGCGAGCGTCCGCGCGATGCCGGCGATCTCACGCGAGATTTCGCCGATCTCCTCCGAGACCGTCAGCATGAGCTGCGCACCGAGGCCGTCGGCCGAAAGCGGGATCGGCGAATTCGGCTGCGGCGCGGCCTGTTGCGGACCAGACGCGTTGGCGATTGCACGGAGCGTATCGATCATCTGCGCGCGCTTCTTGTCGTCCTGAAGCGTGTCCAACGCACGCTTCGCCTCGTCCGGCGATAGCGCCGCGGCACCGTTCGCGGCCGGCGCATCGGCGCGGGCGCAGGAGAGAGAAGAGATTGCAAGGAAAAGAGCGGCGAGAAGCGCCGGGACAAGCTTTTGCGACACGCAGATTCCCTGGAAAAGTGAATGTGCCCGCGGTGTCGTGACCGCCCCCGCCGAAGCACATCCGTCATGTCGGATCGGCGCTATTCGCCCCCCGCCTGTGTCGGAAGTTGGCCTTTGGGACGACATTCTCTTGGCATTTGCCGCAATGCAGGATCGGGAGCTGATGTCCCGTCAGTGCGCGCAAAGACCCGTTTGCGGATCGACCAGCAGGATTGAGACGAGCGGGGTGTCAAAAAAAATTGGTGCGGCGGCCTTCACGGCCATCCGACACGACTAAAATACAGCGCCGGGAAGGTAGGGGCTTTGCCTCACTGATGCAGCCCGCTAAACCTTGTCCCGGCGTGCCGTTCGCGGTTTCCGCCGCTATGCGATAGTCCGAACGAGCTCCATCGCAATTAACGCGGCTGGATTTGCGGAGGTGGTGTCATAGACCTCCCCTTGCTCATGAGGTGGACGTTGCGCGTCGCTTGTTTGCGACCGCTATGATGCTCCTCCTGCGTCGCAAAACTGTCAAGCGGGATCAATGATCTGACGATCACATTTGACGACCCGAGTTCCGCTGTGCAAATCGCTTCCGCGCGAAGTGAGGGATTTCCGAAGGCAGCGGGCATGGTGACATTATGCCCCTGTTTTGCCCGACGATGCAACCGGATTTCGTAAAATCCGCATCTCGGATGATGGGAGCCGATAAGCCATTGATCCCGCTATGCCCGGCTACTGTGCATGGGGTTGTTTTCGCAGTTTGGTCGAGTCGCCTAGAGAAACATCTCCGCCAGGTCGACCGTCGAGGCCTTCCCGATCTGGTCGAAGTTTCGCGCCAGCCAGCTTCGCGCCGCCGCGCGGCCCTCGTCGCGCAGGCGGCACAACAGGGTCCATTCGGGGTGAAACTGCGTGGCCGTGCCGAGCTGCGACATCAACGCGTCGTTGCCGATCCAATGCATGTACATGCGGCTGTGCTTGTTGCTGTCGAGCTCGCCGTCGTCGATCAGCCGGGTGGCGAAAGCGATCGCGCGCATCTCGCGCATCAAGGACGAATTGAAGCTGATCTCGTTGATGCGGTGGAGGACATCGGCGGCACTGGCCGGCAGCTCGTCGCGCCGGATCGCCGTCACCTGCACGATGACGACGTCGTGACTGCCCTTGCGGTAGATCAACGGATAGATCGCGGGATTGCCGAGATAGCCGCCGTCCCAGTAATGCTCGCCATCGATCTCGACGGCCTGGAAATAGGGCGGCAGGCAGGCCGACGCGAGCACGGTGTCCGCCGTGAGCAGCGGGCTCTGGAACACCTTGATCTTGCCGGTGCGGACGTTGGTGGCGTTCAGAAACAGCTGAGGCGCCTCGGGCGAGGAATTGAGCCGGTCGAAATCGATCACGCGCTGCAGCAGCGCGCGGAGCGGATTGAAATGAAAGGGATTGAGCAGGTTCGGCGGCAGCGTGTGCGTCAGCGTGTGGATGAAGGCGTGGACCGGATGATATTCCGGCGGCAGCTTCAGGGCCTGGATCCACTGGTTCAGCGGCGACATCAGATCGTACGCCATGTCCATGCGCGACACTTCGTACCAGAACGCGTGCAGGCTCTCCCGCGCGGCCTCCGCGCCTCCATGCGCCATGCCGGAGGCCATCGCCACCGCATTCATCGCGCCGGCACTGGTCGCGCTGATCGCCTCGATCGCGAGCCTGCCGTCCTCGAGCACCTGGTCGAGCACGCCCCACACGAAGGCGCCGTGCGCACCGCCGCCCTGGAGCGCGAAGTTGACGTTCTTGCAGTTCGTGGTCCCGCCGGCTGTCACTTTGCTTGCCTCTTGCCTCCCGTGCCTTCTTTCTCCAGCGCCTTGCGCACCTGCTTGAACTCCTCCAGCGAGGCCTTGTCGGCACGGGGGAAGCGCAGGTCAAGCTTTTCCAGCTCGGCATTGATCACCGAGCCGATCACGACGCGGGCGAACCATTTGTGGTCGGCGGGCACGACATACCAGGGCGCATGGGACGTCGCCGTGTGCCGGACGATGTCCTGGTAGACCGCCTGGTAGCGCGGCCACAGCGCACGCTCCCTGATGTCGTCCATGGAGAACTTCCACTGCTTGGCCGGATCGTCCAGCCGCGCGAGGAAGCGCTCGCGCTGCTCTTCCTTGGACAGGTTGAGGAAGAACTTCAGCACCACGGTGCCGTTACGGCAGAGATAGCGCTCGAAGGCGGAGATGTCCTCGAACCGCTCCTTCCAGATGTTCTTGGTAACGAGCTTCGGCGGCAGCTTCTGCTTGGCGAGAATCTCGGGATGCACGCGCGTCACCAGGCATTCCTCGTAATGCGAGCGGTTGAAGATGCCGATATGGCCGCGCTCGGGCAGCGCGACCGCATGACGCCAGAGGAAGTCGTGGTCGAGCTCCTTGCTGCTCGGCGCCTTGAAGGCCGTGACCTCGCAGCCCTGCGGATTGATGCCCTCGAAGATCGCCTTGATGGCAGAATCCTTGCCGCCGGCGTCCATCGCCTGGAATACGATCAGGAGCGACCAGCGGTCCTGCGCGTAGAGCTTCTCCTGAAACGCGATCAGCCGCTTCTTGTTGGCATCGAGGATCGCCTGCGCCTTCTCCTTGTCGAGATCGCCCTTCTCGTCGGTCTTGTGGTCCTTGAGGTGAAACTTGCCCGAGCCATCGTAGCGAAACGGCGTGATGTAGCGGTCAAGCTCCTGGGCGAGCGACTTGGACGGCTTTTTGCTCATGAGCGCGGGGCACCTTGCGTTGCAACTTCAATCGGTCAAGCAAGCTACCAAGGATGCCCTTGGGAAGGAATATGATGAAAAGCACGAGCAGCACGCCGTAGACGAGGTTGTCCCAGCCGACCGCCTTGGTGCCGAAACCGATGCGCAAGCTTTCCGCCAGCAGGATGGTGATGATGGCGCCGACGGTCGGACCGAGCGAGACGAACAGCCCGCCGACGATCGCGGCGAACACCATCTGCAGCGAGACTGCGATGCCGCTGACCGTGTCGGGCGTGATGAACATCTGGTACTGGCAGTAGATCGCACCCGCCAGAGCCGTCATCAACGCGCTGAGCAGCGTGATCTTCAGCTTCTCGGCGGTGACGTCGACACCGGCCGCGGCGGCGGCGTCCTCGTCCTCGGAGATCGCCTCCAGCGCATAACGCGCCATGCTGCGGTCGACCCAGTGCCAGACCACGATGCCGAACAGCCAGACCGCAAGCGCGATCAAGTACCAGGTGGTCTTGTCGTCGAATTGCAGCGCCAGCAGCCTGTTGCCGGACGCGCGGTTCGGGGTGTAGCCGAGCGAGCCGCCGGTATAGTCGCGCGTCGCGGTGATGACCTGGAGCACGATGCCTGACAGCGCCAGCGTCACCAGCACGAAATAATGCCCGGTGATGCGAAAGCGGAAGCAGGGGTAGCCGACGATCATCGCCAGCGCGCCGGCCGCCGCCATGCTGATGGGAATGCCGATCCAGGGCGACAATCCTGCGTGATTCCACAACAGCGCCGTAACGTAAGCGCCGATCCCCATGAAGCCGCCATGGCCGAGCGACACGAGGCCGAACCTCCCCATCATCGACCAGGACGTATAGGCGAACGACCAGATCAGGATCAGCACCAGGATGTGCAGATGATAGGGATCGCGATAGACGAAGGGCAGCGCGACCAGCGCCGCCAGCCCCACGCCCCATGCAGCAAGCCGCCCCTGCCCCATCATCGGCGCCTCGCAAGCAGGCCCGCGGGCCGGATGAACATCATGACGATGAAGAACGCGAAGGCCAGCACATAGCCCCATTCGAGGTCGGAGAACAGGCCCCCGAGCGAGATGATCTCGGCGAACACGAAGGCGGCGATGAAGCCGCCGATGAAATTGCCGAGGCCGCCGAGCACGCAGATCAGGAAGGTGATTGGCCCGAAGGACAGACCGACGAAGGGATGCACGTCGTATTGCAGCACCAGGAGGCAGGCGGCGAGGCCGGCGAGCGCGCCGCCGAGCGCCGACGTGATCAAGTAGATCCGCTTAGTGTCGACGCCCATCAGCGCCATGATCTGGCGGTCCTGTGAGATGGCGCGGATCGCAGTGCCGGTGAAGGTGCGCGTCATGAACAGATAGACCGCGACCATGCCGACCAGCGCGGCGGCGAACGAAAGCAGTCGTGCGTAGCTGAAATTCATGTCGCCGAAGGCGAGCACCGGCAGGCGGATGCCGAGATTTCGGAAGTCGATGCCGAAGGCAACGGTGGCAAAGCTCTGCAGCACGAACAGCACCCCGCCGGTCGCGAGCAGCTGGTTGATCGGTGGCGCGGTCAGCAGCGGCGCGATGACGAGGTAGTGCAGCGCCGCACCAAGCACGGCGACCAGCAGGATAGTGAGCGGGGCGGCGACGAAATAGCTGACGCCGTAATACTGCACCATGAAATACATGCCGTACATGCCGATCATGACGAGCTCGGCGTAGCAGATCCAGGTCACGTCGATGACGCCGAAGATCAGGTTGAGCCCGAGCGCGAGCAGCGCCAGCACGCCGCCGAGCAGGATGCCGTTGATGACGGCCTCCAGCAGGTAGATGTCGAATACGTCCAGGAACGCCTGCATGCCCCTCACACCCCGAGATAAGCTTCCTTGACCGTGTCGCTCGCCAGCATCTCGGCCGAGGTGCCGGACGCGCGGATCGTGCCCGCCTCGATCAGATAGGCGCGATCGACCACCTTCAGCACCTGCTGCACGTTCTGCTCGACGATCAGCACCGTCAGCCCGCTGGCGCGGATCCGCTTCACCAACTCGAACACCTGCTGCACCACCACCGGCGCGAGCCCCGCCGAGGGTTCGTCGAGCAGCAACAGTTTCGGATTGGACATCATCGCGCGGCCGATGGCGCACATCTGCTGCTCGCCGCCGGACATGGTTCCGGCCATCTGGTGACGGCGTTCCTTCAGGCGGGGGAACAGGTCGAACACCACCTCCAGCCGCTCGGCGTAGTGGTCCCGCGCCTCCTTCATGAAGGCGCCCATCTTGAGATTGTCGTCGACCGTGAGCTGCGGAAACAGCCGCCGGTTCTCCGGCACATGCGCAATGCCGAGGCTGACGATCTTGTGCGACGGTGTCGCGACGAGGTCGACGCCCTCCATCCTGATCGATCCGCGCGAGGGGCGGATCAGGCCGGAGATGACGCGCATCAGGGTGGTCTTGCCGGCGCCGTTGGGGCCGATGACGCCGACGGCTTCGCCGGCCTTCACGTCGAGGTTGACGTCGAACAGCGCCTGGAAGGTGCCATAGCCGGCATTGACGCCGCGAAGCTCCAGCATCGCCTAGCCCCCTGCGCGGCGGCGCGCTTCGGCGGCCGCGGCCTGCGTGGTCTCGGCGTCGGTGCCGAGATAGACCTCGATGACGCGCGGATCGCCCGCGACCGCGCTCGGCAGGCCTTCCGAGATCTTCTCGCCGTGATCGAGCACCATGACGCGGTCAACCACGCGCATCAGGACGCCCATGATGTGCTCGACCCAGATGATGGTGATGCCGAGCTCGTCGCGGATGTTGCGCAGCATGTCCGCAGCCTGGTCCATCTCGGCCTCGTCGAGACCGCCGAGGCTCTCGTCGGCGAGCAATAGCTTTGGCGCGGTGGCGAGCGCCTTCGCCAGCTCCAGCTTCTTCAGCCCCGCTGCGCCAAGCCCATCGACACTAGCATGGCGATCGGTCGGCAGGCCGACCATCGCCAGCGACCGCTCGGCCGCCTCCTCCGCCTTGGCGCGGCTGTGGCGGCCCTGGCCGTAGAAGCCGGCAAGCGCGACGTTCTCGAAAATGCTGAGGCGGCGGAACGGCCGCGGGATCTGGAAAGTCCGCCCGATGCCGCTGTTGATGATCCGGTGCGGCGCAAGACCCGCAATCTCGTGCCCGGCGAACAGGATCGATCCGGAGGTCGGCGCCAGCGTGCCGGACAGCATGTTGAAGATCGTGCTCTTGCCCGAGCCGTTGGGGCCGATCAGGCCGAGGATCTCGCCCTGATCGACCCGGAACGAGACGTTGTTCACGGCGGTGAAGCCGCCAAACCGCTTCACCAATCCGCTGACTTCCAACACCGCAGAACCCCGCTATTGGTTGCTGTAGGTGGTGCCCTTGGGCAGCGGCAGCACGGCCTCGCGCTGCGCCTGGCTCTTGGGCCACACCACATAGGACTTGTCGTCGACGTATTGGATCACGACCGGGAACGAGCGCTCGTTCTGGCCGGCCATTGGCGAGCCCTCGCCGTGGAATTTGACGCCGAAGCCGAGCATGGTGCCGCCTTCGGGTATGTCGGTGTCCAGTGCTGCCTTGCGCAGGGAATCGGGATCTACGCCGCCATATTTCTTGATCGCTCGCGGCAGCACGTCGTTCAGGAACAAATAGGTGTTGGACGCAGCCATGCCGACATGGGCCGAACGGATGGCGACACCCGGCTTGCGCTTGTCGAACTCCTCGCCGACCGCCTTGATGATCGGCGGCAGCTTCGGATCCATGCTCTTCTGGTTGGCGAGCCAGATCGAGATCGGATCGGTGTTGAAGACATAGTTTACGTCGGCGCCCAGGCCTTCCTTCAGCTTCTCATAGACCCCGTAGCCGGCGCCATGTCCTACCAGTGCGCCGAACTTCAGCCCTTGTTCGCGGGCTTGCCGGAGCAACAGGGTGATGTCGGGATTATAGCCGGTATGGAACACCACATCCGGCTTGGCCCGCTTCAGCTTGGTGACCAACGCAGACAGATCCGGGGCCGTCGCCGAATAGCCCTCTCTGAGCACGATGTTGAAGCCGGCCTTCTTGGCACCGGCCTCGTTGCCTTTGGCAACGTCGACGCCGTAGGCGCCGTCCTCGTGGATGATGGCGACCCGCAGGTCCTTCGGGTCCTTGCCCAGCTTTTCCTTCGCGTTCTGCGCGATGAAGTCCATCGTCATCATGCCGAACTGGTCGCCGGAGGCCTGCGGTCGAAACACGTATTTGTAGTTCTTGTTCTCCAGCACTGCCGACGAAATGCAGGTCGTGATCCACATGAACTTCTTCAGCTGCTCGACCCGCGCTGCCACCGGCACGCATTGCGCCGAGGAGAAGAAGCCGAGCAGCATGTCGACCTTTTCCTGCTCGATCAAACGGATCGCTTCATTGATGGCGATATCCGGCTTGCTCTGAGCATCGGCATAGATCGCCTCGATCTTGTAGCCTTCGACGTCTTTCGCGCTGTACTGATCCAGCATGATCCTTGCGCCGGTATATTGCAGCTCCGAACCGCCGCCGGCGAGCGGGCCGGTCAGATCGTAGATGACGCCGATCTTGAGCTTTTTCTCTTGAGCCTTGTCTTGGGCCGCGGCAGACACCGCCAAGCCCGTCGCTGATATCGCGACCAACAGCCCACGTACCAAGCGGGCAGCCATGCGCAGGCGCATCAAAACCTCCCTGGACGATTTGTGCATTGCATTCTTGGTGCAATTCTTCGGCCCATCACATGGGCTGCGCGCGGCGATGTCAAGCCTCGCGCATCAGCGCGCTGCGAACTGCTGCTCGACGAAGGCCGTGACAAATCGCGGCATGGACGGCCTGAGATCGCTGGTCCCGCGCACGAGATGAATGGCGGACAGCTCCGGCTCGATCTCGCGCGCAAGGTTGGCTTCGATCCTGGCGCGGGCCGCATCGCCCGGCATGTCCAGGTTGATGACCTGCAACATTGCGATCGTGGGGCCGGTAACCACGCAATGCCAGCCGGGCTGGATCCGATAATCGGCCGCGGTCAGGCCGGTCTCCTCGCCGAGCTCGCGGACGACGCTGCCGGGGATGTCGAGCGCGCCGTCCCTGACGTCGTCGAGATCAGGCGTTCCCGAGGGGAAATAGATGCGGCCCGCATTGGCGGTGTGGGGCGCCATCTCGCCCATGATGAAGGTGCCGTCGGAGGCGCGCAACGCGCCCATGCCAAAGCCGTTGAACACGGCCTTGTCGGGAAAGCCCCAGTCGCGCCAGGCGAGAAAGCTTGCGAAATCGGTCTCGAAATAGGTCGCCCTCAGGTAACCGTCGCTGAACACAGCGTCGCGCCCGAGCAGGATGCGGCCGTTCCAGATCTTCGGCCGCTCGCGCTGCTTCTCGGCGAAATGCGCCGCGATCTCGGCGCGGCGCTCCTCGGCGAACGGCCAGACGATCGGCCGCACGGCAAGATCGAGCGTCGCGACGCGATGAATGACCGGAGACTTCATGACGGGTCGGTTACCACGCCTTCGCGTCGGCTATTTGACGCTCCCGGTGGTCTTCTTGGCCTGCTCGACGAATTTGTTGGTGAAGGTCTTGCTGACGTCGATCTTGGCGTTCGCCACCTCGGGCGAGCCGACGCTGAACACTGCAAGCACGGCGTCGGCACCCTTCGGGTCCATCTTGCCGGTCTCGGAATACATCGGGATCGTATTCTTCAGTGCGGCAAGATAGAGATCCTTGTTCTTGCCGACGGTCTGCTCGGGCATCTTCGCCATGATCTCCTCCGGCGTATGCGAATGGATCCAGGCGAGCGTGGCGAGGATCGCATTGGTGAGCGCCTGCGCCTCCTTCTCATGGCCGTTGATCCAGGCCACGGTCGAATACAGCGCGCCGCCCGGATATTCGCCGCCGAACGTCTCCAGCGTATCCTTCTGGGTACGGGTGTCCGAGAGGATACGCAGATCCTTGTGGCTGCCCTGCAGCACGGTCACGGACGGATCGAGCATCACTGCCGCGTCGATCTGGCCCTGCTCCATTGCGGCCACCGCAGTGGCGCCGAGGCCCACCCCGATCACGGCGACGCTGGTGGGATCGAGCCCGTTCTTCTTGAGCATGTATTTCAGGAAGAAGTCGGTGGAGGAGCCGGGCGCACTGACGCCGACCTTCTTGCCGGCGAGATCCTTGACCGACTTGATGTCGTTGGTGCGCGAGGGCGCGACCACCAGGACGAGGCCGGGATAGCGGTCATAGACCACGAAGGATTGCAGCTCCTGCTTCTTGGCGGCGAGATTGACGCAATGGTCGAAATAGCCGGAGACCACGTCGGCGCTGCCGCCGAGCACGGCTTTGAGCGCATCCGAGCCGCCCTTGAGGTCGACGAGCTCGACACTGACGCCGGCCTTCTCGTATTCGCCGAGCTGCTTGGCCAATACCGTCGGCAGATAGCACAGGCAGGAGCCGCCGCCGACCGCGATGGTGACCTTGCTTTGCGCCGCGGCAAGCGAGGTGGTGAGCGTCAGCGCGAGCAGTGCGCCGGCGAGCCTGGCAATCGTGTTCTTCATTGGTTTCCTCCGTTCGGCCGCCGGCACCATAGAGCAGCGGGCCTGGCTTGAGAAGCTCCGCCTGAGCGGGCTGGCCATCAGCCCCTCGGCGCAATAGCGGTGCCCAACACACGTCCGCGATCGCATCGACGCGATCAAAATAGACCTGCTTCCTACCCCCGCCCGTCCGACGCGGCCGGCCGCCACACCAGGAGGCGCCGCTCCACCAAGGTGACGCCGAAGTCGATCAGGATGACGAAGGCCGACAGCACGAACATGCCGGCGAACACGCCGGCGACATCGAAGATGCCCTCGGCCTGCTGGATCAGATAGCCGAGCCCGGCCGCCGATCCCAGATATTCGCCGACCACCGCGCCGACCACGGCGAAGCCGACGGAGGTATGAAGCGACGAGAACATCCACGACAGCGCCGACGGCCAATAGACATGCTGCATCAGCTGCCGCTCGCTCATGCCGAGCATGCGGCCGTTGTCGAGCACGGTCCGGCTGACCTCCTTGACGCCCTGATAGACGTTGAAGAAGACAATGAAGAACACCAGGGTGACGCCGAGCGCGACCTTGGACCAGATGCCGAGCCCGAGCCACAGCGCGAAGATCGGCGCCAGCACGACACGCGGCAGGGCGTTGACCATCTTCACATAGGGGTCGAACACCGCGGCGACCAGCGGCTGGCGCGCGAACCAGAAGCCGACCAGGACGCCGCCAAGCGATCCGATCACGAAGGCGAGGATCGATTCCGCGAGCGTGATGCCGAGGTGCTTCCAGATCACGCCGGAGGCGAACCATTTCACGATCTGGCTGAACACGTCCAACGGGTTGGAAAAGAAGAACGGCGGCAGCAGGATCTTGCCGAACACGGGAACGGTCGACAGCACCTGCCACAGCACCAGGCCGACGACAGCGACCAGGATCTGCAGCGCAAACAGCGTCGTGCGCGACATCAGACCACCTCCGCCGCCTGAGTGGACTGTGCGTACCCCTTCATCACCTCGTCCTTCAGCACGCTCCAGATCTCGCGATGGAGCGCATGGAATTCCTTGTCGAGGCGCACCTCGAAGATGTCGCGCGGGCGGGCCAGGCCGACGCGCCAGTCACCGATGATGCGCGAGGACGGCCCCGCCGACATGATCACGACGCGGTCGGCGAGCGCGATGGCTTCTTCGAGATCGTGGGTGACGAACAGCACGGCCTTGCGGTCGGCACTCCACAGATCGAGCAGCAGATTGCCCATGACCTGGCGCGTCTGCGCATCGAGCGGCCCGAACGGCTCATCCATCAACAGGATCTTCGGATCGCGGATCAGCACCTGCGCCAGCGCCACGCGCTTGCGCTGGCCGCCCGAAAGCATGTGCGGATAGCGGTTCGCGAAGGCGCCGAGGCCGACGGCGGTCAGCCATTTCTGCGCCTGCGACAAGGCCTCCGTGCGCGGCGTGCCCTTGACCTCGAGTCCGATCGCGACATTGTCGAGCGCAGTCTTCCAGGGGAACAGCGCATCAGCCTGGAACAAATAGCCGGCATCCCGATTCAGCCCCGCCAATGGCTGGTCGAAAATCCTGACGCTGCCCGCGGCGGGCTTGAGCAGGCCCGCCGCGACGTTGAGCAGCGTCGATTTTCCGCACCCTGTGGGCCCGACAATGGCGACAAACTCGCCCTGTGCCACTGCGAGATGGGCCTTCTCCACCGCCGTATAGACCCGGCCGTCCCCCAGCCGGAACGCAACCTTGGCATCTTCCAGCGCCACTGCCGTGGGCGTCGTCATGTGCTTCCTCCAACTCAGGCCGATGCCTTAGCCGCTCGTGCGGCCAAGTTCAATCAAGCCGCCAAGCGTGCTACGCATGGGGACTTGCCGTGCTCTCACCCTCCCCTGGAGGGGGAGGGTCGGTGCGCATGAAGCGAAGCGGAATGCGAACCGGGGTGGGGTGACGGTTTCTCCGCGTCGAATACTGCCCGCGTCGACAGATCACCCCACCCCGCTCGCGCTACGCGCGATCGACCCTCCCCCTCGAGGAGGGTAAGAGAAAAGAGAGCTCTCCCACGATGTCTTCCAAGCTGGCGATCAGCTACCAGCACGTCACCAAGCGCTTCGGCTCCCTTGCAGCCGTCGATAACGTGTCGCTCGACATCGCCGAGGGTGAGTTTGTGGCCGTCGTCGGCGGCTCGGGCTCGGGCAAGACCACGCTGCTGCGGCTCGCCAACCGGCTGATCGAGGCCGATAGCGGCACCATCACCGTCGAAGGCGAGGACGTGCGGAATGTCGATCCGGTCGCGCTTCGGCGCCGGGTCGGCTACGTCTTCCAGAGCGCCGGGTTGTTTCCGCATCTGAGCGTCGCCGACAATATCGGCATCACGCCGAAGCTGCTCGGCGAGCCGGCTGCGGCCGTTGCAGGCCGCGTCGACGAGCTGCTGGAGCTCGTGCAGCTCGACCGCGCAACGCATCGCGACCGGCTGCCCGAGGCGCTCTCCGGCGGCGAGCGCCAGCGCGTCGGCGTGGCGCGGGCGCTCGCGGCAAGGCCCCGCATCGTGCTGATGGACGAGCCGTTCGGCGCGCTCGATCCCCTCACCCGCGATGCGCTCGGTGACGATTATCGCGCGCTGCACCGCAAGCTCGGCCTGACCACCGTGATGATCACCCATGACATGACCGAGGCGATCCTGCTCGCCGACCGCATCGCAGTGATGCGCGGGGGACGATTGCTCGCACAGGGTACGGCTGCGGAGCTCTCGAGCAGCAGCGACGATTACGTGCTCGAGCTGTTGCGTACCCCGCGGCGCCAGGTCGAGCGGCTGAATGCGTTGCTGCCGATGGGCGGTGCGGCATGAGCCTCTTCACCGATCCGCGCTGGGGCGAGGCGCTGTCGCATCTGCCGGACTACCTCGGCAACCATGTGCGGGTGAGCCTCGCCGCCCTCGCGCTTGGCCTCGCCGTGAGCCTGCCGCTGGCGATCCTGACGCGCAACCGTCCGGCGCCACGCGGCATCCTGCTCGCGTTGGCCAGCATCGTGCAGACCGTACCCGGGCTGGCGCTGCTCGCGCTGTTCTATCCGCTGCTGCTGCTGGCTGCTTCCGTCACGCTGGCCTGGTTCGGCGTATCTTTCTCCGCGTTCGGCTTCCTGCCGGCGATGCTGGCACTGGCGCTCTATTCGATGCTGCCGGTGCTGCGCAACGGCATCACCGGCCTCAACGGCATCGATCCCGCGCTGATCGAGGCTGCCGAGGGCGTCGGCATGACCGCGCGGCAATCGCTGCTGATCGTCGAGCTGCCGCTCGCGCTACCGGTGATGATGGCCGGCATCCGCACCGCGGCGGTGTGGGTGATCGGCACCGCGACGCTGTCGACGCCGATCGGGCAGACCAGTCTCGGCAATTACATCTTTGCCGGCCTCCAGACCCAGAACTGGGTCTTCGTGCTGTTCGGCTGCGTGGCTTCCGCTCTCCTCGCGCTCGCAGTCGACCAGTTGCTTGGGCTGATCGAGAGCGGCCTGCGCCGCCGCAGCCGTGTGCGCAGCGGTCTCGGGGCGCTCGGAATCGCGGCGCTGGTTGCAGCAACGCTGGTGCCGACCATGGGGCGCTCGTCGTCAGGCTACGTGGTCGGCGCCAAGACCTTCGCCGAGCAATATGTCCTGTCGGCATTGATGAGGGACCGCCTCGAGGCGGCGGGCCTCTCGGCGGCCGCACGCTCCGGCCTCGGCTCCAGTGTGATCTTCGGGGCGCTGAAGGCCGGCGACATCGATCTCTATGTCGACTATTCCGGCACGCTCTGGGCCAACCAGCTGCATCGCACCGACATCAAGCCGCGCGCAGAACTGGTGGCGGAATTGAAGACGGCGCTCGCCAAGGACGACATCACCCTGCTCGGCGAGCTCGGCTTCGAGAACGCCTATGCGCTGGTGATGCCAAGACGACGCGCCGATGCGCTCGGCATCCGAACCGTCGCCGATCTCGCCGCACATTCGGCCACGCTGTCGATTGCCGGCGACTACGAGTTCTTCTCGCGGCCCGAATGGGCTGCCCTGCAAAAGGCCTATGGGCTGCAGTTCCGCGCCCAGCGCCAGATGCAGCCGGACTTCATGTATGCGGCCGTCGCCAGCGGCGAGGTCGACGTCATCGCTGGCTACACCAGCGACGGTCTGATCGCCAAATACGAGCTCACAGCGCTCGACGATCCCAAACACGCGATCCCGCCCTACGACGCGATCCTGCTGCTCGCGCCGAAGCGCGCCGGAGACGCGCGACTGCAGGCGGCGCTCAAGCCATTGCTCGGCAAGATCGACATCGCCACCATGCGCGAGGCGAACCTGCGCACCAGCGGCAATGATGCGAATTCATCACCGGATGCGGTGGCGAGGTGGCTGTGGGAGAAGGTGGGCGGGCGATAAGGTGAGACTTCGTAGGGTGGGCAAAGGCGCGTAAGCGCCGCGCCCACGGTCTCTGAGTGTGAGAGGTGGTGGGCACGCTTCCGCCTTCGCTCTCCGAGCTACGGCGGACAAGTCGCTTTGGCCACCCTACGGATTCTCAGGATGACGGTAAGGGCTACAGCCCCCGGATCATCCCCGCGTCGATCAGCAGCCGGTTCAGCCGCCGCGCCTCGGCGCCATCCTTGCATCCGTAGAAGATGCCTTTGCAGCGGAGCATGATCTCCTTCTGCTCGGCAAAGGACGGGTCGAGCGGGATGCCGGCGGCTTCCTGAACCACCAGCGGCAGATAGGGACCATCGATCGTGTCCATCACGGCCTGACTTCCAACCGGCTCGAAATTGATGGCGTCGATGGCGTAATAGGTCGCGTAGAGGCGCGCATCGTAGGCGTCGAGCTTCTTGCCGATCGCGCCCTCGTCGAGCCCGGGCTCCAGGATAGCAGCCGCAAACTCCGGCTGATGATCGCCGTAGCGAACGATCAGGAATGGCTCGCCGGGAAAGGTCCTCTTCAAACCGGCAACGAACGCCTTGTACTGCTCTGCGCTCATGGTCTGGCGGCGCAGATATTCATCGATGGACGGCACATTGCCCGGCGCGCGCCAATTCGGCAGCAGATCGGGACGGAAGCGGGTCTCCCAGGGGAAGTGGTTGGCACCGAGATAGATGAAGGCGAACAGCGGCTTGTTCGGCGGCTGCTGGCCGATCAGCTGAAGCGCCTTGTCGTAGAAGAAGCTGTCGGGCTCGACACCCTTGGCGCCCAGATCCTTGGAATCGAGGAAGCGCTCGATTCCCGTCGTCATCTGGAAGCTGCGCGCGCCCATGAAGCCGCCATGGGCGGGATAGAGCGACAGCGTGTCATAGCCGCAGCGGCGCAGCGCCAGCGGCAGGCCGCGCTCGACCCGGTTCGAGGCGATGCGGGTGACGAAATAGGCGAAGCGGCCGAATGAACGCGAGGAAAGCCCTGCGAGCACGTTATACTCAGTGAACCAGCTCGGCCCGCCATTGCTCTCGGCGAGGAACGTGCGCTGCTTGCCGTCCCACGATTTGAAATAGTCGCCATAGCGCGGCGGCACCTTGATGCCCTGGGCGGCGCGGATGTCGAAGCTCGATTCATCATGGATCATGATGATGTTGGGCCGGCGGCCAGCCGGGTGGCAGGCATCGACCAGCGGCATGTTGAGCCGCTCGCCGGTCGAAGCAGACGCCTCCATGAAGCCGTATTGCGCAAAATCGGAGACGGCCGTGACGCCCGAGCGGAAGAATTTCGAGAGATAGCCGTCGTCGTAATAGCCGCGCCAGGCCTCGTCCGGGTGATAGAGCGAATAGCAGACCAGGGCGGCAAGGCAGGCGAGCTTGCAGGCGAGCGCCGGCAGGCGGCGGATGCGGAACGGATCGAGCCACCACAGCGCATACATCAGCGGCAGCGTGACCAGACCGGCCAGGATCACCGACCAGCGTAAGTTCGGGAAGATCGTGAACAGGAACGCGACGGAGTCGCGGTCGATCATCATCAGGTCGATGAAGTTGACCGTCATCTGCACGACGTCGTGCTTGAGCCGCGACAGCAGCACCAGCACGACCACCATGGTCAGCGACAGCGCACCCGACAGCGCGGGACGACGCAGCAGCATGATCCAGAAGAAGTTGAGGATGCCCCAGGCCAGCGCGAAGGACAGGCGCGAGCCGAAATCGGTCTCGGTCTCGTACATCAGGGCGAGTGCCGCCAGATGCGGCGCTGCAACCGCGAGCAGCCGCCAGATGCCGAGCGCGGCGACACTCGCCAGCACGGCCGTCGTGGCAGAAGGACCTGGATTGGGCGCGGACGCCATCGACGACACGCAACTTCTGGTCCGGCGCGGTGATGCCAAGCCTGGCTGGCCGACCTAAAAACAGCCAGGGCGTCCGGAGCAGCCGGAAGCCTGCACCGTGTCATAAAATTGTAACGGAATGGTCAAGGAGAGGCAACGCGTGGCGCGGTCCGACCTTCGCTTAATGTTAGCGGGCTGCGCCGTACGGCAGCGACCAGAGCCGCTGGCCCGCTAGGGCTTTGCGATACCTGCGATGAACAGGTCGATCACCCCCTCCGCCATCCGCTCGATCTCGCCCTCCCCGACGCCCCAGCGCGGGAAATGGCCGTCGAGATTCATCCGAGCGAAACCGTAGACGAGGGCGCGCCCGGCGACCTGGATACGCTTGAGGTCGGCCGACCGCAGCAGGCCTTGCTCTGCCGCGTCGACCAGCATCTGCTCCGTTAGCGCGATCAACTCGGCGTTGTCTCGTGTCAGGTCCGGCGAGCTGCCATGAGCAAAATAGCGCCCGGTCGAGATGATCTCGAAATGCGCGGGATTGCGCATGGCCCAACGCAAATAGGCGAGACCGAAGGCGCGGAAGCGGGCGAGCGGGTCGGCGGCCGGAGCCTCGCGCAGCGCCGCATCGATCTCGGCGCGAAAGCGCCGCTGTGCCTCCTCGGCCGCGGCTGCCATGAGCGCATCGCGGTTGGGAAAGTGTCGGAACGGCGCCCCCGGCGACACCGCGGCTCGGCGCGCGGCCTCCCGCACCGAGACTTCGGCGCCTTCCGCTGCGAGTTGCAGCGCAGCATCGATCAACACGCGGCGGAGGTCGCCGTGATGGTACGGCCGGGCTTCCGTGGCAGGGCGGCGGACGCGCGGCTTGGACGGCTGACGAACAGGCATGGATCCTTCTAGCCTCACCCGAACGTGAATGTAAGCAATGATTACACCGTTGACGGCGCATTCACGCCAAATGTAATCGATGATTACATAGAGAGGGAGGTCGCCATGTCCGAACGTCGAAGCTGGCTCGAAGGCTGGCGCCTGCTGGCCGTTCTCTGCGTGAGCCTCGTCGCACTCAGCCTATGGATCGCCTCGATGCGGCAGTTCGAGGTCGAGGGCGTTCGCACGGTGATCCGCTTCACGGCGCGAAGCTCGCTCCTGTTGTTCTGCCTCGCCTTCAGCGCCGCGGCGCTGGCGCGGCTGTGGCCCAATGCCTGGACGCGCTGGCAGAAGCGCAACCGTCGCTATCTGGGCCTCAGCTTCGCGGCCTCCCACGCCATCCACGCGGTGGCGATCATGACGTTTGCCGGGATGGATCCGGCCGGATTTGCCGAGGCCACCTCGGCAGCCTCCTACGTCTTCGGCGGCATCGGCTACGGCTTCATCATCGTAATGGGCGCGACATCGTTCGACCGCACCGCCGCACTGATCGGCCCGCGCGCCTGGCGGGCCCTGCACCTTGTGGGCGGCTATTACCTCTGGCTCCAGTTCATGATCTCGTTCGGCAAGCGCGTGCCGACGATGCCGCTCTATGCCGCCTTCCTGCTTCCGCTGCTCATCGTGCTGGCGCTGCGCATGATTGCGATGGCCCGCGATCCGCGTGGGCAGACCGTCCCGGCGGGCTGATGCGACGCCGTATTTGGCAGGAGCCGAGCCGCTCAACTGCGCTTCAGGCCGCGGAAAGAATGAGCGAGCGATGTCTCGCCGAGACGAAAAGAGCGAGACCGCTGTTTGCGATCTCGCTCGACCATAGCCGCCAAGGTCCAAGATTTGGCTTGGCGAGCGAAGCTTGAATTTCGCTCGTCATTCCGGGGCGCGCGCTGAGCGCGAACCCGGAATGACGGCGCAGACGTCAGTTCTTGCTCTTGTCGACCAGCGCGCCCTTCTTGATCCAGGGCATCATGTCGCGCAGCTTCGCGCCGACTTCCTCGATCGGGTGCGCGGCGAGCTTGGCACGGGTCGCCTTGAACGAGGTCTGGTTGACCTTGTTCTCGAGCATCCAGTCGCGGGCGAACTTGCCGCCCTGGATGTCGGCCAGAACCTTGCGCATCTCCTTCTTGGTCTCGTCGGTGATGATGCGCGGGCCGGTGACGTACTCGCCGTACTCGGCGGTGTTGGAGATCGAGTAGTTCATGTTGGCGATGCCGCCTTCATAGATCAGGTCGACGATCAGCTTCACTTCGTGCAGGCACTCGAAATAGGCCATCTCCGGCGCATAGCCGGCTTCGACCAGGGTCTCGTAGCCGCCCTTGATCAGCTCGACCAGGCCACCGCAGAGCACCACCTGCTCGCCGAACAGGTCGGTCTCGCACTCTTCCTTGAACGTGGTCTCGATGATGCCGGCGCGGCCGCCGCCGATGGCGGAGGCGTAGGACAGGCCGAGGTCGTGGGCGTTGCCCGAGACGTCCTTCGCAATTGCGATCAGGCAGGGCACGCCGCCGCCGCGCTGATATTCCGAGCGCACGGTGTGGCCGGGGCCCTTCGGCGCGATCATCAGCACGTCGAGGTCGGCACGCGGATCGAGCAGGTTGAAGTGAACGTTGAGGCCGTGCGCGAACACCAGGGCAGCGCCCTTCTTCATGTTGTCGTGCAGGTGCTCGCGGTAGATGTCGCCCTGGAGCTCGTCCGGGGTCAGCATCATGACGAGGTCGGCCCATTTGGCAGCTTCCGCAACTTCCAGCACCTTGAAGCCGGCGGCTTCCGCCTTCTTCGCCGAAGCCGAACCCTTGCGCAGCGCAATGGCGACTTCCTTTACGCCGGAATCCTTCAGGTTGAGCGCATGGGCGTGACCCTGGCTGCCGTAGCCGACGATGGCGACCTTCTTGCCCTTGATCAGGTTCAGGTCGGCGTCGCGATCGTAATAAACACGCATAGGTCGTTTCCTCGTTCAGGGCCGAAATCGGCCAATGGTCAGTGTCCGAAGGGTGAAATTTGCGGATTTCGGGGGCTGTCTAGAGCATTTTCAGCCCTGAGGGAAACCCGTTTCTGCATGGAAATCCGCGACATCATGCATCCATGAAAACGGGGTAGAGGGAGGCCAGCAGCAGGATCGCCATCAGGATGTTGAAGGCGCGGACCAGCCGCTCGGAAGTCAGAACCGGCCGCAATGCGGTACCGAATAGCGCCCAGACTACCGTCGAGACCGTGCCGACGACGAGGCTGATCACGGTCTGAATGGCGATGTTGAGCGGGAATTGGGCGATCGCCGCATAGGCAGTGATGGTGCCGATCACGATCACCCAACCCTTGGCATTGATCCACTGGAACATGGCCGCGCCCCAGAAGGTCATGGGGCCGCGGCCATTCTCCTCGCCCGGCTTGGCCGGACCGGCCATGGCGATCACAGCGGCGAGATAGATCAGATAGGCGGCACCGGCATATTTCAGGATGGTCTGGAGGATCGGATAGGCCAGGAACACGGAGCCGAGCCCGAGGCCGACCGCGGCGACCATGAAGGCGAAACCGAGCACGATGCCGACGATGTGCGGGACGGTGCGCCGGAAGCCGTAGGTCAGGCCGGAGGACAGCAGCATGATGTTGTTCGGCCCGGGCGTGAAATACATCACGACCATGAAGACGAGGAAGGCGTAGAGCAGCGAGTAGGTCATCATCACCCTCACGCAGTCTTCGGTAGAACTTGCGGGCGCTTCGCCAGCACCATCACGGCGATCCCAAAGATCACGGTCAGCATGCCGGCGAGGCGCAGCGGCCCGAACCGTTCGCCGAACACGATGCTGGAGGCCGCCGAGCCCACGAACGGCACCAGCAGTGCGAACGGCACCACTTGTGCAGCCGGATAGTCGCGCAAGAGGCGGCCCCATAGCCAATAGGCGATGCTGGTGGAAATGCCGCCGAGCATCAGCATGCAGAGCGCCGATGTGAGCGACATGTGCGTCAGCGACGTCCAGGTCGGCGCCGGACCGTTGGCGATCAGCGCCAGCACGAACAGCGGCACGGCCGAGGCGAGACAGAGCCAGGCGAAGAGATCGAACATCGGCACGCCGCGGGCGCCGCGCAGCAACAGATTGCCGATGGCGAAGCTGAGCGGCGAGACCATCAGAACCGCGAAGGCGCCGACGCTGAAATCATAGCCGACGGTGCCGCAGATCATCAAAAGGCCCGCCGCGGCAACGACGATCCCCAGAGTCTGCACCGGCGTCGGCCGCTCACCGAACGCGAGCGCGGCAAAGCCGATCGTGAACAGCGCCTGGCTCTGCACCACGACGGAGGTCAAACCCACCGGCACGCCGTGGGCGATACCATAGGCCTGAGACAGGAACTGGCCGAGGAACAGCGTGAAGCTGATCGCGATCAGCAGTGACCAGGCGACCTTCGGCTTGGAAATGAACAGGCACGGCACCGCGGCGATGGTGAAGCGTAACGCCGTCATCAACTCCGGCGACAGCTCGTCGAGCGCGATCCGGCTCGCCACGAAGGCAAGCCCCCAGATGATCGCCACCATGACGGCGATGAGGATGTCGGCCGGCTTCATTGTTGTTTCCGGTTCTGCTTTGTCTCGCAGCCCTGTTTGTTGTTCTGGTCTAGCCTTGCTCGCCGGCTTTCGGTTTCCGCAGCAGATACGTGCCGTGCATCGGCGCGTGGTAGTCGGCCGCGACCAGGGTGAAGCCGACGTCGGTCAGCATCCGCTCCATCACCCAGCCGAAGGTGGAATATTCATCGCGCATGTGAGTCACCACGCCCTCGCGGGAGAAATCGTGGTTCTTGATCTGGAAGTCGGCCCATTGCTCGACGTCACGCTCGATCGCGTCGGGCATCGATGAGTAAACGATGTCGCGGAGATAAAATGTCGCCCCGGGCTTGAGCGCGCGAAAAATCCGCGACATTGCCACCGCCTTCCAGAAATCCGGCAGATGGTGCAGCGTGAACTCGCTGACGATGAGATCGTAAGACTCGGGCCGGTAGGCGAAGCTGAGCAGGCCGGCGGATTGGGTGCGCACAGGCGCCTTGCGGTCGCGGGCGTAGATCTCGGCGAGCGCCAGCATGGCCGGGGAAATGTCGATGGCGTCGACGTCGGCCCCCATCAACGCCGCTTCGGTGGCGAGCACGCCGTTGCCGCAGCCGATATCGGCGATGCGCCAGCCGCGCTGGACCCCGAGCATCTTCAGCGCGGCGCGCGCGCGCAGATCGGCATCGTCATGGTTGTCGTAGATCGAGGCCACAGCGGGCTCGATCCCCATCCGGTTCCGCTCGTTGTAGTACCAGTCGCGCGCCAACATGGCTCACATCCCTTCAGGCCCGCGACCTATCGCGGCAACACCCGTGCGCGACACCTCGACGAGGCCGAGCGGGCGCATCAGATCGATATATTGATTGATCTTGTCCGTATTGCCTGTGATCTCGAACACAAAGCTCTCGGTGGTGGCGTCGATCACACGGGCGCGGAACGCATCCGCCAGCCTGAGCGCCTCGACCCGATGCTCGCCCTGCCCGCGCACCTTGACCATCGCCAACTCGCGCTCGATCGAGCGCTTGGTCTGGGTCATGTCGACGACCTGGTACACCGGGATCATGCGGTCGAGCTGGTTCTTGATCTGCGCGATCACCATCGGCGTGCCCGTGGTGACGATGGTGATCCGCGACAGATGCTTCTGGGCCTCGGTCTCCGAGACCGTGAGGCTCTCGATGTTGTAGCCGCGCCCCGAGAACAGGCCGATGACGCGCGCGAGCACGCCCGGCTCGTTCTGCACGAGCACCGCAAGCGTATGCGTCTCGTTGGGATCGTGACGGTCCTCGATGAAATAGGCGGATGCGGGCTGGTTCATTGTCGTCCCCTCTGTCTCTCCGTCACGCCGTCGCCGGCGCATCCGTCCCGACCCAACGGCGGAACAGATCGAAATCGATATTGCCGCCGGACAGCACGAGACCGACGCGCTTGCCCTTCAGCTTGCTCTTTTCCTGCAGCGCCGCCGCCAGCGCGGCAGCACCGGCGCCTTCGGCGAGATTGTGCGTGTCGGTCCAATAGGCGCGGATCGCGAGCGCGATCTCATCGTCCGTAACCTGGACGATGCGCGAGGCGCCCTTGCAAACAAGCGCAACAGCTTCCGCGTCCGGAAAGCGTGTCGCCACGCCATCGGCCAGCGTGTCACTGGTCTCGGTCGTTACGACCTTGCCGGCCGCGAACGAAAGCGCATATGACGGCGCCTCGGTCGATTGCACACCGATGATCTCCGTCTTCAGGCCCAGCAAGTCGCGCACCAGGATGCAGGCGCTGATACCGGAGCCCTGCCCGATCGGAACGTAGAGCACGTCGAGATCGGGCACCGCGCGGAACAGTTCCAGTGCGTAGGTCGCCACCCCCAGCACGAGGTCAGGGTGGAACGACGGCACCATATGCAGGCCTTCGAACTGCGCGCGGCGCCCGGCTTCTTCGCGCGCCAGCTGGAAATCGTCGCCGTGCTCGACCAGATCGGCGCCGAACGCGCGCATGGCATGGTTCTTCTCAACCGAATTGCCTTTTGGCACATAGATCACGGCGGGCACGCCGTGACGCCGCGCCGCGAAAGCAAGACTCTGGCCATGATTGCCGCGGGTGGCCGAGATGATGCCCGGCACGTTCGGCCGCTCTCGCTTCAGCCGATCGAGATAGACCAGGCCGCCACGCACCTTGAAGGCGCCGGTCGGCGTGTGGTTCTCGTGCTTGACCACGACCGCGGTGCCCAGCCGGCGGCTGAGCAACGGCCAAGCATGCGCCGGCGTCGCCGGCACCGCCTGCCCCACGATCGCATGTGCGCGCTCGAGTTCGTTCAGGTCGAACATGGCGTCACACCAACGCCTTGCCGCCGGCGAATGCCTTCGCAGTCGCCTCGTCGTTGGCCTGCTCCGGCAGCAGCATCTCGTTGTGGGCCTTGCCGGAGGGGATCATCGGGAAGCAGTTTTCGAGCGCCGCGACGCGGCAGTCGAACAGCACCGGGCGCTTGACCGAGATCATCTCCTTGATGGCGCCATCGAGATCGGCCGGCTTGTGCACCTGAAGCCCGACGGCGCCGTAGGCCTCCGCGAGCTTGACGAAATCCGGCAGCGCTTCGGAATAGGAATGCGACAACCGGTTGCCGTGCAACAGCTGCTGCCACTGGCGCACCATGCCCATGTACTGGTTGTTCAGGATGAAGATCTTGATCGGCAGCTCGTACTGAACCGCCGTCGACATCTCCTGCATCGTCATCTGCACCGAGGCATCGCCGGCAATGTCGATGACGAGGCTGTCGGGATGGGCCACCTGAACGCCGACCGCGGCCGGCAGGCCGTAGCCCATGGTGCCGAGACCGCCCGAGGTCATCCAGCGATGCGGCTCCTCGAAGCCGTAGAACTGCGCCGCCCACATCTGATGCTGGCCGACCTCGGTCGTGATGTAGGTATCCTTGCCGCGCGTCTGCTCGAACAAGGCCTGGATCGCGTGTTGCGGCAGGATGACGTCGCTGCTCTTCTTGTAATAGAGCGAGTTGCGGGCGCGCCATTGCGCAATCTGCTGCCACCACGACTTGATGTCGGGCTTCTTCGCCTCCGCCTTGAACACCTGGAGGATGTCGCCGAGGACGTTGCCGCAATCGCCGATGATCGGCACGTCGACGCGGATGTTCTTGTTGATCGAGGACGGATCGATGTCGATGTGGATCTTCTTCGAGCCGGGTGAAAACGCATCGACGCGGCCGGTGATGCGGTCGTCGAAGCGCGCGCCGACGCACAGCATGACGTCGCAATCATGCATGGTCATGTTGGCCTCATAGGTTCCGTGCATGCCGAGCATGCCGAGCCAGTTCTTGCCCGACGCCGGATAGGCGCCGAGGCCCATCAGCGTCGAGGTGATCGGGAAGCCGGTGACCTCAACCAGCTCGCGCAACAGGTGGGTCGCCTCGGAGCCGGAATTGATGACGCCGCCGCCGCTGTAGATCACGGGACGCTTGGCGTTCGCGAGCAGCGATACCGCCTTGCGGATCTGCGTCGCATCGCCCTTCACGCGCGGCGCGTAAGAGCGGTGCACGTCGGACTTGCGCGGGGGATGGTAGGTGCCGGTGGCGAACTGCACGTCCTTGGGAACGTCGACCAGCACCGGGCCCGGACGGCCCGAGGTGGCGACGTAGAAGGCCTCATGCAGCACCTTGGCGAGATCGTTGACGTCGCGCACCAGCCAATTGTGCTTGGTGCAGGGACGCGTGATACCGACAGTGTCGCATTCCTGGAACGCGTCGTTGCCGATCAGATGCGTCGGCACCTGGCCGGAGATGCAGACCAGCGGGATCGAGTCCATCAGGGCATCCGTCAGCGGCGTCACCATGTTGGTGGCGCCGGGGCCGGAGGTCACCAGCGCAACGCCCGGCTTGCCGGTGGAACGCGCATAGCCCTCGGCGGCATGGCCCGCGCCCTGTTCGTGGCGGACGAGGATGTGCTGGACCTCGCTCTGCTGGAAGATCTCGTCATAGATCGGAAGCACCGCGCCGCCGGGATAGCCGAAAATGTCGGTCACGCCGTGATCGATGAGTGCGCGGACGATCATCGCGGCGCCCGTCATCTGGTTCGGATCGTGGCTCTTGTCGCTCATTGGCTTGCTCCGGATGCGCTGTTGTCAGCGGCTTCGTTCGTGTCGGGTTCGGGAAATAAAAAAGGCCCCGAAGAGGGCCCATGCACACCGCCTGTCATGTGGATGGCAGCTAGCCACCCCCGGCGGTGTGCCTGGGTACGACGGCGATAAGGAGTTTGGTAATAATGTTACGCATGGCGGCGCTCGGCTTCCCAAAGGTTGCGCGAAACATAGCGGCCAAACCTTGGATGTCAAGGCAATGCGGCCGTTCCCGCGCGATTTCGGCAGTGTAGCGGTGTTCCCCGGGTTCGGCGAGAGGTAAATTTGGGAACCCGGCACAAAAGCGCGTCAGTCGGTGCGCCGTTCCGCCGGCACGGCCGCGGCGAGCCATCCGCTCGCTTGCTCCGGCCTCACCCATTCGAAGTCCGGCAGCTGGTGCCGGAACCAAGTGAATTGCCGCTTGGCGTAATGGCGGGTATCGGCGCGGCCAATGTTGGCGGCCTCCTCCAGGCTGAGCTCGCCGCGCAGGTGCCGGATCAAGGATGGCACGCCGTGGGCCTTCATGGCCGGCAGCAGCGGATCAAGATGCCTGGCGGCGAGCCGCTCGACCTCCTCGAGCGCGCCGGCGCCCAGCATGGCATCGAAACGGGCATCGATGCGGGCATAGAGCTCGTCACGTTCGGGCGCGAGGAAGACCGCGCGAAATCTGTCCTTGGGCAGCAGCGGTGGCTGTCCCTCCCGCTGCCAATCGAGCAGCGAACGGCCGGTTGCCTCGATCACCTCGAGCGCGCGCGCGATGCGGGTGCGGTCGCGCAGGTTCAATCGCTCGGCCGCGCGCGGATCGCGGCCTGCGAGTTCCGCGTGCAGCGCTTCGACGCCGTTCCGTTCCAGCCGCGCGCGCACATCCTCGCGCAGCTCGGCGGGGATCGGCGGCACCGCGGAGAGGCCTGTGGTCAGCGCCTTGAAATAGAGCCCGGTGCCGCCAATGAAGATCGGTAGCTGTCGCTGCGCACTCGCCTCGTCGAGCGCCTTCGCCGCATCGCTTACCCAGGCACCGGCCGAGAAATTCACGGCGGCATCGACGTGGCCATAGAGACGATGCGGCACGAGCGCCTCGTCCGCCGCGGTCGGCCGCGCCGTGATGATGCGGAGGTCACGATAGACCTGCATGGAATCGGCATTGATGACGACGCCGCCGGCGGCACGCGCAAGCTCCAGCGCCAGCGCCGACTTGCCGCTGGCGGTCGGGCCTGCGATAAGCACGGCCTTGCTGGAATACCCCTCGCTCACGAAAACCTCAAATGTCCCTCGTCGCCACGCTGATCTGCAACCCTGACAATCCCGCGCTCGACTCGACCATCGTCGATGGCGCCCGCGCCGTGCTGCCGCAGGCGGCGCCCGCGCACTGGCTGTTCGACGGGGTTGCGGTCGACATCCCCTTCGGCGCGGACAGTAACCTCGAAGGCGACCGCAACGCCATCGAGCAGCGGCTCCGCGAGCTCCGCGGCGATTTGCCCATCGACATCGTCGTGCAGCCTGTCGGCTTCCGGCGCAAGAAGCTTTTTCTCGCCGACATGGATTCCACCATGATCGGCCAGGAATGCATCGACGAGCTCGCCGATTTCGTCGGGGTCAAGGCGCATGTCGCTGCCATCACCGAGCGTGCGATGCGCGGCGAGATCGAGTTCGAGCCGGCGCTGCGCGAGCGCGTCGCGCTGCTCAAGGACCTGCCCGCCAGCGCGGTCGACGAGGTCCTGGCCAAGCGCATCACGCTGACGCCGGGCGGCCGCGAGCTGGTCGCCACCATGCGCGCGAACGGCGCCTATACCTGCCTCGTCTCCGGCGGCTTTACATTGTTCACGCGCGCGGTCGCCGCCAAGATCGGCTTCCAGGAGAACCGCGCCAACGAGCTCGTCGTGCGCGACGGCAAGTTCACCGGGGAAGTGAAGGAGCCGATCCTGGGCCGCGCGGCGAAGCTCGCGACCTTGGTGGACCTGATGGAATCGTTCGATCTCGACGACATCGACTCGGTCGTGGTCGGCGACGGCGCCAACGATCTCGCGATGATCCAGGCCGCAGGTCTGGGCGTGGCCTATCACGCCAAGCCGGCGGTGGCTGCCGCCGCGGCCGCGCGGATCGATCACGGCGATCTCACCGCGCTGCTGTATGCGCAGGGGTATCGGCGGGACGAGTTCGTGGAGGGGTAAAGCCTCCCCTCTCTCTGTCATCGCCCGCGAAGGCGGGCGATCCAGTATTCCAGAGACAGCGAAGCTAGAACCGAGAAGCCGCGGCGTACTGGATGCCCCGCCTTCGCGGGGCATGACAGTTGAATGTGGCGCGAACAGCGCCCACTACTGCACGCTCAGCGCGACGAACCGCAGCTCGCCCTCGCCGTTCGAGACCAGCAGCAGCACCGATTTCTTGCCGTCCTTCTTGAGCTGATCGACTCGCTTCTGGATGTCGCCGCCACTCGACACCGCCTCCTGCGCCACCTCGACGATGACGTCGCCGGCGGACAGGCGCTTCTCGGCGGCATCCGAATTGGCGTCGACATTGGTGACGACCACGCCCTTGACGCTGTCCTTGATCTTGTAGCGCGTGCGCAGATCCTTGCTCAGCGTTGCGAGATCGAGGCCGAGCGCCTTCTGCGTCACCGGCTTCTCCGGCGCCGGTTCGTCGGTCTTCACCGCTGCCTGCACCTTGTCGGGATCCTGCAGGCGGCCGAGCGTGACCTTCTTGATCTCTTCCTTGCCCTTGCGGATGATGACGACGTCGACCTCCTTGCCGACCGCGGTGTCGGCGACGACGCGGGACAGGTCCTTCGGGTCCTTGACGTCCTTGCCGTCGAACTTGACGACGACGTCGCCGGGCTCGATGCCGGCGGGCTTGGCCGGGCCCTTGTCGTCGACACCGGCGACCAGCGCGCCCCGCGCGGGCTTGATGTTGAGGCTTTCGGCGATCTCGTCGGTGACGCTCTGGATGCGCACGCCCAGCCAGCCGCGGCGCAGCTCGCCGAACTGGCGGAGCTGGTCGACGACGCCCACCACCGTCTTCGACGGCACGGCAAAGCCGATGCCGATGGAGCCGCCGGACGGCGAGATGATCAGCGTGTTGACGCCGATGACGTCGCCGTCGAGATTGAACAGCGGGCCGCCGGAATTGCCGCGGTTGATGGATGCGTCGGTCTGGATGTAGCTGTCGTACGGCCCGGAGGAGATGTCACGGTTCTTGGCCGAGACGATGCCGGCAGTCACCGTGCCTCCCAGGCTGAAGGGATTGCCGATTGCGACCACCCAGTCGCCGAGGCGCAGCTTGTCGCTATCGCCGAACTTGACCGCGACCAACGGCTTCGTCGGCTTGATCCTGAGCACAGCGAGATCGGTCTTCTTGTCGACGCCGACCAGCTCGGCCTTGATCTTGGTGCCGTCGTTGAGGATGACGTGGATCTCGTCGGCGTCGGCAATGACGTGGTTGTTGGTGACGACGACGCCCGCGGTGTCGATGATGAAACCGCTTCCGAGCGAATTGGTCTTGCGCGGCGCGCTGTTCTCGCCGCCCTTGCTGCCGCCGCCGGGCCCTCGGCGGTTCTTGAAGAAATCGTCGAAGAACTCTTCGAAGGGTGAACCGGGCGGCAGCTGCGGCATCGAGTTGCTGCCCCCGCCCTTGGCTTCGACGTTCTGCGAGGTCGAGATGTTGACGACCGCGTCGATCACCTTCTCGGCGACGTCGGCGATGCCATCCGGTCCACGCGCATGAGCCGGCGCGCCAAACGCGCCGCAAGCACCGATGGCGAGCGCAACCAGCCCAAGTCGAACACCAAATCGCGCGCGGCGGCGCGAGCAGGACGGGGCATTGGTGGCAGCGGTCATTGTGATCTCCAGGCGAAAGGGATTCGGCGCCAGACTGCGCTCGAACGGGGGCGCGGCGCAAGCGCGGAGCTTAACGAGCCTCAAGAGCCCGATAATACGGCGAAAACCAGTCTGGCGCCTTCACTTTGGCGTTGGGCCGAAGGCCTAAATCGGGCGCCGCATAACCCAGATCAGGACCAGGCCGGCCACAGCCGAGCCGATCCCGACCGCCCGCAGGATGTTGTCCGGCGTGGCGATGGCGCTTTTCATGGCTTTGCGCATCCAGTTTGGACTGGCCGCGAACATCAAGCCTTCGAGGACGAACAGGATGCCTAGGCCGATGAGGAAGTCGGCGAACGCAATGGACCTCATCGGAATGGAACCTCCCGCTATGCTGTTCTTGTCTGGACGAAGGGCGGCGAAATCCGCCGCCCTTTGTCTGGCTTACGGCTTCGCCTGCGTCTCGGTAGGCGTCCTGCCGGAGGGGCTACCGAAGTACCGGAAGAAATCCGACTCCGGCCGGAGCAGGAAGCGGGTATCGTTCGAACGCAGCCCGTTCTCATAGGCCGTCATCGACCGGTAGAACGCGAAGAAGTCGGCGTCCTTGCCGTAGGCTTCTGCAAACAGGCGGTTGCGTTCGGCATCGCCCGCACCACGGGTCTGCTCAGCCTGCGAATTGGCCTCAGCGATGATGACGGTCGCCTCGCGGTCGGCCCTGGACCTGATCTCCTGGGCCTTCTGCCCACCCTGTGCCCGGAACTCGGCGGCCTCGCGCTCACGCTCGGTCTTCATGCGCAGGTAGACCGCCTGGCTGTTCTGCTCCGGCAGGTCGGCGCGGCGGATCCGGACGTCGACGACCTGAATGCCGTAGCCATCGGCCTCGCGGTCGAGCTGGTCGCGAATGCGCAGCATCAGCTTCTCGCGGTCGTCGCGCACCACGTTGATGAAGGTGACCTCGCCGAGCACGCGGCGCAGCGCCGCGTTTAGGAGCGTGGTGAGCTGGATGTTGGCGGCCTGGATCGAGCCGACGCTCTGATAGAAGCGCAGTGCGTCCTTGATGCGGTAGCGCGCGAAGGCGTCGACCACGAGCCGCTTCTGGTCGGAGGCGATCGCCTCCTGCGACGGGTTCTCCAGATCGAGAATCCGCTTGTCGATGTTGATCACCGAGTTCCAGGGCGCCTTGAAGTGCAGGCCGGGCGCGGTGACGACGTCGACCGGCCTGCCGAACTGGAGCACGATCGTCTGCTCGGTCTGCTGCACGGTAAACAACGACATATAGCCGACGATCACGACGAACAGGAGGGCGAGCAACGTGACAAAACCTGTGACCGGAGACTTCATCGGGTGCCTCCGCTCGACTGCGGACCAGTCGTAGGTGTCCGCTTTGGCGCCAGTTCGGGAAGCGGCAGATAGGGCACGACGCCCTGGCCCGAGGGGCCACCGTCATAGACGAGCTTGTCAGCCCCGCCGAGCACGCGCTCCATCGTCTCCAGGTAGATCCGTTCACGCGTCACGTCGGGCGCCTTCTTGTATTCCTCGTAAACCTTCAGGAAGCGTGCACTCTGGCCCTTGGCCTCGGCGACAGCTTGTTCCCTGTAACCTTCGGCATCCTGCTGGATCTTGGCCGCGCGTCCACGCGCCTGGGGGACAACCTGGTTGGCATAGGTCTGCGCTTCGTTCTGCAGCTGCTCCTGATTGGCGCGGGCCGCCTGGACGTCGCGGAAGGCGTCGATCACCTGCGCGGGCGGATCGACCTTCTGCATCTGCACCTGGGTGATCTGAATGCCGGCACCATAGCTGTCCAAAGTCCTCTGGATCAGCTCGTGCACGTTCTGCTCTGTGACGTTGCGCGCTCCGGTCAGGATCGGCTGGATCTGAGACCGGCCGATCACCTCGCGCATCGCACTCTCGGCGACCGCCTTCACGGTACCCTCGGGGTTCTGGATGTTGAAGAGGAAATCACCGACACCGTCCGGCTTGATGCGCCAGAGCACGGTGAAATCAACGTCGACGATGTTCTCGTCGCCGGTCAGCATCAGGCTCTCTTCCGGCACGTCCCGAATGGAGCGGCCGCGCCGCGCCGGATCCTCGATCACCGTCATGCCGATCGAGGTGGTGTTGACGCGCAGCGCCTTCGGCAGCAGCACGGTCTCGATCGGATAAGGCAGATGATAGTTCAGACCCGGCTGCACGGTGCGGACGTGCTTGCCGAAACGCATCACCACGCCGAGCTCTTCGGACTGCACGCGGAAGAAGCCCGACAGCAGCCAGAATGCGACGATCAGCAGGATGATCAGCGTGATGCCGATGCCGGAGAAATAACCGCCCGGCATGATCTGCTGGAGGCGGTCCTGGCCGCGCCGCAGAAGGTCTTCCAGATCCGGCGGCCTCGGCCCGACCGGTTGCGGGCCTGAGCCCCACGGTCCCTTTGGACCCGAGCCCCACGGGCCACCGCCCTGATTCTTCCACGGCATTCGACGTTCTCCTCGGCAGGGTGGAATTGCCACCGCCCGCTTTGTCCGGTCCGGCTTTATAGGGGACAGGCAAGTCCCTTACAACGCAGCCCTGACCGTCTTCCGAGCTATGCTCGGGCACGAAAAAGTCAATGTAAACATTGGCAAAAGCGGTTAATGGCCGCGCCGCCGACGATATGTCACATAGGACAGGTCGGCGCTGTCGTCGGGGCCGGCCGGATGGCGGATGCGTTCGACCTCGTCCCATTCCGCCTTGTCGATTTCAAAATGCGTGTCCCCTTCTGGGCGCGCGTGCACTTCGGTGATCTCGAGACGATCGGCACGACCGAGCCATTGCCGGTAGATCTCGGCGCCGCCGATCACCGCGATCTCAGTGACCGAACGCCGCAGAGCGTCGCCGCGCGCGACTGCCTCCGCATCCGCTGGCGATGTCGTGACGATGGCCCCATTGGCGCGATAGGCCGGATCGCGCGTGACCACGATGTTGGTGCGGCCCGGCAGCGGCCGGCGCAGGGTCTCGAAGGTCTTGCGGCCCATGATCACAGGCTTGCCGATCGTCAGCGCCTTGAAGCGCGCCATATCGGACTTCAATCGCCACGGCATCGCATTGCCCGCGCCGATGACGCCATTCTCTGCGATGGCGACGACGAAGACGATCTCCATCAGGCAGAGCTCCCGGCAAGCTGGGTCAGCGCAGGCCCGGTGACCCGGCACAGCGTCCAGTCGTCCATCATGACCGCGCCGATCGATTTGTAGAACGCGATCGAGGGTGCGTTCCAGTCGAGGACCGCCCATTGCAGGCGCGACCAGCCGTTGTCGACGCATTCCCTGGCGAGATAGGCCAGCAGCGCCTTGCCGAGCCCCTTGCCCCGATGCGACGGCCGCACATAGAGATCTTCGAGATAGATGCCGTGACGGCCGCTGAAGGTGGAGAAATTGAGAAACCACACCGCGAAGCCGACCGGCTCACGGTTCCACTCCGCGATCGCGCAATAGAGCTGCGGCCTCTCGCCGAACAGCGCGTTGGCGATGTCAGCCTCGGTCGCTTCCACCTCGTGCGACAGCTTTTCGTACTCGGCGAGCTCGCGGATGAAGGAGAGAACGAGCCCGGCCTCCTCGGGCCGTGCACGGCGGATGGTAAGCGACATAGGCGCTAGACCGCCACTTCCGCCTTGATGTGCGGATGCGGATCGTAGCCGACGAGCTCGAAGTCTTCGTAGCGGAAGGAGAAGATATCCTTCACGTCAGGATTGATCCGCATCACCGGTAGCGCGCGCGGCGCGCGGCTGAGCTGCAGCCTCGCCTGCTCCAGATGGTTGGAATAGAGATGAGTGTCGCCGAGCGAGTGCACGAAGTCGCCGGGCTTCAGGCCTGTGACCTGCGCGACCATCATGGTGAGCAGCGCGTAAGAGGCGATGTTGAAGGGCACGCCGAGAAACACGTCGGCCGACCGCTGATAGAGTTGGCAGGACAGCTTGCCGTTCGCGACATAGAACTGGAACAGCAGGTGGCAGGGCGGCAGCGCCATCTTCTCGACGTCGGCCGGATTCCAGGCGGTAACGATCAGGCGGCGGGAATCAGGCGTGCGCTTGATCATGTCGACGACATTGGCGATCTGGTCGATGCTGCGTCCGTCGGCCGTGGGCCAGGAGCGCCATTGATGGCCGTAGACCGGGCCGAGATCGCCATTGGCGTCCGCCCACTCGTCCCAGATGGTGACGCCGTTGTCGCGCAGATATTTGATGTTGGTGTCGCCCTTCAGGAACCAGAGCAGTTCATGCACGATCGCCTTTAGCGGCAGCCGCTTGGTCGTCAGCATCGGGAAGCCGGCCGACAAATTGAAGCGCATCTGATGGCCGAACACCGACAGCGTGCCGGTGCCGGTCCGGTCGGTCTTCTCGGCGCCGTCGGAAAGAATCCGCTCGAGCAGGTCCTGATACTGGTGCATGTTGCGACTGAGCCTTTGGGGAGGCGGCGAACTTAGCAACACCCCCAGCGCTACGACAGCGGCGATTCGCTGTCGCCGTCGATTATACCCGGAAAAGTGAGTGTTCCCGGCACAAACGGCAAGGGGCGGAACTCAGCGTTCCGCCCCGTCGCCTAGCGCCTTGATCGCCTTCGCTTAATTCGCCGGCTTGAGCACCGGGCTCCACTTCGCGATCTCGCTCTTGACGAGGGTCGCCAGCGCCTCCTGGGTTCGGTCCTTCGGCGCGGGGATGACGCTGCCGAGCTCGAGCAGGCGCTTCTTCACCGTCTCGTCGTCGAGCGCCTTGACGGCGGCGGCGTTCACGCTTGCCACGATCGCGGGCGAGGTTCCCTTGGGCGCGAACATCGCGTTCCAGGCCTGAGCCTGGAATGCCGGCAGGCCGGCTTCCGCCGTGGTCGGCACGTTCGGCAGCGACGGGTTTCGTTCGGCCGTGGCGATCGCATAGGCCTTGATGGTGCCGGCATTGATCTGCGGGACGGCGTTGACGATCTGGTCGCACATGTAGTCGACCTGACCCGCCACCAGCGCGTTCATCGCAGGTCCCGTGCCGTTGAACGGCACGCCGACGGGCTTGATGTCGAGGATGGAGTGGAGGAGTTCGCACGAGACGTGCGAAACCGAACCGACGCCTGCATGCGCGGCATTCACCTTCTCGGCATTCGCCTTCACATAGGTGACGAACTCCTTGAGATCCTTCGGCGGAAAGTCCTTGCGCGCCAGGATCAAGATCGGCGTGCCGGCCAGCAATGCGATCGGCTCGAAGTCCTTCTCGGGGTGATAGGCCAGCTTCGGATAGAGCGGCACGGAGGCGGCATGCGTGCCCATATGCCCGGTGATCAGCGTATAGCCATCGTTGGCCGCACGCGCGGCACGCGTCGTGGCGGTGGTGCCGCCGGCACCGACCACGTTCTCGATGATGATGCTCTGCCCCAGCGTTTGCGCCATGTGCCCGGTGACGATGCGTGAGATCACGTCAGTCGGCCCGCCGGCTGCGAACGGGACGATCACGGTAATGTTGCGCGTCGGATAGGTCTGCGCCTCAGCCGTTGCGATGAAGGCGCCCAGCGATGCTATCGCTGCTGCACATGCGCCTGTAAGCGCGCGAATGAACGTCATGGCGATCCTCCCTTTGGACACAATAAAATGCCGGCCCAAAGGCCGGCATTTCCATTTCACAAAGCCGTAACACAAGTCGATTCGACTTCCGAATGCGGCGCGCCGACGCAGGACCGAGCCGACTCGGCGCGCACGACCTCAGTTCTCGGACTCGGTGAACACCTCGTCGCGCTTGGCGCGCAATACAGGTAGCACCGTAAGGACGAGCAGGCTTGCCGCGACCGCAAGCAGCACCGCCGACAACGGGCGCGTCAGGAACACGCTCCAGTCGCCACGCGAGATCAGCAGCGCCCGGCGCAGGTTCTCCTCCATCAGCGGTCCTAGCACCATGCCGAGCAGCAACGGCGCCGGCTCGAAATCGTGCTTGATCAGCCAATACCCGACGAGACCGAAGACGCCCGCGAGGATGACGTCGACCGGCGCGTTGTTCACCGAATAGATGCCGATCGCGCAGAAGATCACGATCGAGGGGAACATCAGCCGATAGGGCACGCGCAACAGCCGCACCCAGATTCCGACCAACGGCAGGTTGATGATGATCAGCATCAGATTGCCGATCCACATCGAAGCGATCATGCCCCAGACCAGATCCGGCTGCTTCTGCATCACCTGCGGACCGGGCACGATGCCGTGGATGGTCATCGCGCCCACCATCAGCGCCATCACAGCGTTCGGCGGGATGCCGAGGGTGAGCAGCGGAATGAACGAGGTCTGTGCCGCGGCATTGTTGGCACTCTCCGGCCCCGCCACGCCCTCGATCGCGCCGCGGCCGAACCGGGACGGGGTCTTTGAGAGCTTCTTCTCGAGCGTGTAGGCCGCGAAGGACGCGATCACCGCGCCGCCGCCGGGCAGGATGCCGAGGATCGAGCCGAGCACGGTGCCGCGCAGGATCGGCGGCGTCGCATCGCCGAGGTCCTTCCTGGTGGGCATCAGTCCGGTGATCTTCTGCTGCACCAGATCGCGGTTCATCTCGGCGCCGTGGTCGAGGTTGCGGATGATCTCGGCAAAGCCGAATACGCCCATCGCCACGGTCGCAAAGCCGAGACCGTCGGCGAGCTCGGGAATGTTAAAGGCCATGCGCGAGGCGCCGGTCTCGATGTCCGAACCGACCATTGAGAGCAGCAGTCCGAACACGATCATCGCAATCGCCTTCAGCACCGAGCCCTTGGCCAGCACCACCGCGAAGATCAGGCCGAGCACCATCAGCGAGAAATATTCGGCCGGGCCGAACGCCAGCGCGAGTTTCGTCAGCGGTGCGCCGAGCAGGGCGATCAGGATGGTCGCAACGCAGCCGGCGAAGAACGAGCCGATCGCGGCGATCGCGAGCGCCGGACCGGCGCGGCCCTGCTTGGCCATCTGGTGACCGTCGATGGCGGTCACGACCGATGTCGCCTCACCGGGTATGTTGACCAGGATCGACGTGGTCGAGCCGCCATATTGCGCGCCGTAATAGATGCCGGCGAGCATGATCAGCGCGCCGACCGGCGGCAGCCCGAAAGTGATCGGCAGCAGCATCGCGACGGTGGCGATGGTGCCGATGCCAGGGAGAACGCCGACCAGCGTTCCGACCAGGGCGCCGATCAGGCACATCAACAGGTTGATCGGGGTGAACGCGACGGCGAAGCCGTGAGCAAGATTGGCAAAGATATCCATCACGCCCTCACTGGATCAGGAAACGCGGATACATCGGCATCGGCAGCCCGAGCACATAGGGAAACAGGATTGCGCAGCCGACCGTCAGGCAGGCGCCGACGATCACCGCTTCCAGCCAGCGCGTCTCGTGCGAGCCCGTCGCCGCGATCATGAAGCTCGAGAAGGCCGTGACAACGAGACCGAGGGACCGGATCGACAGGGCGAAGAACAGGATCGCCGCCACCACGAACAGCGGCCCGCGCCAGGAATAATGCGCAAGCGCCGGTCCCGCCGTGATCAGGCCGGTCAAGGCGATGCCGGCAGACAGGGCAACCAGCAGTCCGCCGAACATACGTGGCGCAGTGCCCGCACCGAAGGAGAAGCCACGCATGCCCTGCAAATCGCTCGATGCCCACAGCGCAAACAGGGCAACGGCCATCAGCACGACGCCGCCGACATAATCTTGCGCCGAGCGGATGGTCATAAACAGCGTGAGGATCGCCACCGCAAACAGCGGATAGGAATAGATCAGCGCCAGCAGCACCTCGGACGACATCTTCTTGGCGCCGCCGCCGAATGATCCGAAGAGGGCGCTCGGCGCGCCGGCCAGCAGCGCCGTCGCATGACCGGTGACGACCGCCGCCGGACCGCGGCCGGTCCCCCAGCCGAAAATCGTCCCGATCGACCAGATCAATTCGAAAATCTGCGGCGCAATCGCCAGCAGACAAAAACCGAGCGCCACCCGGGTGTTTCGGGTGGCCGTCGCTGAGTGGCCCATCGTGTCGGCCATGCCTGTCTCCTCCGCGACCTGTAAGTCACGAGCACTGTTGTTCTAAATCGGCTGGAACTGGATACCCGCCCGGATCACTGCCTAGCGATTTTCATCAGACAATGCCAGCAAAACCCAACACGCCGCGGCAAGCAAAAGCCAGAGGGGATTGATGCGCGAGATGGACGCGACCACTGCAACCATCGCGGTCAGACGCAGTGCAGCAATTGCTGGACGGCCCGATTAACGTCACGATAAGCGTTCGGACCTGGCAAGTCCTGCGAGGTCGAACCGGTGTCCTGGTCGGCCTCTGGTGCTTCGCCTCAACCGCGGTGCAGTGGGTCTCGCGCACTGCCGGCGCAGCGGCGACGGCGAAGAGCGAGATCGGGCCGAAGTGGAGATCAGCGCCTAGTCGGCTTGCGGCTCGTCACGCTGCTACTTTCCGCCGCAGGAAATTGAACGTCGCTGAGACTGACATTGTCCGTTCGCTGGAGCAGCAGCGTCATCATGCGCATGGCCGCAACGATCGGGACTGCCGGGCAGGAGATGCGCAAGGATTCGGCACATCGGGCTGGCGACCTCTGGCAAAGGCCAGAGCCGCGATAGGCCCGGCACTCCGAAGCCTATCCAAAGGGAACCGCGGGATCGCGCCTCCAACCCTCTGTTTTTCGAAAGCTTTGCCCCCTATATTGGGGGTGCCGGTTCGCCGGCTATGGAAATAAACGGTCGTCGCAATAAACCATTCGGACCCGGGGGCGGTACCCGGCGCCTCCACCAAAGCCCACCATCGGGCGTGCCCGAAGCTGGGCTTTGGCGGGGGCGAAATAGGATCGACGAGGGCGTAAAGGGCGTACTTTTTCCCGGTATTGTTCCGCCGTTATCGGGCTACTGCAATAGTTGCCAACGACAACTTTGCTCCGGTTGCTCAGGCTGCGTAACGCAGTTTGAAAGACCACTCTAAAGTCCTAGCGGGTTAAGCTCCGCTAGGCGGGGTTCGGAGGCACCTGGCAACAGAAGCCTCCACTTTACTCTTTGATTCTTCCCCGGCGGGGACTCCTGCTCGCCCGTCAGGCGCGGTACTATTGCGGCTTGGCGAGTCGGATCGGCAGGGGTCCGGCTGCTTGGATGCAACAGGACCACCATGGCGACCGATCATATCCGATACGATGTGCTGGCCCGCGATGCGTTGCGCGGCGTGCTGCGGAAGGTGCTGACCGATGCCGCAGCCCATGGCCTGCCGGGCGAGCATCATTTCTTCATCACCTTCGTGTCCAAGGCCGAAGGCGTGAAGCTCTCGCCGCGGCTGCTCGCACAATATCCGGAGGAGATGACGATCATCCTCCAGCACCAGTTCTGGGACCTGACCGTGCTCGAGGACCGTTTCGAGGTCGGCCTGTCCTTTGGCGGCATTCCGGAGCGGCTGGTGGTGCCGTTCAGTGCCATCAAGAGCTTCCTCGATCCGTCCGTGAAGTTCGGCCTCCAGTTCGACACCTCCGACGTCGCCGAGGTCGCGCCGGACAATCTGCCGGCAGCACCCGCGCCATCGGCCGTATCGGTCCCGGCACCTGCCGCGGAGAAGCCGGAAGCTGCCGACGAGTCGCCGCCGCCGAGCCAGGGCGGCGCCGAGGTCGTGCGGCTCGATCGTTTCCGCAAGAAATGATCTAGGTTGGGCGCAGAGCCATCGCGCCCGGCCAACTGTCTATATAGAAGAGCACATGAACAGGCCGCGCGGCGTTTCGCGCGGCAGAATGGATGTGCTCATGGCCAAAGCGTCCCGCTCGAAGACTGCCCGCCCCGCAACCCGCACCGAGACCGACAGCTTCGGTCCCATCGAGGTCGCCGCCGACCGCTATTGGGGGGCGCAGACCGAGCGCTCGCGCCAGAATTTCCGCATCGGCACCGACCGCATGCCGATCTCACTCGTGCATGCACTCGGCATGGTCAAGCTCGCCGCCGCGCAGTCCAATCTCGAGCTCGGCCTGCTCGATCGGCGCCGTGCCAACGCCATCATCCGCGCTGCGCGCGAGGTGATCGAAGGCAGACTTGACGACCATTTTCCGCTTGTCGTGTGGCAGACCGGCTCGGGCACCCAGAGCAACATGAACCTCAACGAGGTGATTGCCAACCGCGCCAACGAGCTGCTCGGCGGCGAGCTCGGCGCCAAGAAGCCGGTGCATCCCAACGATCACGTCAACATGAGCCAGTCGTCGAACGACTCCTTCCCGACCGCGATGCACATCGCGGCGGCAAGCCGCATCAATGCCGATCTCGTCCCTGCCCTCGGCGAGCTGCTGCGCGCTTTGCGCAAGAAGGAGAGGGAGTTTTCGAAGATCGTGAAGATCGGCCGCACCCATACCCAGGATGCGACGCCGCTGACGCTCGGTCAGGAATTCTCCGGCTACGCCGCGCAGGTCGAAAGCGGCATCGCCCGGCTCAAGATCGCGGTGAAGGACCTCTATCCGCTAGCGCAGGGCGGCACAGCCGTCGGCACCGGTCTCAACTCGAAGCCGCGCTTTGCCAAGCTGTTCGCAAAGCACGTTGCCGGGATTACGAAGCTCCCCTTCACCAGCGCCGCCAACAAATTCGAGGCGCTGGCCTCGAACGATGCCTATGTGCTGGCGCACGGCGCCATCAATTCGGTCGCGACCGGCCTGTTCAAGATCGCCAATGACATCCGCCTGCTCGGCTCCGGCCCGCGCTCGGGCCTCGGCGAATTGATCCTGCCGGAGAACGAGCCCGGCTCCTCGATCATGCCGGGCAAGGTCAACCCGACCCAGTGCGAGGCGATGACCATGGTGTGCTGCCAGGTCTTCGGCAATCACACCGCGATCACGGTCGCCGGCAGCCAGGGTCATTTCGAGCTCAACGTCTACAAGCCGGTGCTGGCCTACAACATGCTGCATTCGATCCGCCTGATGGCGGATGCCGCGCGCTCCTTCACCGAACATTGCGTCAGCGGCATCCGCGCCGACGAGAAGCGCATCAAGGAGCTGATGCAGCGCTCGCTGATGCTGGTGACGGCGCTGGCTCCGAAGATCGGCTACGACAACGCCGCCAAGGTGGCCAAGACGGCGCACGCCAACGGCACCACGCTGAAGGAGGAGGCGCTGCGGCTCGGCTTCGTATCGGCCGACGAGTTCGACCGCCTGGTGCGCGCTGAGAAGATGATCAGCCCGGGATGATTCCGAATTCCGATAGCCATCCGTAATGATACGGACGCTCGGCGCCCAAAAATATGCGGTTTTGGGGGCGGGATTTGATTACCGTCAATGTTGCGGCGGGGCGGCGTGTTACGCAGCTCCACTGCCCTCGACGGGGCGAAATTCATCGTTTGATGGCCCAAGGGCCGATTGACGAGGACGAGCGAATGGCGATCAAGTCTTCTGCGGCGCAATGTGGCGCCCTGTTTCTGAATGTTTCATCCTGCCTGAAGAGGAGCGGATGATGGAGACGCGGCATGGGGAACGTCATCAACCTGAATCGTTTCAGGAAGCGCGTCGAGCGGGAAGCCTCGGCGAAGCAGGCGGACGCCAACCGGGCGAAGTTCGGGCGCACGAAGGCGGAACGGTCGTCCGAGGCGAAGCGGGCGGACCAGGCCAAGGAGAATCTGGACCAGCACCGGATCGATCGCGAGGAGCAGCCATGAAGTCGCCGGTCGTGAAACGATCGATCGTCGTCGCCGGCCACAAGACCAGCGTCAGCCTGGAAGAGGCGTTCTGGAACGGCATGAAAGAGATTTCCGGCCTGCGCAACATGACGTTGTCCGAGCTGGTCGGCGAGATCGACAACAACCGCCAGCAGGGCAATCTGTCGTCGGCGATCCGTCTGTTCGTCCTGGACTACTTCAAGAGCCGCGCCATGGCCGCCCAGCCGGACAAGGTCCCGGCCCAGTAGCCGTCGGGGGCGCCCGCGACGGCGCCCCGGCCTCTGCACTTTAAAATCGCTCTAAGGTGCAGCTTCGGCGCGCGGGCACGCTTGACCTCAATGCCCGGCGTTGAAAATACAGGGCATGACCGACACCACTGATACGCGTTCGCACATGCCGCTGGGTCTGGCCCAGCGCGGCTATACCGGCGTCATCCAACACCTTGCCGCCAAAGAGGCTGGCTCGGCGCTTTCGGACGTCGAGCTCGAGAGCCGCCTGATCGAACTCGGCTTCGTCGAGGGCGCCCGGGTCGAGATCCTGCATGAGGGGTTGGTCGGGCGCGATCCGATCGCGGTGCGGGTCGACAGCACCACGATCGCGGTCCGCCGTCGCGAAGCCATGGCCATCATCGTCGCCTGACGCGCGACCACAATCTGCCCCCAGGCCCTTGATCCCATGGAAGCACCGCTGCTGCATCTCGCCCTGGTCGGCACGCCCAACAGCGGCAAGACCTCGCTGTTCAACGCGCTGACCGGCAGCCGGCAGAAGGTCGCGAACTATCCCGGCGTCACGGTCGAGCGCAAGGAAGGCTTCTTCGTCACCCCGCTCGGCCGCCAGGTCTCCGTGGTCGACCTGCCCGGCACCTATTCGCTGCGCGGCCGCAGCCCGGACGAGGAGATCACCCGCGACTTCGTGCTCGGCAAGGCCTCCGGCGAGACCCTGCCCGATCTCGTGCTGTGCGTCGCCGATTCCACCAATCTGCGCCTGACCATCCGCCTGCTGCTGGAGCTGAAGCGCACCGGGCGGCCGATGATCCTCGTGCTCAACATGTTCGACATCGCAAGCCGCCGCGGCATCACGGTCGACGTCGAGCGGCTCGCCAAGGAGCTCGGCGTGCCCGTGGTCACCTCGATCGCGGTGCGCAAGGGCGGCACGGCCGACCTGCTCAAGCTGACCGACGAGATTTCCGCAGCGCTCGCCGCCGAACCGGTTGAGAACAGCTGGCGCGCGCTCGGCGTCTCCGAGCTGCGCGCCACCCAACGCGAGGCCGACCGCATCATCGCCGACTGCGTCAGCCTGCCTGCTCGTCCCGACACCTGGACCGCACGGATCGACGCGATCGTGCTGCATCCGGTCGGCGGGCTGATCGTGCTGGCGCTGATCCTGTTCGTGATGTTCCAGGCGGTGTTCGCCTGGGCGCAGCCGGCGATGGAGCTGCTGAAGTCCGGCTTCGACTCGCTCGGCGAGCTGGTGCAGGCCACCCTGCCCGACGGCTTGCTGCAAAGCTTCCTGCAGAACGGCGTGATCTCCGGCGTCGGCAGCGTCATCGTGTTCCTGCCGCAGATCATCCTCATCTTCCTGTTCATCCTGCTCCTGGAAGATTTCGGCTACATGGCGCGCGCGGCGTTCCTGATGGACCGCATCATGGGCGGCGCCGGCCTGCACGGCCGCGCCTTCATTCCGCTGTTGTCGAGCTTTGCCTGCGCCATTCCCGGCATCATGGCGACGCGCGTCATCGACAACAAGCGCGACCGGCTGACCACGATCCTGATCGCGCCGCTGATGACCTGCTCGGCGCGCATCCCGGTCTACACGCTGATCATCTCCGCGTTCATCCCGGCCAAGGACGTCTGGGGCTTCATCAATCTGCAGGGCCTCGTCATGTTCGGCCTCTATGCCGCCGGCATCGTCAGCGCGCTGGTGGTCTCGTTCGTGATCAAGTTCTTCATGCTGCGCGACTTTGTGCCGGCGCCGTTCATGTTGGAGCTGCCGGACTACAAGATGCCGCGGCTGAAATCCATCGTGATCGGCATCTACACCCGCGCCAAGATGTTCTTGCAGCGCGCCGGCACCACGATCTTCTCGATGATGGTGCTGATCTGGTTCCTGGCCTCCTTCCCGCAGCCGCCCGCGGGCGCGACCGGGCCGGCCATCGAGTTCAGCCTGGCGGCGATGATCGGCAAGGCGCTCGAGCCCCTGCTCGCCCCCGTCGGCTTCAACTGGCAGATCGCGGTGGCGTTGATCCCGGGCATGGCGGCGCGCGAGGTCGCGGTCGCGGCGCTCGGCACCGTCTATGCGATCGAGGGCGGCAACGAAGCGGTCGAGCAGATCGGCCAGGTGCTGGCGACAAAATGGTCGCTCGCCACCGCGCTGTCGATGCTGGCCTGGTACATCTTCGCCCCGCAATGCGCCTCCACGCTCGCCGTGATCCGGCGCGAGACCGGCAGCTGGGCCTGGATGGGCGCCACCTTCGCCTACATGCTGGTGCTGGCCTATGCGGCGAGCCTCGTGACGTACAACGTCGCCGTCGCGCTGGGGGCGGGGTAGCCCTTCCAAAACGAAACTGCGAAAACAACCCCATGCACAGTAGACCGGGGGTCGTGAAATCAATGAGTTACGCGCAAGGCAACGATCCGGCCGTCGCCCGTTGACCCGTCGGGCAAAACAGGGGCATGATGTCACGATCAGCCCGCAGCGATAGCAGCATGAACGACGACACGCCTCGGAAGCGGCGATCTGTCGCCGTGGACCATTTCACCACCGACCGCCTGACCGCCGAACGGTTGCGCGAGGATCACCTCGCCGACCTCGTCGCGCTGCATCGCGACGCCGAGGTCTCCCGCTATCTCGGCGGGGTGCGGACGCCCGAGGTCACGAGGGCTTATCTCGCAACCAACATGGCCCATTGGGACCAGCACGGCTTCGGACTCTGGACGCTGCGAACGAAGGACGGGGCCTTCGCCGGACGGGCGGGCATTCGGCACATTCTCGTGGACGATGTCGACGAGGTCGAAATCGCCTACGCGTTCAAGCGCGACTTCTGGGGCCAAGGATTTGCCAGCGAGATCGCGACCGCGCTGACGGACATCGGGCTGTCACAGCTCGCACTGCCGTCTCTCATCGGCATTGTGTATGTCGGGAACGGTGCATCGCGGCGCGTGCTGGAGAAGTCGAACTACCAGCTCGAGCGAAGCACGAACCGTCACGGCGAGGACGTCGTGATCTACCGCATCCGGCACTGAGGGCAGCAACGGGATGGACCGCGAGCGGACCGTTTGTGTTCATTTTTGAACCGACACCATCCACGGGTCGGCACAGTCTGAGCGGCAACGAACCGGTCGCCGGACCGCCAGTCGGGCGGGAACTCATGCCCGGCCTAGGAGTTCCTTAGACGGACCTTTTCAGTCAAATCCGGCTCCCGGCATGCGCCTGGAGCGCATGGAGCTTTGGGAAGATACGCGTAAGGGGGGTTCATGACCGGTCAATCCTCCGCTGCCCCAGGCAGCGACTTCAAGGATTTGCCGCGGGTGTCAACCGGCAGCGAAGGGCTGGACGACATCCTTGGCGGCGGCCTCGATGCCAACCGGATGTATCTCTACGAAGGCCGGCCGGGCACAGGCAAGACTACGATTGCGCTCCAATTCCTTCTTCGGGGCGTGCGCGACGGCGAACGCGTTCTCTACGTTTCGCTCTCCGAGACCAAGAGCGAGCTCACAGTGGTGGCACAGCGGCACGGCTGGTCGCTGGACGGCGTCGATATCTTCGAGCTCGTTCCGCCGGAAACGACGCTTGATCCCGAGCGGGAGCTGACGGTTTTTCATCCCGCCGAGATGGAGCTGAGCGAGACCACAGGTCTGATCTTCAAGGAAGTCGAACGGATCAATCCCACCCGCGTGGTGCTCGACAGCCTGTCCGAATTGCGCCTGCTGGCGCAGAACCCGCTTCGCTACAGGCGCCAGGTTCTGGCCCTGAAGCACTTCTTCACCAATCGCAACTGCACCGTGGTTCTGCTCGACGATCTGTCATCCTCCCAGGATGATCTGCAACTGCATTCGATCGCGCACGGCGTGGTGATGCTCGAGCAACTGGCCATCGATTACGGTGCCGAGCGGCGGCGGCTTCGCGTGATCAAGATGCGCGGCATCCGTTTCCGGGGCGGCTTCCACGACTTTACCATCACGCAAGGGGGGCTGCGGATCTTTCCCCGGCTCGTCGCAGCCGAACATCACAGATTATTCGATGGTGAGATGGTGACCAGCGGCAACCCCGAGCTCGACCAGCTCCTGGGAGGGGGGCTCGAGCGCGGCACCAACGCTCTTCTCCTCGGCGCGGCCGGCGTCGGCAAGTCGTCAGTTGCGCTAACTTACGCCATCGCGGCGGCGGAACGCGGCGAGCACGCCGTATTCTTCGCCTTCGATGAAGGACGCGGAACGGTTGAGGCACGCGCCAAAGCGCTCGGGCTGCCGCTGGACAAACATCTCGCGTCCGGAAATATCCGCTTTCAGCAGATCGATCCCGCCGAATTGTCGCCGGGTGAGTTCGCGGCAACGCTCCGCCGGAGCGTCGAGGTCGACAATGCCCGCATCATCGTCATCGACAGCCTGAACGGCTATCTGAACGCGATGCCGGATGAACGCTTCCTCGTTCTGCAGATGCATGAACTGCTCAGCTATCTGGCCCAGCAGGGCGTGCTCACCATCCTCATTCTCGCCCAGCATGGGCTTGTCGGTCCCATGGATACGCCGCTCGACCTCAGCTATTTGAGCGATGCAGTGGTGATGCTGCGTTATTTCGAGTTCGCCGGAACGGTTCGGCGCGCCTTGTCGGTCGTCAAGAAGCGAAGCGGCGGCCACGAGCATGGCATCCGCGAATTCCGACTCGGTAGCAACGGAATCAAGCTCGGCCCGCCACTTCATGAGTTCAGCGGCATCTTTTCCGGCAATCCCCGCTATACCGGCACGGCCCTCCCGGAAGGGCCGCTCGAATGAGCGCGCAGCGCGATCACCGCGTTCTCGTCTTCGCCCCGGTGGGCCGCGACGGGCCGGCATCGGCCGAACTTTTGCGCAACGCGAACCTCGAGGCGGTCAATTGCCGGGACTTGGCCGAACTCGTCACCGAAATGACGGCAGGCGTCGGCACGGTGTTTCTTGCCGAGGAAGGATTGTTCGGCAAGGACACCGCGGCGCTGGCGCAGTGGATCGCCGGCCAGCCGCCGTGGTCCGATCTGCCCTTCGTCGTTCTCACCAGTCACCGGGAGCGGCCCGCGGTCGTCGCGTGGCGACGCAGTATCGTCGAGCTTCTCCGCAACGTGTCGCTGCTCGAGCGGCCGGTTCAGCCGATCACGCTGACCAGCGCCATCCAATCGGCGATGCGGGCACGCCGGCGCCAATATGAAATCCGGGCCTTGCTGGAAGCGCGCGAACAGACGGCGCAGGAGCTCGAGAAGCTCGTGATCGAGCGGACCCGGGCGCTGGAAGAAGCCAACGAGCAGCTTCGGCTCGAGATGAAGGAGCGCGCCCGGGTCGAGGAAACGCTTCGGCAGGCCCAGAAGATCGAGGCCATCGGCCAGCTCACCGGTGGTGTCGCCCACGACTTCAACAATCTGCTGATGGTGATTTCCGGCGGGCTCGACATGCTCGACCGCCAGACGGATCCGAACCGCCGTCGCCGCCTGATGGATGGGATGATCCAGGCCGCGCAGCGCGGTGCCAGCTTGACCAAGCAGCTTCTGGCATTTTCTCGGCGGCAGAAGCTGCGGCCGCAGCCCGTCGACGTCGCCGCGCAGATCGGCGGAATGCGCGAACTGCTCGATCGCAGCCTGAGAGGCGACGTCCACGTCGAGTTCGACTTTCCGGAGCAGCTTTGGCCGGTCGAGGTCGACCCCGGCGAGCTCGAGCTGGTCATTCTCAACCTGGCCGTCAACGCCCGCGATGCCATGCCCCACGGCGGCACGATCATCGTGCGCGGAGAAAACCTGCCCGATCTCAAGGACGATCAGATCTCCGGCGACTACGTCCGGCTATCCGTGATCGATACCGGCATCGGTATGCCTCCGGAGATTCTCTCGCGCGTCTTCGAGCCGTTCTTCACGACCAAGGACGTCGGCAAAGGGTCCGGGCTTGGGCTCGCGCAGGTCCATGGATTTGCGACGCAGTCGCAAGGCACGGTGCGCATTCAATCGGAGGTCGGCCGCGGCACGAGCATCGAGCTGTACCTGCCGCGATCGTTCGATGCTCCGTCGAGCCCGCGACATCTCGTCGATCTCACCAGGGCGAGGCCCAAGAAGAGCAATCAGGGCCGGATCCTGCTGGTGGAAGACGATGACGAGGTTGCCGCGCTGGTCAGCGAGATGCTGGGCCAGCTCGGCTACGACGTCACGCGCGCCTCCAGCGCCGCGGCAGCGCTTGGTGCCCTGGCGGATGGCCGTCCCATCGATCTGATCTTCTCCGACATCATGATGCCGGGCGGCATGAACGGGGTCGAGCTTGCGCGCGAGATCAGGACAAGACGAAGCGACATACCGATATTGCTGACCAGCGGTTACGCCGAAGCCTCGGTCCATGAAGCGGAAAGCGCTGGTATCGAGATCCTGCCCAAGCCCTATCACATCGATGAGCTGGCTGCAGCCTTGGCCGCGGCGAAGTCAAGTCTTCGGCGCGATGCAGGCGCCAAACGCTCCAACTCGTGCTGAGAGTCCCTCCGGACTTCGCTGCGCTCAACTCCGAGCGCGATCTCCGGAGCCTTACCGGAAATATCCCAGCACGAGATCGACGTCGGCGCTGCGGGCCGCCGTGCCGTTCAGCTCGGCGTCGATAACGCGGCGGCAGGCGTCCACCGCGGCGTGGTCGCCGAGGTCGTTGGCGGCTTCCAGCACGAGCCAGGCGGCGTCCACCGAGGCCTTGTCCGAAGCTGCGCCGCCGAGATCGGTGGCGCCGGCATTGGCGAGATTCTTCTTGCGAACGGCGGTGCCGAATTGAGGTAACATTGCAGGTACTCCCCTCTCCTCAGTGGACCTGTCAGTGGACTTGAAGTTCGGGCTGACGGCCCGCATCGGCACCCGCGCCGGTCTTGCGCGACTGGTAGAACTTCAGAATGCTGCGCGACGTCTCGATCTTGAGCCGGCCGTACTCGCGCTCGTTGTCCTGGAGCTCGCGCGCCGTGATCAGATGATCCTTGGCGCCGAGGAACAACAGCGACATCGTCGTGTCCCAGGAGAAGTCGAGCGCCTTGCACAGCACCAGGATCATCTCGCGGTTGCGGTCCATCAGCGCGCGCTCGATCACGTCGACCGGCAGCGCCGACAGCAGCGACAGGCCGATCTGCACCTCGTCGAAGCGATGCTGGCGGGCATAGTTCGAGATCGAGTCCTGGTTGAGATTGCCCTGGCGATACTGCGTCGTGACAACGCGCTTGGCGACGAAATAGCTGCGCGAGGACGGGCCGAACTTGGACTGGAGATCGCCGGTGACCTCGGTGACCGAGCTCTGGATCTGCGACATCATCTCGGGCCGCTCGGTCTCGAGGCGGCGGCGGACGTCTTCGGAGGCTTTCGCGATCAGCTGCTGGAAGATGTGGCGCGGCACGTCCTTGCGCAGGCCGAGCTGCTCGGCAAGGATCGAATCGCCCTCGGCGCGGCGGACCATGTGCAAGAGACCCGAGCCGGAGAAGCGCGCGCCCTCGTTCTTGGCGACCGAAGTCACGACCTCCTGGTTGCCGCGCTTGACCAGCACGTCGGTCACGGCTTCGCCGATCGACTGGCGCTGCGAGATCGCCAGCAGATGCGCCTGGCCCTTGGTCATGGCGCTCTGGACCAGCATCTTCTCGTCGATGCGGTTGGAATCGCGTAGCACGGGACCGGCAACCGCGATCTCGTCGTCGAGGGCGAGCCTTTCGATGACGTTGAGCGGGGCGTGATCGCAGGCCGACATCACTTCGGAGAGCTGCGCGCGCGCTGCCACCTCGATCTCGTCGGCGAGCCGGCCGATCACCTCGCCGAACATGCTGATCTCGTCGTCGCTGTAGCGGCCGGTGATCAGGATGTCGGTCGCATGCCACAATGCACGCGCCCGGCTTTCGTCGGTGCCGCGCGCGATCGCGTCGTCCAGATCCTGCAGAAGCGATTTCGCCCCGTTCATCTCGATCACCCCAGTTCTTGGCAGCCCTTGGCGAGCCGTCCCGCCGCTCGCGGCGCGACGCCGAATTCCTCTGGGAACCCACGCTAGAGATGAAACGCGAGAATTCAGTAAAGTCGGCAAATCAGTTTTGCCGACGAAAATTCCGTCAAATGCGAGGGAATGGATTTACTGTTGTGCAAGAGCCGAGAAGCTTTGGGCACTGAAACCTCTCCGCGTCATGGCCGGGCTTGTCCCGGCCATCCACGCCTTGCCGCATGGCACAAAGAACGTGGATGCCCGGGACAAGCCCGGGCATGACGAGCATCGGCAACGGAGCGCTTTAGTTAGCGCCGTCTACGGATGCTGCGGCGTCAGCACCAGCGGCGGCTTCGGCCTGGGCTTGGCGGGCGGCGGGCCCGGGGCGGGCTTCACGTCGATGGCCGGAGGGAGCGGCGCGAGCTGCTGGCTCGCGAGCGGCGGGCTCGTCAGTGAAGGGCTTGTCAGTGAGGGGCTTGGCGCGGCGGGCGCGGCCTGCGGAGCTTTCGGGGTCGGCGCCACCCTGGGCTTTGCCGGCGCGCGGCGCGGGTCCTGGCCCGGCAGCGGCACGTTGGGTGGCGCCTGCTCGGTCGCTATCTCCGGGGACACCAGCGTCGGCAGCGCAGCGGTGGCCGGCGGCGGCTCGCCGCGCTCGATGGCGTCGAGCCGCCGCGTCTCGCGATCGATCGTGCGCACCGCAAGCCATGACGACAGCGGTGCGAGGTCGATGGTACGGCTCAGCCTGTCGGGCGGGCCTGCCGCAAAGAGCTGGATCTCGGGCGGGGCGCCGGAAAGCCCCGTCATGATCGGCGTCAGGCTGGCGCGGATGTCGGCCTGGTCCGCCGGAATGTCGTAGCCGCCGGAGACGATGGCGCGGGCGTTCTTCGCTTCCAGCGGCGTTGCGCCGATGCGCAGGCGGCCGTCGCGGATCGTGAATGGAATCTGCGCCGAGGGCACCGCGATGCGCCCCGCCGACAGCGCGGGCTCGACGAGCTGCCGCAGCCGGTTGTCGTCATTGACCTGGCCGCCGTCGCTGGCGCGGATGGCGATCTCGAACGCACGCGGATTGAGGCCGGCGATCTCGGCGGATTCGAGCGTCACCGTGCCGTTGCCGGCGAGCGCACCGGTCAAGGCCGCGACGCTGCGGCCCTGGCTGGTCAGCGCCACCTGCACCGAGGCGCGCCCCTTGGGCAGGGCGAGGTCGCGATAGCGCAGCGCCGCCGCATCGACGTTGCTGAGCTCGATGCGCGCGTTCAGCGCAAGCCCACCCGCGCCATTGCGCGCGTCCAGGCTTGCGGACATGTCGCCGCCGCCGACGCCGCCCTTGAGCGCATCGAACGCGAGCGACTGGCCGTCGCTCCGGATCGTGCCGCCGAAGGGGCGGAGCTCGATGCCGCCGGGCAACATTCCGCGTAAGGCCTGGAAGGCGATGCGGCCGCGCCAGCCGCTAACCAATCCTGCGCTGAGCGGCTCGCCGGACTCACGACCGGCTGCGCCGACGGCGATTGCGAGCGCCGGCGCCAGATCGAGCGAGTCGAGACCGACCTCGCCGTCGATGCTCTTGTCCTGATCGAGCGTCACCGAAACATAGCCGCGCAGATGCGAGCCCGCGGCATTGCCGTCGAGATCGCCGAAGGTCAGGCGATTGCCTGATAGCGTGAGGCGGGAGGACAGGCTGACGTTCTGCGCCGACTTGCCGGCCGGGCTGGTCCCGAGCAGCGGCGCCAGATTGGCGTTGCGCACGCGCAGGTTCACGCTCGCCTTCGGTTCGAACGATTTGGGCTCGAACGATTTGGGTTCGGACGGTTTGGACTCCGACCATTCGACGCTGCCTTGCGCGTCGGCATCGAGCCCGCCGCCGCTCAGCTTTGCGTTCAATTGCGAGGGACGGCGCCAGGCTCCGCTCAACCGTCCTTCGAATTGCGAGGCGCCCTCGCCCGCGGCCACGATGCGGTCGAGCCCCAGCAGTGCCAACAAAGCGCCGGCCTGCGGCGCCGCCACTTTCGCGTCCAACGTGAAGTCGCTGTTGCGCAGGCGTTCGAGGTCGATACCGCCGATGGCGGCCGCCGGCGTCTGCGCGGCCAGGGTCGCCGTGGTCTTGAGCTGCGGTGCGTCGAGGTCGAGCACGAAGCGGGCATTGCTGCGATCGGCATGCTCGGCGTTCTTGTCGAGGCTGAGATCGAGCTTGAGACGGGTCGCGCCGGGCAAGGACGGGAGCGCATCGAGGCGCGCGCGCAGCGCGGGCGCGAACGGCTCGACCAGCGCGGTGAGCTCGCGCAGCGAATTGGCCGAGGATTTCAGCGCGAGCTTGCCGGTCGTCTTGGTGCGGTCGAAGCTGCCGCTCGCCTCCGAGGTCACGCCGCCGCCCTGGCCGAAGCGCAGCTGCTCCAGCGACAGCGACGCCGGGCTGTAGGCGAGCCTGGCTGCGAACGGCCGCAGCTCCTGGCCGGCGGAGATCGCGCGGCCAATATCGAGCGAGAGCTTTGCCTCTTCCGGCCATTCGCCTTGCGGCCCCGCCAGCGCGCGCACGAAGCTCGCGGCGGCATCGAGGTCGAGCCGGTCGGCCCTGAGGTCCGCATCGATCCGCGAGCCGTTGCTCGCGCCTGTCTGCACGAAGACGATGCGGCCTTCGATCGCGCCGCCATCGATGTCGGCCTTCAGCCTGTCGATGGCGAGATGATTGGCTGCGATGGTGACGTCGCCCGCGAGACGCAGCGGCCGCGTGCTGCGGCGGGTGATCTCGCTGCGGCCCTGCAGCCAGGCCACCAGCGTGTCGGGATCCGGGGATTCAACGCTGAGCCGGCCGCTGAAACTGTCGGCGCCGGGAGCCGCGCCATTGAGCGAGACCTGCGTCATGCCCGGCGCGCGCAGCTCCAGCCGCCGGAAGGTCCAGGACCGGCCGTCGGTCGCAAGCTCGGTCGCGATGTTCTGGAGCGGACGGCCGCCGAGCATGATCTGATCGGCATTGAACTCGATCTGGGCAGGGATCGGCACCTGCGGGATCGCCGCCAGCCCTGCGCGCAGCGCCGGCAGGACGCGCTGCGGATCGGCATCATGCTTGGCGGTCAGCCTGTCGGCATCGACCTGCCGCGCCGACAGCACCGCGCGCAGCAAGGGCGATGCGCCAAACCTGAGGTCGCCGACGCCGCCGAGCTTCAGCGCGGTGTCCTCCGGGCCGAAGCTCGCGTCGATCTGCTCGAATTTCGCGCCGGCCGGATCGGCCTTGAGCCTGGTCGCAAGCTTCCAGGGCGTCGGTCCCGCCTCGCCCGCCTTCCTGGCCGCGGGCACGGCGAGGGTCAGCGCGCCCTCGAATTTCGGCTGGCGATTATCGAAGGCGAGCACGCCCTCAAGATCGGCGAGGATGGCGCGCTCGCCGGGATCGATGTTGAGGTGGAGACGGGTGGCGCTGCCGTCGGCGCTGGGGCCGGAGGAGACGCGGAACGGGTAGCGCACGCCGCGCGCGGTGAAGCTGCCGTCGCCCCGCACCGAGCCTGCGAGCGAGCGCACATCGCCGGAGAAGGCGATATCGTTCAATTCCAGCGTCGAGCGGCTGGCGGCATCGTGCAAGGCGATGCGGCCGGTGAGGTTCAGCCGCTCGATGGCGAGGGAGGCCAGGTTGAAGGTGCCGCTCGCGGTGGAGGGCAAATCGACCCGTCCGCGCGCGTCCAGACCAAGATCGACCGCCATGCCGCCGACCGAAAGCTCGGTGGCGCGCCATTCGCCGCGCATCAGGGAGCCGAGGCTGAACTCGACATCGAGCTTGTCGGCGCGCAGGCGGCCGAGATCGTTGTTGCCGCCGAAGGTGACGCCGCGCAGCCGCAGCGTCGGCGCCGGCAACAGCCGCGCATCGAGCTCGCCCGCCACCCGCACCGGCACGCCGATGATCTTGCCGGCCTCCGCCTCGAACTGGGGCCTGAACTGGTTCCAGTCGATGTAGTAAGGCCCGATCAGCGCGGCCAGCAGCGCAATGATGAAGGCAATCGCCAATCCGAGCAGCGTCGTCTGCACGGGTCTCCCCTCGGCCAAACCGGCCTGGGCCGAAGCTGAGAGCCTCAGGCGCGCCGGAACAGCCCCTTATATAGGGGGAAGTATGGCGAAGTCACAGCGACTGTTGCGCGCGGAGGTTAACGCTGAGCGCCCCCTCACCAGCTCGCCGGCAGCCGCCTCAGCCCGCGCAGCACGAAGGTCGGCCGCCATTCCGGGGTCTCGATGTCGTCGATGCGCAAATCCGGCAGCCGCCGCAGCAGCGTGGCGATGGCGATCTCGGCCTCGATCCGCGCCAATTGGGCCCCAAGGCAGAAATGGATGCCGCCGCCGAACGACAGCGGCTTGACGTTCGCCCGGGTGACGTCCAGCCGGTCGGGCCTGTCGGGGTAGACCGCGCCATCGCGGTTGGCCGAGCCGAGCAGGCACAGCACGGTCTCGCCCTTGGGGATCGTCACGCCGCCGAGGTCCTCGATCTCCTCCAGCGTGACGCGCCCGGTCATCTGCACCGAGGAATCATAGCGCAGGAACTCCTCGATCGCGTTCGTCATCAGCTCCGGTTTCGCTTTCAGGAGCGCAAGCTGATCCGGGTTGCGGTGGAGCGCGAGCAGGCCGTTGCCGATCAGGTTGACCGTGGTCTCGTGGCCTGCGCCGAACAGCAGGATGATGTTGGCGGTCAGCTCCTCGTTGGTGAGCTTGTTGCCGTCCTCCTCGGCCTGCACCAGCTGGGTGATGAGGTCGTCGCCGGGATTCTTGCGGCGCAGCTCGAACAGCTGCTGGAAATACATCTGCGCCGTCAAGTTGGCGGCGTTGCCCTGGCGGATCTCCTCCGGCGAGAGCGGCACGGGGTCGAGCAGCCGTCCGCCGTCGCGCGAGCTCTTGTAGAACACTTCGCGATGCTCCTCGGGGATGCCGAGCATGTCGCAGATGATGGTGACGGGCAGGCGGAAGGCGAAATCCTCGATCAGGTCCATGTGGCCGCGCTCGATCACGGCATCGATCGCCTGGTCGACGATCTCCTGGATCCGCGGTCGCATGTCCTCGACGCGGCGGGCGGTGAAGGCCTTCACGACCAGGCCGCGCAGGCGGGTGTGGTCCGGCGGATCGGCTTGCAGCATCCAGTAGCTCATGCTGCGAAACACCGGCTCCTTCATGATCTCCGGGCCGTAGCGGCGCGTGGTGCGCTCGACGAAATCCTTGCCGAAGCGCTTGTCACGCAGCACGAGACTGACCTCGGCGTGCCGGCTGGCGACGTACTGGCCGAAAGGCGTCACGTGGATCGGATCGACGGTGCGCAGCCGTTCATAGTGCGGATAGGGATCGCGGATGAAATCCGGCGAGAGCGGGTTGAACAGCGGTCCGCCAGCGGGTTGCACTTGCTCGTTCATGGTGACCTCGGATCGGTTGCCGCACGACACGCATACGCAAGGCTGCCCACCGCCCGGCGTAACCATCCCTGTAAATTATCAACTCGATACATTGTTGTATCGAGTTGCATTCTGCCCTAAGCTGCGCCGATGTCAAGGGTGAGAACCAGGCCGACCAGGGACGACACACGCGAGGCGCTGTTCGAGGCGGCCGCGCGCGTGTTCGAGGCGGACGGCATCGGCGGCGCCAGCATCGAGGCGATCGCGGCGGCGGCGGGCTTCACCCGGGGCGCGTTCTATTCGAACTTCAAGAGCAAGGACGAATTGATCATCGCCATGCTCGAGGACCATGTCGCACAGTCGATCCGGCGCAACATGGACATCCTGGCGCAGCACGACAATCTCGACGACTTCATCGCGGCGTTGAAGACGATGGACCGCAGCCGCCAGGATCCGCTCGGCCGCTCGCCCCTGCTGCACATGGAGATGATCCTGTTCGTGGCGCGGGCCGAAAAGCGCCGCCCGGAACTTGCCAAACGCCTGCGCGCGCGGCGCAGGCTGGTCGCCGACATCATCGAGGCGACATCGAAGAGCAACGGGCGCAACGTCAATCTGAGCCCGCCCTGGATCGCCTCCGTCGTGCTCGCGCTGGAAGACGGCTTTCGCCTGCACCGGCTGATCGACCCCGAGACGACGCCGGCCGACAGCTTTTTGCGCGCGATCACGGATCTCCGGCGCCGGACTGGATTGGCCTCAACCTAGCGGCGCGGGCGGCGCAGCCGCGCCGATATGCTGATCGTCAGCAGACCTGTTCGGTCAATCGATCACGCCTTGCTCGCAGATCGATCGACACACGCAAAGCGCCGCGATCGGAACAGAAGAATGGCCTCGCAGCAAACAAACTGGCTTCGCTCCTTGCAAATGCATGAAACTCGTATATATTGAAGTCGTTCGATTAGCCGCTGTGCCTTGTTGAATGCGCCCGCGGGCTCCTTTTCCAAAGACATCGACGAAGTTGAAGGTAACCGCGCGATCGTCGCGCGGGATGCGCTCGCGCGCTTTGGAGAAGAAAATGACGACAGGTACGGTCAAGTGGTTTAACGGCCAAAAGGGCTTCGGTTTCATCCAGCCAAACGACGGTGGCAACGACGTGTTCGTTCACATCAGCGCCGTTGAAAGGGCTGGGCTTGCCGGTCTCGGCGAAGGCCAACAGGTCAACTTCGAGATCAAGACCGACAAGATGCGAGGCAAAGTCAGCGCCGAGAACCTCTCGCTGGCTTGAGATCGTTGCGCCGTTTCACGGATGTACTGAAACGGTCGCTTTGCCCGCTCAATCCCTGGATTGAGCGGGTTTAGTCTTTGCGGATCCGGGTGAACGATGAGCAGCAAGAAGCCGGCAGAGCCGTCACCCGAAAGCATTACACGTTCCGATCGCAAGCGCCTGGCCGCCGAAGAGGGCGCGCGGGCATTGGCGGACGTGGAAAGGCAAGCCATCGAGGTTCGCAAGAACATGGCGCGACTTCGAGAGGCGCGCCAGGCGAGGGAAGCGGCCGATGAAGCTCTTCGATCGACTTTGCCGGTGCCTAAGCTCAAGAAGCGGACAAGGAAGTTGGCGCGATAGCCGTCTTCAACGCCGCCTGCGAAATCTGAAGTGCCGATCCCATGCCGGAGAGTGCAGATCGTGCCTCGCATAAAGCCAGATCACGGAACCATCACATTCTTTCTCGCGTCCGGCGCAAATCGGCAGATGTGCCGGCTTGCAACGACATTCAACACGCAGAAGCAGGCCTTCAGCTATCTACAGAAGCATCGCACGGAGTTCGAGCGCATGGCGCGGGCGCGCCTGGCTTCAGGAGAGCTCGAGGAAGGCATTGTCGTGCTTTCGATGCTCTAGCGAAGGCCGTTCTGCCGCCGGTCGCTGATGCGTTCCTACCGCTCAAAGGCGGCTACGCCGACTGCTTCACGGCAACCTCGTCCGCCACAAGGTCAAGCCGCCCCAGCATCGCCCTCGCCTGCTCGGCGCAGTGCTCGATCAGCCAGCGCTCGAAGGCGACCGGCGGCAGGGGCGGCGCGTAGAGGAAGCCCTGGACGATGTCGCAGCCGAGCTCGGCCAGCGTCTTGCGCTGCCCCTCGGTCTCGACCCCCTCGGCGACCACGCTCATGCCGAGGCCTTGGCCGACGCGGACCACGGCGGTGGCGATCGCGAGCGCGCCCGCGTCCTGCTCGATGTCGCGCATGAAACTGCGGTCGATCTTGAGCTCGCGGATCGGCAGATGCGCTAGCCGGCTGAGGCTGGAATAGCCGGTGCCGAAATCGTCCACCGAGAGGCCGACGCCGAGCTCGCGGATCGCGTTCATCGTCTCCAGCGCCGCGGCGCCGTCCTGCATGAACGCGCCTTCGGTGATCTCCAGCATCAGCGCATCCGGCGGCAGATCGTGCTCGGCCAGGATGTCCTTGAGCCGCGCGGCCAGCGTGACGTTGCGGAAATTGATCGGCGACAGATTGACCGAGACGCAGGGGATGTTGAGCCCGGCGCGGCGCCAGCTCGCCATCTGACGGCAGGCCTCGCGCACGGACCACATACCGATCTGCTCGATCAGCCCGCATTCCTCGGCGAGCGGGATGAACTTTGCCGGCGAGACGTCGCCGAGCACGGCATCGCGCCAGCGCGCGAGCGCCTCGACGCCGTGGATCGCGCCGTCGCAGCTACGAATCTGCGGCTGATAGCTGAGGCTCAGCACACCTTCCGCGACGGCGCGGCGCAACGCCGCGATCAGCGCCAGCCGCTGCTCCGCGAGCACGTTCATCTCGGCACTGAAGAGGCGATGCGTCGAGCGTCCGGCCTGCTTGGCCATGTACATGGCGGCGTCCGCCTGCTGCATCAATGTGTCGATGTCGGTGGCGTGATCGGGATAGAGGCTGATTCCGATGCTGGCGGACATCGGCATCAGCTTCGATCCGAGCCGCAACGGTGCGGACAGGGCCTCGGTGATCCCGGCCGCGATGCGCTCAGCGGCCTCGGCATTGCGTTGCGGCAGCAGGATGACGAACTCGTCGCCGCCGAGCCGTCCCAGCATGTCGTCGGGACCGATCTGCTCGCGCAGGCGCTGCGCGAGCAGGATCAAGAGCTCGTCGCCGGCGGCGTGGCCGAGCGTGTCGTTGACGTCCTTGAAATGATCGACGTCAAGGAAGGCGAGCGCGACATGGCCTCCGGTCGGACAGGCATTGATCGCGGTCGTGATCAGGTGGCGCAGCTGCGCGCGGTTCGGCAGGCCGGTGAGCATGTCGTGATAGGCGAGCCGCGCGATTTCGGCGCGCGCCTCCTTGCGCTCGATCGCGAACGCGCCGAGGTTGACGCAGGCGTCGACGATCTGGCGGTGCCATCGGCTCGGCGCCCGCGGCTCGCGATAATAGAAGCCGAAGGTGCCGATGACCCGACCGTCCTTGGCCTTGATCGGCGTCGACCAGCAGGCGCGCAAGCCCACTTCGAGCGGCCGCGCCTTGTAGGGCTGCCAGCGCGGATCGGCATCGATGTCGGCGACCAGAACCGGAATGCCGTAGAAGGCTCCGGTTCCGCACGTGCCGACCTCGGGACCGATCGCGATGCCGTCGAGCGAACGGGAATAGTCCTCGGGCAAGCTCGGGCCGCCCAGCGGATGGAGCAAGCCGGCGGCATCGACGTGCAGCAGCGAGCAGACGACGCCGGGCGCGATCTGCTCGACGCGGCGGCACAGCCGATCGGCAATCTCGGTGATCGGCGCCTCGTCGGCGAGCGCCGCCATGATCAGTTGCTGCAGCGAGCGCAGCTGCCGGGATTCGGTGATGTCCTCGAGCAGCGCAAAGATGTGCTTGACCCGGCCTTTCTTGTCGCGGAAGGCGTCGATCCGGGCAGAGACCCAGATCTCCTCACCATCCTTGTCGTAGACGAGCACCTCGGCCTCGTCGCGCTGACCGCCATGCATCAGCCGCTTGACGAGCTTCGCAATCGCCTTGCGATCGGTGTGGCGGCCGGCAATGAGCTCACCGGCGCGGCGGCCTTCGGCCTCCTCGCTGGTATAGCCGAACAGCGCCGTGAACGCGGAATTGACGTAGACGATGTTCTGCTCGACGTCGGTGATGATCACCACGCGGTTGGTCTGGTCGGAGACCGCGTGGAGAAGTGCGATCCTGGCGCGGCGTTCGGCATCGAGGGTGACGTCGCGCGCCAACACGATGTGATGGGTCGCGCCGTCGACCGTCGCCGACGACATCGCGATCTGCGCCTTGATACGGCTGCCGTCGTGCCGCACGAGGCTGATCTCCTCGCGGAAATCCGCGGTCGCATCGGCGCTTAGGCATTTGAGGGTGAGGACGGCGGCATCGCGGCCGAGCACCTCGGCGGCGGCGAGCTTCCAGATCCGTTCCGCGGCGGGGTTGAAGTGGGTGATGCGATGCGCCTCATCGACGATGACGATGCCATCGTCGGCGCGTTCGAGCGCGGCGCGCAGCACGTCAGGAATTTCAGTCGCAAGGTGATCGGAGGCGGGCATCGTCTGGACCAGCGGCATCGGGAAATGCGGCAATCGGCGAGAGGTTAACGCTCCGATGGTGTCCAAGACGTTTTTGCAATTCCGGCGCGCTGCGCCAAGACGCGGCATGATTAACGCTTCGCGAAAACGCCGAAGGTATCTTGAAGCGTACCGGACCTATTCGGATGCCGTTTTGAGCTTGTGCAGCCGGCCGGCCACGGCCCTCACCTTGCCCGGCGCCGCCCGCCAGATCGCAAGCGCCGACACCCCGCTCACGACCATGGCGAGGGCGAAAGCGAGCGTGTAGTCGCCGGCGCGATCATAGAGGACACCGGTCAGCCACGGTCCGGCCGCACCGCCCGCCAGCGCCGCGAGCATGATCGTGCCGAAGATGCTGCCCTGGTGCCTGCCCTGGAAGATCTCGAACACCACCGCGCCCATGATCGAGGTGAGACCGTAGCCGAGCGCGCCTTGCGTGAACACCATCAGATAAACCAGCCAGAGCGAAGCCTGATATTTCAGCGCGATCAGCGCGGCGAAGCAGATGACGAAACCCGCACAACTGATCGCCCACACCCACTCCCTGCCGATGCGGTCGGAGACGTGCCCCAGCACGATCTGGCCGGGAATGCCGAGCAGGCTGACCATTCCGAGCGCCCACACCGCAACGCCGGGGCTGAAGCCGACATCGAGCAGGAATTTGGTCTGGTGCACCTGCACCGCATACCAGATGTACAGGCCGCAGAAATAGCCGAGCCCGATCCACCAGAACCGCGCGGTCGCGACGGCGCGCCGCAGCGTCCAGTCGGTGTTGACCCAGACGTGATCGACGACGTTGGAGACCGGGCTTGCCGCGCCTGCGGCGGGGGCGGCATCGCCGTCCGGCTGGAGCCCGATGTCCTCCGGGCGCTTGTGCAGCAGCAGGTTGATCGGCGCCAGCGCGATCAGGACGAGCAGGCCCATCGCGGTGCAGGCGGTGCGCCAGCCGGTCTGCTCGATCATGTGCTGCGCCCATGGCAGCAGCGTCACCGAGCCGATACCGACGCCGGCGAAAGCGATGCCGATGGCGAAGCCGCGCTTGCGGATGAACCAGTTCGGCAGGAACAGCGACTGGCCGGAATAGCCGAGACAGACGCTGCCGGCACCGACCATGACGCCGATGGTGACATAGAGGTGCCACGGCGCGCTGGTCAGCGGCGCCAGCAAAAGGCCGCCGCCCATCAGCACGACCCCGAGCTCCATCACCGCCCGCGGACCGGCGCGGTCCATCAGGCGGCCGATCAGCGGGCTGACCACGCCCGACACCACAAAGCCGAAGGAGAAGGCGCCCGCCGTGACGCCGCGCTCCCAGCCGAACTCGGAGATGATGGGTGGAAAGAACAGCGAAAAGGCGGTGCGCGCGTTGACGCCGATCGCCATGGTGACGAAGGTCACGGCGACGACGATCCAGCCGTAAAAGAACGGAAGCCGCATGTTGTGTGCTTGTTTCATCCCTAGACGGTTCTTCGGACCATCCGGGGATGTCCGGGTCAAGCGCTTTTCGCGCATGCCTCTTGAGCGGGGCGCAGACGCTCCCGCAGCGTCATGGCCGGGCTTGTCCCGGCCATCCACGTCTTGCGACGCAGGACGGAGAACGTGGATGCCCGGGACATAGGCGAGCGGAAGCGACGCCGTCCTTCGGACGGCTATGCCCGGGCATGACGACCTAAATACTGCTTGAGCGGCCCGCTCAGGCGGCGTCGAGCCGTGAGGATTTGACCGGCGCGTCGAACAGGATCCGCTCGATCGGATGCGGCCGGCCGAACAGATAGCCTTGCGCAAAATTGACGCCGAGCGCCTTCAGCCGGTCGAACTCCTCGCGCGTCTCGACGCCTTCGGCCGTGACCGACATGTCCAGTCCGCGCGCCAGCGTCACGATCGAGGAGATGATGGCGGAAGAGCGCGGCTGCTGCGTCAGATTGCGAATGAACGACTTGTCGATCTTGATCTTGTCGAACGGGAACGCGGTCAGGTAGCTGAGCGAGGAATAGCCGGTGCCGAAATCATCGAGCGCGAGCTCGACCCCGAGCTGCTTCAGCCGCTCCATGAAGGCGTGATTCTCGCTGCCGCGCTCCAGCAGCACGGATTCCGTGATCTCGATCTCGAGCCGCTGCGGCGGCAGGCGGGAATCGGCGAGCGCCGCGCAGATCATGTCGAACAGCTCGGCTTCCTTGAACTGGATCGGCGAAAGATTGACGGCGATCATGAGATCGGCAGGCCAGCCGGCTGCGTCCGCGCAGGCGCGCCGCAGCACGAATTCGCCGAGCGGCACGATCAGCCCGGTCTCCTCCGCAAGCGCAATGAACTGGTCCGGAGGGATCAGGCCGCGCGTCGGATGCCGCCAGCGCACCAGCGCCTCGAAGCCGCGTCGTTCGCCGCTGAGGGCGTCGACGAACGGCTGATAGTGCACCTCCAGCTGGCAGCGCGCGATGGCGTCGCGCAGATCTCCTTCCAGCGTATTGCGGGCCTCCAGCTCGGCCGACATCGCCTCATCATAAACAGTGAAGCAGTTGCGGCCGGCCGATTTCGAGCGATAGAGCGCGAGATCCGCTTTCTTGAGGAGCTGCTCCTGATCGCTGCCATGATCCGGCGCAATTGCGATGCCGATGCTGGTGCCGATCTCGACGCGGTGTCCGGGCAGCAGGAACGGCTCGCTTACGAGCTTGGCGATCCGCGCCGCCAGATCGGTCGAGCAGGCGCGCTGGTGCTCGCCGGCTTGCTGGATGATGGCAAATTCGTCGCCGCCGAGCCGCGCCAGCACGTCGTTGGCGCGCAGCGCGGATTTCAGCCGCTGCGCCACCTGGCGCAGCAGCGCATCGCCGGCCGCGTGGCCGAGGGAATCGTTGACGTTCTTGAAGCGATCGAGGTCGAGCATCAGGATCGCGAAGGGCTCGCCCCTCACGCTCAACTTGCCGTTCATCTCGTCGAGCCGGGTGAGGAAAAAGGCGCGGTTCGGCAATCCCGTGAGGATGTCGGTCTGGGCAAGCTCGAGCACGCGCCGGTTCGCCAGCGACAGCCGCCGCGAATTGCGGCTGGCGAGCATCAGATAGGTCGACAGCGACAGCGTCAGCAGCATGCCGACGACGAGGACCGCAACCGCGCGGTCGTAAGTCGTCGCCAGCGGACCGCCGGCGGTCGGAACCGCCCGCACCTGCCAATCGGTGTCGCCGATCTTGAGACTGCCCGACCAGTGCAGGGTCCGCGCGATGTCCCGCATCGACCGCAGCGCCGAGGCGGCCGACGCATAATCCGGCAGCATCTGCTCGAGGCTGACGATCTGCGCCGTGTACGGCGGGAAGACCGTCATGCTGACCGCGGGGCTGGCTCCGGTGGTCACGCGGATAGACTGGATCAGCAGCGGCAGGTCGAAGACGCCGACCACGACGCCGGCGATATTGCGGCGCCGGTCCGCGATCTCCTCGCGCGAGGTTCCCTTGGCGTAGACGGGAACAACGACGAGGACATAGGACGGCCGGTCGCTGTCCTTCGGCCCGAACAGGCGCGTGCGCATGGCTGCGACGCGATCGTTGTCGCGCGCGCGCTCCAGCACCGCCCGTCGCTCCGGAACGGTCGTGTAGTCCATGCCGTAAACCGACGAGGTCTTCGGCTGCGTCGAGTAGAACACCGGAAAATATTCGTCACTCTGCGGCGCGATGACGAAGCTCTCGCCCTGCAGCGCCTTGATGTGATAGCTCGACACACCGTCCCGGATCGCCGCGGCCTCGTAATCCGCGCGCTCCTTGCGGTTGATCCGCGGCAACCAGGAGATGCGCAGCATGCCGGGGTGACGCTCGAACAGGCGGGCGCTGAAGGTCTCGAATTCGCTGCGGGTGACTTCTTCGTTGGTCGATTCGAACAACGTGCGCAGCGCGAGAAGTCTCGATATGTACTCGTTCATGCCGTTCTGCAGGACGATCGCCTGGGTCTCGGCTGCGTTCTCGAACTCGATCCTGTTGACGCGATCTTCCCACCGCGCGACGGCGGCAGCGCCCACGATCGAGAACAGCAGGCCAACGCCGACCGCGACGAGCGCAGGACGATAGAGCCCGAGCAGCGGCGCGGCACGCCACCATCCGCCTCTACGTCTCCGATCCTGATCGTTCTGATCGCGACCGCCCATCTTGAAGCCGCCGTCCCCTGTCCGCGACGAACCGAACCTCTGGTTGAGGTGCCGGTGCCGCTATCGGAACAAGACGGCGGTTAAGAAGTGCACAATTTCGGAAACCAGTCGTACCGCAATGCGGAAATTAGTTAACGAAGTGCACGAGCGATCCCGGCTTTCTCGACATAAGTTGCCGGTTTTCCCCGGTGTAATACGGCCTCTCTGCGCCGTGGCGCTTAGCGAGCTATTCAGCCTCGCAAGGCTATGTTGCGCAAGGTTTCTTTCAAGGATCCGGCAAGCCTCCCGATGCATCGAATTCGATCAGCGAGATCCGTCGTTCTGACCATCGCGCTTCTGGCCGCGACCACGCTGGTTGCGAGGGGCAACGAGGCCGGCATCAGAGAGGATGCAATCCTGTTCGGCCAGGCCGCGGCGCTGGAAGGCCCGTCCTCCGCGCTGGGACAGCGCATGCGGCAAGGCATCGTCGCCGCATTCACCGAGGTCAATGCCAAGGGCGGCATTCACGGCCGCAAGCTCCAGCTCATCAGCCGCGACGACGGCTACGACCCCGACCGTTCGGTGGCGCAGACGCTGCATTTGATCAACGACGACAAGGTGTTCGCGCTGATCGGTGCGGTCGGCACGCCGACCGCGATGGCGACGATACCGATCACCAGCTCCAGGAACGTGCCCTTCATCGGCCCGTTCACCGGCGCCGAGTTCCTGCGCGATCTCGAGCTTCCGAACGTCGTCAACATCCGCGCCAGCTACGGCGCGGAGGCGGAAGCCTGGATCAAGCATCTCACCGAGGATCGCAAGTTCACCCGCATCGGCATCTTCTACCAGGACGATTCCTTCGGCCGCGACGGGCTTGTCGGCGTGAAGCGGGCGCTCGCCAAGCGCGGGCTCGAGCTCGCCGCCGAGGGCACTTACGAGCGCAACACCCGCGCGGTCGGCCAGGCCTGGCGCATGATCAAGCGCGCCGACCCAGAAGCCATCGTCATGGTCGGGACCTATGGTCCGTGCGCGGAGTTCATCAAGCTCGCCCGCCGCGGCGGCGCTCGTCCAACCTTCGTCAACATCTCCTTCGTCGGCGCCGTTGCGCTCGCCGCGGAACTCGGCCCTGAGGGCGACGGCGTCATCGTCTCGCAGGTGGTGCCGTTTCCCTGGGACCGCTCGCTCAAGCTCGTCGCCGACTACCAGGCGGCCCAGAAGGCGTTCGACCCGACGCTGACACCGGATTTCGTGTCGCTGGAAGGCTATCTGTCCGGCCGGCTTGCGGCCGCGGCGCTGGAAAAGGCCGGCCCCAATCCGACCCGCGCCAGCCTGCTGCGCGCCATCAACGATACCGGCCGTTTCGACATCAGCGGCAGCATCGTCACCGTCGGCACACGCATGCTCGACACGCCGCCGAAGGTGTTCCTGACCGTGATCCAGAAGGACGGGACGTTCAAGGCGGTGGACCGGCTCTAAGACCCTTCACGGCCGCCGCGTCCAGCGATCGGCGTTGACGGCGCCTTGCGGGATTTCTCCCCTCGCGATGGTCTCGACCTGTCGCACGGTCTCCAGCGACTGGTATTCGATGGCCTGCGGCGTCAGCCCGCCGACATGGGGCGTCGCGATGACATTCGGCAGCTTGGCAAGATCGGGCGTCGGCATCTGGTCCGGCGCGCGGCCGACATCCATGGCGGCGCCGGCGATGCGGCCCTCACGCAGCGCGCCTGCCAATGCGGCCTCGTCGACCAGATTGCCGCGCGAGAGATTGATGAAGACGGCGTGCTTCTGCATGCGCGCCAGCGCCGCCTCCCCGATCAGGTTTTCGGTCTGCTCGTTGGCGATGGCGAGGCAGACGACATAGTCCGATGCGGCGAGGAGCTCGTCGAGATCGACCTGCCGGATCGCGGCATCGCTGACGGTTACGAAGGGATCGGAGACCAATACCTCCATGCGCAGCACTTTTGCGATCTCGGCGAGGTAGCGCCCGATGCTGCCGTAGCCGATGATGCCGATCCGGCTGCCGGCGAGTTGGCGGCCCATCCGTGCTTCCGGCTTGCGGCCTGCCTGGTAATCTGCGGTGGTCCGCGACACGCCGCGGGAGAGATCGACCATGAAGCCGAGCGCGAGCTCGGCCACGGCCTGCACGAAGCCGGGCCCGGCGCGGGTCACGAGCACGCCGGCTTGCGAGGCCGCATCCACGGCGACATTGCGGATGTCGACGGCGCAGCGGACGAAGGCCCGCAGACGCGGCAATTGCGCAAAGATCTCGCCGCGCCCTTCGGTCATGCGGTCGGCGACGATGATGTCGGCGTCTTTGGCTGCGCGCACCAGGCCGGCGGCGTCCAGCGGCTCATCCTTCTCGTGCAGGATCACCTCGGCGGCCGCCCGCAGGCCGTTCAGGCTGCGATCGCCGTAATAATTGCGCCGCATCTCCGGGGTGTGCGCGAGCAGAACCTTCACGACAAGCCTCCCTCACTGGCAGAATGCCCGCGGCAGCGCGGTCGAAAGGTCTAGCACAGGGACGGCTGCGGCAGATACCCTGCCCCATTTTGCCGCGGCCCTTGAGTGATCCAGCGCACAGACGCCCTCATGGCGCGGACTTAGACATAGTGACATCATCGTGCGCATTGCCGTTGGAGGTGACATCATGCGCCGTCCAGTCTTTTCGAATTTGGTTCTTGCGTCCGGTCTTCTCGCACTCACCCAGTTGGTGACGCCCACGGACGCGGCCGCCGAAGCGCGGCTTGCGCTGGTGATCGGCCAATCGGCCTATCGCACCGTGCCGGAGCTGCCGAACGCCGCCAACGACGCCAAGGGCATGACGGAGCTGCTCGGCAGCGCGGGCTTCACCGTCACCACGGCGGCCAATCTGGCGCAGACCGAGATGCGCGCGGCGATCTCGGACTTCGCCGGCAAGGTCAGTGCCAGCGGCCCCGACACCGTCGCGCTGGTGTTCTATGCCGGCCACGGCCTTCAGATCGACGGCGAGAACTATCTGGTGCCTGTCGATCTCGATCCCAAGCGCGAGGCCGACATCCCGCTGCAGGGCGTGCGGCTGAACGACATGCTCAACACGCTCGGCGCGCTGCCGACGCGGGCGCGCATCTTCATGCTCGATGCCTGCCGCAACAACCCGTTCCCCGCGCTCAGCGGCGCCGGCCACGGCCTTGCGATCGTCGATACCAAGGCCGGCGCGCCCGGCTCGTTCATCTCCTATTCGACCTCGCCCGGCGCCGAGGCCGAGGACGGCAACGGCCTCGACAGCCCCTATACGACGGCCGTGCTGACGGTCGCCAAGCAGCCGAACCTGCCGATCGAGGAGATGTTCAAGCGTATCCGTGTCGCGGTGGCGCAGTCGACCGACGGCCGGCAGATTCCCTGGGAAAGCTCCTCGCTGACCACCGATTTCAGGTTCTTCGGCGAGAGCGGCGGCAGCACGCCCGCTATTCCCGGCGCATCCGCCATGGCGCTCGCCGGCGGCACGCGCAGCGTCGCGGACTGGCGCAAGACATTGCAGGGCAAGCCGGCCATGGTCGCCTATGAGCTCGTGATCACCGAGGACACCGTGGAGGCGTATCAGGCCTATATCGAGCTGTATGCCCAGGACACCCGCACGCCGCGCCTTCGCACCGTGCTGGAGCGGCGTCGCCAGATGCTGGCGTGGGAGCGTGCCACCGCGATCAACACCCGCGCCTCGTTCGAGGCATACCTCGCGAACTGGGACAACAGCGATCTCGCGGCAACCGCGCGCCGGCTGCTGCTGCGCGTGCAGAACCGCAACTACACCGTGCCCGTGGCCGCCGCGGCGACGCCCGTCGCGGTCGCGATGGCGCCGACCTGCCCGTGCTCGACGCCCGCGACCCCGGCAACGCCGGTCCCGCCCGTGATCAAGAAGCGCGTCGACGAGACCCCGCCGAAGCGCAAGGTGGTCGAGACGCCGCCCAAGCGACGGCCGCCGTCCGAGCAAGTGGTCTACGAGCGCGCGCCGCCGCCGGATCGCGGCCCGCCGCCGGAGGCCGTGATGCAGGGCATCGGCATCGGCGTGGGGATCGGCCTCGGCATGGGAATGGGCGGCCGCGGCGGCGACCACAACAGCGGTGGCTACAACAGCGGTGGCTACCGCAGATACTGAGCGGTCCGGCACCAGCAACATTCGGCTCGCGCCAATCGCGCGAGCCGAACTCATTGCGACAGGGCCGGATGGTCCCGGAGCACGGCTTCTCGAATCCAGCCTGCCTGGATCGCACGCGACAAGATCTGCGCCGTCTTGATGTCCTCAGCCTTCATGCAGAGATCCACGATGCGGCGCACGGCGTCGTCGCGCATCAGATCGTCGGAGATCTTCATCGCGATCTCCATGGCAGCGCGGGCTGCGCGCTCATAGCGCTCGCGCGTGCTGGTCGGCGCCGAAGCGCCGGCGGCTTCGGCGATCGCCCGCGCAGCCTGGCAGATGTTGCGAATCCGGTCGGCTGCGTCGATGTCGCCGAGCGGCCCCCCGATCGGCTCGTCCCAGACGTCTGCCGGCTCTCGCCTCGCGAACCACTTCATTGCCCCACCAATGGTCTTCAATTGCTCACGGCGTTCAGGACATGCGGCGCGGGCCGATCGCCTCGAACTGCGCCTTCTGCTCGTCGTTGAGCGTGGCGTAGAAATCATCGAGCGCCGCCCGCACCGACTTGATTCCGTCCAACATGACATCGAGACGCTTGCGGATCGCGGCCATGCGGGCCGGAGGCGTCATCACCTCATTGGGCTCGCAGGACGCCTTGAGCGATGCGCTGACCTTGGCGCTGGTGTCCTGGAGCACTTGGAGCGCCCCGCGCTGGGTGTCGGTGGGACGAAGCCGTTCTTCGATCGTGGCGCCGGGCCAATCGAACGCGGCGGACGGGCTGCAAGTCTGCACCGAGGATCCGCCCGCATTGTTCGATGCCGCGGCACGACGTTGATCGTCGGCAAGCGCATTGAAGCGCGCCTTCTGCTCGTCGTTGAGCGAACCATAGAACTGGTCCAGGGCAGGCTGAACCAAATCGACGGCCTTCTGCATCGCCTCGACCCGCTGCTGCATGGCGGCGAGCCGGCCGGGCGCCGTCGCTGCGGCCTGCGTCGGACAGGAGGTGCGGATCAGCGCAGCCGCGTCGATCGAGGCGTTGCCGAGCGCATCGAGAGCGGCGCCTTGCGCAGCCGTCGGCTGCACCGCGGCTGCGATCTGATCGATCGGCAGGCCGACGATGGCGCGGCGATCGCTGCCGCAGAGCTGATCGAGCGGCGCGCTGCGCGCCCGCCGCCGTCCCTGCGGCTGCTGCGGCAGATAGGCCGACAGGCGATCATAGCCATAGGGGCCGAAAATGCCGGCATAGATGTCCGGATAGCCGTAGCCCCAGAAGCCGAGCCCGTCGCCCCAGATCGTGTAATCGTAGAGATCGTTATAGGCGAACGGCCAGAACAGCGGCCCGACCCAACCGTAGCCGCCGCCGGGATGTTGCCACCATCCGCTGCTTGCACCGCTCCAGCCGGCGAGTGCCGCCGCCGCGGCAATCTGCGCGCGGGCCGCCGGATTGCTGATCAGCCGGCCGTTGCGGAAGGCGCTGGCGTTCCAGGCGTTGCGGAAGTTCGCCGGCCGTATCGCGGCATTGCGGATCTGGCCGAAGCTCGGGCCGCCACGCCGGGCGCCGGTTGTGAACCGCGTGGCGCGATGATGCCCGCCATGCGCATGCCCGCCGCCGTGGCCGCGGAAATGGCCGCCGTGGTGACCGCCGCCGCGCCCGCCGCCATGCCCACCTCCATGGCCGCCGCCGTGTCCGCCCTTCGCGAACGCGGCCCCCGCAAGCATGCAGGCAAAGGCCACCGCGGCAATTCCCATGACCGGTCGCACCATCGCACCCTCCCGCGCAAAGCCCTGCCATTGAGCATCGGAAATTGGCGGGAATTGGAACCGGCAGGATTGCCGAAAGTTCCCGGTTCCGGAGGGCGCAGCCTTATGCCTCCGGCACGATCTTGCCGGGATTGAAGATGTTGAGCGGATCGAGTGCCTGCTTCAGCGCCCGCATCGCATCGAGCGCCTCGGGGCCGAGCTCGGCCTCGAGATATTTCTGCTTGCCTTGGCCGATGCCGTGTTCGCCGGTGCAGGTGCCGTCCATGGCCTGCGCACGCTCGACCAGACGATGCATGAACTCCTCGCCGCGCGCCATCTCGTCGGCGTCGTTGGTGTCGCACACGAGCGAGCAGTGGAAATTGCCGTCACCGACATGGCCGACGATCGGCGACAGCAAATTGAGGCGCTTGAGATCCTCCTCGGTCTCGCTGACGCAGTCGGCGAGCCGCGAGATCGGCACGCAGACGTCGGTCGCGACCACGCCGATGCTGTCGCCGGGCCGCAGCGCCTTCACCGACCAATAAGCATCGTGCCGCGCCTGCCACAGCTTGGTGCGGTCCTCCGGCTTGGTGGTCCAGGAGAAATCGCCCCCTCCGCAGTCCCTCGCGATCTCGCCGAACGCCTTGGATTGCTCGGCGACCTCGATCTCGCTGCCGTGGAATTCCATCAGCAGCAGCGGCGTCTCCGGCAGCGTCAGCTTGGAATAGGCGTTGCAGGCCTTGACCTGCGCGGCATTGAGCAGCTCGATGCGCGCGACGGGAATGCCGGTCTGGATGGCCAGGATCACGGCCTGGCAGGCGCCGTGCACGGTCTCGAACGACACCGCACCGGCCGCGATCGTCTCGGGGATGCCGCGAAGGCGGATCGTCAATTCCGAGATGATGCCGAGCGTGCCTTCGGCGCCGACGAACAGATGCGTGAGATCGTAGCCCGCGGACGATTTCTTGGCGCGCGTGCCCGTGGTGATGATCTCGCCGTCGCCGCGCACCACTTTCAGCGCCAGCACGCTGTCGCGCATGGTGCCGTAGCGCACCGCATTGGTGCCGGAGGCGCGGGTCGAGGCCATGCCGCCGAGCGAGGCATCCGCGCCGGGATCGATCGGGAAGAACAGGCCCTGGTCGCGCAGATGCTCGTTCAGCGCCTTGCGGGTGACGCCGGGCTGGATCACGCAGTCGAGGTCCTCGGCATGCACCGCGAGCACCTTGTTCATGTCGCGCAGGTCGATCGAGATGCCGCCGGCGGGCGCGTTGACCTGGCCTTCGAGCGAGGTGCCGGTGCCGAAGGGAATGACGGGCACGCGATGTTTGGCGCAGATCCGCACCACGTCCTGGATGTCGGTGGTCTCCTGCGCCATCACCACGCCATCAGGCGGCTGGTTGGGGATCCAGGTGGTGGTATGGCCGTGCTGCTCGCGCACGGCCTGCGAGGTGATGAGGCGGTTGCCGAAGCGCGCGGCAAGCTGCTCCAGCGCGCTTGCGAGGGCTTTCGGCTCCGGCCGCGGCGGATTATTGGTGATGGTCGTACCCACGGAATTCCTCCCGACGAGAAGAGACCGTGGCAAAGGACATATAACCGGTCAAGTCAAGGGACCGGACGCATAGCTTGGGAAGGACACATGCCGGAGACCGCCGCCACAGCGCCGAACGCAGAGCCGTTTCGCTCCTCGATCATGCAGGTCGAGCCGCAATGGATCGACTATAACGGCCATCTCAACATGGCCTATTACAACGTGATGTTCGATCGGGCGATCGACGAGTTCTGGCTCGAGCTCGGGATTGGCCCGGGCTACAAAACAGAGCGCCACGGCTCGACCTTCACCGCGGAGTGCCACGTGCGCTATTTGCGCGAGATCCATCTCGGCGATCCCGTGCAGATCTTCATCTGGCTGCTGGAGGCCGACGACAAGCGGCTGCATACATTCGAGGAGATGCGGCATGCGACAGAGGGCTGGCTATCGGCGACGTCCGAGAACATGTCGCTGCACATGGACATGAATGCGCGGCGCGTTGCGCCGTTTCCGCCCGACATCCAGCAGCGCATTGCAGGGGTTGCCAAATCCCACAGCGCCTTGACGCGACCCGAGGGCATCGGCCGGAGCGTGGCGATGCCCTCGAAGCGTTAGTGGCTCAGGCGCCGTCTGCCGCCTGTGGTTCACCTCTCCCCGTCGGAGAGAGGTGAACATCGCAGCTATATTCTGTTGCGGCCGCGGGCGAGGCCGACAACGGCCGAGACCAGGAACAGAACGACTGCGATGAAGAAGATGATCTTGGCGATCTCGATCGAAGCGCCGGCGACGCCGCCGAAGCCCAGGATGCCGGCGATCAGTGCGATAACCAGAAACGTCACAACCCAGCCTAGCATGGTCAAACCCTCGTCTTGATGTTGTCTGCGATCGACGCGGCTGGCCGCGCCACCTGTCCTGACAATCTCGACGCGGGAACGATAGTTCCGGTCCCGGCGGGAGCGAAATTCGCTGGCTCAGCTGGAACAAATCGGCCTGCCGCGCACGTGGAAAACCCGGCCCGGCGCCCCATATAGGCACCAATCCCTGTTAAGAAGGCTCCCTTCCACCACCCCGCGGTGCCATCGTGGGGCCGATGATTCGCATGACCGAGCCGAGCAAGATCACAGCCGTACCCGACCACCAGCCCGCAGCCGGCGGCATCGCCGCGCGTGCGCGCGCCTCGGTCGGCCCGAAATACCTCGCCGGGCTCAATCCGGAGCAGCGCGAGGCGGTGGAGACGCTGGACGGCCCGGTCCTGGTGCTGGCCGGCGCCGGCACCGGCAAGACCCGCGTCCTGACCACGCGCATCGCGCACATCTTGAGCCAGGGCCGCGCCCGCCCGGCCGAAATCCTGTCGGTGACCTTCACCAACAAGGCCGCGCGCGAGATGAAGCACCGGCTCGGCCAGATGCTCGGCCACGCCGTCGAAGGCATGCCATGGCTCGGCACCTTCCACTCCATCGGCGGCCGCATCCTGCGCATCCATGCCGAGCTGGCGCAGCTCAAGTCGAACTTCACCGTGCTCGACGTCGACGACCAGGTCCGGCTGCTCAAGCAGCTGCTGCAGGCCGAGAACATTGACGAGAAGCGCTGGCCGGCGCGGATGCTGGCCGGCCTGATCGACGGCTGGAAGAACCGCGGCTTGATGCCTTCACAGGTACCGTCGGGCGAGGCCGCGATGTTCGCCAACGGCAAGGGCGGCAAGCTCTATGCGAGCTACCAGGAGCGGCTGAAGATTTTGAATGCGGCCGACTTCGGCGATCTCCTGCTGGAGAACATCCGCATCTTCCGCGAGCACCCGGATATCCTCAGGCAGTACCAGCAGCGCTTCAAGTTCATCCTGGTCGACGAGTACCAGGATACGAACGTCGCGCAGTATCTTTGGCTGCGGCTGCTGTCGCAGGCGCCGTCTTCCACCTCTCCCCGCTTGCGGGGAGAGGTCGCATCGCGAAGCGATGCGGGTGAGGGGGACTCTCCAAGCACCGAGCTCGTGGAGACTCCCCCTCATCCCGGCCTTCTCCCCGAAAGCGGGGAGAAGGAGAAGACCAAAAACATCTGCTGCGTCGGTGACGACGACCAGTCGATCTACGGCTGGCGCGGTGCCGAGGTCGACAACATCCTGCGCTTCGAGCACGATTTCCCGGGCGCCAAGGTCATCCGCCTGGAGCGCAATTACCGCTCCACCGGCCACATCCTCGCCGCCGCCTCGCACCTGATCGCGCACAATGAAGGCCGGCTCGGCAAGACGCTGCGCACCGAGGATCAGGACGGCGAGAAGGTCACCGTCACGGGCTCATGGGATTCGGAAGAGGAAGCCCGCGGCATCGGCGAGGAGATCGAGCAGCTGCAGCGCCAGGGCGAGAAGCTCAACGAGATCGCCATTCTCGTGCGCGCCTCCTATCAGATGCGCGAGTTCGAAGACCGCTTCGTCACGCTCGGCCTGCCCTACCGCGTCATCGGCGGCCCGCGCTTCTACGAGCGCGCCGAAATCCGCGACGCGCTGGCCTATTTGCGCGTCATCAATTCGCCGGCCGACGATCTCGCCTTCGAGCGTATCGTCAATACGCCCAAGCGCGGGCTCGGCGACGCCACCGTGCAGATGCTGCACGACCACGCCCGCAAGCGCCGCATTCCCCTGTTCGAGGCGGCGCGCGCCGTGGTCGAGACCGACGAGCTGAAGCCGAAGGCGCGCGGCTCGCTTCGCGATCTCATCGTGCAGTTCGACCGCTGGCGTGCCCAGCGCGAGGTCACCGCGCACACCGATCTCGCCCAGATCGTGCTCGACGAGAGCGGCTATACCGAGATGTGGCAGAAGGACCGCTCGGCGGACGCCGCGGGCCGGCTGGAGAACCTGAAAGAGCTGGTGCGCTCGATGGAGGAGTTCGAGAACCTGCAAGGGTTTTTGGAGCACATCTCGCTGGTGATGGACCGCGAGGGCGGCGCCGAGGACGACGCGGTGTCGCTGATGACGCTGCATTCGGCCAAGGGGCTCGAATTCGACAACGTGTTCCTGCCAGGCTGGGAGGAAGGCCTGTTCCCGAGCCAGCGCACCTTGGACGAACAGGGCCGCGCCGGTCTGGAAGAAGAGCGCCGGCTCGGCCATGTCGGCCTGACCCGCGCCCGCCGCCGCGCAAAGATCTATTTCGCGACCAACCGGCGGATCCATGGCACCTGGTCGACCACGATCCCGTCGCGCTTCCTCGACGAATTGCCGGCAGCCAACGTCGAGATCACGGAATCCAAGGGCGGCTCCGGATGGGGCGGCAGCGGCGGCTACGGCGCCTCGCGCTTCGACGACATGGAGGCGTTCGGCTCCAGCTATTCGACGCCGGGCTGGCAGCGCGCGCAGGCGAACCGGAATCGCGGCGGCGGTCGCAATGGCGGCGGCCGAAGCGGCGGCTTCGAGGAAGAGGCCGCGACGTTCTCGACCTCCTCGTCATCCGGCCCCGATTTCGGCAGCTTCGCCTCGCGCCGGCGCGGGCCCCTGACGATCGAAGGCGAGCTGGTCGCCAAATCGACCGGCACGACGTCCGAATTCTCGCTGGAAGACCGCGTCTTCCACCAGAAATTCGGCTATGGCCGCGTCACCAAGATCGACGGCAACAAGCTCACCATCGCCTTCGACAAGGCCGGCGAGAAGAAGGTCGTGGACAGTTTCGTGCAGCGGGCGTGAGACCCGATATGGCTCAGTACGTTGCCATCATCGAGGACGCCGACCCGGACGAAACCGTGAGCTTGTGGTTTCCGGACCTGCCCGGTTGCATCTCCGGCGGCGACGACGTCGAGGAGGCCCTGGAGAATGCGCCCGAGGCGCTCGCATTCTATGCGCAGGAGCTGACCGCGGACGGGCGCCAGCTGCCCCCGCCGCGGACGCTGGACGAGCTCAAGGCCGATCCCGAGGTTGCCGAGGACCTCAGGAACCATACCGTCGCCCTGGTCGACTGGCCGCCCCTCGCTGAGGCCGAGTGAGGACTGTTCGCCGCACTGCGCAACTCTCGACAGTTCTCGCCCGAACGCCCCTTGACCGCCGCGAACTTCCCCGTATCAGATGCAACCCATGGTCCGGGGCTCCGTCACATTGATCGTGCTTGCATTGGGGATGCCGTCGCTTGCGGCGGCGGAGACCATGAGCTTTGGCGATTCGATCGGCAAGCTGGCGGCGAGCTGCGGGGCGGAAATCGTCGCCAATTGCCGCGGCGTCAACCCGGATTCGAACCGGCTGAAGGAATGCCTGTCGCGCAATCGCGACGTGCTCTCGCCGCAATGCACGAGCGACTATCTCGGCGTGTTCGACGCCATCCAGAAGCGCGTCGCCGCGCGCGTCACCGTGGCGAACGCCTGCCAGCGCGAGATCGTCAAAGTCTGCGGCGGCTCGACCAAGGAGACCAGCAAGTCGATCCCGTGCCTGGTCTCGACGCCCAAGGGCATCAGCAACAACTGCCTGAAGGCCGTTGACGACGCGGGGTATCGCTGATGCGCGCGACCGGGCTCGCTACCGCAGGACTGGGCTTGGCGCTGGGGCTCGCTTTGCTCGCGGGCCCCGCCGGCGCGCAGACGGCGGCGCCGACCCGCGACGACATTGTCGCGAAGCTGAACCATTTCGAAGAGGCCGCCGAGGTTGACCTGCCCGCGCTGAAGCAGCAGGTGATGGAGCGCGCCAAGACCAGGATCAAGAACGATCCGGGGCCGGTGAACCGGCCGCTGATCGCGCCGGAGCTCGCCAAGCTGCCCGCCTTCAATGCGCAGATCCAGTTCGACGCCGACACGCCGATCATCCAGCCGGCGTCCTACCAGACCGTTGGCCGCATTGCGGACGCGCTGGTTCATTCCTCGCTGCTGCCCTACACTTTCCTGATCGTCGGCCACGTCGAATCCAATTCGAAGACGCGCGAGGCCAATGCGATCCTGAGTCAGCGCCGGGCCGATGCGATCCGTGACGTCCTGGTGAACACCTTCAAGATCTCGACCAAGCGGCTGCATCCGATCGGCCTCGGCGAGGAGCAGTTTCTCGACCGGGCCAAGCCGACCTCCGCCGTCAACGGCCAGTTGCAGATCCTGACTTATGCCAAGCTGCCGGAAGAGACGCGTCCGGCTGCGACGCCAGCGCCTGCGGCGAAAAAGCCCGCCAAGAAGCGCTGAGCGAAGGCGGCTCCGCGGCTGACGGAACCCCTTGAAGTGCGGATTATTTTGCAGCCTGTCCCGGGCGCGCGCGCACGGTTTCAGGCGACAAAAGTGCCGGTTTGTGCACCGCTCGGTCCAGTGCTATAGCCTCTGTTCGCCCTTCCCGACCCCGTGCTGCATGAGACCGAAATGGGTGGCTTTTTCCAGCGCCAACTTGCCGTTTATGTCGAGTACCATCGCGATCCCCGCAACACGGCGATGCATGTGGTCGGCATCCTGCTGCTGTTCACCGGCGCCGTGCTGCCGCTGACGCTGGTCAAGCTTCCGCTGTTCGGATTCAACGTCAGCCTGGCGGTGGTCCTGGCTGTTCCGGTCTTGATTTATTGGCTGCTGCTCGACGCGGCGCTCGGGCTCGGCATTCTGGCCGTCTCCGTCGTGCTGTTTTCGGTTGCGACGACCATCGCGGCGCAAGTCAGCACCGCGACGATGTGGGCGATTTTCGCCACGCTGGTGGTGCTCGGCCTCGCCGCACAGGCCATCGGCCACAAGGTTTTTGAGGGGCGCGAGGCCTCGTTGTTCACGTTCCCCTCGCATCTTTTGCTTGGACCGATGTTCGTCATGGCAAAATTATTCATTGCACTGGGTTTCCGTCGCGACCTTGCCGCGATTCTGGCGCCTCTTCCGGCCAATTCCCTTTCAACCCGATAACGCTCGAAGCGAAACAGCAACCTACTGCATGGCTCTCGTCCTGGTTACCGGTGGCAGTGGCTTCATCGGACATCACCTCGTAGAAGCGCTCCGCGCCCGTGGGCAGCGGGTCCGCGTTCTCGATGTCCGTGTGCCGAGCGCGGCGAACGCGGATGTCGAGCACGTCCACGGCTCGGTGCTGGACTGTGCCGCGGTCGATGCGGCGATCGCCGGCTGCGATCAGGTCTATCACCTCGCCGGCCTGCCCGGCATGTGGGTCGCCAACAAGCAGGACTTTCACGAGGTCAATTGCCGCGGCACCGAGATCGTGCTGGCGGCGGCGATGAAGCGCGGCGTCTCGCGCTTCCTGCATTGCTCGACCGAATCGATCCTGTTCCCCTATTCCGACCTCAAGGGCGTTCCCGCCGAAGAGGCGCTGCAGCCGGCCGAGGCGATGCCCGGCGCCTACACCCGGTCGAAATCGCTCGCCGAGCATCATGCCGCCAAAGCGGCAGAAGCGGGCTTCCCGCTGGTGATCGGCACGCCGACCATGCCGATCGGCGCCGCCGACCAACATCTGACACCGCCGACCGCGATGCTCTGGTACTTCCTGCAGAAGAAGGTGCAGCCGCACCTCAACTTCCTGGTCAATCTGGTCGACGTCCGCGACGTCGCCATGGGCCTGGTCCTGACCATGGAACGCGGCCGCCTCGGGCAGCGCTACATCCTCGGCGGCGACTGCGTCCCGCTCGGCGACATCCTGCGCATGATGTCGACGATGAGCGGACGCCGGCAATTTCCCGTCGTCGTACCCGGCAAGATCGCCGAGCTCTCCGCGATCATGCTCGAATACATCGCCGACCACATCACGCGCCGGCCGCCCAACGGCACCGCCGAGGGCGTGCGGATCGCGCTCGCCGCGAGCGATCTTTCGATCGGCAAAGCCCGTACCGAACTCGGCTATTCGCCGCGTCCGATCGAGCCCGTCTTGCGCGAAACCATCACCCACCTGCTCGCCCGCAACGGCCAGCAGCCCTCCGGCGCCCTCAAGCATCACGCGCTGTCCTCGCGCGCGAGCTGACGCCGCTTCAAACGCAAAGAACCTTCATGCCTTTCGATTTCAGCAAGCTTCTCTCTGTCGCCTGGGGTGGCTGGACCACGACCTGGCCGACGCAACTGCTCGCCCTGATCTGGCTCGGTTTTCTGGTCAGCTGGGTCGGCGCCTCGTTCTGGCAGGGGCAGACCAAGAAGCAGGTCATGACGCTGGAGTCGCAGCGCTATCGCCTGCCGATCCTGGTCGGCGGCATCCTGTACACGCCGTTCATTGCGGAAGCCATGGGCTGGAAGCCGCTTTGGGTGCTCGGCAACACCGGCATCATCATCGCTGCGGTCCTCTCCGTCGCCGGCATCGCTTTCGCATGGTGGGGGCGGCTGCATCTCGGAAAATTCTGGTCCAACACCATCACCCAGAAGGAAGACCACCGCGTCATCGACACCGGCCCTTACGGTATCGTACGTCACCCGATCTACACCGGCCTAATCTTCGGCATGCTGGTGACCGGCGTTGCGATCGGCTTGGTGACGACGATCCTCGGCGCGATCCTGATCTCGCTCGGCATGTGGCAGAAGGGCCGGATGGAAGAGGTGTTCCTCTCGAAGGAGCTCGGCGAGGACGCCTATGGAGCCTATTGCCGCCGCGTTCCGATGATCATTCCGTTCACGTCGCCGCGGTGAGGGCGTCACTCTCCTGTCCGGACGAGCTGCGCTGCGTCCGGGGCACGAGTGCACGATCCGACTCGCCAAGGAACCACACCTCTGCTGGTCCGTTAGCCCTCGACATCTGTCAACGGCCGCAGAGCATCGAGCCATGTCGGACGCCTACGATTATTTTCGCGCCCACGCGATCGCCGCCGTCCGCAAGGCGCGGGCGCTGCCCCCCGGGCGTACGAAGCAGAAGCAGCGCACGGTGGCGCGGGTCCATCATCTGCTCTCCAGGGAAGCGGCGCTGGCGCCGAACATCCGTCACTTGGATGATTTTCGCGCGGCACGACGGCTGGAGCGGCAGATCGGCCGTTGATCTCCGGGCCGACGCCGCGACCTGTCCCATGCAAATTCGATCGGCTGCCATTCCACGGGAATAGGCCCGTGCTGAGCTCCGCACAGGTTGACGTCGGCCCCGTCAGCCAGTTGGATGCGCGCGCAACCGGGGGCTTGTCATGACGTTTTCCAGCATCTTCGCGCAGTTCGTCGCCTTCATCGGCGGCATCGCGCTGCAATGGCGCAAGATGACGGGCACCGACCCCGCGCCGGCCTGGGGCGAGAAGCCCGCCATTCCCGAAGCGAAACCGCAAGGCGCGATCCCCACCTTGAAGATGCCGACCGCACGCGGCTGGCGCGACGGACAGAAGCCGATCGCCGCACCCGGGCTCAAGGTCGATGCGTTCGCGACCGGTCTCGACCATCCGCGCTGGATCGAGGTGCTGCCCAATGGCGACGTGCTGATCGCGGAGGCAACGCAGATCGCGGGCGCCCCGCGCAGCGTGTTCCACTATGCGATGCAGGCGACGATGCGGCGCGCCGCCGCGCTCGGCGTCTCCGCCAACCGCATCACGCTGTTGCGCGACAAGGACTGCGACGGCGTTGCGGAGATTCGCGGCGCGTTCATGGAGAACCTCAGCCAGCCGTTCGGCATGGCACTGGTCGGCGACACTTTCTACGTCGGCAACACCGACGGCGTGATGGCTTTTCCTTACGTTGCCGACGCCGACCGCATCACAGCACCGGGCAAGCGGCTGACGACATTCAAGCCCGCCGGCCACTGGACGCGCAGCCTGCTCGCCAGTCCCGACGGCAAGAAGCTCTATGCCGGCGTCGGCTCGCTCAGCAACATCGCCGAGATGGGCATGGAGGTCGAGCAAGGTCGCGCCGCGGTCTACGAGCTCGATCTCGTCGCCGGCACGCATCGCATCTTTGCGGCCGGCCTGCGCAATCCCGTGGGCCTTGCCTGGGAGCCGACGACCGGCGTGCTTTGGACCGTCGTCAACGAGCGCGACGGCCTCGGCGACGAGACGCCGCCCGACTATCTCACCTCCGTGCGCGACGGCGGCTTCTACGGCTGGCCCTATTGCTACTGGGGCAAGACGGTGGACGACCGCGTGCCCCAGGATCCGGCGATGGTTGCCAAGGCAATTCAACCGGACTATGCGCTCGGTGGCCACACCGCTTCGCTCGGCCTGTGCTGGATGCCCGCAGGCACCCTGCCCGGCTTCGGCGACGGCATGGTGATCGGCCAGCACGGCTCGTGGAATCGCAGCAAGCTGTCCGGCTACAAGCTGGTGTTCATCCCGTTCGCGAACGGCAAGCCGTCCGGCCCCTCGCGCGACATCCTGTCGGGCTTCCTGTCGCCGGACGAGAAGGAATCCTACGGCCGCCCGGTCGGCGTCGCGATCGGTCCCGACAGGAAATCGCTACTGATGGCCGACGACGTCGGCAACGTGATCTGGCGCGTGACGGGGGCGTAGGAGCTCACGTCCCCACGCACAGCGTGGCGCGCTGCTTGCGGAGCAGCGCGATCACCGACAACGCGGTGATCAGGCCGGTCTTGGGATTCTCGGACGGGATGTTCTCGATGCCCATCGAGAAGCGCGCTGAGTCCGCCTCGACCTCGATGCGGTGAACGTTGCGCGTCACGGTCGGGTCGGCCCAAACCTGGATCTCGGTGCGATCGGGCCCGATGCCCGCGAGCGACAACGCAACGGCGACATTGACGTTGGCCGGAAAGCCCTTTGCCGCTTCGCGCGCGCTGCCCTCGAACAGCTTCAGCGGTTCGCGCAGATTGTCGATGTCGATGTTGTTCTGAACGATGAACGGCGCGCCCTTCAAGCCGTCGATCGGCTTGCGGGTCACCATCTTCACGGAATGGATGGTGCCGATTGCGGCGGCGTTGACGGCATCGAGGCCGATCAGCGCGCCGGTCGGCACCAGGATACGGCCGCCATTGGCGCGGGCGAGATCGACCAGATCGAAATTGTCGAGCAAGCCGCCGACGCTGACTACGACCGCGGCCTTGCCGCGCTTCACCGCAGGCTCGACGATCGCACGCAGCTGGCTGCTCGGCGCGCATTCGACGACGATGTCGGCGGCCTTGCCGAGCTCGTCGAGCGGCAGGATTGTCGGTGGGCGACGCAAGCCGTCGATGAAGGCTTGATGCTTGGCGGGATCCCGCACGGCCACGGCCGCGAGCGACAGGCCCTCGATGCCCTGATCGAGCGCGGTCGCGATCTTGGTGCCGATCGAGCCCAGCCCGGCAATGGCCACCCGCAATTCGCCTGAAGCCGTCTGATCCGTCATCACCATCCCTCTGTCCTGGCCTCTGTCTTGGCCGATGTCATAGCCGCTCACGCCTCCCGCGCATAGCTGCGCAGGCGGGCTTCCAGAACCGCCAGCATGGCATCGCGGGCCGGATCGCGCGAGCCGCGCAGCCAGGCGGCGGCAAGCGGCAACCGGCCCACCGGCCCGCTCTGCCTCAGTCGAAGCGGCACGAAGCGCACACCGGTCACCGCCATCCGTGCGGTCCAGCGCGGCACGATCGCGACCCCGAGCTTCGTTGCCACGAGGTTGATGATGGTCTGCTTCTCGTCGGCGACCTGAACGATGCGCGGCGTCAGGCCGGCCTGTTCGAACAGCTTTATGGTGAGGTCGTGGCTGTGCGGCCGCGAGCGCCGGTCCGGCACCAGCATAGACTCGTCGGCGATATCCGCCAGCGTGATCGCTTTGCGCCCGGCCAGCGCGTGCCGCCGCGGGAACGCAACGATCGCGCTCTCCTGGAGCAGGTCGCGGAATTCGAGCCGCTTGTCCGGCCGGTCAGGCGGACGGACGAAGGCGAGATCGAGCGCGCCGTTCAAAATCCTCGGCAGCAGCCGGACAGTCTTGTCTTCGAGGAGCTGCACCGCGATGTTAGGATGCCTGACGCGGAAATCGCGCAGGAGCGGCGGCAACAGTCCGGCCGCCGCGCTGTCGATAGCACCGACCCGCAGCCGCCGCGCGGTCCCCGCGCGCGAGCGATTGCGCAGGTTGCTCTCGACCGCCTCGACCTTGGCGAGGATGGTGCGGGCATCGCGCAGCAGCGTCGTGCCGTCCTCGGTGAGCGACACCACGCGCGTGGTCCGCGCGAACAGCCGAGTGCCCAGGTCTTCCTCCAGCAGCCGGATCTGCCGGCCGAGCGCGGAGGGCAGCATCTGAAGCTGCTGCGCCGCGCGGCCGAAATGCAGCTGCTCGGCCGTCGCCACGAAGCATCGGAGCTGATGCAATTCCATTCGCCGTCCTCTCGCCTCGCCCGACCGCGCTTGAGACTTGCGCGAGGTCGTCATGCCCGGGCTTGTCCTGGGCATCCACGTTCTTGGGCCGCGGGGAAAGGCGTGGATGGCCGGGTCAAGCCCGGCCATGACGCCGTGGCGACCTCCCGATGATTATATCATTTTTTTGTATAAACCAGCGCCGATTGAGTTTGCCCGGCACTCCCGTCTAGATTCGCCAGCGACGCCGACGGCCGGATATGCCGGCGCGGTCTCTCAAACGGAGCCTTCCCATGCGCACCCATTCGATCGCAGCCATCCCCGCCGACGGCATCGGCCCCGAGGTGATCTCGGCCGGCGTCCGCGTGCTGGAGGCTCTCGCAAAACGCAGTGGCGATCTCGCCTTCAACGTCAAGACGTTCGACTGGGGCTCGGATTATTACAAGAAGCACGGCGTGATGATGCCGGCGGACGGCCTCAGCGAGCTGAAGAAGTTCGACGCGATCTATTTCGGCGCGGTCGGCGCCCCCGACGTGCCCGACCACATCACGCTGTGGGGCCTGCGCCTGCCGATCTGCCAGGGTTTTGACCAATACGCCAATGTGCGGCCGACCAAGATCCTGCCGGGCGTCGCCTCGCCGCTGCGCAATGTCGGCGTCGGCGATCTCGACTGGGTGATCGTGCGCGAGAACTCGGAAGGCGAATATGCCGGCATGGGCGGCCGCGCCCACAAGGGCCTGCCGGAAGAGGTCGGCACCGAAGTCGCCGTCTTCACCCGCGTCGGCGTCACGCGGATCATGCGCTATGCGTTCCAGCTCGCGCGGTCGCGCCCGCGCAAGCTGCTGACCGTCGTGACCAAGTCGAACGCGCAGCGCCACGGCATGGTGATGTGGGACGAGATCGCGGCCGAGGTCGCCGGCGAATTCCCTGACGTGACCTGGGACAAGATGCTGGTCGACGCCATGACGGTGCGCATGACGCTGCATCCGAAGAGCCTCGACACCATCGTCGCAACCAATCTCCACGCCGACATCCTCTCCGATCTCGCCGGCGCGCTGGCTGGAAGCCTCGGCGTCGCCCCGACCGGAAACATCGATCCGCAGCGCCGCTTCCCCTCGATGTTCGAGCCGATCCACGGCTCGGCGTTCGACATCACCGGCAAGGGCATCGCCAACCCGGTCGCGACGTTCTGGACCGGCGCGCAGATGCTCGAGCATCTCGGCGAGAAGGATGCCGCCTTACGGCTGATGGCCGCCGTCGAGCGTGTCTGCGCCGCGGGCGTGCTGACGCCGGATGTCGGAGGCAAGGCGACCACGAAGGAGGTCACGGACGCCGTGATCGATGCGATCCACGGATCGAATGTTTAGTCTTATCGGATCGAGTGTCGCCAAGGACTCGCTGCACCTCTCCCACTTGCGGGGAGGGCGACGCGCTCGGCAGCGCAATTGCGCGCCAGAGCGCGGCGGGTGGGGGCTCTCTTCTCTGGGGTCCTCGATCGAGGAGAGACCCCCTCCCCAACCCTCCCCCGCAAGCGGGAGAGGGAGCGCACCGCCTTCTGCGGCAAGATAACGGCCCCTACCTCCGCGCCGCCGGTGACGCCGGCGGCGTGGCCATCGCGGCGGCCGGCTCGGGCGGTGTCAGATGGCGGGGGACGATGATGGTCTGGCCCGGCGTCAGCTGCGCGTTCTCGGGCAGCGAGTTGCTCTGCGCGAGCGTCCACAGCGGCACGCGGTTTGCTGCTGCGATGCTCTCCATGGTGTCGCCGCGGCGCACCGGCACCCGCACGCCGCTGTCCCACAATTCGACCAGCGTGTCCGCCGGCACGAGATAGCGCAGCGGCACGGCATCGGCCTGCGTTTGCGGCGGAATGCGCGGCAGCTGCGTCACCATCTCGACGATCTGACGATGGATATCGTCGGACTTCTCGATGTTGATGTGGGTGACGCGCGCGTTCCGCTTGAGGTCATAGCTGGCGTAATGGCCGCGAAAGCCGGGAACAGCCACGACGTCGCCGCCGCCGAGCACGCTGTCGGACAGGAAGACGTTGATGAAGCGCTCGACGTTGAGGGGGACATCGCCGGTCGCTTGCGCGGGATCGATGGCGATGACGAGGCTGATCGGGATGTTCTCCTTGGCCGCCATCTCGGAGATGACGATCGAGCACAGCCCGCCCATGGAATGGCCCATCAGCACGATCGGCGCCGGCGATTCCTTATAGCTGGAGATGGCGCGATCGCCGATCCACCGGCAGATGGTGAATTCGTAGACGTTGGCCGAGAAGCCGGCCTTCGTTAGCTTCTCTTCGAGCCGATCCATGCCGGTCGAGAAGATCGGGCCCATGGCGCCGCGGAACAGGTAGATTTTTGGCGGCGGCAACGGCTCGAACGGCGGAGGCGGCGGCGGCGCGGCGGGGGCGGTCGCGTTGGTCTTGGACTTGGGGGGAGTAGCAGCGGCCATGCCACTGCTCAAGGCGAGCAGCACCACTGCTGCCAGCGCGAGGAGTCGCCTCGAATGAATCATCAGTCCAGCAGTCCCACCACGGGAGGCAGGGGCCTCCCCTGACCGGCTTAGTGACCATCGATTGGGTGGATTTTGGGGCACGGAACCGACCATCTCTCGTCCGGCGCCCTCTCCGGCTGCCGCGCCGCTGGACGTGGCTGCGACCGTCGGCCTCAGGCGGGCCTCTCCCGGGCTAAAGCGGCAGCAGCCGGTTGAGCAATTCGAGCAGGGTGCGCTGCTCCGCCTCGGTGAGCGGGGCCAGCATCTTCCGGTTATAGAGCCCCGTCAGGCTTGCCCCGTCCTGAATGAGCTTGGCGCCCTTCGGCGTAAGCATCAACTCGACGGCGCGGCGGTCGGATTTCGAGCGGTTACGCTTGATGAAGCCGGACGATTCCAGCTCGTTCAGGATCTTGATCAGGTTCGGCAGGCGCAGGCGGAGTAGGCTGGCAAGGCTGCTGGGGGGAACGCCCGGATTGTCGCGAATGACGACGAAGATCGCGTAGGTCGCCGGCGTCAGGCCCAGTGCGGCGAACTCCTCGTAGAAGCCTTCGAAGAACTTCAGCTGCGCGAGCCGCAGCATGAAGCCGGGCGTGCGCTGCAGCGCGCGCAAGTCCAGTGACGTCTCCGACGGTTGAGCGGGCTTCGCTCCGGGTCTGACTGCTTTCGGGCTCATGATCCTGGATCCGGCGGCCACAAGTCGGCCGAATTGACACTCTCAAAAATAGCTATAAAATATAACTATTATAGAGCGGCACCAAGACCGCCCATGGGAGGGACACAATGAACAGCAAATTCCTGCATAAACTGTGCATGGTGGCCGCGGTGCTGACCGCCGCACCGGCCTTGGCCCAGGACGTCGTGAAGATCGGCATCCTGAACGATCAATCGGGGCCGTTCGCGAGCTATCAGGGCATCGGCTCGGTCGTCGCCGCCAAGATGGCCGTCGAGGACTATGGCGGAAAGGCCGCCGGCAAGCCGGTGGAAGTCGTTGCGGCGGACCATCAGAACAAGACGGACATCGGCATCGGTATCGCCCGGCGCTGGTACGAGAACGAGAGCGTCGATGCGATCTTCGACATTCCGAACTCGTCGATTGCGCTCGCCGTGGCCGGCATGAGCGCCGAGAAGAACAAGGTCTTCGTGGGCTCGGGCGCCGGCACGGTGCTTCTGACCGGGGAGAAGTGCACGCCAAACACCGTGCACTGGACCTACGACACCTATTCCTACGGGCGCGGCCTCGGCAAGGCCATCGTGCAGCAGGGCGGCAAGAAATGGTTCTTCATCACCGCGGATTACGCGTTCGGCCATGATCTGGAAAAGCAGGCCGCGGAAGCCGTGAAAGCGTCCGGCGGTGAGGTGCTCGGCAGCGTGCGGCATCCGTTGGGCACGGCTGATTACGCCTCATTCCTGCTCCAGGCCCAGGCGTCGGGCGCGAGCGTCATCGCATTCGCCAATGCGGGGGACGATACCATCACCTCGATGAAGCAGGCCGCCGAGTTCGGGCTGACGAAGGATCACAAGCTGGTCGGATTGATCCTCGGCATGAACGGCCTTCCCGCGCTTGGGCTCAAGTTTGCGCAGGGCGCGCAGATCATGAATCCGTTCTACTGGGATCTGACCGACGGCACGCGTGCTTTCGCGAAGCGCTTCGCCGAACGCATTCCCTCGAAGGCCTATCCGAACGACATGCAGGCCGGCGTCTATGCCTCGGTCATCCACTACCTCAAGGCGGTCGACAAGGCCGGCGGCGCCAAGGACGGCAAGGCCGTGGTCGCGACGATGAAGCAGATGCCGACCGACGATCAGTTGTTCGGCAAGGGCTACATCCGCAAGGACGGCCGCAAGATCCATCCGCTCTACCTGTTGCAGGTCAAGGCTCCCGAGGAATCGAATTCGTCCTGGGATCTGCTGAAGGTCGTTGCCACGATCAAGGGCGAGGACGCGTTCCGCTCCGAGAGTGACGGTCAGTGCCCGCTCGCAAAGCAATAGCGGTTCGGAGCTGACCATGAGCGGCATTGCATCCAGTCCGGTCGATCCGTTCGCGCCCGGCTTTCTGACGGATCCCTATCCCGCCTATGAGGCGCTGCGCGCAATCGGGCCGGTGTTCGAGGTGGAGCGCTACGGCGTGTGGGCCATGGCGCGCAATGCCGAGGTCGAAGCGGCCCTGAAGGACTGGAAAACGTTCATCAGTGGCGAGGGCGTCGGGCTGAACGGGATGAACCCGGCGCTGCCAAAGCCGCTGACCCTGCAGATCGATCCGCCCGACCACGACAAGGGCCGCCGCGTGCTCGGCCGCACGCTGTCTCCGGGCGTCGCAAGGAAGCTGCGCGAGACGTTCCAGCGCGAAGCAGAGAGGAAGGTCTCGGAGCTGATCGACAAAGGCACCTTCGATGCCGTGACCGATCTTGCGGAAGCCTATCCGATGAAGGTGTTTCCGGACGCGATCGGCATCCGCCCCGATGGGCGCGAGAAGCTGCTCGCCTGGAGCACGTTCGTATTCAACAGCTTCGGCCCGGAGAACGAGATCCTCGCGGCGTCGCGGAAGGATGGTCTCGCGGCGCAGAGCTGGATCATGGAATGTTGTGCGCGCGATGCGCTACGGCCCGACAGCCTCGGCATGATGATCTACCAGGCGGCCGATGAGGGCGAGATCACCGAGCACGAGGCGACGCATCTGGTGCGGCCGTTCCTCACGGCAGGAATCGACACCACCGTCAATGGCATCGGCAATACCCTGCTCGCGCTCGCCACTCATCCGGACGAATATCGCAAGCTGCACGAGAAACCAGAGCTGGCGCGCAACGCCTTCGAGGAAGGCCTTCGCTACGATTCACCGGTGCAGACGTTTTTTCGCACCACCTCGCGCGATGCCGAGATCGGCGGCGGCGTGATCCCGGCGCACCGCAAGGTGCTTCTGTTCATGGCCTCCGCCAATCGCGATCCCGCGCGCTGGGACAAGCCGGGCCGTTTCGACGTGGAGCGGGTTGCGACCGGCCATGTCGGCTTCGGCGCAGGCATACACGCCTGCGTCGGCCAGATGATCGCGCGTCTGGAGGGCGAATTGATCTTCGGCGAGCTCGCAAGGCGCGTGAAGACGATCGAGCTCACGGCGGAGCCGAAGCGCAGGCTCAACAATTCCCTGCGCGGGCTGGAGAGCATGCCGGTTCGCGTGACGCCAGCTTAGGCGGGCATCACGCGGCAGGATGCGCGACGGCTCAATTCCTCGCCGGATCCGTTGCCGCCGCCGCGCGTGCGGGCCGCGGCGCAGCGGGTTCGGCGACTCGCGCAGCCGGGGCGCGCGAGCGCATGATGGCGGCGTCGATCTCGGCGATGACGCGGCGCTGGATCGCCTCGTTCTTGTCGATCGAGATGTGGCCGACGCCACTGCCGCGGATGTCGACATTGTCGAGCTTGCCGCGGAACCCGGCCGCGGCCCGCACCGGCTCGCCGGGGCCATCGCCGATATAGATGTTGATGTAGCGTTCCGCGCCGGTCGAGAGCTTGGTCTTGAACACGGAGTCGAGGCCGATCGCGAGCTTCACGGGCACGCCGAGCTGGTTGAGCTTGGCGATCATGTCGGGCAGCGCGGTCGCACCCGAGGAATGGCCGACCAGGATGATGGTCTTGAGCCGACCGGCCTTGTAGGCAGTCGCCGCTTCATCGGCGAGCGAGGACCAGGACACGAAATTGGCGACGGTCACCGGAACGCCCTGCGCCTGGAGCCGGGCGCCGATGGTGTCGAGGCCGAGCGAGAAGATGTTGAGCACGCCGCGGAGCAGATAGACATGCGTGGTCGCCGCCGCGGCCTGGCTCGGCGCGGCCTTGGCGGTGGTCGGGCTGATGGCAACAGCTGACAGCAGGAGCAGGCCCATCGCCCAAACACGGAGGGCGGACAATTGGCTGGCGCCGGCGGTGTGACGGCCGTTCGGTCTCATCGATCTTTTCCCTGGAGACAATACGCTTCGCGATTGGCCGGAATCGTAGCCACGGCGCGCTCGCAGACGCAACAAAGAGGCGCGTGAGCGCCAATCTTAGCAGCAAGCCGTGACCATCGCGCAACACTTGCCCGGAACATGCCACTAAAGCGCCTGTTTTGAGACCATTTTTCTCCGGGGAATTGCGGAGGGACAATGGCGTTCCTATTTCAGGGCTCCGCCGACCTGTCCTCCTGGATGGTCCGGCCCCCTCCCCAGCCTTTGCTCCTCAGCCTCGCGGCCATCATGTCTTCCATCATCTCCGTCGCCAATCTGTCGAAGACCTATGGGTCCGGCTTCAAGGCGCTCAAGAACGTCAATCTCGACATCAAGCGCGGCGAGATTTTTGCGCTGCTCGGCCCCAACGGCGCCGGCAAGACCACGCTGATCTCGATCATTTGCGGCATCGCCAATCCGAGCGAAGGCCGCGTCCTGGTCGGCGGCGAGGACATCCAGACCTCCTACCGCAAGGCGCGCTCGCTGATCGGCCTCGTGCCGCAGGAATTGCACACCGACGCCTTCGAGAGCGTGTGGGCGACCGTGAGCTTCTCCCGCGGCCTGTTCGGCAAGCCGAAGAACCCCGATCACATCGAGAAGGTGCTGAAGGCCCTCTCGCTGTGGGACAAGAAGGACAACAAGATCATCACGCTCTCCGGCGGCATGAAGCGCCGCGTGATGATCGCCAAGGCATTGTCGCACGAGCCGCAGATCCTGTTCCTGGACGAGCCGACCGCCGGCGTCGACGTCGAGCTGCGCAAGGGCATGTGGGAGGTGGTACGCGGGCTTCAGCAATCCGGCGTCACCATCATCCTCACCACGCATTACATCGAGGAAGCCGAGGAGATGGCCGACCGCATCGGCGTCATCAACAAGGGCGAGATCGTGCTGGTCGAGGACAAGACCACCTTGATGCAGAAGCTGGGCAAGAAGCGGCTGACGCTGCATCTGCAGAACAAGGTGACGGCGTTGCCGGAAAGCCTCAGCCAATACGAGCTCGAGCTCTGCGACGGCGGCGCGACGCTGGTCTACGATTACGACACCCAGGGCGAGCGCACCGGCATCACCAGCCTGCTCGGCGATTTGCGCGCCGCCGGCATCCGCTTCAACGACCTCGACACGACGCAATCGTCGCTCGAGGACATCTTCGTCGACCTCGTGAGGACGTCATGAACCACCGCGCCATTCGCGCCATCTACCTGTTCGAAATGGCGCGCACCTGGCGGACACTGCTGCAAAGCATCGTCTCGCCGGTGGTCTCGACCTCGCTCTATTTCGTGGTGTTCGGCGCTGCGATCGGCTCGCGCATCAGCGAGGTCGAGGGCGTCAGCTACGGCACCTTCATCGTGCCGGGCCTGATCATGCTCTCGGTGCTGACGCAGAGCATCGCCAACGCCTCCTTCGGCATCTACTTCCCGAAATTCACCGGCACGATCTACGAGATCCTGTCGGCGCCGATCTCCTATTTCGAGATCGTGCTCGGCTATGTCGGCGCCGCCGCCACCAAGTCGATCATCCTCGGCCTAATCATCCTGGCGACCGCCGGGCTCTTCGTTCCATTGCATATCCAGCATCCGGTCTGGATGCTGGCCTTCCTGGTGCTGACGGCGGTGACGTTCAGCCTGTTCGGCTTCATCATCGGCATCTGGGCCGACGGATTCGAGAAGCTGCAGATGATTCCGATGCTGGTGGTGACGCCGCTCACCTTCCTCGGCGGCAGCTTCTATTCCATCGACATGCTGCCGCCGACCTGGCGCACGGTCGCGCTGCTCAACCCGGTCGTCTATCTGATCTCCGGCTTCCGCTGGAGCTTTTACGAGATCGCCGACGTCAGCGTGTCCGTCAGCATCGGCATGACGCTGGCGTTCCTGGTGATCTGCCTGGTCGTGATCTGGTGGATTTTCCGAACCGGATACCGGCTCAAGAACTGACCACGCGGCGCTCGCGAAAATGTCAGCGCCGCCGGCCGGCGCGGCACAAAGCGGCCTTGCTTACGCCTGCCATCACGTTAACGATGGACAGGCTGGCCGCTGGAACCAACGCCGGGCTGCAGGCATAATGCACGCCGGGGGACGGAGAGCCGCGGCGCTAAGCATGAACAGGCCGGAGGCCAGAAGTCAGATGCGTTCGTTTTTTATTGCTCTCACATCCCTGATGCTTTTGAGCGCGGGCACCGCGCAGGCCAAGGTCGAGATCACCGTCGACAAGGACAATCAGCAGATGACCGTCGCCGTCGACGGGGTCGCGCGCTACCGCTGGCCGGTGTCGACCGGCCTCCCCTCGCGCGAGACGCCGAACGGCGCCTTCCGGGCCTTCCGCATGGAAGAGGATCACTACTCCAAGGAATTCGACGACGCGCCGATGCCGCACGCGATCTTCTTCACCAAGGTCGGGCACGCCATCCACGGCACGGACTCGGTCGGCCGGCTCGGCTCGCCGGCATCCCATGGCTGCGTGCGCCTGTCGCGCCAGAATGCCTCGACGCTCTATGCGCTGGTGCAGCAGCAGGGCGTGCTCAACACCACGGTGACGCTGACCGGCTCGGCCCAGGTGGCGCTGGCGCGCAATCCGCGCGGCCGCAACAACACTGCGGTGGCCCGCGCCCCGCAGCCGGCCGAAGACCAATACGCCACCACCGGCGCCCCCGTGGACCTGACCCCGCCGGCGCAGCCCGCGCGGCGCTACATGCCGCACGACGACAATTACATCTACCCGGCCGACGGCAGCGACACCGGCGCGCGCTATCCGGCGCCGCGCTCGGCCACCCGCCCGCTCTACGACGCGCAGGTCTATCAGCAGCAGCCGCGGCCTTATTACGACCAGGGCTACGGCCAGCAGGGCTATTACTATCAGCCGCAGCCGCGGCAGGTTTATCAGCCGCGCGGCTACTACTATCAGAACTGACCCGGCGACCATCAACCGCCCTTGACCGTCGAGGCACCATGCCATCACGTGCCACGACAATCCCGGTGCTGCTCTCGCTGCTCACTGCCGGACAAGCCATGGGATCTGATTTGGCCTTCGACCTCGAGGCGCATCGCGGCGGGCGGGCGCTGCTGCCGGAAAACACCCTGCCCGCCTTCGCCCATTCGCTGACGATGGGCGTGGACACGCTGGAGCTCGACGTCGGCGTCACCGCCGACGGCGAAGTGATCGTCGCGCATGAGCGCGAGCTCAATCCCGATCTCGCACGGCGGCCCGATGGCGCCTACATCGCTCCGCCCGGCACGCCGTTCGTGAAATTGCGGCTCGACGAGATCAGGACCTATGACGTCGGCCAGATTCGGCCGGACAGTGCCTATGCGAAACAATTTCCGGGCCAGCGTGCCGTCCCGGGGACTCGCATTCCCACCTTGCGCGAGCTGTTCGCGCTGGTGCGCAAGTCCGGCAACAGGCAAGTGCGCTTCAACATCGAGACCAAGATCGATCCGAACCGTCCCGATGAAACGCTTGATCCGCAAGAATTCGTCGCGAAGCTGCTCGGGGTGATCGAGACCGAGGGAGTCTCCGATCGCGTCATGATCCAGTCGTTCGACTGGCGAACCTTGCGTCGCGTCCAGCAGCAGGCGCCGAACATCCCGACCGCGTACCTGACGATCCAGCGCAGCCTGGCTCCGACGGTAGCGCTCGACAAGGCGACAAACTGGACGGCGGGGTTCAACCCGGCCGATCACGCCGGCTCGCTGCCGCGCACGATCAAGGCTGCGGGCGGCGCGATCTGGTCGCCCTATTTCGGCGACGTGACCGCGCCTCTGGTCTCCGAGGCCCACGCGCTCGGACTGCGCGTCGTGGTCTGGACGGTGAACAAGCGTGAAGACATGACGCGCATGATCGAGCTCGGCGTCGACGGCATCATTTCGGACAGGCCGGATTTATTGCGAGAGGTGGCCGGCGCTAAGGGAATTGCGCTGCCGGTGGGGACGCCCGTGGCGCCGTAGTTGCGATGCCTCGTAGCCCGGATGGAGCGCAGCGAAATCCGAGACAGTACCACGCCGGGAGCGCCCCCGGATTGCGCTTCGCTCCATCCGGGCTGCGAAGAGAGCCCTACTCGCCGTCCTTCCAGCGCCGATACAGCGCGCCCAGGATGTTCGAATAGTCATCGGTCCAGACCCGCACCCTGTCGTCGGCTTCGGTCTGTTCCCATTGCTTGGAGGACGCGAGCCTGCCGATGTCGGCCTCCTCGCGCGCGGAGATGACGACGTCGGTGGAGAAGATGTAGTCACCATCGCGCCCGGAATCCTCGTTGAAGACCCAGCTCTTGAGATCATTGGCGTCCGCGATACCGACGACGACGGTTTCGAGGTCCAGATGCCGGTTGGAGACGTGCATCACCACGGCACCGTGCGGCGCGAGCTTGTCCTTGTAGATCTTCATCGCCTCTTCGGTCGCAAGATGGATCGGGATCGCGTCGGACGAATAGGCGTCGACGATGACGAGATCATAGGCGCCGTCGGGCTCCTTGGCGAAGGTGAGGCGCGCATCGCCGATGACGGGCTTCATGTCGGGCATGCAGCTCGAGATGTAGCGGAAATTCCTCGGGTCGCGTGCCGCGTCGACCATGGACTGATCGATCTCGAAAAAGGTCCAGTCCTCCCCCCGCTCGGCGGCGCAGGCGAGCGTGCCGGAGCCGACGCCGATCGCGGCGACCTTCAGCGGCGCGCCCTTGCGCTCGCGGATCGCGCTGACGGCCTGACCGATGCCGCCGTCCTTGTGATAATAGGTGATCGGCTCGGGCCGGCCGGCAACAGGCGTGCCGTCATTGTTGCGGAAACGCTCGGCGCCATGAATGGTGGTGCCGTGCATCAGCACGTGGAAATAACCGCCCGGCGTCACCACGATCTTGTGCACGCCGAAGAAGCTGCGCACGGTCGTGACGCGGCCCTCGTCCGCGGGATAGACGCGGATCAACGCCAGCGCCAGCACGACGGTGGCAAAGATCTTCCAGCGCCCGGCATTGAGGATCAGCGCGAGCAGCGCGGCGAGCACGCCGACGGCGCCGGCGACCCAGACACGATGATCCTCGAACCAGGTCGAGAGGCCACCGGTCGTATATGACGGCGCGATGAGCGCCACCGCGAGCGCGGCGAGCGCCAGCCAGTACCATTTGACGATTGCGGCCAGCCGCTCATTCCCGGACGGACGGCACAGCGCGGCAAGCGCGATCAGGATCGGATATTCGGCGATCCACGAGAAGGTGAAGGGCGCAACGAGCCCCGCGAACAAGCCGCCGACCATGCCACCGAACGACAACGCGACATAGAAGCCGGTGAGATATTTGGCGGCAGGCCGCGTCCGCGCCAGCTCGCCGTGGCAGGCCATGGCGATGACGAAGAAGCAGAGTTGATGTCCGCCGAGGGTCAGCAGCAGGTTCTGCTCGCCGCCGAAAGCCAGCAGGACGACGACGCCCGCAATCGCGACCGGCTGGAGCATCAGCATCCATTTGTGCGGCAGCAGCGGCCGCGACTGGAACACGACGACCCAGGTCAAGAGGTAAAGCGACAGCGGCAGCACCCACAAAAGCGGCGCCGCCGCGACGTCGGTCGAGATGTGCGCGGTGACGGCGATGAGCAGGCCCGATGGCACGGCGGCGAGGAAGATCCAGCGCAGCCGCGTCAAGAGGCCGGGCGCGGGTGCATTCACGTCCTCGGCCCGCGTGTCGATCAGCGCCAACGTCGGCGAACGCAACAACAGCACGCCGCAGGCGCCGATGAGGAGGATCAGCAGGCCATAGCCACCGGTCCAGAACCGGTTCTGCATCTGCAGCGTGAACATCGGCTCCAGCAGGAACGGATAGGACAACAGCGCGAGGAAGCTGCCGATATTGGAGGATGCGTAGAGGAAATAGGGATCGTGCCCGGCCGGATGGCCGGTGCGGACGAACCAGGCCTGCAGCAGCGGATTGTTCGCGGCGAGCGCAAAGAACGGCAGCCCGATCGAGACCGCGAACAGGGCGAGCAGCCAGACTGCGTAGCCCGAAGCCGGCGGCTCGCCATAGGCGGAGGCGATGCCGAGCGGCAGCGTGGCGAAGGCGGCAAACAGCAGCACCAGATGTACCGCGACGGGGACGATCCGGTTCCGCGCCTGCATCAGCAGATGCGCATAGGCATAGCCGGCCAGCAGCAGCGACTGGAAGAACACCATGGCCACCGACCACACCGCCGGCGAGCCGCCGAGCCGCGGCAGCACCATCTTGGTGAACAGAGGCTGCACCGAGAACAGCAGCAGCGCGCTGACGAAGATCGCAGCGGTGTAGATCGTCAGCAGCAGCCGGTTGCGCGACGACGACGGCTGCTCCGTGGCGGCGGGTTGCACGATCGAATCCATGAATGCTCCGGCTCAAACCCCGGCGGGCGCCGGATCGCGCGCAATGGAGCACAAGGCGCCTGGACGGGCAATAAAGTGTGGCGTGATGTTGCAGCAAGGAATGCCTGATATAGAGATGTCGTTCCGATGCGACGCGCGACATCGAACCCGGAACCTCGAGATTCTCCGGTGCGGAGCCCGCATCATAGTTCGGCTCTGCCGAGTAGCCCCGGAATTATGCCAAGGAAGTCATGACCGATACGGACGTCATCATCATCGGCGCGGGACATAACGGCCTCACCTGCGCGACCTATTTGGCGATGGCGGGCCTGCGCGTGCGCGTGGTCGAGCGGCGCAAGGTGGTCGGCGGTGCCGCGGTGACGGAGGAGTTTCACCCCGGCTTTCGCAATTCTGTCGCCGCCTACACCGTGAGCCTGCTCAATCCGCAGGTGATCCGTGACCTCAAGCTTGCCGAGCAGGGCCTGCGCATCGTCGAGCGGCGTGCGCAGAATTTTCTGCCCGCGCCGGATGGCAGCTATCTCCTCACCGGCGAGGGGCGAACGAAAGCCTCGGTGGCGCGGCTCAGCGCGCATGATGCGGAAGCGCTCGACGGCTTCGCGCGCGAGCTGGAAGACATTGCCGACGTGCTCAGGCGGTTCGTGCTCCGCGCGCCGCCGAACCTGCTCGACGGTTTTGGCACCAACGCGGTCCGCGAGGCCGTGAACGCTTTGCAGAGCGCCAACATTCTGCGCGGCCTGACGCTGGAACAAAGCCGCAGCCTGCTCGATCTGTTCACGCGCTCGGCCGGCGAGATGCTGGACGAACGTTTCGAGCACGATCTGGTCAAGGCGCTGTTCGGCTTCGACGCCATCGTCGGCAATTATGCCAGCCCCTACGCCGCCGGCTCGGCCTACGTGATGCTGCATCACGCGTTCGGGGAGGTGAACGGCAAGAAGGGCGTGTGGGGCCACGCCATCGGCGGCATGGGCGCACTCACGCAGGCGATGGCGCGCGCGGCACGCGACCGTGGCGTCGTGATCGACACGGATGCCGGTGTGCGCGAGGTCATCGTCGAGCGAGACCGCGCCGTCGGAATCGTGCTGGAGAACGGCTCTGCGATCCGCGCGAAATATGTCGCGGCCAATGTCAATCCAAAGCTGCTCTACACGCGCCTGATCGCGGCCGATGCTCTGCCTGCGGACTTCCTCGCCCGCATCCGGCATTGGAAGAACGGCTCCGGCACCTTCCGGATGAATGTGGCGCTGGACCGCCTGCCCTCCTTCACGGCGCTCTCAGGCGAGGGCGATCACCTCACCTCCGGCATCATCCTGGCGCCGAGCCTCGGCTATATGGATCGCGCCTGGCTCGACGCGCGCGCGCAGGGCTGGAGCCGCGAGCCCGTCGTGGAAATGCTGATCCCCTCGACGCTCGACGACACGCTGGCCCCGGCCGGCAAGCATGTCGCGAGCCTGTTCTGCCAGCATGTCGCCCCAAGGCTTCCCGATGGAAAGTCGTGGGATGACCATCGCGACGAGGTCGCCGATCTCATGATCGCGACGGTGGATAAGTACGCCCCGGGATTTGCGGCGAGCGTGCTCGGCCGTCAGATCCTGTCTCCGCTCGATCTCGAGCGGCAGTTCGGGCTGCTCGGCGGCGACATCTTCCACGGCGCGCTGACATTGAACCAGTTGTTCTCGGCGCGGCCGATGCTGGGCCACGCCGATTATCGCGGGCCGCTGAGAGGCCTCTACCATTGCGGATCCGGCGCCCATCCCGGCGGCGGCGTCACCGGCGCCCCCGGCCATAACGCCGCGCAGGCGATCCTGCGGGATCACCGCGCCCTGTTCGGGAGCCGTGGATAGGGCTGTGGATTGGCGGTGGACAGGCTGTCGAAAGGCCTGTGAGCGGCCAGAGGAGGCCTGGGCGATACGGCCAGGAGCGATCCTGGGGAAAGCCGGTGGGAAATCGGCGAGGCGATCAGGGGAAAAGTGGTGGATAAAGTCCGGACAAGCAGGCGGATAAGCTGTGAAGTCGGGCGGCAAAAACGACCTCGCCCGCCAGGGGAGACCCCTAGCGGGCGGTGATCAGAAACAGCCTTTGAAGAAAATAGCCCCCGCTGGAAAATGGCGGCGGAAATTACTTCAAGGAGGTGCTAATCGAAGTGAACTTCTCGTTCATGGTGGTGCCCAGGCCGTTCACCACGGTAATGATCGCCAGGGCGATACCCGCGGCGATCAGGCCGTATTCGATCGCGGTTGCACCGGACTCATCCGACCAGAACTTCTGAATCATGCGCTTCAAGACTCGCCTCCGTTTCAATTCAAAGCTGCGTGGACTTGCTTGTACATCCGAAAATATACGGGCCACACACTGCAGGCGCGTTAATATGGGAACCTCAACTTGTCCGAAAACTGGGCAGCAAAAGTTCCAAAAATTGAACGCGACGGAACCCTGAATGCAGCCTTCCCCGACCCATCGCGCCAGCTTTTCGATTGGCAGCGAAGCCGACGCCAAGCGCGTCGTCGACGTGCTCACCGAGGTCTTTTTCGACGGCGATGCGGCGGTCGCCGCGTTCGAACGGCCTGACGGACGCTGGGACGTCACGTTGCATTTCGCCGCAGCGCCCGATCAGGCATGGCTGCGCGAACTCGTTGCAACTTCAGCAGGAAATGAGATCGCGGCGACGCTCGTCTTCGACACTGTCGAAGCCAAGGACTGGGTCAAAGCCAGCCTTGAAGATCTTGTCCCGGTGCCGGCCGGCCGCTTCGTCGTGCACGGCAGCCACGATCGCGACCGTGTGGCGCCGAACAAGCTTGCCATCGAGATCGAGGCGGCGCTCGCCTTCGGCACCGGTCACCATGGCACGACGCGCGGCTGTTTACTTCTGCTTGACCATGTCCTGAAGAGCTCCCGCCCAAGGAGCCTGCTCGATCTCGGCACCGGCACGGGCGTGCTGGCGATCGCGGCGGCGAAGGCGCTGCATCGCGCGGTGCTCGCTTCCGACATCGATCCGCCATCGGTCCGGGTGGCCGCCGAGAACGCCACGCTGAACGAAGTTGGCAACCATGTGCGGGTGATCCGCGCGACCGGCTTTGCCGCGCCAGATTTTGCGCGTGCAGGCCCGTTCGACCTGGTGCTCGCCAATATCCTTGCCAATCCGTTGCGGCAATTGGCGAGCCCGATGACGCGGCACCTTGCGCCTGGCGCCCCCGTCATCCTCTCCGGCCTCTTGACGCACCAGGCGCCCGCCGTGATCGCCGCCTACCGCGCCCGCGGCCTCGTGCCGGTGAAGCATCTGCGCATCGAGGGGTGGAGCAGTCTGCTGCTGAGGAAGGTGGGATGAACTAACCGCGTCGCGACGGCGGTGCGCTCCCTCGCCGCGCTACTCGGCCGGCTTCTCGTCGCGGCGTGACGCGCGCTTGCCCCGCAAGGCGCGTTTGGCGCGGCGCTCGGCGAAACGGTCGATCATCTGGCTGATGAGGCCGCGCGGCTTCTTCGGTACTGCCGCTATCGGAGCGCGGCGCGCCGGAGGCGAAATCTTCTCAAAGGTGAACGCTGGCATTGTGTGTCCCCTCGCCGTTGAGATGAACCACCCGCTCGAATTTCCCTGTTATCCGGACGAAGCGCAACTGCCGCATCCTTTACTCCACTCAATTCGAATGGAACTATTTCAAGCACAGTCCATGCCAGATGCGACGCAAATGCGTCTACATTGCGGACTGATCTCCATGATCCTAAAGTGATCCACCATGTTCGAAGCGCACTTCCAGACATTCGAGGAGCCGGAGGCCGGCGTCGCGTTGGCGGCACGACTGGCCGCACTTCGCGAAGAACTTGCCCGTCGCAAGTTGACCGGCTTCGTCGTGCCACGTGCCGACCAGCAGCAGAACGAATATGTGCCGCCATCGGAAGAGCGGCTCGCCTGGCTGACCGGCTTTACCGGCTCGGCGGGCCTAGCAGTGGTTCTGCCGCAGGAGGCTGCGCTGTTCGTCGACGGCCGCTACACGCTGCAGGCGGCCAAGCAGGTCGATGCCAAGGCATGGGTAGTGGAATCGCTGATCGACCCGCCGCCGGAGAGCTGGGTGGCGGCGCATCTGAAAGCCGGCGACCGCCTCGGATTTGATCCGTGGCTGCACACTTTTTCGGCAGCCGAGCGATTGTCCGCCGCCTGCGCCAAGGCCGGGGCCGAGCTGGTCGCGGTCGACAGCAATCCGATCGACGCGATCTGGCAGGACCGGCCGCAGCCGCCGATCGCCCCCGTCGCGGTGCACAGCCTTCAGCACGCCGGTATCACTGAAGCGGAGAAGCTGACCCAGATCAGGGCCGAGATCGCCAAGCTCGGCACCGATGCCTTGGTGCTGTCGGACAGTCACGCGGTGGCCTGGACCTTCAACATCCGCGGCGCCGACGTCGCCCATACGCCGCTGCCACTGTCCTACGCGCTGGTACCGAAGGACGGCCGTCCCACCATCTTCATCGACCACCGCAAGCTCTCCAACCTCACGCGCGACCATCTCGAGCAGTCCGCCGACGTGCGCGAACCGGACGCCATGGCGCCGACGCTGATGGCGCTGGCCAAGAGCGGTGCGGCCATTGCGCTCGACAATGCCACAGCGGCCGACGCACTCAGCCGCCTGATCAGCGGAGCCGGCGGCAAGCCGGTGCGCGGCAGCGATCCGGTTGCACTGCTCAAGGCGGTCAAGAACGCGACCGAGATCAAGGGCACCAAGACGGCTCATTTGCGCGACGCCGTGGCGCTGGCACGCTTCCTCGCCTGGATCGATCGCGAGGCGCCAAGCGGCAAGCTCACCGAGATCGACGCGGTCGAGGCGCTGGAAACCTTCCGCCGCGACACTGGCGCGCTCAGGGACGTCTCGTTCCCGACCATCTCCGGCACCGGCCCGAACGGCGCCATCGTGCATTACCGCGTCACCCGCAAGAGCAACCGGCGGATCGCGCCCGGCGATCTCCTGCTGATCGATTCCGGCGCGCAATATGAAGACGGCACCACCGACGTCACGCGCACCATGGCGGTCGGCGAGCCGACGGATGAGATGCGCGACCGCTTCACCCGCGTGCTGCGCGGCCACATCGCGATCGCGCGCGCCGTCTTTCCGGACGGCACCACGGGCGCGCAACTCGACACGCTGGCGCGGCAATATCTCTGGGCCGTCGGGCTCGATTTCGAGCACGGCACCGGCCACGGCGTCGGCAGCTATCTCTCGGTGCACGAAGGACCGGCACGAATTTCGAAGCTCGGCACCACGCCGTTGAAGCGCGGCATGATCCTGTCGAACGAGCCCGGCTACTACAAGACCGATGGCTTCGGCATCCGCATCGAGAATCTCGAGCTGGTCGTCGCCGCCGACATCAAGGGTGCCGAGAAGCCGATGAACGCGTTCGAGACGCTGACCCTGGCGCCGATCGACCGCCGTCTGATCGATGTCGCGATGCTGAGCCGCGACGAGCTCGATTGGCTGAACGCGTACCATGCGCGCGTCAGGGACGACGTGCGGCCGGCGCTGGACGAGGCGACGAAGACCTGGCTCGATCAGGCCACGGCGGAGCTGAAGCTCTAACTCCGTCATAAGACTGCCTGCGTAGGGTGGGCAAAGCATCCGCTGCCGCTCGAAGAGCGGAGGCGGATGCGTGCCCACCATCCATCTCCGGGTGACGGCAGCAATGGTGGGCACGCCGCGCAAAGAGCGCGTCTTTGCCCAACCTACAGGCCCAGCGCCTTGACGCCTCGCGCATAGCCGTATGCCGAAATGAGCGTATTCGCTCGCAACGCGATGCGGCTAGTGTCCGGCGATGCACGGCATCATCAGCAAGCCGCCCGAAGCGGCCGGCAACCTCGCGACCTCGCGTCTGGTGTTGCTGCTGCTGGTGGTGATGACCGGGGTCGCACCGATCTCGCTCTACATCCTGGTTCCGGCGCTGCCGGTGCTGGCGACGGATTTCGGCAGCGACATCTCGATCGCGCAGATGACGGTGTCGCTCTACATGGTCGGCATCGCGCTGTCGCAGCTGATCATGGGGCCGCTGTCGGACCGGTTCGGGCGGCGTCCGGTGCTGCTCGGAGGACTTGCACTGATGGTGGCGGCCAGCGTCGCCTGCATTTTCGCCGAGACCCTGCCGCAATTGATCGCCGCACGCTTCTTCCAGGCGCTCGGCGGCGCATCCGGCATGGTGATCAGCCGGGCCATCATCCGCGACATCTACGAGCGCGACCGCGTCGCCTCGATGATCAGCCTCGTGGTCGCGGCGCTGATGATCGGGCAGATGGTCTCGCCGCTCACCGGCGGCCTGATCGAGACCGCGTTGGGATGGCGCGCGATCTTTTATGCCATCACCATCGCCGCCATCGTCGTTGCCGTCGGGATCGCCTTGGCGCTGCCTGAGACCCGCCGCAGCCGCGCCGCCGGCAGCGGCTTCCGCGGCGATATCGGCATGCTCATCCGCAACCGCGCCTTCGTCGGCTATGTGATGTGCCAAGTGCTGGCGTCCCAGATCATCTTCACCTTCGCCGGTGGCGGGCCCTACATCGTGGTGACGCAGATGGGCCGCAGCAGCGCCGAATACGGCGCCTGGTTCGCAACGACGGGCTTTGCGTTTCTGGTCGGCAACCTGCTCTGCGTGCGCTTTGCGCCGCGCCACTCACTGGAGAAGCTGATCTGGTTCGGGCTCGCCCTGCAACTCTGCGGCAGCCTTGCGAACCTAATCTGGAGCTTCGTCGGCTGGAACGAGGCGCCCGCCTGGCTGTTCGGCACCCATATGATCGTGATGGCCGGCAATGCCTTCGTGATGGCGAATTCCGCCGCCGGCGCCATCAGCATCCGTCCCGAAGCGGCCGGCACCGCCTCGGGCGCGATGGGCTTCCTGCAGCAAGGCATTGGCGCGCTGATGTCGCAGTTCGGCGCCTATCTCGGCGGCCACTCCGCAACGACGCTGCCGCTGACCTCCGCGGTCCTCGCGATCTCGATCCTTTGCGCCTGCGTGATGATGTTCGTCGTGCCCCGCCGCGAGGCGGTAGCGAGCGAGGCGCTGATCGGGCAGGCCGAGGAGGATGAGACGGGGATGATGTGAGGGGCGCCGAGTAGAGTCCCTCTGCGGAACGACTCTGGATTGCTTCGTGGAGCCTGTCATCGGGCCGCGCTTTGCGCGGACCCGGTGGCTCGCAATGACGACGCGGAGAGAGCAGTGCCAAAAATGAGAGGCGGGGCTGGGCCCCGCCTCTCTCAATTCAAGTCTGTGTTTCGGCTTACGCCTGGCTCGCGATCGCCTTGCCGAGCGCGGCCTGCGCCGCTGCAAGCCGCGCGATCGGCACGCGGTAGGGCGAGCAGGAGACGTAGTCGAGACCGATATGGTGGCAGAAGGCGACGGAGGCGGGATCGCCGCCGTGCTCGCCGCAGATGCCGACCTTGAGCGAAGTGCGGGTCTTGCGGCCGCGCGCAACGCCGATCTTGACCAGCTCGCCGACGCCTTCCTGATCCAGCGAGATGAAAGGGTCCACCGAGAGGATACCCTTGGCGACGTAGGGACCGAGGAAGCTCGCCGCGTCGTCGCGGCTGATGCCGTAAGTCGTCTGCGTCAAGTCGTTGGTGCCGAACGAGAAGAACTCGGCCGACTCTGCGATCTCGCCCGCGAGCAGGCAGGCGCGCGGCAGCTCGATCATGGTGCCGACCTGATAGGCCAGCTTGGTGTTGGTCTCGCGCATCACGGCCTGTGCGGTGGCATCGATCCGTGCCTTGACCAGGTCGAGCTCGGCCTTGGTCGCGATCAGCGGCACCATCACCTCGAGGCCGACGGCCTTGCCGGTGCGCTTCTGCGCCTCGACCGCCGCCTCGAAGATCGCGCGGGCCTGCATCTCGGCGATCTCGGGATAGGCGATGGCGATGCGGCAGCCGCGGAAGCCGAGCATCGGGTTGAACTCCGAGAGCTCCCGGGCGCGGTCGGCGAGGCGCCGCGGGTCGGTGTTCATGGCGCGCGCCACTTCCTCGACCTCGGCATGGGTGTGCGGCAGAAATTCATGAAGGGGAGGATCCAGAAGCCGGATCGTGACGGGCAGGCCCTTCATGATCTCGAACAGCTCGACGAAGTCGGCGCGCTGCATCGGCAGCAGTTTTGCCAGCGCGGCGCGGCGCGACTGCTCATCCTCGGAGAGGATCATCTCGCGCACAGTGCGGATGCGCGTCTCCTCGAAGAACATGTGCTCGGTGCGGCAGAGGCCGATCCCTTCCGCGCCGAACTTGATCGCCGTGCGCGCGTCGTCAGGCGTGTCGCCGTTGACCCGGACGCCGATCTTGCGGACCTGGTCGGCCCAATTCATCAGCGTGCCGAACTCGCCGGACAGCTCCGGCTCGATCATCGGCATGCGGCCGGCGAGCACCTGGCCGAGCGAGCCGTCGATGGTGATGACATCACCGGTCTTGAAGGTGCGCGAGCCGATGCTCATGGTGCCGCGGCCGTAATCGACGCGGATTGTGCCGCAGCCGGAGACGCAGGGCTTGCCCATGCCGCGCGCGACCACCGCCGCGTGCGAGGTCATGCCGCCGCGCGTGGTCAGGATGCCTTCGGCGGCGTGCATGCCGTGGATGTCTTCCGGGCTGGTCTCGATGCGGACCAAAATCACCTTGCGTCCGTCGCCCTGAAGCTTGGCCGCCTCGTCCGAGGAGAACACGATCTCGCCGGAGGCCGCACCCGGCGAAGCCGGCAGGCCGGTTGCGATCACGTCGCGCTTGGCGTTGGGATCGATGGTTGGATGCAGGAGCTGGTCGAGCGAGGCCGGATCGATCCGCGTCACCGCTTCCTTCTTCGAGATCAGGCCCTCATTGGCGAGCTCGACCGCGATACGCAGCGCCGCCTTGGCGGTGCGCTTGCCGCCGCGGGTTTGGAGCATCCAGAGCTTACCCTGCTCGACGGTGAACTCCATGTCCTGCATGTCGCGGTAGTGCTTCTCGAGCAGCGTGTAGATCCGCGTCAGCTCCTTGAAGGCTTCCGGCATCGCCGCTTCCATCGACGCCTTGTCGGAGCCCGACTCCTTGCGCGCCTCCTCGGTGATGTCCTGCGGCGTGCGGATGCCCGCGACCACGTCCTCGCCTTGTGCGTTGATCAGGAACTCGCCGTAGAGCTTGCTCTCGCCGGTCGAGGGGTTGCGGGTGAAGGCAACGCCCGTGGCCGATGTCTCGCCCATGTTGCCGAACACCATGGCCTGCACGTTGACCGCGGTGCCCCAGGATTCCGGAATGTCGTGCAGCTTGCGGTAGGTCACCGCGCGCGCGTTCATCCAGGATGAGAACACCGCGCCGATCGCGCCCCAGAGCTGGTCGTGCGGATCCTGCGGGAATTCCTTGCCGGTCTCGCGTGCGACCGCGTCCTTGTACTTGCCGACCAGTTCGACCCAGTCCTCGGCGGACAGATCGGTGTCGAGCGTGTAGCCCTGGCTGTCCTTGAAGGTGTCGAGGATCTCCTCGAAGTGATGATGCTCGAAGCCGAGCACCACGTCGGAATACATCGTGATGAAGCGGCGATAGCTGTCATAGGCGAAACGGCGGTCGCCCGACAGCTCGGCCAGCGCTTCCACGGTCTGGTCGTTGAGGCCGAGATTGAGCACGGTGTCCATCATGCCCGGCATCGAGGCGCGCGCGCCGGAGCGCACCGAGACGAGCAGCGGGTTCCTGGTGTCGCCGAACACCTTGCCGGTCAACTTGCCGACATAGTCGAGCGCCTTCTCAACCTGCGGCTTCAGTTCCTTCGGGTAGGTCTTGTCGTGCTCGTAGAAATAGGTGCAGACCGAGGTCGGGATGGTGAAGCCCGGAGGCACCGGCAGGCCGAGATTGGCCATCTCAGCGAGGTTGGCGCCCTTGCCGCCGAGCAGGTCGCGCATTTCCGTCCGGCCCTCGGCCTTGCCGTCACCGAACGTGTAGACCCATTTGCCGGCCTTCGCCGCTGCCGGCGCCGCCTTGGCAGGCACAACCTTCTTCGGCGCAGGCTTCGCGGCAACCTTCGGCGAAGCCGCCTTGGTCATTGCCTTTGCCACCGGCTTTGCAGTGGGTTTGGCGACCGGCTTCGGCGCGCTCTTGGCCAGCGCCTTGCGGGCCGCCGGCGCGGCCTTCGCCTTGGCGGAGGGCTTTGATTTCGCTGCAGTTTTAGAAGGCTTCGAGGCGGCTTTGGCCATAGCTTGCACACAACCTGCGAGAGGAATGGGAAATCGCGGGCCTTACACCACTTTGGGCGGGCCCGCGCAAGACGGACAGTTCCGAAAAGTGAACGCCTAGAAGCGGAGCCACTTCAGGAGCCCGAGCCCGATCGCGCCGTTGACGATGAGGAAGATCGCGACGATGAGGTTGAGAAGCCGCGGCATGATCAGGATGAGCACGCCCGCAATCAACGACAGGATCGGCGAAATGTGGGCGACGGTGATGTGCATGAACTATCTTTCTGTGAGGTGAGGCGAATCGCGCGCGGATCATAACCGGATGGGTTCCGGGAGTAGAGATGCGCAAGGGCTGCTGCGAGTTCCGGCCTCACGAAAACTGCCCGAAATTGCCGCGAATGCGGCATGCCTTTTCCCGGAACATTGGCTTGAGGCACGCATTGGCAACCGGTCGCGCCGCTCGCGCGCCCGCAGAATCACGTCGAAGGAGTTGTCCATGCGGAACAGGATTTTTGCTCTCGCAGCGCTCGCGGCCGCAACCGGCGCGCCCCTTGCGGCGCAGGCGCAAAGCGATGTCACGATTGGACGCGCGCCCGCCATGGTCGACGGCGCGCCGACGATTGCCGTCGAACAACGGCCCGCCTTCCGCGAATATGTCGTTGAACAACGTGTGCCGCCCTTCCGCATTCCGGATCGCGTGGTGGTCGGCACCACCTTACCCGAGGCAGGCGTCACCTATTATGACGTGCCGCAACGTTTCGGCGCCACGACCTATCGCTACACCGTCGTGAACGGCGAAACCGTGCTGGTCGAGCCGCGCTCGCGCCGCATCGTCGAGGTGCTGGACTAAAGACGCAGCCGCTCCATTCGATGTCCGGCGCGTCACATCAGGCTGGCGCGAGCAGTGTTAAATCGGACATCAGGCCCCGCCCGGTCCTCCCCCCGCCGGGCGGGGCTTCTTTGGGCAAGCCACATCAGCAGCCGTCATTCCGGGACACGCCGGAGGCGTGGGCTATGGTGCGCAATTGCGCACCTGAGAATCCATACTCACGATCGTGGTTATGGATTCCGGGCTCGCGCTACGCGCGCCCCGGAATGACAGCGGTGTTTGCCGCAAACCGCGCCTCAATCCTGGATCTTCGAGAAGTCCGCTACCGCGCGCGTGGCGCTGCGGATCTCGTTGAGGAGCTTCAGGCGGTTCTCGCGTACCTTGGGATCGTCGTCATTGACGCGCACCTTGTCGAAGAAGGCATCGACCGGCGGACGCAGCTTTGCCATCGCACTCATCGCGGCGGCGAAGTCTTCCTTGGCCACCGCAGCGCTGGCTTCCGCCTTGACCTCACCGATCGCCTTGGCCAGCGCCTTCTCCTCAGCGAGGCTGTAGAGCGCAGCATCTGGCTCGTGATCGTACTCGCGTTTATCCCTCTTCTCTTCGATAGCTAGAATGTTGCTCGCGCGTTTTGTCCCTGCCAGCAAATTCTTTCCATCATCGCTATCAAGCAATCTTCCGAGAGCCTCGATGCGATCCACGATCGAAATGAGCGAGTGCCCCTTAAAAAGCGATTCCGCACTCAAAACGGCATCGACCAGATCGTGTCGGGCCTTCTGATCCTTGAGCTGGACCTTCAGGCGATCCTCAAAAAAGAGCATCAAGTCATCGATCTTATCGACAACCTCAAGATACTTCTTTCTGTATGAATTCTCGAAGTGCTTTTCGACAATGTTTCGAAGACTGATCTTGATCCGCCGTTCAAGAACTATCCTGATGACGCCAAGTGCCGCGCGACGGAGCGCATATGGGTCTTTGCTCCCGGTTGGCTTTTCATCAATCGCCCAGAAACCGACTAGCGTATCCAACTTGTCGGCGAGCGCCACCACGACGCTGACCGGATCGGTCGGAACGCGATCAGCAGGCCCTTGCGGCTTGTAGTGCTCCTCGCAGGCCGCGGCGACGGAGGCGTCTTCGCCCTGAGCCAGCGCATAGTATTTGCCCATCAGGCCCTGCACTTCCGGGAATTCGCCGACGACTTCCGTCAGCAGATCTGCCTTTGCCAGATGCGCCGCGCGCGTCGCCTTGGCGACATCGGCGCCGACCAGCGGCGCGATCTCGGCGGCCAGGCGCTCGATGCGCTTGATGCGTTCCGCCTGCGTCCCGAGCTTCTCGTGAAACACGATCTGATCGAACTTCGGCAGCCGGCCCTCGAGCTTGGTCTTGAGGTCGGTCTCGTAGAAGAACTTCGCATCCGACAGCCGCGCGCGGATCACGCGCTCGTTGCCGGCAATGATGGTTTTGCCACCGTCGGTCGCCTCGATATTGGCGACCAGGATGAACTTGCTCGCGAGCTTGCCCGTCTTGGGGTCGCGCACCACGAAACACTTCTGGTTGTTGCGGATGGTGGCGCGGATGACTTCGTCAGGAGTCTTCAAGAACTCCGGCTCGAACGAGCCCATCAGCACGACCGGCCACTCGACGAGACCGGCGACCTCGTCGAGCAGATTCTGGTCCTCGACCAGCTCAAAACCTTGCGCGAAGGCCAGCTGCTTGGCGTCGGTGAGGATGGCGTCCTTGCGGCGCTCGGGGTCGAGCACGACTTTTGCTGCAAGAAGCTTAGCCTCGTAGTCCTCGAAGCGGCGCACGGAGATCGGCGCCGGCGCAAGGAAGCGATGACCGTAAGTGGTCTGGCCGCTCTCGATGCCGTCGACCTCGAATTTCACGACATCGGGCTCTTCGGTCTCGGGGCCGAAGGTCGCGGTGATCGCGTGCAGCGGACGCACCCAGTTCAGCGAGCCGGGCTTGCCCGAGCGCGCGCCCCAGCGCATCGATTTGGGCCAGGGGAAGGTGCGGATGATGACAGGCAGGATCTCGGCGAGCACGTCGATCGCGTCGCGGCCGGGCTTCTCGATCAAGCCGATGTAGAAATCACCCTTGGGGTCGCGCTGGATTTTGGCTTCGTCCAACGACTTCAAACCGGTTGCCTTGAGGAAGCCCTGCACGGCCGCATCGGGCGCGCCGACCTTCGGGCCGCGACGCTCGGTCTTCAGATCAGGCTGGCGCGCTGGGATGCCGTGCACGGTGAGCGCAAGGCGGCGCGGCGTCGCGAACGCCTTTGCGCCCTCATAGACTAGGCCTTCGGCAACCAGCTTGTCGGTGACCATGCGGCGCAGATCGTCCGCCGCCTTCGCCTGCATGCGCGCGGGAATTTCTTCGGAAAACAGTTCAAGCAAAAGATCGGGCATCAGGCCGCTCCGCCCCCTTCAGTGTGGATCCAGGCCTCGCCACACGCTTTTGCCAGCTCGCGCACGCGCAGAATGTAGCTCTGCCGCTCGGTCACGGAGATCACGCCGCGGGCATCGAGCAGGTTGAAGACGTGGCTCGCCTTGATGCACTGGTCATAGGCCGGCAGCGCCATCAGATGCTGTTTCCGGTTGCCGCCGTCGCGCCAGCCCGCGTCGAGATATTTTTTGCAGGCCGCTTCCGCCATCTTGAACTGCTCGAACAGCATCGCGGTGTCGGCATACTCGAAATTGTGCCGCGAATATTCCTGCTCGGCCTGCAGGAACACGTCGCCATAGGTGACCTTCTGATCACCGTCGCGCCCATTGAAATTGAGGTCGTAGACGCGGTCGACGCCCTGCACATACATCGCGAGGCGCTCGAGGCCGTAGGTGAGCTCGCCCGCGACCGGCGCGCATTCGAAGCCGGCGACCTGCTGAAAGTATGTGAACTGGCTGACTTCCATGCCGTCGCACCAGCATTCCCACCCGAGGCCCCAGGCGCCCAGGGTCGGGCTCTCCCAATCGTCCTCGACGAAGCGGATGTCGTGCACGGCGGAATCGATACCGATCGCGGCGAGCGACTTCAGGTACAGCTCCTGAAGGTTCGGCGGCGACGGCTTCATGATCACCTGGAACTGGTAATAGTGCTGCATCCGGTTCGGGTTCTCGCCGTAACGGCCGTCCTTGGGCCGGCGCGAGGGCTGCACATAGGCCGCGTTCCACGGCTTTGGCCCAAGCGCGCGCAGCGTGGTCGCCGGATGGAAGGTGCCCGCGCCCATTTCCATGTCATAGGGCTGCAGGATCACGCAGCCCTGCTCGGCCCAGAACCGCTGGAGCGCGAGGATGAAGCCCTGGAACGAGCGTTCCGGGCGCATATGGGCGGGCAATGAGGCGTCCATCGTCAGATCGGGCTCTCGCGGGGGGTTTTGAATCGCGCGGGACCGTATCGACGGCGGGGATGGGAATCAAGGCGAAGGGGCCGGATTCGGGCGTCATTCCGGGGCGCCCGCAGGGCGAGCCCGGAATCCATTGCGCCGCTCACTCCGTGGTTCGATGGATTCCGGGTTCTCGCTTCGCGAGCCCCGGAATGACGAACGCGTGGAGGTGTGCCCTAACCCGGCCGGTAAGCTCCGGTCACGGGGTCGCGCTTCAGCGTCTGGATATCCCCCATACGGGCGGCCTCGGCGACGCGCGACAGGCGCATCTCCTCAAGCTCCTGGTTGATCCGGATGGCGGTCTTGTAGGCCCAGCGGACCACGGCAAGCCCGCCCAGGACGCCCGCGAAAGCGACGAACGGCGGCATCGGTCGATCCTCGTCTCATGCTCAGCCCCCACACGCATTGTTGCGCAGATGGACCTGCGCCGCAATTGGCGCCGCCCGGGCGAAATGGCGCGGGAGCGCGAGACCTAGAACCCGAATTTCGCCCAAATGGCCCGCGTCTCGACCGCCGAGATCAGCTCGTCCGGCAGCCCGGCCATTGATTCCAGGGCCGAAAGCTGCCCCGCGCCGGGCGATTTCCGGCCCAAAAGGCCGGAGAGCAGCCCGGTCGGCTGCGCAATCACGGGGGTGAGAACCTTCTCACCATAACGGGCACGAAGAGTTGAGCGGAGATCGCCGATGCTGTCGGCGAGCCCCAGCGCGATCGCGCTGTCCCCCGCCCAGTATTCGCCCGTGAACAGCGTGTCGTCCGCTCCCTTCAGCCGGGCGCCGCGGCTTTCCTTGACCAGCGCGATGAAGATCTGGTGGATCTCGCGCTGGATCGCCTTCAGCCTCATGACGTCATCCGGGTTTTCCGGAAGAAACGGGTCGAGCATCGCCTTGTGCTCGCCCGAGGTGTAGAGGCGCCGCTCGATGCCGAGCCGCCTGATCGCCTCCTGAAAACCGAAACTGCCGCCGACCACGCCGATCGAGCCGAGGATCGAGGAGGGATCGCAGATGATCTCGTTGCCCGCGCAGGCGATCATGTAACCACCGGAGGCCGCAACGTCCTCGACGAACACGAGCACCGGCAGCTTCTTCTCCGCGGCGAGCTGCTTGATGCGCAAGTAGATCTGGCGCGACTGCACCGGCGAACCGCCGGGCGAGTTGATCACCAGCGCCACGGCCTTGGCGTGCCGATAGGAAAACGCGCGCTCGAGCACCCGCGCGACGCTGGCAAGCGTCAGGCCCGGACGCAGCGGCGTCACCGCACCGATCACACCGGACAGCCGCACCACCGGCACGACCGCCGTGCCGGGACGAAAGCGCGCCGGCAGATATTGCATGAGCTTGTCGGCCAGGCCGGAACTCTCACGATCGTTCAATTGTTCGGCCATGGCCTTACCTCTGATTAACCATTTCTTATCACGCGAGTGTCATTGAAAGTGCCAGGAACGTGTTTTGCAGAATCCGCGTTGGGAAGCTGCAATAGGCAGCGGAAGGAAACGCCATGAAGATCTATCTGCTGTTGCTGTTGATCGGTGCGCTTTTCACGGCGCTTCACTTTACGTCGCCGCAAGAGCAACAGACGGAATCGCTTCCGCAATAAGCCGTCACGGCCTCGCCAGCGGCAACGCCGCCCTCCCCTCCAGAATATCCTTCACCTCTTTCTTCGGCACGTTTGACTCCTCGTTGAGCATGAGGCCCGGCAGCAATTGCGTCGGTGCCCGGCCGCCTTTGACTGCGCGCACCAGCACCCGGATGGCAGGCTTTCCCGCTTCGCCATGAACCGGCAGGATCGCGAGGCTGCCGAAGCCGCGTGACAGCGCTGCCACGACGTCGCCAATTCCGTCCGCGCGCCAGATCAGGGTCAGCACGCCGCTCGATCGGAGAATGCGCCGGGCTGCATGCACCCACGCATGCAGCGTCTCCTCCCTCGCCACATGCGCGGTGTGGCGCGCCTGATCCGGCGAGCCGCGATGGCGTGCGGGGTCGTTGAAGGGCGGGTTCATCAATACGGCGTCGGAACCGTCGGGCAGAAGTCCGTTCGCTGCAAACGCCTGCGCGTCGGCGGTGACGTCGAGCACGATGACCTCGGCAGGAATCGCGTTCGCGGCGGCGTTGGCCCGCGCGAGCTGCGCCAGTTCCGGATCGATCTCGACCAGGCTGAGCCTGATCCCCGCGACGCGCCGCGCCAGCGCAAGGCCCGCCGTGCCGACGCCGGCGCCAAGCTCGACCACGCGGTCACCCGCCTTAGCGTCGGTCGCTGCTGCCAGCAGGATGGCGTCGTGCCCGGCGCGGTGGCCTGACCGCTTCTGCATCAAGCGCAACTGCCCGCCGAGAAACGCGTCCTCGGTAATATCAGCGGCCTCAATCATCGCCGCGCAGTTCGTGGCTGAGGCCTGCCTCGGTGAGGAGCGCCCTGGCTTCCTCGGCGTCGTCCTCATGAACCAGGATCCGCCGCGGCAGAATGCCGAGAGACCCCTCGATGATGCTCATGTTCTGGTCCAGCACCAGATGATGGATGTTGGCGCCGTCGAGCAGCGCGCCAATCGCCGACACCAGCACCATATCGTTGGTCCGAACCAGTTCACGCAAAACGGAGGTCTCCTGCCTGAAAGTGGCTAACGCGGCAAATGTCAATGGTTCCGCGGCCCTTGCCGCATCCGCCGCCAGTTTCTATTGTATTTCCATCAGAATAGCCCTTCCGGGGCAAATATTGGAGACCGGCGTGGCCGTCATCGTACCTTTCGAAACCCCCGGCGCGTCGATCGAAGAGCTGGTTGCCCTTGTCGCTCCCGATATGGAGCGCGTCAATGCCACGATCCTGTCGCGGACGGGCTCCGACGTGACCATGATCCCTGAAGTGGCCAACCACTTGATCTCCTCGGGCGGCAAGCGCCTGCGCCCGATGCTGACGCTCGCCATGGCCAACCTCGCCGGCTACACCGGTGACGGCCACATCAAGTTAGCTGCCAGCGTCGAGTTCATGCACACCGCCACCCTGCTCCACGACGACGTGGTCGACGAGAGCGAGATGCGCCGCGGCAAGCTGTCGGCGCGCATGCTTTGGGGCAACGAGGCAAGCGTGCTGGTCGGCGACTTCCTGCTCGGCCAGGCCTTCCGCATGATGGTCGAGGTCGGCTCGCTGCGCGCGCTCGACATCCTCTCCGCGGCGGCCGCCACCATCGCCGAGGGCGAGGTGATGCAGCTCGCCGCCGCCAAGAACACCGCGACCACCGAGGACGAATATCTCGCCGTGATCCGCGGCAAGACCGCCGAATTGTTCGCCGCCGCCTGCGAGGTCGGCCCCGTGATCGCGAACCGCCCGAAGGCGGAGCAGACTGCCTGCCGCTCGGTCGGCATGAATCTCGGCATCGCCTTCCAGCTCGTCGACGACGTGCTCGATTATGGCGGCAAGAGCGCCAAGCTCGGCAAGAACACCGGCGACGATTTCCGCGAAGGCAAGATCACGCTGCCCGTCGTGCTCGCCTTCCGCCGCGGCAATGACACCGAGCGCGCCTTCTGGATCCGGGCGCTCGAGCGCGGCGAGATCGGCGATTCCGATCTCGATCACGCCATCGGCCTGATGAACAAGCACCGCGCGCTCGAGGACACGCTGATCCGCGCCCAGCACTACGGCGCCATGGCCGTGGATGCGCTGGCGCTGTTCCCGCCCTCGCCGATGAAGAGCGCGCTGGAGCAGGTCGTGGCGTTCTGCTTGGCAAGATCGCATTAGGCGACTGACGCTCACGCTTTGCGCGCTCCCTGCACCCGTCATTGCGAGCGTAGCGAAGCAATCCAGAATCCCGCCGCGGAAACAGTCTGGATTGCCTCGCTGCGTTCGCAATGACGGAGTACGCGACGGCACCGCTTGCTCTCGTGTCCCGGACGCGCTGCAGCGTGAAACGCTGCTGCGCAGAGCCGGGACCCATGCGACATCCGCAATCATGATCAATATGAGTCCCGGCTCTGCAGCGCACCGCTAGGGGGCGCTGCGCTGCGTCCGGGGCACGAGAGCGCGCTTCATCTCACCAGCAGAATCCAGCCTCACTCGCTCCACATGGCTCCCCGCGCGGTCACTTGCATTTTGCAAGTTACTGACCTACCTTCCCGCCATGCAGCCCAAATCCCCTTCGATCCTGGAATGCCCGGTCGGCCGCGCGGTGGAGACGGTCGGCGAATGGTGGAGCATCCTGATTCTGCGCGATGCATTTCAGGGTGCGACGAAATTCGACGAGTTCTCGCAAGGCCTCGGCATTGCGCCGAACATCCTGTCGCGGCGGCTGGCGCATCTGACCGAAAGCGGCATGTTCGTGCGTCGCCGCTATCAGGAGCGCCCGCCGCGCTACGAATATGTGCTGACGGACAAGGCGCGGGATTTCTTCCCGGTGATCGCTACGCTGCTCGCCTGGGGCAACAAGCATCTGGCGCCGAAAGGCGAATCCATCCTGCTGGCGAACCGGAGCGACGTCCGCCCGCTCGAGCCGATTGTGGTCGATGCCGCCGACAAGCGCCCGATCACGCTCGCCAATGCGGTCGTCGTCGCAGGTCCCCGCGCCAGCCGCGGCATGCGCGCACGGCTTGCTTCGCTCAAGGCCATGAACCCGGCCGTCGCGCCGGCTGGAGACTGACATGCGTCGTATCGTCGTGACGGGAATGGGCGCGGTGTCGCCGCTTGGCTGCGGCGTCGAATTGACGTGGCGGCGGCTGCTCGCCGGGCAAAGCGGGCTGCGCCTGTTGCCGGAATGGGCAGAGGCGCTGCCGGCGCGCATTGCAGGCCTCGTGCCCGATAAGACCGATGATGCCGAAGGCGGTTTTGATCCGGCGCAGGCTGCCGCGCCCAAGGATCAGCGCAAGATGGACCGCTTCATCCTGTTCGCGCTGCTCGCGACGGCAGAAGCCGTCGCGCAAGCCAAATGGACACCGCAGGATGCTGGCGCGCTCGAGCGCACCGCGACGATCATCGCCTCCGGCGTCGGCGGCTTTCCTGCGATGGCGGAGGCGGTGCGCATCACCGCGCAGCGCGGCGCGCGCCGGCTGTCGCCGTTCACGATCCCCTCGTTCCTCGCCAATCTCGCCGCCGGCCACATCTCGATCAAATACGGCTACAAGGGCGCGCTGGGCACGCCCGTCACGGCCTGCGCCGCCGGCGTGCAGGCGATCGGCGATGCCGCACGCATGATCCGATCAGGCGAAGTTGACGTTGCGATCTGCGGCGGCGCGGAGGCCTGCATCGACATCGTCAGCGTCGGCGGCTTTGCGGCGGCGCGCGCACTGTCGAGCGGCTTCAACGACGAGCCCGCGCGCGCCTCGCGTCCGTTCGATCGCAACCGCGACGGTTTCGTGATGGGCGAAGGCGCCGGCATCCTGGTGATCGAGGCGCTGGAGCATGCGCAGGCGCGCGGCGCGACGCCGATCGCCGAGATCGTCGGCTACGGCACGACCGCGGACGCCTATCACATGACCTCGGGGCCGCCGGATGGCGATGGTGCCCGCCGCGCCATGGAGATCGCGCTTCGGCAGGCCAAGCTTGCGCCCGCGGATGTGCAGCACCTGAACGCGCACGCGACCTCGACACCGGCCGGCGACGAAAGCGAGCTAGGCGCCATCGGCGCGCTGTTCGGCCGCAACCGCGGCATTGCCGTGAGCGCGACCAAATCGGCCACGGGTCACCTGCTCGGCGCCGCCGGCGGGCTGGAAGCGGTTTTCACCGTGCTCGCGTTGCGCGACCAGATCGCGCCGCCCACGCTCAATCTCGAAAACCCCGATGCGGGCGCCGAAGGCATCGATATCGTCGCAGGCAGCGCGCGGCCGATGCCGATGCAGCATGCCATCTCCAACGGGTTCGGCTTCGGCGGGGTCAATGCCAGCGTGATCTTGCGCCGGCTGGGATAAGCGAGAGGCCTTGCAATCGCCGCCCGCTCCGCTACGAAAACGGCATGATCGAAACGAATTTCTGGCTGTTCCTGGCCGCAGCTCTCCTCGTTGCCGCCGTTCCCGGCCCTGGCATTTTTTACGTCGCGGCGCGAACCTTGTCGGAGGGGCGTGGCAGCGGCTTCGCCTCGACCGCGGGCACGGCGCTGGGCGGACTGGTTCATGTGGTCGCGGGCAGCCTCGGCATCTCCGCCATCATCCTGGCCAGCGCGGAGCTGTTTGCCGCCGTGAAATTCGTCGGCGCGCTCTATCTGGTCTGGCTCGGCATCAAGACGTTTCGCAGCGCCGGCAACAACCTGTCGCTCGGGAGCGAGCCGATCGGCGACAAGCGCGCGTTTCGCGACGGCGTGCTGGTCGAAGCGCTCAATCCGAAGACCGCGGCATTCTTCCTCGCCTTCATTCCACAGTTTCTCGATCCGTCGGACTCGAACCCGACGCTGCAATTCATCCTGCTCGGTGCGATCTCCGTGGCCCTGAACACGCTCGCCGATGTCGTGGTGGTGCTGATGGCCTCCGCGACGCGCGCGCAGCTGACCGGACGGCCGCTTCTGATGCGTCGCCTCACGCAGGGCTCCGGCGTCTTCATCGCGGGCCTCGGCCTCTCGCTCGCCCTGGCGCGGCGGCCGGCCAATGGCTAGCGCCCCGCAAAGCCGCTTCTATGAATCGCACGGCCTGCGGCTGCACTACGCCGACTGGGGCAACGAGGGCGCACCCACCGCCATCCTGGTGCACGGCGGCCGCGATCATTGCCGCAGCTGGGATCACATCGCGCGCTCGCTGCAACCGCATTTTCGCGTCGTTGCGCCCGATCTCCGTGGTCACGGCGATTCCGACTGGACGAAAGGCGGCAGCTACGCGCTGACAGAATACGTGTACGATCTCGTGCAGCTGGTTCGCACCTTAGCCACGCCTCAGGTCACTCTCATCGGCCATTCGATGGGCGGCATGGTGAGCCTGATCTTTTCGGGCGCATTCCCCGAACAGGTCACGAGGCTCGTCGTCCTCGACGGCGTGACCATGTTGCCGGACACACCGAAGCCGCCGGCGCATGAGCGCATCGGCAGATGGGTCGGCCAGCTCGACAAGCTCCACGACCGCACCCCGCGCCGCTATCCGAGCCTCGAGGACGCGGCCGCACAGATGGTGCTTCACAACAAGCGCCTGTCACGGGACCTCGCGCTGCATCTCGCCAGGCATGGCGCGCGGCAGAACGAGGACGGCAGCTACAGCTGGAAATTCGATCCCTATCAGCGCGCCTCCGCGCCACATCGGCTCTGGCCCGACGATCACATCGAGCTGTGGTCGCGGATCACGTGCCCGACGCTGCTGCTCAATGCCGGCGAAAGCTTTCTAGCGGGCGCTCGCTCCGCCGGCCTGGAGCGATACTTCCAGAACGCGAGCGTTAAGACTATTGCCGGGGCGGGACACTGGCTGCAGCACGACAAGCCGCAGGAGGTGTTGGGTGAGATCCGGCGGTTTCTCGAGCTCAACGAGGACGAAGGCTAGCTCAACGTGCCCGCATGCACCCACCAGGCGGGGTGATCGCGCCGGATCGTTTCGGCCGCGGCATGTGCCTCCTCAGATGCGCCGTAGATCGCAAAGCACGTCGCGCCCGAGCCGGACATGCGGGCGAGCTTGACGCCGGCGGAATCGCGCAAGGCGTCCAGCACCTCGCCGATCACAGGCTCGATCCGCAGCGCGGGTGCTTCGAGATCGTTGGCGACCGTGTCGAGAACCTCGACCCAATCGGAAATCGAGCCGCCTTCGCCGGGCCAGGCCGGTGCGCGGATGACGTCGGTGACGCCGACCAGGAGCTCGCCGTTGCGCAGGCCCAGCGCCTGGAACACGTCCTTGGTGGCGACAGGCACACGCGGATTGACCATGACGCAAGGCATGCTCGGCAGCGCGAGCGGCAGCAGCTGCTCACCGACGCCGGTCATGTCGCAGGCGCGCGAGAGGAGGCACACCGGCACGTCGGCGCCGGTTGCGAGCGCGACCTTCTGAATGCGGGGATCATCGAGCGACAGATCGTTGAGACGCGCCAGGAGCCGCAGCGCGGCCGCGGCATCCGCCGAGCCGCCGCCGATGCCGGCTGCAACGGGGAGCACCTTGTCGAGCGCGAAGGCGCCAAGCTGCAGGCCAGGGATCGCCTCGGCAAGGAGCTTGGCGGCCTTGAGCACGAGATTGTCGGCTGTGTCGCCGCAGGCGGCAGCCAGCGGCCCAGTCGTGGTGAGCTTCAGCTCCCCGCCCGGCTCCAAGGTGAGCCGGTCGGCGCAGTCGGCAAACGCGACCACGCTTTCGAGATCATGATAACCATCGGCACGACGGCCGACGACGCGAAGGCTCAAATTGACCTTCGCCCGTCCCTCTTCAATCAACGCCGACATTGGCGATCAGCCCCCAAGACTCACTTGTTTGCGCATGATCTGATCGGAAAACCGCTCCACACTTTTCCGGATCATGCGCCTAGCTTAGCCGCCCTTGCCGTCGTCCTTCTTCTTTTCGGCCTGCGCCGCAGAAGAGTTCGAATTGTCGTCGGGAAGGCCGTTGGCGATCTTGGCCTCGATCTTCGGCAGCTCTTCCGGCTCGGGCTTGAGATCGCGCGCATGCGACCACTGGAATTTTGCCTCCAGCGTGCGGCCGACTCGCCAATAGGCGTCGCCAAGGTGGTCGTTGATGGTGGGATCCTCGGGCTTGAGATCGATCGCACGCTCGAGGTTCTTCACCGCCTCCTCGAAATTGCCGATGCGGTAATAGGCCCAGCCGAGGGAATCGACGATGTAGCCGTCGTCGGGACGCTGCTCGACGGCCCGCTTGATCATCTTCATGCCTTCGTCGAGATTCACGCCCTGGTCGATCCAGGAATAGCCGAGATAGTTGAGGACGTGCGGCTGGTCGGGCTGCAGCTCCAGCGCCTTCTTCATGTCGGCCTCGGCCTTGGCCCATTGCTTGGAGCGCTCCTGGCAGATGCCGCGATAATAGTACCAGACGCTGTTGGCCTTGTCGTTGCCGGGCGGCAGCACCTCGATGCCTCGTGAATAGGTCGCGCCGCAATCGCCGAACCGCTTGCGGCCGCGCTCGATGTTGCCGAGCGCCATGATGGCTTCGAGGTCCTTGGGATCCTCCGAGGTGACGCCCTTGAGGATCTTGATCGCCTCGTCGGTGCGGTCGGCGGAATCGAGATCGATGGCGAGCTGAATCTGCGCGTTGCGCTTGAGCGGCGAGTTGGCGGGCACGCGCTCGTAGACCTTGATCGCCATCTTCGGCCGCTTGACCGATTCGTAGAGATCGGCGAGCGACAGCAGTGCCAGCGGATGCGTCGGCTGCAGGTAGAGCGAGAGCTGGAGATAGACCAGCGCCAGATCCTCGCCACCGCGGCGGGTCAGCGTCGCGCCGATGCCGTAGAGCGCTTCGGCGGCGCCGGCCTGCGCGGAATCGACCAGCGGCGGCATCTTCTTGCCGGCCTTGGTCTCGCGCAGGCCTTCCTGGATCAGCGGATGGCGCGCGAGCTTCTTGTCGAAGGCCTGATAGATGTTGGTAGCCGCGGCGGAATCCTTGTTGCGCGACAGCCAGCGCGCATAGGCCTCGGTCACGCGCAGCATGGAATCGTCGAGCTTGTAGGCGCGCTCGAAGCGCGTGCCGGCGTCCTTCTCCTTGCCGGAGAGCTCCAGGATCATGCCGGTGTGGAGATCCTTGAACAGCGGATACCATTCCGGACCTGTCAGCTTGTCGATGGTGGCGACACCACCCTTGGCATCGCCCGCACCATAGGCGGCCCAGCCCGACAGCAGCGTGGCGACGAGATCGGTGATCGGACCACGGATCGACTGGTTGATGTTGGTCTGCGCCGCGACGTACTTCTTCAGCTTGAGATCGTGCACGCCGACGACGAGACGGGCGACGCGGTTGGTCTTGTCGATGGTGAGGATGCGCTCGGCGAGCTTGACCGCCTCCTCGATGTCGCCGTCGGCGACCGACGAGATGAAGGCACGGTCGAGCAGCTCGTTGTTCTTGGGATCGGTGCGGAGCGCCGAACGGTAGAATGCGGCGGCCGAGGTCGCGTCGCGCTCAACGCTAGCATGGCGGGCGGCGAGATAGCTGCCGGCGCCGGTGAGCGACTTCAGATCGTTTCGCGTCGGAAATTGCGCCGCCGTGTTTTCCGGATGATCCGGCGTCTGCGCCAGGACCGCGCCGGGGACCGTCGCGATCGCGGTGCCCATGAGGGCGATGGCGGCAGCAGTCCAGCGGTTGAAACGATTTGAAAACATCAGGGCTCGCCTTGAGTTGGGTGGTGCCTGGGTTTGCAGCAGAAGACCGTATCGCAAGCGAACGCGGCCGGTGACATCCGGGCCCGGAACCGTCAGGCCGACAATGCCGCTTTTGGCGCTTCGCCGCAAGGATTCGGACCCGGGAAGATCCCCTCCGCACGCCCAAACCGGCCCATTGAAACCGCGCCAGCGCCCCAAGACGCCGCCACTATGGCCTTATCGTGGCCGCGGCGGGTCGCCGCAGCCCCGTCCTCACGGGAACGTGCGCCTGGTCACCTGCGATGTCCTCACATCGCCTCGTAGTTCGGGCCGCCGCCGCCCTCCGGGGGAACCCAGGTGATGTTGCCGTTGGGATCCTTCACGTCACAGGTCTTGCAGTGAACGCAGTTCTGGGCGTTGATCTGGAAGCGCGGGCCGGAGCCCTCCTCGATCCATTCATAGACGCCAGCCGGGCAATAGCGGTTCGAGGGGCCGGCATAGACGTCGTGCTCGGACGTCTTCTGGAGGTTCATGTCCGTGACCTTCAGATGGATCGGCTGGTCCTCCTCGTGATTGGTGTTGGACAAAAACACCGAGGAAAGCTTGTCGAACGTGATCTTGCCGTCGGGCTTCGGGTAGTTCCTCGGCGCGTGGCTCTTGGCCGAATCGAGCGTGGCGCGGTCGGGCTTGACGTGCGACTGCGTGCCAAACAGTGAGGCGCCGAACAGCGTATTGCACCACATGTCGAAGCCGCCCAGCGCGACGCCGAGCACGGTGCCGAACTTCGACCACAATGGCTTGACGTTGCGGACCAGGAACAGGTCCTTGCCGACCGATGAGGAACGCCAGGCGTTCTCGTATTCGACGAGCTCGTCATTGGCGCGGTCGGCGGCGAGCGCGGCCGCAACATGTTCGGCAGCCAGCATGCCGGTGCCCATCGCATTGTGCACGCCCTTGATGCGCGGCACGTTGACGAAGCCGGCCGCGCAGCCGATCAGCGCGCCGCCGGGGAAGCTCAGCTTCGGCACCGACTGATAGCCGCCCTCGGTGATCGCGCGCGCGCCGTAGGCGAGCCGCTTGGCGCCTTCGAAGGTGCCGCGGATCGAGGGATGGGTCTTGAAGCGCTGGAATTCGTCGAATGGGGACAGATAGGGATCGTCGTAGTTCAGATGCACGACGAAGCCGACGGCGACGAGATTGTCGTCGTAGTGATAAAGGAACGAGCCGCCACCGGTCTTGAGGTCAAGCGGCCAGCCGAATGAATGCTGGATCAAGCCCTTCTGGTGCTTGGCGGGATCGATCTGCCAGACCTCCTTGAGGCCGATGCCGAACTTCGGCGGCTCGCTCTTGGCGTCGAGCGCGAACTTGTTGATGAGCTGCTTGGTCAGGCTGCCGCGGGCGCCTTCGGCGAACAGCGTGTACTTGCCTAGCAATTCCATGCCGCGGGTGAAGGAATCCTTCGGCTTGCCGTCGCGGCCGATGCCCATGTCGCCGGTGGCGATGCCCTTGACCTTGCCCTCCTCGTCATAGAGCACCTCGGCCGCCGCAAAGCCCGGATAGATCTCGACGCCAAGCGCCTCGGCCTTGCGCGCCAGCCAGCGGCAGACATTGCCGAGCGAGCCGATGTAGCAGTGATGATTGTTCATCAGCGGCGGCATCATGAAATTCGGCAGCTTGATCGCGCCGCCGCCGGTCATCCAGTAGAAGCGGTCGTCCTTGACCTGCGTCTTCAGCGGGCAGTCGGCATCCTCGCGCCAGTCCGGGATCAGCTTGTCGAGGCCCGCGGGATCGATCACGGCGCCCGAGAGGATGTGCGCACCAACCTCGGAGCCCTTCTCCACCACGACGACGTTGAGCTCGGCGTTGAGCTGCTTGAGCCGGATCGCGGCCGACAGACCCGACGGGCCGGCGCCGACGATGACGACGTCGAATTCCATGGATTCGCGCGGGGGAAGTTCTTCGGTGCTCATCTGATCTCAGCCCTTGAGACGGTCCTTGGTCGTTTGCGCCCTCTTGTTTCCGATTTTTCCGGGTAGGACAACCTCGGAATCGCGTTCCGCCGGGATGCAAGGCCGTCCAAGGTGATATAAAAGTCAGACTTTCCCATGATCCCCGAACCCGCACCCACCGTCCGAGAGCTGCTCGCCTTCTATCTGGAGGCCGGTGTCGACTGCACGCTCGCGGAGGAACCGATAGACCGCCTCGCGGAAATCGATGCGCCGCCACCCAGCCCGCGCGCGGCCCCGCCAGCCGAAGCGCCGCGGCCGGTCGCCGCGCCCGCGGTCATGCGCGGCGAAGCCGCGCCTGCACCGGACGTCGCCATCGCCTCGGCACGCGAAGCCGCACGCACCGCGCCGACCCTGGAGGCGCTGCGCGAGCTGATGCAAAATTTCGAGGGCTGCGCGTTGAAGCACACCGCGACGCGACTCGTGTTCGCCGACGGCAACCCGCAGGCGCGCATCATGTTCGTCGGCGAGGCGCCGGGCCGCGACGAGGACATCGAGGGACTGCCCTTCGTCGGGCGCAGCGGCAAGCTGCTCGATCTGATGTTAGGGGCTATCGGCCTCAACCGCACCACCGCCTACATCGCCAACGTCATTCCCTGGCGGCCGCCCGGCAACCGCACGCCGACGCCGCAGGAGACGCAAATCTGCCTGCCCTTCATCCAGCGCCAGATCGAGCTGGTGAACCCCGACGTGCTGGTGACGCTTGGCAATCCTTCGACACAGACGCTGCTGTCGACGCGCGAAGGCATCATGCGCACGCGCGGGCGCTGGTTCGACTACGACACCGGCCAGCGCGTGATCCGCGCGCTGCCGACGTTTCACCCGGCCTATCTCTTGCGCTCGCCGGCCTACAAGCGGCTGGCCTGGCAGGATCTGCGGGCGATTGCGAAGGCGCTGGCGCAGGGCGCCGTGTAACGACGCCCACGCCGTCATTCCGGGGCTCGCGAAGCGAGAGCCCGGAATCCATCGAGCGGCAGAGTTGGTGGATGAATGGATTCCGGGCTCGCGGCTTCGCCGCGCCCCGGAATGACACCGACCTACGTCCCCTTCGGCCGCACGATGGCCCAGCCGATGCGCAACAGCTGCTGGCGGCCGGTCACCAGCCATTCGAAGGCGCGCGGCACTTCCGGCACGATGCCGGGGAAGCGCTTGAGGATCTCCGGCGGCGGCGTGCCGGCGGTATCGGAGGCGCGCCAGACCACGACGCCGCCGGTCTCGCTGAACTTGGTCTGGCTCATCCACGGCGTCCGCGCGGGGGCGGCGTCGATGAACAGATGCGGCCGGCCGGAATGCAGGGCGATCAGGCTGGCGAGCTGGGTCTCGCCGGCGACGGCGCGCAGGCGATGGTTGGTGCGGCGGGCGAAGCTCTCGTCGAAGAAGTCCGAGATCGCGCGCGCCGGCATCGAGGTCGCAATTTCGCTAGTGCCCGTCCAGGGCAGGAACAAAACGCCGAGCACCACGCCGGCGGCGGGCGCGGCAACGGCGGCGGCCCAGACCATGCGGAGCATGCGCGCGCGGCGCATCGCGATGAGATCGCCGGCCGCGACGACCACGGCGAGCCCCGTCATGATCAGCACGACGCCGGGGCCGCCGACGACGGAATCGAGCCCCAGCAGGCCGGAGATCAGCACTGCGCCGAGCGGCAGAGCGAACGCGAAGAAATAGACGAAGTTGCGCGCGAGCGGCTCGACCGGCGGGCGGTAGATGATCGGCGGCTCCTCGCCCTTGCCGGCGAACATTCCGGTGTTGAGAAAGGTCAGCGCCGGGATCGCCGCCGCCCCGAGCACGAGGCCGCCGAGCAGCCAGACCGCATGCAGCGCGCGGTCGTTGAGCTCGGCGACTGGCGGCAAGGCCGGCAGCGTCGGCGTCTCGGCCCGCATCAGAGAGACCGCATAGGGCAGCGCCAGCACGGCGACGACGATTAGCGCGAACAGCGGATCGAGCCCGCGCAGCGTCCGGCGGCCGCCGGCGGTCGTAACCGCGAAGACGACGATTAGCAGCAGCAGGAAGACCGCGGCGGGCGTCGTCAGCAGCAGGAGGCCGGCTTCGATCGACCAGGCGAACCAGGCATTACCGCGGCGCTGGCCGATGATCTGCCAGGAGTGCAGCAGCAAGAGCGCCCAGAGCGGCCGTGCCAGGATCAGCGGACCGAAGTCCAGCGCGGACGAGGAGAAGGCCAGCACCGTCATGGTCAGGAGCACGGCGAGCACCGCCTGCTGCGAGCCGACCACGGCACGGGAAAGATGATAGAGCGCGATGAAGGTCGCGATCTCGCAGAGCTGGGCGAGCACATAGACGCCGAGCATGTGGCCGCCGGCGGCGCGATAGGCGATGTCGGCGAGCCAGATGGCAAGCGGCGGGCCGAGATCGGTGCCGACCTGGTATTCCCTGCCGAAGGCCAGAAGGGTCGCGAGAGTGCCGGGCGGGCTGCGGTAGAACACCAGCGCCACGAACAGCCACATCGCAGCCTGCAGCAGCACCGCAATCCAAACGATCAGCCGCGGCCGGGCGCGAATGAGCTCGATGACCAGGGAGGTAAACCGCATGCAACGTCCGAAGGTGCAGCCAACCCGTCCAGCCGGCCCTATTCGCTCACGTCTGTTTTGATAAAGGGCGTCACGGGTTGTGGCAACCGCCGCAGTTCGTCATGCCCGGGCTTGTCCCGGGCATCCACGTTCTTCGTGCCGCTGGTAAGACGTGGGTGGCCGGGTCAAGCCCGGCCATGACGGATGGGAAAGCTGTAGGAGGATCGCTAGAGATTTACGGAAGCGTCGATCTCGACGCTCGCCTCGACCTGCACCTCGACCTCAGTCACCGAGAACAGGTCCTGCACCGGCTCGACGGTCCAGGGCATGTGCTTGGCGCGGGCGGCGGCGACGGGAGCGAAGAAGCTGCGGTGGTGGATGGAAGGGCCGAGGCGATCAAGCGCGTCGAGATGCTCGGGGACGGCATAGCCCTTGTGCTGCTCGAAGCCGTAGCCCGGGCAGTCCTGCGCCAGTGCGCACATCAAGCGATCCCGGGTGACCTTGGCGACGATGGAGGCCGCGGCGATCGACAGCACGATACCGTCGCCGCCGATCACGGCCTCGCAGTCGCATGCGGTGTCGAGCCGGTCGCGGCCGTCGACGAAGACGTGCCTGGGCGCCTCGGGCAGGGCCACCACGGCGCGCTTCAGCGCCCACAGCGAGGCGCGCAGGATGTTGTCGCGGTCGATTCGCGCCGGCGAGGCGACGGCGACCGAGACCTGCGCGGTGGCGCAGATCTTGTCGAACAGCTTTTCGCGCTCCTCGGCGGTCAGGCGCTTGGAATCGTCGATGCCGCGGGGAATCCGGTCGGGATCGAGAATCACCGCGGCGGCCACCACGGGGCCTGCGAGCGGGCCGCGGCCAGCCTCGTCGCAGCCCGCGACCGGCCAGACGCCGCGCTTGATCAGCGCGCGCTCGCGGCGGAAGCTGGGGGCAGCAACGGCAATGATGCCTTTCCTACCGGCAGGAACCTTCGCCGCATCGGCCGCAGAGATCTTTGCCGCCTTGGCGGGCACAGCGTTCGGCGCGGCCTTTTTCTTCGGCGCGGCTTTGGCTGGGGTCTTGGCGGAGGGGTCCCGAATCATGGCCGGGATCGTGCGCCAGGGGGCTTCGCCAGCGCAACCGGGAACCCAGGATATTCCCGTTATTCAGGCCGCCCGCCCTACTCCGCCAGATGCACCCGCCGGTCCTCGCCCACCTCGATGCCGGGTGCGACCACGACTTCCCAGACATGTGCATCGGGATCGGCAAAATAGCCGCAATAGCCGCCGTAATCGGTCGCGTGCGCCGCCTTCAGCAAGGTGGCCCCCTTCTCCACGGCGAAGGCCAGCACCTCGTCGACCTCCTCGCGGGTCGCGCAATTCCAGGCGAGCGTCATGCCGCGAAAGGTCGTGGGCCTCGGCTGGTCCTCCAAGGACGCGTCTGCGGCGAGCCGATCCCAGTGATAAAGCGCGAGCACCGGACCGCCGGTGTCGTAGAACGCAACCGCCTCGCCGGTCTCCTTCAGCCGGCGCGAGAAACCGAGCGCGTCGTAGAAGGCGATGCTGGCGCGGATGTCGTTCACACCGAGCGTGATGACGGTCAGCCGCGGCACCGGCACGGTGAGTTCCTTGAGCATGCGACACCTCTTGCACGTGTCCGCTCAAAACAGGCTGAGCTGATCACCGTTCCGCTTCGGCCGCGCAAAGTGATCAATGGTCAGCTTGGAGCGCCGCTTGTTGAGGCCGAGCCTCTCGCAGGCGATCTCGAAGCGGCGGCCGATGGTCCAGGCCATCGGTCCGGTGCCCTTCATCCGCTCGCCCCATTTGGCGTCGTAGTCGCGCCCGCCGCGCATGTCTCGGATCAGGGTGAAGACGTGACGATAGCGGTCCGGATAGTTCGCCATCAGCCATTCGCGGAAGAGATCGCGCACCTCCAGTGGCAGCCGCAGCAGCACATAGGCAGCCTCCTTGACCCCGGCATGGGCGGCGGCGTCGAGGATGCGCTCGATCTCGGAATCGTTCAGCGCAGGGATCACGGGCGCGACCATCACCGTGGTGGGAATGCCGGCGTCCGAGAGCTGCTTCAGCGCCTCCAGCCGTTTCGGCGGCGTCGAGGCCCGCGGCTCCATCGTGCGCGCCAGCTTCGGATCGAGCGAGGTGACCGAGATCGCGACCTTGGCGAGGTTGCGCTTGGCCATCCGCTGGAGAATGTCGATGTCGCGCAGCACCAGCGCCGACTTGGTGACGATGCCGACGGGATGCCCTGCGCGCTCCAGCACTTCCAAAATGCCGCGCATGATTTTGCGCTCGCGCTCGATCGGCTGGTAGGGATCGGTGTTGGTGCCGATCGCGATCATCCGCGGCTCGTAGCCGGGAGCCGCAAGCTCCTTCTCGAGCAGCGAAGGCGCCTCGGGCTTCACGAACAGTTTTGACTCGAAGTCGAGCCCCGGCGACAGGCCGAGATAGGCGTGGGTCGGCCGCGCGAAGCAATAGACGCAGCCGTGCTCGCAGCCGCGATAGGGATTGATCGAGCGGTCGAAACCGATGTCGGGGGAATCGTTGCGGGTGATCACCTTGCGTGAGGTGTCGATTGCGACACTCGTCTTGAACGGCGGCAGCTCGTCGAGGCTCTGCCAGCCGTCGTCGAAAGCGACGCGCGCCTCGGCCTCGTAACGGCCGCTGGCGTTGGACTGCGCGCCCCGCCCTCGCCGTCGCGCGCGGTCGATGGCGACCCCAAGCTCGGGGAAATCTGAAGGCGCACCCGCCGGCTCGGAGGGCGCCGTGACCGGCGGGTGCTTGAGAGCATGAGAGGATGCTGGACTCATGCAGCCAAGATAGCACGACATAGGAACAAATCAAGAACACAAACGAAAAACGTGAAAACAACCCCATGCACAGTAGAGCTGCCCAAACTTCGCGCGCCTGCCTTTGACCTCACGCAACACGGCCGTCACGACCATCCCGTTTCATGCCCGACGGATCGATCGCCCCGGAACCGGGTTGGTGACGATCGCGAAGTGAAGGTCGGCAGGAACATGACAATCCAACAAAAAACGGCCGAAGCGAGCAGCGACCTCGATCTGCTCGATCGCTATTGGCGCGCCGCCAACTACCTCTCGGTCGGGCAAATCTACCTGCTCGACAATCCGCTGCTGCGCGAGCCGCTGCGGCGCGAGCACATCAAGCCGCGTCTGCTCGGACATTGGGGCACGACGCCGGGGCTGAACTTCATCTATGCCCATCTCAACCGCGTCATCCGCGCGCTCGATGTCAGCGTGATCTATGTCTGCGGTCCCGGCCATGGCGGCCCGGGCATGGTCGCCAACACTTATCTCGAAGGCAGCTACAGCGAGATCTATCCCGATATTGCGCGCGACGCGGACGGATTGCGCAAGCTGTTTCGGCAGTTCTCCTTCCCCGGCGGCATCCCGAGCCACGCCGCGCCGGAAACGCCGGGCTCCATCCACGAAGGCGGCGAGCTCGGCTATGCGCTGGTGCACGCCTATGGCGCCGCATTCGACAACCCGGATTTGATCGTCGCCTGCGTGGTCGGCGACGGCGAGGCCGAGACCGGCCCGCTCGCGGCGTCCTGGCACTCGAACAAGTTCCTGAACCCGGCCCATGACGGGGCGGTGCTGCCGATCCTGCATCTCAACGGCTACAAGATCGCCAATCCCACCGTGCTCGGGCGGATGCAGGACGCGGAGATCCGCGACCTCTTCCGCGGGTTCGGCCACGAGCCGCTGTTCGTTACGGGCGACGATCCCAAATTGATGCACCAGGCCATGGCCGATGCGCTCGACGTCGCATTCGCCAGCATCCGCTCGATCCAGCAACATGCCCGCGACGGCCGCACAAGCGTCGAGCGGCCGCGCTGGCCGATGATCGTGCTGCGCAGCCCGAAGGGCTGGACCGGCCCGAAGGAGGTCGACGGCAAGAAGGTCGAGGGTTTTTGGCGTGCGCATCAGGTGCCGGTCGCAGGCTGCCGCGAGAACCCTGATCATCTCAAGGTGCTCGAAGACTGGATGCGCAGCTACGAGCCGGAAAAGCTGTTCGATGGCAACGGCGCGCTCATGGCCGAGCTTCAGGCGCTCGCGCCCAACGGCGTCAGGCGCATGGGCGCCAATCCGCATGCCAATGGCGGCGTGCTGAAGAAGGAGCTGAAGCTGCCGGACTTCCGCAGCTTCGCGGTGGACGTGCCGCAGCCTGGCGAAGTCATTGCGGAAGCGACACGCGAGCTCGGCAAATTCCTGCGCGATGTCGTCCGCCTCAACGCGAAGGAGCGCAATTTCCGCATCATGGGCCCGGACGAGACGGCATCGAACCGGTTAGATGCCGTGTTCGAGGCCACCGAACGCGTCTGGATGGAGCCGACCGAGCCTTACGACGTGCACCTCGCCCAGGACGGCCGCGTGATGGAGGTGCTGAGCGAGCATCTCTGCCAAGGCTGGCTGGAGGGCTACCTGCTCACCGGACGGCACGGCTTCTTCTCCTGCTACGAGGCCTTCATCCACATCGTGGATTCCATGTTCAACCAACACGCCAAATGGCTGAAGGTGACGCGGGAGCTGCCGTGGCGGCGTCCGATCGCCTCGCTCAATTATCTGCTGACCTCGCATGTCTGGCGCCAGGACCATAACGGCTTCAGCCATCAGGACCCCGGTTTCGTCGATCTCGTCGCCAACAAGAAGGCCGACATCGTCCGCATCTACTTCCCGCCGGACGCCAATACGCTGCTGTGGATCGCCGACCACTGCCTGCGCACCTATAACCGCATCAACGTAATCGTCGCCGGCAAGCAGCCGGCGCCGCAATGGCTGTCGATGCAGGACGCGGCGACGCATTGCGATGCCGGCATCGGCATCTGGACCTGGGCGGGCACGGAGGACGGAAAGGGCGAGCCCGACGTCGTCATGGCCTGCGCCGGCGACGTGCCGACGCTGGAGACGCTCGCTGCCGTCGACCTCCTACGCAAGGCGCTGCCGGACTTGAAGATCCGCGTCGTCAACGTCGTCGACCTCATGACGCTGCAGCCGAGGGAGCAGCATCCGCACGGCCTGTCCGACCGCGACTTCGACAGCCTGTTCACGCGCGACAAGCCTGTGATCTTTGCCTATCACGGCTATCCCTATCTCATTCACCGGCTGGCCTATAATCGCACCAACCATGCCGGCATGCATGTACGCGGCTTTGCCGAGGAGGGCACCACGACGACGCCCTTCGACATGGTCGTGCTCAACGAACTCGACCGCTACCACCTCGCGATCGAGGCGATCGAACGGGTGCCGGGACTGGCGACCAAGGCCGCTCAGGTGAAGCAGCAATTCCGCGACAGGCTGATCGAACACTCCCGTTATGTCCGCGAGCACGGTGAAGACATGCCTGAGATTCGTGACTGGGTCTGGCAAAACAGCGCCGGCGGCAACACGCCGGCCGAGGCCGGCGACTAGCGATGCCGGACACGGTCCTCGTCCTCAACTCGGGATCGTCGAGCATCAAGTTCGGCCTGTTCGATGTCGCGGCGGCCGAGCCCGCCCTGCTCTGCAAGGGCCTGCTGGACGAGCACGAGGCCAAACCCCGGCTGGTGGTGAAGGGCCCCACGGGCGAAGACCTGTTCGAGACAAGCAATCAGGCGCCTGACGGAGCCCGCGGCCATCTGTTCGCGGACGTGCTCACCTTCATCGAGGACCGGTTCGGTGGACGCAGCCTGCGGGCCATCGGCCATCGCATCGTCCACGGCGGGCCGGATTATTCAGGCCCGGAGGTCCTGACAGACGACATCATTGCGAAACTGGAGGCCTTGACGCCGCTGGCGCCGCTGCACCAGCCGCGCTGCCTCGCGCCGGTGCGCACACTGGCGGCGATCCGGCCCGGGCTGACGCAGATCGCGTGTTTCGACACCGCCTTCCATCACGGCCTCGCGCCGCCGGCGAGCCGCTTCGCCATTCCCCGGCGATTCGAGGCGCGTGGGATCAGGCGCTACGGCTTTCACGGCCTCTCGTTCGAATATGTCGCGGGACGCCTGGCCGAGATCGCGCCGGAGCTCCTGGCCAAGCGCACTGTCATCGCGCATCTCGGCAATGGCGCCAGCCTCTGCGCCCTGCGCGATGGCCACAGCATCGACACCACGATGGGGCTGACGCCGCTCGACGGCCTCGTGATGGGCACGCGCTGCGGTGCGATCGATCCGGGCGTGCTGCTCTATCTGCAACAGCACGAGAACATGTCGGTCGAGAATGTCCAGCACCTGCTCTATCGCGAGTCAGGCCTGTTCGGCGTCTCAGGGATATCCGCCGACATGCGCACGCTGCTGGCGAGCCGCGAGGCTGCGGCGCGTGAGGCCGTCGACCTCTTCACGTTCCGTGCGGCGCAGCAGGTCGCGATGATGGCGACCACGCTCGGCGGCCTGGACTGCCTGATCTTCACCGGTGGCATCGGCGAGCACGCCAAGGAGATCCGCGGCGCGATCGGCGAGCGTCTCGCCTGGATGGGCGTGCGCATCGACGCCGCAAGCAACGATGCCGCGCGCGAGCGCATCAACGGCAACGACAGCATGGTCGAGGTCTTCGTCATCCCCACCAACGAAGAGATGATGATCGCGCGCCATTGCGCGGCTCTGATCTAGGGCGTTATCCCGTTGCGAAAACACCCTCTCCGCAAGCGGGAGAGGGAGTGCACTTACGTTATAGCAATCAAACCTGATCTCATCATGCTTAGTGACCGCGGCCGGTCAGGAGCTGAAAAGTCCCCATCGCGACCTCGATCAGGATCAGCACCACGACGGCGATCTCCAGGCGGAGCGAGCGCTGGGTGTCGATGATATCGGTCAGCGCGTTGGCGGTCTCCGACACCGCGGCAAGCTTGCGCTCGAGCGTGTCGAGGCGCTCCTTCAGTTCGTATTCGTCCTCCAGGCGCGAATAGAGCCGGTCGAGCTCGGGCTTCTCCCAGAGCACGTCGGGCTTCTCGGCGACGGCGACGCGGCCGGCGACCCGCTGCTGCACCAGCAGCGCGTTGCCGATCAATTGCAGGATACCCTTGCGCCGTTGCGGCGTGCGACCGCGCTCGGCGAGCTCCCGTGCAAACGGCTCGATGACGTCGAAGACCGCGGCGACGCGCCGCTCGTCGCGCGCCAGCGACGTGCTCTTGGCGAGTGCGTCCGCAACCAGCAGCAGCCGGTCGTCGGAGAACTTGGCGAGGCAGATCGGCCCGCCCGGCTGGATCGTCTCGCCGGCTTCCTCGTTGCAGAGCTGCGCCTGCGCGATCTCCTCCTCGTAGGGGCTGAACTCTCCGGTAACGCGCGATCTCAGGTTGTCGACGAGGACCTTCTCCTCCGACGGCAACAGCCCGATCAGCACGACGACGCCGTAGCGAAAGATCACGGCAAGGCCGGCATGAACGCGGAAGGCGGCCGGCGTCGAGGACACCAGCGTGCCGATCTCGAGGCCAGACGCGTTGATGCGGTCGCCCAGCATCAGCGCCCGGATCCGCAAGGTCGGCGCGGCCTCCTGCTTCGGCGATGTTGGCGCGGTGCCAACGGCGAGGTGATCGGCGTTCATGCAAAGTCTCTCCCGGGCAGCGAAACGTCGCCACGAAGCATTCGGGGTTAATACCGTCAGGATCGGCTTGTGCCGAAACATTCGGCAATATTACCAGCCGCGCCTGGCACATCTGGCCGCGATGAACTCGCGGCAGTTTACCATCGCACGCCGAAGCCCCTTCCGAAAGTTGCACTCGGCAGCGCGACGGGTTTATGACAACATCATGCAACGCTACGCTTCTCCCGAAGTGCGGAAACTGAAGCCTCAATCATGCTGAGCGTCATCATTCCGACCGAAGGTGTCGAGCAGACGGCGGTCGCAACCCTGGCCGCGCTGGTGCCCGGCGCCACAGCCGGCGTAATCCGGGAAGTGCTTCTGGTCGACGGCACGCGCAACGGCGTTATCGAGCGCGTTGCCGACGTCGCGGGCTGCCGTTTCATCGGCTTCGAAGGGCATTCGCAAGGCGCTGCGCTCGCCGCCGGCGCGCTCCAGGCCCGATCGCCCTGGCTGATGTTCCTGCCTGCCGGCGCTGTGCTGGAAACCGGCTGGATCGAGGAAACCACCCAGTTCATCCAGGCCGTCGCCACCAGCGGCCGGGATCGTGCCGCGGTGTTCCGCTATGCCCGCTCGCCCTACGCAAATACCGCAGTGCGCGACGTCCTCTGGGCGGTGGCGCGCAGGCTCGTCGGTCCGCTCGGCGATCAAGGGCTGCTGATCGCGCGCGATCATTACGACCGGATCGGCGGATACCCGCCCCACGCCCGGCATTCCGAGGCGCGGCTGCTCCGGCGGCTCGGCCGGTCGTCCAGGACCATGCTGCGCAGCCGGATTGTCATGGTCGGCTGAAGCGCCGAGATACTTGCCAACGTCAATCAATTAATTGACAATGGCAAATATCGAGGTGATCCCATGCTATCGAAAGCTTTGCCGTCAAGCGCCGTCGCCGAACAGGCTGCCGGCGACCCCGTCGCGGCGGTTCGCGCCTTCAACCGCTTTTACACCCGCAAGCTCGGTGTGCTCGACCAGCACCTCGGCAATAGTCCGTTCTCGCTCAGCGAGGCGCGGGTGCTCTACGAGCTCGCCCATCGCGACGACCTTGCCGCAAAAGAGATCGGACACGAGCTCGGTCTCGATCCCGGCTATCTCAGCCGCATCGTCCAGAGCTTCGACGAGAAGGGGCTGATCACGCGAAAGCCGCTGCCCGCGGACCGCAGGCAGTACCAGCTCAGCCTGACCGCCAAAGGCCGGCAGGCTTTCGCCAAGCTGAACCTGAACTCGCAAAACGAGGTCGCCGCGATGCTGGCTCAGCTTTCGCCTGGCGATGCGACCCGGCTCACGCAGGCGATGGCCACGATCGTGGCCGTGCTGGAGCAACGCCGAAGCCCGCCCGCTTCTTTCATGCTGCGCAGCCATCGCGTCGGCGACATGGGCTGGGTGATCTCCCGCCAGGGCGCCGCCTATGCTGCGGACTACAATTGGGACATCAGTTACGAGGCGCTGGTCGCCGAGATCTGCGCACAGTTCATCAGGAATTACGACGCCGCGCGCGAGCACTGCTGGATCGCGGAGGTCGGTGGCGAGCCGGTCGGCTCGGTGTTCCTGGTCAAGGCCACGGACGAGATCGCCAAACTCCGCCTGTTGCAGGTTGAGAAGAAAGCACGGGGCCTCGGCGTCGGCCGCGCCCTCGTCGAGCAATGCATCCAGGGCGCCCGCGAGCGCGGCTACAGCAAGATGACGCTGTGGACGCAGAGCATTTTGGTGGCTGCGCGCGGGATTTATCAAAGCGCGGGATTCAAGCTGGTCGCGACGGAGCCGCATCACAGCTTCGGTGCCGACCTGGTCGGCGAGACGTGGGAGCTGGATCTCTGATCTCGCAGCGAGCGAGATGCGCGTTGCTGCGCCCTCTCCCCTTGCGGGAGAGGGCATGTCAACTGGCAAATGCAAGCTCGCTTGGGTGAGGGGTATGTCTCCACAAGCATTGGTGCGCGCGGAGAGAACCCCTCATCCGGCGCTTCGCGCCACCTTCTCCCACAAGGGGTGAAGGGAAGAAAAGCAAGAACTCACACCGTCGCGCCCTGCGCTTTCGGCCGGCGCAGATGCTCGTCCAGCCGCGGCATGATCTCGACGAAATTGCAGGGGCGCGTGCGGTAGTCGAGCTGAGCCGCCAGGATGCCGTCCCAGCCGTCGCGGCAGGCGCCGGGCGAGCCCGGCAGGCAGAAGATGTAGGTCGCGCCCGCCACGCCGGCGGTGGCGCGACTCTGGATCGTCGACGCCCCGATCTTGGCGTGGCTCAGCATGTGGAAGGCGATCGAGAAGCCGTCCATGCGCTTCTCGAACAGCGGCTCGATCGCCTCGGGCGTGACGTCGCGCCCGGTAAAGCCGGTGCCGCCGGTGGTGATGACGACGTCGATGCCGCTATCGGCGATCCAGCGGCGGATCACGGCGCGGATCGCCTCGACATCATCGGTGACGATCTCGCGCGCGGCGAGATGATGACCCGCAGCGGTGAGACGATCGGCGAGGGTCTGACCGGACTTGTCGTCCGCAAGCGCGCGCGTGTCGGACACCGTGAGCACCGCAATGTTGAGCGGGATGAATTGTTTGGATTCGTCGATGGAGGCCATTCTTCACCCTCGCTCGTCGTTCCGGGGCTGACGCGTTACAACGCCCCCGCACCGAACGTGTTGCAGGCTTGGACCGTGCCCTGCTGGTAGCCGATCATGAACCATTGCTTGCGTTGCGCCGCCGAGCCGTGGGTGAAGGAGTCGGGTACCACGCGGCCGGTGGCCTGGCGTTGCAGCGTGTCGTCGCCGATCGCGCTCGCCGTGGTCAGCGCCGCCTCGATGTCGCCGGGCTCGAGGAAGTTCGGACGCTTCTTCGCCTCACGGTTGACCCAGACGCCGGACAGACAATCGGCCTGCAACTCCACCTTGACCTGGAGCGCATTGGCCTCGGCCTTCGAGCCGACCTGCTGCTGCAGCCGCGTCACGCGCGGAATGATGCCGAGCAGGTTCTGGATGTGATGGCCGACCTCGTGCGCGATGATGTAGGCGGTGGTGAAATTGCACGCCGACTTGCCGGAGCAGCCGCGAAAGCGGGTCTCGACCTCGCGGAAGAAGGCGGTGTCGAGGAAGATGGTCCGATCGGGCGGACAATAGAACGGCCCCATGGCCGACTGCGCCATGCCGCAGCGGCCGCCATTGGTGGCGTTGCGGAACAGCACGATCTTCGGACCGGTGTACGACTGGCCGTTGGCCTGGAAGATCTCGCTCCAGCGATCGTCGAGCTCGCCGAGGATGCCGGAGATCATGCTGCCCATCTCGTCGGTCGGCGCGCCGCGCTTGCCGGAGGAGGCCTGACGATCGGTCTGATAGGTCGGCGCATGGCCGCCGCCGGAGAGGATCTCGGCGCCGCCGATCAGGATTCGGGGATCGATGCCGAAGGCGTAGCCTACCAGGCCGAGGATGATGATGGTGCCGATGCCAAGCCCGCCACCGCCCATCGGCAGGCCGAACCCGCCGCCTCCGCCTCCGCCAAAGCCACCACCTTCGTCGCGACGATCCTCGATGTCGTCGCTGCGGCGGAAGTCATCGTAGCGCATGGCGGCCTTTCCTCTGGGGTCCCTGATTTAAGTTTCGACGGCGCACAGAAACGCGAAAGCTCAACGCGCCACATACGTAAAATTTCCGTTGCTTTTATCAATATCGTGGCCGGCAAAAATTGCCTAGTGCGACAGCCTGTCGATGCCAGCAAATTTTTCCGAGGGCCGAGCAGTTTTTCCGAGAGAAATTTACAGCCTTTTTCCCGCCACGATCGATCCCGCGAGCCGCGCAATCGCGAAATACACTGTAAAACAAGGCGAATGCGCGCAACAATTTGTGCGCGAACGATCATGCGGGGAGTGCTCACGAAAGCGGCGGGTTAAGTCGATTTTTACTTTGCCCCTTCAATGTAACGGGCAGTCGGTTGTTTGGTCCCGCGTCGCCGACAGCGTCGCCTGAGTCAGAGTTCTTGAGTCATGGTAGAGTCGCGTCGCGGGGCGTCTGCAAGGGCGCCCCGCACAAATTTTGAGTCGCCTTCGCATCGCATCATCGTCGGCGATTGCGTCGCCGAGATGTCGAAGCTCCAGGCAGGCAGCGTCGACCTGGTTTTCGCCGACCCGCCCTACAATCTGCAGCTCAAGGGCGACCTCAAGCGCCCCGACGAATCCCATGTCGATGCCGTCAACGACGACTGGGACAAGTTCGATTCGTTTGCCGCCTACGACGATTTCACCCGCGCCTGGCTGCTCGCCGCACGCCGCGCCATGAAGCCGTCGGCGACGATCTGGGTGATCGGCTCCTATCACAACATCTTCCGCGTCGGCGCCATCATGCAGGACCTCGGCTTCTGGCTGCTGAACGACATCGTCTGGCGCAAGACCAATCCGATGCCGAATTTCCGCGGCCGCCGCTTCACCAACGCGCACGAAACCATGATCTGGGCCGCGCGTGACGAGAAGGCCAAGGGCTACACGTTCAACTACGAGGCATTGAAGGCCGCCAACGAGGATGTGCAGGCGCGGTCCGACTGGCTGATTCCGCTCTGCACCGGCGAGGAGCGCCTCAAGGGCGCCGACGGCAAGAAAGTGCATCCGACACAGAAGCCGGAAGGCCTGCTGGCGCGCGTGCTGCTGTCCTCGTCCAAGCCCGGCGATCTCGTCATCGACCCGTTCAACGGCACCGGCACCACCGGCGCGGTCGCCAAGCGCCTCGGCCGCTCCTATGTCGGCTTCGAGCGCGACAAGACCTACGCCAAGGCGGCCGAGGCGCGCATCGCCAAGGTCGAACCGTTGCCGGAAGAAAGCCTTGCCCCGTTCATGACCGCGCGCGAGGCGCCGCGCGTTGCGTTCTCCGAGCTGATCGAGCGCGGCATGATCATGCCCGGCACCAAGCTGTTCGACGCCAAGAAGAAGCTGGGCGCATTGGTGCGCGCCGACGGCGCCATCATGCTTGGCGACAAGGTCGGCTCGATCCACCGGATCGGCGCGGTGGCGCAAGGCGCGCAGGCCTGCAACGGCTGGACCTTCTGGCACGTCGAGACCAAGAAGGGCCTCAAGCTGATCGACGAGCTCCGCGCCGAGATCCGCGCGGGAATGGCGGCGGAGTAGTTTCCTCTCCTAAGTCATTCCGGGGCGCGCGCAAAGCGCGCGAGCCCGGAATCCATCCAACAGCGTCCCATGCCGCCCAATGGATTCCGGGCTCGCGCTTCGCGCGCCCCGGAATGACGTCCGCGTGAGTTGAAAGCCGCGCCAACCAGGACTAGACTCGCCCCCATCAGCCTCCGTCCTGACCGGCCTGCTCCCATGCGACGACAGTCCGAGACATTGCTGCTGGTGCCGCTGCTGCCGATCTTCCTGATCGGCATGTTTCCGATGTTCCTGATCGCGCTGCTCGGATTCTTCGGCCTGGCGCTGTTCGGCGTGCTCGTGATCTGCGTCGGGCTCGCCAGCAGCAACGAGGCGCACGACAATTTCAACCACGACGTTATCGTCCACGGCTATGCGCGCGGGTCGGAGCGCGCGGCACGGGCCTCCGACATGCATCTCGCCGCGCGGCTCGGCCTGCGGCTGGAGGCCGTGGGCGCGGCCATGGTCCTCGCGGCGGCAATCGGCCTCTGTTACGCCGCCTGATCTGCGTACCGCGCAGACACCGCCCGGCAAACTCGCCGGTTGCTCTCTCGGGCGAGGTTCAGGCAAGACAGGCTCGCCCAACGAGGCCGCGGCCGCGCGCGGCAATATAGACACCGGGGAGATGCTTGATGCTCAAGTTCTATTTCAATGGATCACCGAACCCGACCAAGGTCGCGCTCTATCTCGAAGAATCCGGCCTGCCCTACGAGCCGGTGAAGGTCGACACCCGCAAGGGCGAGCAGTTCACGCCGGAATTCCTCAAGATCAATCCGAACGGCAAGGTGCCGGCGATCGACGATGGGGGCACCATCGTGTTCGATTCGAACGCCATCCTGCTCTATCTCGCCGAGAAGACCGGCAAATTCCTCCCCTCCAACCGCGCCGAGCTCTTGTCCTGGCTGATGTTCGTCGCGAGCGGCGTCGGGCCGTTTTCGGGTCAGGCCGTGCACTTCAAGCATTTTGCGCCGAAGGACCAGAACCACGACTACGCCAACAACCGCTATCAGTACGAGACCGACCGCCACTACAAGATCCTCGACGCTCACCTGAAGGACCGCCGCTACATGGTCGGCGACAGCTATTCGATCGTCGACATGGCGATGTGGGGCTGGGCGCGGATGGTGCCGTTCAAGCTCGGCGACGACGCCTTTGCGCGATACCCGAACGTGAAGCGGCTGGTCGACGAGATCTCGGCGCGCCCGGCGGCGGCGCGTGCCATCGCCCTGAAGGACAAGTTCACCTTCAAGGCCGAGATGGACGACGAAGCGCGAGCCAACATGTTCAAGCACATGACCACCAAGGTGGCTTGATCGCGCCGCTGTTCGAGGCCACGCGCATCCGCGTGGCCTCTTGCTTTCAAGACGTCAGGCAGCGTGGACCGAGCTCAGGAACTTGGCGACTTCCTGCTTCAACCGGTTGCTGTCGGCCGACAGCGAGCGCGCCGCCGACAAAACCTGCGAGGAGGCCGAGCCGGTCTCGGAGGCGCCGCGCTGCACGTCGCCGATGTTGGACGAGACGAGCTGCGTGCCCTGGGCCGCCTGCTGGACGTTGCGGGAGATCTCCTGCGTCGCCGCGCCCTGCTGCTCCACGGCCGCGGCGACCGTCGAGGCGATCTCCGACAGCCGCTCGATGGTGCCGCTGATCTCCCGGATCGAACCGACCGACTCCTCGGTCGCGGCCTGGATGCCGGAGACCTGCTGGGCGATCTCGCCGGTGGCCCTTGCCGTCTGCTCGGCGAGCGCCTTGACCTCGGTAGCGACCACGGCAAAGCCGCGGCCGGCTTCGCCCGCACGCGCCGCCTCGATCGTGGCGTTCAGCGCCAAGAGGTTGGTCTGGCCGGCAATGGTGCTGATCAGCTCGACCACGTCACCGATCCGCGCGGCGGCCTTGGAGAGCGCACCGACGCGCTCGTTGGTCCGGCTCGCCTGACCGACAGCCTCGGTGGCGATGCGGGCGGATTCCTGCACCTGGCGGGCGATCTCGGAGACCGAGGAGGAGAGCTCCTCGGTCGCAGAGGCGACCGCCTGCACATTGGCCGAGGCCTCCTGCGAAGCGCTGGCGACCTCCGTCGAGAGGTCCTGGGCGCGCGCGGCAGTCGTCGTCAACGTGCCGGCGGAGGCTTCGAGCTCGCCCGATGCCGACGACACCGTGTTGACGATCTCGCCGACGGCCTGCTCGAACTGATCGGCGAGCCTGGCCATGTCTTTCCTGCGGTTCTCGGCCTGCCGCGCCTCGAGTTCGGCCTGCTCGGCGCGCATGCTCTCGGTCTCGATCATGTTGTCCTTGAAGACCTGGATCGCCTTGGCCATGTCGCCGATCTCGTCGACCCTGCCGCGGCCGGGAATCTCGACCTCGAGATTGCCGCCGGCAAGCCGCCCCATCGCCTGCGTCATCGAGGTCAGCGGACCGACGATGCTGCGGGCGATGAGGAAGGCGACGATGCCTCCGAACAGGATGGCGAGGCCGCCGGCGATCTCCTGCACGGTCGTCGTTCCCGCGATCACGGCCTCGGCGGTGGTGCGCGATACCTGGTAGTCCTCCTTCAGCGTCGTTTCCGCCACCTTGAGCTTGCCGATGCTGTCGACGATGAGGGGCGCGAGGCTCTTGTGGTAGATCTCGTCCGCTTTAAGCATCGCTGCGGAGGTCGTCTCGAACGCCGTCTTGTAGGTTTCAAGCGAGGTCTTCACCGGCGCCAGCGTGGCGCGCAACGCCGCCGCCTGCGGGCTCTTTTCGAGTGCCCCGAGCCGTTGTAATGCCCTGTCGATGCTCGCCCTGAAGGTCGCAGGGCCCTGCGCATCGCGAAGGGCCAGAAAACGCCAGTTTACGATCCTCACGAGCAGGATTCGGGATTCGAGATCGGCGACGAGGGAAGCGGTATCTTCATCGACGGCGGCGCGCGCCACGTCGACGAGCTTGTTCGTCTTGGTGGCCAGGTCCTCGCCACTCGGCAGCAGCGTCGCCTTGCCCGTTCTCGTCTCGTTGACGGCGTCGCCGAGATTGTCACGCAGGCGTCGCATTTTCGCGATCTCGTCGATCAGGCCGTTGTAGAGCGCGCGCCGCTCCTCGGAGAGCGCCCCCTGAGCGCCGACCCGGAGCAGCTCGCTCGCCGCGGTCTCGCGCTCTTGCGCTTCCTTCATTGCGGACTCGTTGCCGTCGTAGACGTAGCGCAAATTGGCCCGCTGAATCGCCTGCAGATGGGCCGATATTTCCAGCACCCGCGCCGTGCTGTCCGAGAGGGCGGATTGTCTTGCGACCTGATCCTGCACGTCCCGCAAATTCCAGACGGCAACCACCGCCATCACGACACCCACCGCCACCAGGGCCATGAAGCCTGCGTACAGGCGTCCCCTGATCCGCAAACGAAATTTCGGCATTCCCACTGTCCACCCAGATGCATGTGAATTCGAGCGGCCGAACGACTCCGGCGATCGTCACGGCCACTCCGACAGCCGCACGCCGCGCCCTGGCGGCCTACGCTGCACCGCGACACAATGGGGGACACTTCTTAATTGAACCTTCAAATTGCTCGCGCGCCCGATCTCGACCCGCACTAAATCTGCCGATTTTGGCGGCAGCTATGCAAAGCCGCATGCGAATCCGCTGTGCCATGCACGTCGATGCATACCGCTCCTCATGGGTGCCTATAGGGCGCCGGCCTGCTGCAATTTGCCGAGTGCATTCTCGACCACTTCCAGCGTGTAAGGCTTCTGGACCACCGGCGCGGCGGCCAATGGCTCGGGGATCGGCGCGCGCTCGCCATAGCCGGTCGCGAAGATGAAGGGCACCCCGATCTCCTTCAGCCTCTGTGCGACCTTGATGCTGCTCTCGCTGCCGAGATTGAGGTCGAGCAGGGCAAAGCTCGGCCGCGAACGCTCGATCGAGCGCAGTGCCTGGTCGACGGTTGCGGCGGTGTCGACGTGGCGGGCGCCGAGGTCGAGCAGGATGACCTCCGCGGCCATCGCGATGATCAGGTTGTCCTCCACGATCAGGGCCGTGTCGGAAATCCGTGGACGGGCAGATTGCTGCTCCTCGATACGCATGGCGGCTCCCGCGATGGATGGGACGAGCTGGACGAAGTTGGGCGGAATGACGAACTTCGCCTGGACGCCCAGGAGGTCGAAACGGATCTCGGCATCGCCCTTGAGATCGAACGGCACCGACCGCTCGATGATGGTGGTGCCGAAGCCGCGCCGCGACGGCGGCTGCACGGGCGGACCGCCGCTCTCCTTCCACTCGATGACGAGGCTGGAAGACGGGTCGAGGCGCCAGACCACCTCGACACTGCCGGTGGAATCGGCAAGCGCGCCGTACTTGGCGGAATTGGTCATCATCTCATGAACGACGAGCGCCAGCGTCGCGAACGCCTTTGGATCGAGCGCGACGTCCGGACCGCCCATCTTCACCCGGTCTGCGCGCGCACCGAGATAGGCGCCGGCCTCGGACTCGACCAGGGTGCGGAGCGCGACGGGTGCCCAGTTCAGGTTCGTGATCTGGTCGTGGGCGCGCGCGAGGGCCTGGATGCGGCCGCCGAGCACGCTGGCGAACTCCTCGATGCCGGTCGCAGTCTCCTTGCTCTGCGCCACCAGGGCGCGCACGAGGCTCAGGATGTTGCGGACGCGATGATTGAGCTCGGCGATCATCAGTTCCTGCCGCTCCTGTGCCCCGCGGCGCTCGCGCGCGGCGAGGTCGGACAGTTGCAGGATCACCTCCAGCAGCGTGACGCGCAGGCTCTCGGCGATGCGGATATCGGCCGCCGACCACGGCTTCGACTGCCCCGCCACCGTTTCCTGCCACAACTCGAAGCTCTTGCGCGGGGTGAGGCGCGGCCCGTGCGGACCTTCGTCGTAGACCTTGTTGGGATCGGCGGCCCACTTCACCGATCGCGTGACCTCGCGGCGGAAGAAGATCAGGCAATCGCGCGGCGTGCGCGAGATCGGGATGGCGAGAAAGCCCGCCGCGCGGTCACGGAAGGCCTGGCCGGCGGCGTAGACCTGGGCGATCTCGGCGCTGGCGAAGATCCGGCCCGGCGAAGTCCGGTTGATGAAGGCGACGAGATCCTTCACCTCGTCTTCGGTCGGGGTCTCCCCCTCGAGCGCGATATTGTTGTCGGACCAGACTGCGACGCCGTCGCACTCGATCATCTTGCGATAGTCGCCCAGGAAATCGACGATCGCCCGCCGGCTGTGCTCATGCGAGGCCGCGATCTCGATCAATCGCTCCTGGACCTGATGCGCGCGGGCCTCATAGGCGACGTCGCCCTCGCGCTCGCGGCCTTCCACGATCCACGAGAACATCTGACCGAACAGCTCGGAGGCCGTGCGCTTGTCGAACGAAATGTAACGCGGCGAATAATGGTGGCAGGCAAACAGACCCCACAGCTTGCCGTCGCGCAGGATCGACACCGACATGGAGGCGGCAACGCCCATGTTGCGCAGATATTCGATGTGGATCGGCGACACCGAGCGCAGCACGCTCATCGACAGGTCGAGCAGTCCCGCATTATGCGTGGCCGTGGACATCAGCGCGGCAGGCCGCGCGTCGACGTCGGCGATGATGCGCAGCCAGTTGCGCTGATAGAGCGCGCGCGCCTGCCTTGGGATGTCGGAGGCGGGGTAACGCAGACCGAAAAAGGATTCGAGCCCAGACTCCGCCGTCTCGGCGATCACCTCGCCAGACCCGTCCGGGTGAAACTGATAGACCATGACGCGGTCGAAGCCGGTCAGCACCTTAAGCTGACGCGCCGCCTCGCGCGCAAGATCGGCCATTCCGCGCGTCTTGTGGATCCGTTCGAGCATCAAGCGCACGAGCTCGCCGGAATTGACGCCGGGCTCGTGGACGCTCGGCTCCGCCTCGACGATCAGATAGACGCCGGAGAGATGGATCGAAAGATCAAAGGGTGGCTTGCCGGGCTGCAGCTCGACGCCGAACAGGCGCTCGGTCGCATCCGGACCGCCGAGATGATCGACCCGGCTGCGGATCGTTTCGACCGCCGCCTCGGAGATCACGCCCGACAGCGGCCGCTGCAGCAGGTCGGCAACATCCGTTCCAAGAAAGCTCCCGACGTTATCCGAGGCCATGCAGATCGTGAAATCCGAGAGCACGGCCAGCAGGAAGCCAAACGGCTGCACACTGCCGGGAATGTGGATCGGCTCGCGGTCGCAATTGGTGAGATTGACGGCCTGGTTCATGCCCGGTCCGCCGCCTGCTCGAATGCGGCGAAGGCGATGCGGGCCGCCTCGATTGCCTCGTCTTCGTCCCAGCACTCGTTGGTTGCAAGCTTCGCCAGGAAACTCTGCCAGAGCCGCCTGCCGGTGCCGTGACTGAGATAGGCGACAGCTTCGCGGAGGCGCGGATCGGCGGAATCCGCGACCATCTTCAGCAGGAATTTTGCCCCGAGACGGGAGCCTTCGAGCACATACATCGTGCCCACAACGCCGCTGCGCGTCAGTGGGGACACGGACACCAGCCGCGGCACCGCGCTGCCGAGGCGCTCGAGATCAGCCAGAATTGCCGCGCTTCGCGACCGCTCCGGCCAGTCCGGGAAAGCGCTGCTGACGCCGGCCTCGACGAGTGCCGTCTCGAGCGGCAGCAGGGCGCCGGCACTGGCTTGCAGAAAGCGCCGATAGCCGGAGAGCTCGGCCAGCTCGAACGCCGACAGCTGCGCGTCGAGGTCGCGGTGCGCGGCCGACGTTGCGTCTCTTAGTCGTTCGCGGAGTCCGGAGAAGCTGCGGCCTACCTGCGTTGAAACGTCCGAAGCCCCAGCCAGCATGAAATTCCCGAGAACGCAGGTTGCCGCGGGCGCGGCGCGCCCGGCAACCGAGGGAACGCCGGCGGCACGCAATAGTTCCGCCGGCCTTGGCACCGCGAGAGGCGAGACATGGGGGGTCCACTCCGTTCATTTCCGCCGAACCGTCCTTCTGAGCTCGTGCTCGATCTCGCTCCGGGACATCCCGAAATCCTGAAGCTCGCGTTCGGTCATGGCCGCGAGCTGGCAGCGGATCCGAGACCGCTCGTGCCGGGTCTGCAGGAGTTCCAGCAGCGTCCGACAGGCTCGCACAAACATCGCGGGCCGTGGCGAACAGGAGCGGCCGGTGGACGCGACCTGGTCCAATCCGGTCAGCTCGCTGCCCTCGCGGAGGCTTGCGGAAACGGGCCGAGCGCCTTCTCGGTCAGCATGGAGTCGCAGTACTCGCGAATCTCCTTGATCTTGCCGTCCTCCAGGCGAAACACGAGGCAATAATCGTTGTCGTAACGCACGCCCTCGGGCGTGACGTTATCTCCCTTGGCTTCGACCACCACGATGTCGCCATCGGCGATGAAGCGATGGGCGACGGTCCGCGTGCGGTCGCGCAGGCGCGTGCGGACATAGCCGTGCAGATCTTTGAGGATCGCGTCCTTGCCGGCAAAGGTGCGCGACCAGGAATATTGCCCGGTGACGACCCATTTGGCGTCGTCGGCGAGACTTGCTGTAAACAGGGCGCGGTCGCGCGCGGCCGGATCGGGATTGGCGGCCGCGGCGAAGATATCCTGCAGCAGTTTCTTGTTGGCGCTCGCGTTCATGGCGGCATCTCCTCGTGGTGACAACGCGGAGATCATCGCCGGGCCAACGTCATTCTTCAAATCGATAGAGAATATGATATCTATTCACCTCATGAATTTGAAAACGCTCGACCTCAACCTGTTGACCGCGCTCGACGCATTGCTGCGCGAGGCCAATGTCAGCCGCGCGGCGATGAGGATCGGCCTGTCACAGCCGGCGACGAGCCACGCCTTGCAGCGCCTGCGCGACATCTTCGGTGACCCGCTGCTGGTGCGCACGGGCGTACGGATGGAGCTGACGCCGCGGGCGCTCGCCCTGCGTGCGCCGCTGGCGCAGGCGCTCGACCAGGTCCGCGGGCTGTTCTTGCCCGATGACTTCGATGCCGCGCGCAGCGAGCGGCAGTTCCGCCTGATGATGCCGGATCTCGCAGTCGAGCTGTTGATGCCGCCCTTGATGGCGAAAGTGACGCGCCTTGCCCCCAACGTCCGCATCGACGTGGTGCCGTGGCGGGGACCTGCGATCTTCCACGCCGAGTTCGCCCGCACCATCGACCTCGTGATCTCGATCGGCAACGCCTTCAAGGGGTTTCATCGCCAGTTGCTCTACACCGACAGCGACGCGCTGGCGGTGCGGCGCGGCCATCCTGTGGGAGCGAGGCTGAAGCGACGCGAGGCGTTCCTGGCCGCCCGCCATGTCGGCGTGATCATCCGCGGCAATGCCGAGGATCTCATCGACACCTGGCTGCGCGGCAAAGGCGTCGAGCGACATATCTCGCTGGTCGTGCCGGGCTATCTCGAAGCCTTGCACGTTGCCGCGCGCACCGATCTCGTCGCCTTCGTGCCGCGCCGGCTGATCGCCGCGCTGTCGCAGCAGCTCGGCCTCGTCACGGTGACGCCGCCGCTCGATCCAGGGATCGACGAGCAGTTCATGTTCCACCCGACGCGCGCGCAGATGGACCCCGGTTCGATCTGGCTGAGAAGGCTGATGCTGGAGACGGGGCGGCAGCTGGAGCAAGCCAGGCGGAAACTCCCGTAGCAACTCTCGTAGGGTGGGTTAGCCGAAGGCGTAACCCACCACTTTGGCTTCCGCAGCGACAGAAGAGGTGGGTTACGCTGCGCTAACCCACCCCACAACAGCTGCGCTCCTACGCCTTCTGCGCCGCCATCACCTTGCTCACCGCGGGGCGATCGGACATGCGCTTGAAGTGATCGGCGATCTTCGGCGTCGCATTGATGTCGACGCTGTCGCCTTCGAGCCAGGTCGAGAGCGTATAGAGATAGGGATCGCAGATCGTGTACTGATCGCCCATCACCCAGGGTCCCCGAAACATCTTCTGCTCGATCAGCTTGAAGCAAGCGCCCATGGTCTTCGGCACCATCGCCTTCATGTCGGCGAACGAGCTCTCCTCCGTCGCCCAGCGCGCGCCGCGCATCTTGTGGGCGTGGTTGATGTGCACGGTCGAGCAGAGATAGGAGTTGAACGACTGCACCTGGGCGAAGTCGAAGGGATCGTCGAGCGGCGCGAGCTTCGCCTTGGGGAAGGTCTGCGCGAGATAGGCCAGCATCGCCGGCGTCTCGGTCAGGACGCCGCGGTCGGTGACCAGCGCCGGCACCCGGCCCTTTGGGTTGATGGCGAGATAGTCCGGGCTGTTCTGCTGGTTGTCCTTGAAGCTCAGCCGCTCAGCGGTGTAGTCGGCGCCGGCCTCTTCCAGGGTGATGTAGGTGGCAAGCGCGCAGGTGCCGGTGGCGTAGTAGAGCTTGAGCATGTCGGACCTCATGGGGAAAACCGGAGGTTAACGGTCCTCCGCCGCGCCGTCCATAGGCGGCCTGTTCGCAGTTGCCCACGGCCGCCCGGCTGTGCCAAGACGCCTCCATCGGAGGGGTTTTCTCATGACGGTACTCATCGCCGGTGGCGGCATCGGCGGGCTCACGCTTGCGCTCAGCCTGCATCAAATCGGCGTTCCCGTGAAAGTGTTCGAGAGTGTCGCGGAACTGAAGCCGCTCGGGGTCGGCATCAACGTGCTGCCGCATGCGGTGCGCGAGCTGATCGAGCTCGGCCTGCTGGACAAGCTGGACGCCAGCGGCGTGCGGACGCGCGAGCTCGCCTATTTCTCCAAGCACGGCAAGCCGATCTGGAGCGAGCCGCGCGGTTTGGACGCCGGCTACAAATGGCCGCAATTCTCGATCCATCGCGGCACCCTGCAGCAGATCCTGCTCGACACCGCGCTCGAGCGGCTCGGCCGCGACAACATCCTCACCAGCCATCATCTGACCGGCTGGACCGAGACGGCGGGCGGCGTGCGCGCCGACTTCGTCGACAGGGCGACCGGCAAGGCCGCCGGCACCTACGAGGGCGCGATCCTGATCGCCGCCGACGGCATCCATTCCGCCGCGCGAGAGAAGCTCTATCCGAACGAAGGCCCGCCGATCTGGAACGGCCGCATCCTCTGGCGCGGCGTCACGCCGGCCAAAGCCTTCCTCACCGGCCGCAGCATGATCATGGCCGGTCACGAGATCCTGAAATTCGTCTGCTATCCGATCTCGAAAGAACCGGATGCAAACGGCAACCACCTCATCAACTGGGTCGCGGAGCGCCACATGCCGCCGACCTATCAGTGGCGTCGCGAGGACTATAACCGCACGGCGCGGCTCGAGGAGTTCCTGCCCTGGTTCGAGAGCTGGCAGTTCGACTGGCTCGATGTGCCCGCCCTGATCAGGAACTGCCCGCACGCCTACGAATATCCGCTGGTCGATCGCGATCCGGTGTCGCAATGGACCTTCGGCCGCGTCACGCTGATGGGCGATGCCGCGCATCCGATGTACCCGATCGGCTCGAACGGCGCCTCGCAGGCGATCCTCGACGCGCGCGTCATCACCCGCGAGATCCTGGCGCACGGTCCGACGCAGGCGGCACTGCTCGCCTATGAGGCCGAGCGGCGGCCCGCAACCACCGACCTCGTCCTGCTCAACCGCAAGAACGGTCCCGAGCAGGTGATGCAGCTGGTCGAGGAGCGCGCGCCTGACGGGTACAAGGTCGTCACCGACGTGCTGTCGCAAAAGGAGCTGGAGGACATCGCCGCCAACTACAAGCGCGTTGCGGGATTTCAGGTCGAGGCGCTGAATGCGAAGCCGCCGATCGTAAGCAAGGACGCGCGGGCGAAGGGGTGAGTTCTTTGCTCAAGGCGAGATGTGCGCGAATACGCCCTCTCCCCTTGCGGGAGAGGGCAGCGACGCAGGTAGAAGCGGACTCACTTGGGTGAGGGGTTCTGTCCGCAGGTAAATCTTTTGCAGTAGAATTCGCTGAGGCAACCCCTCATCCGGCGCTTCGCGCCACCTTCTCCCGCAAGGGGAGAAGGAAGAGCAGTGCGCACCGCCGAACTATTTTCCCACCACCCTCGCCGCCTCCAACAATCGCTCGCTGGCGCTTGCCGTCGCCAGCACCGTGCCGTCCTCTGCCATCAGCTTGGCTTCGACGAAGGCGATGGTCTTGCCGAGCTGCGTGACCTTGGCTTCGCCGGTGATCGGACCGGGCTTTGCGGGTGCCAAAAAATTCACGGTCATGCTGATCGTGGTGGTGTAGAGCCGGCCCTCGCTCATCACCAGCACCGCCGGACCCATGGTGTCGTCGAGCATCGCCGAGAGCATGCCGCCCTGGATGAAGCCCGCGGGGTTGCAGAACTCCGGCTTGCCGTCGAAGCCGAGCTTGATCCAGCCCTCCTCCGGACGGGCATCGAGCAGGCGCCAGCCGAGCAGCTCGGCGCATGGGGGCCTTGGGAAGTTATCGAGCGCGGTCTTGACCATGCGAGATCTCCTTTGCCCCCTGTTAGCGCAAGACTGCTGACAGCTTGCTGTCAGCAGGATGGATGCTAGAGATCCAATCCATGCGCGATGACCTTGCGCATGACGTTGGGCAGCGCCTCATCTGCCAGAGTCGCGATCGGCACCCAACGCATGCCCTCGGGCGCGCGGACCCGGGCCTCGGCCTTGGCCGTGTAGACCACCAGCTCGAGCGGAAAATGCGTGAAGACGTGGGTGACGACGCCCACCTTGCGCTGCCAGCGCGACAGCCCCTTGAGCTGCGGCGCCTGCTGCTTCGCCGTTGCATCGTCCTGGCCGGCGAGCCAGTCCGAGCACGGCACCTCCGTCATGCCGCCGAGCAACCCCTTTTCGGGCCGCGAGCGAACCAGCAATTCGGCACCGCGCGTGACCACGAAGGCGGCGCCGCGCCTGAGCGTCCCGCTCTTCTTCGGTGCCTTGCGCGGGAACGTCTCCTGGGTGCCCTGCGCGCGTGCCGTGCAGTCCTCTGTGAACGGACACAGCGAGCAGGCCGGCTTCTTCGGCGTGCAGATCGAGGCGCCGAGATCCATCAGCGCCTGCGCGCTGTCGCCGGCGCGAGACTCCGCCAGCAGCGTCGCGGCGAGTTGCTGGATGAGCGGCTTGGCTTGCGGCAGCTCCTCCTCGACCGCGAACAGCCGCGACACCACGCGCTCGATGTTGCCGTCGACCGGCATGGTGCGGCGGTCGAACGCGATCGCCGCAATCGCCGCCGCCGTGTAGGGCCCGATCCCCGGCAGCGCGCGCAGCCCCTCCTCGGTATCCGGAAACACGCCGCCATGCTCGCGCGTCACCGCCACGGCGCAGGCATGGAGGTTGCGTGCGCGCGAGTAATAGCCGAGCCCGGCCCACATCCGCAGCACGTCGTCCTGCGAGGCTCGCCCCAGCGCCGTGACATCAGGCCAGCGCGCGACGAACTTTTCGAAATAGGGGCCGACCGCCTTCACGGTGGTCTGCTGGAGCATGATCTCGGAGAGCCAGACGCGATAGGGATCGGATGCCTCGCCCGGCGCGGCGCGCCACGGCAATCGGCGGCGGTGGCGGTCGTACCATTGCAGGAGCGCGAGCGGGCGAACCGACGACGCCGTACTCTGTTCCTTCTTGCGCGCAGTCGTGGAGAGCATGCACCTTTACTAGAGGAGGATTCCGCCTGTGGCCAGCGCGACCGGACCGTTGCGCGCTATAACGCCTTGCGTTATACACAGACATGATCCAGAGCTTCGCCAACTCCGAGACAGAGTTGATCTGGTCCGGTCGGCGAAGTCGAAAACTGCCGCCCGACATTCAGAATGTGGCTTTGCGAAAGCTGCGCTTGTTGAACCAGGCGCGGGTGTTGGCGGATCTCAAGGTTCCTCCGGGCAATCGGCTGGAAGCCCTGAAAGCCAACCGCGAAGGTCAGCACTCGATCCGGATCAACGATCAGTGGCGCATCTGTTTTGTGTGGGATGAAGGAGGACCGAGAGATGTCGAAATCGTCGACTACCACTAGGAACGGGTTCCTCCGCAATCCCCATCCCGGCGAGATCCTGCTGGAGGAGTTTTTGAAGCCGATGGAGCTGAGCCAGAACGCGCTGGCGCGGGCCGTTCACGTCCCGCCGCGGCGGATCAACGAGATCGTCCTCGGCAAGCGCGACATCACCGCCGACACTGACCTGCGGCTCGCCCGCTATTTCGGTCTGTCGGAGGGCTTTTTCCTGGGTCTGCAGATGGACTATGATCTGATGCAACGACGGCGCGAGATCGATCGCGACCTCAAGGCCATCCGGCCTCGCGCCGCGGCATAACGGACGGCTCATGTCCAAATCCGGCCCCATCTTCAAGCCCGGCCCGGTCAGCGCCAAACCGCTCGGGATCCTGCTCGACGACGTCTTTGCCGAGGCCTATGCCAAGCAGGGCTTTGCGGCGCGCGAGCTGGTGACGCGGTGGGCACAGATCGCGGGGCCGGAGATCGCGGCCCATGCCGAGCCGCTCAGGATGCAATGGCCGCGGCCGGTCGAGGGTCAGCCGCAGGAGCCGGCAACCCTGGTGCTACGGGTCGAGGGGCCGATGGCGCTGGAGATTCAGCATTCGGCCGACGTGATCCTGGAGCGGGTCAACCGCTTCTTCGGCTGGAGCGCGGTCGGCAAGCTGGCCTTCCGCCAGGCGCCCCTGTCGCGGCCGCGGGCCCGGAAGCGGCCCGGCCCACCCGACCCCAAGGCCGTCGCCAAGGTGGCGGAGAACCTGACCGAGATCGAAGATGAACAACTGAAGACCGCGCTGGCGCGCCTCGGGGCCGCCATCAAGCGAAATTGAGCCTCATTCCGCGGCCAAACTGGACCTGTCCGTAGCGCCCGCCATTGCCTCAAACGACGTTTCAAGCTAGCGACAGGCCGTCCGAGCAGGAAACCTTGACCCGTCCTTCGGGCGAACCTTGCCAATCCCGGGAGCCGACCTTGATCATCACCCGCCGCGCCTTCACCACGATGCTGTCGCTGACCGGGCTTGCCGCGTTCGCCGGGCTCTCGCCGCTGCGGTTCATCTCGGACGCCATGATCCCTGAAGCAATGGCGCAGTCGGCCGCCGACGTCGCCAAGCCGGTGTCGCTGCCCGACATGGCGCTCGGCCCGAAGGATGCCGCCGTCACCATCACCGAATACGCCTCGATGACGTGCCCGCACTGCGCCGCCTTCAACGAGCAGGTGTTCCCGAAGATCAAGACGGAATACATCGACACCGGCAAGGTGCGTTACATCTTCCGCGAGTTCCCGCTCGACATCAAAGCCGCCGCCGGCTCGATGCTGTCGCGCTGCATCGCCAAGGACGATGCGCCGAAATACTTCGCGGTCACCGACATGCTGTTCCGCCAGCAGAATGACTGGGTGATGAAGAACACCACCGAGACCCTGACGCGGATCGGCAAGCAGGCCGGCCTCACCCAGCAGCAGGTCGAGGCCTGCCTGAAGGACCAGGCGCTGCTCGACAAGATTGCCGCCGACCAGAAATATGCCAGCGACGTGCTCAAGGTGGATTCGACGCCGACCTTCTTCATCAACGGCGAGAAGATCAAGGGCGACACCTCGTTCGAGGAGTTCGCCAAGAAGATCAACCCGCTGCTGAAGAGCTGATTCGCGCGTCAAGATCCTGATTCGCATCTCGAAAGCCGTATCTTTCCCGGCATAAATCCCTTGGGAAAAGCGGCTTTCGCCGGTTGCCCTCGCGGCGCACCGCGGCCATTGTCCAGCCGCATGAGGCGCCTCGCGCGACTCACCCAGACAGCGACATTGCCTTCCATGGTATTGTCCCGGCAGGGGGATTCGCGCCTGCCAACAGAGATGCGTGCTTATGAAAATCACCCGCCTGCGCCTTCACGGCTTCAAGTCCTTCGTTGAGCCGACGGACTTCGTCATCGAGCCCGGCCTGACCGGCGTGGTCGGCCCCAACGGCTGCGGTAAGTCCAATCTCGTCGAGGCGCTGCGCTGGGCGATGGGCGAGACCTCCTACAAGTCGCTGCGCGCGGCCGACATGGATGCGGTGATCTTCGCCGGCTCCGGCAATCGTCCGGCGCGCAACCATGCCGAAGTGACGATGACGATCGACAATGCCGATCGCACCGCGCCGGCGGCGATGAACGACAGCCAGATCCTGGAAATCTCCCGCCGCATCGAGCGCGAGGCCGGCTCGGTCTACCGCATCAACGGCCGCGACGTGCGCGCCCGCGACGTGCAGATCCTGTTCGCGGACGCCGCCACCGGTGCGCGTTCGCCCGCCCTCGTCCACCAGGGCAAGATCGGCGAGATCATCCAGGCCAAGCCCGAGCAGCGCCGCCGCGTGCTGGAAGACGCCGCCGGCGTCGCCGGCCTGCACGCCCGCCGTCACGAGGCCGAGCTGCGGCTGAAGGCGGCCGAAACCAACCTCACCCGCGTCGAGGATGTGATCGGCCAGCTCTCCGGCCAGATGGAAGGCCTGAAGAAGCAGGCTCGCCAGGCCGTGCGCTATCGCGAGGTCGCCGCCAAGGTCCGCAAGGCCGAAGCCACGCTGTTCCACCTGCGCTGGGTCGGTGCCCATGCCGACGTCAACGAATCCGGCCAGACCCACGATCTCGCCGTGCGCGAGATGGCCGAGCGCACCCAGCACCAGGCCGAAGCCGCCCGCATCCAGGCGATCCGCGCCGCCGAGATGCCGGCGCTGCGCGATGCCGAAGCGCGCGCCGCGGCCGGCCTGCAGCGCCTGACCAATGCCCGCGAGCAGCTCGACCGTGAGGAAGAGCGCGCCAAGGAGCGCGTCACCGAGCTCGAGCGCCGCCTTGCCCAGTTCGAGGGCGACATTTCCCGTGCTCAGCAGCAGACCATGGATGCCGACGTCGCGCTGCAGCGGCTTGACGCCGAAGATGCCGAGCTGAAGGAAGAGATCAAGTCGCGCGTCGAGAAGCGCTCCGGCGTCGACGAGCGCGTTGCCGAGGCCGAGGCGGTGCTGACCGAAACCGAGCAGCGCTTCGCCGAGCTCACCACCGCGCTCGCCGACCTCACCGCCAAGCGCAACCAGCTCGAGGCCAACGTCCGCACCCATCGCGACAAGCTCGCCCGGCTCGATCAGGAGATCGCGAACGTCACGGCGGAAGAGCAGAAGCTCACCGAAGCAACCGGCGGCTTCGGCGATCTCGACGAGCTGACCGCGCTGGTCGAGACGGCGGAAGAGACGCTGGCGGCCTCCGAAGCTGCGGCGCAGGCCAGCGAAGCTGCGCATGTCGCGGCACGCCAGACGCTGGAATCCTCGCGCTCGCCGCTGGTCGAGGCCGACAAGCGCGTGCAGCGGCTCGAGACCGAGGCGCGCACGATCTCCAAGATCGTCAACGGCGAGACCAAGAATTTGTGGCCGCCGATCATCGACGGCATCACCGTCGACAAGGGCTTTGAAAAGGCGATCGGCGCGGCACTCGGCGACGATCTCGATGCGCCGATCGATCCGTCGGCGCCGATGCGCTGGACCAATGTCGGACACACCGAGGGCGATCCCGAGCTGCCCGAAGGCGCCGTGCCGCTCTCCAACCATGTGCAGGCGCCGGCCGAGTTGGCCCGCCGTCTCGCCCAGATCGGCGTGGTGCCGCGCGAGCGCGGCGCCGAGCTGGTGTCGCAGCTCAAGACCGGCCAGCGGCTGGTCTCGCCCGAGGGCGACGTCTGGCGCTGGGACGGTTTTGTCGCCGCGGCGCATGCCCCGACTGGCGCCGCCCGGCGTCTCGCCGAGCGTGCCCGTCTCGTCGACATCGAGAACGAGCTTGAGCAGGCCCGCATCGACGCGCAGATCAAGCGTCAGGCGCTGGAGAACGCCGAGTCCGAGCTGCAGATGGCGGCGAGCACCGAAGGCGCCAGCCGCGAAGCCTGGCGCGGCGCGCAGCGCGAGCTCAACGTCGCGCGTGAGCGCCATGCCAATGCCGAGCGCGAGATCAGCCGCCATGCCGCGCGCAAGGCGACGCTGTCGGAAGCGCACAGCCGCCTCGCCGCCGACCGCGCCGAAGCCGAGGCCGCCTACGAATACGCCCAGGCCGGCATCGGCGAGCTGCCGTCGAGCGAAGACACCGAAACCCAGCTCGCCGCCGTCCGCAGCGACATCGAAGGCCGCCGCCGCATGGCCGCCCAGGTCCGCGCCGAGGCGCAGGCGCTGGCACGCGAAGCCGAGCTCGCTGACCGCCGCGTGCAGGCGATCCTCGCCGAGCGGACCGAGTGGCAGAACCGCAAGGAGAGCGCGGCCTCCCACATCGACACCATCCAGGCCCGTATCGCCGAGCTCACGATCGAGCGCAGCGAGCTTGAAAACGCCCCGGCCGTTTTCGCCGAGAAGCGCAGCGCGCTGATTACCGAGATCGAATACGCCGAGAACGACCGCCGCATGGCCGCCGACGCGCTCGCCACCGCGGAGACCGCGATGGCCGAGACCGACCGTGTCGCCAAGCTGACGCTCGAGGCGCTCTCCAGCGCCCGCGAGGCCACCGCCCGCGCCGAGGAGCGCATGGAAGGCGCCCGCCGCCGGCTCGAGGACATCGAGCGCGAGATCCGCGACATGCTCGAGGTCGAGCCGCAGGCCGTCGCCGGCCTCGCCGAGCTCGAGCCCGGCGCCGAACTGCCGCCGCTGCACGAGATCGAGGAGGACCTCGAGAAGATGCGCCGGGACCGCGAGCGCCTCGGCGCCGTCAATCTGCGCGCCGAGGAAGAGCTGCGCGAGGTCGAGACCCAGCACACCGGCCTCGTCACCGAGCGCGACGACCTGGTCGAGGCCATCAAGCGGCTGCGCCAGGGCATCCAGAGCCTCAACAAGGAAGCCCGCGAGCGGCTGCTGACCTCGTTCGACGTCGTCAACGAGCACTTCAAGCGCCTGTTCGTCGAGCTGTTCGGCGGCGGCGAAGCCGCGCTGCACCTGATCGAGAGCGACGACCCCCTGGAAGCCGGCCTCGAAATCATCGCCAAGCCGCCGGGCAAGAAACCGCAGACGCTGTCGCTGCTCTCAGGCGGCGAGCAGGCGCTGACCGCGATGGCGCTGATCTTCGCGGTGTTCCTCACCAACCCCTCGCCGATCTGCGTGCTGGACGAAGTCGACGCGCCGCTCGACGACCACAACGTCGAGCGCTACTGCAACCTCCTCCACGAGATGACGGGCTCGACCGACACGCGCTTCATCATCATCACGCACAACCCGATCACGATGGCGCGGATGAACCGCCTGTTCGGCGTCACCATGGCCGAGCGCGGCGTGTCGCAGCTGGTGTCGGTGAGCCTCGCCGAGGCCGTGGACATTCTCGACCAGAACGTGGCGTGATCTTGGACCGTCATTCCGGGGCGATGCGCAGCGTCGAACCCGGAATCCATGGTGCGACCGACGCTGCAGATAAATGGATTCCGGGTTCTCGCTTCGCGAGCCCCGGAATGACGTGGGGTTGCTGATGATCTCCCCCACCCTTCCCGCCGAACTGAAAGCCGCCCTCGACGGCAAGCTACAGGGCTTGTCCCGCACCGACGCGGCCCGGCGCTCGCAGAGGATCTCGACTACGTATCGCGCCGGCGGCACCTCCGGCACGATCAAGTCGGACGCAGATGCGCTCGCTTATGCGCTGGCGCGCATGCCCGCGACCTACGCGGCGGTGGCGGCCAGCCTCAATGCGCTCACCGAGATCGCGCCTGATCTCGCCCCCGAAACATTGCTCGACGTCGGCGCCGGTCCGGGCACCGCCAGCTGGGCCGCCGCGGAAGCTTTTCCGTCGCTACAGGATTTTACCCTGCTCGATGCCAACGCCACGCTGAGCCGGCTCGCGCTCGAACTGGCACACGGCAGCTCGCGATTGGCGGAGTGCCGTTATCTGCCCGGCGATGCCGGCGGCAACCTCGCCGAGGTCTCACAGGCCGATTTCGTCATCGCCAGCTACATCATCGGCGAGCTCAGCGAGGCCGATCAGCGCAAGCTGACCGAGGCGATGTGGGCCAAGGCGCGCCACGCGCTGGTGGTGATCGAGCCCGGCACGCCCGCTGGCTATGCCCGCATCCTCGCCCTGCGCCAGCAGCTGATCGCAGCTGGCGCCTTCGTCACCGCGCCCTGCCCGCACGAAAGGCCGTGCCCGCTCATCGCGCCCGACTGGTGCCATTTCAGCCAGCGCCTGCCGCGCTCGCAGGCGCACCGGCAGATCAAGGGCGCCGAGGTGCCGTTCGAGGACGAGCGCTTCATCTACGTCGCCCTGACCCGCACCCCGCCCGCGAGCCGCGCCGCGCGCGTGCTGGCACCGCCGGACATCGGCAAGGCCGAGATCGCGGCCAAGCTTTGCACGGAGGCTGGGGTTGCGCCGGCAAACGTCCCGCGGCGGGACAAGGCGGCCTATGCCGAGGCCCGGCGCTGGCGCTGGGGCGATGCCGTCATGTCCGAAAGTTAATTTCGCTGGCCGTGCCTACCTTGAACTCGGGCCGTTCCTGATCCGACCAAGTCTTACCTTCCCTCCGCGCCGGGCTCTCATCCTGCGTTAATTTCGTCTACCCTAGCGCCCGCCTTCTTCCCTCTTCAGGAGTTCTCCATGTCGACCGGCTGGATCGTTCTCGGCGTCATCGTCGTCCTCGCGCTGATCGCTTTCAGCGCCTACAACCGCCTAGTGGCGCTGAGCCAGCGTGTCGGCCAGGCCTTTGCCGACATCGACGTGCAGCTCAAGCAGCGTCACGACCTGATCCCGAACCTGGTCGAGACGGTGAAGGGCTACGCCTCGCACGAGCGCGGCACGCTCGACGACGTCATCAAGGCGCGCAATTCGGCGATGTCGGCACAGGGCCCGGCGCAGGTGTCCGCGGCCGAGAACCAGCTCTCCGGCGCGCTCGGCCGGCTGATCGCGCTGTCGGAGGCCTATCCCGACCTCAAGGCCAACGCCAATTTCCAGCAGCTCGCGTCCGAGCTCTCCGACCTCGAAAACAAGATCGCGGCGAGTCGTCGCTTCTTCAACAACGCGGTGCAGGAATACAATACCGGCATCCAGCAGCTGCCCGCCGCCTTGTTCGCCGGCATGTTCGGCTTCACCAAAAAGGACTTCTTCGATCTCGGCGCCAGCCGCACCGAGGTCGAGACCGTGCCGCAGGTGAAGTTCTGATTTGAGCCGATAGGCCGGCAGGGCATCGCGTCATGGCCGCGTATGGTCTCTACACGCACATCGCCTCGAACAAGCTTCGTTCGATGCTGCTGCTCGCCGGCCTGTTCGCGCTGGTCTATGTGCTGGTCTATGCCGGCGCGCTGGTGGCCGAGGTGTTCATCGACGACAGTGAGACCGCCGCGTACTATCTGAGACACGCCTTCTCGGACCTGCTCAAGGCCGCGCCGATTGCAACGGTCGTGGCGGCGGTCTGGATCGTGATCGCCTATTTCTTTCACCAGTCGATGATCGATGCCGTGACCGGCGGCCACAGCGTCACCCGGCAGGAACAGCCGCGGCTCTACAATCTGCTCGAGAACCTCTGCATCTCGCGCGGCCTCACCATGCCGAAGCTGAAGATCATGGAGAGCCCGGCGCTGAACGCGTTCGCGACCGGCCTCAATCCGCGGCAATATTCCATCACGGTCACCACGGGTCTCCTCGATGCGCTCAACGACAAGGAGATCGAGGCGGTGCTCGGCCACGAGCTGACCCACATCAAGAACGGCGATGTGCAACTCATGGTGGTCGCCGTCATCATCGCCGGCGTGGTCGGCTTCTTCGGCGAATTGTTCTTCCGCCTGTTCACGAATCTGAACTGGAGCTCGGGCGGCTCCTCGTCCTCGTCGTCGCGGTCGTCCTCGTCGTCGAGCGACAGCAAGAGCTCCGGCGGCGGCGCGATCATCGTCATCATCATCGCCATCGTGCTGATCGTGCTGGCCTGGCTGCTGTCGCAGGTGGTGAAGCTCGCACTGTCGCGGTCGCGCGAATATCTCGCCGACGCCGGTTCGGTCGAGCTGACGAAAGACCCCGACGCGATGATCTCGGCGTTGCGCAAGATCGAGGGCCGCGGCGAGCTGCCGGGCGCGACCTCGGCGGTGATGGAGCTCTGCGTCGACAATCCGCGCGAGGGCTTTGCCGACCTGTTCGCGACCCACCCTTCCGTGCAGTCCCGGGTCGACGCGCTGGTCAAGTTCGCCGGCGGGCGCGATCCGGGACCGCTGCCGGACCCCGCCGAAGAGACGGAACAACTCGAGACCGAACATGCCGAGGCGCAGGACGGGCCGCCGCCGCTCTCGCAGGGGCCGTGGAGCGATGCGGCCGGTCCCGCCAACCCGCCGCCCGTTCCCGCGCCCAGTCCCTCAGGAGCCCCGGCAGCCAATCCGATGGGACCGTGGAGCCGTCACTGATGGCGTGATTTGCCGCTTCATGCGCCGGGTTTCCCGGCAATCGGGAAAATCCTCGGGAATTGCCGTAAGTGGAGCGCGAGGAATTGAATTCTCCCTTGTTTCTGCCATGTTCGCGCCCAACAGCAGACTCGGGACATCGATTTGGGGCCCGGCCGATTGCGACCTCGCGATCGGGGGCGCGCGTTAGGGGACAGCAATGGCAAAGCCGGCAGTGGTTGTGGTGGGCGCGGACAAGGGCGGGGTCGGCAAGACCACGGTATCGCGCACCCTGCTCGATTATTTCTCGGCCAACAACGTGCCGACGCGGGCGTTCGATACGGAGTCGCCGCGCGGAACCCTGAAACGCTTCCACCCCGATATCACCGAGATCGTCGACATGACGACGACGTCCGATCAGATGAAGATCTTCGACACGCTCAACGCTGTCAGCCCTTCGGTCACCGTGATCGACGTCCGCGCCGGCCTGCTTTCGCCGGCGCTGGCCTCGCTGCGCGACATCGGCTTCCTCGACGCCGCCAAGGCCGGCCAGATCACCTTCGCCGTGTTCCACATCCTCGGACCCTCGATCGCCTCGCTGGAGGAGATCGCGGAGACCGCAGGCTTCATGGGGGGCGCGAAATATTTCCTGGTCAAGAACTTCATCAACGACACCCAGTTCTTCCAGTGGGACCAGGCGACCTACAATTCCTACTTCCACCGCATCAAGGACGCGACCGAGCTGACGATCCCCAAGCTCAACGAAATGGCCTATGAGCAGGTCGAGGTGTCCTCCGTCCCGTTCCTGAAATTCGTGGCCAACAAGGGCATCAGCGACGAGGCCGCGAACTATTCCTTCGTGCTGCGCGGTTATGTCCGGCACTGGCTGGCCAACGTCTGGAGCGAATACGACCGCATCCGCCTGACCGACATCGTCGGCTCGAAATCCGCCACCCGCAACAGCGAAAAATAGTTGCGCAAGCCGGGCTGATACGGCTGGATTGGGCGGTGAGTTGGCCTGATATAGCTGGCAATGCCCGCGACACCCGTCTACATCATCTGCTCGCCCCGCCCGCAGGTCGGCAAGACCTTGCTGGCGCGGCTTTTGAGCGAATTCCTGCTGCTCAAGAATGGCAACGTCGCGGCCTTCGACGTCAATCTGAAGGAGCCGTCGCTGCTCGATTACCTGCCGAAGGTGACCGAGACCGCCGACGTGATCGACACCTTCGGCAAGATGCAGCTGATGGACCGCGTCATCGTCGATGACGGACTTGCCAAGGTGATCGACCTCGGCTTCCACGCCTTCGACGAGTTCTTCAAGATGACCGACGAGATCGGCCTTCTGAAGGAGGCGGCGCGGCGCCACGTTGCGCCGATGATCCTGTTCGTCGCCGACACCGACCGCGTCTCGGCCCGCGCCCACGAGATGCTGCGCGGGCAGATCCCGCGGATGAACCTGGTCACGGTGGACAACGAATATGTCGTCCGCGGCGAGCTGCCCGCGGCGATGGGGGGCGGCCGGCTGTTCCGCCTGCCCGCACTGCCCGGTTTCCTGAAGACCTATATCGACCGGCTGAACTTCTCCTTCACGGGCTATCTGCGCCAGGAGAAGGACTCTTCGACCGAGCTGCACCAATGGACGCGGCGCAACTACATCGCCTTCCGGGAGCTCGAGCTCAGCCTGATATTGCAGCGGTCTTAGGCGGAAACACCAGGACGCTCAGTGCCCCTCGAACGACATCAGCGTGCGCACGGGCACGTCCATGGCGCGCAGCTTGGCGGCGCCGCCGAGCTCGGGCAGGTCGACGATGAAGCAGGCGGCAACCACGTTGGCGCCGATCTGGCGCAGCAGCTTGACCGCGCCTTCCGCGGTGCCGCCGGTGGCGATGAGGTCGTCGACCAGGATCACGCGCTCGCCGGGTGCGACCGCGTCGACATGCATCTCCATCTCGTCGATGCCGTATTCGAGCGAATAGGCGATGCGCACCGTGGTATGCGGCAGCTTGCCCTTCTTGCGGATCGGCACGAAGCCCGCCGAGAGCTGATGCGCGACCGCGCCGCCGATGATGAAGCCGCGCGCCTCCATGCCGGCGACCTTGTCGATCTTGTTGCCGGCCCAGGGGTTGACGAGCTCGTCCACGGCTCGGCGGAACGCGCGCGCATCCGCGAGCAAGGTGGTGATGTCGCGGAACATGATGCCGGGCTTGGGATAATCCGGGATGGTGCGGACGCTGGCCTTGATGTCGTGGTCAAAAGTCATTCGTGCCTCTCAATTGACCGGCGCATCCAGCCGGAACGCGTTCTCGACAATACGTAGCCCCACCTCGCCGCCGAGCGACATCAGCGATTCCGGGTGGAATTGCACGCCGGCGACCGGCAGGGTCTTGTGCTCCAGCGCCATGGCGACGCCGTCCTCGGTGCTGGCGGTGACGGACAACACCTCCGGCATGCTGTCGCGCTCGACATAGAGCGAGTGATAGCGGCCGATGACGATCTCGTTCGGCAAATTGCGCATCAGGCGGCCGCCGCGCACCTGGACCCGTGAGGGCCGGCCGTGGGCGGGATGGGTGAGCTGGCCGAGCTCGCCGCCGAAATATTCGCCGATCGCCTGCACGCCGAGGCAGACGCCGAACACCGGCAGCTTCTTCTCCAGCGCCGCATCGATCGTCGTCTTGATCCCGAAATCCTCAGGGCGCCCGGGGCCGGGCGACAGCACCAGCAAGTCCCAGCTCTTCTGCTTGAGCATGTCGAGCGCATGCACATAGCGGACCACGGTGACGCTGGCGCCGACCTGGCGGAAATAATCGGCGAGCATGTGCACGAAGCTGTCGTCGTGGTCGATCAGCAGCACCTGCTTGCCCGAACCGGTGGCATCAGGCGCAAAGGTCGAGAGCGGCTTCGGCGGATCGCCGCGCAGCGCCTGGAACAGCGCGGCCGCCTTGACCTGGCACTCGCGGTCTTCTGCGGCGGGGTCTGAATCGAACAGGCAGGTGGCGCCGACGCGCACTTCGGCGAGGCCATCCTTCATGCGGATGGTGCGGATGGTGAGGCCGGTGTTAATGCTGCCGTCGAAATTCACCGCGCCGATCGCGCCGGCATACCAGCGCCGCGGCGAGCGCTCGTGATCCTCGACGAATTGCATGGCCCAGAGCTTCGGCGCGCCGGTGACGGTGACAGCCCAGGCGTGGGTGAGGAAGGCATCGAGCGCATCGAAGCCGGGGCGCAACATGCCCTCGACGTGATCAACGGTGTGGAACAGCTTTGAGTAAGTCTCGATCTGGCGGCGCGCCAGGACCTTGATGGTGCCGGGTACGCAGACGCGCGCCTTGTCGTTACGATCGACGTCGGTGCACATGTTGAGCTCGAACTCGTCCTTCTCCGAGTTCAGCAGCTGGCGGATCTGCTCGGCATCGCCGATCGCATCAAGGCCGCGCGCGATCGTGCCCGAGATCGGGCAGGTCTCGACGCGGCGGCCGTCCGAGCGCACGAACATTTCGGGCGAAGCCGAGACGAGAAACTCGCCCTCGCCGAGATTCATCAGCGCACCATAGGGCGACGGGTTGATGACGCAGAGGCGCTGGAACACTTCGGCCGGCGAGCGGTCGCAGGGCTCGGCGAACAGCTGGCCCGGCACGGCCTCGAACAGATCGCCACGGGCAAAGGCGGCGCGCGCTGTCTCGACCGTGGCCTGATATTCGCCCGGCGCGTGATCGGCAAAGCCCTGGCGCGGCGTCTTCAGATAGGGGCTGTCGGCGGTCTCGCGCGGCAGGCCTTCGGTCGACTTGCCCTTCCAGGCGAAATCGTAAGAGAGCACCACGCCGCGGCCGGTGGCACGGTCGTAGGCGAGCAGGCGATCGGGCACGTAGAGCACGATGTCTCGCTGGTCGGCCTCGCGCGGGCGCTTCTGCACGAGGTCCTCGATCTGAAAGACGAGGTCGTAGGCAAAGGCGCCGAACAGGCCGAGCAGGCCGTCATCACTGGCGGAGAAGGCGGCGACGAGATCGCGCACCAGCGACATCACGCTGGCACGCCGCGTGCGCTGGTCCTCCTCGACCGGCGCATCACCGCGGATGATGTGGCCGGCAAGGCGGCTCGCCGTTCTCTCGGAGATGACGACACAGGGTTCGCGCGAGACATCGCCGAGGAAGGCGATCAGCACCTCTCCGCGCGCGTTCAGCGCTTCCAGCTTGAAATTGACGCCAACTGTCTCGAGCTTGAGCGGCGGGTCGGAGAAGCCGAGATCGAAGCTCTCGTAGCGGCCGGGCACGGTCGTGCCCGAGGACAGCACCACGCCGCGGCGGCGGTCGAGCAGGTTGATCAGGTCGTCGAGCCGGTTGGCGCCGCCGGTGAACTGCTCGGCCACACGCGTGATCGCAAGCCCCGCGCGGGTCACGTAGTCGCTTCGAGCCGGGAGGGCAAAGACTGTCCTGTTCATGTCGTCCTCTTACGAAACTTGTCGAGGGAACGCCACACAGGACAAACGATCAGGCCGCCGCGCTGTGCTGGCGACCTCAGACGATTTTGGGAAAAGAAATCGCACCGGCCACCTCGTCAGGAGGTGCGCCACCAAAGACGGGCTGGGCGGACGGCGGTGCTCATGGGCGGATAATCACCATGGCGCGGGGGCGCCGTCAAGGGTGCGGCAAGGCGGTAGCCCGGATGGAGCGCAGCGCAATCCGGGGTTCGTCCACAATCGGAAAGTCCCCGGATTCCGCTTCGCTCCATCCGGGCTACGGACTAGAGGCCGCACCGCTTCCAAAGCGCGGCCATGTCTGCATCGGTCGCGTACTCGGCTCGATCGGCCTCGCGGAGCCCCTCAAGAACGGCAGCGCGATGGTCCTCCGGGACCTTGAAGGCCTCACGCTTCGACTGCGCATCGGCTTCAGATTTGTCCTTCACGCCCCTACCCCAGATGCTTCCTGAAAAACTCCGTCGCTCGGCCCCAGGCGAGCTCGGCGGCTTCGCGGTCGTGCACGGCCTGGCGCTGCTCGTTGACGAAGGCGTGCTCGGCGTCATAGCGGAACAGCTCCAGCGACTTGCCGGCGGCCTTCATGGCCTTCTCGAAACCGTTGACCAGCTCCGGCGTGCACCAATCGTCCTTGTTGGCGAAATGGGCCTGCAGCGGGATCTTGACGTCGGCAGGCTTGGCGGCCTGCTCGGGCGGGATGCCGTAGAACACGACGCCCGCCGCGAGCTCCGGGATCTTGGTCGCGCCGATGATGGTCACGGCGCCGCCGAGGCAGAAGCCGGTCAGCCCGACCTTGGCACCGTTGCGCGACAGATATTGCGTGGCGCCGCGCACGGTCTGCGTGGTGGCGTCCATGAAGTCGAGCGAGTTCATCTCCTTGTTGGCGCTGTCCGTGTCGTGATACGGCACCACCTTGCCCTTGTAGAGATCGGGCGCCAGCGCGTCGAAGCCGGCCAGCGCGAAGCGGTCGCACAGGCCCTTGATCTGATCGGACAGGCCCCACCATTCCTGGATCACGACGACGCCCGGCGCATTGCCGCGCCCGGCATTGGCGAGATAGCCCGAGGCGTCCTTACCGTCCGGGCGCTTGAAGGTGATGCTGGTTCCCATGGTGTCCTCCGGTGAGTTTCTGGGGGATCGGTTGGCGGCATTTTGGCGGGTGGGAGGGCGATAGGCAATCGTGCCGAGCAACACACTCTCGTGCCCGGATGAAATGCAGCGCGCCCCTGGCGATGCGGAAATCGTTTGCGGCGATGCATTGCTGATCCGGGGCCCAGCCCCACGCATCCAGTGTCCCGGCTCGCGCGCTTCGCGCGTCCGGGACACGGGACCAACAAAAAAGCCCCCGTACGGGGGCTTTTGCATTCTCGTCTTTCGCCGCTCAGTGCGAGTCGGCCCAGACCTTCTTCTTGGTGAAGTACATCAGGCCCGCGAAGACGATCAGGAACACGAAGACCTGGAAGCCGAGGCGCTTGCGCGCTTCCATGTGCGGCTCGGCGGTCCACATCAGGAAGGTGGTGACGTCCTTGGAGTACTGCGCGACGGTAGTCGGCGAGCCGTCGTCATAGGTCACCTGGCCGTCGCTGATCGGCTTCGGCATCTTGATGGCGTGGCCCGGGAAGTACCTGTTGAAGTACGAGCCCTCCGGGAGGGTGACGCCCTCCGGCACCTTGTCCTCATAGCCCTGGAGCAATGCGGCGACGTAGTCAGGCCCCTGCTCCTGGTACTGGGTGAAGACGTCGAAGATGAACCAGGGGAAGCCGCGCTTGTAGGAGCGCGCCTTGGTGATCAGGGACAGGTCCGGCGGGGCCGCACCGCCGTTCGCGGCACGCGCGGCCTGCTCGTTCGCGAACGGCGACGGGAAATAGTCCGCCGGCCGGCCCGGACGCTCGAACATGTCCCCCGCATCGTTCGGGCCGTCCTTGACTTTGTACTCGGATGCAAACGCAGCGGCTTGCGCCACCGAATAGCCGGGCCCGCCGGGCTCGGCGAGGTTACGGAAGGCGACGAAGGACAGGCCGTGGCAACTGGCGCAGACCTCCTTGTAGACCTTGAGGCCGCGCTGCAGCGCGCCGCGATCGAACTTACCGAAAGGGCCCGAGAACGACCATGTGTTGCCTGGCGGCTTATCGCTGCCTTCGGCTGCTTTCGCGCTGTCGATCGAGCCCGCGAACAGCGAGCCGGCGAGCGCCAGCACGATCGCGGTCGAGACCATCGGCGTCGACCGGCTGCCGGTCTTGGCCAGCACGGCATCCGAGATCGAGTTCGGCACCGGCCGCGGCTTCTCGATGCGCGCGAGCAGCGGCAGCACGATCAGGAAGTAGGCGAAATAGCAGAACGTCAGGATGCGGCCGGCGATGACGTAGATGCCTTCCGGCGGCTGTGCGCCGAGATAGCCGAGCAGGATGCAGACCGCGACGAAGATCCAGAAGAACTGCTTGGCGAGCGGTCGGTACTTCGAGGACCTGGTCTTGGCAGTGTCGAGCCAGGGCAGGAAGCACAGGATGATGATCGCCCCGAACATCGCGATGACGCCCGCGAGCTTGTCGGGAATCGAGCGCAGGATCGCGTAGAACGGCAGGTAATACCATTCCGGCACGATGTGCGGCGGCGTCACGCCCGGGTTCGCGGGAATGTAGTTGTCGGCGTCGCCGAGATAGTTCGGCATGTAGAAGATGAACCAAGCGTACAGCAGCAGGAAGCAGGCGACGCCGAACATGTCCTTGATGGTCGCATGCGGCGTAAACGGCACCGTGTCCTTTTCCGTCTTCGGCTCGACGCCATCAGGGTTGTTCTGGCCAGCGACGTGCAGCGCCCAGACGTGGAGCACGACGACGCCTGCGATCACGAACGGCAAGAGATAGTGCAGCGAGAAGAAGCGGTTCAGCGTCGGGTTGCCGACTGCATAGCCGCCCCAGAGCAGCGTCACGATGCTCTCGCCGACATAGGGAACGGCCGAGAACAAATTGGTGATGACGGTGGCGCCCCAGAAGCTCATCTGGCCCCAGGGCAGCACGTAGCCCATGAAGCCGGTCGCCATCATCAGGAGGTAGATGATGACGCCGAGGATCCACAGCACCTCACGCGGCTCCTTGTACGACCCGTAGTACAGACCGCGGAACATGTGGACGTAGACGGCGACGAAGAACATCGAGGCGCCGACCGCGTGCATGTTGCGCAGCAGCCAGCCGTAGTTCACGTCACGGACGATCAGCTCGACCGACTTGAAGGCGAGATCGGCGTTCGGCGTGTAGTGCATCGCCAGGATCACGCCGGTCAGGATCTGCATTCCGAGCATGAAGGAAAGAATGGCGCCGAAGGTCCACCAATAGTTCAGGTTGCGCGGGGTGGGATAGGCGACGAAGGAGGAATGGATGAGACCAAAAATCGGCAGGCGCCGCTCGATCCATTGCAGGGCCGGATTGCTCGGCTGGTAGTCGGATGGTCCGCTCATGATGCGATCCTGAGGAAATAGTACGACGAGACGGCGCGAAGCTTCGGACTTGAGTCCGAAGCTCAGCCGATCTGGATTTTGGTGTCGGAAACGAACTGGTACGGCGGCACGGCCAGGTTCGTGGGCGCTGGGCCCTGGCGGATGCGGCCGGACGTATCGTAGACCGAACCATGGCAGGGGCAGAAGAACCCGTCGTAGCTGCCTTCATGAGCGATCGGGATACAGCCGAGATGGGTGCAGATGCCGATCACGACCAGCCACTGCTCGTGGCCCGACTTGACCCGGGCCTCGTCGGTCTGCGGATCCGGCAGGCTCGCCACGTTGACGGCGCGCGCCTCGTCGATCTGCTTCTTGGTGCGGTGACTGATGTAGATCGGCTTGCCGCGCCAGAACACCTTGATGTCCTGGCCTTCCGCGATCGGGCTGAGATCGACCTCGATCGGCGCACCGGCGGCGATGGTCGAGGCATCCGGATTCATTTGGGAGATGAAGGGCCAGAGCGCAGCCGCGCCCCCTACTGCTGCAAATGCCCCTGTTGCAACGAATAAGAAATCACGGCGTGTCGGATGGTCCGCCGAAGACGCTGTCGTCACGATTCCAACCCTTTCTTCTTGCGCTACCGGTGGAACCGCTCCGAGGGGCGCCCAAGAGGTCCCCGGAAAGGCTGCCGGCACCCGCGGCCCCCCGCGGCGGCAGAACTTGGCTTGTTCACCTCTAAACGGGTGAAACAGCAGTCCAGAATCGTTCTATTGGCACCCTTGCCGGGCGAGCGCAAGCCCGCTAACGGCGTGAGAGCGTGCAATGCACGAATTCCCGGGCGGGCGATGTTTTATTGAGACATTTTGCGCCCGCAAGCCAACTCGCCGCCGCCCATGCAGATCGCACTTTTCCAGCCCGACATCCCCCAGAACACCGGCACGATTCTTCGCCTCTGCGCCTGCCTGGGGCTCGATGCCCATATCATCGAACCGGCGGGCTTCCCCATCTCGGACCGCCTGTTCCGCCGGGCGGGAATGGACTACCTCGACCATGTCAGGCTGGCCCGCCACGTCTCCTGGGCGACATTCGAGGACTGGCGTGCAGGCCAGGGCCACCGGCTGCTGCTGTTCACCACCAAGGCCGCCACCGACTACCGCGATTTTCATTACCAGAGCTCGGACATCCTGCTATTCGGGCGCGAGAGCGCCGGCGTCACCGACGCAGTGGTCGAGGCGGCCGATGCGCGTCTGGTGATCCCGATCAAGGCGGGGCTGCGGTCGCTCAATGTGGCCATGAGCGTGGCCATGGCCGCCGGCGAGGCGCTGCGGCAGATCCGGAACCCGCAAGGTTTGACAGATTGAGGAGAGAGGCTTGAGTTACGCGGTCAAGGAGATCTTCCTGACCCTGCAAGGCGAAGGCGCCCATGCCGGGCGCGCGTCGGTGTTCTGCCGCTTTGCCGGCTGCAACCTCTGGAGCGGGCGGGAGGCCGACCGCGCGGATGCGACCTGCAAGTTCTGCGACACGGATTTCGTCGGCACCGACGGCACGCTCGGCGGGCGCTATGGCTCGGCTGCGGAACTCGCCGATACCATCGCCGCGCAATGGACGGCGGCTGCCGCCAATCGCTACGTCGTGCTGACCGGCGGGGAGCCGCTGCTCCAGGTCGACGCCGCGCTGATCGAGGCGCTGCACGAAAGAGGCTTCGAGATCGGCGTCGAGACCAACGGCACGATCGCAGCCCCTGATGGGCTCGACTGGATCTGCGTCAGCCCCAAGGGCGGCAGCGAGCTGGTCCTGCGCCAGGGCCACGAGCTGAAGCTGGTCTATCCCCAGGCCTTGGCGATGCCCGAGGCATTTGAGGATCTCGCCTTCGAGCGCTTCTCGCTGCAACCGATGGACGGGCCTGAGGTCATCGAGAACACCGCGCGCGCGATCGATTATTGCCTGCACCATCCGCAATGGCGGCTCAGCGTGCAGACCCACAAATCGCTCGGCATCAGATAGGACGCGACCCGCGAATGCAGATGGACTTTACGACGATCGAAGCCCGCAAGGCCCGCGCCCGCGCCTGGTTCGAGCGCTTGCGCGACGACATCTGCGCGAGCTTCGAGCGGCTCGAGGACGACGCGCCGCAAAGCCTCTATCCGGGCGAGGTCGGCCGCTTCAAGCGCACGCTTTGGCAGCGCACCGACCATTCCGGCGCGGCTGGTGGCGGCGGCGTGATGTCGATGATGCACGGCCGGTTGTTCGAGAAGGTCGGCGTGCACTGCTCGACGGTGCACGGCGAGTTCGCGCCCGAATTTCGGGCGCAGATCCCCGGCGCTGCGGAGGATCCAAAATTCTGGGCCTCCGGCATCTCGCTGATCGCGCACATGCGCAATCCGAACGTCCCCGCCGTGCACATGAACACGCGCTTCGTCGTCACCACGAAGGCCTGGTTCGGCGGCGGCGCCGACCTGACGCCAGTGCTGGAGCGACGGCGGACGCAGGACGATCCCGACAGCATCGCCTTTCACGCCGCGATGAGAGAGGCTTGCAAGCAGCCGAACGGCGTCGCCGACTACGACAAGTACAAGAAGTGGTGCGACGAGTATTTCTACCTGCCGCACCGGAAAGAGGCGCGCGGCATCGGCGGCATCTTCTACGACTGGCACGACAGCGGCGACTGGGACGCCGACCTCGCCTTTACCCAGGACGTCGGCCGCGCCTTCCTGAAGATCTATCCCGAGATCGTGCGGCGCAATTTTGCGAGCGCCTGGACCGCTGCGGATCGCGAGGAGCAACTGATCCGCCGCGGCCGCTACGTCGAGTTCAACCTGCTCTACGACCGCGGCACCATCTTCGGGCTGAAGACAGGCGGCAATGTGGACTCCATCCTGTCGTCGCTGCCGCCGGAGGTGAAATGGCCATGACGACGATGAAGCCCGCTGCAAGACCGCTCCCGCGCGCCATGCTGATCGACATGGACGACACCATCCTGTCGGCCTATGGCCGGCCCGAGATCGCCTGGAACACGATCACGGCCGAATTCGCCGAGGAGCTCGCCCCGCTGCCACCGCCGATGGTCGCGACCGCAGTGCTGGCCTTCGCGCGAAACTTCTGGGCCAATGCCGAACCGGCGTGGCGGATGAAGCTCGCCGAGGCGCGGCACCTGACCGTGAAGGGCGGCTTCGCCGCGCTCGCGGCCGCAGGCCACCGCGCCCTGCCCGATGACCTCGCCATTCGCCTCGCCGACCGCTTCACCGCCTATCGCGAGGAGGAGATGTTCGTCTTTCCCGGCGCGCACGAGGCGATCGACCAGTTCAAGGCGCTCGGCATCAAGCTCGCGCTGGTCACCAACGGCGCCGCCGACATGCAGCGCGCCAAGGTCGAACGCTTCGAGCTGGCGCACCGCTTCGACCACATCCAGATCGAGGGCGAGCACGGCTTCGGCAAGCCCGAGGAGCGCGCCTATCTGCACGCGATGCAGGCGCTCGGCGTCACCGCTGAGGACACCTGGATGATCGGCGACAATCTGGAATGGGAAGTGGTGACGCCGCAGCGCCTCGGCATCTATGCGATCTGGATGGACGTGCATGGCGAGGGCCTGCCCGAGGGCTCGACGGTCAGGCCCGACCGCATCATCCGCTCGCTCGGCGAGCTGCTGCCCGACCGGGCATGATCGAGGGCCCAAAACAAAACCTCGAAAACAACCCCATGCACAGTAGCGCGCTGCTGTAAAATCAAGGACTTACGGATTTTACGAAAAATTTCTGACCCGTCGGGCAAAACAGGGGTATTGTGGCATCGTCGCGAGCGTTGCGATCGAGCCTGGAGCGCGATGGCATCAGGATGAATCGTCATCGCGCTTTAGCTTATGTTTGAGCATGATCTTTTCGGAAAACCGCTACGCACTTTTCCGGATCATGCTCTAGTCGCGCTCCCGCGAGCACGCCCAAGGCAACCTATTCCACGGTGATATTGCCGGCCTCGATGACCCGCTTCCAGCGGGCCAACTCAGAGACCAGAAACTCCTGGAATTGCTCCGGGGTGTTGGCCACGATTTCGAGGCCGATATCCTCCATTCGTTTGCGTACGTCCGGTGCCTTCAGCGCCGCGACGATCTCGCCATGCAATTTTGCTTTCACGTCGGCAGGAAGGCCCTTCGGAGCAGCCACCGCCTGCCACGAAAAGACGTCGACACCTTCAATCCCAAGTTCCTTCAAGGTAGGCACTTCGGGCAAAAGAGGGGATCTGGCATCGCCGGTGATGGCGAGAACCTTGAGCTGCTTGGATTGAATTTGCCCGATGACGGCGTTGATGTTTTGAAACGATACGTTGACATGCCCCGCGAGGAGATCACTCACGGCAGGCGCCCCGCCGCGATACGGCACGTGGAGACCGGTCGTCCCAGTGCGCTGCCAGAACAGCGCCGCCGTGAGATGATCGGACGAACCCGCACCCGAGCTTGCAAAAGTGATCTTGCCGGGGGCCTTCTTCAGTTGCTCCACCAACTCGGCGACGGTGTTTGCCGGAAAGTTCAAGTTGGCGACCAGGACGTTCGGTGCGCGCACAGCGACCGTCAAAAGGTCGAAGTCCTTCAGAGGATCATACTTCAGATTAGGCTGAAGAAATGGATTCGTCGCATAGACACCGATCGAGCCGACGAGAATGGTGTATCCGTCCGCTGGCGCCCGGGCAACCGCCGTTGCTCCAAGAGCGCCCGTTGCGCCGGACCGGTTTTCGACGACCACCGGCTGCCCCAACGTATCGGAGACCTTCTGTCCGATTGCTCGCGCGACCATGTCGGACGAGCCTCCCGCCGGGAATGGGACGATGAAGGTGATATTCCTTTCCGGCCAGGCCGCGTATGCCATCGAGGTTGCGGCAAGAAGCAGGATGCCAGCTGCGCCAAATCGAATCTTCGATAAAAGAGTAGCATTGCCCATTGTCGATCCTCCGTTGCGACATTTTTCTGAGGGCCTATTTTACGTGCTCATGCCATCCCGATTGATGCTCAGATTGTATTGATTGATCCACTATTTATCACGGGCGCTTTGTCGCGGTGAAATCGCCGATGTGCAAACCTGCCGAGGGGTGGCGCTTCGCTCTTCCAAGCGCTGTCGAGTTTTGCCTACGCGTTATCTCAACTCCCACGCTTCACCTTGAGCGTCAGCAGCGGCTTGCCTTTCTCGGCGATGTAGGTCGCGAGCTCCGCCGCGTTGCGGGCGCAAACGCGGTCTTTCAGGCCCCAATCATTGCGCAGCGTATCTCGCGGTCAACGAATGACCGTGCAAGCTGCCGGAGAACACCACGATCGCCTTCGGCGACAGCTCGGTTTGCAGCTTTCCCGTCATCATGTTGGGATTGGCCGGCGCAAGCGGAACGGTGACCGTCTTGCCGCCATCCTGAACCGTTGCGCGTCCCCGCATATCCTTCGTCGACAGCGGCGATCCATCGTCGTCGCCAACGTAAAAGACGATGTCGGTCCCCTTGCTGACGAATTCGATCGGATGCCCCTGCGACTTGACGACGGGACCGCCGTTGCTGCCCTTCGTCTGCGCCGCGGCAACATCCAGCGTCGCGATCATCACAGCCGTCACGGCGAGGCCGATATAAGTTCTCATTGCAGGCTCCTCGGTGGTTGTCCGCGCGCATCAATAGGCTTCCGCGGGGGTGAACGTTGCGGCGTGTCCGGCCACCAGCCGCTGCAGCGGCTGCTGGCCGAACATCAGAAACAGAATCGGGGTCACGATTGTGTCGAGCACCGTGGCGCTGAGCAGGCCGCCGAAGATCGTCACGGCCACCGGGTGCAGGATTTCCCGGCCCGGCTCGTCCGCGCCGATCAAGAGCGGCGTGAGCGCTAGTCCTGCGCAAAGCGCCGTCATCAGCACCGGACTGAGGCGCTCCATGCTGCCGCGAATGACCAGCCCGGCCCCGAAACGCTCGCCTTCGTGGATGGCGAGATTGATATAGTGCGAGATCTTCAAGATCCCGTTGCGCGCCGAGATGCCGGCCAGCGTGATGAAGCCGATCATCGATGCCACCGACAAGGGCTGCCCGGAGATCTTCAGCGCGGCGACGCTGCCGATCAGGGCGAGCGGAATACCTCCCATGATGATCAGCGCCAGTGCGATCGACCGGTAGCGGCTGTAGAGGACGACGAAGATCATCGTCATCGAGGCCAGCGACAGAATGCCGATGCGCCAGGTCGCCTCCTGCTGGGCCTGGAACGCGCCTTCGAGGCTGGTCGTGTAGCCTTGCGGGAAATCGAGCTCGCGAACCGACCTCTGAATGTCGGCCGCGATATCGGCGATGTCGCGGCGTCCGTCCCCGTTGCCGTACACGACGATCCTGCGCTGGGTCCCCTCCCGCTGAATCTGGTTCGGCCCGTCTGTCTCGACGATGTCGGCTAAAGCGCTCAGCGGGACGAACTCCGAGCCGGTCGGGATGAGCAAATTGTGCAGTCCCGTCGTCGAACGGTCTTGCTCCGACAGGCGCATCACGACGTCGAAACGGCGATTGCCGTCGACGATCTGGGAGACCCTCCGGCCATTGGACAGCGCGTCGAGTGCCTGGGTGACCGCAGCCGGCGTCAGGCCGTGAAGCGCGGCGCGAGCATGGTCGATTTGAACCCGCACTTGCGGAATCAGCACCTGCTTCTCGACCTGGAGATCGACCAGACCCGGGATCGTCGATAGACGCTGGCGCACCGTTTCGGACAGCCGCCGCAACATCTCGATGTCCTGGCCGAAGATCTTGAGCACGATCTGGGCACGAATACCGGACTGGAGATGATCGAGGCGGTGGCTGATCGGCTGTCCGATGGCCACCGACGCCGGCAGCGCGGACAGGGCTTCCCGGATGCTCGCATAGATGTCCGCCTTCTGGCGCTTGGACGGTGTGAGATCGACATCGACCTCGCTGTAGTGCACGCCTTCGGCGTGTTCATCCAGTTCGGCGCGGCCGGTGCGCCGTCCGACCGATTTCACCTCGGGCACCTTTGCGAGCAACTGCTCCGCCAATAGGCCAAGACGGTTGGATTCCGCGAGCGAAATGCCTGGATTGTACTGCAGCGACAGGACCAGCGTCCCCTCGTTGAAAGGAGGAAGAAAGCTGCGGGGCATCTGGCTCGCGGCATAGCCTGCCACCGCGACCGCAGCGGCGACGAAGACCAGCACCAAGCCCTGCCGCTGGAAGGCCCAGCCGAGCACCCGCCGATTGGCCTGCTTCAGCTTCGTGACGACAAAGCTCTCGCGGTCACCTGAATGAGCTCGTCCCGAAAGCAGATAATAGGACAGCACCGGCGTCACCGTGATCGAGGTCAGCAGCGAAGCCAGGATTGAGACCACATAGGCGACGCCAAGCGGCGTGAACAGCCGCCCTTCGATTCCCGGAAGGGCGAACAGCGGCACAAAGACGAGGACGATGATCATCGTTGCATAGACGATGCTGGAACGAACCTCCTGGCTCGCGCCGGAGATCACGTCGAGAACAGGGCGCGGCGTGCTCGACGCGGCGTTCTCCCGCAGGCGCCGCAGGATGTTTTCGACGTCCACGACGGCATCGTCGACCAGCTCACCGATCGCGATGGCGAGGCCGCCCAGCGTCATGGTGTTGATCGTGAGGCCGAAGGCGCGAAACACCAGGACCGTCACCAGGATCGATATTGGAATGGCCGTCAGCGACACGAACGCGGCGCGACCGTTCATCAGGAAGACGAACAGGACTATTGCGACGACGATCGCGGCCTCGATCAGGACGCGCTCGACATTGCCGATCGAGGTCTCGATGAAGGTGGCCTGCCGGAACTGCACGTTGGTGACGCTGATGCCCCCGCGCATAGTGCGTTGCAGCTCCCGCAGCGTTGATTCAACATTGCGCGTCAGTGCTACGGTATCCGCAGCCGGTTGCTTCATGACGCTGACGATGACGGCGGGCTTGCCGTTATATCCTGCGTCACCGCGCTTGGTCCGCGCGGCAAAATCCACAGAGGCAATCTGCTTCAGCAGGATCGGCTGCTCTCCGCGGTTGACGACGACGGTGTTGCGGAGGTCCTCGATACGCCTGGTGAGACCGACATTGCGGATCAGATATTCGCGGCCATGCTGGTCGACGAAGCCGCCGCCGCTGTTGGTGCCGAACCTTGCGACCGCCTGCTCGATCTGATCGTGGGTGACGCCGAGTGCCTGCATGGTGGCGACGTTCGGCGTCACGCGATATTGGCGGACCTCGCCGCCGATGGGTATCACCTGGGCGACGCCGGGAATGGCGAGGAGTTGCGGTCGGACGACGAAGTCGGCGATCTCGCGCACGTCCATGGGTGAAGCCGTGCCATCGCTCGTCAGCGCGATCAGCATGATCTCGCCCATGATCGAGGTCACCGGGCCCATCTGGGGATTGACCGCGGACGGCAATTGCTCGCGGATCAGCGCCAGCCGCTCGGAGACGAATTGCCGGGCGCGGTAGATTTCGACGCCCCAGTCGAACTCGACATAGACGACCGACAGACCAACGCCCGAGACCGAGCGCACGCGAATGACGCCGGGCATGCCGTTCATCGACGTCTCGATCGGGAACGTCACCAGCTGTTCGACCTCCTGGGGCGCCAGTCCCTCTGCCTCGGTCAGGATGTTGACGGTCGGGCGGTTGATGTCAGGCAGGACGTCGACCGAAACGCTCGGCAGGACGAACAGGCCGTAGCCGACCAGGACGGCGGCGACCGCCAGCACGAATAGGCGATTGCGCAAGCTTGTCTGGACGATGAGCTTGAACATGGTCGGCTACCGGATCTGGTTGATGAGGTCGGTGCCGCGCACGACGATATGTTCGCCTTCGTTGACACCGGCGGCCACAATCACGCGGGCTGCGTCTACCGGCACCACGCGAACCGGCCTCGGCTCGAAGCGCTCGGGCTCGGTGTGCAGCCAGACGATATTCTCACCGTTGCCGCTTCGAACGACGGCATTGCGCGGCACGACCAGGCCCGACACCGGCGCACCGGCCTGGACCATCACATTCAACGGCTGACCGATGTTGAGACCTGCCGGTGGCTCCGGAATGGCGAACTGAACCACGGACGCATGCTGGCGCAGCGCCCGGCTCGTCCCGACGAAGCTCAGCGCAATCTGCTGCCCATTCGGAGCCATTGCCGTTGCGGCTTCAGGCTGCTTCAAGCCGATTTCGTCATAGGCGAGCGCCTCGACCCAAAGACTGCTTGGGTCCGCGATCTGAAACAGGACGTCTTGGGGCTGTATGACCTGGCCCGGCGCGACCTTGGCTGCGGTGATGATGCCATCGGTCGATGCCCGCAGCTCCTCGAAGCCGGTGCGAGAATTGCGAACGGTCTCGCGGCGCGCCCGCAGACCCTCCAATTCGCTTTCGAGGTCGTTGACCTGCCCTTGCGGCACCGCGCCGCGTTCGGCCAGCGGCCGGAGACGCCGCAGCTTGTTGTCCGTGATCGCCATCAGCTGTTCGATCTCGCCGACCTTCTCGAGGATCGTCGTGCGGTCGGCGATTGGCAGATGGGGCTCGATCCGGAGGAGCAGATCGCCCTTGCGGACGGTTTGCCCGATGCGGGGGATACCGTCATCGCCGGGAACCACGCGGCCGCCGTAAATGCTCTGCACGATGCTGCTGCGGTTGGGGTCGGCCATGACACGGCCGATCAGGGTGACGGCGGGATGAATCGTCTGCGGCTCGGCTGCAGCGGTGCGTACCTCGAGCAGACGCTGCGTCGGCTTGGCCGCGAAGACGGTGCCGTCTTGCAGACGGCGCGGGGCATCGCTCAGCGCGGGAACATCAGGCGGATTTGGTTGCGTTGCATTAGTCCGGCCCTCGCCGAACATGATGGCGGCGAGAATGACCAAAGCCCCCGCCATCACGGCGGACGTCGAGGCCGCCATGAAGCGGCCACGCCGCTTCCAATAGGCGAAGAGACCGCCGAAGCCCAAAGCGGCGAGCACGGACGCGGCGATGGCGGCTCGGTTCGAGAGAAGCCAGCCGGGCTCGTGCTTCTGCTCTGCGGGCCGGGCCTCTGCACGCGGTATGAACGAGTCGACCAGCAGATCATTTCCCCTGCTAGCGTTGATCGAGAAGATCACCTCGACCGATCCGGACGGTGTGCCGTTCGGAATCGCGGCGGTGTAGACGCCGTCCTCCTGGCTCGATGCCTCGATCGGAGCGGAATCGCCGATCGTGACCTGCAAGGCGGCGTCCGAGACCGGCTCGTTCGTCGCGACATCATCGATGAAGACGGACAGCCTGCCGTCCTTCAGGATGCCGACGATTTCGTAGAGCTCGGAGCGCGCGGCAATCCTCGGATAGGCTGAGGACACGACGGCCGTCTTCTCGGCGTCGCCGTGATCGTGCCCCTCATGGCCAAAGGCGCCCGACAAGGCAAAGACCAGGCTCGCCAACCAAAAAGCGCCAGCCAGCCCAAGAGCTGCGAGCCGCCCTTTCGGGCAGCGCTGATTCATCAACATCGAAAGATCCTTCAGACATGCGAAAAGGCGGCGACCGAAGCGCCGCCGGGACTACGCGATGCTGAAGGTACTTGGTGGCCGGACGAGTCCGTCGGGGCGCACCCCGACAATGGCCCGCGCGAGCGGCAGGTCCATGGCGCCGAGCACTTCGAAGACGCTGAGCAGGTGAACGACCTGCGCTGAGGCGATCGAGGTGCCAAACATGTCCCAGGCCACGCCGGGAGTGCCGTCCTCATCGTGATCCGGCCCGTCATGGACGTGGCCTTCCGCGTCGTCGCCGGCGTGGGAATGCACGTGGCCGGCCAATTGATCGTGGAAATGCAGGGAACCGCTGAGCGTGACGGACGGCATCGGAATGGCGCCAACAGCCGCCTGCGCCTGCGAGACCGAGATCAGGGCCGCCTGAAGCACAAACGCGGATATCGCCACGAACATGGCCGTTCTGGCGAGTTGACGAAGATGGTGGCGGACACCGTGCGGCACGCCGAAAAACTAGGCGATGCCGACCGCGAATTCAAGGCGACGTTCGCATCGCGTGGGAGGTGGTCCAGACACCCTCCCCGTTCGATCGAGGAGCTACCGCCGCCCGACATCCGGCAGCCCGCCTGCCTTACTTGAAGTGAAATGCTTCACAAGCCGCAATCCGGGATTGCGGTAGCCTCGTGCCATGGGGCGTGGCGAGTTGGAGGCGACAATGGAGCAGGACCTTCCGAAGCAGGCAGCGCGCACGCGATCCCCGGTGAAGGCGGCGGGTATGTGGCAGAGAATTCAATCCTGGGACAGCCGCCTCTCGGTCACCAAGGGACTGACGGCCGTGACCCTGCTGACCGGCTTCCTGGGCGGATATTTCCAGTACCTGAATTCCTATGAACAGAAGGTCGGCGAGCAGGCCAAGGCGGACATGCAGAAGGCGACCGACACCTTCCTCGAGATCTCGGACGCCTTCGCCGACGTGCAGATCCAGCAGGAGACCATGCTGCGCGAGCAGTTCGGCTCGCTGAAGGCGCAGGCAAGCCCCGCTTTCATTCCGGTGGACTCCAAGACATTCGGCTCGTTCTCGGACTATTGGAAGGCGCGCACGTCGCTGCGGCGGAACGGCGCCATCTTTGCGCGCAAGGCGGAGATCTACATCGACTGGCCCAGCGACCTCGGGCGCGATCCGGCCGCAGAGCACACGCTTGACCAGGATCCCCTGACGGCAACGCTGCTCACCAAGTACAATTTCGATTGCGATTCCGACGCCAACCTTCCGCAGTTCAAGGGTGCGATCTTCAATGGCGCCGATCCTGGACGCCCCAGCGACGAATTGTGCAACGACCCGACGGCCAATGGGCTCAAATCCTACGTCAACCTCTGTGCCAGGCGGGCGGATGGCGAGATCGATGCGTTGCAGAAGGTCGTGACCATCAACTGGTGGAGCGCCAAGCACCACGTCCTGGTGATGCACCATTGCTTCGAGGTGCTCCGCGGCGGGCCGAATGCGTTGCAAGCTCCGGCCTCCGGCAACGACGTGCCGAACGATCGCAAGCTCGACAAACCACGCGACAGCAATGAGCACAGGCTACAGCTTCAGGCCCGCCGGCTGGACGCGTTCATGACGCTGACCATGGCGCAGCTGGATCGCATCAGGGTGCGATACCGCCCCACCGGCTTCTTCTGCCATGTTCCGCTCGCGCGCGATGCCATCGGCTATTTCAGCAACCAGTGCCTGCCGAACCAGCCGGTCACGAGCGAGCGCAGCTGAGCCGTAGCGCGGAGACACCTTTCGGCACCGGCAGCCGGCGTGATCGGCCTGTCATGACGGCCTGTTAGCGTCGGCCGCGTCGATCAACCCGAAAGGACAATCCATGGATCTGAAGGCCGGCGATGTCGTGATGCTGAAATCCGGCGGTCAGCCGCTGACCGTCGCGGAGGTGAAGGAGAACGAGGCACTGTGCCTGTGGATGGGCATGGAAGGCGACCTGTTCCGCGAGACGCTGCCGCTCGCCGTGCTCGTGAAGGTGGAAGAAGACGACGAGGACGACGAAGACGAAGATGATGACGAGGAGTAGGCACTTTTCGGCCTACATTCTCGTGAGAGCCGTGCGCTTCCCTTGATGACGGGCGCGGGGTTGATCAGACGAGGATACGAGGCGCCGCCGTGGCTTTGTCGCCGGAATTCGGCGTCCCGGTCGGTTCAATCAAGAGGATGTGCACTTCCCCACGCGCCACCGGCCGGTGCTCAACGCCCTTCGGCACGACAAAAACCTCGCCGGGGTTGAGGGTGACCGTGCGGTCCCGCAGCTCGATGTCCAGCGTCCCGCTGAGCACGAGAAAGAAGTCGTCCGTGTCCTCGTGCTTGTGCCAATGAAAGGGCCCCTCAAGCTTGGCCACCATGATGTCGTTGTCGTTATAGGTCGCCACCGTGCGCGGGGAGAAGCGATCGGTAAACGTTGCGAGCTTCTCGGCGAGATTTGCGGGTGCTTTCATGGCGTCTCCCTGGACAAGCAGCAGTCTGGTCCGCGTTTGCAAGACGAGCTGCGCCGGTTAGCACGAGCTGAATCACAATACGAGACTGCTGCGACGCCAGGAGTGGCGCAAGGATGGGTTTCGCAACGGCGAAACCCTCCTACGAGCTGATGCCGATCAAATCAGAACCGATAGTTGATACCGCCCTTGGCCGTATGAAGCTGAACCTCGGTGTCCGTGAACGACGCGCCGGGGAATGCAAGCGCATTGCCGTTCGACTTTCCGAGATTGATGTAGATGTACTCGGCCTTGAATGTCCAGCGCGGGTCGAACGCCCATTCCAGGCCGCCACCCGCGGAGAAACCCACCTGGACCTCCGACGAGGATGCGCTTCGCGTCAGGGCCGGGAAGAAGCCATTGAAGTTGGCAATGTTCGGCGTGGCGAGATTGGAGGTGAAGATGCTGTTCTTGACGTGGCCCCAGGCGAAGCCACCGGTACCGTAGATCAGCACATTGTTCGCCGCGTATCCGAGACGTCCGCGGATCGTGCCGAAGACATCGATTTCCTGCTTGAGATTGAACACGCCGGTGAAGGCGCCATTGTCGCCGCCGATCGTTCCGGTGACGCTGAAGGGGCGGCTCGCCGTTTCCCTGATGGCAGCGCCGCTGACATCCGCTTCCAGACCATACACGAACGTGCCGGACTGCCAGTTATAGCCGATTTGGCCGCCGCCGAATCCGCCCTTGGGGCTCACATCCAGGGTGAACGGCCCAGTGCCACCCGTGACGACATAGCCGGGCACCGTCCCGGTTGCGAGCGCGCCGGGATCGAAGGTCGCCGTCGGATCGCTCCAGCCATAACCGCCATGCACGCCGGCGTAAAAACCGGTCCAGCTGAATGCGACCGGCGCGGGCGGCGCCTTGGTGTAGGCCCTGGCAAGATCGGCCGCGGAGGCGGCGTGGGAGAGACACACAGCCGAGGCCAGAAGGGCAGCAGAGACGATGGATTTGGAGACAATGGATTTCATGACTTCCCTCGAACGCTGTGCGCGTGACAAGGCGGCACCGCTTAAGCCAAGGTATCAAGGTATAGAGGTGGTCTCGCAATATTGCTGTAGCGTCGGCGACACAGCGTGGAACTGCGGAACACGGTTTGTGCGCGCGAAGTTCGCCTGACGCGACGCCGCCAGATTTTCGCCACATCAGATGCTCCTCAGACGCCAAGAACGCCATTTCAGCCGGCGTCGTTAGACCACGAGCTGCCTCGCCGCTGCCGAGATCATCACCAGCCCGCCGGTGATCACGGCGGCATCGAGGATCGCGGTGCGGATGTGCACCGGCATCGACGAAGGCCTTGGCGAAGAACGCCGGGCACGGCCATACCGAAGCAGAAGCTGCAGAAGCGAGATATCGGAGAAGCCCGAGACGATGGTCAATCTTTCTGGTCGCCTCTGATGCGGGCCACGGCTTGATCGGCGAGCGTAGCGAGCGCGGCTTCTTCCAGCGGGAAATCCGCCGCGAGCCAGGCGTCTTCAGCGAGCGCCAACACATGGCCGAGCGCAGGTCCTTCGGCGAGACCGCGGGCGATGAAATCGGCGGCCTTCAGCGGAAATTTGGGTGCGGTCCAGCGCTGCGGCAGCTCGGCGAGCGCGCGCCAGCGCGGCGAATGCACGTCAGCGGCGGCGCGTGCCCAGCCAAGCAATACGCGATCGTGATAGCTCTCGGGCCCGAGCCGGTACAGCAAGCGCCGTGCATTGGCTTCGTCCTTGGTGGCGAGGCGCCACCAGCGGTGCCCCATCGAATCCAGCGCCTTGGCCTCGGCATTGGAGAGCCGCAGGCGCACGGCGAGGCGCTTGGCGTCTTCGGTGACGGCGACCGAGAGCGCGGCCAGGCGCCGCGTGCTGCTGGGCCTGAGGCCGAGTTCGCGCTCGATCGCGATCATCGTGTCCAGGGGACCCGTATAGACGACGCCGCCGATCAGCGTTTGCAGCAATCCGCCCTCGGCCATGGCCCGCGCGGCCGCAGCCGCACCGCCGGCGACCAGCAGCTTGAGCATCTCCATGCGCACCCGCTCGGCCGACAGGCTGGCCAGGCCCGCGCGTCGGCGGATGCAGGCGAGATAGCCGTCCGGGTCGGGATCGCCGGCGCCGAAGGCGGCATGGATGCGGAAGAAGCGCAGGATGCGTAAGTAATCCTCGGCGATGCGCTGGTCGGGATCGCCGATGAAGCGCACGCGCCGCGCCTTGGCGTCGTTGATGCCGCCGACATAATCGTAAACCACACCGCGTGCATCGACCGACAGGCCGTTCATGGTGAAGTCGCGCCGCTCGGCATCCTTCACCCAGTCGCGGCCGAACGCGACCTTGGCCTTGCGGCCGAAGGTCTCGGTGTCCTCGCGCAGCGTCGTGACTTCATAGGGGTGGGCATCGATCACCAGCGTGACCGTGCCGTGGTCGATGCCGGTCGGCACGCTCTTGATGCCGGCAGCCTTGGCCCGCCGTATCACCTCGTCCGGCAGCGCCGTGGTCGCGATGTCGATGTCACCCGGCGCAAGGCCGAGCAGCGCGTTGCGCACGGCGCCGCCGACCACACGCGCCTCCTCGCCATGGGTGCCGAGCAGCGCCAGGACGCGCGCGGTGCCGCCTGCGGTCAGCCAGGGCGCATCGGCGAGTAAAGGCTCCGCGCTCATGGACCCGCCCCTACTTTTCCGTGCCCGGCACGAGCTTGCCGTCCTCGATATGGGCGGGGACGTAGGTCGAATCCGGCGGCGCGCCGGAGAACTCCGCCAAGCCGATGAGGCCGGCGATGACCAGCACGATCGCCACCAGCGCAAGACGCGCGACGATCGCGACCGGCCATGAGGAGCGTGCGAACACACCGGACCGCGTCGCCGCCAGGAACAGCGCATAGACGGCAAAGGGGATGAGGAAGATTCCGATCTCGGTCAGAACCGTCCGGATCATGACGAATAGATCCGCTCATACAGCACACGCAGCATGCCCGCCGTCGCCCCCCAGATGTAGCGTTCCGCGAACGGCATCGCGTAGTAGGACCGCGGCGTGCCGCGGAATTCCTTGCTGTGCACCTGGTGGTTCACCGGATTCATCAGGAAGGATAGCGGCACCTCGAAGGCATCATCAACCTCGGAATGGTTGATGCTGAGCGAAAAGCCCGGCCTGACCTTCGCCACCGTCGGCAGGATGCGGAAGCCGAAGGCGGTGCCGTAGAGATCGAGATAGCCGAGCGGCTCGACGAAGTCGCGTGCCAGCCCGACCTCCTCCTCGGCCTCGCGCAGCGCCGCATCGAGCGGCGAGGCATCGATCGCGTCGATCTTGCCGCCGGGAAAGGCGATCTGGCCGGCATGGTCGTTGAGATGCGCCGAGCGCTGCGTCAGCAGGATGGTGGGCTCGGGATGGTCGACCACCGCGATCAGGACCGCTGCGGGACGCACCGGCTGCTCGCGCGCGATGATCTCGAGCATCTTGTCGGTGCCGGGATCGCCCGAGGCGGGGATGATGTTGGGATCATAGAGGCCGGGCGGCACGTCGAAGCCGAGCCTCGCCTTGGAGCGGGCGAAGAAATCCGCAGCGCCAAGCGCGACCGGCTCGTTCGTCAGGATAGGGTTGTTCAAATTCAAAGCGCCGCCCTCACCTGCTCCGCATCGGCCATGGCGAAGAACTCGCCGGCCGACTCGACACCGAACATCGGCTGGCCATCGACCATCCGCTCCTCGCCCATGTCAACCAGATCGTAATAGAGCGCGCGCGTCACCTTGGCCCAGAGGTCCGCGCGGACGTGCAGATAGGGCGTCAGCCCGCCATCCCTAGCCTGCTCGAAGCGCAGCCGGTGCGCCGCGTCGCAGGTGACCCAGTCGTCGACATTGGTGCGGAAGTGCAGCACGCGATGGCTGCCCTCGCCGTCCTTCTGCATCTCGACCGCCATGAACGGCGCATCGTCGACGCGGATACCAACCTTCTCCACCGGCGTGACCAGGAAATGCTTGTCGCCCTCGCGCTTGAGAATGGTCGAAAACAGCCGCACCAGGGCGGGACGCCCGATTGGCGTCCCCATGTAGAACCAAGTACCATCGGAGGCGATTCGGATGTCGAGATCGCCGCAAAACGGCGGATTCCACAGATGCACCGGAGGCAGGCCTTTTTTGGCGCCTTCGGCATTGGCAGCGCTTTTGGCGGCGGCAGTCAGTCCCTCGAGACCCCGATCGGCGCTCTGCCCTTGGTTCGCCATGGTTTGCCCTGACTTTGTGATTGGCACGATTGGTGCAGGTCTACGTTGTACTTAGGTGCGCGGTTCCATCCGGAATAGCCCAGGTGCGGAGGTCGCCACTTCGTGATGCCGTACATACCCCGAAGCCGATAAGGTGGGGATAGGTTAATTCAACGAATACATGGCTTTCCTGCAAGTCTAGCATGGGGCCCATGATCTGGCGTGATGACCTGACGTGACAGGCTGACGATGCAAGCAAGCCGCGTTGCACAGGCTGAAGGAGCAAGCGAATGGCGGAGAGTGTCGAGAAACTCGAGGACGGGATCGTCCGTTCGGCCGAGCAGGTGTCGAGCCAGGTTCGCGCGGCCAAGGACGCGATCGCCTCGGTCATCTTCGGCCAGGATCGCGTGATCGAGAACACGCTGGTCACCATCCTCTCCGGCGGCCATGCGCTCCTGATCGGCGTGCCGGGCCTTGCCAAGACCAAGCTGGTCGAGACGCTCGGCGTCACGCTCGGTCTCGACGCCAAGCGCATCCAGTTCACGCCCGATTTGATGCCTTCCGACATTCTCGGCGCCGAAGTGCTGGACGAGAGCACCGCGGGAAGGCGCGCCTTCCGCTTCATTGCCGGTCCCGTGTTCGCGCAGCTCCTGATGGCCGACGAGATCAACCGCGCCAGCCCGCGCACGCAATCGGCGTTGTTGCAAGCGATGCAGGAGCAGCACATCACCGTCGCCGGCGCGCGTCACGATCTGCCGAAACCGTTCCACGTGCTCGCGACGCAGAACCCGCTGGAGCAGGAAGGCACCTATCCGCTGCCCGAAGCCCAGCTCGACCGCTTCCTGATGGAGATCGACGTCGACTATCCCGACCGCGATGCCGAGCGCCGCATCCTGTTTGAAACCACGGGCGCGGAGGAGACTCTGGCCAAGGGCGCGATGACGCCGGATGCGCTGATCACCGCGCAGCGCCTGATCCGGCGCCTGCCGGTCGGCGATTCCGTGGTGGAGGCGATTCTCTCGCTGGTGCGCTCGGCCCGCCCGGGTCCGGACGCCGGCGAAGCCGGCAAGTTCATTGCCTGGGGCCCCGGCCCGCGCGCCAGCCAATCCCTGATGCTGGCGGTGCGCGCGCGTGCGCTGATCGACGGCCGCCTCGCACCCTCGATCGACGACGTGCTCGACCTTGCCGAGCCCGTGCTGAAGCACCGCATGGCGTTGACGTTCCAGGCGCGCGCCGAAGGCCGCACGATTCCGGACGTGATCCGGCAATTGAAGACACGGATCGGTTGATGGCAGCGGAGAACGGGCGGGCAGCGAAGGAGATATTGGCGATCCGACGTGCAGATGGCGAAAGCCGCACGCTCGCCGCTTCGTTGCCGCGCTTGGTGCTCGAGGCCCGCCGCATCGCCGCCAACGTCATCCACGGCCTGCATGGACGGCGCCGCGCCGGCTCGGGCGAAAACTTCTGGCAGTACCGCCGCTTCGTCTCGGGCGAACCGTCGCAGAACGTCGACTGGCGCCGCTCGGCGCGCGACGACCATCTGTACGTGCGCGAGCTGGAATGGGAAGCCTCGCACACGGTCTGGATCTGGCCGGACCGCTCGCCCTCGATGGCGTTCGCCTCGAAGACCGCGCGCGTGTCCAAGCTCGAGCGGACACTGATCGTCGCCTTCGCACTGGCCGAGCTGCTTGTCGCCGGCGGCGAGCGCGTCGGCATTCCCGGGCTGATGGCGCCGACCGCAAGCCGCAGCGTCATCGACAGGATGGCGCAGGCGATGCTGCATGACGATGCAGACCGACTGAGCCTGCCGCCATCCTTCGTTCCGGCCGCGCTGGCCGAGATCATCGTGCTGTCGGATTTCTGGTCGCCGATCGCCGAGATCAGGACGACGCTCGCCGGGCTGTCCAGCTCCGGCGCGCACGGCACGATGGTGCAGGTGGTCGATCCCGCCGAGGAATCGTTCCCCTATTCCGGCCGCGTCGAGTTCGTCGAGCCCGAAGGTTTTGGCGTGATCACCGCCGGCCGCGCCGAGAGCTGGGCGCAGGATTACACCGCGCGGCTTGCGCTGCACCGCGACCAGATCCGTGCCGAGACCAACAAGCTCGACTGGCTGTTCACGACGCACGCGACCGACCGCTCCGCCGCCGAACTCTTGCTGTTCCTGCATGCCGGCATGCAGGTGAGCAAGTCCGGCGCACGCACCACGACGATCAAGGCGGGGCCGGCCACATGATGGGATTGCCGCTCGCCTTCACGCAACCGCTGCTCCTGATCGGCCTCGTCAGCCTGCCCGTGCTGTGGTGGCTCCTGCGCGTGATGCCGCCGCGGCCGCGCCGCATCGAGTTTCCGCCGACGCGGCTGTTGTTCGACATCACGCCGCGCGAAGAGACGCCCTCACGGACGCCGTGGTGGCTGACCGCGCTTCGCCTGCTCGCCGCCGCGCTGGTGATCTTCGCCGCCGCCGGCCCGATCTGGAATCCGCAAACGGGCGTCGCCGGGAGCAAGGCGCCGCTGATGATCATGTTCGACGACGGCTGGAGCGCCGCATCGCACTGGGACGTCAGGATCAGGACCGCCGATGAGCTTATCGCCAATGCCGACAATGACGGCCGCGGCATCGCGCTGGTGCCGCTGTCCGAGCCGAACCGCGACATCACCCTGATGCCGGCGGGTGCGGCGCGCGTCGCGCTGCGGCAGCTGGCGCCAAAGCCCTATTCGATCGACCGCGTCGAGACGCTGGCGGCGGTCGACCGTTTCCTCAAGGTGACCGGCGACTGCGAGATCGCCTGGCTCTCGGACGGCGTCGACACCGGCCGCGGCGAGGACTTCGTGGCCGGCCTCGGCAAGACCATCGGCGATCGCAGCCTGACCGTGTTCCAAGGCGGCACCTCCTCGCCGTTGGCCCTGGTCGCCGCCGAGAATGCCGCAGCGAAGATGACGGTGAAGGTGCTGCGCACCGACAGCGGGATCGCGGTCGGCACGGTGCGCGCGCTGGACCAGAAGGCCTCCCCGATCGGCGAAGCGCGCTATTCGTTCGGCCCGCAGGACAAGGAAACCGAGGCGGCGTTCGACCTGCCGGTCGAGCTGCGCAACGACATCACGCGACTGGAAATCTCCGGCGAGCGCTCCGCCGGCGCGGTGCAGCTGCTCGACAAGCGCTGGCGCCGCCGCGCCATCGGCATCATCTCGGGCGCGACCAGCGAGACCGCGCAGCCACTGCTGGCGCCGACCTTCTATCTCACCCGCGCGCTGGCGCCGTTCGCCGACGTCCGGCTCGCCGACAAAGGCTCGCCTCAGCAGGGCATCACGCAGTTCCTCGACCAGAAGCTGCCGATGATCATCCTCGCCGATGTCGGCACCATCGCCCCCGAGCTGCGCGAACGCCTCAATGCCTGGATCGACCAGGGCGGCGTGCTGGTGCGGTTCGCTGGGCCCCGGCTGGCACAGGCGGAGGACGACCTCGTGCCGGTCAAGCTGCGCAAGGGCGGCCGCACGCTCGGCGGCAGCCTGACCTGGGAGAAGCCGCAGCATCTCGCCTCCTTCGCCGCCGACGGTCCGTTCGCCGGGGTCGCAGTGCCGAAGGACGTCACCGTGAGCCGGCAGGTGCTGGCCGAGCCCGACGCCGTGCTCGCCACCAAGAGCTGGGCCTCGCTGGAAGACGGCACCCCGCTCGTCACCGGCGAGCATCGCGGCAAGGGCCTCGTCAGCCTGTTCCACGTCAGCGCCGACATGCGCTGGTCTGACTTACCGATGTCGGGCACCTTCGTCGAAATGCTGCGGCGGGTGGTCGACATGTCCGGCTACACCGCGAAGCCCGGCGCTGGCGTTGCCGGCGAAGCGACCACTGAGACCGTGGCGCCGCTGCACATCCTCGACGGATTTGGCGCGTTCGGTCCGCCGCCCGCGACGGCCAAGCCGCTTCCTGCCGATTATCGCGACCGCGCCACATCAGATCATCCGCCCGGCTTCTACGGTCCGGCAGAAGGACCGCTCGCCGTGAACACGCTTGCCAGCGCCGACCGCATCGCCGCCCTGAACACCGCGAGCCTGCGCGCCCGGCACGCCACCTACACCAATGCCGAGCCGCGCGACTTGCGCGGCTGGCTGCTGTCGACGGCGCTCGCGCTGTTCCTGATCGACGCCATCATCATCGCGGTGCTCGGCGGCGGCATTGCCGCGCTGCTGCGCCGCCGCGCCGCGCCCGCGATGATCGTGCTGGTCCTGCTCGCGGGATTCGCGGCGCTCTCGCCGGCGCCGTCGCGCGCCGACGGCGTCACGGACGAGTTCGCGATGAAGTCGGTGTCGCAGACCCGCCTCGCCTATGTCGTCACGGGCAATGCGGATGTCGATTCCATCGTCAAGGCGGGAATGAACGGGCTGACGCTGTTCCTGGCCCAGCGCACGGCGCTCGAGGCCGGTGATCCCGTCGGCGTCGATCCCGCGCGCGACGAGCTCGCGTTCTTCCCGCTGATCTACTGGCCGATCGTGCCGGGCGCGCCGAAGCCGCCGCAGGACGCCATCAACAAGATCGACGTCTACATGAAGCAGGGCGGCACCGTGCTGTTCGACACCCGCGACGCGATCGAGGCGCCGCCCGGCGCCAACGGCGCGGCGCAGACCCCAGCGATGCAGACGCTGCGCGAGATCCTGTCCTCGCTCGACGTGCCCGAGCTCGAGCCGGTGCCGCGCGAGCATGTGCTGACCAAGACCTTCTATCTGCTGCGCGACTTCCCCGGCCGCTTCACCGCGGGCCAGACCTGGGTCGAGACCTTGCCGCGCGAAGACGACGATGAGAGCGCGCAGCGGCCGGCGCGCGGCGGCGACGGCGTCTCGCCGATCATCATCACCTCGAACGACCTGGCCGGCGCCTGGGCGGTGCGGCCCGACGGACAGGCCATGCTGCCGGTGACCGGCGGCGACCCCCGCCAGCGCGAATTCGCCTACCGCGCCGGCGCCAACATCGTGATGTACACCCTGACCGGCAACTACAAGGCCGACCAGGTGCACGCTCCGGCGCTGATCGAACGGCTGGGGCAATAGGATCGACATGAACTACGGCATCGCGTTCACACCGCTTGTTCCTACCATCGTGCTGTGGCTCGCGCTCGCCGCGATCGTCATTGTCGCGCTCGTGCTGCTGCTGGCGCGCGCGCGCGGCGCCGCGGTGCGCGTGGCCGCGCTGGCGCTGTTCCTGCTGGCGCTTTCCAATCCCTCCTTCACCCGCGAGGACCGCGATCCCCTCACCTCGGTCGCCGCTGTCGTCATCGACAAGAGCCCGAGCCAGAACTTCGGCAACCGCAATCGCGAAGCTGCGCAAGCGCAGGAGGCGCTGGTCGACAGCCTGAAGAAGATCAAGGGCCTCGAGGTCCGTGTCGTCGAAGCCGGACAGGCCGACGGCGAGACCGACGGCACCAAGCTGTTCGGCGCGCTGGCCTCGGCCTTGGCGGACGTCCCGGTCGACCGCGTAGCCGGCGCGTTCCTGATCACCGACGGCCGCGTCCACGACATTCCCGCGAACGCCGCCGCGCTCGGCTTCCAGGCGCCGGTGCACGCGCTGGTCACGGGCCAGAAGGACGAGCGCGACCGCCGCATCGCGATCACCGCCGCGCCGCGCTTCGGTATCGTCGGGCAGAGCCAGACCATCTCCTATCGCCTCGACGACCAGGGTGTCACCGGCGAGCGCGCCAGGGTCATCGTCCGCCGCGACGGCGAGGTCATCAACGAGCGCACGCTCTCCAGCGGCCAGGCCGCGAGCGTCGACGTCGACATCAAGCATGCCGGGCCGAACATCGTCGAGATCGAGGCCTCGCCGCTCGAACGCGAATTGACGCCGGTGAACAATCGCGCCGTCGTCGCCATCGACGGCGTGCGCGACAAGCTGCGCGTGCTGCTGGTCTCGGGCGAGCCGCATTCGGGCGAGCGCACCTGGCGCAACCTGCTCAAGTCCGACGCCAGCGTCGACCTCGTGCATTTCACCATTCTGCGCCCGCCGGAGAAGCAGGACGGCACGCCGATCAACGAATTGTCGCTGATCGCGTTTCCGACCCGCGAGCTGTTCCAGCAGAAGATCAACGAATTCCAGTTGATCATCTTCGACCGCTATGCCCGCCAGGGCGTGCTGCCGATCCCCTATTTCGAGAACATGGCGCGTTACGTGCGTGCAGGCGGCGCCGTGCTGGTCTCGGCCGGCCCCGACTATGCCTCGAACAGCAGCATCTGGCGCACGCCGCTCGATTCGGTGCTGCCGGCCGAACCGGTCGGCGTCACCGAGAAGCCGTTCTATGCGCATCTGTCGGACCTCGGCAAACGCCATCCCGTCACGCGCGGGCTGGAAGGCTCCGCCAGCGAGCCGCCGCGCTGGAGCCGGTTCTTCCGCACCGTCGATACCCGCAATGCGGTCAACCCGCCCGTCATGACGGGCGTCGACGGCAAGCCGCTGCTGTTCCTGTCGCGCTTCGGCGAGGGCCGCGTCGCGCTCCTGCTGTCCGACCACATCTGGCTGTGGGCGCGCGGCTATGAGGGCGGCGGTCCGCATCTCGACCTGCTCAGGCGGATGTCGCACTGGCTGATGAAGCAACCCGATCTCGACGAAGAGGCGCTGCGCCTCCAGGTCCAGGGCAAGGACCTCGTCGTGGTGCGTCAGACCATGGCGGACAGCGTCCAGCCCGTCAGCGTGACCTCGCCGTCGGGCGTGTCGCAGGATCTGACGCTGAGCGCCGGCGATCCCGGCGAGTGGCGCGCCAGCCTGCCGGCGAGCGAACTCGGCCTGTGGCAGGCCACCGACGGCACGCTGAAGGCGTTGATCAATGTCGGCCCGACCAATCCGAAGGAATTTTCGGAAGTCACCTCGACGGTCGATACGTTGAAGCCGCTGACACAGGCGACGGGCGGCGATGCCGTGCGCGTGGCTGCTAGCTCGAGCGTCGAGCTGCCGCGCATCCTGCCGGTGCGCTCGGTCGGCATGTTCCACGGCGACGGGTGGATGGGTGTGCGGATGCGCGATGCCAGCGTGGTCAAGGGCGTCGGCGTGCTGCCGATCTTCTCCGGCCTGATCGGCCTGCTGCTGCTGCTCGGCGCATTTGCGGCGACCTGGGTGCGCGAGGGGCGGTAGTTGCCCGAACGACACATCGGCTTGGCGGCTTGCATGCGCCGATCCCCCCGCCGTTGACATCGGTGAACCGGTCGGGCGATGTTATACTATAACATCGCGGCGTCCTGGGATTGACGCCTCGGTGTGGGGGTGGCGTTTTCCAGATGAAGTGGTTCCGGTCGAATAGCAGGCACGGCGCCCGGCTCGCGTTGTTCGCGATGCTGGTGCAGCTCGCGCTGACGTTCGGCCACAGCCATTGGTTCGCGCAGGCCGCGCCTTTTGCTCAATCATCGGTCCAGCACATCGAAGGCGGCGCCAAGGACGTTGCAGCAACCGACGGCGCCGCCGTCGAGAAGCAATCGCCCTCAAGTCCCGACCGCGAGCATTCGCGCGACGAGAGTTGCGCCATCTGCGCCATCATTGCGATGGCGGGCACGATCGTGTCGGCGACGCCGCCCGTGCTGTTGCTGCCGCAGGCGATCGAGCTGCTCCGGCGCAGCCTCGACGCCGAGTTCGCTCATCTGACATCGGCCCGCACGGCGTTCCAGCCGCGCGCCCCTCCTGCGTCCTGACTCCAACGCTTGATCACACCCAGCCTCGCCGCACATCGGCAAGTGCCTGGGAGAAGTTGAAGTCGAATTCCGTCGCGTCGCGACGGCAGGCCGCCTCCGATCAGCAGAGCATCATCCGGACGGCGCCTGAGTGGAATCAGGACCATGTCATTTCAATTGCGACGCGCGCAGCGCCTTGGCGGAGCAAGCCTGCTCCTGCTCGGCGCCGCCGCTACATCCGCGTTCGCCCAAGACTCGGCACAACGACCGGCACAAGACAAATCGTCGACCGAGCTCCCCGCCATCACCGTAACGGCGCCGAGCCCGATCGTACGCAGAGCAGTGGTGCCGATCCGCAACGCAGGCCGCGGCACGCGGACCGCGCGGGTGCGCAGCCGCGAGCAGACGGCTGAAGCGGCACCGGCAGCTCCCGTGCCCGCCGCGCCTCAGCAAGGCGTGCTGCCTGTTGTGACCGATCAATTCGCGACCGTCACCGTGGTGCCGAACGAGGAGATTCGGCGCAACGGCGGCGGCACGCTCGGCGATCTCCTGTTCTCCAAGCCCGGCATCACCGGCTCTGAATACGCACCCGGCGCATCCAGCCGCCCGATCATTCGCGGGCTCGACACCAACCGGGTCGGCATTATCGAGAACGGAACAGGCAGCAACGGCGCGTCCGATCTCGGCGAGGATCACTTCGTGCCGATTGATCCGCTGGCAGCCACCCAGGTCGAGGTCATCCGCGGACCGGCGACGCTGCGCTACGGCTCCACCGCGATCGGTGGCGTGGTCAGCGCAACCAACAATCGAATTCCGGATGCCTTGCCGTCCTGCACGGCGCCCTTTCCGACTTACGGACTCCCGACCAAGGCGCCGCTCGCAAACGTGGGATCGCCGGGCTGCATCACCGCGGAAACGCGGACGGCCGTAACTTCGGTCGATCGCGGGACCGAAGGTGCCGTGCTGCTCGATGCCGGCGGCGGCAACTTTGCCTTCCACGCCGATGCCTTTGGCCGCAAGGCCGGCGACTACAACATCCCGAGCTATCCGTTCTTGACGGACCCGACGCTGCCGTTCAACGGACGCCAGCCGAATTCGGCATCGCAGGCCTACGGCGGATCTGTCGGCGGCTCCTACATCTTCGACGGCGGCTACGTGGGCGCGGCGATCACGCAGCACAACGCGCTCTATCACATTCCCGGTATCGAGGGCAGCGAGTTCCTGACGCGGATCGACGGACGACAAACGAAGTTCACGACAAAAGGCGAGTATCGGCCGGATGCGGCGGCGATCGATGCGATCCGGTTCTGGGCCAGCGCCACCGACTATAAGCACGATGAGGTCGGGCTCGCCGACTCTGCCGACCTCGGCTCCCTCGGCGTGAGACAAACCTTCACCAACAAGGAACAGGAAGGCCGCGTCGAGGTGCAGCTTGCGCCGTTCGACGTCCGCTTTGCTGCACTGACCACCGCTGTGGGCGTTCAGGCGTCGCACCAGAAGCTGACCGCGCCGAGCCCGGACGATCCAGGCAGCCCGGTCAACGGACTGTTCGATCCGAACAAGAATACAAAGGTCGCCGGGTACATCTTCAACGAGTTCAAGTTCAGCGAAGCCACCAAGGCTCAGATCGCCGGGCGCGTCGAGAGTGCAAGGTTGAGCGGCACGGCGCCGGCCTTCGTCCCCGATGTGTTCGACCTCGCCGTCGATCCGGCCGCGATCGGCCCCGCAACGGCGGTCAACCGCAACTTCACGCCGCTGAGCGGGAGCATCGGCCTGATCCACAGCCTTCCTTGGGATCTGGTCGCCAGCATCACCGGCCAATATGTCGAACGCGCGCCGAAACCGGCGGAATTGTTCTCGCGCGGCGGCCACGATGCCACCACCACTTTCGACATAGGCAATCCCAATCTCGGCATCGAGACCGCCAAGTCGGTCGAGGCGGGACTGCGACGGGCGGTAGGTCCGCTTCGCTTCGAAATCACCGGCTACTACACCAAGTTCAACGGCTTTATCTACCGCCGCCTGACGGGCAACACGTGTGAGGACGGCGTTTGCCAGCTTGGCGCTGGCCTCGAACTGAATCAGGCGGTCTATTCGCAGCGCGACGCGACATTTCGTGGCGGCGAATTCCAGTTCCAGTACGACGTGATGCCGGTCTGGAACGGGATCTGGGGCATCGAGGGTCAATACGACATCGTGCGCGCGACCTTCGACGACGGCACTAACGTGCCACGCATTCCGCCCCAGCGGCTGGGCGGTGGTGTGTACTATCGCGACGCCGAATGGTTTGCCCGGATCAACCTGCTGCACGCGTTCGCGCAAAACGACATCGCACCGATCGCGGAGACGCCGACGCCCGGCTACAACCTGCTAAGGGCCGAGGTCAGCTACAAAACGCAGCTCGATCAACGTTGGTTCGGCGCGCGCGAGATGCATGTCGGGCTCGTCGGCAACAACCTGCTCAACGAGAATATCCGCAATGCCGTCTCCTTCAATAAGGACCAGGTGCTGTTGCCCGGCATCGGCGTCAGGGCGTTCGCGAACTTCAAGTTCTAGGTAACGACACGCGCCGTCATTGCGAGGAGCCCTTGCGACGAAGCAATCCAGACCGCCTCCGCGGAAAGACTCTGGATTGCTTCGCTGCGCTCGCAATGACGGAGTATGACGCGCGCAGCGGCGCGTCTTCTCGACGGTCTCTTAGCCGGATGAGATACGAGCAGTGTCGTAGCCCGGATGGAGCGTAGCGTAATCCGGGGTTCTCTCGTTGCGGAAGACCTTCCCGGATTGCGCTGCGCTCCATCCGGGCTACGGCGTTTCCAACGACGCGCGCCGCTCCTATGTCCGCGCTTTGCTCCAGTCCGGGCCGACCGCGCCCGACACACCCTCGAAGGCGCCGTCGACGAGCTCGAACACCAGGATGCGCGCGGCATCGACCGGGCCGGGCATGGTGACGCGGCCCTTGGCGACCTGCTTGAAGCCGACGCGGCCGTAATAGGGCTCGTCGCCGACCAGCAGCACGAGGCGGTGGCCTTTTTCCCTGGCGTCCTTCAGCGCGCGCTCCATCAACTGACGGCCGATGCCGCGATCGCGGAACGGCGGCTCGACGGTGAGCGGCCCGAGCAGCAGTGCCGGCGTTTGGCCGATCAGAATCGGCAATTGCCTGACGGAGCCGACCAGGAGCGTGCCGATACGGGCCGTGAAGGACAGTTCGAGCAGATGGTCGACGTGCTCGCGGATCCGGTAGGCGCTCAGCACGAAGCGGCCGGGGCCGAAGGTGCGTTCGTGCAGCCGCTCGATCGCCTGAGCGTCGCCGGCGGCTTCGGGAAGAATGGTCAGTGAGAGATCGTTCATGTCAATTCGCGGAGTAGCACTTGCGCCTGCGAAGGTCCATGGGCGGCGGCGGTGCCCCGTTTACCTCCCGGCGGGCGAAGTGCAAGCCTGGCTCAACCTGCGTTCCGTTTCGACGCCGGCTGGGACAGATAGGCCAGCATCTTCATCTCCCGCCGCCCTCGCGTCACCGTATCGAGCACGAGCCCTGACGACACCGACAGCAAGGCCATGATCATCAGGCCCATCGACAGCACGGCAGTGGGCAGGCGCGGCACGAGGCCGGTTTCGATGAAGGTGATCACGATCGGAATCGCGAAGATGATCGACGCCAGCGCCAGCAGGATTCCGATCACCGTGAAGAAGCGCAACGGCCGCTCGCTGCGATAGAGCTTCAGCATGGTGCCGAGGATGCGAAAGCCGTCGCGCCAGGTGTTGAGCTTGGAGAACGAGCCTTCGGGGCGCGCATAATAGGGCGTCTCGACCTCGGCAACCGGCAGCGACAATTCCAGCGCATAGACCGCAAGCTCGGTCTCGATCTCGAAGCCGTCGGAGAGGACGGGAAAGGATTTGACGAAGCGGCGCGAGAACACCCGGTAGCCGGACAGGAGGTCCTTGAAAGCGTGGCCGAAGGTGTCGGACAGGAAGCCCGTCAGCATGCGGTTGCCGGTGCGGTGGCCGAGCCGGTAGGCAGCCTGGACCTGATCGACGCGAAGCCCGACCACCATGTCGAGATGCTCGTCGAGCAGCTTGTCGATCATGATGGGTGCGCTCGGCGCATCGTAGGTGGCATCGCCGTCGACCAGCACATAGACGTCGGCCTCGACGTCCGCGAACATGCGGCGCACGACGTGACCCTTGCCCTGCCGGCGCTCGCTGCGCACGATCGCACCGGCTTCGCGCGCGACCGCGGCGGTCCGGTCGCGCGAATTGTTGTCGTAGACGTAGATCTCCGCCGCGGGCAGCGCCTTGCGGAAATCGGCAACGACGGTCGCGACCGCGGCCTCCTCGTTGTAGCAGGGCACCAGCACCGCGATACGAAGTTGCGTTGTGGTCATCAGGGCAGCACTCCGAGGCTTGTCGGCTCGCGCCCGAGCGGCGTGGCCTGCCGTGCGCGTCGAGCGGGTTACTAGCACAAGCCGCCCTCAGCGCCACGTCGCAATCACGGGCCTGCCATCGAGCACTTCGGCGATCCGCAGCCGCGTGCCGGGCGTGGTGCCCTCGGGCAATGCGGCATTGTCGAAGAACCCGCATTCGACGATCTCGCGGTTGGGCTCAGGGACGCGGTCCTGCCTGAACTGCCTGACCACGTAGACCGCGACGTGGTCGCGGCGGGAGACGTGGCTATTGAGGAAGACGCCGTGCAGGATCGCCTCGCCGGTCAGATCGATGTCGCCCTCCTCCTTGAGCTCGCGCCGCAACGCCTCTTCCATGGTCTCGCCGAAATCGACGCCGCCGCCAGGCAAATACCAGCCGCTGACGTAGCTATGCCTGACCAGGAAGACACGATTGTCGGCATCCAGCACCACGGCACGGACGCCGAGCGTCATGCCGCGGACGAGCAGGAAATAGCCGTGCAAGAACCGCCGCAGCAGCGGCTCGGCTTTCCGTCGGGCTCGGTTCAGACGTTCTCCCATCAGGCTCCTCGACGCCCCGTTTCAGGCCCTGCTTGCGCGGGGCGCGCGACCTTGCCATTACAGCGGAGCAATAGCGAGGCATTCGCGCGCCATGACTCCCTTCACGCTGGCTCCCTTCACGCTCGCCCACCTGTCCGATCCGCATCTGGCGCCTTTGCCGAAGCCGCGGCTGATCGAGCTCGCGGGCAAGCGCGCGTTCGGCTATGTCAACTGGACGCGCAACCGCCACAAGTACCAGCGCCGCGAGGTTCTCGACGCGCTCGTCGCCGACATGAAGGCGCAGGCGCCCGACCACATCGCAGTGACGGGCGATCTCGTCAACCTGGCGCTGGAGGCGGAGTTCGCACCGGCGCTGGCCTGGCTCGAAAGCGTCGGCCCGCCCGACCGCGTGACCGCGATCCCCGGCAATCACGACGCCTATGTCAGCGCGACGCGTCATCGCTTCGGCGAGACGTTCCTGCACTACATCGCCGCGGACACACCCGGCGGCGCAGCCTTCCCAGCGGTGCGCCGGCGCGGGCCGCTTGCCCTGATCAGCCTGTCCACGGCGGTGCCGACCCTGCCGCTGATGGCGACCGGCACGCTCGGGCGCGATCAGCTCGCCGCGCTTGCGGAGGTGCTCGAGCGGCTCGCCGCGGAAGACGTCTTCCGCGTGCTGCTGGTGCATCATCCGCTGAAGTCCAGCGCGCGGGCGAAGCGGATGACGGACGCGCCGGAATTGCTGGGACTGTTGAAGCGCCACGGCGTCGAGCTGGTCCTGCACGGGCACGACCACATTCATTCGACGATGTGGTTCGAGGGTCCAAACGGCAACATTCCCGCGCTCGGCGTGCCGTCGGCCTCCGCGCTGGCGCACGGACGTTATCCGGCGGCGGCGTACAATCTGTTCACCATCGAGAAGGACAATGCCGGCTGGCGCTGCGAGCAGACGGTGCGAAGCCTCGGGGCGGGGTTTCAGGTTGGGCAGATCAAGCATGTGCGGTTGATTTAGTTGGCTGTTATTCCGGGGCATGCGGAGCATGAGCCCGGAATCCATCGGGCGGCAGTATATGCTGAGGAATGGATTCCGGGCTCGCGCCTCGCGCGCCCCGCAATGACGAAGGAGAGAGCCTCACCAGCTCCGCAAGACCGCAAGCACTGCCACCCCGAACAACGCGGCAGCGCCGAGCACGAAGCCGAACACGAATGGCCACAGGCGCGAGCGGCGCGGCGGCGCGGCGGCCGGGGCTTGCGGTTCGGGCTGGACCACCATCGCACGCTCGCGCTCGACCATGCGGCGCGCGACATAGTCGGTGACGGCCTCGACGATCACGGCGGTGTCGTGCGATTCGGCGAGCACGATGCGGCCGAAGCGGGTGTCCTGGACGAAGCGGTACATCCGCTTGTCGCGGCCCATCACGATATGGGCGACGACGTCGATCCACAGCCGCGGCGTATCGCCCTGGCTGATGCCGCGGTCGAACAGGTCGATCTGATCAGGCACCTGCGCGAACAGGGGATCGAGCGCGTCGTTGAGGATCTCGAGCCGTGCCACCTCGGCGTCGCGCAAATCGACGACGACGCCGGTGCGGTCGGCCGCCTCGATCCGCGCGCGCAGCAGCGCATCGCGCAGCCGCACCGGGCCCGGCTGGCCGGGATGGGTCCCGCTGGTCTCGGGCTCTGACATTGTCGGCCTCGTCCTCGACTTATGCCCATTAACCTATCAGCAACCAAACCCTCCGCAAAGACCTACAATTCCAGAGACTTACGGCGCCCACAGCCGTTTCACCTGTGCCAAAAACAGACGATCCCACCCAGGCAGGGCCTGGATGGGACCATCCGTCCTTGGACGTCTTCTTAAGTCGGGGCGATCAGGCCGAGACCCGCGAGGGCTCTTCCACGATCGAGAAGCGGACGCCGGCCTTGTGACGGCTTTCTTCCGAGACTTCCTTCCAGCACTCTTCGGCTTCCTTGCGGGTCTTGAACGGACCTTTGACCTGGGCCGAGCCTTCCACGAGCTTGTGGAAGTTCATCGAACCGAACTCGCCGCCGATCACCCAGAAATTGCTGCCTTTGGTCATTGTCAGTCTCCTGTTGAGGTGCGTGACCGGCCTGGACTCCAACCTGGCTTCCAGACCGATCCGATCCGCCGTTAGCCGAACTGGTTCATCGTGTTGTGGACGCCGCCCGCCTTCAGCGCAGCTTCGCCCGCGAAGTACTCCTTGTGGTCGTCGCCGATGTCGGAGCCGGCCATGTTCTGGTGCTTCACGCAGGCGATGCCCTGACGGATCTCGGCGCGCTGGACGTTCTTGACGTAGCCCAGCATGCCCTGCTCGCCGAAATACTCGCGGGCGAGATTGTCGGTCGAGAGCGCGGCCGTGTGATAGGTCGGCAGCGTGATCAGGTGGTGGAAGATGCCGGCGCGCTTGGCCGAATCCGCCTGGAAGGTACGGATGCGCTCGTCGGCTTCCTTCGCCAGCGGCGTGTCGTCGTACTCCGCCTTCATCAGCTCGGCACGGTTGTACTTGCTGACGTCCTGGCCTGCTTCCTTCATCGCGTCGTAGACCTGCCAACGGAAGTTGAGGGTCCAGTTGAACGACGGCGAGTTGTTGTAGGCGAGCTTGGCGTTCGGCACCACCTTGCGGATGCGGTCGACCATGCTGGCGATCTGCTCGATATGCGGCTTCTCGGTCTCGATCCAGAGCAGGTCGGCGCCGTTCTGCAGCGAGGTGATGCAATCGAGCACGCAGCGGTCTGCACCGGTGCCGGGGCGGAACTGGTAGAGGTTGGAGGGCAGCCGCTTCGGACGCATCAGCTTGCCGTTGCGGTTGATGATGACGTCGCCGTTCTTGGCGTTCTCCGCGGTGATTTCCTCGCAATCGAGGAAGCTGTTGTACTGGTCGCCGATGTCGCCGGGCTTGTGGCTGACGGCGATCTGCTGCGTCAGGCCGGCGCCGAGCGAGTCGGTGCGGGTCACGACGATGCCGTCTTCGACGCCGAGCTCGAGGAAGGCGTGGCGGCAGGCGCGGATCTTCGCCAGGAAGACGTCATGCGGCACCGTGACCTTGCCGTCCTGGTGGCCGCACTGCTTCTCGTCGGAGACCTGATTCTCGATCTGCAGCGCGCAGGCGCCCGCCTCGATCATCTTCTTGGCGAGGAGATAGGTCGCCTCCGCGTTGCCGAAGCCGGCATCGATGTCGGCGATGACGGGGACGACATGGGTCTGGAAGTTGTCGATCTTCTCGATCAGCTCCTTCTCGCGAGTCTTGTCGCCTTCCTTGCGCGCCTTGTCGAGCAGACGGAAGATGTCGTTGAGCTCGCGCGAATCGGCCTGACGCAGGAAGGTGTAGAGCTCCTCGATCAGCGCCGGCACCGCGGTCTTCTCGTGCATGGACTGGTCGGGCAGCGGACCGAATTCGGAGCGCAGCGCCGCGATCATCCAGCCGGAGAGATAGAGGTAGGTGCGGTCGGTCTTGCCGCCGAAATGCTTCTTGACCGAGATCAGCTTCTGCTGGGCGATGAAGCCGTGCCAGCAGCCCAGCGACTGGGTGTACTTGGTGGGATCCTTGTCATAGGCGGCCATGTCGGCGCGCATCACGGCCGCGGTGTAGCGGGCGATGTCGAGGCCGGTCTTGAAACGGTTCTGCAGGCGCATGCGCGCGACGGCCTCGGCCGACACGCCGTTCCAGGTCGGCTGGGTCTCGAGGAGCGCCTGAGCCGCCTTGACCTCGTCCTGATACGAGGACGGACCCTGGAGGGTGCTGATACCGCGGGGCTGGTAATTCATGTGCCTGATCCTTTCGCTGACGTGCCGAGGCAGCCATCGACATTCTTGACAATGCATTGCGAGATGCGTGTCAGAAGCTAAACGCGAAAAGGAAAAGTTCGTACAGATGGCTTGTTTTTTATTGGTGATGTCATGTAACATCTGAACGTGTAATATATGTCACTTTGTAAAATTTGTAAATAATAGGTCAACTGTTCTGACCTTGATTGAGCCTGGAGATCTGAGACATGCCCGCCGATTCCGGCAAGAAACTCTTCGTCGGCCCGCGCTTCCGGCGAATCCGGCAGCAATTGGGGCTGTCGCAGACCCAGATCGCCGAGGGGCTCGGGATCTCGCCCAGCTATGTCAACCTGATCGAGCGCAACCAGCGCCCGGTCACGGCGCAGATCCTGCTGCGGCTGGCCGAGACCTATGACCTTGACCTGCGCGATCTCGCCACCGCGGACGAGGACCGCTTCTTCGCCGAGCTGAACGAGATCTTCTCCGATCCCCTGTTCCGGCAGATCGACGTGCCCAAGCAGGAGCTGCGCGACCTCGCCGAGCTCTGCCCCGGCGTCACCCATGCGCTGCAGCGGCTCTACGCGGCCTATACCGAGGCGCGTCAGGGCGAGACCCTGGCCGCGGCGCAGATGGCCGACCGCGACGTCGGCACGCGCTTTGAAGCCAATCCGGTCGAGCGCGTGCGCGAGCTGATCGAGGCCAACCGCAACTATTTTCCGGAGCTGGAGCAGGCGGCGGAAAATCTGCGCGACGAGTTGAACGAGCCCGCCGAAGGGCTGTATGCCGCGCTGATAACGCGCTTGCGCGAGAAGCACTCGATCCAGACCCGCATCATGCCGGTCGACGTGATGCGCGAGACGCTCCGCCGATTCGACCGCCACCGCCGGCAGCTGCTGATCTCGGAGCTGGTCGATCCGCCCGGCCGCGCATTCCAGCTCGCCTTCCAGCTGGGCTTAGCGGAATGCGCGCAGGCGCTGGAGACCATCATCGGCCGGGCCGGCCCGCTGGACGATGCGCCGCGGCGGCTGTTCCGGATCACGCTCGGCAATTACTTCGCGGCCGCCGTGATGATGCCCTACCCGGCGTTCCTCGCGGCCGCCGAAGCGCTGAACTACGACATCCACGTGCTGGCACAGCGCTTCAATTCCGGCTTCGAGCAGGTCTGCCACCGCCTCACCACGCTGCAGCGGCCGAACGCACGCGGCATTCCGTTCTTCCTCTTGCGCGTCGACAATGCCGGCAACGTCTCCAAGCGTTTCTCCTCCGGCACCTTCCCGTTCTCGAAATTCGGCGGCACGTGTCCGCTCTGGAACGTGCATTCGACCTTCGACACGCCGGATCGCCTGCTCAAGCAGGTGATCGAGCTGCCCGACGGCACGCGCTATTTCTCGATCGCGCAGATGGTGCGCCGCCCCGTGGCGCCGCATCCGCTGCCGCAGCCGCGCTTTGCCATCGGCCTCGGCTGCGAGATCCGCCACGCCGCCCGCCTGACCTACGCCACCGGCATGGACCTGGAGAAGGCCGAGGGCACCCCGATCGGCGTCAACTGTCGCCTCTGCGAGCGCGAGAACTGCGCCCAGCGCGCCGAGCCGCCGATCACGCGCACGTTGATCCTGGACGAGACGACGCGGCGGGTGTCGAGCTTTGCGTTCTCGAATGCAAGGGAGTTGTGAGGCACACACTCTCTCTTCCGTCATGGCCGGGCTTGACCCGGCCATCCACGCGCTTCCGCGTACGCAGAAAGAAGGGGATGCCCGGGTCAAGCCAGGGCATAACGACCAAGTGTGTGGTCGCCGCTCCGGTCATCAATAGCGCGCGCCCTCACGCCAGCGTATGCACGATCACCGGTCCCGCCACGGCGCGGGCGTCGCCGGCGAGCAGCGGGCCGAGATCCTTCTCGATCCAGGCGATGGCGCGCTTGTTGGCTTCCTCCGCCTGCTCGAACTTGTCGAAGATCGAGATCGCGGTGACCGTGTCGTCGCCGCCATAGACGACGTAATAGGCGCGGAAACCGTCGACGTCGCTGATGATGGGAACGGCGCCGTGCTTGATGCGGCGCGTCAGCTCTTCCGCGCTCCCGCTTTTTGCCTTGGCCTGACGGATGGCGGCATACATGGCATCCTCCCCTTCCGGCTATGATGTGAGGGCCTCGAGCCCGGGCGGATGTTACGCCGAAGCGCGCAGCCGATCCACGCTTGGTTAACCCGACCCTAATCCGCCCGCGCGATCTGCAACCAACGGTTAAGCACGCCTCAACATCAGTGCCTTAGTCTCGCCGCACTCACTTTTCGCAAACAAGGGCGGCCTAATCTGCTCGGGCGAAGTGACATCAGGGGGTCCACCATGCGCATTGCGTTGCTGCTGACCGCGACCATTGTCGGCGCGCTATTCGCCAGTCCAACCATCGCCGGGTCGCTCGATGCCGGCGCGGCGCAGCCGCTGCCGCCGGGCTTCCAGAGCTACCGCGGCTACATGTTCGACATCTCCGAGAACCGCGACCGCAAGGACGTCGACAAGCTCACCGAGAACCTGAAGAGCCAGATCGACGTCGTCGAAGGCGTCGGCCTCTCCCCGCGCGTGCTGCGCTTCTTCCACACCGTTCCGATCGTCGCGAGCGAACTCGCCTGCCTCGACGAAGGCGCCGCCACCGCCTGCTACGGCCGGGTCACGCCGGACATGCAGCGCACCGCGCCCCGGACCCTGACGGTCTGGGACCCCGCCAAGCAGCGCTGGACCAATCCCAATGCCGTCGACCTCGCGGTCGATTCGGGCCTCGGCGTGATCATGCTGCGGCCGGACATGATGCGCTACGAGAAGGAGGCCGTGCTGCTGCACGAGATGCTGCACGCCTTCCACGCGCGGCTGCTGCCGGACGGCTACGCCAACAAGGGCGTGATCACCTACTACGCCCTCGCCAAGTCCAAAGACCTCTTGCCCAAGGAATCCTATGCGATGAAGAATCCCATGGAGTTCTTTGCGGTGACCGCCAGCATCTTCCTGGCCGGCAAGAGCGAATTCCACGATCCGAAGTCGCGCGAGGCGCTTAAGGAGAAGATGCCGGACTATTACAAATATCTGGTCGGCGTGTTCGGCTTCGACCCCGAGCCGGCGGCCTCGAACGGCCCGGTCGCCTCGCTGAAATGAGCGGACGGCGCCAAGCCAAGCCAAAGAGCCGCGCGAACAGCGCGGCTTTTTTGTTTCGCACGCTCGGTAAGCTGCGGATGACGCACAGCCGGGAATTGCCAAGCCGGGGTCCGATCTGCATAGTCCCGCCCGCATCGATACCGTTTTTCGAAGGGGATGAGAGACCATGGCGGAAGCCGACCTGGATGTCGTGATCCGGCAACTGGCCAGACAGCTGCATGCGGGCCTGATGACCCGTGCCAAGGAGCGGCGGGATCGCTTCAACAGCCTTGCGGCCAAGGCCAAGGGCAAGGAGACCGGCGAGCGCTTCAAGATGATGGCCAAGGCCACCATGGAGCAGGTGACTGCAGCCGCCAAGCGCCTGCAGATGTCCGCCGATAACGTCGCCGACAGCTACGCGCGGTCGATGCGCCTCGCCGCCAGCACGCCTGTTACGGTGAAAGCGGAGAAGAAGGCAAAGGACGAGAAGCCGGCGAAGAAGGCCGCAAAGAAAGCCAAAGCGAAAAAGAAGACGTAGTCGTTGCACCCAGGGCTATCGCATATGACTTGCGGCGGCGGCCTGCGCACGCGCCTCGTCCTTCGAGACGGCGCTGACGCGCCTCCTCAGGATGAGGCTAATCAGCATCGGTGCTCGTTGAAACTGCTGCCGCGCATTCCGCCCTCATCCTGAGGAGCCCGCCAAAGCGGGCGTCTCGAAGGATGGCCGCAAGGAAAAACTCCCAAATGCGATAGCCCTGCCGTTGAACCGATCGCCGCTACGGGATTGGCGATCTGGAGGCTCGCCGACCTATCTCCCAATCATCTCCGGCTTGATCGGATCGCCGCGTTGCGCGTTGGCGACGCGCTCCCGAGCGGCCGCCGCAATCGGGCCGGCCGCGACCTCAACGATTCCTCCGCCCCAGGCATGGGCTGGTCGAACAGTCGAGCGACATCCCTCACATGTATTGCCTCACACTTTGGAGAAAGCGCTCTTTCTCGCCAGGCGCGTAACCTTGGGATGCCCCATAATAGGGTTCATTGAAGTGATTATAGGGTACCGCCCGGTACTGGACCGGCGGCCTCGGTGGCGCGTAGGTCTGGCGATGATGCCGCCGAGCGTTTCCTCTCGCCGGAGGACCGGCGTAGTAGGGATTGAGGACGCACATCTGGCCGTTTGCCGACGCCCTGCATTGGTCCATCGTCGTGAAGCTGCATCGGTAGTATGGCGTCATTCCGCGAGAAATGACGTTCAAGCAAACGGGATAAGCCGGGTCATATTTTTGGGCTCGAGCCTGCCCCGCTGTCAGAGCGATACTCAGGGTCAAAATCGTCAAAGCCCATTTGCACATTGGAAGCTCCTCCAGGGGCGCACGACATGGATGCACTCTGGACCCTGCCAGTATTGATCCAACTCAATACTAGTTGAATTGGTTCATACGCGCAGCAGACAGCCGCGACAGTCTCGCTTTCCGCATCTCTCACCGATCTCGCCGCTATGCGGCAAGCCACCTGTCCTAAAGACGTGAGAGGGTGCCGCCGCAAATGCCGCGCCAGATCCTCATCTTCGCGGCGCGGCCACCAGTGTCGGCTCGGCGCTGGCGAGTTCCGCGAGCTTGGCGCGCGCGGCCTCTCGCGCGCGACCGTCCTTGCCGGCGGGCAGCGCCAGCGCGGCCTCGAAATCGGCGCGGGCGTCGTCCGTCTGGCCGCGGGCGAGGAACGCAAGGCCGCGGTCGAGACGGGCCTGCGCATCGGTGGGGTCGAGGCGGACCGCCGTGCTGTAGCTCAGTATGGCGCGGTCGAGATCGCCCATTGCGGCGAGCGCGAGACCGCGCTGGTGATAAGGTGCCGCGCGCTTGGGATCGTGCGCGATCGCCTCGTCGTAATCCGCAATGGCAAGCTCGAAGTCGCCGTTCTGCCGGCGCGCCAGCGCCCGGTCGCGATAGAGCGAAGCGCGGTTGGGATTGAGGTGGATGGCCTCGTCGAAATCGGCGATCGCCCGCTTGAAGTCGCCGTGACGCAGCGCGATCCGTCCACGTCCCGCATAGGCGAAGGCGATCAGCGAGCCGCGCAGCGGCGAGAAGCCGATCACGGCCGAGCAGATGTCGGGATCATCCTCGTCGCCGCAATTGACGACCATGTGCGTGGACAAGCCGACGAGCACGCAAAGGACGATCAGCAATGGTACGGCAATTCTGGTCATCTTCGACGGTGGCCGGCAGCGCGCCGGCCACCCATCCCCTTTCGAAGGAATGGTCACGCCGAGGAGTTAACACTGGTCGCGGCCCCCCCTGTGTGCGCCAGATCACAAAGCCAGACGCAATCCTTGCCGGCTCCGTCAGCCCCAGGGACTACGACGTGAGGAGGAGCGGCCCCACGGCCCGCGCGGTGGATAGTTCTCGTTGGCGCCGACCGACGGCGCCGCGCGCGCGCCGAGCTCGGCCGCCAGTTGCTGGAGCGCGGCGACGCGGTTCTGCGTCGAGGGGTGGGTGGCGAACAGGTTGTCCACCCCGTGGCCCGACAGCGGATTGATGATGAACATGTGCGCGGTCGCAGGGTTTCGCTCGGCCTCGTAGTTCGGGACCTGGTGCGCGGCGCCCTCGATCTTCACCAGCGCAGAGGCCAGCCACATCGGCTGTCCCACGATGCGCGCACCGAGATTGTCGGCGGCATATTCGCGGGTCCGGCTGATCGCCATCTGCACCAGCATGGCACCGAGCGGAGCGAGGATCATCAACAGGATCGAGCCGATGATGCCCGGACCGCTGTTGTTGTCGCGATTGCCGCCAAAGAACATGCCGAACTGCGCCAGCATCGAGATCGCACCGGCGATGGTCGCGGTGATCGTCATCAGCAGCGTGTCGTGATGCTTGATATGCGCGAGCTCGTGCGCAATCACGCCGGCGAGCTCCTCGCGGCTGAGCTGGTTCATCAGACCGGTGGTGACGGCGACCGCGGCGTTTTCCGGATTGCGGCCGGTGGCGAACGCGTTGGGCTGGATCTCATCCATCACGAACACGCGCGGCATCGGCAGGCCGGCACGGCCCGCAAGCTCGGCGACGAGGCCGACCAGCTCCGGCGCGGTCGAACGATCGACCTCATGGGCGCCGTACATCGACAGCACCATGCGGTCGGAGTTCCAGTAGGTGAAGAGGTTGGTTGCGGCGGCAATGACGAGCGCGATCATGGCGCCCGAGGCGCCTCCGATCAGATAGCCGACGCCCATGAACAGGGCGGTCAGGCCAGCGAGCAGCATTGCGGTACGAAAATAGTTCATGGCCGTCTCCTGGGGCGGCCGCGGGCGAACCTCTGGCCGGCACCTTCGAAGTATGAATGCGGCCGCCGGCTGCAAGGTTCGTGCGTCGTGGAGCCGCAGACGCCAGCGGCGCCAGCCAGCCTTTCCGCCGCCACTAAAGCTTGACCGGGATTTGCGCAAAAACACACGCGGAGGCTTAGCAACCTGGAAAGCGCAATTTCCGCATAACTCGCGGTAACCGGGCACGCGGCATTGGCCTTGTGCATTGACCGGGTTCCCGTTGGCCTCCCGTCAGCAAGGTGACCGCCATGGTAGACCGCTCGAGCGCCGCCTCCGTCGCCCCCTCATCCGCCCCCTCCCCTCACGACGCCAGAACTGATGCGAAGGGTTTGCAGGACTCCCTGCACGAGCACCTCTTCACCAATGACGAGTCCGACCATGCTTCCACGACGCAGAGCGGGCAAGAATCGGGACGCCGCTGGCCGTATCTGCGGCGCGGAGCCAAGGTCGCGATCGGGCTCGCCATCGTCGCCGTGTTCGGCTGGCTGCCGCTGCGCGCGATCTGGGAAAATTCGAGCGTCGAAGCCGTGCTGAATTCCCGCCTCGTCACCTTGCGCACCCCGATCGGTGGCCGCGTCGCGGCCGCCCAGCGCGTCACTGACCAAGCCAAGCTCGAAGCCGGGACCGTCGTCCTGCGCGTCTTCAACTCGCGCGGCGATCGCACGCGGCTCGACGATCTCCGGCGGCAGAAATCGCGCCTGGAGAACGAACGGCCGAGCCTTGCGGCGAAGCTCGCTTCGGCTCAGGCGGCACAAAAGGATCTGGCGCGGCAGGCCGCGCTGTTTCGCGACGGACGCGTGCTCCAGCTCGAGGCCCGCATCGCGGAGATCCAGACTCGATCGAGGCGGCGGCGGCGCGGCGGGACGAGGCCAGTGCCGCCGTCGAGCGCGCCTCCTCACTGGCAAAATCGGGCAATGTCTCGACCGTCGAACTGGCACGTCTGACGCGCGAGCTCTCGGTGTCGCAACAGACCGAGCTCGGTGCGCGCAAGCGGCTGGACGCGGCCAAGGTCGAGCTCGCCGCGGCACGGAACGGATCCTTCCTCGGCGACAGCTACAACGACCGGCCAAGCTCGGTTCAGCGCGAGGAAGAGATGCGCCAGCGTGCCGGCGACCTCGAGGCCGATCTCGCGCGCACCGACACGGAGATCGCCTGGCTCGCCAACGAGATCATCGTCGAGGAGGTCCGGTTCGCGGATCTCACCGAAGCCAACATTACGACACCCGTCGCAGGCCGCGTCTGGGAAATGATGACATCGCCGGGCGAGGACGTGCAGGCAGGCCAGCCGTTGCTCAAAGTGCTCGATTGCAGCGGCGCCGTGATCACCGCCAATGTCACCGAGAACGTCTACAACCGCCTGCAGCTCGGCGACCACGCGACGTTCGAGCCCAATGACGGCGGCGAGCCGATCTCCGGCACCGTGGTCAACCTGACCGGCGCTGCCGGCGCGCCGGCCAATCTCGCCATCAATCCGGATGCGCTGAGCAAGGAGCCCTATCGTGTGACCGTGGCCTCGCGCGATGCCGCAGCTCGCGCCTGCACGGTCGGCCGCACCGGCCGCGTGGTGTTTGCACGGCACGAGACCGCACCGTGACGGCGGCGCTGACGCCCGGCCTGATCGCGCTCGGCGCCTTCATGGCGATCGTACCGCCGCTGAGGCGCGACAGCACGATGGCACGCTCGTTCCTGGCCATTGTCTCGGTGACCTTGCTGCTGCGCTATCTCTATTGGCGGATCATGTCGACGCTTCCGCCGCCGCGCCTGACCGTCGATGCCGTGATCGGCTACCCCTTCATGCTGCTGGAGGCGGCCTCGCTCGTCGCGGTCGCGTTGTCGCTGCTGTTCCTGAGCCGGACGCGCGACCGCACCGGTGCAGCGAAGGTCGACGGCCGCACCACCGATCCGGGCGCGCCGCTGATCGACGTCTTCATCTGCACCTACAACGAGGAACGAGGGATCCTCGAGCGCACGATCATCGGCGCGACGGGCATGGACTACGGCAATTACCGCGTCTGGGTGCTCGACGACGGAAGGCGGCCCTGGCTGCGGCGGCTGTCCGGCGAGCTCGGCTGCCACTATCTGACGCGGCCCGACAACCAGCACGCCAAAGCAGGCAACATCAATCACGCACTGAGGCATGTCGGGGCGCTGCCGGAGCGGCCGCAGTTCGTCGCCATTCTCGATGCGGACTTCGTGCCGCGGCCCGATTTCCTTGCGCGCACCGTCTCGCTCATGGACGATGCGTCGGTCGGCGTGGTCCAGACCCCGCAGCACTTCATCAATCCCGACCCGATCCAGACCAACCTCGCCGCGACCGACGTCTGGCCCGACGAGCAGCGCTTCTTCTTCGACATCCTGATGCCGGCCAAGGACGCCTGGGGCGTCGCGTTCTGCTGCGGCACCTCCTCCCTCATCCGCTATTCCGGACTGATGCGGATCGGCGGCTTTCCGACCGATTCGGTGACGGAGGACTATCTCGTCACGCTGCGCCTCAAGGAGCGCGGACTCAATACGATCTATCTCAACGAGCGCCTGACGATCGGGCTCGCGCCGGAAGGGCTGAAGGAATACATCACCCAGCGCGCCCGCTGGTGCCTCGGCTTGATGCAGATCGTGCGCGGCCGCAGCGGACCGCTCTCGCGGGACTCGAAGCTGCCCTTCATCGACCGCCTCTCGCTGGCCGACGCCTTCATGAGTTGGTCGGCGGTCTACACCTCGAAAGTGGCGGGCCTTGTGGTGCCCTGGCTGTTCCTGCTGTTCGGCATCCAGGCGGTGCGGGCCGATCTGAGCGAGCTGTTGCGGGTCTTTCTGCCCTTCTATGTCTGGAACGGCCTCAGCATGGCCTGGCTTTCGCGCGGCCGCTCGCTCGCAATGATGACTGATGTCTCCCAACTGATTGCCGCGCCTGCCGTGCTCAAGGCGGTGGCGACCGGCCTGTTGAAGCCGAAGGGACACAAGTTCAAGGTCACCGCGAAAGGCGGCGACCGCGACCGACGCTTCGTCGAATGGCCGCTGCTGCGCATCTACGGCTGTGCACTTTTCATCACGCTCGCATCCATCGCTTATGCCTTCATCCTGCAGCAGCGCGGCGAGAACATCGCCTATGGCGGACTGGCGCTGGCCTGGAGCTTCTACAACGCGTTCATCCTCACCGTGGTCTGCTTCGTCTGCATCGAGCAGCCGCGCAAGCGCAAGGCGGAGCGCTTCAATCGCAACGAGCCGGTGCTGCTGCGCCAGGACGGCAGGTCGCATCTGGCGCGGCTCGCCGATATCTCCATCACCGGTGCGCGGCTAATCGATCCCGATCCGCCGGCGGTTGGGAGCACCATCGAGTGCCAAATCTACGGCCGCTCGATCGCGGCCATCGTGGTGCGGCGGACCATTGATGGATTTGCCGTGCGGTTCGCGGAAGGCATGGACACGCGCGTGCATGCAATCAGGGCGTTCTATGCCGGCGAATATGTTCGGGCCTATCGGGGCGTCAGGGCGCTCCCGGTCGGTAAGGCGCTGCTGATGCGGCTGTTCGGCTAGCGCCACTGTTAGCGGCAAGGTCGGCTTCCTCGCCGCTAGGGGGCGGGATGCACCTCTCTCGAGCTTTCCGACTCGACGCCTGGGGCCACTCGAGCGCTCTGGATATCGATCATCAATTGCTTCGCCATCTCCTGCAGGCGGTCACGATCCCGGTCGGTGAACTCCCGCGGCTGAGTATCAATTACACAAAGGCAGCCTACAACATGACCGGATGAAGTCCGGAGCGGGACCCCCGCGTAGAAGCGAATGCCTCGCTCCAGCACATGCGGATCGTCGGCGAAGCGCGGGTCTCCGGTCACATCCTCCGAAACCAGCATATCGCCTGCAGCGATCACATGCGCGTCGAGGGAGCCCTCGTGATTGCTCGGCAGACCTGCTTGAACTTCTTGGGCGCGGGCTTCAACGGCGGTTAGCTGAATATGATCGACCAATGTCACCAGCGCGATCGGAACGTTGAACGCTTGCGCGACCTTTCTGGAGGCCTCATCCAGGTCCTGGCGTTTCGAGGCGTCCAAGCCAAGTCCGCGCAGCGCGGCGAGCTGCGCACGTTCGGCGTCGGCCGTGAGCTGGGGCGTATCGCCGAGAGCTGCCGCGCGACCGACCCATGCTTCAACCTGCTCGACGCATGCGTGGAGAGAGGCGAATGCCGCGTCGGCCGCCATCTGGGTCTTGAGCTCTCCCGTCTGTTCCGTTCCGGCGATCAAATTCCAGCAGCAGGCGGCAAGCTTCACCTGTGGAGCCCGACGGCGCAGGCGACGAAAGACATAGCGGGCGTAGACCTGCGGCTGCGGGTGAAAGTAGGACAGGCACACCACGTCGACCCCCTGGAGATCGAGTTGCTCCAATGCTCCCCGACTGACCGCGATCGGCGGCAAGACCTTGGCGCCGATGGTGCGTTCCTCGAGCACCTGCGCGAGCATCTCCGCCGCTGCATGATCGAGCTCCGTGCGTCCAGCGAGACAGAGGACGCATGGTCGCTGCGCAGTGTGATTTCCCTCGTCCACTGCATTCGCTTTTTCGCGGATATGGTCATCAACCTCCCGGACAACCGAAATAGCCGTATCCGCAACAAGACGCCGGTAATTGGTGTCGATGCCGCTGCGCTGACGATCATTCTCCGCCAGGCGCAGCGCCGGAATTCCGACGTTGTCGTACAGCTCGCGCGAGGAACACTCGTCGACATAGTTCTCGGCGAACTCAACCGCCTCCTCCAGGTTGCCGGCCAATAGGCGCTGGTAGAGTTGCTCCTCCGGCGCGAGCACAGGGTCGCTGCCGAGCAGAACGCCCAAGAACTCCAACTGCGGGACGTAGCGCCCCATGACGACGAGGCAGACGGTCAAAGGTGTCGCCAGAAACAGCCCGACGGGTCCCCACAGCATCGTCCAAAAGATCGCGGCGATGATAATTGCGAGGGACGACAGCCCGGTGCTGGATCCGTAAAGCCAAGGCTCGACAACATTGTTGCTGACGAGTTCAGCCGTAACGAACAAACCGACGACCCAGAACAGCATCGTCCAGCCTGGATCGACGGCGATGGCCAGGGCAACGGGAAATATAGCAGCCAGGAAAGGACCGAGGTAGGGAATGAATCGAAGTACCGCTGCGAGCAAGCCCCAAAGAATCGCGTTCGGCACGCCAACAAAGTAGAGTGCAACACCGATCGGCACGCCGTAAGTCAGATTGACAACGAGCTGCATCAGCAGATAGCGGCTGACCCGCGAGGCAGCATCGTTGATGGCCTGAGTACTCTTCTGAAGGTCACCGGCTCCGGCCAACTTGATGAATCGGTCGCGCAGGTCTTCGCGCTCGAGCAGCACGAAGATCACGAAAATGACGACCAGCCCGGAAGTCGCAAGCGGTGCCAGCAATGGACCTATGACCGATCGAATGAGCTCCAGCGGTCTCGGCTGTGGCGGCTCCACCCGCACGGTGACAGGCTCCCGACTCTCACTACCGGTGCCAAGCCGGGAGGATGCTGCCGCCGACTTTTTCTCATCTCCCGAGATCTCTCTGCCGAGATCCTGCATCGTCGTGGTAACGGCGTCGACGACCCCGCCGCCCGGCGCGGAGCTTTGCAACGAGCGGATCTTCTCGGTGATGGTGGTCTGATAATTGGGAAGGTTGCTGGCGAGCTGGACCAGTTGGCGCCCAACGACCAAGGCGATCCCTGCGACGACGATAAAGGCAATGGAAACGGCAATTAGCACCGCTGCAATGCGGGGCACTTTCCAACGTCTCAGCCAATTGACCAAGGGCGTGAGAACGAAGCTCAGCAGGATCGCAAGGGCAAAGGGAACGAAGATTTCCCGGCCGAGATAGAGGGCTCCGATGGCTAGGACGATGCCGCCGGCCGTGAGCATGGGCGAGGTTGCGGCTCGCACGGCCGGTGTTCGCTGCGTCGACGCCGGAGGCAACTCGGCCACAGAACGAGCCTTTCCGTAACGGTTTCGACAGGTCAACCCCGATTCGGCGGGATTGATCCAACCGAGCCGATGGCTTGATTTCTGAATACATGCCCCTGCGCACCAAGGCGGGCGACCTATCGTCCTCCAGATCAGGTGCAGGGTGGGGATGGCCTGGGGCGGCCGCTTCCCCTAAACTTCGGCCGAATCCACGCCTGCCCTTCCCCGCCGGAACCCCCATGGTCCAGACCCGATTTCCGATCGCGGCCCTCGCGCTTATCGCATGCACGGCCACGGCATCCGCCCAAATGCTTCCGCCTCCTGCCAAGCCCGCAGTGCCGAAGGCCCCCTCGCCGCGCGCCGCCTCGTGCCACAATGGCGCGAGCTTCGATCGCTTCCTGACCGAGGTGAAGCAACAGGCGGTGGCCGCCGGCGTGTCGCAGCGCACGATCGCGGAGGCATCGCCCTATCTCGTCTACGACCAGGGCATCGTCAACCGCGACCGCGGCCAGCGCGTGTTCGGACAGCTCTTCACCGAATTCGCCGGCCGCATGGCCGCGGCCTATCGCATGCAGAACGGGCAGCAGCACATCAAGCAATACGCCGCGGCGTTTGCGCGCGCGGAAAAGGAATACGGCGTGCCGCCCGCGGTGATCGCCGCGTTCTGGGGCCTTGAGAGCGATTTCGGCGCCAACATGGGCAATTTGCCGACGCTGAAATCGCTGGTGTCGCTCGCCTATGATTGCCGCCGTTCGGAGATGTTCGTGAACGAGACCATCGCGGCGCTGAAGATCATCGACCGCGGCGATCTGCATCCCGACGAGATGATCGGCTCCTGGGCCGGCGAGCTCGGCCAGACCCAATTCCTGCCCGTGCACTACGTCAACTACGCGGTCGACTTTGACGGCGACGGACGGCGCGACCTGTTGCGCTCGCCGGCCGACGTGATCGGCTCGACCGCGAACTACGTCGCAAACGGATTGAAGTGGCGGCGCGGCGAGCCGTGGCTGGAGGAGATCAAGGTGCCGCCGAACCTGCCGTGGGAAAAGACCGATCTCACGATACGCGAGCCGCGCTCGACATGGGCGCAACTCGGCGTCACCTATCCCGACGGCCGGCCCTTGCCGAACGACAATCTCGCAGCCTCCGTGCTGCTGCCGATGGGACGCTTCGGGCCGGCCTTCATGGCCTATCCGAATTTCGCGGCCTACACCGAGTGGAACAACTCGCTGATCTACGCGACCACCGCGGGCTATCTCGCCTCGCGCATCGCCGGGGCCGCGCCGATGCGCAAGCCGGCTGCGCCGGTCGCGCAGCTGCCGTTCAACGAGCTCAAGGAATTGCAGCAGCTGCTGGTGCGCGCCGGCTTCAACGTCGGCAAGGTCGACGGTGTGCTGGGGCAGCAGAGCCGCGCCGCGGTGAAGGCGACGCAGATCAAGTACGGCCTGCCGGCGGATTCTTGGCCGACCGCCGAGCTGCTTGCGCGCATGCGCGGCGGCACGGCGCAGGTCCTGCGCCAGACGACGGTGCGGTAGAATTTTCGCATCGCACAAGCGGCTTTCCGCGATTGCAATTTTCCATGAGCCTCCCATGTGAGTGGCTCAGGTTTTCTCCTGAGATTTCCCACCCTTTGAAGCGAGCATCACATGTCCTTCTACGACGCCGTCGTCCCCGCCTATTTGCAGATGCTGAACAGCGTGACCGGGCTGCTCACCAAAGCTGAGGCGCATTGCGCGGCCAGGAAGATCGATCCCAGCGTCCTGCTTGGCTCGCGCCTCTTCCCGGACATGCTGCCGCTGTCGCGGCAGATTCAGCTGGTCAGCGACTATCCGACCAGAGGCTGTGCGCGGCTGACGCATAGCGAGGTCCCCTCGACGCCCGACACCGAAACCAGCTTTGCGGAGTTGAAGCAGCGGCTGGCGAAAACGATCGACTATGTCAAATCCTTCAAGCCCGAGCAGTTTGAGGGCGCCGACGCCAAGGACGTCACCTTTCCGATCGGCCCCGGCAAGACCATCACCATGACGGGACAGCAATTCCTGAGCTCGTTCTCGCTGCCGAACCTCTATTTCCACGCCGCGATCGCCCACGGCATCTTGCGTCACAACGGCGTTGAGATCGGCAAGCGCGATTTCCTCGGCGCGAACTGATTTCTGAAATCGCACGGCCGCGACAGCGGGATTTCACTGTCGTAGCCGACATTGCACACGAATTATGCTACGCGCGCCCTGCCGCGTAGCTCGCCTGCACTTTGCGTATGGCTCATCCCTTGCGCCCGATGTCGCGATGCACAATTGTTCGAGACCTCTCACCGCCCGGAAGCATTCCCATGAGCCGTTCGACCAAATTGTTTGAGACCTACAAGCTCGGCCCGATCACGCTGGCCAACCGCCTCGTCATGGCGCCGCTGACGCGCAACCGTGCCGTACCCGGCACCTTCGTGCCCGGTCCGCTCGCCGCCGAATATTACGCCCAGCGTGCATCCGCAGGCCTCCTGATTACCGAGGCGAGCCAGGTCTCGCAACAAGGTCAGGGCTACCAGGACACGCCCGGCATCTATAGCAAGGAGCAGGTCGCCGGCTGGCGCAAGGTCACCGACAAGGTGCATGAACGCGGCGGCAAGATCTTCGTCCAGCTCTGGCATGTCGGCCGCATCTCGCACGTCGATCTGCAGGCGAATGGCGCAGCCCCGGTGGGACCGAGCGCGATCCGAGCCAAGGGCAAGACCTTCGTCAACGGCGGCTTCGCCGACGTCTCCGAGCCGCGCGCGCTCGAGCTCTCCGAGATTCCCGGAATCATCGACGACTTCAAGCGCGCCACGAAGAACGCGCTGGAAGCCGGCTTCGACGGCGTCGAAATCCACGGCGCCAACGGCTATCTGCTCGAGCAGTTCGCCAAGGACGGCGCCAACAAGCGCACTGATGCCTATGGCGGCTCGATCGAGAACCGCGCGAAGCTGATGCTGGAGGTCTCCAAGGCCGTCGTCGCCGAGGCCGGCGCCGGGCGCACCGGCATCCGCATCTCGCCGGTGACGCCGGCCAACGACATCTCGGATTCCAACCCGCAGGCCCTGTACGATCACATCGTCGACGGCCTCAGCGCGCTGAAGCTGGTCTATCTCCATGTGGTCGAAGGCGCCACCGGGGGGCCGCGCGACATCGCGCCGTTCGACTATGCGTCGTTGCGCAAGCGCTTCTCGGGCGCCTACGTCGCCAACAATGGCTACGATTTCGACCTCGCCAGCAAAGTGCTGGAGGCGAACGCCGCCGACCTCATCGCCTTCGGCAAGCCGTTCATCTCCAACCCCGACCTGGTCGAGCGGCTGAAGCAGGGAGCGGCGCTGAACGATTGGGACAAGAACACGTTCTACGGTGGTGGTGCGAAGGGCTACACGGATTACCCGACGCTGGCGGCCGAGCCGGCGGAGTAGGTTCTTCTCCACACATGACGCTGTCATGCCCCGCGAAGGCGGGGCATCCAGTACGCCGCGGCTTCTCGGTTCAACCACGACCGTCTCTGGAATACTGGATTGCCCGCCCCTGTGCGCAATTGCGCACTAGGCGGGCAATGACACCGAGGGTGTGAAAAACCCTCGCACCACAACGACAAAACAAAAAGGCCGGGATCGCTCCCGGCCTTTCGTGTTTGATATCGCTCTAAGCGCCGCTTACTTCACTTCCGCGCGCTTGGGCGGAGTGGCGGGCCACGACTTGATCAGGGTGTCGTAGTCCACCGTCTCGCCCTTCGGCTTCTCGTTGGCGAGCTTGCGCTGCGGCGCGATGGTGCCGTCCTTCTGGGCCTTGGCGAACCAGTACTCGGCCGACTCCTTCTTGTGCAGCTTCGGACCGCAGGCGCCCTGCACGCCGGACTTCTCCAGACGCTCCAGCACGGAGTCCTGGGCCGCCGCGAGAGCATCCATCGCCTGCTGCGGCGTCTTCGCACCGGACGACGCATCGCCGATGTTCTGCCACCACAGCTGCGCGAGCTTCGGATAGTCGGGCACGTTGTTGCCGGTCGGGGTCCACTGCACGCGCGCGGGCGAGCGGTAGAACTCGATCAGGCCGCCGAGCTTCGGCGCACGCTCGGTGAACGACTTGTCCCAGATGTCGGATTCACGGATGAAGGTGAGACCGACATGGCTCTTCTTCAAGCTCACCGACTTGGAGACGATGAACTGGAGATAGAGCCAGGCTGCCTTGCGGCGATCCGGCGGAGTCGACTTCAGCAGCGTGGCGGAGCCAGCGTCCTGGTAGCCGAGCTTCATGCCTTCCTTCCAATAGGAGCCGTGCGGCGACGGAGCCATACGCCACTTCGGCGTACCGTCCGCATTCACCACCGGCAGACCCGGCTTCACCATGTCGGCAGTGAAGGCGGTGTACCAGAACATCTGCTGGGCGATGTTGCCCTGCGACGGCACGGGGCCGGACTCGGAGAAGGTCATGCCCTGCGCCTGCGGCGGGGCGTACTTCTTCATCCAGTCGAGATACTTCGTGATCGAGTAGACTGCGGCCGGACCATTGGTGTCGCCGCCACGCTCCACCGAAGAGCCGACCGGGCGGCAGCCCTCCATCCGGATGCCCCATTCGTCGACCGGCAGACCGTTCGGAATGCCCTTGTCACCGTTGCCGGCCATCGACAGCCAAGCGTCGGTGAAGCGCCATCCGAGCGAGGGGTCCTTCTTGCCATAGTCCATATGGCCGTAGACCTTGACGCCGTTGATCTCCTTGATGTCGTTGGTGAAGAACTCGGCGATGTCTTCATAAGCCGACCAGTTCACGGGCACGCCGAGCTCGTAGCCATACTTGGCCTTGAACTTGGCCTTGTAGTCGGCATTGGTGAACCAGTCGTAGCGGAACCAGTAGAGGTTCGCGAACTGCTGGTCGGGCAGCTGGTAGAGCTTGCCGTCCGGCCCGGTGCCGAACGACTTGCCGATGAAGTCGTTGACGTCGAGCATGGGGTTGGTGACGTCCTTGCCCTCGCCGGTCATGTAGTCCGACAGCGCAATGGTCTGGCCGTAGCGGAAATGCGTGCCGATCAGGTCGGAGTCGTTGATCCAGCCGTCATAGACGTTCTTGCCCGATTGCATCTGGGTCTGGAGCTTCTCGACGACGTCACCTTCCTGGATGAGATCGTGCTTCAGCTTGATGCCGGTGAGCTCGGAGAATGCCTTGGCGAGCGTCTGCGCCTCGTATTCATGAGTCGTGATCGTCTCGGAGACGACGTTGATCTCCATGCCCTTGAAGGGCTCGGCGGCCTTGGCGAACCACTCCAGCTCCTTCTTCTGGTCTTCCTTCGACAGCGTCGAAGGCGTGAATTCCGCGATCCACTTCTGGATCACGGCCTCGTCGGCGGCGCGAACCGGCGCCGAGACGGCGAACGACACCGCGATGATCGCAGCGGCGCTGGACATGGTCAGAAAACTATTCTTGGTCAATGGACCTTTCCTTCTCCTAAACTGTCGCATGTTGTTCCTCCGTTGCAGCGACAAACTTTTATACAGGCCCGGGTTGGTCCCGGATCTGGCCGTCCCTTCGCAAGCTTCAGACCGTGCGGAAAATGAGCGCGGCCGTGACCAGCGAAATTCCTGATGCGAGCCACAGGCTCGAGATTTCAAACCCCTCCTCGCCGATAGGCAGCGTAGCGACCGCATCGGTGCCGACGAGGCCGATCCATGCGAGGTGGATGACGGCGGCCGCGATCAGCGAGATGAACAGTCGATCGCCGCGCGTGGTCGGGATGCGCAGCACGCCGACACGCTCGGCCTCGGGATAGACCGCGGCGAGCCAGGTCATCACGAGAAGCGTGCAGGCGAGCGCGGCGAAGAAGATCGCGGTCGGCAGCGTCCAGGCCATCCATGCGATGGATTCCATCGATGCCTCCTCAGACGCGGCCGAGCGCGAAACCGCGCGCGATGTAGTTGCGGACGAACCAGATCACCAGCGCGCCCGGAATAATGGTGAGCACCCCGGCGGCGGCGAGCAGGCCCCAATCCATGCCGGCCGCCGACACCGTACGCGTCATGATCGCTGCGATCGGCTTGGCATGCACCGACGTCAGCGTGCGCGCGAGCAAGAGCTCGACCCAGGAAAACATGAAGCAGAAGAAGGCGGCGACGCCGATGCCGCTCGCGATCAGCGGCACCAGGATCTTGATGAAGAAGCGCGGGAAGGAATAGCCGTCGAGGAACGCGGTCTCGTCGATCTCGCGCGGCACGCCGGAGACGAAGCCTTCGAGGATCCACACCGCGAGCGGCACGTTGAAGATGCAGTGCGCGAGCGCGACGGCCCAGGGGGTGTCGAACAGGCCGATCGCCGAATAGAGATTGAAGAACGGCAGCGCATAGACCGCCGCCGGCGCCATGCGGTTCGACAACAGCCAGAAGAATAAATGCTTGTCACCGAGGAAACGGTAGCGCGAGAAGGCGTAAGCCGCCGGCAGCGCCACGGCGATCGAGATGATGGTGTTGAGGACGACGTATTCGAGCGAATTGATGTAGCCCGAATACCAGCTCTCGTCGGTGAAGATGCGCTTGTAGTGCTGCAGCGTCGGAGTGTGCGGCCACAGCGTCATCGTCGAGACGATCTCGCTGTTGGTCTTGAAGCTCATGTTGACGAGCCAGTAGATCGGCAGCAGCAGGAAGATCAGGAACAGCCCCATGATGAGGCGACGGCCGGGGATCGAATGCATCAGGCCACTCCTTCCCTTGGCTCGAGTGCGGGCACGGGCTTGAGCGCGGCCGCGGGCTTGGGCTCCGCCGCCGGCTCGCTCGAAGCCTGGACTTTGCGTTCGACACCGGCATTGGTCATGACGGTGTAGAAGATCCAGCAGACGATCAGGATGATGAGGTTGTAGACCAGCGACAGCGCCGCGGCCTTGCCGAGGTCGAACTGGCCGAGCGCAATCTTGACCAGCTCGATCGACACGAAGGTGGTGGAATTGCCGGGCCCGCCACCGGTGACGACGAACGGCTCGGTGTAGATCATGAAGCTGTCCATGAAGCGCAGCAGCACCGCGATCAAGAGCACGCGGTTCATCTTCGGCAGCTGGATCGCCTTGAACACGGCCCAGCGCGAGGCGCCGTCGATCTGCGCGGCCTGGTAATAGGCTTCGGGAATCGACTTCAGGCCGGCATAGCACAGCAGCGCGACGAGGCTGGTCCAGTGCCAGACGTCCATCACGATGACCGTGAACCAGGCATCGACGTCGTTGGAGACGTAATTGTAATCGAAGCCCATGGCATTGAGGACGTAGCCGAGCAGGCCGATGTCGGGACGCCCGAAGATCTGCCAGATGGTGCCGACCACGTTCCAGGGGATCAGCAGCGGCAGCGCGAGAATGACGAGGCAGGCTGCGACGGTCCAGCCCTCGCGCGGCATCGACAACGCGACGACGATGCCGAGCGGCACCTCGATGGCCAGGATGACGAGCGAGAAGAACAGGTTGCGGCCGAGCGAGGCGAGGAAGCGGCCGCCGAGGTCGGTGGAGGGATCGAGCAGCTCCTTGAACCAGCCCACGCCGTTCCAGAAGAACTGGTTGTTGCCGAAGGTGTCCTGCATCGAATAGTTCACCACCGTCATCAGCGGCAGCACCGCCGAGAAGGCGACGACCAGGAACACCGGCAGCACCAGGAACCAGGCTTTTTGGTTGACGGTCTTGTCCATCAGGCGGCTCCCTCCACCAGAAGGCTGTCGGCATAGACGTGGACGTGCGACGGATCGAATTTCAGCCCGGCGGTACCGTCCGCGCTGGTGAAGCCGCCAGGAGCGCGCGCCGCGAGCTTGGCGTCGACGACGCGCACGCGCGCGAAGCGGATGCGGCCGAGATCGTCGATGCGCTCGATCCTGGCGGTGAGCAGGCCAGGTGCGGGCGCGACCACCTCGACGAATTCGGGACGGACGCCGATCTCGATCTTCGCCCCTGCAGGCAGGTTGTCGTAGCTGCGGTTCAGCGCGATGACGTGGCCGTCGATCCTGGCCTCGCGCCCCCTCACCTCGGCCGGCAGGATGTTCATGCCGGGCGAACCGATGAAATAGCCGACGAACGTATGCGCCGGCTTGTCGAACAGCTCGGCCGGCGTGCCGCTCTGCACCACGCGACCGTCATGCATGACCACGACGGTGTCGGCGAAGGTCAGCGCCTCGGTCTGGTCATGGGTGACATAGATCATCGTGAGGTCGAGCTCGCGATGCAGCGCCTTCAGCTTGGAGCGGAGCTGCCATTTCAGCTCGGGATCGATCACCGTCAGCGGCTCGTCGAACAGCACGGCGGCAACGTCGTTGCGCACGAGACCGCGGCCGAGCGAGATCTTCTGCTTGGCGTCGGCGGTCAGGCGCGTGGCCTTGCGGTTCAGATAGGGCTCGAGATCGAGCAGGCGACCGATCTCGGCGACGCGCCTGTCAATGTCGGCCTTCGGCACGCCGCGATTCTTCAGCGGAAACGCCAGGTTCTCCCCCACCGTCATGGTGTCGTAGATCACCGGAAACTGGAACACCTGCGCGATGTTGCGCTTCTGGGTTGACAGCGGTGTGATGTCCTTGCCGTCGAACAGGATCTTCCCCCGCGACGGCGTGATGATGCCGGAGATGACGTTCAGCAGCGTGGTCTTGCCGCAGCCGGAGGGGCCGAGCAGCGCATAGGCGCCGCCCTGCCGCCAGGTCATGGTGACAGGCTTGAGCGCAAAGCTCTCCTGCGGCGCATCGTTGCCGCCGTAGGAATGGGCGAGATCGACGAGGTCAATGCGGGCCATGGCGCATCTCCCTCCTAAGAGCCCGGTGCCGCGACCAGACGGTCGGCGGCATCGAAGACGAAGACATCATTGGGATCGAGCACGGCATCGAGCATCTGGCCCGGCTCGAACTCGTGCACGCCGTGCAGCACCGCCACCCAATTCGATCCGTCGCGGGTCAGATGCACGAAGCTCTCCGAACCCGTGATCTCGGTCACCGTGACAGTGGCGTGGAAGGCGTGACGGTCGGCCTCGCCATTGGCAAGCCCGAGCTGATGGGCACGAAAGCCGACGCGATAGAAGCCGTCGGGCAGACCGGCATAAAGCCCGGACGCGGGCGCTGCACTCCCGCCCGCATATTGGACCATGCCGTTCCCCTTCTCGAGGCCCACGAGATTCAGCGGCGGATCCGAAAACACCTGCGCAACGCGCAAGGTCTGCGGCCGGCGATAGACATTGGTGGTCTCACCCATCTGCAGCGCCTGGCCCTCCCACATGCACACCGTGTTGCCGCCGAGCAGCAGCGCCTCGGTCGGCTCGGTTGTGGCATAGACGAAGATCGCGCCGGAGGCCTCGAAGATGCGCGGCAGCTCCGCCCGCAGCTCCTCGCGCAGCTTGTAGTCGAGATTGGCGAGCGGCTCGTCGAGCAGCACGAGGTCGGCGCCCTTGACCAGCGCGCGTGCGATCGCGGTGCGCTGCTGCTGGCCGCCGGAGAGCTGGAGCGGCGTGCGCTTCAGGAACGGCTCGAGCCGCAGCAGCTTTGCAGCCTCGGCGACGCGCGCCTCGATCTCGTCGCGCGGCTTGCCCTGCACGCGCAGGGGCGAGGCGATGTTCTCGTAGACCGTGAGCGAGGGGTAGTTGATGAACTGCTGGTACACCATCGCGACCGAGCGCTGGCGCACGTCGGCGCCGGTGACGTCCTTGCCGTTGACGAACACCTTGCCCGTGGTCGGCTTGTCGAGGCCGGCGAGCAACCGCATGATCGAGGTCTTGCCTGACAGCGTCGGCCCGAGCAGCACGTTGAGCGTACCGCTCTCGAGCGTCAGCGAGACGTCACGGATGTGCGGCACGCCTTCCACGGTCCGGGTCACGTGATCGAGTGTCACGGTCATGAGCGTCCTCCCGTTTCCAGCAGGGGACTTTGCTCCACGGCATGGCTCCTGATCCAGTCGTCGAGGGTCGCGATCTCGTCGGCAGATAGTCGCAGGCCGAGCTTGGAACGGCGCCAGACCACGTCGTCGGCGGTGACGGCCCATTCGTTGGCCATGAGATAGCGGACCTCGCGCTCGGTTAGCGTGGCGCCAAAGGCCTGGCCGAGATCCGCAGCCGATTTTGCATCGCCGAGCAGCTTGATGGCACGGGTGCCATAGGCGCGCGCCAGGCGCCGCGCATGCTCATGGCTGAGGAAGGGATAGCCGCGCTGCAGCTCGGCGATCAGGCCGTCGATGTCGGATACGTTCATGTCACCGCCCGGCAGCGGCCATTTGCCGGTCCAGCCTTCGCGCGCTTTCGCACTGCGCAAGTAAGGCGCAAGGCGCTCCAAGGCCTCTTCGGCGAGCCTGCGATAGGTCGTGATCTTGCCGCCATAGATCGACAGCAGCGGCACGCCGCCGGGCGTGTCGAGCTCGAACACGTAGTCGCGCGTCGCGGCCTTGGCCTCGCTGGCGCCGTCGTCATAGAGCGGACGCACGCCGGAATAGGTCCAGACCACGTCGGTGGGCGCGACAGGCTTGGCCAGATATTCGCTGGCCGCCTTGCAGAGATACTCGATCTCTTCAGTCGTCGCCTTCACCTTGGCGGGATCGCCGTCATAGTCGCGGTCGGTGGTGCCGATCAGCGTGAAGTCGTCCTGGTACGGGATCACGAAGATGATGCGGCCATCGGCATTCTGGAACATGTAGGCGCGGTCGTGGTCGTAGAGCTTCTTCACGACGATGTGCGAGCCCTGCACCAGGCGCACCTTGGCTTTCGCATTCACGCCGGCGCCGCGGCCGAGCACGTCCTCGACCCAGGGTCCGCCAGCATTGATCAGCGCCTTGGCCTGGATCTGCGAGCGCGCGCCGGTCAGCGTATCGACCATGCTGACGGTCCAGACGCCGTCCGACTGGCGAATCTCGGTGGCGCGGGTTCGGGTGCGGATCTCGGCGCCCTTGTCGGCGGCATCGCGCGCATTGAGCACGACGAGGCGGGCGTCGTCGACGAAGCAGTCCGAATATTCGAAGGCGCGGCTGTAGCGGTTCGGGATCAGCGGCTTGCCGACCTCATCGCGCTTGAGATCGACCGAGCGGGTCGCCGGCAACAGGTGACGGCCGCCGATGTGATCATAGAGGAAGAGGCCGAGGCGCAGCAGCCAGGCCGGGCGCAGGCCGGCGTGATGCGGCAGAACGAATCGCAGGGGCCGGATGATGTGGGGCGCGATGCCCCAGAGGATCTCGCGCTCGATCAGGGCCTCGCGGACCAGCCGAAACTCGTAATATTCGAGATAGCGCAGGCCGCCATGCACGAGCTTGGTCGACCACGACGATGTCCCGCTCGCCAGATCGTTCATTTCGCACAGGAAAACGGTATTGCCGCGGCCCACCGCGTCACGCGCAATGCCGCAGCCGTTAACACCGCCTCCGATGATGGCGAGATCGAAAATACGCTCCAACAGACGCATCCCCCGGCGACCGCTCGTTCATCAAGCGGCTACTTTCGCTTTTGATTAGATCACACCGAAAAACGAAAGCAAGATGAAAGAGAGGCGAAAGGAAGCGAAAGCGGAAGTTTCTTGGTGAGCAAGAGGAGTTCATGTTGGGCAGCGCCACGGCGATTTGGGAGGCACCAGCACCTTGATTGGTCAGCGTCGAGCGATTATAGTCATACTAGTCAAAATGGTTTATCCCTATGGTCAATCGTAACGTTGAACCCGACGCGCTTCCAACGAATGACAGCTGGACGTTGGCCAATGCCAAGGCGCGACTGTCCGAGGTGCTCGACCGCGCCCAGACCGGCCCGCAGGTCATTACCCGTCACGGCAAGCCGAATGCCGTCATCGTTTCCGTCGAGGAATGGGCGCGCAAGACAGCGCGCAAGGGCACCCTGGCCGAATTCCTGCTGGCCTCGCCGTTGCGCGGCGCCGACCTTGAACTCGACCGGCTGCACGACGCGCCACGCGACGAAGTGCCATGAACCTTTTGCTGGACACCAACGTGCTTTCGGAAGTTCAGCGGCCCGCGCCTTCGCCAAAAGTTGTGGCATGGCTGGATAGGATCGATGAGGACCGTGCGTTCATCAGCGTCGCCTCGATCGCCGAGCTTCGCCGTGGCATCGCATTGCTTGAGGATGGTCGCCGACGCACCGCGCTGGCCGTCTGGCTTGCCCACGATTTGCCTGCGCGATTTGCCGAGCGCGTCCTGCCGATCGACCAAACAGTGGCCGAGCGTTGGGGTGACCTCATGGCGCAGAGCCGCAAGAGCGGCGTCGCATTGTCCGTCATGGACGGCTTCTTTGCGGCGACTGCGCTGGTCAACGATCTCACACTCGTCACACGCAACGTGAAGGATTTTGCGGCCTTCGGCGTTCCGCTGCTCAACCCCTGGGACGACGCTTAGCCTCTATCTCAGCCGCACCACTGGTGCGGCTTCCGGTGCGGCATCCTGCACCTCGGCCGACGCATCGTCGACCTCCGCGCCCTTCGGCATCGCCTCGACCACCTCGATGCCCTTGCTGTGGCAGATGGTGGCGAGGCGCTCGGGCAGCTCCTGGTCGGTGACGAAGGTCTGGATCTGGGTGATGTGGGCGATGCGCACCGGCGCGCTGCGGCGAAGTTTTGTGGAATCGGCGACCAGCATGACGCTGCGGGCATTGGCGATGATGGCCTGCGCCACCTGCACCTCGCGGTAGTCGAAGTCGAGCAGCGCGCCCTCCTCGTCGATCGCCGAGGCGCCGATGATGGCATAGTCGACCTTGAACTGTCCGATCAGCTGCGTCGCGGTCGAGCCGACCACGGCGCCATCGGCGCGCCGCACCGTGCCGCCGGCGACCACCACCTCGATGCGCGGATGGCGGTAGAGCAGCATGGCGACATTGAGGTTGTTGGTGATGACGAGCAGATCCTCATGCGAGGTCAGCGCGCTCGCCACCTCCTCCGTCGTGGTGCCGATGTTGATGAAGAGCGAGCAGCCGTTCGGGATCAGCGAGGCGGCGGCAGCGCCAATCGCCTTCTTCTCGTCGGCGGCGACGAAGCGGCGCGCCTCATAGGCGAGGTTTTCCACGCCCGAGGCGATGATGGCGCCGCCATGGATGCGGGTCAGCGAACGCCGCTCACAGAGATCGTTGAGATCCTTGCGGATGGTCTGCGCCGACACCTCGAAGCGGCGCGCCAGCTCCTCGACCATGACGCGGCCGGAGGCGCGCGCGATGTTGAGGATTTCGGCTTGGCGATGGGTCAATCCGGTCACGGCAAAGGCCTCAAATCAGAATGATGCATGGTGCGGCGGTTCGCGCCTGCGGTCAATGCGGACGCCGATCACGGTTGACGGATGAAGGTCCTCACCATGCCATTCTTACCACCCCATGGCACTTGCAAGACGTGCGAGCAGCGTCGGGTCGTCGAACGCGCTGGCGGAGGCGACCGCGCCTGCTCCAACCAGGTCAGCATGGCTGAGGCTGGTGCGGATGCCGACAGTCGGAATGCCGGCGGCCGTTGCGGACTGCACGCCGGTGCGGGAGTCCTCGAATGCGATCGAGGCTCGCGGGCTCGCGCCGACGAAACGCAGCCCCTCCTGATAGGGCAGCGGATGCGGCTTGCCGTGCGGCAGCTCGGCGCCGATCACCAGCGCCTTGAAACGATGCGTGATGCCGAGTCCTGAGAGCAGCAGCTCGGCGTTGAGACGCGGCGCGTTGGTCACCGCAACCATGGGAATGCCGGCGCCATCGGCGCGGTCGAGCAGCGCCATCAGGCCCGGCAGGGGCGCGATCTGCCCGGCCACCAGCGTGCGGAAGACCTCCTCCTTCTCTTCGAGGATGAGGGCGCGCCGCTCCGGCGCCTCGTGGGGCAGAAAGCGATCGCCGATGGCGACATTGGCGAAGCCCTGCAGCTCGAGGGAGAAACGTGCGTGATCGAAGACGTGTCCGTGCGGGCCGAGCACCTGGTTGAAAGCCTTCAAGTGCAACGGATCGGTGTCGGCGAGCGTGCCGTCGATGTCGAACAACAGCGCCCGGCCCATTCCATCGTGTTTGGTCTCGATCATTTCCGTACTTTCCCAAATGCGCGGCGCATCGATGCGGAAGGCGTATCAATACGGCCTCGATCGCGCAATGACGCATCCACATGAGGCAGGTGACACTCGACAAAGTCGCGTGCGACTGCAACACTGATTGCAAGATCAAAAAGGAGGAAACGATGACGATCAACCGACGGGATCTGGCTCTCTCGACGCTCGCCGTGTCCACGCTTGCGTTCGCCACGCCGGCGCTCGCCGCTTCGGCAGACGAGGACGCCGTGGCGAAGAGGGTCGAGGCCTTCCGCCTCGCCCAGATCGCGGCCGATCCCAAGGCGCTCGGCGCGCTCTGCGCGGAGGAACTGAGCTACAGCCATTCCAGCGGCAAGGTCGAAGACAAGGCGGCGTTCATCGCCAACGCCACCGACGGCAAATCGAAGTTTCTGTCCATCGAATACAAGGATCCCACCATCAAGGTCGTCGGCCCCGCAGCGATCGTGCGTTTCCACTGGCTGGGTGAGCAGGAGATGGCGGCCGATGGAAAAAAAGTATCGACCAACCTTCACATCCTGATGAACTGGCAGAAGCAAGGCGACGAGTGGAAGCTGTTGTCGCGGGCGGCGACGAAGTTGTGATCACGTCTTTCCCCTCTCCCCTTGCGGGAGAGGGTGGCTTCGCAAAGCGAAGCCGGGTGAGGGGTATCTATCCGCGGGTCTAACTCTCTATTGAATTCGCGGAGCCAACCCCTTATCCGGCGCTTCGCGCCACCTTCTCCCGCATCCGCCTTCGCCAAGGCTTCGGCGGACATGAGGGGAGAAGGAAGAAGGCAGCAACATCAAGGGCGGCAAAAAATTCCGACCACGCCTCGCGGGCCGGAATGACAGTTACGCCGCCTCCTTCACGTCGCCATTCACCAGCCTGCGCGCGGCGCGCTCGGCTTCGCGGGCGTTGCGGAAGAGCTGGCCTTCGAGACGGTTGAAACGGTGCGATGAGGCGAAGAAGCAGTAGCCTCCAGAAGAACGAACGACGATACCTGCGGTCTGCGAATCGACTTCGATGATGTAGCTGTCCGGCATAGTCCGTGGCTTCCTCAGTGCGGGCAAACAACGGCGCTCCTGCCCAAAGGTTCCCAAGGGCATTTGCGGCCGTTCCACCCCGAATCGACACGCAATTGAGTACGCCGGGACCTCATCCGTTTTATGACTGGTTCTTGACTGGTTCTTGGCGAAGCCGCGACGGATGTGACTTGCTCGTGCGGCGTTCTGCGGCGCTGCAAGGCCTCGCAATATGGGACAGTGCGTCGCGCGCGATTACGTCGCGATCGGCGGATCGTTTCGCTGGATCGCCTGGGGACGGCCGTGGTCGTCGATCGAGACGTAGGTGAAATGACCGTCGGTGACGAGGAACGGATGCAACTCCTTGCGCCGCAATGCCCAGGCCTCGAGATGCACGGTCAGCGAGGTGCGCCCGACGCGCACGAGATTGGCGTAGACCGAGACGAGATCGCCGACATAGACCGCTTTGCGAAAATTCATCGCCTCGATCGCGACCGTCACGGTGCGCGACCGCGCGACCTTCGAGGCGAACACGCCGCCGCCGACGTCCATCTGGCTGAGCAGCCAGCCGCCGAAGATGTCGCCATTGGCATTGGTGTCGGCCGGCATCGCCAGCGTGCGGATGCAGAGATCCCCGCTCGGTCCGGCCGCTTGTTCGCTCATATGGCTCTCACTTGAAATTGTCCCAGCCCGGATCGGGCGCGAAGCGCGCGCCGAATCGTTCCGCCAGCGCGCGCAGAGTGGATACGATGTTCTCCACGCCGCGCGTGCGCGCGTAATTCAGCGGGCCACCGCGGAAGGGTGCATAACCAGTGCCGAAGATCATGGCGCCATCGACCGCGTCGGCATCGTCGACAATGCCCTCGCGAAGCGCCGCGACGCAGACATTGGACATCGGCAACACCAGGCGGTCGATCATCTGGTCGGTGACCCGCGGTCCGGTCTCCGGCAACGCTGCTTTCTCCGCCTTGCCGTCCTTCCAGGTGTAAAAGCCCTTGCCGGTCTTGCGGCCGAGCTCGCCCTTGGCGACCTTCTCGCGCAGCCAGGCCGGCGTCGGCGGCAGGAGATCGCCGAACTTGGTGCGCAGCATGTCGCCGACGTCGAGGCAGATGTCGAGCCCGACCTGATCGGCCAGCTCGATCGGACCCATCGGCATGCCGAACTGCTCGGCCGCTTCATCGATCAGACGCTGGTCGATCTTCTCGTCCAGCATCACCATCGCTTCCAGCATGTAAGGCGTCAGCGCGCGGTTGACGAGGAAACCCGGCGAGCTCTTTACAGGAAGCGGCAGGCGGTCGATCGCGCCGACGAAGGCGAGCGCGTCCTGCAGAACCTCAGGGGCGTTGCCGTCATGGCTGACGACCTCGACCAGCTGCAGCCGCGACACCGGATTGAAGAAATGCAGCCCCACCAGCCGCTCCGGCCGTGCCAGGCCATTGCGCAGATCCTGGAGCGGAATGCTCGACGTATTGGTTGCGAGGATCGCGCCCGGCTTCATCCGCGGCTCGAGCCCGGCATAGACCTTCTGTTTCAGCTCCAACTTCTCCGGCACCGCCTCGATGATGAGATCGGCGTTGCGGACGCCCTCGCCGTCCATGTCGGGGATCAGGCGATCGAGCGCGTCGCGCACGTCGGTGGGCTTGCGGATGATCTTGCCGTAGAGGTCGGCCGCGCGCTTGACCGCGCCTGCGATCGGCTCCGGCTTCATGTCGGCGAGCGACACGCGAACGCCCTGCCCCGCACACCAGGCCGCGATGTCGCCGCCCATCGCGCCGGCGCCGATGACGTGGATATGCTTCACCGTGCTGCCGGCGCCTGCCGCCTTCTTCATCTGCTCGCGCAGGAAGAAGACCCGGATCAGATTCTGCGCGGTCGGCGTCACCATCAGCTTGGCAAACGAGGCCTGTTCGGCCTTCAGCATCGCGGCCTTGCTGCCGCCATGTGCTTCCCAGAGATCGATCAGCGCATAGGGCGCTGGATAATGCTCGCGCGATGCGGCCTTCGCGGCCTCCGTGCGCATGCGCTTGGCCAGCAGGCCGCGCACTGGTCCGAGATTGGCGGCACGCGCCAGCAGACCGTGCTTGGCCCGCTTGAGGCGGCCGAACAGCGCATCCTTCACCGCGCCCTGAACATGCCGCTCCTGCGTCACGGTGTCGACGAGGCCGAGCGATCTGGCTCGGCGCGCATCGATGGTGCGCCCAGTCAGCATCAGCGCCATCGACTGCGTCGGATTGACGAGCGCAGTGAAACGCGCGGTGCCGCCAAGGCCGGGATGCAGGCCGAGCATCACCTCCGGGAAGCCGAAGCGCGCCCCATCGATGGCGATGCGCGCCTGGCAGGCCAGCGCCACCTCGAGGCCGCCGCCGAGGCAAAAACCGTGGATGACCGCGACCGTCGGCAGCCTCAAGGCTTCCAGATGGTCGACCACCGCATGCGCGGCGCGGATGCGCGTCTCCACCATGCCGGGATCGTTGGCACCGCGGAATTCATTGACGTCGGCGCCGGCAATGAAGCCGGACGGCTTTGCCGAGCGGATGACGAGACCGGCGGGGCGCTCGGTCTCGATCGCCGCGAGCACGGCGTCGAACTCCTCCATCACCTCGGAGGACAGCGTGTTGGCGCTGGCATCAGCGCGGTCGAACAGCAGCCAGGCGACGCCGTCTTCATCTCGCGTCAGCTTGAAGTGCTTGTAGGGACCATCCGGCGCAGGGCGCGGCCCGAGCTCCAGCACGCGGTCGGCGAGCACGGTCATGATCTTGGAATCCATGGTCATACCGCCTCGATCAGCATGGCGCCGCCGAGCCCGCCGCCGATGCATTCGGTGGCAATTCCGCGCCGCGTGCCGAGCCGCTTCATCGCGTTGACGAGATGCAGCACGATGCGGTTGCCGGAGGTGCCGACGGGATGGCCGAGCGAGATCGCGCCGCCGTCGACGTTCAGCCGCTCGCGGTCGATCTCGCCGGCGGCGCCGTCGAGCCGCAATATTTCGCGGCAGAACTTGTCGTCGTTCCAGGCGGCGAGACAGCCGAGCACTTGCGTTGCAAAAGCCTCGTTCAGCTCCCAGGTCTCGACGTCCTTGAGGGTGAGGTCGTTGCGCTTCAGCAGCGGCGTCACCGACATCACCGGACCGAGCCCCATGATGCTGGGGTCGAGCGCGGCCCAATGGCTGTCGACGATCGCAGCTTTCGGCGTCAGCTTGTGCTTTGCAACGGCAGCGTCAGAGGCGAGAATCACCCAGGAGGCACCGTCGGTGATCTGCGAGGAATTGCCGGCGGTGACCTGGCCCCACGGGCGTTCGAACACCGGCCGGAGCTTGGCGAGCGTCTCCGCCGTCGAATCCGGGCGCACGCCATCGTCGTGGTCGAAGAACTTGCCGTCGCGGGAAAACGCGGTTTCGACCTCGCCTTTCAGATAACCCGCGCTTTGCGCATGCGCGAGCCGGCGATGACTCTCGGCCGCATAGGCATCCGACTGCGCGCGCGTGATGCCGAAGAGATGGCCGACGACCTCGGCTGTCTGGCCCATGTTCAGCTCGGTGACGGGATCGGTCAGGCCGCGCTCGAGGCCGATGATCGGCTTGAGATCGCGCGGCCTCAGCTTGAACGCCGAGGCGAGCTTCGCGGCCATGCCCTTTGCGGTGGCAAGGCCGGCGAACCAGCGCACGCCGGAATTCGGCCAGACCAGCGGCGCGTGGCTGAGCGCCTCGGTGCCGCCGGCCAAAACCATGTCGGCATGGCCTTCGCGGATATAGCGGTAGGCGGTGTCGATCGACTGCATGCCCGAGCCGCAATTGATCTGCACGGTGAAGGCGACCATGTCCTCGCCCATGCCGAGCCGGAGCGCGGCGACGCGGGCCGGGTTCATCTCGTCCGCGATCACGTTGACGCAGCCGAGGATGACCTGGTCGAAGCTATCGGGCGAGAACGGCTGGCGCGCCAGCAGCGGTCGGCCGCATTGCACGGCGAGATCGACCGGCGTGAACGGCCCTGGCCCCGAACGCGCCTTCAGGAACGGCGTCCGGCTGCCGTCGACGATGAATACCGGTCGTGCCATCAGCTCGCCGCCCTCTGCTCACCGAGTTCCTGGAAGAACTGATGCACATTGACGGTTTTCTTGTAAATCGGCGACAGCGCCTCCGGCGCAAAATCGTCGACCTCTATCACTTTTGTGACGGCTTCGCGGGCAGCGGCGAGTTGCTCGCCCTCGGCTTGCGTGATTACGCCCTTGGTCACCGCCTCCTTCCAGTCGCGGATATGCGCAGCACGCATGCGCCTGGCGATCGCATCCGTCGCCGCGACCAGCTTGAACGCGCGCTCCAGCCGGGCAAAGCCGCCGTCGTCGTCGACATGGGCCAGATCCGGCGTGAGGCGCGCGCGTGCCGCCGACGGCTCCAGCACGATGGCAGCGCATTGGTGCACGATGCGGTCGGACGGGCCGAGCACGCGGGCGCCGAACGGCTGCACCACGAGCCTGAGGAAGCCGGCGACGAAGCGGTTCGGCAGATTGGCCAGGATTTCGGCGAGCCGGTTCTCGATGGTTTTGAACCCGGTCGCCATGCACCATTCCAGCGCGGCAAAATCCTCCTTCTGCCGCCCCTCGTCCTGCCAGCGCTTCAGCGCGGCCGAGAGCAGATAGAGCTCGGACAGGATGTCGCCGAAGCGGGCCGACAGCATTTCCTTGCGCTTGAGCGCGCCGCCGAGCGTCAGCAGCGCCATGTCGGCGCAGAGCGCAAAGGCCGCCGAGTAGCGCGAGAGCTGGCGATAGAAGGGCGTGGCAACGCCCGCATCGGGCACTGGGGCGAATGCGCCAAAGGTCCAGCTGCGACCCATGGCGCGGAAGAGTGTCCTGAAGCTGTGGCCGACATGCTTCCAGAACGCCTTGTCGAACGCGCCGAGGCCGCGCTCGCGATCGCTATCGGCGAGCGCGTTCATCTCGTCGAGCAGGTAAGGATGGGCGCGGATGGCTCCTTGTCCGAACACGATGAGATTGCGGGTCAGGATGTTGGCGCCTTCGACGGTGATGCCGACCGGCACGGCGCGGTGGAGATTGCCGAGATAGTTTTGCGGACCGTCGATCACGGCCTTGCCGCCATGGATGTCCATGGCGTCGTCGACCGCGGTGCGCATCCGCGCGGTCGCGTGCAGCTTCATGATGCCGGAGATGACGGCAGGATGGATGCCGGCGTTCAGTGCCGCGCAGGTGAGCCGGCGCGCGGCGTCGAGCTGGTAGGCGGTCGCGACGATGCGGGCGAGCGGCTCCTCGACGCCTTCGAACTTGGAGATCGAGATGCCGAACTGCTCGCGGATGCGCGCATAGGCGCCGGTGGTGCGCGCGGCATAGGCGGCCCCGGCCGCCGACAGCGACGGCAGCGAGATGCCGCGGCCGGCGGCGAGCGCCGTCATCAGCATCTTCCAGCCCTGCCCCAGCCGCTCCTTGCCGCCGATGACGTAGTCGAGCGGGATGAAGACGTCCCGGCCCCAATTCGGGCCGTTCTGAAAGACCTGCATCGAGGGCAGATGACGCTGCCCGATCTCGACGCCGGGCAGGTTCGTCGGGATCAGCGCCACGGTGATGCCGAGCTCTTCCCGGCTGCCCACGAGATGATCGGGATCATAGGCCTTGAAGGCGAGACCGAGCAACGTCGCGACGGGACCGAGCGTAATGTAGCGCTTGTGCCAGTTGAGGCGGAGGCCGACCACCTCGCGACCCTCGAATTCGCCCCTGCAGATGATGCCGGTGTCGACCATCGAGGCGGCGTCGGAGCCGGCTTCCGGGCTGGTGAGGCCGAAGCAGGGAATCTCGCGGCCGTCGGCGAGGCGCGGCAGCCAGCGCTGCTGCTGCTCTGTGGTGCCGAAGCGCATCAGGAGCTCGCCCGGGCCGAGCGAGTTCGGCACCATCACGGTGACCGCGGCCGCGATCGAGCGCGTCGAGATCTTGCGCACCACTTCCGAATGCGCGTAGGGCGAGAAGCCGAGGCCGCCGTACTCCTTCGGGATGATCATGCCGAAGAATTTCTCGCGCTTGACGAAGTGCCAGACGTCCGGCGGCAGGTCGCGCGACTCCCAAAAGATCTTCCACTCATCGAGCATGGCGCAGAGCTCGTCGACGGGGCCATTGAGGAAGGCCCGCTCCTCGTCCGTCAGCGTCGCCTGCGGGACGTTCAGCAGCTTCGACCAGTCGGGGTTGCCGGTGAAGAGATCGGCATCCCACCAGACGTCCCCCGCCTCCAGCGCCTCGCGCTCGGTGTCGGACATCGCCGGCAGCACGCCGCGCGCCCATGAGAAGATCGGCTTTGTGATGGTGTCGCGGCGGAAGCTCATGGCGGACCTCATGCATCGGCGCGGTTTTCGGGCATTTTAGCGGAAAGTGGCTGGCGGAGGCGAACATCTCGCCTGCAACATTGACGCGGCCGGGCGGCCGCCCGAGCCATAACGGCGGGGGCGGGGGTGCAGTTC
>NZ_JADYVH010000012.1:0-233768 GCF_020193615.1 Bradyrhizobium sp. IC4059
CCCGAGGACGGTAAGGAAGAAAACCCCGTCAACCTCGACCCCCGCATGGCCAAGCTCGCCGGCGGCGTCCACCGCCTCGACGGACAGCTCATGGTCGTCCTCGACGTCGACCGCGTCCTCGAGCTCGCGCCCGAGATGATGGCGGCCTGATACGGCGGCATTGCCGCCGAGGGACTTGCGATTGGAAGTGCCCCCGCAAAGGGGGGAAGGAAGCAGAGGTTCACATGCGAACTTGTCTCGTCGTTGATGATTCCAGCGTCATCCGAAAGGTTGCGCGCCGGATCCTGGAGGGGCTCGACTTCCAAATCCTCGAAGCCGAGGACGGTGAGAAGGCGCTGGAGGCCTGCAAGCGCGGCCTGCCGGACGCGGTGCTGCTCGACTGGAACATGCCGGTCATGGATGGCTACGAGTTCCTCGGCCATCTCAGGCGCATGCCCGGCGGCGACCAGCCCAAGGTGGTGTTCTGCACCACCGAGAACGACGTCGCGCATATCGCGCGCGCTCTGCACGCCGGCGCCAACGAATACATCATGAAGCCGTTCGACAAGGACATCGTGACGGCGAAATTTCAGGAAGTCGGCCTGATCTGAGCGATCTCCCGGAGGCTGAACGGATCCTTCGGCGCTTGTTTTCAACTGAACCGTTTCAGTCTGAGTTGGTGTGTAATGAGTGTTGCGTTCGCAGGTAATTCGACCACGGGCACGTCGCGTGAAACCGGGCCGCTGCGGGTGATGATCGTCGACGACTCGGTCGTCATCCGCGGTCTGATCTCGCGCTGGATTGGTGCCGAGCACGACATGGAGGTCGCGGCCTCGCTGCGCACCGGGCTCGAGGCGGTCAACCAGCTCGACCGCATCAATCCCGATGTTGCCGTGCTCGACATCGAAATGCCCGAGCTCGATGGCCTCTCGGCGCTGCCGCAACTGCTCGCCAAGAAGCGCGATCTCGTCATCATCATGGCTTCCACCCTGACCCGCCGCAACGCGGAGATCAGCTTCAAGGCGTTGTCGCTCGGCGCAGCCGACTACATTCCCAAGCCGGAATCGACGCGTGAGGCGTCGGCCGCGGACATTTTCCATCACGACCTGATCCAGAAGATCCGCCATCTCGGCGCGCGGCTGCGTCGCAAGTCTGCGGTTGCGAGTCCGCCGCTGGCGCCGGCGAGCCCGGCTCCCGTCGCGCGCAGTCCTGTCGCGCGGCCTGCCGTGCCTGCGCCCGCTCCGGCCCCCTCGTCAGGCTCGGTGTCAACGCGTCCGTTCTCGACCCAGGCGCCCAAGGTGCTGTTGATCGGCTCCTCGACCGGCGGTCCTCAGGCGCTGATGTCGCTCGTCACCGAGCTCGGCGCCGTGATCGATCGCTTCCCGGTGCTGATCACCCAGCACATGCCGCCGACCTTCACCACCATCCTGGCCGAGCATCTGGCGCGCTCGAGCCGCCGGCCGGCGGCCGAGGCGGTCGACGGCGAGCCGGTCAAGCCGGGACGGATCTACCTCGCACCGGGCGGCAAGCACATGCGCGTCACGCGCAGCGGCGCCGATCCTGTGATCGCGCTCGACGACGGCCCCGCCGTCAATTTCTGCAAGCCTGCGGTCGATCCGCTCTTCACCTCCGCCATCGACGTCTGGCACGGCAACATCCTCTCGGTGATCCTGACCGGCATGGGCTCGGACGGCATGCGCGGCGGCAAGGACATCGTCGCGGCCGGCGGCAGCGTGATTGCGCAGGACGAAGCCTCCAGCGTGGTCTGGGGCATGCCCGGCGCGGCGGCCAATGCCGGCATCTGCGCGGCGATCCTGCCGCTCAACCAGATCGGCGCCAAGGTCAACCGCCTGTTCGCTGGAGACCGCTCGTGACGCCCGCAGATTACGACTATCTGCGCAAGTTCCTGAAAGAGCGCTCCGGTCTCGATCTCTCCGCCGACAAGCAATATCTGGTCGAGAGCCGGCTGCTGCCGCTCGCCCGCAAGGCAAGCGTTCCCGGCATCCCCGACCTCGTCCTGAAGATCAGGAACGGCGACGGCCGGCTTGCGACCGACGTGGTCGAAGCGATGACCACCAACGAGACGTTCTTCTACCGCGACAAGATTCCGTTCGATCACCTGCGCGACACCATCCTGCCGGGCCTGATCCAGGCGCGCGCGGCGCGCAAGTCGCTTCGCATCTGGTCGGCGGCCGCCTCGACCGGGCAGGAGCCCTATTCGATCGCGATGTGCGTGAAGGAGATGGGCGCGGCGCTCGCGGGGTGGCGCATCGAGATCGTCGCCACCGATCTGTCGCAGGAGGTGCTGGAGAAATCCAAGGCGGGCCTCTACAGCCAGTTCGAGGTGCAGCGCGGCCTGCCGATCCAGCATCTGGTGAAATACTTCACGCAGACCGGCGAGCTCTGGCAGCTCAACGCAGACATTCGCGCCATGGTGCAGTTCCGCCAGCTCAATCTGCTGCAGGACTTCTCCCATCTCGGCACGTTCGACGTGATCTTCTGCCGCAACGTGCTGATCTATTTCGACCAGGACACCAAGGCGGTGATTTTCGAGCGCATGGCGAAGGCCATGGAAGCCGACGGCACGCTGCTGCTGGGCGCTGCCGAATCCGTCGTCGGCATCACCGATGCATTCCGCCCGATCGCCGATCGCCGCGGCCTCTATCAGCTCAACCCCGCGCGCTCCGGCCGTCCGATGGGCGGATTGATGCCGCAGCCGCTGAAGGTCGCCGCGGCGAGATGAGTTCTCTTTGTCATTCCGGGGCCGCGCATAAGCGCGGAGCCCGGAATCCATAACCACAGGCCATCGAAATAGGCAGGCGGTTAGACCAGGGCCATTTCATCCGACTGTGGTTATGGATTCCGGGCTCGCGACTTTGTCGCGCCCCGGAATGACAAAATCACAAAATCGCATGCGGCAAGAACCGCGAGCGGTTGCCCGTGATCGGGCTCTCGTCCTCGCGGATCGATATCCCGCAGGGCTCGTGGTTCACCAGCCAGCTTCCGATCACCGGATAGCAGCCCGAAAAGTTCGGTAGCGGTGCCAGCGCCTGACGTACGAAACCTTCGGCGCCGTACGGCCCCGTCTGCTCGTCGAGCGGCATGCCGCCGGAGACCAGCGTGACATTGGCGCCTTCGCGCGACAGCAGCGGCTTGCGCACATAGGACGTGCCGAGCTCGGCGGCGCGCGGATCGTCCTCGAAGAAGGCCGGCAGCAGATTGGGATGGTTCGGAAACATCTCCCAGAGCAGCGGCAAGATGCCCTTGTTGGAGAGCACCGCCTTCCACGGCGGCTCGATCCAGCGCGTTGGCGCATCCTTCAGCTTTGCGCCGAAGGCGTCCTGGAACATCCATTCCCAGGGATAGAGCTTGAAGGCGAGCGCGATGTCGTTCTCGCCGAGATCGACGAAGCCGCCGGCCTCGTCGCGCCAGCCGACCTGCTCGATGTCGAGCAGCGTCGTCGAGAGTCCGGCCTGGCGCGCGGTGTCTTCGAGATAAGCGAGCGTGCCGGCGTCCTCTTCGTTGCCGGTGATCCCTGTGAGATGGACGTGACGGCTCCCAGCGATCTCCTTCCATGCCGCGATCAGCCGCTCGTGGATGGAGTTGAATTGGTCGGCACGCGAGGGGATGACACGGCGTTCGATCGCCTCTTCGAGCCAGGTCCATTGGAACACCGCGGCCTCGAAGATCGAGGTCGGCGTGTCCGCGTTGTATTCGAGCAGCTTTGCCGGCGACTTGCCGTCGAACCTCAGATCGAGCCGGCCGTAGAGGCTGCGGTCGTCGCGCTTCCAGCTCTCGACGATCAGGCCCCAGAACGCTTCCGGAATCTTCAGCCGTCGCAAGGAACGCTCGTCGCCGATGACGCGGCCGGCGAGTTCCAGGCACATCGCGTCGATCTCGCCGGTCGGCGCCTCGATGCCTCGCTCGATCTCCTCCAGCGTAAAGCCATAATAGGCGCGCTCGTCCCAATAGCGCTCGCCGTCGATGGTGTGGAAGACGAAGCCGCATCGTGCGGCGGTCTCCCGCCAGTCGTCGCGCTCGAGGCAGGTGATGCGCTGCATGGATCAGCCGCCGCCCGAGAAGCCGTGGCCGAACGAGCCGAAGCCGCCGCGGCTCACGCTGCTATGGCTGACATTGGACGACGTTCCCGACGAGGAATGGCTGGAGGAATCGCCGCTGAACAAGCTCGATCGCGACGACCAGCGCGAACTGCTGCCGCCCGACGAACTGCTGCTGCTCGTGCAGGTCGTGGTCGTCTGCCCCGGCACGGCGCCGGGCGTGGGCTCGCAGTTCTGCCGCGGCATCAAGGTATAGGCCGTGGTGCCGACGGCGATCGTGCCCATCACCAGCAGCGCGACGTGGCCGGAGCGCTTCACCGGCGGTCGCGGCGGCTCGGCGACTGGCCGGCGCTTGCCGAACTCCTTCTTGGCGGGTTTGTCGGCCATGTCAGTAGATCATGCTGGCGGCGTTCAGCAGGCCCGCGGCGAGCGAGGACAGGCCGAGCCAGATCGCCGGGGCAAGCTCGCCGTCATCGATGCGCCTCGACAAGTCCGGCACCGGAACCTTGACGAGATAGAACACGATGACCTGCACGATCAGCGCGATCGTCGCCCAGATCAGGCAGTCCAGCACGTTGGCCGAATGCGCGATGGCGCTGACCAGCGGCGCCACGAAGCCGAGCAGGCTGAGCCCAAGCGCGATCGCCGCGGCCGGCTGGTTGTCGCGAATGAGCTGGAATTCGTTATGCGCCGTGATGCGGGTGTAGACGAACAGATAGGCCACGATCACGATCAGCCCGGTGCAGAAATAGACCAGGAAGGCGGGCAGGCCGGCGAGTGATTGCAGGATCATCGTTCCCCCATCGTGCAGCGACCATTCGTCGGCAGGGGAAGGCTAGGGGTTCAAACGTTAAGCTTCCAATGAAGCGTCCCCCCAAAAACGAAAACCCCGCCATTTGCGGCGGGGTCCAGGCTGGGAGGAGCGAGCCTGACTGGGCTCGCGACGTAACCCAGGGATCAGGCGGGGATGCGCTCGTCGGCCTCGTGCGGCTCGCGCAGCACGTAGCCGCGGCCCCAGACGGTCTCGATGAAGTTGCGGCCCTCGGAGGCGTTGGCGAGCTTCTTGCGGAGCTTGCAAATGAAGACGTCGATGATCTTCAGTTCGGGCTCGTCCATGCCGCCATAGAGGTGGTTGAGGAACATTTCCTTGGTGAGGGTCGTGCCTTTGCGGAGCGAGAGCAGTTCCAGCATCTGATATTCCTTGCCGGTCAGATGCACGCGCTGGCCGCCGACTTCCACCGTCTTGGTGTCGAGGTTGACGACGAGGTCGCCGGTCTGGATGACCGACTGAGCATGGCCCTTGGAGCGGCGCACGATGGCGTGGATGCGGGCCACCAGCTCGTCCTTGTGGAAGGGCTTGGTCATGTAGTCGTCGGCGCCGACGCCGAGACCCTTGACCTTGTCCTCGATGCCGGCGAGGCCGGAGAGGATCAGAATCGGTGTCTTGATCTTGGAGACCCGGAGCTGCTTGAGCACATCGTAGCCGGACATGTCGGGCAGGTTGAGGTCGAGGAGAATAATGTCGTAATCGTATAGTTTACCGAGATCGACGCCTTCTTCCCCCAAATCGGTCGTGTAGACGTTGAAGCTCTCCGACTTCAGCATCAGCTCGATCGACTGCGCGACGGCGCTGTCATCTTCAATCAGCAAAACGCGCATGCCAGTTCCCCATAGTCGCCGCTCCTGGGCGTCAGGTCGGCCGCATTCGCGGCACTCAACAAAACGCCTTTGAACAACTGATTCGGATCCTGACAACAGATGGTTAACAAAGTCTGATTCTGGAACGCAAGTCCCCCCGGTGCAATTTTTGTCGAATCGCCCTAAGGTCTTGCGTACGAAGCAGCTTTCGTTACCCGATTCCGTTCAAGCTCCACTTTAAGAGACGGGCCTAACCGACTCCCGCGACTCAGCCTTCTTCTGAAGGGGAGGCACGCTCAGTCTCAAAGACAGTGACGCAATGATTAATGATGCGGGTAAACACGAAGTTAAGCGCCGTTCAGAAATATGGCGAAACTTAAGGTTTTCACCGTGATGTCCCGGGATCCCCGAAGGCGACCATCTCATGAGGACCCTCATATGAAGGTGCGCTGCTGATGAAGGCCCCCCGATGAAGGCGCTGGCCGAACAGATCGGCGACATCGACGGCATCAACATCTATGGCCGCGTGGTCGGCGTTCGCGGTCTGATGGTCGAGGTGGCCGGCCCTATCCACGCGATGTCGGTCGGCGCGCGGCTGGTGATCGAGACCGGCGCCAACCGCACCATTCCGTGCGAGGTGATCGGCTTCTCCGGCAACAATGCCGTGGTGATGCCGTTCGCCGGCCTCGAGGGCGTGCGCCGCGGCTGCAAGGCGGTCATCGCCAATGCCGCCAACCAGGTGAGGCCGTCCGCGGCCTGGCTGGGACGCGTCGTCAATGCGCTGGGCGAGCCGATCGACGGCAAGGGGCCGCTGCCGCAGGGCTCTTCGCCGATGCCGTTCCGCAATACGCCGCCGCCCGCCCATTCGCGCAAGCGCGTCGGCAGCCCGCTCGACCTCGGCGTGCGCGCCATGAACACCTTCCTCACCTGCTGCCGCGGTCAGCGCATGGGCATCTTCGCAGGCTCCGGCGTCGGCAAGTCGGTGCTGCTGTCGATGCTGGCGCGCAACGTCGATGCCGATGTCAGTGTCATCGGGCTGATCGGCGAACGCGGCCGCGAGGTGCAGGAATTCCTGCAGGACGATCTCGGCGAGGAGGGCCTTGCGCGCTCAGTCGTGGTGGTCGCGACCTCCGACGAGCCGGCCCTGATGCGCCGCCAGGCGGCCTACCTCACGCTCGCGGTCGCCGAATATTTTCGCGACGAGGACAAGGACGTGCTCTGCCTGATGGACTCGGTGACGCGCTTTGCGATGGCCCAGCGCGAGATCGGCCTGTCTGCCGGCGAGCCGCCGACGGCCAAGGGTTACACGCCGACCGTCTTCACCGAGTTGCCGAAGCTGCTGGAGCGTGCCGGGCCGGGATTGGGCGAGGGCGCCATCACCGCGATCTTCACGGTGCTGGTCGACGGCGACGACCATAACGAGCCGATCGCCGATGCCGTGCGCGGCATCCTCGACGGCCACATCGTGATGCAGCGCTCGATCGCCGAGCGCGGCCGCTATCCCGCGATCAACATTCTCAAATCCGTCTCGCGCACGATGCCGAAATCGGCCGATCCGCAGTTCTGGCCGGTGATCCAGCGGGCGCGCCAGGTGATGGCGACCTATGCCGACATGGAGGAATTGATCCGTCTCGGCGCCTACCGCGCCGGCTCCAGTCCCGAGGTCGACGAGGCCATCCGCCTCAACGAGCCGCTGGAAGCCTTCCTGCGCCAGCGCAAGGACGAAAAGGCATCGCTCGCGGAGGGCTATCGCCAATTGGCGCAAATCCTCGGCAATTTGGAAACGGAACGCTAACTTTGTCCGGTCATCATCCGATCCCACAGAGTAGCAGAGCCGGTCTGGGCCCCCTTCGGGCCCGTGGGGTGACCGGTATCGTCCCACGTGCAGCGGGGGGACTTCTGGGGAGTACGAGTCGATGAAGTCACGAGATACCCTCATCCGCCTGAAGAAGTTTCAGGTCGACGAGAAGCGCCGCCGGGTCACCCAGATCGAGACCATGATCGCCGACTTCCAGCGCATGTCGGTCGATCTCGAACGCGAGATCCAGACCGAGCAGGAGCGCGCCGGGATCAACGATCCCTCGCACTTCGCCTACCCGACCTACGCCAAAGCCGCGATCCAGCGCCGCGAGAACCTGACCCGCTCGGCCGACGAGCTCAAGGGCCAGCTCGAGGAAGCCAAGGCCGCACTGGCCGAGGCCTTCGAGGAGCTGAAAAAGGTCGAGCTGCTCGACGAGCGCGACCAGGCCCGCGAGCGCGCCGAGGAGAACGCCCGCGAGCAGGCCGACCTCGACAGCATCGGCCTGATGCGTGCCCGCATCGGCGCCGTCGCCTGAGCCGCTAGCCCGCCCCTCCAGGAATTGCCAAAACCCGGACCCGCAAGGTCCGGGTTTTCGCATGTGCTGTCCACAGTGTGGCGCCGCGCCCCTTGGTGGTCCGCTTGGCCGCGCGCTATGGTGGTGCGGTGCCGGGGTCTACGCGGAACGCGACGGCCCGCGTGTTGGGGGGCTGAATGCTGACGCCAGCGGAGCTGGTCGGGTTGATTGAGGCGGTGGCGAAGGGCGATCAGGCCGCGTTCGAGCGCCTCTACGCCGCCACGCGCGCGAAACTCTATGGCGTCGTGCTCCGTATCTTGCGCAGGCAGGATCTCGCGGATGAGGTCATTCAGGAGACTTACGTCAAGATCTGGAACAGCGCCGGCCAGTTCAATCCGGCCCTGTCCTCGCCGATCACGTGGATGGCCTCGATCGCGCGCAACCGCGCGATCGACGTCGTCCGCAAGAAGTCGGAAGCCTCCATCGAGGAAGAGCCTCAGGCGATGGAGGTCGCGGCCGAAAGTCCCGATCCACTGGCCCGCCGCGAGATGACCGAGGAGCTGAGGCGGCTCTTGGAATGCATCGGCCGGCTCGAGCCGGACCGTCAGAGGCTCGTGCTGCTCGCCTATTACAACGGCTGGAGCCGCGAGCAATTGGCGGAGAAGTTTTCAGCGCCGGTCAACACGGTGAAGACGTGGCTGCGGCGCAGCATGCTGGATATCCGGGAGTGCCTCGGACTGTGATCGCTTGGATGATGAGGGTGGTTCTGGACTGCAATTGATGGCCTACACGGAGGACCATATCGCGCTCGCCGCGGAGTATGCGCTCGGGACGCTCGGCGCCGACGAGCGCGCGCAGGTCGAGACCATGATGGCGGTGGACCCGGCGTTCGCCGAGATCGTGCAGGCCTGGGCCTATCGGCTCGGCGTGCTCAACCAGATGGTCGGCTTGGTCGAGCCGCGTCCGATCGTGTGGGAGAACATCAGGGCGGAGATCGCGCGCACGACCGCCGCGCAGGAGCCGCCTGCGCCTGCCGAAGCTTCGCCGCCACCACAGCCGCCTGTGCCCGAGACGTCCTCGCTGGCAGCTGCGGAATCTCCGCCCGAGAGCCCGCAGTCGGCTGAGGTGCAGCAGCCCGAAGCCGCCGCACCTGAGGCGCCGCGTCCCGAGTTTGATGCTGTTCCGGACATCGCGCCGCAATTCATCCCGCAAGTCCATGCGCCGGATGCCAACCTCGTCCGTGCGCCCCAAGCGCCGGTGGTCGACGACAGCAATGTGATTCGTCTCGAGAGCCGGGTGAAGCGCTGGCGCACCATCGCTTCCGCCATTGGCGCGCTCGCGGCCGCGCTGCTCGTAACGCTGTCGCTGCAGATCTTGCTGCCCGACGCGCTGCCGGGCGCTTTGCGTCCCCCGCCGCGCATCCAGACGGTCGAGGTGAAGACGCCGGCCGCGCCGCTCGCCGCCTCCGCGCAATATGTCGCGCTGCTGCAGGGCCAGGGCGGCGGTCCCGCCTTCATCCTCACCATCGATGGCGCGACGCGGAATTTCACGGTGCGGAAGGTCGGCGCGACGCCGGAGCCCGGCAAGAGCTTCGAGCTCTGGCTGATCTCGGACAAGCTGCCGCGCCCGCGCTCGCTCGGCGTGATCGGCGCCGGCGATTTCACCGCGCGTCCACTGCTCGCCTCCTACGATGCCGAGGTCGTCAATAGCGCGACCTTCGCCGTCACCATCGAGCAGGCGGGCGGCTCGCCGAACGGCCAGCCGACCTCCGCCCCGGTGTTTTCCGGCAAGCTGATCGAGACCGTGCCGCCGGCCCAACCGCAGGCGCCCGCGCAAAAATAGGTGCCACGGCGACTGTCGCCACGGTCCATCCCGCTGTCGCAGCCCGACAAGTGCTCCCGAATCCGCCCTCGATTTGAACCTCGCCTCGGTCCACGGCGTCAAATTCCCGGAATTTGAACGCGATTGATGCCGGAAAGGGCGAGAAAATCAGATGGATGCAGCGAGAACGCCGGGCATCTTCCTTCACCAATATGCAGGCCTGCCGCACGGTCCGGCCTTCGAGCATTGGCGCGAGCGGGCCGTCGGTCGCTGCGGCCTCGATATCGGGCCGAGCCGTGGCGACAGCATCGATTGCCGGCTGCAGATCAGCGTCGTCGACAACATCACCCTTGCCATTCCGGAAGGTGCCTCGGCGCAATATTCCCGCACACAGAGCCACCTTGCCGACGGCAGCGACGATCTCGTGCTGATATCGGCCCATGCGGGGCTCGTCCGCGTCGGGCAGAACGGCCACACCGTCGAGCTCGCGCCCGCCCAGATGGTGCTGGTCGACATGAGCGTGACCGGCACCGTCGGCCACACCGAGGCAGACCGCTTCACCACCGTTCGCATGCCGCGCCGCGCGCTGCTCGACATCAATCCGCGCGCCGAGGACAAGCTCTCGCAGGTGCTCGTCGACGGCGCAGTCGCCGAGACCATCTTCCGCTACCACGCGCTCGCCGCCAATCACGCGCCGCATCTCGATGCGGTCGGCCAGCGCCTGACCGCGCAGCACATGGTCGATCTCGTCGGTCTCCTGCTCGGCACCGATGCCGAGCACGCAAGCCGCGCCCGCGGCCGCGGGCAGGCGGCGGCGCGCCTCGATCTCATGCGCGCCGACGTGATGGCCGCACTCGGCCGCAACGATCTCTGCCTCGCCGAAGTTGCGACGCGCTCGGGCTTGAGCCCGCGCCAGGCCCAGCGCCTGTTCGAGCAGGCCGGCACGACCTTCACCGAATTCGTGCTGGAGCAGCGCCTGCTCCACGCGCGCAAGCTGCTCGGCGATCCCCGCGCCAGGATGCGCAAGATCAGCGACATCGCGCATTCCTCCGGCTTCTCCGATCTGTCCTACTTCAACCGCGCCTTCCGCAAGCGCTTCGGCACGACGCCGTCGGAGCTGCGCGAGGCGTAAATCGCGATTTTGTGCAGCGGCGCGGACGCCGCCGCATTTGGTCGCCGCCTGCTGTTGAGCTAGTCTGTTTCTGCGGGCTGACCGCGGGTGTCTGGAGAGCGCAGTAGGCGGAGATGGCGCGTATCGTCGTGCTCGGCGCCGGGTTTGCGGGGTTGTGGGCGGCCATCGGCGCCGCGCGCAAGCGCGAGGAGATCGGTGCGAGCGATCGCGACATCGAGATCCGTCTCGTCGACCGCAATCCCTATCACAATATCCGCGTGCGCAATTACGAGGCCGATCTCGCCGAGGTCGCGCTTCCGCTTCCGCAACTGCTCGATCCGATCGGCGTCAGCCACGGCCTTGGCGAGGTCGAGGCCGTCGATCCGGCCCGGCGCGAAATCTCGCTCGTCACCAGCGCCGGCGCGGAGACGCTGCACTACGACCGCCTGGTGCTGGCGCTCGGCAGCGCGGTGATGCGTCCCGACATTCCCGGCCTTGCCGCGCACGCCTTCGACGTCGACACCTATGCCGCGGCGCTCCGCCTTGAAGATCATCTGGTTTCGCTCGGACGCAGCGCGCCGTCTCCGGGCCATTCAACGGCGGTCGTGGTCGGCGCCGGCTTCACCGGCATCGAAGTCGCAGCTGAGATGCCGGACCAGTTGGCGCGCGCAGGGATCACCAGCCGCCGCCGCATCGTCCTCGTCGATCCCAATCCGAGCGTCGGCGCCAGCATCGGCGCGAACGCGCGCCCGGTGATCGAGACGGCCCTGGCTTCGCTCGACATCGAGACGCGGCTCGGCGTGCGTGTCGCCGCGATCGAGGCCGCGGGCATGCGCCTGAGCTCGGGCGAATTCATTCCGGCACGGACGGTGATCTGGTGCGCGGGCATGCGGGCAAGCCCTTTGGCGGCGAGCTTTCCGGGCGGGCGCGATTCGCTCGGGCGCCTGCTCGTCGATCCCTTCATGCGTGTGGCCGATGTCGGCGGCGTGTTCGCGGCCGGCGATGTTGCGTCGAGCGTGATCGACGGGCTGCATCCGACCGTGATGTCCTGCCAGTTCGCCCGTCCCATGGGCCGCTTCGCCGGCCACAACGTGGTCGCCGATCTCGTCGGCCTGCCCATGCTGCCGCTGCGGATCGACTGGTACGTGACCGTGCTCGACCTCGGCGGCTGGGGCGCGCTCTATACCGAAGGATGGAATCGCGAGGTCCGTGCCACCGGCGCGGCCGCGAAGGCGACCAAACAGACCATCAACCGCAAGCGCATCTATCCGCCGCTCTCGGGACGCAAGGACGAGCTGTTCGCTGCCGCCGCCCCGACCGTGCAGGCGCCGCCGCCGACGTATGGGGGAAGGTAGTTGGCAAGCAGGGCCGTGCCGCTTGCTCCGTCATTGCGAGCGCAGCGAAGCAATCCAGAGTCTTTCCGCGGAGGCAGTCTGGATTGCTTCGCTGCGCTCGCAATGACGAATTGGACGCGCGTGCGCTCGCAATGACGAGATACCAGAAATGGGAAAGCGCCCGTGGGGGGCGGGCGCTTTCTGTAGTCGACTTGGGGTTGGGGTCGTCTACATATCCACGTGGCGACTTTGGGGGGCTGGTAAAGAGCCGCGTGAATTCACAAAACTCGTCAGATCTCCTTAGCGAACGAGGGACGCGTTCGAACTGGTGACAACGACCGGCTTGCCGGCCTTGATGACGCGGGCGGTCTGGGTCAGGCCTTCATCCGAACCCGAGCGTGCCGAAATGCCGAGGCCAGCCACCGCGATCCCTGCGACGAGGGCGACGACCACGATTTTCAAATGGGTCGCGCGATCTGCGCTGTAGATCGAGTGGTTCATGGAAGCCTCCTGCCGCCATCTACCCGAAGTAGTCGCCGGCCATTTGAGGCAGGTTCATGCTTCCGGTGCCCATCAACCTAGTATCGGGGGGATTCGTTCCCAAGGGGCCATCACAAGGGCGTGATATGACGTGATAGATCGCGATCAAAGGCGACCCTTGATCGTTCTTTTATATAATTATTTCAAAGCTGTAATGAGCCTAGTGCCGGGTTTTTGAGGCCTTGGTCGACAAGGCGCCAGGAACTCAAAAACCATTTGCCTGTGGCTGAAAAACACACGGCTTCTTAAGGCAAATCAGATGCTTCCGACGGTTTTCAGCCTCGCCCTGGGGTGGATTTCGGCCTGAGACAGCACGGTGGTCTGGGCCCGGAACCGTTCCACCAGGGAGCGCACGAAGGGCCGAATGGAAGCGGAGGTGACCAGCACCGGCGCCTCGCCTTCGCGGGCGGCGCGCTCGAAGGCCTCGCGCACGGCGGTCATGAATTCCGAGAGTTTCGAGGGCTGCATGGCAAGGCTCCGCTCCTCGCCCTGGCCGATGATGGATTCGGCAAAAGCCTGCTCCCATTTCGCCGACAGTGCGATCAGCGGCAGATAGCCGGCGTAGGAGGTGTTCTGCGCGCAAATCTGCCGCGCTAGGCGGGCGCGGACGTGCTCGACCATGGTCGCGGGGTTGCGCGAGAAGGCGAGCGAATCCGCGATGCCTTCGAGGATGGTCGAGAGGTCGCGGATCGAGATGCGCTCGGCGAGCAGCAGCTGCAGCACGCGCTGGATGCCGGAGACCGTGACCTGGCCCGGGACGATGTCCTTGACCAGCTCGCTCTGCTCCTTCGGCAGCTCCTTGAGCAGCTTCTGCACCTCGCCGTAGGACAACAGGTCCGACATGTTGGCCTTGAGCAGCTCGGTGAGATGGGTCGAGAGCACGGTCGCGGCGTCGACGACGGTGTAGCCCTTGAGCGAGGCCTCTTCCTTGAGGCTGGCATCGACCCAGGTTGCGGGCAGGCCGAAGGTCGGCTCGGTGGTGTGGATGCCGGGCACCTGCACCTGGCTGCCGCCGGGATCCATGACCATGAACTGGTTCGGCCAGATCTTGCCGGTGCCGGCGTCGACCTCCTTGATCTTGATGATGTAGGTGTTGGCCTCGAGCTGGACGTTGTCGAGGATGCGCACCGCCGGCATCACGAAGCCCATCTCGATCGCGAGCGAGCGGCGCAGCGCCTTGATCTGCTCGGTGAGGCGGTCGGTGCCGTCAGGGCCGTTGACCAGCGGCAGCAGGGCGTAGCCGAGTTCGATCTTAAGGTCGTCGATCTTGAGCGCGGCCGAGATCGGCTCTTCCGTCGCGGCAGCGCCCGGCGCACCCGGCGTTCCCGGAGCGGGCGCGGCGTGAACGGCGGCTTCGGCCTTGGCCGCCACGCGGTTGCGGCTGCGGGCGTTCCAGGCCAGCGCGCCGGCGCCGGCGCCGAGCGCGAGGAAGGGCAGGGTCGGAATGCCCGGCAGCGCCGCCAGCACCAGCATCACCGCCGAGGACATCGCCAGCGCCTGCGGATAGCCGGAGAACTGCTTCATGAGCGCCTTGTCGGCGGCGCCGGAGACGCCGGCCTTGGAGACGAGCAGGCCGGCCGCGGTCGAGACGATCAGCGCCGGCACCTGGGTGACAAGGCCGTCACCGACGGTCAGCAGCGTGTAGGTGCGCCCCGCGTCGGCGAAGGACATGCCCTGCTGCGCGACGCCGATGATGATGCCGCCGACGACGTTGATGAACACGACCAGGAGGCCGGCGATGGCGTCGCCCCGGACGAACTTGGAGGCGCCGTCCATGGCGCCGAAGAAGCCGCTCTCGTCCTCGAGCTCCTTGCGCCGCTCCTTGGCGACCTTCTCGTCGATCAGGCCGGCGCCGAGGTCGGCGTCGATCGCCATCTGCTTGCCGGGCATGGCGTCGAGGTGGAAGCGGGCGGCGACTTCGGCGATGCGGCCCGAGCCCTTGGTGATGACGACGAAATTGACGATGATCAGGATGGCGAAGACGATGATGCCGATGACGAAATTGCCGCCCATCACGAAGTTGCCGAAGGCCTCGATGACGTGACCGGCGGCGGCCGTGCCCTCGTGCCCGTGCGACAGGATCAGCCGGGTTGAGGCCATGTTGAGCGAGAGCCGCAGCATAGTCGAGATCAGGAGGACGGTCGGGAAGGCCGAGAACTCCAGCGGCGTCTGGATGAACAGCGACGTCATCAGGATCAGGATCGAGAGCGTGATCGAGATCGCCAGGAACACGTCCAGCACGATCGCGGGCAGCGGCAGGATCAGCACCACCAGGATGGTGAGAACGCCGAGCGCCAGCGCGATGTCGCCGCGCTTGAGGACGGTGACGATGTCATTGAGGGAAGGGATCGAGGGCCTTGCGCTGCCTACGCCCTGTCCTGCCGTGACGTCGACCATGGTAGCTGCCTCCCCGCGCGACTGCCGTCCGCGCGCCCCAAACGTCTGCGCGGCGGCCGACGGGCCGCCGTTCCGAAAGTGAGGCACCGCACTGGCGTCCACGGGAGCTCCCGTTCTAAACGCGGCCGACGACACTCGACTTCACCCGGCAATTCTTGCCGGGTGTATGGTTAGCAAAGGGTTAACGGAGGGGTGGGAGGAGCTCAGACCGGGATGTTTCGGGGGCGGGTTGTCATTCCGGGGCGATGCGGAGCATCGAGCCCGGAATCCATCGGGCCGCAGGTATGGTGGTGAAATGGATTCCGGGCTCGCGCCAAGAGGCGCGCCCCGGAATGACGGGCAGGCGAGGCTGCCCTACTTCGCCTTCTGCATCTTGGTCACCGTGTAGCCCGACGACCCTTCCTCGGCCTCGAAGGTGATCTTGTCGCCGACCTTCACCTGCTTGAGCATGGCGGGATCCTTGACCCGATAGACCATGGTCATGGGGTCCTCCATGCCGAGGCTCTTCGCCGGTCCGTGCTTGAGCGTGATCTTGCCGGCGCCTTCGTCGATCTTCTTCACCTCGCCGCTGATCGCCGCGCCTTCGGCGGCGAGGGTTGCAGTCGCAAGGCCGACGGTCAGCGCCAGCGCCGAAGCGATACGGATAATGCGGTTCATGTGGATCTCCTTCGCGTTACTTGACGGTGACCTGGCCGACCATGCCGTACTCGCGATGGTCGGGAATGAGGCACGAATATTCGAAGGTGCCGCGTTTGCTGAACTTCCAGAGGATCTCGGTCGTCTTCTTTGGGGCAAGCCGCGCCGCATTGGGCTCGTCGTGCTCCATGTGCGGATGCTTCTTCATCTGCTCCGCATGCGCGAGATTCTCCTTAGATGTGGCCAGCAGGAATTCGTGGTCCTCCTTGCCGACATTGCGCAGCACGAAGCGGATCTGCTCGCCGCGCTTGACCTCGATTTTCGCGGGCGTGTAGTCCATCTCGTTCATCAGGATTTCGATAGTGCGCGCGGGCTTCCTGGGATCGCCGGGCTCGCCGGCCGAATAGTTTCCGTGCCCGTGCTTGTCGTGAGCGAAGGCCGGCGCGGCCGAAAGTGCAGCCAGCGCGAGGGCGAGCTTGAGCGTGATCTTCATCGTAGTCTCCGGTTGGTGGTTCATCGAAACGCTCACATCTTGTGCTTCATCGGCGGACTGCCGGATTTCTGCCGCGCCGGCTCGGGGGCGGGTGCGGCGACTTCGTAGGCGACGGTGCCTGGCGGGAATTTGTACGGACCGGGATCGCGGTAATCGTCGCGTGCGAGGTCTTCGCGGATCTTCATCACGGTGAACATGCCGCCCATTTCGATCGGCCCGAACTGGCCGGTGCCCGTCATCATCGGCAGCGTGTTGTCGGGCGCGGGCATCTCCATGTTGCCCATCGCCATGCCGGTCGAGCCCATGGCCATGCCGTCCGGCGCCAGCTTGCCGACGGCCTTGGCGAGATCCTTGCGCGACACGCCGATCAGGTTGCGCACGTCGTGTCCCATCGAATTCATGGTGTGGTGCGACTTGTGGCAATGGAACGCCCAGTCGCCGGGATTGTCGGCGAGCACGTCGAACACCCTGATGGCGCCGACCGGAACGTCGGTGGTCGTCTCCGGGATCTGCGCGCTTTCCTGAATCCAGCCGCCATCGGTGCAGGTCACCGCGAAGCTGTGGCCATGCAAATGGATCGGATGGTTGGTCATGCTGAGATTGCCGATACGCACGCGTACCTTGTCGCCGAGCCTGACCGGCAAGGGATCGATGCCGGGAAAGACCCGCGCGTTCCAGGTCCACATGTTGAAGTCCGTCATCTCGTTGACGTGCGGCAGATAGGTGCCGGGGTCGACGCGATAGGTGCTCATCACGAACACGAAGTCGCGGTCGACGGCGCGGAAGTTCGGGTCGCGCGGGTGCACGATGAACATGCCCATCATGCCCATCGCCATCTGCACCATCTCGTCGGAATGTGGGTGGTACATGAAGGTCCCGCTCTTCTTCATCTCGAATTCGTAGACGAAGGTCTTGCCCGGCTGGATGTGCGGCTGGTTCAGCCCGCCGACGCCGTCCATGCCGCTCGGGATGATCATGCCGTGCCAGTGCACCGTGGTGTATTCGGGTAAGCGGTTGGTGACGAAGATGCGCACCTTGTCGCCCTCGACGGCCTCGATGGTCGGGCCCGGCGATTGCCCGTTGTAGCCCCACAAATTCACCTTCATGCCCTCGGCGAATTCCCGCACCACCGGCTCGGCGACGAGATGGAACTCCTTCCAGTCGCCGTTCATGCGGAACGGCAGCGACCAGCCGTTCAGCGTGACCACGGGTCGGTAGTCAGGGCCGCTGCTCGGATGCAGCGGCGGCTGCATCACCACCTTGTCCATGGTGGGTGCTTCCGGAATCGACGCGGCCTGGACGCGTCCTTGAATGGCCGATGCGCCGACAAGCGCGGCGGTGCCTAAAAATCCTCGGCGGGAAAACATCTTGGCCTCCGTCTCAGTGGCCGCCGCCTTCGGCAGGAGCTGCCGCGGCAACGGTGGTTGGATTGTCGCCAACGGCGGCGGGCAGACCGCCGCCGTTGACGGCGGTCTGCAGATCGGCCTGGGCGAGGAAGAATCTCTGCCTGGCATCGATCGCGCCGCGCAGCGCCGCGAGGCGCTGCCGCGCCTCGGTGAGCAGCGCGAAGATGTCGACCTGCATGCTGGAGAAGCGCAGCTGCATCTCCTCGGTGATGATCTTTCGCAACGGGATGATCTCGCGCTGGTAGTGGCCGGCGATGTCGTAAGTGGAGCGATAGACGCGATAGGCGTCGCGCGCCTCGGACCGCACATTCACGGCCCGCTCCGTCAGGCGGTTGAAGGCGAGGTTGTAGGTCTCTGCCGCCTGACGCACGCGCACCTCGCCGCCGTCGAAGATCGGAATCTGGAACTGCAGGTCGAAGCCGCGCTCGCGGAAGGGCGGTCCTTCCGGATCCTGGGTGCGGCGGGAGATGCCGGCGATATCGAGCAGTGTCACGAAGCGCGTCGCCTCGGTGAGGTTCAGCGCCTTCGCCAGCGCGGCCAGCTCAAGCCGCGCGATCTGCAGGTCGAGGCGATGCGCCACCGCATCGGCCTCGATCGTGGGGAGGGCCAGCGGCCGGCGCGGCAATGGCGGCAGTTGATTGGGCAGGCGGAAGTCGAGACCGTCGTCCCACAGCCCCATCTGGCGCGCCAGCCTTTCGCGCGCGCTCGCAGCCATCTGCCGCGCGGTGGCGAGGTCGGCGGTGGTCTCGGCATAGAACACCTGCTCGCGGGCCTGGTCGAGCTTGTTGAGCGAGCCGGTCTCGCCGAGCTTGAGCGCGAGCTGTGCGGTCGATTCCGCCGTCGCCTTCGCGTCGGTCAGCAGCCCCACCATCTCGTTGGCGGCAACCGCACGGACATAGGCGCGGCGAACATCCGAGGCGAGCCGCAGCGTCGCCAGCGCGGCGCGCAGCTGCGCTCCGCGGAAGCGTTCCCGAGCGATCTCGGACCGGAATGGCAGGGTGGCGAGCGCGAGGATGTCGCCGACCACCTGGCGCTCGATCTCGCTGGCGCCATTGCCGGTGATGCGGGAGATCGCGAACACCGGATTGGCCGGTAGACTCTGCTCGACCAGCTCGGTCTCCGCCAGCGCCAGCTCGTTGTAGGCGGCCTGCAGTCCCTTGTTGTTGAGCAGCGCGATCTGCACGGCGGTGTCGACGCTGAGCGTGCGCGAGAGCAGCTGGCGGACACGGGCGTCGACCGCGGCGGCGCCCTCGGCCGAGCGCACGAAAGCGACGTCCTTGTTGATGGCCTGGCTCGTCAGATCCGAGACCGCGCTCATGCCGCTGTCGGGCGAGAACGCGGCGCAGCCGGAAAGTCCGAGCGCCGCGAGCACGAGCAGGCCCCGCGCAAAATGCTGTGACATGGCGCGCTCCTACCGCTCTTGCTTCGGCTGCGGCGTCACCGCCTCGTTGCGGCCGCGCCAGGGTGCCGGCGTCGCTGGCCGCAGGCTGGTATAGGGCGCGATGGTCGAGCGATAGGTTACGGGGGCCATCTTCGCCGCCGGATCGGCCGGATCCGCGCTGGCCATGTGCGTCGTTGCCGGCATGCAGCCGGACAGTGCCGGCGCGGCGAAGGCCAGCAGCAGCCAAATGAAACGAGAGTGTCGATCACCCACCGCAGATGCGGCAGATTTCGCCCCGGAAAGCGCAGCCATGTCTTAATTCCCGATCTGAAAGACCACAGGTTCGCGCGCGCAAAAGTGCGCATCGAGCCGAAATCGTCGTGTCAGATCAGGCGATGGGAGGGCGGTAGTGCTCGGGCGGCGCGGCGCTGTGCAGGCTGGGCACGATCTCCGGCGCACAGGTCGACATCGGGCGGACCGGCGTGGCGACGCCGGGCAGATCGGCCGGCAGCGCACTGACGCACATCATCGCGCAGCAGGGGCCCACTGCTCCCTCACCGTCGTGATGATTCGAAGCAGGTGCGTCCTTCGCGGCGGTCTGCGAAGGGATTCCTGCATGCTCGTGCGGAACATCGCCATTGCCCGCAGCCATATGGTGATGCGCCGGAACGACGTCGGCCGAAGCCTCGCCAAGGCAGGGCGCAGCACTGCCAAAGGCCAGGCTTGCGGCTGGCGCGAGCACGCAGAACAGATAGGCGAGGGCGATGATCCGCCCCACCCTGATCCGCATCGATCGTGTCAAACGCAGCAACATCCCGCCAACGGGCTCCTCGCGCGGCAGTGTCGCACACGCTGATTGCAAACTAGTGTCAAAACGCGCGTTCGCCAAGCGCCTTCTTACCGCAGTGCACCGCGCATGCCCAATATCGCGGCTCGCTGCTTGACCCTGTGGCAATCCGCGGGCCATGTTCCGGCCGTGCTCGCGCCCAATCATACAGGACAGACGCCTCATTCGTTCAGCCCTGATTCTCGTCAGGCCTGGATGCGGCTGGTCATTGCGCTTCTGATCGGCTCGATCGGCGCCGTCGGCATGTGGGCGGTGGTGGTCGTGATTCCGATCGTGCAGGCCGAATTCGCTGCCACGCGCGGCGCGGTGTCGCTGGCCTTCACCCTCATGATGTTCGGCTTCGGGCTCGGCGGCGTGATCGCCGGCAAGATCACCGACCGGTTCGGCATCGTGCCGGCGATGGCGATCAGCATCGCCTTCCTCGGCGTTGCCAATGTGCTCGCCGGGCTGTCGGGCCAGCTCTGGCAGTTCGTGGCGGCTTATTTCTTCATCGGGCTCGGGACGTCCGCGACCTTTGCGCCGCTGATGGCCGAAGCCTCGCACTGGTTCGAGCGCTATCGCGGTCTTGCCGTGACCATCGTCGCCAGCGGCAATTACGTCGCCGGCGCGATGTGGCCGCCGATCGTGAGCTGGGGCACGCAGGAGATCGGCTGGCGTTACACCCATATCGGCATAAGCATCGTCTGCGCCGGCCTGATGACGGTGCTGGTGCTGATCCTGCGCGCGCAGATGGGCCGCGACACCGTCCACGACCATGCCAACGCGCCGCCGCCGCGGGTCGATCTCCGGCTGTCGACGAATACGCTGACGGTGCTGCTCTCGATCGCCAGCATCTCCTGCTGCGTGGCAATGGCGATGCCGCAGGTGCACATCGTCGCCTATTGCGGCGACCTCGGTTATGGCGTCGCGCGCGGCGCCGAGATGCTGTCCCTGATGATGGGCTGCGGCATCGTCAGCCGGATCGGCTCGGGCTACCTCGCCGACAAGATCGGCGGCATCTATACGCTGCTGGTGGGATCGCTGGCGCAGGGCTTTGCGCTGGTGTTCTATCTGTTCTTCGACAGCCTGACCTCGCTTTATCTGATCTCCGCGATGTTCGGCCTGTTCCAGGGCGGCATCGTGCCGAGCTACGCCATCATCGTGCGCGAGGCGATGCCGGCGAGCGAGGCCGCGACCCGCGTCGGCATCGTGATCTTTGCCTCCGTGTTCGGCATGTCCTTCGGCGGCTGGGTGTCCGGCGTGATCTTCGACGCCACCGGCTCGTATGCGGCGGCATTCGCCAACGGCGTCGCCTGGAATGCGCTGAACATCGGCATCGTCGTGCTGCTCTTGATCCGCGCGCGGATGGGCTCGGTCAAGACCGGCCCGGGTTTTGCCACCTAAACGGCCTGTCCCGCCTTCAGCAGCGAGCAGCCGGTGATCTTGTAGCTGCCGTCGCCCTGCTGCTCGAGTGTGTAGAGCGCCTCCCAGGCCTCGCCATTGGCATCGATGATATGGACGCGCTGGGCGATCCAGCCGCCATCGCTCTTGCTCTCGCCAAATTCGAAACTCTTGTGACGATAGACCGGCGCGTAGCCGTTCTGCACCATGGACATGAAGATGTCGGGTGCGGGAAAGATCTCCTTGATCGCCGGTGCAGCATAGGAATAAGCGGCCGTCGCATCGTCGCGAACGAAGGCCTGCTCCTGGGCGCGGATGACGCTCTGGGCCGCCGCGACATCGCCGGCAAACGCCGAAACGTGATGACAGGCAACAATGAGAGCGACCAGCAAGGCTGCGATGCGCATGACAGGCTCCGCGTTGAGTATCCCGGCGGAGGCGATGCTAGCACATCTGCGGCGCCAGGGCGTGCACTCAGAAATCACGCGCTGGGCTTGGATGCTCCAGATGCCCACTCATCCGGGACAGCGACACAAAGAGCAGGCAGCTGCGACATGTTCTCCTTAGTTTGACAGGAACGGCTCCGCGATGGCCGAGTTAAGCCGGCAAAACCACCTTATCAGGGAGCAAAGTCATGGCCCGTGCAACAGCCCATCCGGATCATCACTGCATCTCAAGCGAGGACATTGAGGGTACCGAGGTCTATGGAGCAGATGGGACGAATATCGGCGAGATTGATCACCTCATCATCGACAAGGTGTCAGGCCGCGTGGCTTATGCGGTCATGAGCTTTGGTGGATTTGTGGGCTTGGGTCACAGCCACTACCCCATTCCCTGGGGCGCTCTGACATATGACACGTCGCTTGCCGGCTTTCGAACCAATATCACCGAGCAACAGCTGAGGGATGCGCCTGAGTTCAGCGATGACTCCTGGGAAGATCGAGACTGGGAAACGCGAACTCACCGGTATTATGGAACGCCAACCTACTGGGAAGGGCGAGGCGGCCTGTAACGCCAGCGGCGCGTCCGGACAGCTGAACTGACGGCGGCACAAACATCAGAGGTCGTGCAAGTCGCCGATCGGCCAGAAGCTGATTCTGCGTCGCGTTGAAATGGCGCTACCCTGTTTAGTGCCGATGGCGAGATCATACTGCGCCATACTTGGCGTTTTGATCGAAGGGATGTTCGAAAGCACGGGCCGAGAGCTACGGTGTCAACTCCCTCAAGATGTGATCGCGGTGCGCGAGGTGCCGCGCCAGTGTCAGCCGAAATGTTTCGCCGATAGCGCGAGCCAAGCTCGTGTCGTGCCCCGAAAGCTCAAGGTCCGCAATTCGAACCTCCTGCTCGGAAAGGTGTCGGTCGGCCAGTGAAATGTGCTCTTCGGCTTCCGCCAGATGGCGAAGCGCCATGGCGCGATCCATTTGTCGCTCCCATGCATAGATGCAGGCGGGAGCACGATTGGTCTCTCAGCCACCGACGCCTACGGCACGGCCTTGGCCGGTGATGACAGGCAAGTTATCTCAGCAAACTCGGCGCAGCAATCCTTTGAAGTTGCTCTAATCAGAGCGGTTACGGATCTGCGATAGGTCGGTTCGCGCTTCAGCAAGTCCTGCTGCACGGCCATGGCTCGCCATTGCCGGGCGGCTTCGCGCAGGCTATGGGCCACCACGTTGTCGCGCGTTAGGTCAGCAAGCTTTTCGCATCCATCGGCTCGCTCTAGCATCTGGTCTGGCCAGCATTGTCTAATCCGGTTTTCCGATGAGGCCGATATGCCTGCCACGGCCCGGAAGTGCATTCAGGTGTGTTAATGAAGCCTTTACGTTCTTGGAAACGGCTCGCGGCTTGAACGCTGCGCCACCCTGGTCAACTTTGTTTCGTCCTCATTCGGAAACGGCTCTTGAGTCTTACGGCCTAGAAACGTATCCGGCTTTGGACAGCGTTGAAGCACCTCGGTCGCCTCCGCCACGACCTCGCGGGCACGTTGAAGCGCCAGACGATCCTGTCTGAGCGAATTGGTGAGCCGGGGCAAATTGAGAACTGGCGCCATGCCTGAACCTGCCATGTCGCAAGTCGAAGCGATGTATCAAATGATCCTTAAAATTGGATTAGGTGACAACAGTTCCATGTTTAGCGAAGTCCGCTCGGGGTCAGCGGCTCCCATCGGCAAGCTCCAGCCTAGCGCTTTCGCTTCGTCGCAGGCTTTGTCGTCATCGACGAGCGGGCCTTGCCGGGCGGCGCCACGCGCAAGCCGTCGACGAACACGTCGAGCAGACGCAGCGCCGTCGCCTGCCAACCGGGCTGGTCGTGCACGTAGCACATGCCGAAGAAGGCGCGCAGCAGATCCTCCGGGTTGATGTCGGCGCGCATCTCGCCGGCTGCGATCGCACGGTCCAGCAGCGAGCCGATCGCCTTGGTCAGACGCTCGAAGGAGAAGGCGTGCAGCTCCGACCCGCTCTGCACCGCGAGCGCCAGCGCTGCCATCATCCCCTTCTTGGTCGCAACAAACTCGACCCCTGAGCGCAGCCAGCGCCGCAGCGCCTCGACCGGATCCTTGGCATTCTTCAGTTGCTCGGCCAGCTCGCTGAGCTGCTCGACCTCGCGGCGGTACACCGCCTCGAACAAGGCCTCGCGCGTCGGAAAATGCCGATACAGCGTGCCGATGCCGACGCCGGCGCGCTTGGCCACCGCTTCCAGGCTCGCCTCCGAACCGCCCGCGCTGAACACCAGCTTTGCCGCTTCGAGCACGCGCTCGCGATTGCGCACGGCATCGGCGCGGGGTTTGCGGGTCTGGTCGGTGTGGTCGTCCATGGCGCGCAATGTAGATCACGAATTGGTTAGATTGAACCCTCGCCGGACCCGCGCAGGGCTGCATCGCGTTGGTGACGCACGCGCTTTTGACGAATTCCAGATTGTTCCGCGCCGCCCTTGTTAAGCGGAGGCTGCCTCCGTATCTTCCGATCAAGCGTCCGACGCATCGTGTTCGGACGGCGCTATTCGACAGCGGCCACGGCGGTGGCGCGCTGCGCGATGACTCATGTCCAAATCTGATCGGAGCCTTGTATGAACCACTCCATCAGCCTCACCGTGAACGGTGCGCGGCGCGATTTCGTCCTCGACGATCCGCGCGTCACGCTGCTCGATCTCCTGCGTGAGCGCCTTCATCTGACCGGAACCAAGAAGGGGTGCGACCGCGGCCAATGCGGCGCCTGCACCATCCTGGTCGACGGCAAGCGCATCAATTCCTGCCTCGCGCTCGCCATCAGCCATGACGGGGCCGACATCCTCACCATCGAAGGCCTCGCGCGCGGCGACCAGCTCCATCCCGTGCAGGCCGCCTTCATCGCACATGACGGCTTTCAATGCGGCTTCTGCACGCCGGGCCAGATCATGAGCGCGATCGGCATGATCAGAGAAGGCCGGGCCGGCAACGATCCCGAGCGCGTCCGCGAATGCATGAGCGGCAATCTGTGCCGCTGCGGCGCTTACGTCGGCATCGTCGATGCCGTGCTGGAAGCGCAAGGACAAATGGACGAAACCAATCAGAGGCGTTCCGCATGAAACCGTTCGATTATGTCAGGCCCGCCACGGTCACTGAAGCCGTTGTGGCCGCGGCTCAGCCGGGCGCGGTCTTTCTTGCCGCCGGCACCAATCTGCTCGACCTGATGAAGGGCGGCGTCAGCCGTCCGGACCGGCTTGTCGACGTCACGCATCTCGATGGCCTCGATCAAATCGAGACTCTCGCGGACGGGTCATTGCGCATCGGCGCGTTGGTGCGCAATGCCGAGCTCGCCCATGATGTGGACTTCGCGCGGTCCTATCCCGCCGTGGCCGAAGCGCTGCTCTCCGGAGCGTCGGCTCAATTGCGCAATGCCGCCACCGTCGGCGGCAATTTGTTGCAACGGACGCGCTGCGCGTATTTCTACGACACCGCCAGCCGCTGCAACAAGCGCGCACCTAGCTCCGGCTGCGACGCGCGCGACGGTGAGAACCGCAGCCATGCCGTGCTCGGCTGGAGCGAGAGCTGCATCGCCACGCACCCCTCCGACTTCTGCGTGCCGCTGGTCGCGCTCGATGCCATCGTCGAGATCGAGGGCAGAGACGGCCGGCGCGAAATCGCGCTCGACGAGCTGCACCGCCTGCCGGGCGATGCGCCCGAGCGCGAGTCGGTGCTCGAGCCTGGCGATCTCATCGTCGCGGTACGCCTGCCGGCCGCCGCGCGCGGCTTTGCCGCGCATGCGCGTTACCTCAAGGTCCGCGAGCGCACCTCCTATGCCTTTGCCGTCGTCTCGGCTGCGGCCGCGCTGCGGATCGAGAACGGCAGGATCGCGGAAGCACGGCTCGCGCTCGGCGGCGTCGCCGCAAAACCCTGGCGCGCTCGCGCAGCGGAAGACGTCCTCAAGGGCGTCGCGCCGACCGCCGACGCGTTCCAGCAGGCCGCATGGCGTGCGCTCGAGGGCGCAAAGCCGTCCGGCGACAACGCCTTCAAGATCGAGCTCGCGCGCCGCATCGTCGTGCGCGCGCTGACCTTGGCCGCCGCCGGCACGCCCGCGCGTATCCCCGCGCTGCCGGCTTCTCCCTTTGCCTCGACGTCCGGAGCCCTCCATGTCTGAGCTCAATTTGACCAGTGCTCCCGCCCATCTCAGGCACGGCTCGAATATCGGCCAGCCGCTGACCCGCCGTGACGGCATCCTCAAGGTGACGGGGCAGGCAAGCTATGCCGCGGACAATCATCCGCCCGGCATGCTGTTTGCCGTGATGGCCGTCTCGAGCATTGCGCGGGGCCGTGTGGTCTCGCTCGATGTCGCTGCCGCAAAACGCCATCCCGGCGTCATCGATGTCATGACGCCCGATCACAAGCCAGAGCTCGCGATCGACCCCGACCTCAAGACCAATCCGTTCGTGTTCCGGATGGAGGTGTTGCAGAGCAACGATATCCGCTACGCCAATCAGGCGATTGCGGTCGTGATCGCCGAAACGCTGGAGGCCGCGACGGAAGGCGCGGCGCAGCTGGCGCCGCGTTACCAGGTGCAGCCTGCGCTCGTCGGCCTCGATGCCGGCGAGAGCTTCGTGCCGCCGGTCGTCGGCGTCGGCAATCCCACGGAAAGCCATCGCGGCGATGTCGAAGCGGGCCTCGCCGCGGCCGACAAGCAGATCGACGCGACCTACGAGACGCCGCCGCAATATCATAACGCGATGGAGCCGCATGCGATCGTGGCGCGCTGGGAGGGTGACAAGCTCTTCCTCGACACGCCGAGCCAGGCCATGGTGATGGCTCGAGCCCGCGTTGCCGAGCTGTTTGGCCTCGCGCCGGAGAAGATTCACATCCGCAGCCCGTTCCTCGGCGGCGGCTTCGGCTCGAAGGGCTTCCTGACCGGACCGCAGATCCTCGGCGTGATGGCTGCGAAGCTGGTCGATAGGCCAGTCAAGCTTGTGCTGCGCCGCGAGCAGATGTATGGCCCAGTCGGCCACCGTGCGCCGACGCGCCAGCGCCTGCGCCTCGGCGCCGACGGCGAGGGACGCCTGACTGCGCTCGATCATCACGCGCGAACCGTGTCGAGCACCTTCGACGATTTCTACGAGCCCGCCGCCGATGCCTCGCACACGCTCTACGCGGCGCCCGCGATCCGCACCTCGCACGATGCCGTGCGCGTCAACACCGGCACGCCGTTGTTCATGCGCGCGCCGGGCGAGGCGACCGGCTCGATCGCGCTCGAGAGCGCGATCGACGAGATGGCCTGGGCCTGCGGCATGGATCCGCTTGCCTTCCGCCTGAAGAACTACGCCGAGGTCGAGCCGATGACGGGGCGGCCTTTCTCCTCCAAGGCGTTGCGGGCCTGCTACGAGCAGGGCGCCGCGCGCTTCGGCTGGGCCAAGCGTCCGCTGCAGCCGCGGCAGATGCGCGACGATGCCGGCCTTCTGGTCGGCTGGGGCATGGGCACGGCGACCTTCCCGGCGCTGATGTTCCAGGCCGAGGCGCGCGCGGCGATCCGCCGCGACGGCTCCGGCGTGATGGAGATCGGCGCGCATGACATGGGGCAGGGCGCCTGGACGGCGCTGGCGCAGATCGCGGCCGATTCCGTCGGTCTCGACATCGACCGCCTCGACTTCAGGTCCGGCACGTCCGACCTGCCCGATGCCGGCATCGCCGGCGGCTCGGCGCACACGGCAACCGCAGGCGCTGCGATCCACAGCGCCGGTGCCGCCGTGATCGGAAAGCTCGCCGATCTCGGCACCAGCGACGAGCGCTCGCCGCTGTTCGGCGCCGGCAATGCCGGCGTGATCGCGCGCGACGGCAGGCTGATCCGCCGCGACGATGAGAGCCGCAGCGAGAGCTATGCCGGGATTCTGGCGCGCGCGGGCGTTGCCGAAGTGGAGGCGCGCGGCACCGGCGCGGCGAACCCTGCGGCGATGGAGCAATATGCGATGCACGCCCACGGCGCGGTGTTCGCCGAGGTGAAGGTCGATCCCGAGCTCGGCCAGGTCCGCGTCAGTCGCATGATCGGCGCCTTCGCCGCCGGCCGCATCATCAATCCGCGCATGGTGCAGAGCCAGCTGTTCGGCGGCATGATCTGGGGCATGTCCTTTGCGCTGCACGAGGCGGCGATCACAGACCGCCGCAGCGGGCGGATCATGAATGCCAATCTCGGCGAGTACCACATCCCCGTGAACGCCGACGTGCCGCCGCTCGACGTCATCACCGTCGAGGAGCACGATCCGCACGTGAATGCGCTCGGCATCAAGGGTGTCGGCGAGATCGGCATCACCGGCAGCGCCGGCGCGGTCGCCAACGCGGTCTGGCACGCCACCGGCGTGCGCGTCCGCAACTTTCCGATCCGGATCGAGGAACTGCTGACGTAGCTCTAGCTCTTCCGAAGGCGGCCCCGGAGTGCCTAGGAGTCCGGGGCCATAACCTCAGCACCTTTGCGCGAGGCTGCTCGGCTACGGCTCCCAACATATCAAGCTGCGGTTCGCGGAAATTGCGGTGGCTCAATATCCGCTAGATCCTCGGCTCCGTACGATTGCGGAGGGACCGTCAGAACGTCGGCGGCGTGCAGGCCGAGATCACCTCGCACGGTTTGCCGCCGACGCAGCGGAAGCGATGCGGGCGGCGGCTCTCGAAATAATAGGCATCGCCGGGATTGAGGATGCGGCGCTCGTCCTCGACGGTGACCTCGAGCTTGCCCGAAATCACGATGCCGCCTTCCTCGCCGTCATGGACCAGATGCACGCGCCCGGTGTCGCTGCCGGGCTCGTAGCGCTCCTTCAGGATCTGCAGGCTGCGGCCGAACAGATTGTCGCCGACCTGCCGGTACGAGATCGGCTTCTTGCCGACTTCGGTGAGCTCCTCGGCGCGGTAGAAGATCTTGCGCCTGGACTCCGGCTCCAGCGCGAAGAACTCGGCGAGCCCCATCGGGATGCCGTCGAGGATGCGCTTGAGCGCGCCGACCGAGGGGTTCATCTGGTTGGATTCGATCAGCGAGATCGTCGAATTGGTGACGCCGGCGCGCTTGGCCAGCTCGCGCTGCGACAGCTTGTGGCGCGCCCGGATGAATCGCAGCCGTCCACCGATGTCGACGCTCATGCCCTGGTCCCGTGTTGCAGGTGTTGCGGATCGCGCAAATATGGACCGGCAGCCCCAGTCAAATCAATGGCTTGCAGGTCGCCAGAAAAGGACTTGTTGCGCCATCCAAGCCATGGCTCAGCTATGGGGTCAGCAAAGGAGCGCGGCCGTGACCGTTCATCAGATTCCGAACACCATCAAGACCGATTCGTACTGGATGCCGTTCACGGCCAACCGGCAGTTCAAGAAGTCGCCGCGCCTGTTCTCCTCGGCCGAGGGCATGTACTACACCAGCGTCGACGGCCGCCAGGTGATCGACGGCTCCGCCGGGCTCTGGTGCGTCAATGCCGGCCACGGCCGCAAGCAGATCGCCGCCGCCGTCGAGCGCCAGCTGATGACGCTGGACTTCGCGCCGTCGTTCCAGATGGGCCATCCGCTGGCATTCGACTTCGCCGAGCGGCTCGCCGAGATCGCCCCAAAGGGCGTCGACCGCGTCTTCTTCACCAATTCCGGCTCCGAGTCGGTCGACACCGCGCTGAAGATCGCGCTGGCCTATCACCGCGCCAACGGCCAGGCCAGCCGCACCCGCCTGATCGGTCGCGAGCGCGGCTATCACGGCGTCGGCTTCGGCGGCACCTCGGTCGGCGGCATGGTCGCCAACCGCCGCGCCTTCACCACCCTGCTGCCAGGCGTCGACCACATCCGCCACACCCATGATCTCACCCGCAACGCCTTCGCCAAGGACCTGCCCGAGCACGGCGCCGAGCTCGCCGACGATCTCGAGCGTCTGGTCGCCCTGCACGGCGCGGAAACGATCGCCGCCGTCATCGTCGAGCCGGTGCCGGGCTCGACCGCGGTGTTGCCGCCGCCGAAGGGATATCTGCAGCGCCTGCGCGAGATCTGCGACAAGCACGGCATCCTCCTGATCTTCGACGAGGTCATCACCGGCTTTGGCCGCCTCGGCACGCCGTTCGCCGCCAACTTCTTTGGCGTCACGCCGGACCTGATGACCACGGCCAAGGGCATCACCAACGGCACCGTGCCCTGCGGCGCCGTGTTCGCGAGCCGCAAGGTGCACGACGGCATGATGACCGGCCCGGAGAACCAGATCGAGCTGTTCCACGGCTACACCTATTCGGCGCATCCGGTCGCCTGCGCCGCGGGCATCGCGACCCTCGACATCTACAAGGACGAAGGCCTGCTCACGCGTGGTAGCTCGCTCGCCGAATACTGGCGCGATGCGCTGCATTCGCTCAAAGGCCTGCCGAACGTCGTCGACATCCGCAATTGCGGCCTGATGGGCGCGGTCGAGCTTGCGCCGCGTGGCGGCGCGGTCGGCGCGCGCGGCTACGACATGCTGGTCGAATGCTTCAACAACGGCCTCTATCTGCGCACCGGTGGCGATTCCGTCGCGATGTCGCCCCCGCTCATCGTCGAGAAGAGCCACATCGACCAGATGATCTCGATCCTCGGCGACGCCATCAAGAAGGTGGCCTGATAATTGCTCTCGCCGCTAGCGAGTTGTGTCCTTGCAGCGGCGAGCGCCGCGGGAGTTTGACGAAGCGTGAAAGTTCTGATCCTCGGCAGCGGTGTCATCGGTGTCACCTCTGCCTACTACCTCGCGCGTGCCGGCCATGAGGTGACGGTCGTCGACCGCCAGCCGGAGCCGGCACTGGAGACCTCCTTCGCCAATGCCGGCGAGGTGTCGCCCGGCTATTCCTCGCCCTGGGCCGGCCCCGGCGTGCCGGTCAAGGCGATCAAGTGGCTGTTGATGAAGCACGGCCCGCTGGTGATCCGGCCGAAGCTCGATCCGGTCATGTGGGTCTGGCTGCTCAAGATGCTGCGCAACTGCACCAGCGCGCGCTACGCAGTTAACAAGAGCCGGATGATCCCGATCGCGGAATACAGCCGCGATGCCTTGCGTGATCTGCGCCGCGACATCGGCATTCAGTATGACGAGCGCTCGCAGGGCACGCTGCAGCTGTTTCGCTACCAGGCCCAGCTCGACGGCACGGCCGAAGACATCGCCGTGCTCAAGCAATACGGCGTTCCCTTCGAAGTGCTGAACCGCGAGGGCTGCATTGCGGTCGAGCCGGCACTTGCCGGCGTGAAGGAGAAGTTCGTCGGCGGGCTCCGCCTGCCGCAGGACGAGACCGGTGACTGCCACATGTTCACGCAGGCGCTGGCGAGGCACGCCCAGGCGCTCGGCGTGCGCTTCCTGTTCAACACCTCGATCGACCGTATCGTCACCGATGGCGCGCGCGTCAGCGGTGTCGCCACCAGCGCCGGCCTGCTGCAGGCGGACGCTTACGTGCTCGCGCTCGGCAGCTGGTCGTCGCGGCTCCTGGCGCCGCTCGGTATTTCGCTGCCGGTCTATCCGGTGAAGGGCTATTCGATCACGGTGCCGATCAAGGACGCCTCCGGCGCGCCGGAATCCACCGTGATGGACGAGAGCTACAAGGTCGCGATCACCCGCCTCGGCAATCGCATCCGCGTCGGCGGCACCGCCGAAATCTCCGGCTATTCGGACAAGCTCTACGACGCACGCCGCGCCACGCTCGATCATTCGCTGACCGACCTGTTCCCGCGCGGCGGCGACCTGTCCAAGGCGACGTTCTGGAGCGGCCTGCGCCCGATGACGCCGGACGGCCCGCCCGTGATCGGCCGGACCCACTACGCCAACCTCCACCTCAACACCGGCCACGGCACGCTCGGCTGGACCATGTCGTGCGGCTCGGGCCGCGTGCTCGCCGACATGCTGTCGGGGAAGAAGCCGGACATCGACGTCAGTGCGTTGTCGGTGGAGCGGTACAAGCACCGGTTTGGCTAAGGCTCTGTCCCCTCGTCATTGCGAGGAGCCCTTGCGACGAAGCAATCCAGGCTTTCTCCGCGGTGAGACTCTGGATTGCTTCGCTGCGCTCGCAATGACGGGGATGGAGTTGTGTTCGCGGTTTGATAACAGAGCTACCCCGCCCCCGTCACGCAATTCACCCACAGCACCACGGCCTTCGCATCCTGCGCCGGATTGGAAAACCGGTGCGGCCTGCGGCTCGCGAAGCGAAAACTGTCGCCCGTCTTCAGCGACCACGTCTTACTGTCCACCGTCAGCATCATCTCGCCTTCGAGCACGAGCCCGGCCTCTTCGCCGTCGTGGGTGTAGAGCTCATCGCCGGTGGAGCCGCCCGCCTCCAGATGCACCAGAAACAGATTGAGCTTGTTGTCGCTGCTCGCGGGGCTCAGCAATTGCTTCGACACGCCGGTGCGCCACAGTTTCAATTCCGGCCGCTGCAGCCCGCGCGTTACCACCTGATCCGATGCGCCGTCGGCGCTCGGGCTCGCGCCGAACAGCGCGGCGATGCCGACGCCGAGCACGTCGGCGAGCGTCGCCAGCACCCGCAGCGACGGCGACGACAGCCCGCGCTCGATCTGGCTGAGGAAGCCGATCGACAGCTCCGTGCGCGCGGCGACCGTCTCCAGCGAGAACTGCCTGACTCGCCTGAGATCCCGGATGCGGCGGCCGACCGCGACGTCCATCGCCGGCTCGGCCGGCTTGGCAGCGGCTTTGGCTTTCACCTTGGCCGGCCTGTTCCTGGCCGGCTTTGCGGCGGCCGGTTTGCGCATTCTTTTGCCACCGCTCACGTCAAACCGCTTTCTTCATGTGCATGAAAACCGCTTGCATCACCCGCGAAAGTGTGACCAAATTTTCATATTGGTGAAAATAGGCCGAAACGGGCCGGCCCGCAACGTTTGATCGCGACATGCGCGCGCCGCCGCCGACCAGGCCCAAAAGGGGGATGCGATGAAGCGTTTTGTTCAGGCCGCAGTTGCGGCGCTCGCCATTGCCACAGCGGTGCCGGCAGCGGCGCAACAGGTGCTGAAGGTCGGCTCGACGCCGACGGGCATTCCCTTCACCTTCCTCGACACCAAGACCAACACCATCCAGGGCATCATGGTCGATCTCATCACCGAGGTCGGCAAGGATGCCGGCTTCAACGTGCAGATCGAGCCGATGGCGTTCTCGGCGCTGATCCCCTCGCTGACTTCGAGCAAGATCGACATCATTGCGGCAGCGATGTTCATCACGCCGCCGCGCAAGGAGGTCATCGACTTCTCCGACCCGATCTACAGCTACGGCGAGGGCCTAGTGGTGCCGAAGACCGACACCAAGGCTTACGCCACGCAGGAGGACCTGAAGGGCGAGACTGTCGGCGCCCAGGTCGGCACGGCCTTCGTCGACGCGCTGAAGAAGACCGGCCTGTTCTCCGACGTGAAGGCCTACGACACCATCCCGGACATCCTGCGCGACGTGAACACCGGCCGCCTCAAGGCCGGCTACGCCGACTATCCGATCCTCGCCTACAATCTGAAGCAGGGCGGCTTCCCCGAGGTGCGCCTGGTCGACGGCTACAAGCCGGTCACGGTCGGCTCGGTCGGCATCGGCGTGCGCAAGGGCGAGAGCGCACTGCTCGGCAAGATCAACGCTTCGCTGGCGAAGCTGAAAGCCAACGGCACCATCGACAAGATCCTCGATAAATGGGGCCTGAAAGCACAAGGTTGATCGATAGAAGCTGATCGAAGGCTGCCCGATGAAAGGCTTCTGGCGCGACGCCGTCGAGTTCTTCCCGATCCTGCTGAACGGCGTCGCGCTGACGATCATCGTCACGATCGGCTCGCTGTTGCTGTCGACGGTGCTCGGCCTGGTCTGGGCGATGATGCGGGTCTCCGGCATCAAAGCGCTGTCGATGCTCAGCGCCAGCCTGATCAACGTGATCCGCGGCATCCCGATCATCGTGCTGTTGTTCTACCTCTACTTCGTGATGCCCGATCTCGGCGTTACGCTCAGCGCGTGGCAGGCCGCGATCCTCGGGCTCGGCATCGCCTATTCGGCCTACCAGGCCGAAAACTTCCGCGCCGGCATCGAGGCCATCGACAAGGGCCAGATCGAGGCGGCGCAGTCGATCGGCATGGGCTGGTGGCTCACCATGCGCCGCGTGGTGCTGCCGCAGGCCGTGCGCATCGTGCTGCCGCCCTACGGCAACGTCATGATCATGATGCTGAAGGATTCCTCGCAAGCCTCGACCATCACGGTCGCCGAGCTCGCGCTGCAGGGCAAGCTGATCGCGTCCTCGACGTTCAAGAACACCAGCGTGTTCACGCTGGTCGCCCTGATGTACCTCACCATGAGCATTCCGCTGATCCTCTTGGTCCGTCACTTCGAGAAGCGGGCCGGCAAGCGATGATCGAGCTGAGCGACATCCACAAGAGCTTTGGCAAGGTCGAGGTGCTCAAGGGCATCACGGCGAGCGTCGAGAAGGGTGAAGTGGTCTGCATCATCGGCCCCTCCGGCTCCGGCAAGTCGACCATCCTGCGCTGTATCAACGGCCTCGAAAGCTACGACCGCGGCGAGATCAGCGTCGAAGGCTTGAGGGTCGATCGCGACGCGCCCTCGATCGTGAACATCCGCACCCAGGTCTCGATGGTGTTCCAGCGCTTCAACCTGTTCCCGCATCGGACAGCGCTGGAGAACGTGATCGAGGGGCCGCTCTTCGTGAAGAAGGAGCCGCGCGCCCAGGTGCTCGAGCGCGGCCGCGCGCTGCTCGCTCAGGTCGGGCTTGCGGAAAAGGCCGATGCGCATCCGCCGCAGCTCTCCGGCGGGCAGCAGCAGCGCGTCGCCATCGCGCGGGCGCTCGCCATGCAGCCCAAGGCGATCCTGTTCGACGAGCCGACCTCGGCGCTCGACCCCGAGCTGGTCGGCGACGTCCTCGGCGTCATGCGCAAGCTCGCCGACGACGGCATGACCATGGTCGTCGTCACTCACGAGATGGGCTTTGCGCGCGACGTCGCCGATCGTGTTCTGTTCATCGATGGCGGCGTCATCGTCGAGCAGGGGCCGGCGAAATCGGTGCTCAATCAACCGCAGCACGCGCGGACGCAGGACTTCCTGCGCCGCGTGCTGCATCCGCTCTGACCGGTTTCGATATGACGCGCCTGCCTCTGCCGCCCTCGCTCTATGCCGATACCGCCGTGGCGCCGGTTGCCACGCCGCCGCTCGATGTCGACAAGAGCGTCTCGGTCGCAATCGTCGGCGGCGGCTACACCGGCCTTTCCACCGCGCTGCATCTGGCCGAACAGGGCGTCGAGGCGCTGGTGCTGGAGGCGCAGGAGCCGGGCTGGGGCGCGTCCGGCAACAATGGCGGCCACACCAATCCCGGCCTGAAGCACGATCCGGATCAGATCGAAGCCGATTTCGGCACCCAACTCGGCCGCCGCATGATCGCGTTCGCCTATGGCACGACCAACTTCACGCACGATTTGATCCGCCGCTACCAGATCCCGTGCGAGGCGCGGCAGAACGGCACGTTGCGCGCGGCTTACAATGAGAGCAGCGCCGCCGCGATCGAGAAGACCGCGCAGCAATGCATCCGCCGCGGCATGCCGGTGACTTATCTGAACCGCGAGCAGCTCCGCGACATGACGGGCACCGACCGCTACATCGGCGCGATGTTGGATGCACGCGGCGGCGATCTGCATCCCCTGAGCTACGCCCGTGGTCTTGCCCGCGCTGCGATCTCTGCGGGCGCGAAGGTTCATGGCGAGACGCCGGCATTGTCGCTGCGCCGCGAGGGAACGCGCTGGCGCATCGAGACGCCGCGCGCAGTGGTTCATGCGGATAAAGTCCTGCTCGCCACCAACGGCTTCACCGACGATCTCTGGCCGGCGCTCCGCCGCACCATCGTGCCGGTGTTTTCCTCGATCGCCGCCACCGCGCCGCTGTCCGACGCGGTCGCCCGTTCGATCATGCCGACGCGCCCCGTCCTCTACGAGAGCGGCCATATCACGGTCTACTATCGCATCGATCAGCAGAACCGTCTGTTGATGGGAGGCCGCGGCCCGATGCGCTGGATCAAGTCGCCGCATGACGTCGCCTATCTCATGCGTTATGCGGAGCGACTCTGGCCGCAGCTCAAGGGCGTCGTCTGGACCCACGGCTGGAACAGCCGGCTCGCCATCACCGGGGATCATTACCCCCACGTGCACGAGCCCGCCGAGAGCGTTTTGATCTCGCTCGGCTGCAATGGCCGCGGTGTCGCGCTTTCGACTGCGATGGGCGCGCAGCTCGCCCGCCGCCTGATCGGCGGCACCAAGGCCGAGATCGACATGCCCATCACGGGCATCAAGCCGATCCCGATGCACGCGTTCTGGCCGGTCGGCGTGACCACCGCCGTGATCGCGGGCCGGGTGCGGGACCGGCTCGGCATATGAAGAAGGCGCCGCTCGGTGAGGAGCGACGCCTTGCTCGAATCTTAGATCGGCTTTAGCAGCGACCCTGCTTCCAAAGTCCGGGCGGGCACGCGTGACCGCGCCAGCCGACCTTGCGACCGTGGTACCAGCCGAACGACTTGCCATGGTGATGATGGCCCATCTTGTGGCCATGACCATGTCCATGTCCGTGCCCACCCTTCGCCAGTGCGGGGCTCGTAAATGTGAAGCCGGCCGCAATGATCAGCGAGGCGGCGAGCGCAAGTTTCTTCATGATGTCCTCCGGTGGGGGCGAGCGCATTTGTCCGTTCAGTGAACGAACGGTGGGAGAGTAAGTTCCCTGCGAATGTGGAGGAGTCGTGACGCTCGCCTGGATACGTAATTGCGCTGGCGCTCAACGCGCGCTGGCATGTCGAGCGAAGTCAAGCCTCCGCCACCGCATCGGCCCAGGGTTGGAAAATCTCGACCGCGCCGGAATTGAGCTCGCCCTCGCGCATCACGACGCTCGGACAGGCGAATTTCTGCGGCAGCGCCTGCACCCGGCTCTCTTCATAGTCGAAGCGCGCGGCCAGGGCATTGCGCACCTCCGCCGGCAGCCGCGCATCGCCGATCACCACCGCGCCTTCGCTGGCGTCGATGCGCGGCTGGTGAATGGCGGCGTCGAGGTCCATGCCGTAATCCATCGCGAAGGATACGAGCTGCATCACCGACGGCAGGATGCGGCGTCCGCCGGAGGCGCCGATTGCGAGGCGCTTGCCATCCTTCGTCTCGGCGATGACGGGCGTGTAATTGCAGAGGCAGCGCTTGCCCGGTGCGAGCGAGTTCGTGGTACCAGGCGTCGGATCGAACCACATGATGCCGTTGTTCATGGTGATGCCGGTGTGCGGTGTCACGTATCGCGAACCGAACGACGAGAGCAGCGTCTGCGTCACCGCCGCGATGTTGCCGTGACGATCGACCACCGAGAAATGCGTGGTGCAGGCCGGCGCGAGATATTCGGCGCCGAGCGAGCGCTTGCCGTCGGCATCGCCCATATCCTTGAGACGCTCGCGGAAGGCGGCCTGCAGGGCGCGCGCATATTCGACATAGGCGCCGGCATCCGGCGCGTCTGCCGGCGTCAAGCTCTGCTGCAACAGCCGTAGCGCATGCGCCATCGTCGGCCCTGCGGTGAGCTCCGGGGTCACGAACACCTTGCCTTCGCGATAGGGAATCGCCAGCGGCGCGCGCACATGGGCGCGGAATGCAGCGAGATCTTCCACCGACAGCGAGCCGCCGTCGGCCTTGATGTCGGAAGCAATGCTCCTGGCGAGATCGCCCTGATAGAAATCGCGCGCGCCCGCGTCCGCAAGATGTGACAGCGTCGCCTTCAGGGCATCCTGCGGCAGCCGCGTCTCAGCCTTGATGCCCCACGGCGCGGTCGGCGGCAGGCCGTCCTTCAGATACGCGGCCGCGCTCGCGTGGTAGCGTCTGAGATCGGCGGCCGAGCCCGCGATCGTCACCGTCGTCCACCAATCGACCAGCAGGCCTTCGCCGGCGAGCCGAGCTGCCGGCGTGACCAGATCCTTCCACGGCAATTTGGCGTAGCGGCGGTGCGCCTCTTCCATTCCGGCGACGACGCCGGGGACGGCAATCGCGCCGGGACCATGGATGTTGCGATCGTCCTTCACCCGCGGCCAAGGAAACAGGTCGGAGACGGCGCCGTCGCCGCTGAGCGGATAGTCGGCAGTGCGCAGGCTCTGCGGCGCGCACATGCCGTAGTCGATCACCTCACAGCGATTTTCCTTGGCGCGGTAGAGCACCATCGCGCCGCCGCCGCCGATGCCGCTGTTCCAGGGTTCCAGGACGTTGAGGGCAAACGTGGTCGCCACGATCGCGTCGACGCAATCGCCGCCCGCGGCCAGCACCTGCGCCCCGGCTTCGGCCGCCCGCCGCGATTGCGAGGCGACGATGCCGCCCTTGGAGGTGACGGCGGGCTTGCGGACGGTCTGGTTGAGGCTGAACTGGTGAGGCATGGTGTCGTCTTGATCTCTGGATTCAGTTGCGTCGTGCACTGAGGTTGAAAGCTCTGCGATTGGCGAAGCGCGCGGACAATGGCACATTGCCGCCAACGAGAACATCGAAAGGGAGGCGCGGCATGGCTGGTGTGAAACAGGCGCGGGATGGCGCGGTCGGGATCCTGACGCTCGACGAGCCGGCCAGCCTCAACGCGATGACGCCAGACCTGCTCGGCGCACTTGCCCTAGCCGTCGGCGAAATGACGGGGGACGAGGCCATCCGCGCGCTGGTGCTCACGGGCGCCGGGCGGGGATTTTGCTCAGGACAGAATTTGAAAGCCTCAGAGGCGCTCGGCGAGGACATCGCGGCCGGCGTGATGCGCTTCTACTGGCCGGCCTTCAAGGCCTTGCGCGAATGCCGAGTGCCTGTCGTCGTTGCCGTCAATGGCGTCGCGGCCGGCGGCGGCTTCAGTCTCGCAATGGCCGGCGACATCATCGTCGCGGCGCGGTCGGCGAGCTTCATCCAGGTGTTCAGCCGCATCGCGCTGGTGCCCGATCTCGGCTCGACCTGGCTCTTGCCGCGGCTGATCGGCCGGCAGCGCGCGCTCGAGCTGATGCTGCTCAATGAGCCGCTGACGGCGGAACGCGCCCAGGAGATCGGCCTGGTCCGGCAGGTCGTCGACGACGCCAAGTTGATGGATGAGGCGTTAGGTTTGGCGCGCCGCCTCGCCGAAGGACCGACGCGCGCTTTGGTCGCAACCCGCGCTCTGGTCGAGGAGAGCGAGCATGCGACCTATGAAGCGCAGTTCCGCCGCGGGATCGAGCTTCAGGCCACGATCCGCAAGAGCGCGGACGCCATGGAAGGCCGCAATGCGTTCGTGGAGAAGCGCAAGGCGAAGTTTACCGGGAGGTGAGGTGGGCATGCTTCTCATCCAACCGTCATGCCCGGGCTGTCCCGGGCATCCACGTCTTCCTATCCGAGCCCCCAAAACGTGGAATGGCCGGGTCAAGCCCGGCCATGACGACGATTAGTGCGATTTCTACGGCCGCGCGCTCAGCGCATGCGATCCAGCCGGCTGGCCTGGTACTTGGCGCGCCATTTCGGGCCGGGTCCGCGCATGTAGTGCAGCTCGGGGCGGTAGGGATTGGCTGCGACGCGGATCAGCGTCTGCCATCTGGTGGCGACGAAGCTGAGGGGCTGGCGCAGCAGGCTCAATGAAGCGAGCAACATGGCATCACCTCAATGCGGCTTGCCGAGCATGGCGGTGAAGGGGAGGTCGAACAGATCCTCGCCGTCGGAGCCGCTGACGTGGATCACCCAGTCGCGCCAGTCTTCGGCGCCGGGGGTCTGGATCATCGAGTTCATGATCTGAGCGGCGCGGTCGCGCGCCTCGGTCAGATTGGCGACTGCGGCGCCGTAGCGGTCGATCAGCGTGCCCTCGGTGTTGGAGCAGTGAAAATAGACCTGGACCATGGGCGCCTCCTGTAGAAAGCGATTGGGACGGCAAACCGATACCACCCCAAGCATTCGCGAAACATTCGGGTCGAGCCCGGTAAGGAAATCTACGGATATTGGTCGGACCCAAGGTCGTTACAGGTTTAATCACAGGCGGGTGATGACTGGACGGCGCCGCGGCGGCATGGAACAACGCCCGCGGGAAGGCGGCTCGGTGAACCAGTTCACATTCGCGCGCGAACGGCGAAATCTGCGCTTGCCTGCAGCGGCCGTTGTTGCAGCGGGCTTGGCTGCCGCGCTGCTCGGCTTCGCCCCGGCCTCGTCCGAGCCGGTCAGGAAGAGCGGCTATGTGATCGGCACCGAAGCCTGCGGCAGCGGCGATCTCGCCTTTCCCAGGATCCAGATCGACATGAAGGCGGGATTTTGCGCCGGCCTCGTTGCCGACGAAGAGGATCGCCTCAAATTTCCGCGCTCGATCGTCCAGGTGCCCGGCCGCGACCTTTTGGTGGTCGCCGACATGGGCGGCTGGGGCCACACCGACGGGCGGCTGCTGCTGCTCGATCCGCGTGGCCCGCAGGGGCAACGCTTCAAGGAGCTGCTGACGGGGATAGAATACCCGTTCGCTCTCGTCATCGGCCCGGACAAAAAGCTTTATGCCTCGACCGCGGAGACGATCTTCCGGTTCGACCCGCTCGCGGACAATCCACGCAGCACGGTCGAGACCATCATCCGCCACTTGCCCGGCCGTCGGATCACGCTGCCCGATGGCACGAGGACCGATGAGAGCGCGCATCCGCTCAAGCAGTTCGTGTTCGACCGGAACGGCCGGCTGTTCGTCAATGTCGGCTCGCACAGCGACGATTGCATCACGCCTGCGCCGATCACAAGACCCTGTGCGGCGGCCGAGGGCGTGTCCGCGCTGGCATCGATCTGGCTGTTCACGCCGCCCGCAGGCGGCGTCTTCCCGGCATTGAAACCTGGCGATCCCGACCCGCCGCACATTGTCTATGCGCGCGGCCTGCGCAACTCGATGGCGCTGGTGCTGCACCCGAAATTTCCGGACGCTGGCTACGCCTTCCTGCAAGGCGAGAACGCCCGCGACCTGCCCGACATCTTCAAGCCGAACGAGGAGATCAACGCGATCGAGCAGGGCAGGCACTACGGCTGGCCCTATTGCTACGATTTGTCGACGCCGAGCCCGGAATTCAGGCTAGTGCTGCAATCAGGCACGTACAAGTCGTTCTGCTCGGCCAATGTGCTCTACAAGGCGCCGTTGTCACTGCTGCCGCCACACGGGGCGCCGCTCGCGATGTTGTATTACCACGGCGCGAAATTCCCCGAGCTGGAAGGCAAGCTCTTGGTTGGCCTGCACGGCTATCGGCCGACCGGCAGCCGGCTGCTGGTCTATGACGTCGACGATCACGGCTTTCCAAAGCCCAGCGCGGCACCGGTGCGCTATCACGTCAGTTGCGCGGCCGAGCCGACCCGCAGTTTCCGGACCGACGCCGGCGAGGTCGCCGCCGCGCCGTTCGAAGAGCTGATCGCCGGCTGGCACCGCGTCAACGGCGCGCGGCCGCAAGGTGCGCCGGTCGGCATGACGGTGACGGAGGACGGCGCGATCTGGCTGGTCGAGGACAAGAACAGGACCGTGATCCGGATCGATCGCGCGGCCGGCGAGCGACCTCAACCGCTCCCCTGCGATACGCGCAGCCAGGCGATGATCGACCAGCTCGCAGCCTTCGTCGCCAGGGACGCGCAGAACAGCGTTCGCCTCACCATCTTGCGCAAGGGCCTTGTCGAGAAACATTGCGTCGGCTGCCATTCGGATTTCGGCCTGAGCGCGGGGCAATCGGATGCGGAGAAGGACAGGGCGGTGCTGCACTTCATGCTGGCGCAGGACGGCTGGATCTACCCTGGCGATCCCGACGCCGGCAGGCTGCGGACGCGCCTGCGCGGCCTAGGCGCCGAGAAGCTGATGCCGCCGGGCGGCGAGAGCCTGCCGAAGCTAGAACCCGGTTACACGCGCCTGCTCGATACCGCGGACCTGTTCGTCGCCAAAATGGTTCCGGGCACGCGGATGCGGATCAAGCCGGGCCCGCCGCAGCGGAAGTTTTTCAGCAAGGCCAACAAGGAATGCGGCGAAATACCGGCCGGAAAGGTCGTCGTGGTGACACAAAGGAACGCTGTAGACAGACCCGGCTTCAGCCGATTCTTCCGGCCAGCCGATCCCTATCTGAACGGCGAGTGCACCGACGGCGATGGCTATTACATCCGGCAGGAACTTCTGGTGCCTGTGCAGTAGCATCCTGCTCACGACGCTGCCGGCCGCTGCCGAAACAAAACTGTTCGAAAGCGCACAGGTGACGCCCGCCAGCGAATACACCTTCGGCATCGAAGGGCCGGCCGCCGATCTCGACGGCAATCTGTTCGTCGTCAATCTCGGCAAGCCCGGCACCATCGGCAAATTGCCCGCTGGTGGCGCCGCCTCGGAGCTGTTCACGACGCTCCCCGAAGGCAGCGTCGGCAACGCGATCCGTTTCGATCGCAGCGGCACCATGTTCATCGCCGACTACAAGAAGCACAACATCTTCGCCATCCCCAAGGGTGCGACCAAGCCCGCGGTGTGGTTTCACTCCGGCGAGATGAGCCAGCCCAACGACATCACGATCGCGCCGGACGGCACGATCTATGCGAGCGATCCGAACTGGAAGGGGCGCGAAGGCCACATCTGGCGCATCGCCAGGGGAGCGGACGGTACGGTGCGGGGGCAGGTGATGTCGACGCCGCGCGCCATGGGCACCACCAACGGCATCGACCTCAGCCCTGACGGCAAGACGCTCTATGTCGGCGAATCCAGCAGCGGCCAGATCTGGTCCTATGCGATCAGCGGCAACGAGCTGACGGCTGCAAAACTCGTCAAGGCGTTTCAGCCCGACACCATCGACGGCCTGCGCACCGACGTTGCCGGCCGCCTCTACGTCGCGCGCATTCTCAAGGGCACGATCGCGCTGATGAAGCCGACCGGCGCTGTCGAGCGCGAGATCCCGCTGAAGGCCAAGGAGCCGACCAACATTGCCTTCGGCGGCAGCGACGGCAAGACCGTCTTCGTCACCCAGCGCCAGGGTGGCTTCATCGAGTCCTTCCGCACCGACCAGCAGGGCCGCGAGCACTGCCTCCAGCGTGGGGGTTGCTGAGCTTCGCAAGCGCTCTGCTTTCCGCGCAGGGCAGCGCGACGATGGACGGCATTCTTCTTGCTTGCATCCGGCGGCCGTGGCGATCAAGACTCTGCGGCACGTCCAGTAGCAGGCGACCACGGAGTGTTTGAGTGAAAGCCGTCCATACCGAGCTGCACCGCAGCCACGACCCGCAATTCTTCTTGGTGCGTGGTGTCGTCAAGCGCACCACAGAGCAGCCCGAGCGCGCCGATCGCCTGCTCAGGGGATTGAAGGACGGCAGGCATCAACTGGTCGAACCAACCAAGTTCGGGCCCGGTCCGCGCGCACGCGTTCACAGTCCGGAATACCTGTCGTTCCTCAGCGAAGCCTGGGACGCCTGGACGGCGCTCGGCGATTCCGGCCCGGAGATGATCGGCAATGTCCATCCCGTGCGCCATGCCGCGACCTATCCGACCCACATCGTCGGTAAGCTCGGCTGGCACACCGCCGACACCGCAGCGCCGATCGGTCCGGGCACGTGGGCCGCGGCCTGCGCCGCCACCGACGTTGCGGTCACTGCTGCGCAGATGGTGATGGACGGCGAGGACGCGGTCTACGCGCTCTGCCGCCCGCCCGGCCATCACGCCTATCGCGATATGGCCGGCGGCTTCTGCTTCCTCAACAACAGCGCGATCGCGGCGGCGCATCTGCGGCAGAAGCACGAGCGCGTCGTGATCCTGGACGTCGATGTCCATCACGGCAACGGCACGCAAGGCATCTTTTATGCCCGGCCCGACGTCTACACGATCTCGATCCATGCCGACCCCGTTGCGTATTATCCGTACGTATGGGGCTATGCGCATGAGCGCGGCGAAGGACCCGGCCTCGGCACCAACCTCAACATTCCCCTTCCCATCGGCACCGGCGATGACGGCTATCTCCAGGCGCTGGACATCGCGCGCAAGGCGATCGAATCCTTTGCACCCGGCGCCCTCGTCATCGCACTCGGCCTCGATGCCTCCGAGCACGATCCGCTCAAGGGATTGGCCGTCACCACACCCGGCTTCCGCCGCATCGGCCAGGCCATCGCGAAGCTGGGCCTGCCGACCGTGCTCGTGCAGGAAGGCGGCTATCTCTCGGACATTCTCGGCGCCAACCTGACCTCTGTGCTGGCAGGATTCGAAGAAGCGCGGTGAGATCGCTTCGCCTCTCCGCTTGCCCGCCTCACTCAGCCGCTTCGCGGAGGGGCCAGGCATGGCGGCTGATGGGAAGGCCGCCGTCGGTGCGGGAGCCGTCGGCGATCGCGAGGCGATGCGCGGGCGATGGCGAGCACAGCGAGAAGCGCCAGGCGTCCGGATCGTCGACGATGTCGGGCTTGAAGCTGATCTCGATGGCCTCGCGTGACACCTGCATGGCGAAGGCGTCGAGCGGCAGATTCAGCCCGAAGCCCCTGGCTTTCAGATAGGCCTCCTTGAGCGTCCAATAGTCGAAGAAGCGCTCGATCGCCGCCGGCTCCGGCAGTCCGCGCAAGGCTTCGACCTCTTCCGGCGCAAAGAAGCGAAGCGCGGTGGACAGCGGCGCGACGCGCCGCGACACGGTTTCGACGTCGACCCCGACGGCCTCATGCCGCGACACCACGCAGGCGACGCAGCCGTCGGCATGCGACAGGCTGAAATGCAGCGCGGTCGAGGTGGCCGGTGCTGCGACGAACGGCCGGCCATAGCGGCCCGCGCCAAACGACCAGTCGGTGGGCGCGACGTTGGAAGCGACCTGTGACAGCGCCAGGCGCAACATCGCATGCGCGAAGATGTATTGCCGCCGATGCCGCTCGAACACGAAGCGATCGGCCCGGGCCCGCTCGTCGACCGAGAGCAGGCGTCGGCACGCCTCGGCCGCGCCCGGCACGTCAATGGTCTCGATCAGTCCGACAAAGAGTTCGATTCTGTCGTCTGCCATCAATTGGGCCCATGGCGTCGGGCGAGGCCAAATCCCTCGGTCTCGACGGAAGAAACAACTGCGCAAGAATCAGCCGAGAGGACCGTACCTAGCGGTCCACCCGGGCGAATTCTTGTCGATTTGCAGGCCGGTTTACAGGCGCAAGCTTGTGCGAGCCCCCAAACTCGACACGCAAGCGGCCGCTCTGCGAAGATTCGTACGGCCGTCCCCGACCGACGAGTTTACTTCTTCTTGGACTTCTTCTTCTTGGACCCGCGCAGAGCCTTAAGGCTGGCGTCGACATCCTTCAGTGCGAGCTGGAGTTTTTGCTTCTCGAAATTGAGCAGGTCTTGCAGCGCCTTGCGGTCCTCCGCGCTGAGCGAGGTCTTCTTGGTAAATTTGATGAAACCCATAACACTCCCCCGGTTGAAAATGATCATCCCAAATCAAAATCCGAGAATAATCTTGCGCGACGACGCCAAATAATCAAGCTGCAACTTGATCATTCACAGCTTTGGGGCGTGAACCCGTATTCTGGCGCGATGTCGCGGCATCAAGCGGCCCTGCGCGCGAGCAATCTGCCGAGTGGTGCGTTGGGCTGGGCGATCGCCGCCGTTAGCAGGGCGACGAGGTCCTCCATCCATTCGCCGACCGCTCGGCCCTCGAGCAAATCGCGCTTGTAATTGCAGGAGCCGGTAATGCCGGTCGGGCGCTCCTTGAGCATCAGCGACAGCCAGGTCTGGTCGATCGGCAGCACCGGCTGGCCTTCGCGCGTGACGTTGCCGATCGATTCCGTCGCGAGATCCGGGAGATCGAGCGGCCGGCGCAACGGATTCTGCAGCGTGAAATAGACCTGGAGCAGCGAGGCCGGATCGATCCCCTCCTGCTCCAGTCGATCGGCCAGGACGTTGAACGGCAGCTCCTGCCGCGCATGCGCCTCGAGCACGCTCTGGCGCACCCGCAGCAGAGCCTGCGCGAAAGACAGGTCCGGCGTGATTGTCGTGCGGACGATCACCGTGTTCTCGAACGGGCCGATGATCCGGTCGGTGTCCGGCTGGGCACGATTGGCCATCGCGGTCGCGACCGCGATGTCGGTGCGGCCCGTCCGGGCCAGCAGCATGGCCTTCAGGCCGGTGAGGAAGCACATGAACAGCGTGCAATTGTGCTGGCCCGCAAACGCCGTCAGCCGGGCGATCAGCTCGCGCTCGAGGCAGACCGGATGATGCCCGGTGGAGGCGCCCGGGCTCGATTCGCCGTCGAAGAGGGGACCCGCTCCGCGCAAATTCAGGATCCAGTCGGAAGCCTGGCGGCGCGCCGCGTCGGTGCCGCACCACCAGCGCTGCCAGCGTGCCACGTCCGAAAAGGCCGGCGGCGGGCTCGGCAGCGGCGCAGACGGATATCCGGCCAGCGCGGCATAGCGGCTCGACAATTCCTCGAACAGCACGCCGATCGACCAGCCGTCGACGACGGCGTGATGCAACGTCAGCAGCAGCACGTGGTCATCGTCGTGGAGCCGCAACAGCCGGGCGCGCAACAGCGGCGCGCGCGTGGTGTCGATCGGGGTATAGGCCTCCTGCTCGATCAGGAGATCGATCTTCCTGAGCTCGAGCGCCTTGCGCCGCTTGTTGTTGTGGGAATGACCGTCGCCGATCGTCTCGACCGTCATGATTCGGCCGAGCGTGCGTGGCGCGGCGATGCGGCTTTCCGGCTCATCGCCGTTCCAGGCGAACGCGGTGCGCAGCGATTCGTGCCGGCGCACCACGTCGTCGATCGCCTTTGCCAGGGCGGCCGAATCGAGCGGGCCCTGCAGGCGGAAGGCGAAGGGCAGGTTGAGCTGCGGCAGCCCCGGCAGATTCCGCTCGATGTGCAGCATCTGGTCCTGTCCGATGGAAGGCGCCGGCGGCCCGCCCGCAGCCGATCGCGGCAGGCTTGCGGCAGGCTCGTGCGGCTTCGTGGCCACGGTCTGTTCGACCCGCCGCGCCAACCCCTCGATCGTCGGCGCCTCGAAGATGGCCTTGATCGGCAACGAGACGCCGAGCGCCCGCGCGATGCGCGCCATCACCTGGCCGGCCAGCAGCGAATGGCCGCCGAGGTCGAAGAAATTGTCGGTAACACCGATGCGTTCGACGTTCAGCAGGTCGATCCAGATGTCGGAGAGCACCTTTTCGGTGAAGCGCCGCGCCGGGACGGCCGCATCCGCGCCGGACGTTTCCGGCGGGACGGACGCCAGCAGCGCCGAGCGGTCGATCTTGCCATGGGCGTTGAGCGGCACCTGATCCAGGAACAGGAAGGCGGCGGGGATGGCGTGGACGGGCAGGCGGCTCTTCAGGAAGTCGCGCAGCTCGCTGGCGCTGCTCCGGCTGCCGGGCTTGGCGACGACATGGGCGATCAGCCTGATGTCGCCGCTCGCCTCGCGGCGCGGTTCGACGATGGCGGCGCGCACGCTTGGATGCTCGGCCAGCGCGTTCTCGATCTCCTTGAGCTCGATACGATAGCCACGGATCTTGACCTGATGGTCGGCGCGGCCGAGGCATTCGATCGTCCCGTCGGCGCGGCGCCGGGCCAGATCGCCGGTCCGGTAGAGCCGGCTGCCGGCCTGGCGCGAGAACAGATCGGGCAGAAAGCGCTGCCGGCTCTGCGCGGGATCGTTGATATAGCCGCGGCCGATTCCGGCGCCGCCGATGCAGAGCTCGCCGGTCACGCCGATCGGTTGCGGCTGGAGCTGCGCGTCGAGCACGTAGAGCTGCGTGTTCGGCAGCGGCGCCCCGACCGGAACGTTGGCCGTCGCGATCGCCGGCGCCTTGGTAAGGCGATGCAGGGAGACGTCGTCGGAGCATTCCGACGCGCCATAGGCATTGATCAGCGGCACCCTCGGGCAGCGGGCAAACCAGGCGCGGCAGAGCTCGACGGGCAACGGCTCGCCGGTCGAGATCAGCAGCCGCAGCTTCGCGAAGGCGCGCCGGATCGGCGCCTCGTCCATACGCTCGAGAATGAGGCGCAGCAGCGAGGGCACGATCTCGAGCACCGTGATGCCCTCGCGCTCGATCTCGCGCGCCAGCAGCATCGGGTCCTGCACGATCGCGCTGCCGCAGACATGGACGCGCGCGCCGACCATGGGACCGGCGAGGAATTGCCAGACCGAGATGACGAAGCTCTGCGGCGCGGTCTGCGCGATCACGTCCTTAGGCGAGAGACCGAGCTCGGAGATGAGCGAGGCCAGATGGTTCGACAGGCCGCGCTGCTCGATCATGACACCCTTCGGCGCGCCGGAGGAGCCGGACGTATAGACGAGATAGGCAAGGCTCGAGGCGGCGCGGCGTGCGGCGCGGGCCGGCTTTGTCGACCCGGATGCAAGAGCGTCGTCGAGCTCGGCCACCGGGATGCGCTCGACCAGCGGTTCGAGTAGGGCCTCGACCATGGCAGACTGAGCCCGCCCGGTCAGCAGCACGCGGGCACAGCTCGATCCGAGGATGGTCGAGAGCCGTGCGGTCGGCTGGTCGGGATCGAGATTGAGGAAGGCCGCGCCAACGCGCTGCACCGCGATCATCGCGGCGAGCAGGTCGGGCCCGCGCTCCGCGAGCAAGGCAACCACGCTCTCCGCGCCGACGCCCTCACGGGCCAGCCAGCGCGCGGCCGCCCCAGTGCGGCGCGCCAGCTCGCGATAGGTCAGGGACATGCGACCGTCCGAGACCGCGACGGCGTTCGGCGTCGTCCTCGCCTGGCGCTCGAAGCGTTCGCTCAACTTGCCGCGTGTGGTGAAATTGGCCGGCATGCCCCGGCCTTTTGCCAGCGCTTGCCGACGTTCGGCCTCGGTCAGGAGCGGCAGGCGCGAGATGCGCTGTTCCGGATTGGCGATGACGGCCTTGAGCAGCGTCTTGAACTGGGCCGCCATGGCTTCGATCGTCGCGGCCTCGAACAGATCGGTGGCGTATTCGAAGAAGCCGGTGAAGCGGCCATCGGCCTCGACCAGTTCGAGCGTGATGTCGAACCGCGCCACCCTGGGATCGACTTCCAGCCGCCGGGTCGACAGGCCAGGAAAGCGCGCCGCCTCGATCGAGGCGTTCTGGAGGATGAACATGATCCGGAACAGCGGATTGCCGTCGCTGCGGCGCGCCACCCGCAATGCGCGCAACACCTCCTCGATCGGAAGGTCCTGGTTGCGGTAGGCGTCCAGCGTGACCTGCCGCACCCGCCGCAACATCTCGCCGAAGCTCGGATCGCCGCTGAAATCGTTGCGCAGGACCAGGGTATTGGCGAACAGCCCGATCAGGCGTTCGCTCTCGATCTGGTTGCGGTTGGCGATCAGCGATCCCGTGGCGACGTCCTCATGCGAGGTGTGGCGGAACAACAGGCACTGGAAAGCGGCGAGCAGCGTCATGAACGGCGTGACGCCCTGGTTCTGGCTCAACGCGCGCAGCTCGGACGAGAGGGACTTTGAGAATTCAAGGTAGTGACGCGCGCCGTGTCCGCTCCAGATCTCAGGTCTCGGCCTGTCGGTTCTCAGCGGCAGCATGGTGACGCCGTCGAGCTGGGTCCGCCAATAATCGAGCTGCTCCCTGGCCGCGGGCGTCTGCGCCCAGCTTTGCTGCCAGAGTGCGAAGTCGCGATATTGGAAAGCGGGCGGCGGCAGTGCGGCCGAATGCTTCTTGCGTGTCGCGGCATAATGGACGGCGAGCTCCTGCCAGAACAGCCGCTGCGACCAGCCATCGGTGGCGAGGTGATGGACGTTGACCACCAGCGCATGGTTGTTCCTGTCGAACGACAGCAGTGTCGTCTTCAGGGGCGGCGCGTGGGCCAGGTCGAGCTGACGTTGCGCAAGCCTGAGCGCCTCGCGCCGGATTGCCGCAGGCCGCCTGCCCGCAGGGCATGGCTTGAGCTTGATGCGCTCCAGCCGCGGCGTCGATGACAGCACGAGTTGCATCGGCTCGCCCTGGCGCTCGACGAACACCGAGCGCAGCGCCTCATGGCGCGTTGAGATCGCAGCGAGGCTCGCAGACAGCGCGGCGGCGTCGACCCGGCCCTTGAGGACGGCGATCTCGACGACGTTATAATTGTACCGCGTCGGGTCCAGTCGCGAGAGCACGTACATCCGCTGCTGCTGGAACGACAGCGGTGCGTCCGTGCCTGCAAGCCGGCGCCAGCCCGGCAGCGCCGTCTCGCGCCGGCTTGCGGCGGTCTCGATCCGGGCCGCAAGCGCTGCGACCGTCGGGCAATCGAAGATATCCTCGAACGAGAAGTCGACATTGAAGCGGTCGCGCAGGCGCGAGCGCATCTGTGTCACCGCGAGCGAATCCGCGCCGAGCGCGAAGACGTCCTGGTCGGCGCCGACCTGCGGCAGCTCCAACAGGCCGGCCCAGATCTCGGCGAGCTGGCTCTCGACCGCATTGCGCGGCAGCCGGGTCTCGTCGTCCGCGTCGACCGTTGCAATCAGCCCGGCGAGGGCGTTGCGCTTGACCTTGCCGCTGGCGCCCTTCGGCAGCGCCGCCACGCTGCGGATCACGCTCGGTATCTTGTAGGCCGCAAGCCGTTTTCGTGCGAATTGGCGCAACTGGTCCGGGGTCGCCTCGGCATTCGGCCGCAGCACCACGACGGCCGCGACGTTCTCGCCGAGCTTCTGGTGCGGGACCGCGAACACGCCGGCTTCCAGCACCGCCGGATGGCTGAGCAGGACGTCTTCCACCTCCAGCGGCGATATCTTCTGCCCGCCGCGGTTGATGACGTCCTTGATGCGGCCGACGATGAAGAGATAGCCGTCGTCATCGAGATAGCCGAGGTCGCCGGTCCTGAACCAGCCGTTGCGGAATGCGGCCCGCGTCGCCGGCTCGTCATTATAATAGCCGCGGCTCATGTTCGGCCCGCGCAGCACGATCTCGCCGTGCGCCCCGCTTGCGAGCGTGCGGCCGGTCTCGTCCATGATCGCGATCTCCGGGCCGGCGGCGCGACCGACCGACGCGACCTTGCGCAGCTCGAACCGATTGGCCGCAATCTGCGAGGCCGCCTCGGTCATGCCGTAAGTTTCGAGCACGGGAACGCCGAACGTTGTCTCCAGCCCGGCGAGAATCGTCGGCGCGAGCGAGGCCGAAGCCGACCGGATCACGCGCAGCGACGATGGTCGGGCGCGGTCGGGGTTTACTTCCGCCGCCGTCAGCAATGCGCGATGAATGGTCGGCACCGCCGTGTACCAGGTCGGTTGCAGCTCCCGCATCCAGCCGAAGAACGACGCTGCGTCGAAACCGTCGGTGCAGATCACGCTGGAGCCCGCGGCCAGCGCCGTGAGCAGGCCGGAGATCAAGCCATGGGCATGAAACAGCGGCAGGACGTTGAGCAGGCGATCATGCATCGTGAGCGACAGCACATGGCCGGCATTGTAAGCGGACAGGCAGACATTGCGATGGGTCAGCGGCACCATTTTCGGTCGTGCCGCCGTGCCTGACGTCAGCAGGATGAACGCATCGTCGTCGCCGCGCGAAGCGCCGCCGGCATTGGCTGGCCCGATCGCCGGAGCAATGAACGCGCAGCCGCCGAGATCGTGGGTGGGCCCCGCCACGAAATCGATCAATGCGATGTCGAGCATCCTGGCGGCGTCACGGCTCGCCGAGTTCATGTCGGCACGGGTCACGAGCGCGGTCAGCTTCAGTTCGCTGAAATAGCGTTGCAGCTCGTCCGCCGTCAGATCGGGGTTGACGGGGACGCAGGCGCAGCCTGATGCGACTGCTAGCAGCGCCAGGGCAGTATCGGCGCCGCGCGGCAGCGCCACCGCGATGCGGTCTGCGGGACGGATGCCGAGTTCACGCAAGGCACGCACCAGTTGCCGGATCGACTCGGCCAGCGCGCCATAGCTGAGCGCCGGCCGGCCGAGAGCGAGGAGTGCGGGCGCCGCCGGCGTCCTGCGGGCGTAGAATTCGAGAAGGCCGCTGATATGCGCGAACACCTTCGTTTCGGCCGTGGTGCCGGCTGATGCTTCGTCCGCTCCGGATGCAATGTCCGACAACGCCATTCCCTTTTGGACCGATTAAGTTATTCTTCCAAGAAGTTGGGGAATGCGTCCAGTCCGAGGTGAAGTTTGGACCCCAAAATCTGTGGTTGAGGGGCCCTCGAGCCCTTCGACGGAGTAAGGGTCGGGCAGAATCACGATGCTGGAGAACGAGCCGAGCACGAGTTTGGAAGGTGGGCTGAATCACTGGCTCGAAAGCATCGGCCTCGGGCACTACACCGATCTTTTCGCGCAGCACCGCCTCGATCTCGACGTCATCGCGGATCTCACCGAAGCCGATCTGGTCGAGCTCGGATTGCCGCTCGGCGATCGCAAGCGGCTGCAGCGGGCGATGGCGGCGCTGTTTCAAGCGGAAACCACGGAGGCGCCGGCGGAGGCGCCGCGTCCGCAAATCCGGGCGGAGGTCGGAGCCGAACGGCGCCAGCTCACCACGATGTTCTGCGACATGGTGGATTCCACCTCGCTGTCCGCGCAGTTCGATCCGGAGGACGTCCGCGACATGATCGCGGATTTTCGCGAGACCTGCGTCCGGGTGGTCAAGCAATACGAGGGCTTTGCCGCCCGTTTCGTCGGCGACGGTATCCTGGTCTATTTCGGCTATCCGACCGCACATGAGGACGATGCCGAGCGCGCGGTGCGCGCCGGGCTCGAGATCGTGCGGGTGCTGTCGACGGCACGCGCGGTCGAGCCGCGTGGTGCGCTCAGCCATTCACCCGCCGTCCGCATCGGGATCGCGACCGGCCTCGTTGTGGTCGGCGACCTCGTCGGGCAGGGCACCGAAGAACGCGACTCCGCGGTCGGGGAAACCGTCAATCTCGCGGCGCGCCTGCAAGGCCTGGCGCCGCCCAACGGCGTGGTGATCTCGGCCTCGACGCAGGCGCTGCTGAAGGGGAAGTTCGACTACCGCAATCTCGGAGTCCACGACTTGAAGGGGATCTCCGAGAAGGCCCAGGCCTGGCACGTGGTGCGCGCCTCGCGGTTGGAGACCCGTTTCGCTGCGGCGATGGGTACGCGCCTGACGCCGCTCGTCAACCGCGAGGAGGAGATCGCGCTGTTGATGGGGCGCTGGCAGCAGGCCAAGGACGGCGACGGCCAGGTCGTGGTCAAGTTCGGCGAGCCCGGAATCGGCAAGTCGCGCATCATCCAGGAGATATTCGAGCGGATATCGGGCGACCGCCATGGACAGGTCTCGCTGCAGTGCTCGCCCTATTACACCTCCACCGCGTTCCATCCGTTCGTCGAGCAGCTCAAATTCTCCCTCGGTCTCGATCGCGAGGATTCGTCCGCGCTGTCGCTGGCGAGCCTGGAGAACGCGATCGCCGCCGCCGATGGCGACATTGAGCAGGTCACCCCGCTGTTTGCCGCGCTGCTGTCGATACCGACCGGGGACCGCTATCCGCCGCTCGAGCTGTCGCCGCAGCAGCAGAAGGATGCGACGGTCGTGGCGCTGGTCAACCATTTCCTCGGCCTTGCGCGCGAGATGCCGCTGGTGATCGCGTTTGAGGATTTGCATTGGATCGACCCGACCTCCCGCGAGGTGGTCGACCTCCTGGTCGATCGGGTGCAGAACCAGCCGATCCTGGCGATCATCACCGCGCGCTCGGAATTCCAGGCGAGCTGGAACGCGCATTCGCACATCACCACCCTGGTCCTGAACCGCTTGAGCCGGCAGTTGCGCACGACGCTGGTGGAGCGCGTCGCGGGACGCGAGCTGCCCAAGGAGGTTGTCGAGGAGATCATCGTCAAGACCGACGGCGTGCCGCTGTTCCTGGAAGAGTTGACCAAGACGGTTCTGGAATCCAATCTGCTGACCGAGCGGCACGGGCGCTACGTGCTGTCGGGACCGTGGCGGCAGCTCGCAATCCCGGCCACCCTGACCGACTCGCTGATGGCGCGGCTCGATCGGATGGGACCCTTCAAGCGCATCGCGCAGATCGGCGCCACGATCGGCCGCGAGTTCTCCTGCGAGACGCTGCATGCCGTCGCCAATACGCCGGCCGAGCAGATCGAGGCGGCGCTCAGTCATCTGCAGGAGGCCGGGCTGATCATGCGCCGCGGCCATCCGCCGGATGCGCTGTACTCCTTCAAGCACGTGATGATCCAGAACGCCGCGCATGCGAGCCTGTTGCACAGCGAGCGGCGCAAGCTGCATGCGCGGATCGCCCAGGTGCTCGCCGAGATGTATCCGGAGAGGACCGAGCGCGAACCGGAGCTGCTCGCCCATCATTTGACCGAATCCGGCCAGAGCGAGGGCGCCGCCAGCTTCTGGCTCAAGGCCGGCAAGCAGGCGGCCAAGACCGGGGCCAATCTGGAGGCGATCGGCCACCTGCGCCGCGGCCTTAACGTCGTGCAGGCCAATGCGCGCATGCAGGGCGCCGACGAGATGGAGCTCAAGCTGCGCATCGCGCTCGGCAACGCGCTGATCGCCGCCAAGGGCTACGCGGTGCAGGAGGTCGAGGAGAACTACATCCGCGCGCTGGAGCTCGGCCGTCAGCTCGATGACGACGAAAAGGTCTTCGCTGCGACGCGCGGGCTCTGGGTGTGCCATTTCATCCGCGCCGATCTCACCCGCGCGCACGATCTCAGCGTCGAGCTGTTGAAGTTTGCCAAGCGCGAGCGGCTGAACGAGCGGACGCAGCCGGCGCAGCAGACCGGCTATCTGATCGAGGCGCACCGCGCGATCGCGATGACCATGCTCTATCGCGGCCGCTTCGCAGCCTCGCAGCACCATTTGCACCGCTGCATCAACCTGTTCAGCCCCGATCTGCACTCCGACCTGATGGAACGGCACGGCATCGATCCCGGTGTCGTTTCGCTGTCCTATCTCGGTTACCTCCTGTGGTTCCTCGGTCGGCCCGACGCGGCGCGCCAGCACAGCGAGCAGGCGATCGCGAACGCCGAGAAGATCCGCCACCCCTTCACGCTCGCCTTCGCGCTGGTGTTCGGCGCCTATCTCCGCCAGCATTTGCGCGACGTCGAAGGCACGCGCGACTACGCCAATCGCGCCATGATCATTGCCACCGAGCACAATTTCCTGCACTGGAAGCAGCAGGCGGCGATCCTGCGCGGCTGGGCGCTGGCTCAGCTCGGCGAAGCCGACGAAGGCCTCGGCCAGATGCGCTTCGGCCTCGACGAGTACGAGGCGATGGATTCCTGGCTCGCCGGCTGCTGGTTCCGCTGTCTGCTCGCGGAAACCTACGCCAAGGTCGGGATGCGCGACGCCGCCTTGCGCGCGCTGGATGGTGCGCTTGCGACCGCAAGGCGGACCGGCGATCACTTCTATCTCGCCGAGGTCTATCGCATGCAAGGCGAGATCACGCTGGCGGGTGGCGACCCGGCGTCGGTCCAGGAGGCGGAGGACCTGTTCGGCCTTTCGCTGGAGACCGCACGCAAGCAGGGAGCGCTGTCCTGGGAGCTTCGCACCGCCGTCTGCCTCGCGCGCCTGTCGCATCAAGCCGGCAAGCGCGAGCACGCAAGACTCCTGCTGATGCCGATCGTCGGCAAATTCAGCGAGGGCTTTTACACGCCGGACCTGAAGCAGGCGATGCAGCTCCTCGATGAGCTCGGTAGCGACGCGGCGGTGCGCGAGCAGGCCGGTCTGTGACATGAGCGATCTTGCCGCCGCGCGTGCGCGCTACGCTGAGTTGATCGCCAGGCGCGAGCGGATTGCCTCGAAGCGTCTGCTCGCCGCGCTCGCCGCCGTTCCGCGCGAGGAATTTCTGCCAAGGGGACCGTGGCGCATCAAGGGCGAGGCAGCGCGCAGTTACCGGCTGACGCCCGACGCCGATCCCCTTCATCTCTACGACAACGTGCTGGTCGCGATCGATGCGCGCCGCATGCTCGACACCGGCCTGCCGAGCCTGTGGGCGCATTTGATCGACACTCTCGACGTCAAGCGGGCGGACCGTGTGGTGCAGATCGGCTGCGGCCTCGGCTATTTCTCGGCGGTGCTGTCGATGATGGTCGGCGAGAAGGGCCGCGTCCATGCGATCGAATGCGACGAGCGGCTCGCGACCCGGGCGGCGAGCTATTTGCGCGGCTATGGCAATGTCACGGTCGTCCACGGCGATGGATGCAAGGACGTGAGCGAGCCCGCCGATGTGATCATCGTCCATGCCGGCTTCCCGCACCCGCACCCGCTCTGGCTGCGGTCGCTCCGTCCGCGCGGCCGTCTTCTGGTGCCGCTGACCCAGCGCGACCGCGAAGGCGCCGCCCTCAAGATCACGCGGAGGGCCAGGGGTTTCGAGGCAGAGGCGATCCAGCAGATCCGGATCTTTCCCGGCCGGGGCCGCGGCGTGACCGCCCTCGACGACCGCGTCGCCGACTGGTGGCAGCGCGCCTCAGCCCTGGCACCGCTCCGCTTTCGCGAGCTGGAGCAGGGGCTGCCGTCGGATGGCTAACACTTCGTTTCGCTTTACCTTGATTTCGATCGTGAGTTTCCGGTATCTCGCATTGCCGCTATCAGTGCGGGTCTGATGGCCATTTGAGCGTGCTCCATGCATTCCGTTGCCCTGCTGACTGCCAGCTACGCCAAGGATATCGAACGCTTTTCGCTGCTTAGCGAGAGCATCGACACTTGGCTATCGGGATACAGGCGGCATTATGTACTCGTTAACGATGAGGACGTGCCGCTGTTCGCGCGCTTCGCGTCCGACAAGCGGGTCATCGTTCCGGCCTCGCGCTATCTGCCGAAGTGGCTGTTCGCGCTGCCGCCGGCGCTCCAGTTCGGCAGCCGGCGCGTCTGGCTGTCGCTGCTGTCCTCGCCGGTGCACGGCTGGCACATCCAGCAGATCCTGAAGATCGCCGGCGTCCTCAACGCGCCCGAGCAGCGCGTCTGCATCCTAGATTCGGACAATCTGTTCTTCCGCGAGTTCGACGTCAGCCGATATGCCGGCGCTGAGACGACGCCGCTGTTCGTCACGCGCAAAGCGATCGCCGCCGACCACCCGTTGCACGGCCTGTGGCTGCGCACCGTCGACCAGCTTCTCGGCATCAAGCAGCGCGCGTTCCCGGCGGACGATTATGTCGGCAACGCGCTGGTCTGGGACAGGGACACGGCGCGTGCGATGACGGACGCGATCAAGTCGGCGACCGGCCTGAGCTGGGTGCTGGCGCTGTGCCGGAAGAAGAAGTTTTCAGAGTATCTGCTTTACGGAAACTTCGTCGCCAATGCGCCGGAACACCTGGCGCGACATCGGCTCACCGAAGACAGCATCGCGGTCTCGCACTGGGACGACACGCCGCTCGATCGCCCGGCCATCGAAGCGATGATGCGCACGGCCTCGCCCGAGCAGGTCGCGCTTTGCATTCAGTCCTATTCGTCGACGTCGATCGCCGACATCCGCGACGTGTTCCGCCTGTCCTCGCGCGAGCGGCGCGCGCCGAGCCTGGCCCCCGATCATATCGGCGATGTGGCCGCGTTCGAAACGCCGAAGACACGCTGATTTCTAAAGCATGATCCGGAAAAGTGCATAGCGGTTTTCCGAAAAGATCATGCTCGAACAATAATCTAAAGCGCGATGACGATTCATCCTAATCGCATCGCGCTTTAGCCGCCCTTCGTGAACTTGCTGATGACGTCCATGAACGGCTTCGGCTTGAACTCGCCGTCGAGCGGCAGGGGGCGGTTCGGCTGCTTGTCCTTGCGGGCAAAGGTGCCGTTGATCCAGCTGTAACGGTCCGAGATGCCCCAGGTCAGGATCGACCGCACCGGGCCGCTCGCGGCAACGGCCGTCAGCAGGTCGTCGACGCGCTTGGCGACGACGGCGTCGCGCTCCGCAGGACTTCCCGCCAGCTTCTGGTCGTCGACGTCGAGCTCGGTGATGAGAACCTCGAGCCCCCAGGAACGCAGCTCGGTGACGAATTCGGCGAGCCCGTGCGTGTCGATCTCAAGCTCGGCGTGAAGATGCGCCTGCAGCCCGACGGCGTGGAGCGGAACGCCCTGATCGAGCAGGTCCATGATGAGGGTGCGATAGGCCGCCCGCTTGGCGATGAACGAGTCCTTCGCCGATTCGATGTCATATTCGTTGATCGCGAGCTTGACGAAGGGGTCGGCCGCCGCCGCCGTGCGGAACGCCAGCGGAATCCAGCGATCGCCGAGATGTTGCGTCCAGAAGGTGTCGCGCCGGTCCTTCGGGCTGCGCGGATTGTCCGGGATCGGCTCGTTGACGACGTCCCACGACGTCAGCTTGTCCTTGTAGTAGGAAACGACGGTGCCGATGTGGTCGAGATAGGCCCGTTCGACGCCCTTGCTGCCCTTGATCTGCTTGGTCCAGTCCGGAATGTCGTGATACCAGGCGAGTGCGTGGCCGCGCATGGCCAGATCGTTGTCGCGCGCGAAATCCAGGATCGCGTCGGCGCGCTCGAAGGTGAACGTATGGGCGTCCGGCCGCAGCATCGGCCATTTCAGCTCGAGCACCGGCACCACCTGCGTGCAATAGGTGCTGATGGCCTCGCCGAGCCGCGGATCGGCTTGCAGGTCCCAGAGCGTGGCGGCTGCGCCGTAGCCCGGGCGGCGTTGGACGCGTTTCGAGGCCGGCACCGCGGACGCCGATGCGCCCGCCGCGAGCGTTGCGACACTGCCGAGCAGGAATTCGCGTCGGTCGAGCCCGGTCACGCGTGCCGCTGCATCGCGGCTTCCGCGATTTCGTAATAGTGAAGCGCGCCCTTCTCGAGCGTCAGGTGGTCCAGCACATAATCGCGCGGCGCGAAGCCTCCCGCCTCGACCTCTGACCAGAAACGGCCCCAGCCCGCCGCGAAGCTGCCCGCGTCAGTAAAGGTCATGCCGCAGCGTGCGTCGAAATAGGGCACCGAGGACACGTTACCCTCGTATCGCACCTTGTCCGGGAAATATTTCGGATCCTGCCAGGGCCCGCCGCGATCCCAGGCGAAGACGGGCACGCCGCTCGAGAGTGCTTGCTGGCAGGCGATGCCCTGGCTCTCGTGCTCGCAGAGGAAGATCATGCTGCGGCAGCGCGCCAGCGCGGCCTTGTAATCCTCTTCCTTGTAGTGCCCGTAGCGGATCGTTTCGACCGTGCGTCCGCCGGCTTCGAGAAACTTTCGGATCGGCTCGATCAGCTCCGGTTGATACCGGTCGTAATCCCAGCGGACCTTGTCGTAGAGCAGCACGTCGATCTTCTTCTGCGCGGCCGGCGCCGGGACCCACAGATCCGTCTCGATGCCGACGGGCCAGGCACCGACATGGGGCCAGTGCGGACGGAACATGTCGGCATACCAGGCGCACGGCAACAGCACCTGCCTCACGTCGAGATCCTCTAGAGTTTCTGGTGCGTCGATTGGATGGTCATACATGGCGACGCCAAGCAGCAGTGGATTCTTCCACTTGAACCAGTCGAGCACGAACGGCCGGCCGATGATGCAGGCCAGTTCCTCCGGATGCTTCCGAATGTAGCGATAATCGTTGACGCGGTAGCGAATGCCAAGCCGATCGAGACCTGCGCACAGATTGAGCAGAACGCGCCGCTGTCCGCTGATGAAGGACTTGCCCAGCAGCAACCGGCGCAGCAGCGGCCGAAGGTGACGGTCGCCGGGAAACCAGCGGTCGTCTCGTTCCTCGAAGAAGAGGTTGAGGACCATCCTGTCGCGGCCCTTCGCGCCGGGATACGCCGGAGCCGCGGGAGCAGTGGCGGTTCGACGCGGGAGGGAGGTCGATCTCGCCCGTGTTCGTTCGACAACGTCCATATCAGTTACATCAGTGCGTCGGAGGAGTCGGGCGACGTTTCGCTATCATTGCTTCTTTTCTGTGATCGCGCCCGCTCCTTCAAGGACAGGGCAAATTTAACGCTAACGCGCGATAACCGCGTGCTCGCTCCATTAGCGATCCGATTTGCAGGGTTATCCGGCTATCCTTGACTTGTCCTTGACCTATCCTTGGCAATGCCAGCGGCGAGCCCCGATTGTCGCACCCAATCGTCTTAACGATCCGTTAATCCTGATGGCCGCCCACGGTCCCGTGCTCGCATGCTGAACCGCCATTTCTCGATCTATCTCGTCGCCTACATCCTGCCTGCGGCGGTGGGCTTCTTCGCCGTCACGGCCTATACGCGGCTCCTCAGCCCGGCGGAGTACGGCGTCTATGTCGTCGGCATCAGCCTTGCCGGGATTCTGGGCGCGATCTTCTTCGCCTGGATCAAGCTGTCGGTGTCGCGCTATCAGGCGATGTCGGCGGAGGTCGATTTTCGTGGCACGGCAATCGTCGCCTTCGCGCTCACGGCCGCGGTGCTCTGCGCCACCACTCCGCTGGTCGTCCTGTTCCGCAGCGATGTCAGCGTCGAGCTGCTGCTCGCCAGCATGTTCGTCGCGATCATGGCCAATGCAGTCGATGTCGGCCAGGAGTTCGAGCGCGCTAAATTGCGCCCCTACCGGTTCGCGGCGATCTCGATCGTGCGCAGCGTCTCCAGCGTCGGCTTCGGTCTTCTCGGAATCTGGCTCGGCTGGGGTGGATTGGGGCTGCTCGCCGCATTCGGCCTGGGGTCGCTCGCCGGCATCATCCTGAACCTCGTCGGCGACCGCACCGGGATCGCGCGCTTCCAGCGCAGCCAGTTCATGCAGCTGGCGCGCTACGGCCTGCCGCTGACGCTGGCGGGATTGTCCGTGGCGGTCTATTCGGCCTGCGACCGCCTCATTGTCGCTTATCTGCTCGGCAAGGACGCTGCCGGCATCTTCGGCGTTGCCGCCGATCTGCCGCGCCAGTTCATGGTCATGATCGCATCCAGCGTCGCCGCGGCGACGGTGCCGCTGGTGTTCCGGTCATTGTCCGAGAACAACGGCGAGACGACGCGGGAGCGGCTGACCGAAAGCCTCGAGCTGCTGCTCGTCGTGGTGGCGCCCGTTGCGGTCTGGCTTGCGCTTGCGGCGGACCAGGTGGCCGGAACGCTCGTCGGGATCGACTTCCGCGCCGGCGTCTCGGCCCTGTTGCCGACACTGGTGCTTGCGCGGCTTTTCGGCATCGCCAATCAGTTCTACGTGCAGATCAGCTTCCAGCTCGCCGAGCGGCCCTTCATGCTGGCGGCGCAATCCTTTCTCACGCTGGTGATCAGCGTCATCCTGATGTTCGCGCTGATCGGCGGCTACGGCCTTCACGGCGCGGCGCTGGCGACGCTGGCAACCGAGGCGATCGGCTTCCTCGTCGCACTCGTCCTGATGCATCGGGCCCATCCGGTCCCGTTCGAGCTCAACCGCCTCGCCGGCGTTGCCGCCTCCGCGGCATTGATGGCGGCGGCGATCCTTGTTGCGCGCGCGCAAGTGGGCGGCACCGGCCTCGCCTCGCTCGTCATCGTCAGCCTCGCCGGCGGCCTTGCCTATGCCGCCGCGGCGTGGCTGCTGAATGTTGCGAACGTGCGAACGTTGTCGCTGCGTTTCCTGCGAACGTTGAACCGCAAGGCTCTCGGCGTCTAGCGAGGGACTATCCGCGCGTTCGTACGGTTGCACCAAAAGGTGATCCGGACATTCTGCCGCAGCGATCGAGGCAGCTCCGGACCGCCCCCGGCTGAAGGCCGCCTTCCGCCTTCGCCAACCCTCGTATATGAGAGATTTGTCGCCCGAACGTACCGAATCCCGCCACAGAGGGAACGTAAGGCGGCTGCGATTTCTTAATCCAATGATTCCAATCTGACACGTGAGCGACACCAGCCGACTGGCAGCTCGACCGAGGATGGCATGAAAAACCGATCGACGACGGCGCAATCCATCAGGGCGGTGGGGCGCCGGGGGCCTGCCGGAATCATGGCGCTCGTGGCGGCGGCGACCCTTGCGGCGGCCACCCCGGCGATTGCGGCCAAGCAGCAGCGCCAGGTGGCCGAGGCAGTCGCGCCGCGGGTGGCCGGCGATCCGGTCATGGCGATCGTGTCGATCAAGAGCCAGCAGGTCACTTTCTACGATGCCGACGGCTGGATCGTGCGCGCGCCGGTATCGACCGGCACCACCGGACGCGAGACGCCGGCTGGCGTCTTTGCCATTCTCGAGAAGAACCGGGAGCATCGCTCGAGCCTTTATGACGATGCCTGGATGCCGCACATGCAGCGCATTACCTGGAACGGCATCGCCCTGCATGGCGGACCGCTGCCCGGCTATGCCGCCTCGCACGGCTGCGTGCGAATGCCGTTCGGCTTCGCCGAGAATGTGTTCGACAAGACCTATATCGGGATGCGCGTGATCGTCTCGCCGCATGACACGGTCCCGACGGAATTCTCTCATCCGTCGCTGTTCGTGCCAAAGCCGGAGGCCATCGCGGCCGTGCCCGGCCGGGCCGACAAGCTCTCCGCCGAGGCGGAGGAGGCCACAAGGGCGGCCGACGAGGCCAAGAAGGCTGCGTCCGCCGCCGCGAAGGAAGCCGCCTCGCTCCCGGCCGCGTTGCGCAAGCTGGAACAGCAGAAGACCCGCGCCGATGCCGAGCTCGCCTTCGCCGACAAAATGCTCGCAAATGCCAAGACGGATCAGGCCCGCGCCAAGGCCGAGGAGCTGAAGCAGAAGGCAGCAACCAAGGCTGCCGACGCGGCGACGCAGCTCGAGGCCGCCAGGGCCGCCGCGCAGCCGAAGCGCGATGCGGTGGCTGCGACCAAGGAAGCCGCGAAGACCGCTGCGGCCAGAAAGACCGAGGCGGTGAAGGCGGCGACCGACGCGAAGCTCGCGGGCGAGCCGGTCTCGGTCTACATCAGCCGGGCGACGCAGAAGCTCTATGTGCGTCGGAACACGCACAAGCCGGCGCCCGACGGCGGCGGCGAGGTGTTCGACACCAGCATCGAGGTCCCCGTCACGATCCGCAATCCCGAGCAGCCGATCGGCACGCATATCTTTACGGCGATGGCGAAGACCGGGACGGGCCTGCGCTGGAGCGTTGTCACGATCGAGAACGGCGATGAGGCGCGCAACGCACTCGACCGCATCACCATCCCGCAGGACGTATGGGACCGCATCGGACCGACCGCGTTGCCGCGTTCCTCGATCGTCGTCTCGGACGAGCCGCTGAGCAGCGAGACCAATTACCGCACCGAGTTCGTCGCGGTGCTGAGCAACGAGCCGCAAGGCGGCTTCATCACGCGCAAGCCGACCGTGCCTGCCATGATCGCCAGCGATGACGGCTGGGACAACGGCTTCGGCTTCTTCTATCGCGATCCCTACGTCCAGCCGGCCAACCCGCGCCGGCGCAGCCAGTACCAGTACTATCAGCCGGCGCAGCCGTTCCAGCGCGGCTTCTGGTAAAGGACGCGCCGCCTCGGCCAACGCCCCTGCTACGGGCGGGCCTCGATCACGATCGCCTGGATCTTGCCCTCCACCGGACCGGATCCATGGCGGGCCCGGATTGCCTCCGCAACCGTATCGGTCGCAGCCTGAAGCTTGCCGGCATCCCGTGCCTCGATCTCGCTGCGCAGCGGCGTGCCCTGGCAGAGCGCAATGGCGACATCTTCGGCTAAAGGCGCGCGGCTGATTTCGGATCGGGTTTCGATCGAGATGTCGCGGAAGCCAGCTCGTTCGAGATCGCTCCTGATGACGGCCTTGTCGTGATAGCCGTGCGGCGTCCGGACCATGAAACGCGGCGGATCATTGGGAAACAGCTTCTCGAGCGCGACCGTTGCTTCATGCGTGAGCGCATTCTCCTCGATGCGATCCCAAACGTTGAACACGAACGTGCCGTCCGGCTTCAGGACGCGCCTGACCTCGCCATAGGCCTTGATGCGGTTCGGAAAGAACATCGCGCCGAACTGGCAGCAGACCACGTCGAACTCGGCGTCGCCCAAGGGCAGGGCCATTGCGTCCGCCTGGCGCCAGGTGATGCGATCGTCATTCGCCTGGCGCTGCGCTGCGACCGCGAGCATCGGTTCGTTGAGGTCCGTTGCAACGTATCGAACGCCGCGCGGCAGCGCCGCCGCCACGGCACGCGTCACCGCACCGGTGCCCGCTGCGATCTCGAGCAATACAGCGGGAGAGCGTGCGGCAACGCGCCTTGCGATGTCCTCCGCATAGACGGCGAAGATCATCGGGACCAGATACTCGTCGTAGATTTTCGGAATCGAGCCGGCGAAAACCTTGTCAGTGTCGGGCATGCTAGCCTCGCTGAAGGTTCGGACACGAGGCCACGTTACCATGGTTTCCCGCAAGAGCCAGCAACGGCGTACATTGCGGGCAATCGGTTCTACGATCTCCCGCCGCCGATCTCGCGGATCGGCCGCGTGCCGTCCCAGCTCATCGCGGCCTGCCGCACCTTCTCGAAGAACGGGCCCTTGGTGCCGCTGATGTCGGAGATTTCGATCACCGTGCCCGGATGCGCCTGCGTGTCGAAATAGGCAAAGCGTCCCTTGTTGCCGCCGATCTGGCCCTCATGGCCGATCCGATAGCCGAGCCCGAGCGCCTTGTCGTAGAGCGCCTGATAGTCGTGGCTCCAATACGACATGTGCTGGAGGCCTTCGTGCCCGGCATCGAGAAATTCCCTGTAGAGCGAGGGCGCGTCGTTGCGCTGCTGGATCAGCTCGATCTGAAGATCGCCGGAATTGGCCAGCGCAATGCTCATCTCGACGGCGGAATCCCGGCCGCGATGCCGGAACCAGTCGGTCTTTACCCGGTCCATGTAGTACCAGGGACCGACGCCCATCACCTCGATCCAGTGCTTCATCGCGGCGTGGATGTCCCGCACCACATATCCGTTCTGGCGCACCGCGCCGAAGATGCGGCTCATGCCCGCGCTCCCCTCGTCACGTTGGTCACTTGACCTCGATGCCCGCGTCCTTGGCAACCTGCTTCCAGGCCGTAATGTCGCGCGCGTTGATGTCGCGCTGCTCCTCGCCGGGCACGAATTGCGGGGTGATGCCGAGCGCCAGCAGCTTCTGCTTCACGACGTCATCGCCAAGGGCATCCTTCAGGGCGGTCGACAGCTTCTGCGCGATCGGCGGCGCCACGCCGGCTGGCGCATACATCGCCCAGGACAGGCTGCGGTCGAACGTGACCCCCTGCTCCTTGTAGCTGGCGATGTCGGGCAGGCTCGGCGACCGCTCGCCGCAGGCGGCCAGCGCCTTGATCGAGCCCTCCTTCACCAGCGGCGTTGCGGTGGCGACGTCGAGCGTCGCCAGCGAAATGTGGCGGCCGAGCAAATCGCCGGCTAGCTTTGCGATGCCGTTGAACGGCACGTGGTCCATCCTGATGCCGGTCTGCTGCATCAGGATTTCCGCGCAGAATTGCCCGGTCGAGCCGACGCCCCAGCTGCCGTACTGGATCGGCTCGCCCTTCTTGGCCAGCGCGACCAGACCCTTGATGTCATTGGCGGCAAAATCCTTGGTCGCCACCAGCATGATGGAGGAGACGCCGACGCGCCCGATCGTCGTGAAGTCCTTGATCGGATCGTAGGGCAGTTTTGGATAGATCGCGGGCGCCAGCACATGCGTGGTCATGCCGCCGACGGTGATGGTGTAGCCGTCATTCGCGGAAGTCGCGACCATCTGCGTGCCGATCGTGCCGGCGGCGCCGGTGTGGTTCTCGATATAGATGCTCTGCCCGAGCGTCTTGCCCATCCTGTCCGCAAGCAGCCGGCCGACTACGTCGCCGCCGCCGCCGGCCGCGTAAGGCAGCAGCATCCTGATCTTGCGGGTGGGGTAGGCGGCAGCATCCTCGGCGCGGGCGGACGGCGCCGCTGACAAGATCAGCAGCAATGATGTGACGATGCGAAGCGCTGCGATGGTTTGCGCGGGCAAAAGGCGAGCGTGGCTTGCCATGGCGTTCTTCCCCAATTGCTCTCCGCTTATCGAGCGGAGTTGAAACGAACGATCGTTCGTACGGTTGACTAGCGAACGATCGTTCGTTAGTCAAGCATCATGGCTGTCCACACCTCAAGCGCGGCGGACGCGCCCACGACGCGCGAGCGCATCCTCGCCGAAGCGCTCAATTTGTTCGCGCAGAGCGGCTATGGCGGCGCCTCGATGCGCGAGCTCGCGCGCCGCGTTGGCATCCGCGAGAGCAGCCTCTACAATCATTTCCCCGGCAAGGCGGCGATCCTCGAGGCGATCGTCAGCGAGCATGGCCCGGCCAGCTCGGCGAGCCGGCTGGAGGAGCCGCGCTACAAGCAGCTGGCGCGGCAGCCGGCGGAGTTCTGCCGGCAGTTCGCGCTCGACCTCGTCGAGCAATGGTCCGATCCGCGCGAGCACCAGTTCCAGAAGGTCATCACCGCCGAGCGCAACCGCGTGCCAGGCATTCGCGCCAAATTCGCCGATCATTTCTACGCGCGCGAGCAGAGCCTGATGACGGATTATTTCCGCGGCTTCGCGCTCGCCGGCCTGATCTCGACCACTGATCCGCGCGAGACCGCGCGGCTGTTCGCCGCCGGTCTGATCTACATCCGCCTCGAGCATTACGTGATGGGCGCGGTGCCGTCGCCGCGGCCGAAGGTGATCGAGGCGATCGACCGCTATCTCGCCTTCTTCCTGTCGCTGATCGCGGCAGGTCAAGACGCCGACAACAAGAAACGAAAGCCCAAGGGAGAAATGCGTGGCAAGGCTGCCCCTGATTGATCCGGAGACGACGAGCGGCGACATTCGCGCCTCGTTCGACCGCATGCCGGTCAAGCTCAACATCTTCCGCATGATGGCCCATGCCGAGGCCAACATGATTCCGGCGATGCGGCTCGGCAATTCCATCCTGCACAAGCAGAAGCTCAGCGCGGTCAACCGCGAGCTTCTGATCCTCCAGTCCGCCCAGCTCGAAGGCGGCGCCTACGAGTGGCGCCAGCACGTGCCGATCGCGCTCGGCGTCGGCTGCACGCAGGACCAGATCGACGCCGTCGAGCGTAGTGACTACGACGCCGCCGGCCTGAGCGAGGCCGAGCGCGCGCTGCTGAAGTTCGGCCGCGAAGTGGTCGAGAACGTCCGTGTCCCCGAGACCATCTTCGCGGCCGTGCGAAAACATTTCAGCGACCAGGAAATCGTCGAAGCCATCGTCGCGCTCGGCTTTTACATGATGATGGCGCGCCTGACCGAAGCAACGGAAACCGATCTCGATCCCGCCGCTGGCATGAAGGTCTATGACGGCGGCAAGAAGCCAGGCGGCTGAGATGGCGGACACCGAGAGCAAGCCGGAGCGTTACATTCGTCCGCCGAGCGCGGAATCATCCGGAGAAGCGCCGGGCAGGGGGCGCCTCAAAGGGCGCCGCATCCTGATCGTCGGCGGCGGCCAACGCGTGTTCGACGCAGCGAGCGATCCAATCGGCAACGGCCGTGCCATGAGCATCCTGTGCGCCCGCGAGGGCGCCAAGGTCGCGGTCGCCGATCTCAACCGCAGCTCCGCCGAACAGACGGTGAAGCGCATCACGGATGAAGGCGGCGAGGGCTTTGCCATCGCGGCCGACGTCACCTCGGAGGCCGACGTCGTCCGCATGATCGGCGAGGCGCGCCGCGCCATGGGCGGGCTCGACGGCATGGTGCTGAACGTCGGCACATTCGGCAAGGTCGGGCTCGATGCCGTCAGCCCCGAGGAGTGGAACAAGATCTACGACGTCAATGTCCGCGGCCCCATGCTGTGCTGCCGCGCCGGCTTGCCGAAATTCGACGATGGCGGCGCCATCGTCTTCATCTCCTCCATCGCCGCGCTGAAGGCGGGTTCGCAGATGGCGGTGTACGATTCCTCGAAAGCCGCGCTCGGCGGTCTGATGCGCAACATCGCCCATCTCGGAGCCCGCCGCGGCATCCGCGCCAATCTCGTCTATCCCGGACTCGTCGACACCCCCAACGGCCGCGAAGCCGGCGCCGGCCGTCCCTCCCGCGGCAAGAGCCACATCCCGTTCGGCCGCCAGGCGACAGCCTGGGAGATTGCCTATGCCGTGCTGTTCTTCCTCTCGGACGAAAGCGTCTACGTCACCGCACAGACCCTCGCAGTCGATAGCGGCCTGAGCGGAATGTAAGTGCTCTTCTGTAGCCCGGATGGAGCGCAAGCGTAATCCGGGACCGATGCCTCACCGCGCAACCTGCCCCGGATTGCGCTGCGCTCCATCCGGGCTACGGATGCGACAGATCAGATGATCGAGCGAGATGTGCCCCGGCCCGTAAGCCATGAGGGCAAGTGCCATCGCTGCCCAGGTGAGATGGATCGGCCAGCCGTCGGGCACCGTGAGCTCGACGATCACCGTCATCACTAGCAGTCCGAGCGCTGCGAACCGCGTGCCCAGCCCCAGCACCAGCAGGATCGGGAACATGATCTCGCCGGAGCCCGAGAGAAAGGCCATCACCGTCGGGGCCGGAAAGTGATAGGGACCGCCGGGCAGATGCAGCATGAATTCGTCGCTGAACAGCGTTACTGCCGTGTCGTTGAGCCTGAGGAAGCCGTCCCATTTGAGCAGGCCCGAGCGCCAGAACGGCACGGCCAGCGCGAGGCGCAGCACCAGCTGGACCAGCGATGGTATCGCGAGCGCCTGCACCAGATGATTGGCTCTGTCGATGAGTGCTCCGAGCGACGGCAGGCCGCTGGCGGGCGTCATGGGTTGCTCCGTGATCATGATGGGTCTCCGCAACAGAGCGAGGTGAAGGCGCCGGCTTCGATCAGCCCGGCGATGTTCGCGGCAATGTCGAATTCGCTTGCCGCCTCCAGCGCTGCCGCAGCGGCTTCGCCGAGCGGCCGGCCCGACATGAGATGGTGCGCGAAGACCGCACCGCCGGGTGGAAGGCGGCGCACGGCGACGTCGAATTCGCCTCGCGTGATCAGGGCATCTTCCGGCGTCGAGGCATCGATCCGCATGACCGGTGCGTCGTCGCGGTTGGCCGCAAAGATCGTCACGGCGGCATAGTCCGAACGCAGGCATCGCGCGGCCGGGTGCGGAATGAACACCACATCAGCCAGGCGGTCGGGTGTCACCGCCGAGAGCCGGGCCGGCGACAGCGGGACGGCGTCCGCGGCGTGATAGGCATCGAGCCAGGCCCGCTCGAGACGCGCGACGTCGGCGAGCCAGGGCATACCTTGCGCATGCTCGTAGGCTTCGATGAAATCCGGAAAATCGCGGCCGTATTCGAACAGCAGCGGCGATGTCGGCGGATTGCTGCGCACATGGAAGCGCGCCATGGCGCGGAAGAAGTCGGTGCCGGTGATGCGCTGCACCGCCGGATAGATCGCGGCGAGCGCGTCGATCAGGCTGACCGTGACCTTGTTGCGGTAGACGTCATAGCGCCGGCCAGCGGCCTTGCCGTTGGGGCCGGTCACGAGCTCAGGCGTGCTGCGCGCCGGATCCAGCAGCGCCGGCGCGAACGATGCGGCAAAGCACAAACCTGGTTCAGGCGGCATGACGCTCTCCTGCCGGCACGGCGGACTGATGGCGATCGAGGATCGCCTGGGCGGCAGCGGCTTCCGCTTGCAGCACCGGCCAGTCCGGAATCTTGCTGTCCCATTCGATCAGCGTCGGCACCGGCCCGCGGCGGCGGATCACGATCTCGTAGAGTTTCCAGACGGCGTCGGCCACCGGGCCATCGTGGCTGTCGATCAACAGCAGGTCACCTTCGTCGTCGGCCTGCTCGGCATGCCCGGCGAGATGAATTTCCTCGACGCGCGACAGCGGGAAATCAGCGAGGTAGTCGAGCGCAGAATATCCATGGTTGGCCGCGGAGACGAACACGTTGTTGACGTCGAGCAGCAGGCCGCAGCCGGTGCGCTCCGCAATGGCGCGGATGAATTCGGTCTCGTGCATGGAGGATTCGCGGAAGGCGAGATAGGTCGACGGGTTTTCCAACAGCAGCGGTCGCCGGATCGCCTCCTGCACCTGATCGATGTGATCGCAGACGCAAGCGAGCGTCGCCGCGGTATAGGGCAGAGGCAACAGATCGTTGAAGAAGCTGGTCTCGTGCGTCGACCAGGCGAGATGCTCGGAGACCAGCGCCGGCTGATAGCGCGCGACCAGGCCGCGGAAGCGCGCCAGATGCGCCTTGTCGAGCGGCCGGGGTCCGCCGATCGACATGCAGACGCCGTGCAGCGAGAGCGGATGGTCGCGGCGGATCGCCTCAAGCGCGCGATGCGGCGGCCCTCCGGCGCCCATGTAGTTCTCGGCGTGGACCTCGAAGAAGCCGCGCTGATCCTTTGCCTCGAGGATTGCCGGGAGGTGCTCGGGCTTGAAGCTCGTCCCGGCAACGCCGCCGATCGGCGTTGCGAAGCGGAGCGGCAGCGCTGCTGGCGGGGCCGGCTTGATCGTGCTCATCGTGCTGCTCCGTTCGCGCCTGCCGTTGCGCCGTTCAGATCGGCTTCAGCGAACCCTTCTTGCCGCCCGGCACCTCGATGCTGGTGCAAGTGCCGCCCTTGACGAATTTCCAGGCATTACCCTGGTAGTCCACGGTCGAGGTGCCCTGGCAGGTCGTGCCCGGTCCCGCGGCGCAATCGTTCTGGCCCTTCAGTGCGACGCCGAAGCACTTCTCTTTCTTGGCGGCGATTGCGGCATCGGCTTCGGCCTTGCTCAGGGGGGCGGCAGAGGCAAGGGTCGCGAGCGCGGTCGACACCGCACCGGCGAGGACCAGGGAGGTGACGGTATGTTTGGCAGACATCGAGGTTCTCCTGTTCGAGATGGCATCGCCTGGGCCGGGATGCACGCATGGTCTCCTTCGCTCCGCGCGCCGCCCGCGTTACGGCGGGCTGCTCACAAATCCGTGAGACCGGTTGGGATCGGGCGCACGGACGGTGCGCTTGGGTGAGGAGTAGCGGGCAAGTGGGCAGCCAATCCAATGCCTTGGCGCTATCGACACGTTAGAGCGAGAGCATTGGATGCGTCCGATGAAACTTGGCAGAGGTAACGGACGGTAGGGCATCCGCGTAGAGCGATGACAGGAGTCGCGCCCACCCAAAGGCGGATAAAACCATGAACGTCGATCCCGGACGCCAGCTTCGCGCGATCGCTAGGATGACGGTGAGCATCCGCCTTGCTGTCTCCGCGCTGGTCCTCGCCGCGATCCTGCTGACCGCGGCGCTCTCCAGCCTGCTGTGGTGGCGCACCGCGGAGGCGGCCAGCCGGCAGCTCGCCTCGACCATCAACGAGCAGATCGTCGCGGCGGTGCGCAAGGAGGTCTCGGCCATCGTCGACGAGGCGCGCGCCGCGCATACCGCGATCCGCACCCTGTTCCTCCAGAACGTGCTCGACACCCGCGAGGCCGACAAGCGCGAATTCGTCTTCCTCTCGCAATTGCAATCGCAGGCCACGATTTCCTGGGTCGCGTTCGGCTGGCCTGACGGCTCCTTCTTCGCCGCGCACAAGCTCGGCGATCGGCGCCTGGAGATGATGGAGATCTCGCTGACGGATCATCCGGGCGAGCGCCGCGTCGACGAATACGACGTGGTGCCCGGCGACATCGAGTTCGCCAACCGCCGCTTCGAGCCGACCGATTTCCGCGTCGCCGATCAGGCCTGGTTCAAGGCCGGCCTCGGCGCGGAAGACCCGCAATGGTTCAGGGTGATGGACCACGCGACCGGCGAGCGGCCGTCGATCGCCTTCGCCGGCCCGATCGACGTCTACCAGGAGCGCCAAGGCGTGCTTGCCGTCATCATCGAATATACCAGGCTTGCGCGCTTCCTCTCGCAGCTGGAGGTCGGACGCACCGGCACCGCCTTCATCGTCGACGGCAGCGGCGAGCTCGTCGCGGCGCCGGACAAGGACGCCGACGAGCTCCATCCGGCCCGCGGCGACACCGCGCTGCTGCCACTGGCGCGCGCAGCGCTCGGCCAGGCGGGGGAAGCCGGCCGCAAGGAGGCCTGGCGGAGCCGGCTCACCTCGGGCGGCGCGGCCTATGAGGTTGCGCTGACGCCGCTGCCGTTTCCCGGCTGGTCGCTCGCGACCGTGATCCCCGAGGCCGAATTTCTCGGGCCGGTCGAGACGACATTGCACCGCCTGATCCTCGGTCTCGCCGTCGGCGCCGTGCTCGCGGCGCTGGCCTCGGCGATGCTGGCGCGGTCCGTCATCGCCGCGCCGCTGTCGCGCGTCGTCGGCGAACTGCGCCATGTCGAAGCCTTCGCGCTGGAGCAGGTCCGCCGCCATCCGTCGCGGCTGAAGGAGATCGCAAGCCTATCGGGTGCGATCGCGGAGATGGCGGCCGGCCTGTCCGCATTCCGCAAGTTCATCCCGGCCGATCTCGTCCGTGGCCTGCTGCGCCAGGGCGTCGAGGCGAAGCCCGGCGGCAGCGTTCAGGAGCTCAGCGTGATGTTCATCGACATCGCCGGCTTTACCGGACTGTCGGAGCGGCTCGGCGATCGCGTCGTGCCGCTGCTGTCGCGCTATCTCGACCTCACCTCGGAGATCATCGTCGCCAATGGCGGGACCATCGACAAGTTCATCGGCGATGCCGTGATGGCGTTCTGGGGCGCGCCGCAGCCGCAAGGCGATCACGCCGCACGATGCTGCCGCGCCGCGCTCGCCTGCCGCCGGGCGATCGACGAGTCGGGCCTCGTCGACGATCTCGGTCAGCCGCTCCAGATCCGCATCGGCATCAATTCCGGCCGCATGCTGGTCGGCAATATCGGCTCGGAGCTGCGGCTGAACTACACCGTGATCGGCGATGCCGTGAACGTCGCGAGCCGGCTCGAAGGCGCCAACAAATCCTACGGCACGCAGATCCTGATCGGCGCGGCAACCGAACGTCTGGCGCGCGGCGCCGTCGTCACGCGCGAGGTCGACAGCATCGCGGTCTACGGACGCGAGGAGGGACTCTCCGTCCACGAGCTGATCGGGATGGTGAACGAGAATGCGGTCGGCAGCATCGGCTGGATCGCGGATTACGAACGCGGCCTCGCCGCCTATCGCGCCCGCCGCTTTGCCGATGCGCTCGCCGATTTCGAGGCGGTGCTGAAGCGGCGCGGCGACGATCGCCCGGCCGAGCTGATGCGTGACCGCTGCCGTCGGCTCGCTGCAGCTGCGCCCGACGTCAGCTGGCGGCCTGTGGCGGCATTGGCGTCGAAATAGCGACATCATCCGGCTACAAACTCTGGTACATACTCCGACTTTCCCGGACGAGCTCAAGACATGAAGGCAACGCTGCTCAATCCTGAAATCTACACCCGCTCGCCGTGGAAGAACGGCGCCGGCGTCTTCACCGACATCGCGGATGCGCATCGGGCCGATGCGCCGCGGAAGGACTGGGACAGCCTGCTCTGGCGCTTTGCGTCGACGCCGATTCTTGCGTCCGGTCCGTTCTCCCACATGCCCGGCATCGACCGCTTGCAAATGGTCGTCGAGGGCCGCGGGCTGGTGCTGAAGTCGCCGACGCAGGAATTCGACGAACGTGAACCTTTTACGACGGTGCGGTTCACCGGCGAGCTCGAGATCGTGACCGAGCTCGAGGCCGGTCCCGTCGAGGTCGTGAACCTCATGGCGCGGCGCGGCGCGGCCGAGATCGATCTCCTCGCGTTGAAGCAGCCCGGCGACCGGCACCTCGCCGCCGGCACGCATCTGGTCTACGCCCCGCGCGGCGAATGCCGCATCCGCCTCGACAACGAGGAATTTGCGATTCCCCGCACCGGCACGTTGAAGGTCGAGCTGGCCGGGCCGTCGCAGCTTGCGCTCGTCGCGGGTCTGGCGGTGCTGGGGTCGATCCGGCTTCTGGTCTAGAACCTCAGACCGATGCGCACAATCCATGCAACTAGCTAGGTTGACGCCGCCGGGCCGGCGCACGATATCTGCTGGCTAAACCGCAGCTCGAGGGGCAGGATATGAATGCGCCACACACATACGCCCCCACACTGGCCGACGGCGTCATCGACTGGCTGACCAACGGCACGCGCGACGAGCGCTTCATCGACGACATCTTCGCGCTGATGTGCATCCGCCTGCAGCAGGCGGGCATTCCGCTCAAGCGATCGACGCTTCACGTGATGATCCATCATCCGCAATGGCTGGGTGCCCGCATGATGTGGTCCGACGGCAAGCGCGAGGCGGAGATCACGCTGGCCGACTATGACGTTCGCGAGCGGTCCGAATATATCGGCAGCTCCGCCAACGAGATCCATGACGGTGCCGACGAGGTCCGCGAAAAGCTCGAGCAGGATTCCTCGCTCGGTCGCAAGCATGCCCTCTATGACGACATGCGGTCGCTGGGCATGACCGACTATGTGGCCTGGCCGCTGCTGCACACGCTCGGCAAGCGCCACGTCGTGACCTTCGCCACTGATCGTCCCGGCGGTTTCGAGGATGTCCACATCGCCGGCCTGAAGAAGCTGTTGCCGGTGCTGGCGCTGGTCAGCGAGATCCGCATCAAGAATCGCCTGGCGCGCACGCTGCTGGAAACTTATGTCGGCTCCCATGCCGGCGAGCTGATCCTGGCCGGCGCCACCAGGCGCGGCACCGGCACGACGGTGCGCGCCGCGATCATGATCTGCGACCTCAGGGACTTCACCAAGATCTCCGACAACTGGCCGCGCGACGATGTCATCGACCTTCTCAACGACTATTTCGACGCGATGTCGGAGCCGATCGCGCGGCACGGCGGCGAGATCCTGAAGTTCATCGGCGACGGGCTGCTCGCCATCTTCCCGCTGCATCAGCCGAACGCCTGCGCCAATCTTCTGCATGCGGTGGCCGAGGCGAGGGGAGCCATGGCCGCGCTCAACGATCGGAACAGCGCGACCGGCCGCGCGCCGCTGAACTACGGCATCGGCGTCCACGTCGGTGATGTCATGTACGGCAATATCGGATCTGCCCAGCGGCTGGATTTCACGGTGATCGGCCCGGCCGTCAACATGGCCTCCCGCCTTGAGGCGCTGACCAAGACGCTCGGCAGGAATGTGCTGCTGTCACGCGATTTCGCCGAGCTTGTCGAGAAGGAGTTCGCATTGGAGCATGTCGGCCGGCACGAGGTGCGCGGCTTCAACGCCCCGATCGAGCTCTATGCCTATCCGGCTCGTGCTATTTCCGGTTAGTTCCGGGGGCGTTCGGCAGGGCCTGTTGGCCCCCCTGGGTCTGCCTGGCCGGATCGTTGTCGCCCGGCCTCATCGTTGACGACTTCGCCGGTGCATTGGCGCCGCCGTTGTTGGCGTCCGATGACGTATTGAGGCTGGAGGCGCCCGCGCCGGTCGTGCCGCCGGTGCCGGTCGAATTGATGCCGGAGCCCGTCCTCGACGGCCCCGCGCCGCTTTGCGCGAAGGCGGAAGGGGACGAGGCGAGCGCCGCGATGAGCCCTGCTATGACGAGTGCTTTCATGTCCGCTCCTGTGCTCGGCCTGGTGCATGATCCGGACCCGGAGGGCCGCGCAGCGCAAAGTGCGCAGCGGTTTTCCGAAAAGATCATGCTCAAACAATAACCTGGAGCGCGATGACGGTTCATCCTAATCGCATCGCGCTCTAGGCGGCCCCGGCCCGGCATCCGGGGGCGGGCTTGAGCCGGGGCCGCCATTTGCCGGAATGGTGAGACGCCGGCGAAGGGCCAATGCGCAGGAACGCGTGGTCGTTCCAAATTCGATGGCAGGGCCGCTGAACTACGCCGACCAGCGATCCTGCTCTTCCTGGTGGGCCTGCTCGTTCAGCCGGTCGGCGATCTCGTCCGCGATCTGCTCGGTCTCGGCCGAGGCCACCGGCTCGCCCTTGTGTGTCTTCAGCTTGTCCTTGTCGGCTTCGATCGGAAAATCGTCGGGTCTCAGTCCGGTCGTCTTGTTCATGGTGCGCCTCACTGTCTCCAGTTGGGGAAAACACACGTGAAGGGCCGATCGTTGCTACGAAGATGAAGCCGCTGGACGAGGCGGCGTCAGGCGCCGCCGACTGCCCGCGTGATGGTGCCGCTCCCGCCGCAGGTGGCGCAAGGCGCGCCGTCGATGCGTCCCTTGCCGTGACAATCGGGACAGACGTCGTCGCCGGTGCCCTTGGTTCCGGGCGGAGCTTCGTCACCGGGATTGAGCGCTGCTTGCGTGGGAATCTTGGCGTCTTGTGCGTGGGCAGCCTTGGTCTTGGTCATCTGCGCCTCCTCGACAACACCGCAACGCGCCTTGCCGCAGAAAGTGCCAATCGGAGTTCGCAGCGCAGTCAACGGAACCGCGCCGCTGTTCTCGCTACTTCTCGACTGCGCCCGTCCAGTCCTTGAAGCCGCCGACGTTGTAGACGTTCTCGTAACCCATATCCTTCAAGAGCTTGCCGGCCAGCGCCGACCTGCCGCCGGATGCGCAATAGAGGATGACGGTCTTGTCCTTGTCGAACGCCTTGTCGTGATAGGGCGACTCCGGGTCGGCGCGAAACTCCAGCATCCCGCGCGAGACGTTCACGGCGCCGGCGATCTTGCCGCTGGCGGCGACTTCCGGCGCATCGCGAACGTCCACGACCAGCGTGTTGCCCTTGTTGATCATCTCGGCCGCCTGCTCCGAGGTGATCTTCGGGACCGCCGCGTTCGCAGCTTCCAGCATTTGCTTGACACTCGTTGCCATAAATTCTCTCCGGATTTTCTTCTGCCGCCCCATAGGAGGATAGCACATCGATCTGGACATCGCTCCTGGATAAGCTTGTCCCGCCGGAGTCAGAGGCCGGAGGTCCGGTTGCCAAGGCCGGATTGTCCGACTAGCCTTGCCGAAGCTACGCCCAAACGGTCTCTCGCCGCACCTTCATGCCCAAATTTCTCCGCATCGGTGTCCATCAGTCCAACGTCTCCGGATACACCTCGAAGGCGTGGTGCGTCAGACGCGTCGGCGCGGCGGTCTTCCTGAAATGGGGCGCGGTGGAGGTGCAGGGCGCCGGCGCCGGGCGCAAGGTCTACTGGTCGCGGTCGCCGCAGGAGAAGACGATCCGTTGCGGCACCGCGCAGCGCGCGCAGGAGTACACGAAAGCCGCGATCGCGCGGCGCCGCAATCACCGCTATGAGCCGCTGACCGGACCCATCGCGAACCGGCGCCGGTCGGCTGCCCGCGCCGCCGAGCTCAAGCAGGCGCTCGCCACCATCCTCATCGTGGACATCGTCGGCTCCACGGCGAAGGCAGCCAAGCTCGGCGATGCGCGCTGGACCAAGGTGATAGGCCATTATTACGCGGTGGTCCGCAAGGAGCTGAAGACGTGCCGCGGCAAGGAGGTCGTGACCACGGGCGACGGCGTGCTGGCGACCTTCAGGAAACCCGCTGCCGGCATCGCCTGCGCGGCCGCGATTCAGAAAGCCGTGCGCACGCTCGGCCTCGAGATCAGGGTGGGTCTCCACGCGGGCGAATACACCATCAGCGGCGGCGAAATGGTCGGCCTCGCGTTCCACATCTGCACCCGGGTTGCAGCGAAAGCACGCGCGGGCGAGGTGCTGGTTTCGAGCGCGGTAAAGGAACTGATGGCGGCGCAGTCCGCAATCAACCTGAGGGATCATGGCCAGCACCGGCTCAAGGGGGTGCCCGAAAGGTGGCGGCTGTACCGGGTGGAGGGCTGAGGGCATCGCGGCGCAATAAGCCTTGCGAGGCTGCGCCTCAGTCACAGCCCCTGGATTCAAGCTTCCGCCTTCATGTTTGCGAAACGGTCCCGCAAATAGGCGGCGAAGGGACGCCTTCCCTCATCCTGGCTCCAACTGTCGATCGCAAGGCGAAAAGCTCCGATTGAGACCATCGCGACTATGCGGAGTGCCGTTCGCCGCTTGGGCTGCGGCCACATCGTGCAGAGCGCGTCGAAGACCGCCTGTTCCTGTTGGGCGTATTTGGTGGCCTCGCGGGCGCGAAGCGTCTCGTTGGTGCGGATGAACCGGTCGATCTCCATCATTTGTTTCCGGGCCTGGACGTCCTCGTAGGACGCCGTGAGTCTGACCAGTGCATTCTTCACCGCTTCGAGCGGCGGCTGCTTGGTCGATTGCTCCAGAACGGCGCGCCCTATGGCTTCGGCGAGACCGCCCTGCCAGGCCAGGATGATGTCTTCCTTCGACTTGAAATAATAGAAGAAGGTCCGACGCGAAATTCCCGCTGCCTCCGCGATGGCGTCGAGCGTCGTCGCCTCATAGCCGTTCCGAAGGAAGAGCCTCAGACCGGTGTCGGTGATCCGTCGCAACGTTTCGCGGCGCTTTTGCTCCCTCAGTCCCTCGCTTTTCGGTGATGGGTCGTCTCCGTCCTGTTTCGACACACAACGGCCTCATTCAAAATTACACTCAGTGCGATAAAATTCCGCATCAAGTGCGAAATTACTGCATGTGAGGCCGGCCAGCAAGGCTCGGGCCGATTCGAGGCGTCCAAGACCAGCGAACTGGATCAAGATGACTGCAGACAGGGACGGCCCGGCGAACGACCGGGATGCCGATGCTTCGCGTTGCGATTTCCACGATGCCGAGGCCGGCTTGCTGCAAGCGGCGGCCGGGAAGGACCAGCGCACGCGCAGCTCCGGCAACATCGAGCTTCTACGCCGCAATCCTGCCGGTTACGTCGCCTCCAGCCATCGCCAGGGCGCGCCGCACCGGCCTCGCCGTGCAATCAGCAGACCTCGCAGGAGCCTGCAATCCGTCCCCCGGACGATACATGACGCGCGAGCCCGTCATGCCGGCGAGCAGCGCCTCGACGGCGCCGTGCAAGGCTCGCCAAGGGAACGTGACCAGCGTCGATTTGTCGCTCGGACCCTCGCGCGCGCGGTGAAGGCCATACGTTCGCCGTATCTCGGCAATTTCGGCGTTCTCATCCTGCTGTGCGCCATCTCGTTCCATCCCTGCTTCGATCTGGCGAACGTCGTTTCGAACAGCTTCCTCTGTCTCGGTGCGAAGGCGGCGTTCGCCGCGACCCGTCAATCTCGTGGTGGACGACTGGACCCCGACGATCCAGGCCTTTCTGGCCGGCCGCCTTCTGCGCTGGATTGGCCTCAGCCTTCTGCTCGCGCTGCTCCCCGTGCTGACCGTCATCCGCGCCGGGACGCTGGCCAAGCTGCGGGCGCTAGCCGCCCTCTTGCTTGTCCGGCTGCGCGGGATCCTCAGAGCTTCGCTGCGGCCACTGAATCGCGCAGCGCGGGAGGGCCGCGGCGCAGGTGTCGTTCACGAGAAGGTCAACAGGCTCGGGCGGCACAACGCTTGAAAATTACACTAGGTGTAATTTAACTGGCCCGATGTGATGTTGTGCCGTGGGAGATGGCCCGATGCCTGGTTGGAGTGCGAGCGATATTCCGTCCCAGCGGGGGCGTTGCGCCGTTGTCACGGGCACGGGTGGCCTGGGTTACCAAGATGCGCTGGCGTTGGCGCGTGCGGACGGCGAAGTGATCATTGCCGGTCGCAATGCCTCGAAGGGAGCAGACGCCGTCGCGCGGATCCGATCCCGTCAGCCCAACGCGAACGTCCGGTTCGAACGGCTCGACCTTGCGGATATTCATTCGGTGCGGGCCTTCGGCTCCCGTTTGCGTGGCCAACGGGACAGTCTCGACCTGCTCGTCAACAATGCCGCGGTCATGATGCCCCCTGTCCGGCAAGTAACGGCCGACGGGTTCGAAATGCAGTTCGGCACGAACCACCTCGGCCATTTCGCGCTGACGGCCGAGCTTCTGCCGCTGCTGCACAAGGGCGTCGAGCCGCGCGTCGTCACCGTGTCCAGCCTGGCAGCGCGCAGCGGAGCGATCGAGTTCGACAATCTGCAGGCTGAGCGTCGCTACCAGCCGATGCCGATCTACAGCCAGTCCAAGCTTGCGAACCTGATGTTTGCGTTCGAGCTGCAGCGACGCAGCCGGAGGTTCGGCTGGGGCATCACCAGCGTTGCGGCCCATCCCGGCGTATCGCGGACCGACCTCATTCCGAATGGCGCCGGCCGGATGAGCCTTCCCGGCCTGGCGCGGACCGCCCTCTGGTTCCTGTTTCAGCCGGCGGCGCAAGGTGCGCTGCCGACGCTGTTCGCGGCGACGTCGCCGGACATCGTCCCCGGCGGCTATTACGGTCCGGACAAGTTCGGCGAAATCCGCGGTTCGCCGTCCGTGGCCCGCGTGCCGCCGCAGGCCGATGACGATGCGGTGGCGTCTCATCTGTGGGATGTCTCGGCAAGACTGACCGGCGCTCGCTTAGCGACGGAGTCGTCCCGCACCCAGGCGAGGACGGATCTGTGCACTTGAAGCGGCCTCGCGCAGGTCCGCCATTCCGAGGCCCGGCGGCCGCGTGGAAAGACGAAGCAGAGGACTCCAACATGACCCGTCGAAATCTGGTGCTGATCGCTTTGGGAGTTTGCCTGATGAGTGCTCCAGTCCACGCTACGCCGCCGAACAAGGTGCTCGGCACCTGGAGAATGGTCTCCGCTCAGATCGATCCGGAAGGAAAGAACCTGCCGGCCTATGGCGCGCGGCCGAACGGGCTGCTGACCTTCACGCCGGACATGCACTTCATCGAGGTGCTGACCGACTCGGACGTCCCGCGCTTTGCCTCCAGCGTGCGGGGCGAGGGCACGGACGCGGAAAACCGCGCGGCCATGGCCGGCAGCATCGGCTTTTTCGGCACCTACACGGTGGATGAGAACGGCGAGTTCAGCGGCAACAAGGTCGAGGGCTGCACCTTTCCGAACTGGATCGGCAGCGTTCGGACGCGGAAGGAATTGCGTCTGGTGGTCGACGGCGACGTCATGACCGAGAATTTTGAACGACCTGACGGCACGAAGATCCGCATCACGTTCGAGCGGGTCCGCTAGCGCCGTTCACGCCGACGGCGTTACCTTCGGCTCCGGAAAGGGGCAGGGCGATCGCATATGGGAGCGATCTCGCCTGTGGCCATTCTTCGAGACGCCCGCCGTTAGCGGGCGTTGAAGGACGAGGCGCGCGCTCAGCTCGCGCAAAGCACCATATGCAATAGTCCTGGGAGAGGGGCTCGGCCCGACCGTCGCCGCCTTGATGTTGACATTCAGCTTCAACCTGCTGACGAGTCTGGGGCTTGGCGAATCCGCCAAGCTGATGCTGCAGGGTGCGATCATCGGCCTTGCAGCGGCCGCATATTCGGCAAGGCGCCAGTCATGATTGCCTCGATATCGAAACGAGAACGGATGCGGCCGCAGCCGCGATGACAACAGGAGAGATGACATGACCGATGTGATGGCTGGAGCCGAACCATTCTTCATGCAGGGCAAGGGGCCTGCGGTCCTCGTGCTCCACGGCTTCACGGGAACGACGCAAAGCATGCGGTATCTCGGCGAAGAGCTTCACCGGCGCTTCGGCTTCACCGTCAGCGGGCCTCGCCTGCGGGGCCACGGCACCTCACCGGACGACATGGAAACGACCGGCTATCTCGATTGGCTCGCGTCGGCGGAGCAGGCGCTTCACGAGCTGGCTGGCCAGGGCACCAAGGTCTTCGTCACCGGCCTGTCCATGGGAGGCACGCTGACGCTCAACCTAGCCGCACGTTTTCCGAACATCGTCGCAGGCGCCGTGCCGATCAACGGTGCCGCCGGAATCTTCGATGGCGCGATGGCCGAGCTCGTATCGGACGGCGCGGCGCCGAAGCGCGTTCCCGGCATCGGATCGGACATCAAGGCCGCCGGCGTCAAGGAGCTGGCCTATCAGGAGGTGCCAGTCGCTTGCCTCCGGCAGGTCCACGTCCTGATTGCTGCGACCGAAAGCCTGCTGCGCAAGGTCAGCTGTCCCACGCTCGCCATTCATTCCAGAGAGGACCACGTCGTGCCGGCGGCCAATGGCAAGCGAATCGCGCAGGAGGTCAGTTCCAACGACGTGCGCCTGCTTTGGCTCGACAATTCCTATCATGTCGCCACGCTCGATAACGACAAGGATCTGATCGTAGAGCGCTGCGGACGATTCATCTCGGAAATCGCCGGGGCGGCGCCTGGATAGAACAGCGCTTCTGCATACGGCGGTCGTAGAATGATGGGCTTGAGATCCTACGATAGCCGCTTTCGCATCTTCGGGCTGGCTCAGCCTTCGAACCGCCAGTTCGCCGGCACCCAGCGATAGCCGTCGTCCGTCTTCCTGATGTTGCCGATGCCCGGAAACGGGAAATGGAATCCAAGCACCGGGATGCGGTCCGTCGCAGCGCGGTCGAACAAGCGCCTGCGCGACTGCAACGCGGTATCGGGATCGAGATCCGGCCCGGGCCGCCAGGCATTGTCGATGTTGAGTAGGGGGCTATAGGCGGCATCGGACGTGATCAGCAATGCTTGCGCGCCGGAATGCACCAGGATCGCCGACATGCCCGGCGTGTGGCCGCCGGCGGCGATCGTCGTTATGCCCGGCAACAACTCGCTGCCCGGCCGGTACAGCACGGCAGACTTGGCGACGGGCGCCACGCTTCGCTTGATATTGGCGATGAAGGCGCGCCGGAAATCTTCCGGCATGGGCAGCCGCGACAGGTCAGGCTCGTTACGGATGAAGAACGCAAAATCGTCCTCGGGAAGATGGACCGTCGCCTTCGGAAAAGCGCTCGATCCGTCGGCGCGGCTGAGATTGCCGACGTGATCGGGATGGGTATGCGTGATCACGATGGCGTCGATGTGCTCGGGCTCCACGCCGATCGCCGCAAGATTGCGGAATAGATGTCCGCCATCGGGGCCGAGCGTTTGCGCTGCACCTGCCTCGATCAGGATTCTCCTGCCACCGGTTTCCAGCAGAAGCGTGTTCAGGTTGAGCCTGAAGGTGTCGGTCGGCAGGAACGCATCGCTCAGCGTCCTGCCGAGTTCCTCCGCCTGGGCGGTGTGGGCATAGATGCGCGGATTGCCGCTCAGCGTGCCGTCGCTGACGACGGTTGTCTTGATATCGCCGATCCGAAAACTGTAGTGGCCGGAATTGGCCCTGCCAGCAGGCGTTTGCGCGATCGCGGCCGGCATGCCCAGCAGCGGCGTCATCGCTCCGGCCGCGCCGCCTGCGAGCATTATGCGGCGGCTGATGTTCAGATGTGATGGCATACGGCTTCTGCGGCCTATCGCGGTGGGGTCTGTGTACGATGATCTGGCATCATCCACAAATGTCATGATAGAATTTACATTATGCGTTCGATGGATTTGGCGAAAGTCGACCTCAACCTGCTGGTGGTGTTGCATGCGCTGCTCGAGACCGGCAGCGTCACGCGCGCCGCTGAGCGTCTCGGCAGCAGCCAACCCGCGATCAGCCGTGCGCTGGCAAAGCTGCGGCGCCTGTTCGGTGACCGGCTGATGGTGAAGGCGGCAAGCGGCATGACGCCGACGCTGCGCGCCGAGGCGATGCGCGAGCCGCTGGCGACCTTGCTCGGCGGCGTCGAGACATTTCTCCACAAGCCGAAATTCGATCCTTCCGCCACCGACCGCGTCTTTCGCATCGCGACGACCGATTATGGGGCGCTCGCCATCCTGCCCAATGTCGCCGCCCACTTTGCGCGCGAGGCACCCGGGGCGGCGATCGAGGTCGTCAGCTTCTCGCGTGATGTGTTCCGCATGCTCGCTGACGGTCAGGTCGATTTCGTGCTGTATGCCGATAATCCGGTATCCGGCTCGTTTCGGGCGCGCGAGCTGTTCCGCGAAAATTTCGTGACGCTGGTCCGGCAAGGGCATCCTTTGCTCAAGCAGATGCGCGGGGCAAAGGACGTGCTGCCGATCAAGCTGTTCACGGCCTGGCCGCACATCGTGGTCAGCATTTTTGGCGGGCAGGGCGGGCCGATCGATACCGCATTGGCCGAGCGCGGCTACAAGCGGCACGTCGCGCTGCGTGTTCCATATTTCGCAACGGCCGCGGTGATCACGGCTGCGTCGGATTACCTGGTGACCATGCCCTCGCGGGCGGCCCGGCAGCTTGCGCCGCGGCTCGGTCTCGTGATGCTGAAACCGCCGGCGCAGGTGACGCCCTACGGCTATCGCCTGCTCTGGCACGAACGAAGTCACGACGATCCCGGCGCGGTCTGGTTGCGCCGGCTGGTGGTCGATTCTGTCAAGTCGGGCGCCGCCTAAACCAAAACATGGAGCAAGACGCCGCAAAGCGTGCTCGTCATGAATGTTGCTCCCGATGTCGGAACCCGGGCCGGCCGTTCGTCTTGAATCCAAGCCGCCTCGAACCGGAGTTCTGCGTAAATGGCCCCGCGCGCCAATTGGAAAGGCTTCCTGAGACTGTCCCTCGTCACCTGTCCCGTGGCGCTCTATCCCGCTACCTCCGAGAGCGAGAAGATCTCGTTCAACCAGCTCAACCGGCAGACCGGCCACCGCATCAAATACGTGAAGGTGGACGCGGAGACCGGCGACGAGGTGACGAACGAGGACATCGTCAAGGGCTATGAGCTCGAGAAGGGCCAATACATCGAGGTCTCCAAGGAAGAGCTCGAGGAGATCGCGCTGGAGTCCACGCGCACCATCGAGATCGACGAGTTCGTCGACAAATCGGACATCGACGCGCGCTATCTGATCCGCCCCTATTACATCCGGCCCGACGGCAAGGTCGGCCACGACGCCTTCGCGGTGATCCGCGAGACCGTTCGCGAGATGAACAAGGTCGCGATCGGGCGCGTGGTGCTGACCAACCGCGAGCACATCATCGCGCTGGAGCCGATGGACAAGGGCCTCGTCGGCACCCTCTTGCGCTACCCCTACGAGGTGCGCAGCGAGGCCGAATATTTCGACGACATCCAGGACGTGAAGGTCACCAAGGACATGCTCGATCTCGCCCGGCACATCGTCAACCAGAAGGCCGGACGCTTCGCGCCCGAAAAGTTCGAGGACCATTACGAGACCGCGCTGATCGACCTGATCAACGAAAAGCGCGCCGGCAAGGTGATCCGGCCGAAGGAGCGGCCGAAGGGCGAGAACGTCGTCGACCTCATGGAGGCGCTGCGGCGGAGCGTCGGCAAGGAAGTCGGGAAGCAGGCCGCGCCCGCGAAGGCGGACAAGCCGGCGAAGAAGCCGAGGAAGGCGGCGGCCGGCCAGAAGGAGATGCTGATGCCGATCGCCGGCAAGAAGGCGGCCGCCAGGGAGACGTCCGCGAAAAAGCCGGCCGCAGGGGCGCGGCGGAAATCGGCATGAAGCATCCCGTGACGCCGGACTTAAATCGAAAACACGCCCTATGCCGCTTGGTACGCGAAGGTCCTAGTCGCAGGCCTCAAAGGCCCTCGTCAGGGCACTCCGGACATGTATCGCCGATCGAATCGAGGACATCGTTGATCTCCGCGACGGCCTGATCGGCAGAGACGCCGTCCGGCGGATCCTGGCGCGCAAGCGCGACCGCGAGATGGCGCGCGTGCGGGTCGGCGCGATCCCTGGCCCAGCCGTGCTCCTCGCATTCGCAGATCGCGCCGGCCTCGTGCAGCACGTGGGTGGCCCATCCCCGTAAGGTCCGGATCGCCGGCCGTCTTTCCCTGGTCATCAGCATGCGAGATTGCTCCTGCGGGACGAATCCGTGCCGCCGCCAGATCGTTCCGGGCTGTTAACACGGGTCAGAGATTCCCAAACGGCAGGGCTGGGCTTGTCCACGTGTTCCGGATGAAGGGGAGCGCGCGTTGTGACGCAGCGTCTGTATGCGTTGCAAGCACCCAGCAGAGCCAGGCAGGTTTCCTCCTGAGGAACCCTGGTGCTGAGAGGCGGCTTATGTCGTCATCGGTTTCGGAGGAAAAGCCATGGTCATTGATGCGTTCGCTGGCACCACGCCGGTGTTTCTCCCTGAGCAGTTCTTCGTTGGTCGCTTGGAAGGATGGGCGGTGGTCGAGAGTCTCGTCGGCGGGCTGTTGAAGCGGGCGACGATCACGGCGCATGGCGAATTGGACGCGGACACCGACACTGTCGTTCTGACTGAAACCTACATCTTTGATGACGGCCATAGCGACACGTTGCGCTGGACGATCCACAAGCTGAGCGAAGGTCAATACATCGGCCACGAAAATCGACTGGAGGGTGAAGCCACGGGCGAGCAGGCCGGTTGTGCATTCCATTGGAAGTACACGCGCGACACGCCCCAAGGCGATGGAAAGTCGTTCAAGCTGAACTTCGACGATTGGTTCTATGCGATCGATGACCGCGCCTGCATCGTGCGCGGATCCGCCGGGCGCGCGGGCATTCCGTTCGCGACGGCGCATGTGACGTATCGGAAGCTTTAGGTTCGCCCGACGCGGGCTGCAGCCCCGCTCTCCGGTGCGCACTTCTTTCTCGAACTTAACATTTTTGAATCGCGAAGGCACCGAAGCAAAGTACGGTGGGCGTTTTCGCGGGAGTGAATCTTCTGGCGCTGATTGAGCCAGAGCGGGGGCCGGGGCGTGAATTTCCAGGTTACGGTCTTGAAGATCCTGGTGAGCTATCCGGATGGCTTTGCCGTCATGGAAGACCTCAAGCGCGACATGGCGATCCTGGCGACCAGCGGCCGCGATTGGGCCGACCGGACGAGGCGTCTTGCCAGCCGGGTGCCGGACCTCGACATCTTTTCACAGGGGCTGGTCGAGCGCATCAGCGGTGGCTGGAGACTGACGTCGAAGGGGCGAGACATCTTGGCGTTCATGGAAGCCCGCCCGGCACCAAGCGAGCCCAGCCTGGCATCCGTGGTCAATGAGACGTCCGAGCCGGTATTGGAGATTGCGCCGCTTCCCCCGCTGCCGCAGCCAGCCGACCGGGCCAAGCGGAGGCGCGAGCGCCGAGAGCGCCGCCGCGAAGCCCGCGAACGGGCGCGGGCGAACGCCTCCTGAACCGGGATTGAGGTCGGCAACGAACTAGCGGTCCATCGCCGCGCTCGAAGGGGCGCCAAGTCGGCGGCGACGCGGCGGCGACGGGGTGCTAACCACCCCATCTCTCGTAAGGATTATGACCTGGCTCTGGTTGATCATCATAGTGCGGGGCCGGTTGACGGCGGTCCGGCCGTGCCGGTGAATAAGCCCAGGCCGCAGTACTCCCAGTCGTCAGAACACGAGGATGCGCTTTTGCATGATGCCGATGGACCTGGCTTGCCACCGCGGCGCTGACGGGGGCCCACAGGATAATCAAAAGGCTCAAAACGAGACCCGATCGCATGGGAGTTTCTCCGATAGACCTACGATGATGAGTTAGATGAGCCTCGGTCCACGCCCTCGCAATCGGTGACGCCTGCAAGACTGGTAACGTCCTCGGCATCACGCGCGGGTTGGCGGTCGAATTCGTGCGAATCTGTAAACCCCGCACTCGGCTTCATGCTGGCAGTTGCGTCACGGTTTGGAGTCTTTCGTCGCCGGGGTGCGTCACGCGATGATGAGCACACCGATTTGCCATTCGCGCAGGCGTGATTGTTCACCCACGTGTTTTTCCCGAGCGCATACCCACCTAATGCTCAACCAAGAAATTCAAAGGAAGCGCATTTCAACAGAGCAGCCGGTTCGAGTCAGCGCGAATGCTCCGCACGAAAACAACAGCCGTTCGGAGCACGACCATGACTGGATTCAGGACCTTTGTTATTGCAGCGATGATGTCGATTGGCGCGATAAGCTCTGCAAGCGCCCAGTGCCCGTTGTGGGCGATTCAAGATCCAAATTCGTTTCAGGCGCAATATCCCGATCGGGATGTGTTGAACGACTGCGAATTGACGCCAGCAGGCAGAATGGGCCTGGAACGCCCTGGCGGCGCGGCTCCCTTGTTTAGGCCCAACAGGGCCTACCAGACAATGCCTGGCGTTGCCCAGCACCACGGCTTTCACCACCCATCGCGGTGAGTATCTGAAAATGGATCCGGATGGTCGGATTCCGGCGGAGAAACCGTAGCGCGCCAAGTCGAATGATCAGAAATCAATCCGCGCACCTTCGGTACGCGACCGTTTTCAGCGATTCCTGAGTGCTGTCGGGACCAATCAAATGCGAGTCGATTCATTGGTTTCGCGTCCGTCGCCAAAAGATCGCGAGTCGTTTTAGGTCAATTCCAAAGATCTGCTAGTCGAATGGGTGATGACGCTAGATCTTGGGTTGGATGCCGCGATTTGTTGTCCAGATGTCGTGGTCTTGTGGAGCTGGGTGCTGCGAGCGCGGCCCGCAATGAACAACCTGCTCGAGGAAAACCGTCGGGGCCAATTTAGTACAAGTCGTCTGAAGCGGTGGAACGCTATCGAGAGACCGATGTGCGATCGTCGAGCGCCGCGCCGGTCGAGGCTTTATAGTCGGGACGGGCCCAGGGGAGCGCAACAGCCTCCTCGATCGCGAGAGTTGAGCGGGGCTCCGCCTTAGCTATTCTGCGGTCGCGCAGACCGCATCGCAGCGATTAGGCCGCCTTGCAGAAGCGCACGGAAGCACAGCGCGGGCAGCGCACCTCGGAAGAAGGAGGCGATGCTCACGAGCTTACCGCAGGGCGTGCCTGACGTGGCCACGCGCATAGAACGACGCACTTCATCGACTCTATCCTCGACGCGAACGGCAATGCGCCCCCGCTGCTCCAGACCAATGGTTGCAGAGTGCGGCGGTTAGCTGCAGCTCAGCGGTAACGGCAGGTCGGGATGCAACTCGTACCAGTCGTAGCAATCTGGATAGGCGCCGTAGAATCCATAGCCGCCTCGGCGGAAGTGGTGAAACGCGTGCTGGCGCAGGCCTACGTCATGACCACCGAAGCCAAGGTGCTCGCCGCCGAACCGGGCGCCGCCGGCAAAATCTCCCTCATGGCCCATGCCGCCGAAATGCGCGCCGCCGCCGAAGGCCGCATGTCCACCGCCGAAGCCTGCATGTCCGCCGCCAAAGCCGCCACCGCCAAAACCACCGCCGTGGCCACCGCCACCACCGCCGCCATGGGCATTGGCCGCGCCAACGGCGAGCGTCGAGGCGAGTGCTGCTGTCGCCAGAATCATGATTGCACGTTTCATGGATGACTCCTCTTGTTGCGCTGTCCGGCCATGTTCCGCGCGAGGTTGCCGATGGCCGGGTCAGTGATGAGGGAGAGGTAGGTCCGGTACGAGGCGATCCAACTGAATTCGATGTCAGAATATCAGGCAAGCCGCTCGCGAAGAGCGTCTCGCGGATCGGCGCGACGCACGCGTAGGAGCGGGCCGACCAGCGCAGTCCGCTCCTCGTTATTGCAAAACGCGGCGAAGCTATAGGGCAGGCCGCGTCACCCAATCAGTACTAGCTGCCTGTGCCCGGCTCGCACGGTACGTTGTTGCCGGTCCACGGCGCGGTTGCAAAGGCGCCGACGCGCGGCGCCGGAACGCAGGCGCGCTCGCCCGGATAATGGAACGGCGTGGTCGCCGCGACTGTATCGGCGGCCACGTCGGGCTGCTGCGCGGCGCGCTGGTGCTCGCGCGCCATGACTGGGCCACCCAGCATTGCGGCCGCGATCAATCCTATCGACAATAGTTTGGACGTGGTCATTCGCTCTCTCCTCTGACGACATCAGGCCGATCAAGCCGGCTCAGCGACGATGTGTGAACGATCGGCCACGTTTCCAACGCACGTTTTGCTCACTGCATTTCAACCGCCCGAGAGCCGCTGCGGTGTCGCAACCACGATCGTGCGAATGCATAACATCCGTGGTCCCTGAGACGACGGCACGTGCGTTGACGGCATATGTTCGATCCAGTCGGTTGGCAGCGGAGCGCGGAAGATGATCATTGCATTTGTAACACGCGTGGTGCGGGTCCTCGTGCCGTTGGCGGCACGCACAGCCGACAACATGAACCGCAATTTAGTGGCGCGGTGCGCGCGGCAGAGCTACCTCATAGCGCAGCGGGCGACCGGCAACAGGCGGCATCAGCGACGCGCGTCCGACGTACGCGGGCACTGAGCATGACACGGCCCGACGCCGTACCCGTGCTGCCCAACCGCGCGTCGAGACGCCGTGGGAATTATGGTACGAGGCTCATGACCCGGATTCTCCTGATTGAGGACGACACTGAAACCGCCGAGGCGATCCTCGCCGAACTCGGCGATCGCGGCTTCGAGGTGCAGTGGGCCGGCAACGGCGTCGACGGTCTCGAGCGCGCGCGTGCGTCGAGCCCCGATGCCATGATCGTCGATCGCATGCTCCCGGGAGTTGACGGGCTGACCGTCATCGAGGTGCTGCGCAAGGAGCAGGTGAGGACGCCTGTGCTGGTGTTGAGTGCGCTTGGCGCCGTGAATGACCGGGTGCGCGGGTTGCGCATGGGCGGGGACGACTATCTCACAAAGCCGTTCGCGCTCATCGAACTGGTTGCGCGAATCGAGGCGCTGCTGCGCCGGCCGAGCGACAGCCGCGAAACCATCCTGCATGTCGGGCCCCTCGAGCTCGATCTGATCGAGCGCACCGCGCGACGCGGCGAGCGCAGGCTCGACCTGTTGCCGCGCGAATTCCGCTTGCTCGAGTACATGATGCGCCGGAGCGATCAGCTCTTGACGCGCGCGATGCTGCTCGAGGAGGTCTGGAACTACAAGTTCGTTCCGGCGACCACCAACTTGATCGACGTGCATATGGGCCGGCTTCGTCACAAGGTGGACGGTCCCGGGGAGACACAGCTCATCCACAATGTCCGAGGCTCCGGCTTCGTCCTTCGCTCGCGGTAGGAGAGACGGGCGATGCAGCAGACACAGTTGATCCGCTCCAGCACATTTCTCTGGGCTCTGGCCGTGGCGGCGTCCTTTGCGCTGTTCGTGGTCGCCTTGTTCGCCTTCATCTACTGGAAGCTCGATGCCTATCTGGTCGCGCGGTCCGATCGCATGATCACCACGCAGATCCACTTCGTCGCGGAATTGTCCCCGGCCCGCCGCGTCAGCGCCATCGCGGATCACCTCGCGCAGGATTCCAGGGGCGTTCAGTACGCGGGACTGTTCGATGCTGCCGGCAAAAGGCTGGCCGGGAATATCGACCGCCTGCCGCGCGAACTCGGGCTCGATGGGGCGGCGCAGGGCGTGCAACTCGATCTGCTGGAGAAGCCGACGGCGCATGGTCCCGTCGTCAGGGTGGTCGGCAGCCGTCTCGAGGACGGCGATGTCTTGGTGATGGGACGGAACGTCGACGAGACGCGCGAGATATCGAGCGTGGTGGGCCAGGCCCTGGCCCTGGGTCTGCTGCCGGCCTTCAGCCTCTGCCTGCTTGCGGGTGCCTGGCTGAGCTTGCGCGCCCAGCGACGCGTAGAGGAGGTCAACCAGCGGGTCCAGCGCATCGTGGCCGGCGAGCTGCGCGAGCGGCTTCCGGAGGGCGGGACGGACGACCCGTTTGCGCGGCTGGCCAGGATCGTCAACGGCATGCTCGACGAGATGGAGACGATGATCAATGCGCTCGCCGGCGTCGGCAACGACATCGCTCATGATCTCAGGACGCCGCTGACCCGCGTCCGTCTGGCGCTGGAGCGCGGCCGGACCCATGCGGCGACGCTGGAACAGCTGCAGGACGTTGCGGACAAGGCCATCGCCGGCATCGATCAGTCGCTCGCGATCGTCACGGCCTTGCTGCGCCTGACAGAGATCGAGAACAACCGCCGTATGGCCGGGTTTGGCGACGTCGCGCTCGACGAGATTCTGCGGGAGGTGTGCGACGTCTACGACCCGATCGCCGAGGACAAGCATGTCGGGCTCGGCGTCGTCACCGAGTGCAATGTGCAGGTGTGGGGTGACCGCGACCTGCTGTTCGAGGCAGTCGCCAACCTCGTCGACAACGCCATCAAGTTCACGCCGTCCGGCGGGCGGGTGGACCTCGCCCTGCAGGCGGAGGACGAGACCGCGCTGGTGCGCGTTAGCGATACCGGGCCCGGCATCAGCGAGCAGGAGCGCAAAGCAGTGCTGCGGCGGTTCTACCGCTCCGACAAGATGCGCAATACGCCGGGCGTCGGGCTTGGACTGAGCCTGGTGGCGGCGATCGTCAAGCTGCACGGCTTCCGGCTGATCATTGGCCCGGCTCCCGGTGGGCGCATCGAGATCCTCGCCTGGACCGGGAGTGCGGGCAGGCCCATCGCGCGCCGGTCACGCGCATTGCTGCACGCAGAGGCCGGCCAGATGGGATGAGCCAAATGACGTGCCGTGCCTCCGAGATCAATCAGCCGGCCCGGACTATAGGAGTGACAAATGCAGACGAGCCATGAGGTGGTGTGCCGCGATCCTGTTGCCGTGCCGATCGCAGCGGTGTCGACGCCGTTCCTCACCGCCTATTCCGCCGCAATCCGGCGCTACGAGCTACTTGAATCAGGTCAGGAGCAGCAGCTGGCGCGTCGCTGGCAGGAAACGCGGGACCGGCGCGCCGCGGATGCGCTCGTCACCAGCCATCTTCGGCTCGCCGCCAAGTTGGCGAGGGGTTACAAGGGATACGGTCTGCCGCTGGTCGATCTGATCGCGGAAGCGAACCTCGGCCTCGTGATCGCGGCGTCGCGCTTCGAGCCCGGGCACGGCGCCCGATTCTCCAGCTATGCGATCTGGTGGATCAAGGCCACCATTCACGACTACATCCTGCGATCGTGGTCCCTGGTCAAGATCGGGACGACGGCTGCGCAGAAGAAGCTGTTTTTCAAACTCCGCGGCGAGATCAGGAAAGCCACCAGCAGTGCGATGGCCGGGCTCACACCCGACGTCGCTGAATTGATCGCCGGGAAGCTCGAGGTGACGGCGCGCGAGGTGATCGAGATGGACGCGCGACTCCACCGCGACATGTCGCTGAACGCGCGCGTCGGTGACGAGGACGGTGGAACCGAGCTGGAGGCCCTGCTGGTCGATGGTGCGGTCGACGCCGAGACGATGCTTGCCGATCACGACCAGACGGAGCAGCGCAGCAGGGCTTTGCGCGCTGCACTGGACGGGCTCGCGCCGCGGGAGCGTCATATCTTCGAGGCGCGGCGCCTGAAGGAATGTCCTGTTACGCGCGATCAGCTCGCCCGAGAGCTGTCCATATCCAGCGAGCGGGTTCGGCAGATCGAGATCCGTACCTTCGCCAAAGTCAAACGGGCCGTCGTGAACGCCGCGCATGATGTGTCACACGCCGCCGCGTGCAGCGACTGAATTCGTTTTCATTTGAACGGAGGCGCGGCCGCCCTCACTTGTCCGACGATCCTGCGTAACCCTGTTTCAGGCAGACCAATCATGGGAATTGTTCGCTTCGCGCTGCGGCTTCCGCATACTTTCTACGTGCTTGCGGCGTTGATCCTGTTCCTCGGCGGCATCGCAATTCGCTCGATGCCGACAGACATCTTTCCGGAGATCCGGATTCCCGTCGTCACTGTCATCTGGAGCTACACCGGCCTTTCCACGCCGGAGATGGAACAGCGCGTCAGCACCTACAGCCAGTATTCGATCAGCGCCAATGTCAGCGGTATCAAGAATATCGAGGCGCAGACCCTCAACGGCTTGTCGGTTCAGAAGATCTACTTTCAGCCGGACGTCAATCTCGATCTCGCGATCTCGCAGATCGTCTCGGCGACCAACGCCATCCGCGCTCTGATGCCTCCCGGCATCCAGCCGCCGATCATCGTGCAGTTCAATGCCTCAAGCGTGCCGGTGCTCCAGCTCAGCCTCGAATCGAACAACCTGAATGAGCAGCAGCTCTACGATTTCGGCATCTACCGGGTCCGCCAGCAACTGGCTCCCGTTCCAGGCGTGACCCTGCCCACGCCTACCGGCGGCAAATACCGCCAGATCATGGTTGACCTCGATCCGAACAAGCTGCTGGCGCGCGGATTGACACCGCTCGACATCGTCAACGCAGTGAACACGCAGAACCTGACGCTGCCGACCGGCACGACCAAGATCGGCGACACCCAGTACACCGTTCGTACCAACGCGACGCCGGCGACGATCCAGGATCTCAACATGATCCCGGTGAAGTTCGCGAACGGGGCGACGATCTTCCTGAAGGACGTCGCCCAGGTCCGCGACGGCGCCCAGGTTCAGCAGAATATTGTGCGCGAGGATGGCCACCGCGCCGTCCTGCTCAGCGTCATCAAGAACGGCAATGCCTCCACGCTGGCCGTCGTCAACGGCGTGAAAGCGGCCCTGACGTCGATCCGCGCGTCGGCACCCGCGGGGCTGAAGGTGAACGAGCTGTTCGACCAGTCAATCTTCGTCACACACTCGGTCGATGGTGTGCTGCGCGAAGGCGCGATCGCGGCGGGCCTGACGGCATTGATGATTCTGGTGTTCCTGGGATCGTGGCGATCGACGCTCGTCGTCCTGATCTCGATCCCGCTGGCGATGCTGTCCTCGCTGATCGTCCTCTATTTCCTCGGCGAGACCCTCAACACCATGACGCTCGGCGGCCTTGCTCTTGCCGTCGGTATTCTCGTCGACGATTCGACGGTGACGGTCGAGAACACGCACCGGCTCTGGACCGAGGAAGGCATGCCGCTGCCGGACGCGACTCTGCACGGAGCCGCCGAAATCGCCATTCCGACGCTGGTCTCGACGCTCGCGATCAGTTGCGTGTTCATCTCGGTCGTATTCCTCGAGGGCCCGGCCAAATATCTGTTCACGCCACTTGGCCTTGCCGTGGTGTTCGCGATGCTGGCGTCTTATGGCCTGTCGCGGACGCTGACGCCGATCACCATTGGCCTGCTCCTGAAGGGCGAGCAACGTCATGGCGAGGGCAATCGGCCGTCAAACATCCTCGCACGCGCCTCCGCGGCATTCGAGCGCGGTTTCGAACGCCTGCGCGACGGCTATTCCGATCTGCTGCTGAAACTGCTGCGGCACCGCGCAGTGATACCCGTCGTCGCCGTGCTGGTGCTGGCGCTCGGTGCCACGATGTTCGCCTATGTCGGCCAGGACTTCTATCCCCTGATCGACGGCGGCCAGATCCAGCTCCATGTTCGCGCCCCCGCGGGCACGCGGATCGAGCGGACGGAAGCGATCTTCCAGGCAGTTGAGGACAAGATCCGCGAGGTCATTCCCGAGCACGACCGGGCGCTGATCGTCGATAATATCGGCCTGCCGGCGCGGCCCTATAACCTTGCTTTCACGGACGGTTCCACCATCGGGGTGAACGACGGCACCATTCTCGTGTCGTTGAAGGAAGGGCACCAGCCGACGGCGGATTACATCAGGAGGCTGCGGCAGGTGCTGCCGAGGGCATTCCCGGAGGACACGTTCTATTTCCAGGCGGCCGATATCGTCACGCAGATCCTGAACTTCGGTCTCCCGGCGCAGATCGATGTCCGCACGGTCGGTTACGGCAACAACAATCTCGCCGTCGCCAAGGAACTGCAAAAGAGTCTCGCCGCGATCCCCGGCGTGGTCGATGCACATCTGCAGCAGGAGGTCGATGCTCCCGCATTCTACGCCGACATCGACCGCACCCGCGCCGCGCAACTCGGTCTCAATGCGAGCACGGTGGCAACCAACATCAATGTCAGCCTCTCATCGTCCGCGCAGGTCTCGCCGAACTTCTGGACGGATCCGACTTCCGGCATTCCCTATTACCTGGCTGTGCAGACGCCAGAGTACAGGACCAATTCGCTGAACGCGCTGGGCAATACGCCGGTTTCGGCCTCGCTTGCCGCAAGCGGGCAGACGGTGCCGGGCCTGCTCAGCAATGTTGCGACCTTCAAGCGGGGCACCGTTCCGACCAACTCGAACCAAGCCAATGTGCAGCCGGTTTACGATGTCTATGCGAGCGTGCAGGGCCGTGATCTCGGCAGCGTCGCGGCTGACATCGAGAAGGTGACGTCCACGCTGCAGAAGCAACTCCAGCCGGGCAACTCGATCCAGGTTCTCGGCCAGATCCAGAGCATGCACCAATCGTTCCGCGATCTCTCCCTTGGACTGCTGTTCGCGGCCATCCTCGTCTACCTGCTGATGGTCGTGAACTACCAGAATTTTGGCGATCCCTTTGTCGTCATCCTGGCACTGCCGGCGACATTCTGCGGCATCGTGACGATGCTGTTTATCACCGGGACGACGCTGAACGTGCCTTCGCTGATGGGAGCCATCATGGCGATCGGCGTAGCCTCCGCGAACTCCATCCTGCTCGTGACATTCGCACGCGACGAGCAATTGAAGGGGCATTCGGCATTCCAGGCGGCGCTGAGCGCAGGCCGGACGCGAATCCGGCCCGTGCTGATGACCGCGGCGGCGATGATCGTCGGCATGATCCCGATGGCGATCGGCGGGCCCGGCGAGGAGCAGAATGCAGCGCTCGCGCGGGCGGTCATCGGCGGTCTGCTGTTTGCAACACCGACCACCCTGCTGATCGTGCCTTATCTCTTCGCCATGCTGCGCAAAGGCAACGACGGCAAGCCTCATCATGGGGTATTCGAGGAGCAACCGGAATGAGTGACGTTCGCGCAAGGACCGATGACGACGGGGCGACACACCGCCCGGGGGCGGAGAGCCTCCGGATTGTGGAACTGCCGGGAAAGGGCCCTCGATCCGGACGCCGTTACGGCGGCGCGCTGCTCGGCGGAGGCGTGCTCCTGCTGCTTGCGTGCGGTCTCGGCATCGGCGGCTGGCGGCACTATGAGGCCATGCGTGGCGTTGCCGCTGTGGCAGAGCAGGCTCGAACCAACCTTCCCGAGGTTCGGGTCGCGACGGTGAAGCCCGGAGGCGACATCATGAAGGTGAGCCTGCCGGCGACGACGACCGCGTTCGAGGCGGCCAACATCTTCGCGCGGACCAGCGGCTACATCGAGAAGCGCTACGTCGATATCGGCGATCGGGTCAAGAAGGGAGAGCTGCTCGTGGAAATCACTGCGCCCGAGCTCGACCAGCAAATCGCGCAGGCCCAAGCGACGCTCGCGCAGGACCAGGCCGCGCTTCAGCAGGCGGAGGCAAGCCGGGAACTGGCCGACGTGACCAACTCGCGCGACAGCAATCTCGTCAAGCAGGGCTGGTTGACGGCACAACAGGGCGACAACGATCGTCTCACCCTGCGCGCGCAGCAAGGCGCGGTGGGTGTCGCCCAGTCGAATATCACGGCGCAGGAAGCGCAGATCCGAGTTCTTCAGCAGGAGAAGTCCTATCAGCGTGTAGTGGCGCCATTCGACGGCGTGGTCACGCAGCGTAACGTGGACAACGGCAGCCTGGTATCAGCCGGGTCCACCTTCATGTTCACGCTGATGCATTCCGACGTGATCCGAACCCAGGTGTTCGTGCCACAGGACGAAGCGTTCGGCGTTGGCCCGGGCGTCGATGCGGATATCCGCGTCCCCGAGATTCCGGGGCGGACGTTTGCGGGCAAGGTCACGCGGATCGCAACCGCGCTGCAGCCGGGAAGCCGGACGCTGCTAACCGAGATCGACGTGCCCAATCCGGATGGCCTGCTCAGTCCGGGCATATATTGCACGGTCGAACTATCGATCCCGCGCAGGACAGCATCGACGACGATCCCATCCGATGCGCTCGTCTTCGACCAGAACGGCCTCCATGTCGTGGTTGTGCGCAACAACACGGTCCATTTTCAGCAGGTCTCGATCACCCGGGATTTCGGCACCACGGTGGAAGTGCGCGACGGCGTGCAGCCCGGCGACCAGGTCGTGCTCAATCCCGCGGTCAATCTGGCGGAGGGAAGCAAGGTCACCGTTCGCAAGAGCGAGGCGAGCTAGGACGCGAAAGATGATGCGAATTGTACTCGCAGCGGCGACGGCGTTGCTGCTCGGAAGCTCTGCTGGTCAGGCACAGGTCGCAACGACCGGCACTACTGCAATGGATCTGCCGACGGTGCCGGGCGCGATCGTGGTCTCACCGCTCAACAGTCCCGGGCCGTTTTCCGCAACGACCGTGTCAGGTGCTCCGGACACGACGCTGGCGCCGGTTCCGCTCGCGTCGGATCCGACGACGCCGGGGACGGTGGTCGTCTGCGCTCCGCCGTCGTCATCGCCGACGCCGGTGCCGGCGACGCCGACCGTATCGCCGACAGGCCTTGCACCACCGGGCATCGCGGCGCCGTTGCTGCCGGTGATAAGGCAGAACAGCAGCGCCACCGGTACGATCTCCTCGGCTGCGCCCTCAGGAACAGGTACGACGGTCGGATGCAGCTCGACGCCGGGGGGAGAGGTGACGAGCGCTGCGTCCCGGCCATTGTCGATCCCGCAAGTGGATACAAGCCCCGCACCTGGTACGATTCAGGCGGAAGCCAGTGGTGCCGGTGGGACGGGCATAGACCCGAACGCTGCGGTTGTGCCCAGCCCGAACAGCTCGGCTTGCATGGAAGGCGTCTCGATGAATCTCGCCTCGCCTGCGACTGTGCTGCCGGCGAACGCTTCAGGCGCAGCACCAACGCCCGGCGTGTCGCCGGTGCTGCCGCCCGGATGCTGAAGTCGGACGCAGATCGAACCCCTAGTGGCAGGTGCAAGACGCAGCAAGCATCGCACTGAAATTCATCAAGAAGGCTCGGCGCGATCCCGGCCCGTGTGTGGCCTATTGTTCGATGAGTGCTGTTTATGCATGGAGAAGGCTCCACCTGATTGCATTGACATTAGAAACCTGCGCTCGGGCGAGCATTTCCAGAACGCACGTTCTGCTCCCACGGCTGCACGACCGCGTTGCGCGCATCGCCTTGCCTTCGACCCTTGAGCGGCATTTGCTATCTCAGGACGGCCCGCGCGCGTGCGATCTCCCGGCGGCACGCGTCGATGTCGCCGCTGCGATCGGCGGCGCGGGCGCGGTCGAGCGAATCAAGCGCGTCCGTGAAGCCGATGCCGTTGTCGCCCTCGGCTTTTGCGAGTGAGCGGGGGATGCCCACTTCCTGGCCGGGTATACGGGTGCGGACCTCGATCTGAAGTCCGCGATGGACGAGCAGCGGCTGCTTCCGTTGCCCGGCACCAACGCCGTCCTGGAAAGATCAGGTGGCTCGTCGTGATTGATGTGACTGTCTAGGACCGCCTCGCATTGCTGGATATGCCGCCGGCCTACTGGAATAGCCGAGGGCAGCGCCGATGGTTCGGGCTGCCTCCATCACGTGAACCGAATATTCTTTTATCTGCTTGCGCTTGATGCGGCTGTCGGGCCCGGACATGCCAATCGCTCCCACGAGTTCGCCGGAACGACCGAGGATGGCACAAGCGCAGGCGGCGATGCCCTCGCGCCACTCGCCGTGCAGGACGGAGGAGTAGCCCTGCGCGCGTGCCAGCTCGATGTCCTCCCGCAGCTCCTCGATCGTCGTTCGCGTCGCTTCCGTGTAGCGCCTCAGATGCGGCCGGAACCGTTCCAGGTAGTCATCAGGCATATGTGCGAGCATCGCTTTGCCTGTCGCCATGGTGAAAGCGGGTGCGCGCATACCCACGCTTGTATGGGCGCGGATATGGTGAGCGCTTTCGATCTTGTCGACATAGACCACGTCGGTGTCCTCGAGCACCGACAGGTGAATGGTTTCGCCGGTGATCTCGGCAAGCTTCGTCATTGCCGGTCGCGCGACGTTGATGAGATCCATCCGGTGGATGACATGGCTGCCGAGCGCCCAGATCTTGGTCGTGAGCTCGTAGGTGCTGTGCGGGGGGATCTGGCGCACATAGCCTTGAGACTGCAAAGTCATCAGCAGCCGATGCACGTTGCTCTTGGTGAGCTTCAGCTCGCTCGCGAGGTCAGTGACGCCGCGGGGCTGCTCGCTCAGAGCAAGTGCTTCCAGGAGACGCAGTCCCTTGGTAAAAGCCTTATCCATCCACCAGCCAAAATAGAATGATATTTCACTCGATCTAGCATGGCCGCGCGAACGGCAATAGCCCGGGTGTGGAATTAACCCCGATCCTTTCGGATCGGGGCTGATCAGCCTGCTTACTGGGCCAGCAAGGCGTTGAGCTTCTCCTGCCCGTACTCTTCATTGGTGGAATTTCCAGCCGGCGAAGTCGCGCCCCAATAATCCGGGCTCCATTCGATCGCTTTCGAGACGTTGTCCGGGTTGTTGGCCCAGTAGCGCGCGAGCTTCTTGTCGGTTGCGGCCTCGAACACGACCTGGGAGGGAAGGGCGACCGGGAAGGTCGAGGTGAGCTGCGCCGCGCGCTTGGGCTCGAGCCGCCACGACAGCAGTTTCAGCGCGTTGTCGTAGTTCGGCGCTCCCTTGGGAATCGAGAAGAAGTCGTAGTAGATGAAGCCCTGATTGAAAGTCAGCTCGATCGGGGCGCCCTCCAGCGCGAGCTTGCTCATCGAACCGGTGTAGGCCATGCACATGTCGGCCTCGCCGTCGAGCAGGAGCTGCGGCGGCTGTGCGGATGTCGTCCACCATTTGGCAATGTGTGGCTTGATCTCCTTGACCTTCTTCAGCGCCCGCTCCATGTCGATTGGGTAGAGCTTGCTCTTCTCTACGCCGTCGGCCATCAGCGCCGCCTCGAAGACGAAACGCGGCCAGGCGGGCATGCAGCGCCGGCCAGGGAATTTCTTCACGTCCCAAAAGTCGGCCCAGCTGGTCGGCACGTTCTCGCCCTTGTACTTGTCCTTGTTGTAGACGAGGCCGACGCCGATCACCTGCAGCGCCACGCCCTTCTTGCGCTTAAGATTGTCCGGCATGGCCGCCAGCGTCTGCTTGGCCGCGTCGGACAGCTTGGAATAGTCGATGTCGGCGAGACAACAGTCGCCGAGCAGCTTGGTCTCCTGGTCGAAGATGAACGTCAGGTCCCATTGAGCTTTGCCGGCCTCGGCCTGAGCCTTGATGCGTGGGCCGCTACGCGCCTCCTGGACGGTGACCACCTTGATGCCGGTCGCCTTCTCGAACGGATCGTACATGACCTTGCGCAATGCATCGCCATATCCGCCGCCCGGGTCCTGCATGATCACGACGTTGCTCTGAGCCTGAGCCGGGCCCGTCCCCATCGCGATGCACAGGGCCGAGGCCAATACGGAAACCGACAGTCGCCAGCGTTTCATTCCCAGCATTTTCTCTTTCCTCCAGTTGAAATTGATCTGTGTCACGTTGCCTTCCGCGACGTGGCGAGAACGGGCCGTGCAAGGACGAGCCCTGCGACCACCAGCAGCACCTCCAGCGTCGAGACCACGGCCAGCACCGGATTGAGCCGGTAATTGATGTCGCCCCACAGCATGAGCGGGAGCGTCTTCAGCTCCGCGCTCGACAGGAACAGCGTCAGCACCAACTCGTCGAACGAGTGCAGGAAGGCGAAGAATGTCGCTGCAGCGAGGCCCGGCATGATGGCCGGCAGCGTCACCAGGCGGAACACCGTCAGGGACGATGCGCCATGGACGGCAGCCGCCTGTTCGAGCCTTGTATCGACGCCTTGAAGCGATGCGGACAGGATCACCACGACGAGGGGAAGGCCGCCGATCGCATGCGCCGCGGCAAGGCCGAAGACGGAGCCGACCAGGTCGAAACGCAGGAACAGGCTGTAGAGCGACAGGCCGAGCACGACCGGAGGCACGATGATCGGACTTACGAGCAGCAGCATGATGGTGGACTTGCCGCGAATGCTGCTCCTGACGATGCCGAGGGCGGCCGACGCGCCCAGCACGATCGCAATTCCGGCCGACATCGCCGCGACGACCAAGGATGTCCAGAACGCCCGCATCCAGTTCGAATCGGAGAAGAACTGCTCATACCAGCGAAATGAGAAGCCCGGCGGCGGGAAGGTCAGATAGCTTGCGCTGCTGAACGAAATGATCATCACCACGATGATCGGCAGGATGAGAACGGTAATGACCAGTCCGCCCAGAAGGCGAACTGTCCAGGTCCCAAAACTCGCCGGCAGCCGCCCGAAAAGTCTCAGAAGCGGCCAGCCTATCAAGTCGGCAGCTGAGGCGCCGAAACTACGGCGGCCGACATCGGCAGCGTGGCGGTCAGTCGTCGTCGGTGCGGCCTCGGTCAGCTTGCGGCCGCCCCAGATGAACTCGAAGCCGAGGAAGCGTCCGGCCACCGCGACCACCGCCAGCGTGATCGTCAGCAGCACCACGCCCAAGGCCTGCAGGAATCCCTCCGATGTGACCGAGTCCGCCTGCTGGGTGATATGCATGGCAAACATCTGGTCGCCGGGTCCCCCGAGCAGCGTGGGCGTAATGAAGAACCCGATCGCTGCGACGAAGACCAGCAGGAAGCCGGCGCCCATCCCGGGTAGGGTCAGCGGCAGCAACACGCGCCAGAACGCCGCAATGGGCCCGGCGCCGCTGGCCAGCGCCGCGCGGGTCAGGCTTTGATCGAGGCGCGCCACGCTGGAATAGATCGTCAGCACCATCAGCGGCAGAAGCACCGCGGTCATGCCGAGAAGTACCGTGCCGCGATTGAAGAGGAGCTGCACCGGCTCGCTCAATATTCCGACCGAAACCAGCAGCTTGTTGACCGGCCCGTTGCGGCCGAGCAGGACCATCCAGGCGTAGGTTCGGATCAGGATGGCGATGAAATAGGGCAGCACGATCGCGGTCGCGATCAGGGCCTGGGTCATGCCGCGGCTGCGGTGAATGAGCAGCGCCGTCGGATATCCGAACAGCAGGCACAGTCCGGCGACGGTGACCGAGATCTGCATCGTGCGGACGAGCGAATCCCAATAGAGCGGTATGGCGAATACCCGCTCGAAATAGGTCGACCACGACGGCCCGCTCACGCTGATGCGGATGAGATCGATCAGCGGGAGCAGATAGATGAAGGCCAGAAACGCGAGCGCGGGCAGGAGCAGCAGCGCCGGATCCTTCAACCTCCTGACGAGATCGAGATCCGCAGGACGGCCTGCCTGGGCGCCGATCGATGCCGCGGTCATGCAAGCACCCAGCAGTCCGCGGCGCCCCAGCTCACGTGCAGACGATCGCCGACGGCCGGCAGCGGCCGGTCGGCCATGTCGGTGCAGCGGATCAGGAGCGGATCTCCGCCCTCCATTTGCGCCTCGATCCGCAGGATCTCGCCGAGGAAGATCGCAGACGTGACGCTGACGGGCGTGGAATTCGCAGCCGGCTCGTTCGACACGGCGATGCGTTCCGGACGCACGAGCACAGTTGCGCGTCCGACGTCGATCGTGTCCCGGCTTTCGGCGCTGAACACGTATCCTGCACGGTTCTTCATCGTCAGTGTCGATCCGCGCTTCTGCAGGATCTCGGCCTCGATCAGATTGCTCTCGCCGACGAACGAGGCGACGAAGCGATCTGTCGGATGCCGGTAGATGTCCAGGGGGCGGCCGATCTGAACGATCTTGCCGGCGTTGAGTACCGCGATGCGATCGCTCATCGTCAGGGCTTCGCCCTGGTCATGGGTGACGAACAGGATCGTGCTGCCGATGGTCTGGTGAAGGTCGCGGATCTCGATCTGGATCTGCTCGCGCAACCGCCGGTCGAGGGCGCTGAGGGGCTCGTCCATCAGCACGACCTTGGGCTTCCTGACGATGGCGCGGGCAATCGCGACGCGCTGCTGCTGTCCACCCGACATTTGCGAGGGAGACTTCGTCGCATGCTCCGTCAGCCGCATGATCTCCAGCGTTTCGGCGACGCGCCGCTCCGCAGTCGCCCGGTCGACCCCCGCCATCCGAAGCGGAAACGCGACGTTCTGGCTGACCGTCATGTTCGGAAACAGCGCGTAGCTCTGGAACACCATGCCGAAGCCGCGCTTGTGCGTGGGTACGTTGTGGACCGGCTTGCCGTCGACGAGGATCTCGCCGCTGTCGAGGCTCTGGAATCCGGCGACAAGGTTGAGCAGCGTCGTTTTTCCGCTGCCGGATGGGCCAAGAAGCGTGATGAATTCGCCGGGCTCGATGTCGATGCTGATCCGGTCGACCGCATGAAAGTTGCCGTAAGCTTTCACCGCTTCACGGACGGCAATGCTCGATCCGAACGCGTCGCGGTCCCGGAGGCGGCCGGTCGGCAATGTCCGAACGTTCGCATCGCCAGAGCGCATCGCACGCTGAGCCGAAGGCTCGCCCATTCTATCCTCCCAGTATGTTCTATATTATAGAACGTCATTCCAATTATTGTTGGAGCAGCGCGTCGTCTTGTCAAGTCGCGCCGCCTGATCGCGGCGCAAAAGTGCGCTGCTGCGGCCGGCTGCGCGCGAGAGTCCTGGAAATCTAGGCTCCGCCGGCGAAGCCAGATTGACAACATCGTCCAAACCCGCCTAACATAATTTAGAATTGCGTTCTACAATATAGAACAAGGCTGGGGAGGATGATGGTGTTGAGCGAGCCTCGCGTCATGGCGAAGCACATCGAGCCGGGCATGCGCGTCGCGCTGCCCGTCGATTACGCCGGCGTCTCCATGGCCATGACGCGTCCAATGATCGAGCATGGCGCGGGCGATCTCGATCTGGTCTGCGTGCCAACCGGCGGATTGCAGCTCGACCAGCTTGTCGGCGCAGGTCTGGTCCGGACGGTGGAGACCAGTGCGGTCTCGCTGGGCGAAGCAGGTGGAGCGCCCCGGTTCAACGCGGCGGTCAAGGAAGGCGCGGTTCGACTGAAGGACGCGACCTGTCCTGCCATCCATGCGGGCCTGATGGCGGCGCAGAAGGGCAGCCCCTTCATGCCCCTTCGCGGGCTGATCGGAACGGATCTGCTGCGCCACCGCGACGATTGGCGTGTCGTCGACAATCCGCTGGCGGATGGAGGCGATCCGATCGTGCTGATTCCCGCCATCAAGCCTGACGTCACGATCTTCCATGTGCCGATGGCTGATCGCTTCGGCAATGTCTGGATCGGGCGACGCCGCGAGCTTGCCGCAATGGCCTACGCTTCGCAGACAGTTCTCGTCACGGTGGAGCGCATCGTCGAGGAAAATTTGCTCGCCGACGAGATGAGCGCGGCCGGCGTGCTGCCGGCACTCTACGTCACGGCAGTCGCGCGCGCACCGAAGGGTGCATGGCCATACGGTTTATGGGGCGAGTATCCCGCCGATAGCGCGGAGATCGCGCGTTATGCGAAGGCCGCGCGAACGGCCGATGGCTTCTCGGCCTATATGGCGCAGGCGCAGATGGAGCCCGCGTGATGTCGGACGTTCTCCCTCGCGAAGTGCTGATTTGCACGATCGCGCGGTTGCTCGATGGCGTCAGGCATGTTGCCGTAGGCGCCTCCTCTCCGATTCCTGCCGCTGGCGCGATGCTGCTGCGTGCAATGAAGGAGGCGCGTGGCGCCGTTGGTCCACGCCTCTCCATCCTCGGTTCTGTCGAGCATAATTTCTTCACCAACGGTTCGGCGGAGCTGTTCGATTGTGCAGGTCAGGGCCGAATCGACGCGTTCTTCCTCGGCGGTGGCCAGATCGACGGCCTTGGCAACGTGAACCTCGTCGGCACCGGTGACTATCCGCGCTCCAGCGTGCGCTGGCCCGGCTCGTTCGGGTCGGCCTATCTCTATTTCGTCGTGCCGCGGGTCATCCTGTTCCGCGAGGAGCATACGCCGCGCGTCTTCGTCGAGAAGGTCGACTTCATCAGTGCCCCCGGCGTCAGTCCCGAGGGAGTCTTCCGGAGCGGCGGCCCCGTGGCTCTCTTGACCGGCAAGGGACTCTTTCGATTCGACAAGACGCGGCCGGGGTTCGAGCTGGAGAGTGTTCACCCCGGGCACGATCTTGCGGAGATCAAGCAAGCGACCGGCTTTCGATTCGAGCATGAAGCCGAGCCGCGGCAGACCGCGCTGCCCGATCGATCGACACTCGATCTGCTCCGCGGCCGCGTGTTCGACGAACTCGCCGAGACCTATCCCGAATTCGCCGCGCAGATGCGGCGCGAACTTGGAGCGGTGGACGCATGAGCAGGATCAAACGGATCCCGCATTGCAGCCATTGGGGTGCGTACACGATCCTCGTCGAGGATAATCGCATCGTGGGCATCGAGCCGTTCCAGCACGATCCGGCGCCGTCCCCGATCATCCATTCTATTGCCGAATGGGCAAATCCCGAGCGGCGCGTGCTGCGGCCGATGGTCCGTTCCGGCTGGCTGGACAAGCGCGAAAAGAGCGATCGCCGCCGGCGTGGCCGAGAGAAGTTCGTTCCGGTCAGCTGGGACGAGGCGACGACGCTGGTTGCCGACGAAGTGCGCCGCGTCGCCGACGCGTTCGGGAACGCATCGATCTTTGCGGGCTCCTATGGTTGGACGAATTCGGGGCGCCTGCATCATGCCTCTTCGCTTCTGAAGCGCATGCTCAATCTGGTTGGCGGCTTCACCCGGCACGTCGATACCTATTCCATCGCGGCGGGTCCGGTGATCCTGCGCCACACGCTGGGCAACGACGACGCGTGTGGCGGCCGCGCCAATACGCTCGACACGATCGCGCAGCACACCGAGACGCTGGTGGTGTTCGGCGCTCTGTCGCCACGAACCGCGCAAAACGAGGCCGGAGGAATTGGCAGCCACCGCCTCGAGACTTATCTCAGGAAAATCGTCGAGCGTGGCGTCAAGGTCATCCACGTCTCGCCGCTGAAGGACGATCTGCCGGACTGGGTCGATGCCGAATGGTGGCCGATCCGGCCGAACGCCGACACTGCGCTGATGCTCGGCCTCGCCGGCGAGATCGTGAAGGCCGGCCGGCACGACACGGATTTCCTTGCGCGCTGCACCAGCGGCGCGGATCGTCTTCTTCGCTATCTCGAAGGCAAGGCGGATGGCGGACGAAAGGACGCCTTGTGGGCCGCCGGCATCTGCGGGCTCGGTGCAGGCCAGATTGCCGAGCTCGCAAGGCGCCTGGTCGACACGCGGAGCATGTTGACGGTGAGCTGGAGTCTGCAGCGTGCCCATCACGGCGAACAGCCGTTCTGGGCGGCGCTCGGACTGGCCTCGATAATCGGCCAGATCGGGCTGCCGGGCGGCGGTGTCGGTTACGGCTATGCTTCGCTGGGAGGTGTCGGGGCCCCGCTCAATCTCGGCAAGTCTCCAGCCATTTCACAGCTGAAGAGGCCGATCGACAGCTTCATCCCGGTGGCGCGCATCAGCGACATGCTGCTCAATCCCGGTCGGCCATTCAGCTATGAAGGCGAGATCCGCTCCTATCCGGATACGAGGCTGGTCTATTGGGCGGGCGGCAATCCTTACCACCATCATCAGGATCTCAACCGCCTGTCGGAAGCCTGGACGAGGCCCGAAACGATCATCGTGCAGGACCCGATGTTCACCGCGACAGCCCAACGGGCCGACATCGTGCTGCCGGCAACCACGTCGATCGAGCGTAACGATCTTGCCGGCAACAGGCGCTCCGACTTCATCCTGGCCATGAAGAAGGCCATCGAGCCGCTGGGCGAAGCCCGCTCCGACTTCGATATCTTCAACGCGATTGCAGGCAAGCTCGGTGTGGCCGAGCGCTTCAACGAAGGCCGCGACGAAATGGGTTGGGTCCGGCATCTCTACGAAGCCTGCCGCGACGACGCCTCGAAGCGATTTGGTTTCGCCATGCCGGAGTTCGATGCGTTCTGGGAATCCGGCTATGCCCACTGCCCGGTCAAGGCAGACCACACGTTCCTGGCCGACTTCCGCAACGAGCCCGAGGAATACCCGCTCAACACCGAAAGCGGGAAGATCGTACTCGGCAGCGAGACGCTTGCCAGGCTCGACTATCCCGACTGCCGCTCGCATCCTGCCTGGATCGAGCCCGCCGAATGGCTCGGCACTGCAGAAGCTGGCCAAATGCACCTCATCTCGCATCAGCCGGCCGGCCGTCTTCACAGCCAGCTTGAAACCGGCCCATCGAGCCGCGTCATGAAACGCAATGGCCGTGAACAGGCCCGTCTTCATCCTGACGACGCGGCTGCTCTCGGCATCGTCGACGGCCAGACGATCCGCATCTGGAACGACCGCGGGGAATGCCTTGCGACTGCTGAGGTCAGCGACGAGGTCCGCCGATGCGTGCTTGTGCTCCCGACCGGCGCCTGGTTCACACCGACCGGCAATAGCGGCCTCGAGGTCGCCGGCAATCCGAACGTGCTCACGCTCGACATCGGCACGTCTCAATTCGGCCAGGGCTGCTCGGCCCATACCTGCCTGGTGCGGGTCGAGCCCTACGCCGCCGATCGGCGCGATGCGTTCGAGGCCTATCAGGAAACGCTCGACGCGCTTGCGGCAGTCTAACAGGAGCTTGGAACATGTCTGCAACCGCGATCAGCCGCTTTCCCGTTCCCGATATCGCGACGCTGCCGGAGGATATCCGCGCACGGATCGAGGCCGTTCAGGAGAAGTCTGGATTCGTCCCGAACGTCTTCCTGACACTTGCGCATCGTCCGGACGAGTTCCGGGCATTCTTCGCCTATCACGACGCTCTCATGGACAAGCCGGGGCCGATCACCAAGGCCGAGCGCGAGATGATCGTCGTCGCGACCAGCAGCGCCAATCAATGCCAGTATTGCGTCGTGGCGCACGGCGCCATCCTGCGCGTGCGGGCGAAGAATCCGCTGATTGCGGACCAGGTCGCCGTCAACTACCGCAAGGCCGATATCACCGCGCGGCAAAGGGCGATGCTCGATTTCGCGATGAAGGTCTCGGCGCGCGCCTATGAGGTGGACGATTCCGACCTCGTGGATCTCAAGGGACATGGATTCACCGAGGAGGACGTCTGGGACATCGCAGCCATCGCTGCATTCTTCGGCATGTCGAACCGCCTCGCCAACGTCACCAGCATGCGTCCGAACGACGAGTTCTTCGCGATGGGACGCTAAACGCCGCGAACGAGAGCTGCAATGGTATCGCTGGTCATCGACAGGCGCTTCCGGGGCCCACCCAACTCCGGCAACGGCGGTTATGTATGCGGATGTCTCGCAAGGCACGTCAGTGGAGACGCCGAAGTGACGTTGCGCGCCCCGCCGCCGCTGGAGCGGTCGCTCGACGTGTTGACGGGGGCCGACGGCGGGATCGAGTTGCGCGAGAACGGCAAGCTGCTCGCGACGGCGCGTGCAACAGACATCGATGTGCTGGACGTTCCCAGGGTAAGCTACGAGGCGGCCGAAGAGGCGGCCGGCCGAACACCCTACGAAGAGCAGACTCATAACCTTCCGACTTGTTTTGTCTGTGGCCCCGCGCGTGGTCACGGCGATGGTCTTCGCATCTTCGCAGGCCCGCTGCAGGCGGGCGCTGTCCCGGGCAAGCCCGTCGTGTTCGCGGCCTCCTGGGTACCTCATGGGAGCCTGTCCGGTGCGGACGGCCATGTCGCGCCCGAATTCGTCTGGGCCGCTCTCGATTGCCCGACCGGCTATTGCACCGTTGGCGCCCGTCACCTGGGATTGAAGGGCGACGAAACGGCGCTGCTCGGACGCATGGCCGCTCGGATCGAACGCCGGCCGCGTCCCGGAGATCGATGTGCGGTGGTGGCGTGGCCGACCGGGCGGGAAGGCCGCAAGTTGTTTGCCGAGAGTGCTTTGCTCGATGCCGAGCAGGAGGTGCTGGCGACCGCGCGAGCCACCTGGCTGTTGGTCGACCGTCAGGTCCAGCTCGGAGCAAGTGCATGAACCAGGGTGGAAGCAAGGTATGACCGGCCGCGAAGCAGAGCTCGAACTTCGTCAATCCATCATCGACGCGTGCCGCGAGATGGCGGCGCAAGGCATCAACCAGGGAACGTCCGGAAACATCAGCGTTCGAGCCGACGACGGCATCCTGCTGACGCCGTCCGGTCTTCCCTACGACCGCATGAAGCCCGAAGACATCGTGGCCATGAAGTGGGACGGCTCATGGACTGCATCGGCCGGCAATGTTCCGTCGACCGAATGGCGTTTTCACCTCGACATCCTCAAGTCGAAGCCGGAGGTTGGCGCCGTCGTTCACGCCCATCCGGTCTTTTGCACCATCGTCGCGATCATGAATCGCTCGATCCCTGCGATTCACTACATGATTGCCGCGGCCGGCGGCAACGACATCCCCTGCGCGCCCTATGCGCAATATGGCACGGCCGAACTGTCGCAGGCGGCCCTGAACGCGCTTCGCTATCGCCGCGCCTGCCTCCTCGCACATCACGGGCTGATCGCCATCGGTCCCAACCTGCGCAAAGCCTTGTGGCTCGCGGTGGAGGTCGAGGTGCTCGCCAAGCAGTATCACGGCTGTCTTCAACTCGGCTCTCCTCCGCTGCTACCGGACGAGGAGATCGACAGCATCCTGAAGCGATGGGGGCATTACGGCCTGCGCGATAACGAAGGCGCGGCCAAGATTACCCAGCTGTCGAGCTAGATCACGAATAATCCCCTGCCTTGCGAGAACTCATGGCCTACACTCACGACGTCAGCGTCTGCGGCACTTACATCCTGGATATTCTCGGGGTCCCCGTTACCGAGATCCCACCCGGAGGTGGCCGGTTGTTGATCGAGGAAATCCGGCTCGCGGTCGCCGGCACGGCCGGCGGAACGGTCGTTCCTTGCGCGCGGCTCGGCTTGAAGGCGCTCGCGGTTGGTGCCGTCGGCTCCGACGAGAAGGCTGATTGGATGCTGAACGCGCTGGAGCGCGAAGGCATCGATATCGCTCTGATGGAGCGAATGACCGGCGCTCCAACCTCTGCAACGATCTTGCCGATCCGGCCCGACGGCTCGCGTCCGGTCATGCATGCGAGGGGCGCCTCAGCCCGATGGCGGATCGCGCCCGAAACGCAAGTAGCCGCATGCCGGAGCAAAATTCTCCATCTCGGCGGGGTCGGCTCTCTGCTTGCGATGGATGGAGCGCCTTCCGTCGCATTGCTGCAGGACGCGAAAGCCGCTGGTTGCACGACGACGCTCGATCTCATCCAGGCGCGGCGTGAGACGCTGGCGCTGGTCGAGCCTCTGCTGCCTTACGTTGACTTCTTCATGCCGAGTATCGACGAGACCAGTGCCATGGTCGGAACCGACGATCCCGCCGCATGCGCGCGGTTCTTCATCGACAAGGGGGCGGGGGCCTGCGCCATCTCTCTTGGTGCCGATGGTTCCTTCGTGATGACCCGCGACGGACGCCAGTTCACGGTGCCGGCGTTCGACGTTGCCGTTCGCGATACGTCGGGATGCGGCGATTCCTATACGGGCGGCTTCATCGCGGGGCTGGCTCGCGACTGGGACCTGCTCGATTGCGCCAAGCTTGCGACCGCGACGGCCGCGATCGTCGCGACGGGGCTGGGTTCGGGCGCCAATCTCGTATCCTTCGAGGAAACCGTGAAGGCCATGAACACCTTGCCAGTCCGCAAGCCGGCTCGCGCCTGATCTTTTCAACGCCGGTAAAGAACCAACATTCATTGGAAATAACAGGGGAGAACGCAACATGGCCCGACATGCGATCGTGACGGGAGCAAGCCGCGGCATTGGCCGCGCGATTGCCATTGGGCTTGCAAGGCGAGGCTACGATCTCGCGCTGACCGACATCGCGGCCCAGGAGAAGGTTCTGCTCGAGACCGTCGCCGAGGTCGGCAAGCTTGGCGGCCGCTGCATCCCGGTGCTGGGCGACGTCAGCGATATCGGCGATTGCAGGCGTGCGGTGGCTGAAGCCGTCCAGGGTCTCGGGCACGTCGATGTCCTCGTCAACAATGCGGGCATCCTCAGGCTGGCCACCATCGACGAGCTGACGACGGATACATGGGATCAGACCTTCGCCGTCAACACGCGCGGCGTCTTCCAGATGACCCAGGCCGTGGTGCCACACATGAAGGAGCGCAAATACGGGCGGATCGTCAACATCGCCTCGCTCGCCGCACGGACGGGCGGTCCGGGACAGTCCCACTATGCCGCGTCGAAGTCGGCCGTGGTCGGATTCACCCGGGTGTCGTCTATGGAGTTCGGCGGCTACGGCATCACGGTCAATGCCGTATGCCCGGGCATCATCGTGACGGAGATGGGGATGAACAATCTCCGCGATCCCGAGCGTGTCGCCTATTTCGAGAAGGTCACGGACCTGCACCGGCTCGGGCAGCCGGAGGACGTCGTCGGGCCCGTTGCGTTCTTTGCGTCTGACGATTCTGCGTTTGTGACCGGCCAAGCCCTCAACGTGGACGGAGGCATCTTCTACAGCTAGCAACGGGGTCGATCCGCTCTAGCTAACCTATTGCGGCTCGATGCCGGCTGCCTTGATGATCCTTCCCCATTTGCCGATCTCAGCCTTGAGAAAGGCTTCAAGGGCTTCCGGCGTCGCGCGTTCGGGTTCAACCGGGGACATGCTGAGCTCACCAAACCGATTGATCAGGGCTGGATCCTTCAGCGCGGTCTGCAGCGCGCCGACGAGTTGGTCGACTACGGGCTTCGGCGTGCCGCGCGGGGCGTAGAGGCCATACCAGGTCGTCACGTCGAACGCGGGAAGGCCGGCCTCGGCCGAGGTCGGCACGTTCGGCAGCGTTGCAACCCGCTTCTTGCTCGTGATCGCGTAGCCCTTGATCGTGTTCGACTGAATATAAGGCGTCGGCCCGGTTGCAGGGTCGCAATAAACGTCGATGTGGCCGGCGATGACGTCGTTCAGCGCTGGGCCGCCGCCCTTGTAGTAGATCGGGGTGAGCTTGGTATCGGTGGTGCTCATGAACATCAAGCCGCAGAGCTGTGAGGCCGAGCCGAGACCGACATTGCCGAAGGTGATCTTGTCGCCGGCATTGCGGATCCGCGCAATGAGCTCGTTGAGATCCTTGGCAGGAAAGTTCGGCCGCGCCACGAGGATCATCGGGACGTCGGTGACGAGCCCGATCGGGGCGAAATCGCCGACCGGATCGAACGGCAGCTTGGCGTAGAGGGCCGGCGCGGTGGCCTGGCCGACATGCATCAGCAGCAGCGTGTAGCCGTCGGCGGCCGCCTTGGCGACACGGTTGGTGCCGAGCGTGCCGCCGGCGCCGACGACGTTTTCGATCACGATCGACTGTTTCAGCGTCGCACTCATCGCGCCGCCGAGGATGCGTGCGATCACGTCGCCGGGACCGCCAGCTGAGAACGGCACGATCATCGTGACCGGGCGGGTGGGGTAGTCTTCCGCAATGGCTGCGCGGCAGGGATAGAGCAGGACAAGCAGGATCAGCGATCGTACGAGATACGTCATCGAACACTCCCTGGCGGCAATGTTTTAGTCGTCGGAAGGCGCCGCCTCCTTGGCTGCCGACGATTTTTCTATCATGTCGAGCGCGGCCACCGCAGCCGCATTGATGTGGTCGACGCAGCAGCGCTCGGCGAGGTCCGCATCGCCGTTCTGGATCGCGCGCCAGATCGCGGTAACCTCGCGCAAGCTCTTGTTGATCCGCTTCGGCTGCGACATCGAGGTGATCCGCAACAGCTGGATTCGGTCATGCAGCGGCTTGAGCATGCGCTCGATGAACGCGTTGCGGCAGCCACCGATCAGAGCGGCGTAAAAGTCGGTCTTGGCTTCCAGGCATCCGACGAGGTCCTGCTTGGCTGCGGCTGCCTTCAGCCGGGTCAGGGCTTCCCCGATCCGGCGAGCCACTTCCGGGTCGTGAAGCCTGGCGCATTCACGGCCGGCGAAGCCTTCGAGCACCGCGCGGGCGGCGTAGAGCTGCCGGGCCTCCTCCAGGCTGATCGTGGAGACCACAGGGCCGCGGTGAGGGACCGTATTGACCAGCCCGTCGGCCTCGAGGGCGCGTAGTGCTTCGCGGATCGAGGGGCGGCTGACGCCCATCATCTCGCAGAGCTCGCGCTCGACCAGGCGCTGGCCCGGTTTCAGCGTGCCGGACATGATCGCCTCGCGCAGCTTTTGCGCCACCATCGCTCGGACGGTCGGTACGTCATCGATGCGGAGTGTCGACTGCAATTCGCGGCGTCTTTCCATGTCCGGGCCTTGGTTGGAATGATTCAATACCGGTTTACAGGCAGAATCATCATTTCGGCAATTTGAACGTGGGCGGGCTGATCCAGGGCGAACACGATCGAGCGGGCGATGTCGGCCGGCTCAAGCGCCATCCTGAACTGGTCGAAATAGTCCTTTTCCTTCTGCTTGTCGCCGCGGTAGCGGGTCAGGATGATGTTGGTCCTGGTCAGGCCGGGCTGGAGCTCGGTGACCCGGATCGCGGTGTCCGCCAGCTCGCCCCGGAGGGTCTCGGTGAACATGTGCACGCCCGCCTTGCTGGTGCTGTAGGCCGCCATATCCGGGACTATACGGACGGCGTTGATGGAGCTGATGTTGACGATATGGCCGGCGTTGCGCTTGACCATGTCGGGGAGGATCGCGCGGGTGACGCGCATCAGGCCAATCAGGTTGGTCTGGATGATGTTGGACCAGTCGTCGGCGGAGCCGGCGTCGAAGCGTGTCCGGCCGCCGATGTCATGCCCGGCATTGTTGATGAGGATTTCGACCGGCTTGAAATGAGCAGGGATGGCCTCCGGCAGACTATCCACGTTCCGGAAATCGCTGACGTCGAGCTGAATCGGAAACACCCTGTCGCCGACGGTGGCCGCCAGCTGCTGAAGCGCCTCGGCGTCACGATCGACCAGCACGACGCGGCGGCCGCTGTCCAGCAGCGCCTTGGTGATGGCACGTCCCATGCCGCCGGCAGCGCCGGTCAGGACGACGGTCTGGCCTGGTTGTTCGGTCATCTCAGCACTCCCATTCCAATGCTCTCATGCGATTGACCAGCCGCCGTCGATGGGCAGGCTGGCGCCGGTGATGTCATTTGCCGCGGTGCCGCAGAGAAAGATGACCATGGCGGCGACCGCATCCATTTCGACGAAGCGCTGCGTCGGCTGGCGCTCGCCAAGATATTCGCGGGTCACGTCATCGACGGGGCGTCCGCTATTCGCTGCCATCGTCGCGATCTTGTTCAGGATCGCCGGCGTCGGCAGCGTACCCGGGCAGAGCGCGTTGCAGGTGATTCCGCTGCGGGCGGTCTCGATGGCCACCGCGCGGGTCATGCCGAGGATTGCCGCTTTGGTCGTGACGTAGTCGATGCGATCTTCGACCGCGCGGCTCGAATAGATCGAGCCGATATTGATGATCCGGCCCCAGCCGCGCTGCTTCATCGCGGGCAGCGCAAGGCGGATCAGGTGGAACGGCGCCGACAGGTTAACAGCGAGCGCCTGGTCCCAGCGATCGGGTGGAAACTGCTCGATCGTCGAGAAATGCCTGACAACGGCGTTGTTGACAAGGATGTCGATGACTCCGCAGCGGTCGAGCAGGCCGACCATCATGCTCTCGATGTCGTCGCGCCCGGACAGATCGGCAGCGGCGGGGATGACCTCGATGCCGAAGCGGGCGCTGAGGTCGTCCGCGGGCTGCTTCGGCGCAACGAGGTCGTGCAGGACAATGTTGCAGCCCGCGCCGGCCAGGCCTTCCGCGATGGCGAGGCCAAGGCCTGCGGTCGCGCCGGTCACGAGTGCCCATTTGCCCTTCATCGCAGCCCGCCCGCCCTTATTTCTTGTCGAGCTCGGCGAAGACTTCCTTCGCGTTGCGGAACGCGTCCACGCCGGCCGGCACGCCGCAATAGATCGCGACCTGCATGAAGACCTCGCGGATCTCCTCTTTGGTCGCGCCATTGGCGAGGGCGCCGCGGACGTGGGTCTTCAGTTCGTGCGGACGGTTGAGCGCGCAGAGCATCGCCAGATTGAGGAAGCTGCGCGTCTTTCGCGTCAGCCCTTCGCGGCCCCAGACGTAACCCCAGCAATACTCGGTGGTCAGATCCTGCATCGGGCGGTTGAACTCGTCCGCGGACGCGATCGCCTTGTCGACGAACTCGCTGCCGAGCACGCTTTTGCGGATTTCGAGGCCGCGGTCGTAGGTCGCCTTGTCCATTCTGTTCTCCGTTTCTCGTTCGGGCGTTCTCAGGTCTTCGGCCAGAACGGTTTGGCCAGCGCAAGCTCAGGCGGGAACACCGTCACCGGCACGCCGGATTGCCACTGCACGATGGTCATGCCGGCGCCGACGCGGCGGCCTTTCTGGTCGAACTTGATCTCGCCGAGCGGGTAATATTTCGAGGGGCCTGCATCCATGGTGCGCAGCGCTTCGCCGACGGCAACGCGGTCGGCCTTGCCGGCCTTCTCCAGCGCGTCCTTGATCACCCACATGTCGCCATAGGTGGAGATCGCATTCTGCGTCATCCACGGCTCCTTGTAGCGGGTCTTCAACTCGGCGATCAGCGCCTCGTGGCCCTTGGCGCCCCAGCTCGCAACGCAGGTCAGGACTCCCTGGAGCAGTTCCGGGCTCACGGTCTGCAGCATGTCAGGCTCGGCGATGGCGATGCCGAACGAGATGGTCGGCACCTTGCCCTGGCCGAGGCCGAACTCGTTCATCTTCTCGAGCAGCAGCTTGGCGTCGGAGATCACCGTCGGCAGGAAGAAGAGCAGGTCGGGCTTGGCCGAGCGAATCTTCTGAACCAGCGACGTCGCGTCCGCCAGCGGCGGCGTGAAGGTCTCGTCCACGATCAGCTGCAGCTGGTTCTCTGCCAAGAGGCCCTCGCGCATCGATTTCGCCGAGGCGATCGACGCGGCCGTGTTGTCGGTGAGGATCGCGACCGTCTTCGGCCGCTTGCCCGATGCCGTCTCGGCCAGCTTGATGATTTGCGGCAAGGCCTGACGGGCCTGTGAGGCTGCCGTGGCCGAGGTCTGGAATACGTATTTGAAGCCGCGATCCGTGATCAGATCGGAGTAGGAGAGGGTGAGGACGGGCAAGTTGGCGCGTTCCGTGACCTCGGTGACCGCGAGCGTGAAGGATGACAGGTAGGCGCCGCTTGCCGCGACCAGGTCGCTCTCCTGCGCCACCATACGCTGGGCGGCGTTCTTGGCCTTCTCAGTTGTGTCGCCGGAATCGAGCACCAGGAGCTTCAGCTTGGCGCCGCCGAGCGCCTTGACTCCGCCTTGCGCGTTGATGTGCTCGACCGCCATCTCGGCGCCCTGACGCATCACCGTGCCGGGACGGGCGTAGATGCCGGAGATCGGCACCAAGAGGCCGACTTTCACCTCAGATGGCTGCTGTGCCCAGGCACGGGATGCGATCAGCGTGCCGGACGCGCCCGCAAGCAGTGTTCGACGGGTGATCCTGATCTTGCTCGTTGTTCTCATGACAATCCTCCTCCCTGAAAAGCGTGCGATGCTATTTCTTCGGCCAGAACGGCTGCGCCTGCGCGAGCTCGGGCGGATAGACGGTGACTGGCACGCCCGATTGCCATTGCACGATGACGACGCCGGCGCCGACCCTGCGGCCCTTCTCGTCGAACTTGAGCTGTCCGCCGGGATAGTATTTCGACGGTCCGGCATCCATGGTGCGGAAGGCCTGCGCGACCGCATTGCGGTCGGCCTTACCGGCCTTTTCCAAGGCTTCCTTCATCAGCCACATGTCGCCATAGGTCGAGATGACGTTCTGCGTCATCCAGGGCTCCTTGTATTTCGCCTTGAGCTCGGCGATCAGCGCCTCGTGACCTTTCGAGCCCCAATTGGCGACGATGGTCATGATGCCCTGCACTGTCTCCGGGCTCACGCTCTGCAGCATGTCCGGTTCGGCGATGGTGATGCTGAAGGACACGGTCGGGATCTTGCCCTGGCCAAGGCCAAACTCGCTGATCTTCTCGAGCCCCAGCTTGGCGTCCGACACCGCGTTCGGCATGAACAGCAGCAGATCGGGCTTGGCCGAGCGGACTTTCTGGATCAGCGGCGTCGCATCCGACAGCGGCGGGGTCCAGACTTCCTCGACGACGAGCTGGAGGCCTTCCTGCGCGAACAGCTTCTCCTTCAGCGCCTTGGCCGTGGCAACCGAAGTCGCGGTGTTGTCCATCAGCATCGCGACCGTCTTCGGCTTCTTGCCCGAGGCGTTCTCCGCGAGCTTCATCAGAGTCGGCAATCCGAGCTCGGACTGGCGGCTCGCGGTCGCGGCGGTCTGGAAGATGTATTTGAAACCGCGGTCGGTCAGAAGGTCCGAATAGGACAGCGTCAGCACCGGCAGCTCGGCACGCTCGGTCACCTCGGTGACCGCCAGCGTGAAGGACGAGAGATAGGAGCCGGTGGCAGCGACGAGATCCGGCTCCTGCGCCACCATGCGTTGCGCCGCGTTCTTGGCCTTCTCGGTGGTGTCGCCGCAATCGATCACGACGAGCTTCAGCTTGGCGCCGCCGAGCGCCTTGATGCCGCCCTGCGCGTTGATGTGCTCGATACCCATCTCGGCGCCCATCTTCATCACCTGGCCGGGGCGGGTGTAGATGCCCGACAGCGGCACGATCAGCCCGACCTTGATCTCGGCCGGTGTCTGCGCGCGTGCCACGCCGGCAAGGCCCACGGCGGCGGCGCCGGACAGCACGGTCCGTCGCGAGAGTCCCTCCGATGTCTTGTTCATTTTGTTTACTCCCTGGTCTTTTTTATGGTTGTCACATGCCGAGATAGGCCTTGCGCACGCGGTCGTCGGCGCGCAGCGTGTCGTTGTTGCCTTCGAGCACGACATGGCCGGCTTCGAGGACGTAGCCGTGGTCCGCGGATTCCAGCGCTTCCGCGACGCGCTGCTCGACCAGCAGCATGGTCAGCCCGGACTGGCGGCGAATCTCGATCAGCCGATCGAAGATGAAGTCGGCGGTTGAGGGCGCCAGCCCCATCGAGGGTTCGTCCAGCATCAAGAGTTTCGGCGAGGAGGCGAGGCCGCGGCCGATCGCGAGCATCTGCTGCTGGCCGCCTGACATCGTGCCCGCGAACTGGCTGCGACGCTCCTTCAGCACCGGAAGCCATTCGAAGATGCGCTCGATGTTGCTCTGCCAGTCGCGTCGACCGCTCTCCGTCATCGCACCCATCTCCAGATTCTCCATCACGGTCAGCGAGGGAAAGACCTGGCGGCCCTCGGGGACGTGGGCGATGCCGAGATGGGCGCGCTGCGGCGGCGGCACTGCGAGGAGGTCGACGCCGTCGAAGGTGATGGCCCCGCCGCTCGGCTTGACGATGCCGGAGATGGTCTTGAACAGCGTGGTCTTGCCGGCGCCGTTTGGCCCGACGATGGCGACGAACTGGCCGGCGCCGACATTGATCGAGATGTCGTTCAGCACGGGTTTGGCGGAATAGCCCGCGCTCAATCCCTCAATTCGCAGCATGGCCCACCCATTTCTTGCCGAGATAGGCCTCGATCACCCGGTTGTCGCGCGTCACCACTTCCGGCAGGCCTTCGGTGATGACGGCGCCGTGGTCGAGTACGACGAACCTGTCGACCAGCCGGACCATCGCCTGCATCGTGTGCTCGATGATCGCGATGGTCATGCCGTCGCGCGCGAGCTGCTGGATCACGGCGACGACCTCGTCCGCCTCGCCGTGGCCGAGGCCCGCGAGGGTCTCGTCGAGCAGCAGGATGCGTGGTTGGCCGGCGATCGCGCGGGCAAGCTCCATCAGCCGCAGCTCCTTGGTCGAAAGCTCGCCGGCGACACGGTCGGCGACGGCAGAGAGCCCGACACGGGCAACTGCATCGGCGGCAAGCTTGCGGGCTTCGTCGTCGGACCGCGCGCGCACATAGGCACCGACCACGACATTGTCGAGGATCGACATGCGCAGGAATGGTCGCATCACCTGGAAGGTGCGGCCGATGCCGGCCTCGCAGATCACGTGCGGCCGTTGGCCGGACATGTTGCGGCCATCGATCAAGACCTCGCCCTCGCTCGGTTTCAGGAAGCCGTTGAGGAGATTGAACAGCGTGGTCTTGCCGGCGCCATTGGGGCCGATGATGCCGAGGATCTCGTTCTGGTGCAGCTTGAAGCTGACATCCTGCACGGCCTTGAGGCCGCCGAAGGACCGCGACAGGTTCTTGACTTCGAGCATGACTTCCCCGGTGGCAGCCCGCTGTCGCGGTGCGGGCTTCAGCGTGGTGACGTTGGCAGCCGATGTTTCGGGCAGGTCGGAGGCAGGCGCCTTAGGCGCGATCCGTTTGCGCAGGAGATCGCGCAGCTTCCAGAACAGGCCTTCCGGGGCCAGCAGGATGACGCAGACGATGGCGAAGCCGAAGATCACGCCCTGGATGCCGGGGAAGCGCGCGCCGGCTTCGGCATGCAGTATCTCGGCGAGCGGGATCAGGATCACGGAGCCGATCACCGGCCCCCAGACCGTGCCGACGCCGCCGAACATCGCGACCGTCAGCGCCTGGGCCGACACCAGCATGCCGAACACCGATTGCGGCGTCACGACCAATAACACCTGCGCGTAAAAGCCGCCGATCGCCGCGGCAATGGCCCCGCTAAGCGTAATCGCGCGCAGCTTCCAGGCGAGCGTATTGATCCCGGCTGCCTCGGCGGCGGCCTCGTTCTGCTTGATTGCGAGCAGTGCCATGCCGAAGCGGGAGCGCTCGATGAATTGCGTCAGCACGATGGTGGCAAGCATGATTGCGAGTCCCAGCAGCGTGTAGATGCGCGGATCGGCGAATTGCATGTAGGCGATCGGCGCGTCGCGCTTGATCGGAAGGGTCACCTCCTGGAAGCCGAGCCACTCGAACACGTAGAGGATGGCAAGCGGGTAGGCGAGCATCGCCAGGGCGAAATAGTGGCCCTGGAGGCGGAAGGTCGGAAATCCGATCAGCAGCCCGGCGATGCCGCCAAGCACGGCGGCAATGGGGATCAGCAGCCAGGGGGAGATGTCGAAGTAGATCTGGCCAAGCGCGGTTGCATAGGCGCCGATGCCGAAGAACGCGGCGTGGCCGAACGAGATCAGCCCGGTGTAGCCGCTGAGCAGGTTCCAGGAGAGGCCGAACACCGCCCACACCGGCACCAGCGTCAGGATGAGCTGGTAGTAGGAGTTGGTGACGCCGAGCGACAGCGCAGCATAGGCGATGGTGAAGAGCAGGGGAGGAAGAAAGGAGCGCATCCGGAGCATGATCACGTCCTCTCCACCATCCGCCCGAAGAAGCCTTGCGGTCGAAAGAAGATGATGAGGAGGAAGACGGCGAAGATCGCGGCGTTCTGCAGCTGCGTCGGCAGGATCAGCGTCGACATCTGCTGCACGAGCCCGATCGTCATGCCGCCCCAGAACGCGCCGATGATGCTGCCCATGCCGCCGAGCACGACGCCCGCATACATGACGATGACGTATTCGAGGCCGACGAACGGGTGGAACGGATAGTTCGTAGCGAGGAGGCCGCCGGCGATCGCCGTGATGCCGCAGCCGAGCGCGAAGGCGGTTCGGTGCGCGCGGTCGACGTCGATGCCCATATAGGTCGCGGCGGTCGGATTATCCGCGGCGGCGCGAAGCGATTTGCCGATCCGCGTGCGCGTGATCAGCAGCGAAAGCAGGATCATCATGACCAGCGAAACGATCATGTCGATGCTGCGGGCCTTGTTGAGAAAGATGCTCATGTCGAAGAAGGGGCCGAGCTCCCACGCCGAGCTCGACAGCGGCGTGCGGATCGAGGCCAGCACCGAGCCGAACACGATGAGGCCGCCGTTCTGCAGGATCAGCGCGATGCCGAGCGTGAGGATCAGCTGGGCGTAGTGTCCCTCGCCTTCGAGCGAGGCGGTGCGCGTCCCCGAGACGTGCGAGATCAGTGCCCGGTGGACGAAGTAGCCGAATACGGCAAGCACGGGGCCGGCCAGCAAGATGGAGACGAACGGTCCGACGGCATTGCCGAAGAACGACTGAACGCCGGCGGCGGTGAACAGATAGAAGGCAGTGTACATGCCGAGCATCATGAAATCGCCATGGGCGAAGTTAATGACGCGCATGACGCCGAAGATCAGGCCGAGCCCGACGCACATCAGGCCGTAGACGGCGCCGATCAGAAGGCCCGCGGCGAGCGCTTGCAAAAATCCTTCCATCAGCTTCGCCTCCGCGCGGCTGACGAACCTAAGCGGGTCTCGAAGTCGACCATGTTTCCCCCGTACTCTCCGGCACTTCTTATGATGCCGATCGTAAAACCCGTTCCGCCGTGTCCAGGCGGCATAGTGCTGCGATATCGCCGGCGTTGCCGAGCCGTTCGCAGCTCTCGATGAGTTGCTCCAACTGGCACGTGCGGTCCTCACCGAGGACTCCCTGAGCGGCAGTGCGAAAGCGCGTGCGAATATCTGAAGGCGTTGCGGCGATGACGTCGGGTAGCGCGTGCCGGATCGTCCGGCCGCTCTGCAGATGCACGGTCACATCCGCGCCCTGCTTGTCGGGGAACGCGGTGGTGAAGCCGACATCCGGCTCAAGCTTCGTGATCGCAACCAGGCGGATGATATCGACATCATCGAGTTCGGCGTAGTTGCCTTCCTCGATCTCGCCCCTCACGAGGGTGGCCGCGACGCTGAAGGGAATGCTCATCTTGGCCTGGAGCGCGTTCCGATACGGGCCGGTGGAGGCGCACCCAGGATAGCGCACGGCGGCATCGGGAGCGCGAACGACGACGCTGTCGATCTCCTCGGTGCCGGCGAGTTCGTGCGAGACGCGAAGGGCCGCTTGCGCGGCGGTCTGCGCGAAATTGCAGGCCGGGACCGGCTTGTTGTAGACCGCCATGATCTCGCATTCGCCATTCGGGAACAGCGCGATGCTGTCGGGCGCGGCCCGGCGACCATAGGCGGCGAACAGGCCCGCTTCGCCTTCGAGGATCGTTTCGGAGCCGAAAGCGCCGGCTGCGGCGAGGCCGATTGCCTTGATCGCATTGCTGGCGGCGAAGCCCGGATGAAAATACATGTCGGAGCCGCCTGCATGCGGCCACTCGTTGAGACCGCTGGACGTGTTGGCTGCGATCGCGATGGCGCTGGTCGCTGCGTCTTCGGACAGGTTGAGCGCGAAACTTCCGGCGAGCGCCGCGCCCAGAGGGGCCACGAGGCCGGTCGGACGATAGAGCCGGGCGAGATCGGAGGTCAGCAACGCGCGGCCGATCCGCGCGCCGGTCTCATAGCCGATTATCGCGGCTGCGAGCAGCCTTGAGCCGTGCAGCTGCGACTGTTCGGACAGCGCGAGCAATGTGGGCCAGATCACCACGCCGTGGTGCGCAATGCTGGCGGCATGCATGTCTTCCCGCACGAGTCCGTGCCCCATCACGGCATTGGCGAAGGCGGCATCGGCCGGCAAGGAGAGTCGCGACATTCCGACGATGGTTGCGCTGCCGCCACCTTGTGCGACCGCGATTGCCTGACGACTCCAGGGATGATGGCCCGCCTCGAAGGCGCAGGACAGGAAGTCGAGCAGGCAGAGCTTGGCCTTGGCGACCACTTCAGGCCCGAAATCTCCGAGATCAACGGCAAGTGCGCTCCGCGCCATCTGGCGCGCGAGCGATACCTTGCCTGATCCGGTCGGGCTGTTCGTCATCGCAAGTGTTTCTCCCAAAGGCTCTTGCGCTCAGCCGCGCATCTCGACCCCGGCCCACTCCTCGAGCACCTTGGCGATCGAGGTGAAATCGGATGACGGGCCGTATTTGGCGTTGGTGATCGCCAGCATCTGCCGTACCACTGCGCCGCAGACCATCGGCACGCCCATGGCCTCGGCCTCGTCCACGCAGAGACGGACGTCCTTGTAGGAAAGGCCGGTGGCGAATCCGAAATCGAACGTGCCCGGCAGCACCGAACGGGGAAATTTGTCTTCGGAGGCGCTGTTGCGGCCGCTGCTGGCGTTGATGATATCGATCAGCACCTTGGCGTTGACGCCGCCCTTGACGCCCATGGCGACCGCTTCCGACGTGATCACCAGTGCCGCCGCCGCCATCAGATTGTTGGCGAGCTTGGCGGTCTGCGCCACGCCGGGCTTGTCGCCGGTGTAGAACAGCTTGCCGAAATTCTTCAGGATCGGCTGCACGATGTCGTAAGTCGCTTGCGGGCACGATACCATAACGGCGAGCGTGCCGTTCACGGCGCCCTTGATGCCGCCGCTGACGGGCGCATCGACCAGCGTCATGCCTTTGGCTTTCAGCCCTTCCGCAACGAGCTTCGCCGCGCCGGGACCAGAGGTCGAGAGATCAACGACGATCTTGGCGCGGTTGCCGCTGCTGATGCCGTCCTCGCCGAGAGTGACGCCCTTGACGATGTCGGGCGTCGGCAGACTGGCGAGCACGATGTCGGCGCGCGAGGCGACGTCGGCCGGCGACTTGCCGACCAAGGCGCCGCGCTTGACCAGCGGCTGCGTCGCGTCGGTCTGCGTGTCGTAGACGACGAGCGAATAGCCCGCGTCCATCAACCGCCCCGCCATGGGGCCGCCCATGCGGCCCGTTCCGATCACACCGAGCGTCTCTCCCGCCATCGTTCACTCCCTGTCGCGCGATCCCACGCGGGGCGCGCCGTCTTGATCTTGTCGTTGTCAGTTCGCCGGCCGGCCCTGACGACCGCCGTCGTTGCGGCGGCGGGTTCCCGTGCCAGCGTGCCGGATTGTTATGATTGTCAGACAAGCTGTCAAGCATAACATTTGGGGTCGACAGTTTGCCGCGGATCGGCATAAGGTCCGAAAAACGAGGAAGACGCCCCGCGTGCCGCAAGACCCAATTCCCAGCGTGAGCAGGACGCTCGCCGATTTCGTCGCGGCGACATCGTGGGCGGACGTGGAGGCGCAGAGCGGCGAGGCGCGACGCTCGATACTGAATTTCTTCGCCACGGCACTCGGCTCCGCACGCGATCCGGTGGTGATGGCGGCGATGCGAACCCTGTCGCCGTTCAGCGGCGCCGCGACCGCGACGGTCATCGGTCATTCGCAGCCGATGGACGCGATGTGCGCATCGTTTCTCAACGCCATCTCGGCCAATCTGCTCGATTTCGATGACACCCATCCCGAGACGATCATTCATCCGGCGGCACCGGTCGCAGCTCCAGTCCTCGCACTCGCGGAGACGCATAAATTGTCTGGACGCGAATTGTTGACGGCGTTCATCCTCGGCGTGGATGTCGAATGTCGCATCGGCAACGCCGTTTCGCCGCGCCATTATGCGCGCGGCTGGCACATCACTTCGACCTGCGGGATCTTTGGCGCCGCGGCGGCTTGCGCCAAACTATTGGGGCTGCCCGCGGAGGGCATTGCGAATGCCATCGGGCTCGCGGCGAGCCAGTCGGCAGGCAATGTCGAGAACCTGCCCAGTGCCGCGAAGAATGTCAGCGTCGGCAACGCGGCGCGCAACGGCTTGTTTGCGGCGCTGCTTGCAGAGCAGGGTTATGAGGCAGCCCCCCACGCCATTGAAGGCCCGCTCGGTTGGGCACGCACCATGGGTGACGAGCCGGATATTGCCCGCTTGCTTGATGGTCTCGGCAAGACCTGGGAGATCGCCAGGAACACCTACAAGCCCTATCCCGCCGGCATCGTTTTTCATGCGGTCATTGATGCCTGCCTTCAGTTGCGAGAGCAGATCGGTCGGCGATTCGACCAGATTGACACCGTGACCGTTCAAGGCTCGAAGCTGCTGCTTGCGCGCGGCGACCGCCCCGTCAACAACGAGCGCGATGCGCGCGTCAGCATCCATCATTGCGTGGCGTGCGGATTGCTGCTCGGCAGAGCCGGCGTCGCCGAGTTTGCACGCGAGACGGTCGTCCGGCCCGATATTGTGCAGCTGCGGCAGAAGGTGAGGGCGGAGTGGGATGACGGGATGCCGGATGGTGCGGCACGCGCGACCGTGCGCCTGTCGTCCGGCGACGTTTTCACCGAGACCGTCATCTCGCCGCGCGGCAGCCGGGCAGCGCCGCTTGAAGATCGCGATCTCGAGGCCAAGCTGCGCGAAAGCGTACGAACGGGCCAGAGCAATTGGGACGCGGACGGTGTCATCGACGCCGTCTGGCGCCTCGATGCGGTGGCTGACGTTGCCGAACTGCTGCGATCGTTGCGGCCGCCCTCGGCGATGCGCCGAACAACTTCCATCTAGACTCTCGCAAGACCTGAAAGGGACGATCATGACCAAGACCGAACTGTTCGAAAAGGGCCTCAAAGTCCGCAAGGAGGTGCTCGGCGAGGACTACGTCAACAAATCGATCGCCGGTGCCGACGAGTTCACGCGCACGATGGCGGAATGGTCCACCGAATTCTGCTGGGGCGCGCTGTGGACGCGGCCCGGCGTCGACCGTCGCACGCGCTCGATCGTCAATTTGGCGATGCTCGGCGCACTGAACCGGCCGCACGAGCTGAAGCTGCACGTGAAGGGCGCGTTGAAGAACGGGCTGACCAAGGAGGAGATCAAGGAGATCCTGCTCCAGGTCGCGGTCTATTGCGGCGTGCCCGCCGGCATCGACGCCTTCCGCAATGCGCGCGAGGCCTTCAACGAGGTCGACGCGGCCGGCTCCTGAGCAAATCCATGGCTGACCCGATCTACGAACTCTTCGCCATCCGCTACGCAACGCGGGATGCGCAGCGGAGCGACCACTTCATCGGCGGCGATCCGCATGACGGGCCGATGCCGATGGACTATTTCATGTGGCTGGCGCGGGGAGGTGGGCGCACCTTCGTCATCGATACCGGATTCAACGCCGAAATTGCGAAGCAGCGCAGGCGGACATTCTTGCGCTGCCCGGTGGAGACTCTTGTGGCGTTCGATATCGAGCCGGCCGAGATCAAGGACGTGATCCTCACACATCTGCACTACGACCATGCCGGCAATTTCGACCGCTTTCCGAACGCACGATTTCATCTCCAGGAGCGCGAGCTTGCCTACGCCACCGGCCGCTACATGCAATATCCGAGGTTGTCGCATTCTTTCGAGGTCGAGGACGTTTGCGGCATCGTGCGGCTGAACTATGCGCGCCGAGTCCTGTTCTACGATGGCGATGCTGAGATCGCTCCCGGGCTGACGGTCCATGCGGCGGGGGGACATTCCGCCGGGCTTCAATTTGTCCGGGCCAACACGCGCCGCGGTCCGGTCGTGCTCGCTTCCGACGTCAGTCATTTCTACGAAAACCTGACCAGCGAGCGTCCCTTTACGACGGCGTTTCATGTCGGCGACATGCTGGTGGGGTTCGACAAGCTGCGCGCCGCAGCGCCGGATGCGGACCACATCGTTCCAGGTCACGATCCGCTGGTCATGATGCATTATCCAGCGCCGACCCCGGATCTGGACGGGATCGCGGTCCGCTTGGATGTGGCGCCGTCCGGGCCTGCTCACTCCTAGGGCGGCGAGAGGACCACGCACCGCATCCTTGTCGAGCTTCCGCATCTTCAACTCTGGCACGATCTGCGGTCGATCGGAGACGGCTGACTATCCTGCCAGAAAGCCGCCATCGATGGCGACGACGGTGCCGGGCGCGTATTGCGAGGCCGGCATGCAGAGGAACGCAACCGCGCAGCATCTAGATCATGATGCGGTCAGGTTGGAGGCGCCAAGCGGATTGGAACGAAAGGTCTTCGCCAAGCATCGCTACATCGGCTCGATGCCGATCTTCTTGATGATCCCGGCCCACTTCGTGGACTCGGAGCTCATGAAGTCGGTCAGGCCCTTGGAGTCCATCACATCTCGGCTTACCCAAGCGAAAGGTCTGCGCTGGTTGTCGAAATATCCGGTTTGACGTCCGTCAGGCAGGGTGACAGGCCATCACTATCGGTCACAGGCGCAGCCGTGAGAATAGGTCACTTGGGATTGGTGTCTTTGTAGATGATCCCATCCTTCATGATGACGACAAGCTTATTTGCGGGGTCCTCGATGAGGCGAATGTCTTCCAGCGGATTGCCATCGACGAGCAGGAGATCGGCCAATGCGCCTTCCTCGACCACTCCGATCCTGCCGGGATAAGGATTCCGCGCACCGGAAAGCGCGAGCAGCTCTCCATTGGTTGAGGTCGCCATCGTCAGCGCTTCCGCCGGCGTGAACCACCGCGTGAGGTCTACGATGCCCTGACCCTGATGCTCGGCCAGTGGCTTCGAGAAGAGGATATCTGTTCCAAAGGCAGTCTTGATCCCAAACTTCTTGACAAACCCGTACACGGTGTCCGTTCCCGCAACAACCTGGCGCATCTGCGCCTGTTGGGCGGGGGGGAGCATGGCTGCGCCGCCGAGGTCTACGAACGGCTGAGTGCTCAGCCAGATTTGCTTTTCGGCGATGAGGCGTGCAGTCGGTTCATCCATGAGATGACCATGTTCGATCACTTTGACGCCCGCGGCGATGGAACGTCGAATTGCGCTCGGTGTATATGCGTGTGTTGCAACATACGTCCCCCAATCGGTGGCGGTTTCGACGGCCGCGCGCAAGTCCGCTTCGCTGAATGTGGTCACATCAAGTGGGCTGAAAGGCGAGGCGACGCCTCCCCCTGCCGTCAGCTTGACCTGGGACGCGCCCTGCATGAGCTGTTCGCGCACGCGCTTGCGGACCTCGTCGGGATCATCCGCGATGATGCTTCCGCCGAGCTGTTCGACGCGGCTTGCTCCGCCCTGACTTTGCGGCAGCTCCCAAAGCTCGCGGAAGTCTCCATGGCCGCCGGTGACCGTGATGACGGCTCCCGATGGATAGATGCGAGGACCCGGGACGAGACCTTCATCGATCGCGCGTTTGAGTGAGAAGGTGGGGCCGCCCATGTCCCTGACTGTCGTGAATCCGCGCATCAGTGTCGCTGTCGCTTCCGCGCTCGCCAGCAGCGTCGTATATCCGAGGTCGCTCGACAGCATCTGCGCGGGTGTCGGACGGACCATCATCGCGTGCCAATGCATGTCGCTGAGCCCGGGCATCAGCACGCGTCCACCGCCTTGTATGACGCGGGCGTCCACGCGACGATCGGTTGGAATGGGCGCGGTCACGATCCGCTCGATGATGTTTCCGCGGATGACGACATTCGATGGGACGGAAAGCGTCTCGCTCTTCCCGTCAAAGATGCGCACGTTCTCGAAGACGGTGACTGCAATCCGCTCTTGCGGCTCCGCCGGCGTGAGAAAGGTGCACGTCGCAACAATGATCGTGGCACACTCGGCTATCCGCATTTGCAGTGTTCCTTCCTAGCATGTCGTATTCTCTCGCCAGCGGCGCGGAGCCCGGCGGAAGTTGTCGCGCCGCACACGAGTTCGTTCCGATTCGCTCGACCGACAACCATCGGACCGTGACCATTTGGCGAGAGCCATCCATCAGAACATTCGTGGCAAGGTCGGGTCCCTATGCTGCTACATTCGACTTGCGCCAGCTTCCGCTTGATGTGAGCTCCGTTGCACCAAAGGACCCGCATAGAAGTACGTCCCGCGGATTGAGCGGGGTCCCCGAGCCTTCCAGTCCGCCAGCTTAGAGACGCCATCTGTCCCGTACATTAGGGATTCTCTGTACACCGGCGGAGCAGGAATCGGGGTGCCAACTGTGGAAATAGCGCTCTATGAAAGCTCTACCCGGGTAAACTTGGTTCAATTTTCTGCGCAGCTTACTAATAATCTCTCGTAATCCGGCAGCGTACTCCTCAATCATCGAAGTAGCTCATCTAAGCGAGACGACATTCTTTCGTTACGTTCTATGTTTTTGTTAGGATCGGGCATTCTTAGCCGCTTTTGATTGTGCCTTTCGCGCGCTCCCGTATGCGCTGGAAGGTGACGTAGAGCATCGGCACCAGGAAGATCCCGATCGAGCTTGCTGCGAGCATACCAGCGAAGACAGCGGTGCCCACTGCTCTGCGGCTCAGCGCGGCAGCTCCGGTCGCAATGACCAGCGGCAGAAGGCCGAGGATGAACGCAAGTGACGTCATCATGACCGCACGAAAACGCATATGGGCACCCTGAACCGCGGCCTCACAGATCGGGATACCCGCCTCCCGCTGTTCCCTCGCAAACTCGACGATCAGGATGCCGTTCTTGGCGGCAAGAGCGATCAGCACAACGAGGCCAATCTGGCCATAGAGGTCGAGATTGAGGCGCGCAATCATGATGCCGAAATAAGATCCGAGCACACCGACGACCACCGATAGCAGCACCGGGATCGGGATAACCGTGCTCTCGTAAAGTGCGACCAGGAACAGATAGGCGAACATCACGGCCAGCGCGAGCACGATTCCGGTCTGACCTGCCGCTCCCTGCTCCTGAAAGGCGGTGCCGGTCCAGGCGAAGTCGTAGCCGGACGGCAGCACGGCGTCGGAGATCTGCGCCATCGCGGATAGCGCGGTGCCCGAAGAGGTCCCCGGCGCAGGGCTGCCGTTCACCGTCACGGAACGATGATTGTTGTAGCGAGTGATGACCTGCGGCCCGGTTACGACCATGACGTCGGCCAGCGCCCGCATCGGCACCATCTCGCCGTTGTTGTTGCGCACGTAGATCCGCCAGATATCCGAGACGTGGGCGCGATCGGATGCGTCGCCCTGAACGTTGACCTGCCAGGTGCGTCCGAACAGGTTGAAGTTGTTGACGTAGACGCCGCCGAGCGTCGCCTGCAGCGCCATGAAGATGTCATTGACCGCGACGCCCAGCGCTTGGGCCTTTCGGCGGTCGACGTCGAGATAGAGCGACGGATTGGTCGCGGTGAAGGTCGAGAACACCCGCGTGAGCCGCGAATCGGCGTTGGCGGCGCCGATCAGGGCGTTTGTCACGCTCGAAATCGCGGCTGGGCCCTGTCCTTCCAGAGCTTGAAGCTGGTACTCGAATCCGCCGCCGGTGGAGAGGCCGATGATCGGCGGCAGGTTGAACGGCAGCACATTGGCTTGTCGTACCTGGGCACCGGCTGCGAATGTCCTGGAGATTAGCGCCTGCGCCGAGTCTGCGGCCGCCGTCCGGTCGGAAAACGGCTTGAGCCGCGCCACCACCAGTGCGCTGTTCGATTGGGAGACGCCATCGAGCAGTGAAAAGCCGATCACCGCGAGCACGTGATCGACGGCCGGCATCTGTTTCAGGACGTCTTCGATCTGGCGCGTAACCTGGCTGGTGCGCGCGACCGACGCGCCGTCCGGGAGCTGCACCGAGGTGAAGAAGGCGCCCTGGTCCTCCTCCGGCAGGAATCCCGTCGGAGTAATGATCGAGACACCGAAGACGCCGGCGGCGAAGACGGCAACCAGCAGCAGCGAGAGCGCGGCCCGGCGCACGAGGTAGCGGACGCCGTTGCCGTAGCGCTCGCGCAACCAGTCGATGCCGCCGAGTACACGTCCGATGATGCCGCGGGGCCGTCTGCCGTGGCGCATCAGCAGCGCGCACAGTGCAGGGGATAGCGTCAGGGCGTTCGCCGCCGAAATCAACATTGCGGCGCTGATCGTCACGGCGAACTGACGGAACAACGTGCCCGAAATGCCGGGAATGAACGCGATCGGCACGAACACGGAGAGCAGCACCAGAGTGATCGCGATGATCGGCGCGGTGATCTGGGTCATGGCTTTCTTGGTGGCCTCGGCTGGAGCCAGGCTTGGTTCCGCCGCCATGACGCGCTCGACATTCTCCACGACGACGATGGCATCGTCGACGACGATGCCGATGGCGAGGACCATCGCGAGCAGCGATACCGTATTGGCCGAATAGCCGAACGCGAGCAGAACTGCGAACGTGCCGATCAGGCTCACCGGTACTGCGATGGCCGGGATCACCGTCGCACGGAGACTACCGAGGAAGATATAGACGACCAGCATCACGAGAACGAAGGCTTCGGCCAGTGTCCGCAAGACCTCCGCGATCGTGTCCCGAACGAAGCTCGTGGAATCGTATTGGACGAGATAGCTCAGTCCAGGCGGAAATCGCGTTGACAGCCGTTGCATCGTCTCGGCCACCGCTCGCGCCGTGGTCACCGCGTTCGCTCCCGGCGCAAGGTAGACTGCGATCGGAACGGCGGCGCGCCCGTCGATCCGCGCCTCGCTGTCGACGTTTTGCGCACCGATCTCGACGCGCGCGACATCTTTCACCAGCAGCGAGGATCCGTCGGGATTGGCGCGCAGCACGATGTTTGCGAATTGATCGGCGCTGGCGAGTCGGCCGAGGGTCTGCACGTTGAATTGGAACTGCTGATCGTCGCTGATCGGCCGCGCGCCGATGCGGCCGACGGCAGCTTGGACGCTCTGCGCGCGGATCGCGGCAATCACGTCCGACGGGGTCAAGCTGAGGCTGGTGAGCCGCTGCGAATCGAACCAGATTCGCATCGAATAGTTCATCTTTGCGAACAGGTTCGCTTGGCCGACACCCGGCGTGCTCGCGATCGCGTCCAGCGCGTTGATGATGGCGTAGTTGGTGATGAAGAGGGGATCCTGCTGGCCGTCGGCGCTGTAGAGCACGAGGAACTGCAGGATCGACGAGGATCGCTTCTGCACCCTCACGCCTTGCTGCTGCACCTCCGTCGGCAACTGCGACAGGGCGCTCTGCACGCGATTATTGACGTTGACCGTGTTGATGTCGGCATTGGTGCCATGCGCGAACGAAATGGTGAGCGTGTAGCTGCCGTCATTGCCGCTTGTCGATTTCATGTAAAGCGCGCGGTCGACGCCGATCACCTGCGCTTCGAGAGGCTGGGCGACGCTGCTTTCCACGACCTCGGCGGACGCGCCTGGGAAGGTCGCGGAGACGGTCACCTGCGGCGGCACGATATCCGGAAATTGCGCCACGGGAATTTGCGTGAGTGCCAACGCGCCGGCAATGGTGATGAGAAGTGCGATCACTATCGCAAGGCGCGGCCGATCGACGAAGACGCCCGATATCATGGAGTGCGGTCCGCGGCGTGGGGCCGGATCGGAGTGCCGCGGCCGCTCCGCGGTGGCGCCTCGCTCGCTACGCCGTCCATGCTCGACCGCAGGAGTGCGCTTGCTGTATCCGGAGCGACGGTCTGACCCGCGCGAACCCGCTGCAACCCTTCGGCGATCACCTTGTCGCCGGCAGCAAGCCCGCCGATGACGGCGGCAATTGTTGCGGTCGATTGTCCGAGCTGAACGCGCCGCTGCTCTGCCTTATTATCCTTGCCGACGACGAGAACATAGTCGCCGCGCTGGTCGGACAACACCGCCGCGCGTGGGATCGCAAGTACTTCGATCGGCTGGACGCCTTCGAGCAGAACGGTGACGAACTCGCCGTCGGTCAGCTCGTGCGCGGTCACGCCTGCGGCAGACGGGGCGCGCAAGATCGGGTTGGCAATCTCGCCGCGGACCATGATCGTGTCGGTATTCTGGGCGATGCTGTTGTCGACGAAGTTCAGTCTGCCGGACTGACCGTACATACGGCCGTCCGGCAGCCGCAGCCTGATCGTCACCGCCTCGAGACCGCCTTGTGGGAGGTACCGCTCGCGCAGCTCGAGCCCCTCTCGCAGCGGCACCGGGAACGTGACGTGCATCGGGTCCTGGCTGACGATCGTGGTCAGCACGCCGGAGGAGGGCCCGACGATGTTGCCTTCGGTTACCGCCGTGCGACCGATCTTGCCTTCGATCGGAGCATTGATGACGGTGTAGTCGAGATTGATTTGCGAGGCCTGGACCTGCGCCTGGGCAGCCTGGACCTGGGCCTGTAAGCTGCGCTGGGTGGCGAGCGCGGCGTCATAGGTCGATTGCTGCCCAGCCGGCCCGCCGAGAAGGGTGTGCGCGCGCTCCGTCGTCAGCCTGGCGTTCTCCAGCATCGCCTCGAGTTGCGCCACCTGCGCCTGCTTGGCTGCGAGATCGGCCTCGAATGGGCCGCGCTCCAGCCGATAGAGCTGGTCGCCCTTTTTGATCTCGGCACCCTCGTTGAACAGCCGCTGCTCCAGAGCGGCGGTGACACGGGCCGTCACGTTGACCCGGTTGACCGCCTCAACTCGGCCCAGGAACTCGTTGCTTTCGGTGATCAGCCGGCGCGTTGCCTCCACAACGCCGACGGCAGGCGTGGAAGGCGTCGGCTGGGTCCGGACAGTCCCGCCGATCGAGACCGTAACCAATCCTGCCGCCAGTAATCTGGTCGCGACGTCAGCAAGGTTCATGGTCCGCTCCGTGTTCCAGAGCTCCGAACGCCGACGTCACTTCGTTCGGCGTCTGGCGGACTGCATTACTCGCGCTGCGTCCTGTTGCTGCGGGCTGGTTCGTCGTAACCTTTGCGATGGCTGTAGAACATCAGCGCGATCAGGCCGCAGCCTAAGATCAGGATGAGAATCACGGCTCCGGTCAGGATGACGTTTCCATAGAGGGGCATCGGCGTCGATCGCCAGACCGACACGCAAAACCAGCTCGCCCCGACCAGCAGACCGGCCAGCAAGGCGGCGATCGCCCATTGGTTCCTGTCGCGCATCGTTACCTCCATCAGCTTCGCAAGGCTTCGGAGACCCGCCTAGACCCAACGCCAACCGCAGCGACGTCGGCCGCGATGCCACCAGCAGACCCAGCGCCGGTGGCGGCGACGGCGCGGTGGAGGGCCCCAGCCGGGTCGCGGAGGCGGTCCCCACTGCGTCTTGATCAGTTCTGATGACGTGGTGGCGCGTCGCGGATCTGGATCGATCGGCAGCGCTTCGGCAACGTCGATCAAACGCACGCCGGTGGCGCCGAGCGCGGCAGCGGCAAGGGCGCTCGTTGCAAAGCCTAGGAAGGCTCGGCGGCTGGAACCAACCATGTGTCGTCCTCCTCTGTCACGCAGTCGATCGCAGCGATTGCAGGGCGTAGAGCAGCCATGCGAGGCCATGTGAGATCAGGTCGACGCCGAGCAGGAAGCCGAGCGCCCAGACGCTAATATCCGGGAAGCCAAACAGGATGAGCACGCCGGCGGCCATGGCGAAAACGCCAGAGATCAGCATCATCCAGCCGTTCTGTCGCCAATAGGCGAAACTCAGCACGCATCGAACGACGCCGGATGCGAATAGCAGCGCGCCGAGGAAATAGGTCAGGATCAGTGCACCCGACACCGGCTGGGTGAGAAGGATCAGGCCGAAGGCGAGGTAGAGCGCACCGAGAATGATCCGCCACAGGAAACTGCCCCAACCCTTTGTCCAGAACGCATGCGCGATCTCGAAGGCGCCGGCAGCGATTGCGGTGAGCCCAATGAACTTGACACTGATGATCGTGGCGAAGGCGAGATCGCCGAGGGCGAGGAGGCCGGCGGCGATCAGGACAATTCCGAGGAGAGCGCAAGCCCATAGCGGTGGGGCACCCAGCGTGTTGAGATCGTCGCGGCTGTCGTAGACGGTCATGCGAACCTCCTGGGTGCTTACGCTCCGATCGACACGCCTTCGATCCTAGACTTGAACCAGCAGGTCCAACATCGGACGAAACCCGGAGTTGAGGGGCGGGAATATTCTCATTCCAACTTGTTGCGACCTTTCCTGAGCGGACACGGCTCATCGCGGTCCGCGCGGGCCCAGTGTCAGATGGGTCACGCCGGCCGCGAGATTGAGCCCGATCGAGCGTTCGATCGAGATCGGCTGGAGCATGATGCTCCTGCGCGAGCCGCCAATCAGGACGTTGGCGCCGAGGCCGGGGCCTAGAGCGAAATTGCCACTCGCGCCCACATAGCTGCCGCGCAAAGTGCCGGCACCAATCCGCGAAGTCCTGGCGAACACGGCCCAGGACAGCGTGCCGGCGCTGGTCACGCCGAGATCAAGGCCGAGGCGTCTGATCCGTCCCTCGTAGATGTAGCGGCGGGCAGGGCGCACCCCATCGAACACGCAGCGCAGCGACTGCGTCGATCCGAGCACCAGTCCAACGCGTGGCTCCGAGAAGCATAGCAGCCTGCCTATTCTGAATCTCTCGGCTCCTGCGGGCGAGGGAATCGTCAACAGCACCGCCACTGCGCCGACGGCCGCGAGATATGGCAATTGTCGCATTCAAGCCTCCGCGTGGTGCTTTGTTTCGGTCGGCGCCCGCGGCGGGCCGCCGTCCCGGCGCAGCCAGAACGAAATGGCCAGCCCGATCAGCAGCACGGCGCCGAGCAGGAAGAAGAAGATGGATTGCTTCAGCCACGAGATCGCCGGGACGGCTGCGCCCATTGCAAGGCCGAGAAAAGCGATCTGCAATGACAACAGGCTGATGCCTGCGAGGAATGTGCCGAGCGCGAGCAGCGTCAGCAGGACGAGACCGGTTGCCGGCGTCGGGAGCAGTTGCTGAACGCCGGAGACCAGGATGATGTTCATCGTGATCAGGACGGCGATCCAGTGCAGCGCCTGGGTCCAGATCAGACGAATCTGGCCCTCCCTGCCTTCGATCTCCGGCCATTTGGTGATGACGCAGACCACCCCGATCGCCAGCGCCAGGAATTCCCAATAGCCGATCAGCGGCTGGTGCGAGACGTTGGTATAGGCAACTCCTGCGATGGCGAGCAGCAGCGCGACGGCGTACGGAAGCTGCTGCCAGACAAGACGCCCCATTCCCGAGCGAGCCTGTTGAGGCACGTGGTCTTCACGCTGCTGTGCATCCGTTTCGTTCATGGCTGCTCACCCAGGATTGGGGGATCGGTCGTTGCCGGTTCGATCCTGTCTCCGAGATAATCCTCGACATACAACCTGATGATCGCCACCCGTCCGACCGCGACGAGCGGCATCGCGAGCGCAATGCCCATGACGCCGAACAAGGCGCCCAGCAGGACGATGGCGACCAGGGTCCAGGCTGGCGGGGTCTCGACCGCATGCCGTTGAATCAGCGGGCCGATGACGTAACCTTCGATCGACTGGATGATGGTGTAGACCGCGACCGCCCAGATCAGCGGCGAGGCTCCGAGCGGCATCGCAACGAGCGCGATCGGGATCGCGGCGACGATTGGCCCAAGATAGGGGATGAAGTTCGACAATCCTGCCTGCAATCCGAGAACGAATGGGCCAGGCAGGCCGATGAGATAAAGGGCAAGCCAGACGAAGAGCGTCATCAGGATGATGCGGATCAACTGGCCGACGAACCACAGTCGCATCACGGTGCCCATCTCGTCCATCACCTCGCGCGCGCGGGCCCGGTAAGATTGCCTGACCAGCACGACCACGCTGTCGCGGTAGCTGATGGGATCGAAGGCGAAGAGAATGCCGAGGAACAAGATCACGAGCACGGCGGTCAAAAGGCTCGAGGCGCCGCCGAGCAGGAATTGCGCATGGCTGAGGAACCGACCCTGGTCGGCGAACAGCCACTGCGCGAAGTCACGCCCCCATTCCGGGCCGAGCAGATCCACGCCATAAGACAACAAATGCTCTTGCAGGATGTCGACCTGGGCATCCATGACTTTCAGCAGCACACGCGTCTGCTCCGGCAGCTTACCGGTCCCCCAGGCCAGCCCGAAGCCTGCCAGCGCCGACAGCAGCAGGAGAACGAGCGTCAGACGCCAGAGGCGGCTGAGAGGAAGAACCGGCGCCAGAGCCCGGGCTGCGGCATCGAGAAAGGCTGCGAAAAGCACGCCTGCAAACACGATCAAGAGACTCGACACCGTTTGCCAGACCAGGAAGAGGGCCACGGCCACGACGAGCACGGTGAGGCCGATCGCAAGCAGGCTCGGTCGTCCGGGTTGGACCGACTCGTCGATCGGGCTCTCATTCCGAACGAGGCCGCGGACCCGCTCGGATCCGACCCTGGCGTCGCTCATCGATCGGTCCGCCGTCATGTGGTCACGCCTCACGAGCGAACGCGGCGGCTGCCAAAATGCGGATGCTTGCCGCCGCGATGACGCCAATAGCGATGCTTGAATGGATTCGTGTTGGTGTTGATGTTGGGCCTCGCATCGCCCGGGGCGGCCGTGCCGGTTTGCTTCGGCGCGGCCACGGTATCGTCCTTCGGCTGAGCCGGGGAAATGCTTGACAGCAGAGTGGCGGCTACGACTGCGGTGAGGAACAGGGTACGATAGTTGATCCACATCTTCATCCTCGCCTCCATGCGGTCAGCGACATCGGTCAGATCGCGATGGCTCCGACAGCCAGGCCGTAGATTCCGATCCCCGCGGCGATGGCCACCGCGCCGAACAGGACGGACTCGACCGGCCTGAAAAGCCGCTCCTTGCGTTCGCGCTTGGCGATCAGGAACAGCAGCGTTCCCGGCGCGTAGAGGATCGCGGATAGCAGGAGAAATTTCGCCCCGCCGGCGTAGATCATTCCCGCCGCGTAGAGCGTCGCGACAGCCGCGAAGATCCCCTCGCTGGTGCGGGCGCGCTCGCCGGAAGCATAAGCCTCACCAGTCCATGCGAGCTTCAGGCCGTAAGCCGCCACGAGGAAATACGGGACCAGTGTCATTGCGCTCGTCATCTTGAGGGCGAGCGTGAAGGCATATTCGGCGAACCAACTCACAAGAAGCAACGCCTGTATCACGCAGTTGGTGAGCCAGAGCGCGCCGACAGGGACCTTGTGAACGTTCTCGCGCGCCAGAAAGGCCGGCATCGTGCGCTGAATGGCCGCTGAGTGCAGGATCTCGGCCGCAAGGAGGGACCATGACAGGTAATTGCCGAGGATCGAGATCAGCAATGCGATACTGATGAACACACCGCCCCAGCGGCCGACCATGGCCTCCATCACGCCTGCCATCGATGGTGTCGGCAGGTCCGCGAGCCCGCTCCGCGGCAGGATGCCGTAGGACAGGAGTGTCACGAGCACGAGAAGGCAGAGAACGGTCAGAAAGCCGGTGACCGTCGCGATACCGATGTCGTCGCGCCTTCGTGCGTAACGCGAATACACGCTCGCGCCCTCGATGCCGACGAAGACGAACACCGTGAGCAGCATCGTGCTGCGGACCTGGCTCAACACCTGCCCGGCGTCGGGCTCGGTCGTTCCCCAGAAATTGTCGGAGAAAAGCCCGCGGTTCAGGGCGACCGCAGCCACCACGATGAACAGCACGATGGGGATGATCTTCGCGAAAGTTGTGACCGTGTTGAGCGCGGCAGCCCCCTTGATGCCGCGCAGCACCAGAATATGGACGCTCCAAAGCAGCACGGAGGCCGAAGCGATGGCTACCGGCGTGGTGCCGTCGCCGAACACGGGGAAGAATTGGCCGAGCGTGGCCTTGATCAGGATGAGGCAGGCGACGTCGGCTAGACAACAGCCGATCCAGTAGCCGGCGGCGGACGCAAAGCCGATGTAGTCACCGAAACCGGCTTTGGCATAGGCGTAGATGCCCGCATCGAGCTCCGGCTTGCGCCGGGATAGCGATTGGAACACGAAGGCCAGAGTCAACATGCCGGTGCCAGCAATCATCCAGGCAATGATCGCTCCCAAAGCGCCGGTGGTGCGCCCGAACTGAGCCGGCAATGCGAAGATGCCGGAGCCGACCATCGACCCGATCACCAGGGCGATCAGCGCATTGCGCGAAAGCTTCTGATCGGCCTCGCTTGTCGAAGCAGCCATGATGGATGCCTTCCGATCCGAGGCGGCTGCATTCGCGGCCTCCCTCCCGGAATCTTAGAGCCGCCTCCCGCGTGCGCACATCAGGGATTGTCTGTAGGAAGAGAGGCAGGAAATCGGTGGCCGCCGATTCAGATATCGCCACGGGAAGCGGTGGTGTCGTCCCCGCCCTTGTGCCAGGACGTCGGCAACGTATCCCGCGCGACCAGCACGACGCTGCCACGGAAGAACTCGCCGGACTTGGCGAGTTCGGCGGCCAGGCGTCTGGCATGTAGGACGGCCGCATCCTGCTCGCTAAGATCGCATCCGATCGTGTCGGGCGAGACGCCGTATCGATCGGTGATATGGAAGAAGAAGCGCATGCCTCCGGTTAGGTCATCGCGCCTCCGGTCTCCAGTGACAAAAGCGCAAGGTGCCTCAGTCAAAAGTCTTACGACCCCGAAGCACGTTCCAGTCTTACGGATCGGCAATCAGCGCCATGCCGTCCCCATTCGGGCAAGAGTGGTTTTCACCTGATGTCTTCGGGTGATTGTCCGATGTTGTTCCGTCGAAGCAGAGCCTAGCGTGGTCGCGCTTTAGGGGGCTGCACAGGAGGATGCGATGTCGAATCTCGATCAGAACTTGGCGGCGACAGACGTCGTCGGCGGCCGGATCACAGTGGATGCCGGACTGCGTCAGTACATGTTGCGGATCTATGGCTACATGGCCGCGGGTGTCGCCCTGACCGCCGTCGCCGCCGGCCTGACCTATCAGGTCACCGGCCCCGCGCTGCTGCAGAGCCCGCTGATGTGGGTTTTCATCCTGGCGCCGCTTGGGTTGGTGTTCTTCCTCAGCTCGCGCATCGAGACATTGTCGGTGCCAACTGCGCGCCTGCTGTTCTTCCTCTATGCTGCCCTGGTCGGTATCTCGCTCTCGATCCTACTACACATCTACACCAGTTCGTCGATAACCCGCGTCTTCGTCATCGCTGCTGCAATGTTCGGCGGGCTCAGCGTCTTAGGCTACACGACCCGGCGCGACCTTTCGGGATTGGGTACCTTCCTGTTCATGGGGCTGATTGGGATCATCTTCGCGAGCGTCGTCAACCTGTTCCTGTGGTCGACTGCGCTCGACTGGCTGATCTCGATCGTAGGAGTCGGCGTGTTTGCCGGCTTGACGGCCTATGACACGCAGCGGATCAAGACGATGTACGACAGCGCGGATGACCAAACCGCTTCGGGGCGAAAGTCGGTCCTTGCCGCGCTGTCGCTCTATCTCAATTTCCTCAACCTGTTCCTGATGCTGCTGCGTCTTGCGGGCGGCCGCCGTTGAGAAGGGAAGGGCGGCGGCTCAGGCCGCCGGCCGCTCCACCGTGCTGGCGAGGGCATCGCGCAACGCCTTTTCCTTCGTCTCGTCGAGGGAGGTCTTGAGTACGACGCCGCCCGCGTCCTTGATCTCCTTGATCACCTTGTCGGCGGTCATGTGCTTGATCAGGACGAACAGGGCGGCGTTGCCGGGCTGAAGGCTGGCGGAGAGACTCTTCATGAAGGCATCGTCGATGCCGACGTCCGAAAGAGCGCCGCCGAGCGCACCCGACGCTGCGCCTACGGCAACTCCGAGGATCGGATTGAGAAAGAGGACACCGATTAAAAGGCCCCAGAAGCTTCCCGTCACCGCGCCCATGGCGGTCGTGTTGACGAGTTGGTTGAGCTTGATGCTGCCCTGGTCCGTCTTTACGGCGATCACGGCGTCACTGATCGTGATCAGATACTCCTTCTGCAGCTTGAGCAATCGCTGACGCACTTCCTCGGCCTTCGCCTCGGACGGATATACGATGGCGACCAGATCTGACATGAAGACCTCCCGTTGGAGCATGCAAGCGGACCCGAGGAAGCTACCCCGCGAGAGCTGCCTCAGGGGATCGGAGAAAACCCTCGGTCCCGGTGGGGAATGTTCCGAATGAGATTGGACGCTGTAGACTGCGTCCCGAAGGGGCGGCGCAAAGTGAAATTGCTGGCGCCGCCCGATCGATGCGACCTCGGCGATCAATTGCGGCATCTAGCGGCGCGGATTGGGGACGCAGGTGCCGGACCGCCCGCTCACCGACGCGCGGCATTGGGCGCGAGTGTCATACATACAGGTCAGCGTTCCCCTGAACTTTCTGCACCATGCCAGATCCTGCGCTTGTCCTGGCGTCCACGAGCCCATGGCACTGAGCGCAATGAAGACGGCAGCGGAGAGCAAAGCCAGCTTTGTCATCTTGGCTTTTCCTTGTCGTTGAGCAATCACGTCGAGCCGCGGATCGCAGGCTCGTCAAACCCGCCGCGGCTTTGACGAAGGGATCGCATGCGCCGCAACGGCGGCAGCTTCAGGCTTATGCACCGTCTGCGCGCTTGGGCTGTCGGGTGATCGCCTGACTTCGCTGCCGGAATCTTTCGGCTCCGCCGGATGTTCGTTCACGATTGCACCCGCGGATGCTCAGTAGATTTACCGATACAAGCGGGATGAATTCTCCGCAAAATCCTCAGCGGCACGGATGGGTCGATTCATGCAGCTGCGGTCACTGAGCACGACGCTTGTTGCAGGGGTTTCTGCGCTGCTGCTGGTCGCCTGTGAGAGGGAGGCGGCGACGGTCTCCCTGCCGACGCCGGCGCGTCCCGTCCGCACCATGACAGTCGAGAAGCGGGATCAACTCACGCCCCTCACATTTTCCGGCCGCATCGAAGCCGAAGACGAAGTGAATCTGGCATTTCGAATTTCCGGTCGGCTGCACTCGAGCGACATCCGGCCCGGTGAGCGCGTCGAGGCCGGCCAGCTGTTGGCGAAGCTTGAATCGCAGGACCAACTCAGCGCGTTGCGGCAGGCGCAGGCCGCCCTTGCCGCAGCTCAGGGCCAGCTCACTCAGACACGCAATCATTTCGAACGCCAGCAGACTCTGTTGGCGCAGGGATGGACCACGCGCGCCAACTTCGAGGCCGCGACGCAGGCGCAACAGACTGCGCAATCGAATGTTGAAATGGCCGAAGCTCAGTTGAATTCCGCCCACGACCAGGTCAGCTTCACCGAGCTGCGGGCCGATGCACCGGGCAAGATAACCGAAACGGGGCCCGCCGCCGGAGAGGTCGTCCAGGCCGGACAGACGATTGCGCGGATCGCGCGGCAGGATGGCCGAGACGCGGTCTTCGACATGCCGGCTCAATTCGTCCGCGCGGCACCGTCCAATCTGCAGGTGAGCGTCAGTCTGACCGACGATCCAGCGGTGACTGCGGAAGGGCGTATCCGGCAGGTTGCCGCGCAGGCCAATCCGGTCACGCGAACCTTTGAGATCAAGATAGGACTTCGCGATCCCCCTGCCGCGATGCGGCTGGGGGCGACTGTCACGGGGCGCGTCGAGATGAGCGCCGGACCAATGATCGACATTCCGGCAACGGCGCTGACCAGGATGAATCGCCAGCCGGCGGTCTGGATCCTGGATCCCGCGACGAAGACGGTCGCCATCCGCAATGTCGACGTCTTGAGGTTCGATCAGGCGCAGGTGATCATCTCGCAAGGTTTGGACATAGGCGAGGTCGTGGTGACCGCGGGCGTCCAGGCACTTCATCCGGGTCAGCGGGTGCGCGTCCTTGGGTCGGAGCCATGACCGGGCTCAACCTCTCGGAATGGGCGCTCGGGCGCCGCTCGCTCGTCATTTATCTGATGATTGCCGCCGTCATCGCCGGCGTGCTGTCCTATCTGCGGCTGGGCCGGAACGAAGATCCTGCATTCACCATCAGGACTATGGTTGTTCAAGCGGCCTGGCCTGGAGCGACGGCCGAAGAGACGATGAAGCAGGTGACCGAACGGCTCGAGCGGCGGTTGCAAGAGACGCCACATCTGGACTTCCTGCGCAGCTTCACTCGGGCCGGTCTCACCACTATCTTCGTGAACTTGAAGGGGAGCGCCAACGCAAGGGACGTCTCCGATACCTGGTACCAGGTGAGGAAATCCATCGGGGACATCCGTCACACGCTGCCGGTGGGCATCGTGGGGCCAGCGTTCAATGACGATTTCGGCGACACGTTCGGGATCATGTATGGATTCACCAGTGATGGATTTACCCAGCGCGAGCTGCGTGACCGGGTCGAGGCGGTCCGCTCGCGTCTTCTAGACGTGCCCGATGTCGCGAAGATCGAACTGCTGGGTGCGCAGGACGAAGTGATCTTCGTCGAGTTCTCGAAACGGCAACTCGCAAGTCTCGGGGTCGATCGCACGGCTCTGATCGCCGCCCTGCAGGCACAGAATATCGTGAGCCCGGCCGGCACCATCCAGACCGGGACCGAGCGAATTTCGTTTCGGGTGTCCGGGGCGTTCCAGTCGGAGCAGGACATTGCCGACATCAACTTCAGCGCGGGCGGTCGCACGCTACGTCTGAGCGATCTCGCGACGGTACGGCGAGGCTATGCCGATCCGCCGCAACCGCTGTTCCGGGTCGGCGGTCGTCCAGCGATCGGGCTCGCGATCGCGATGCGCGAGGGCGGCGATATTCTCGTTCTCGGCAGGAACATCAAGGCGGCGATGGCAGAGATCACGGCCGATCTGCCGATCGGAATCGAACCGAGCCTCGTGGCCGACCAGGCCGTCGTGGTGGACAAAGCGATCCGCGAGTTCATGACCTCGCTGGTGCAGGCGATCGCGATCATCCTCGTCGTGAGCTTCATCAGCCTCGGCGTTCGGCCGGGCCTCATCATCGCACTGGCTATTCCGCTCACGCTTGCGATCGTGTTCCCGACGATGGAGTTTCTTCGCATCGATATGCAGCGAATTTCCCTCGGCGCTCTCATCATCGCGCTCGCGCTGCTGGTCGACGACGCCATGACGACGACGGACGCCACGCTTAATCGGTTGGCGCTGGGCGACGGCAAGATCGCGGCCGCGGCCTACGCCTTTCGCACGCATGCAGTCGCCATGCTCACGGGCACACTCGTAACGATCGCCGGGTTCATTCCGGTGGGCTTTGCAGCCAGCGCGGCCGGCGAATACACGTTCTCGCTGTTTGTGGTGGTTACGATCGCTCTCCTGGCGTCGTGGTTCGTCGCCGTCATCTTCACGCCGCTGCTCGGCGTCGCTATCCTCGCGCCGCCCAAGACCACAGCCGATGCGCCGGGAATGGCCTTTCGCTTGTACCGGCGCTTTCTGGTCCTGGCGATCCGCGCCAAATGGCTGACGATCGGCGCGACGGTTGCGCTTTTTCTCGCTTCCGTGCTCGCGCTTCCGCTGGTTCCGCAGCAGTTCTTTCCATTGTCCGACCGGCCGGAACTTCTCGTGGACATCGGCCTGCCGCAGAATGCATCGATTTACGCCAGCGAGGCGGCGGCCAAGCGCCTCGATCAAGTACTGACCGGTGATCCCGACGTTGGTCATTGGAGTACCAATGTCGGGCGCGGTGCGATCCGCTTCTATCTGCCGCTCAGCGTCGAGCTGCCGAATGACTTCTTCACCCAGGCGGTCGTTGTGGCCAAAGACGTCGCGGCACGCGAGCGCCTGCATGCCAAGCTGGAACGGTTCCTTGTGGAAGAATTCCCGAACGCCATCTCCTCGGTTTCGCCGCTTGGGCTCGGTCCCCCTGTGGGATGGCCGCTGCAGTATCGCGTCAGCGGTCCCGACGTCGAGCTCGTGCGCGACATCGCGGTCGAAGTCGCGCGGATCGTCGGCTCCGATCCGAGGGCCAAGAGCCTCAATTTCGACTGGATGGAGCCGGATCGCCAGATCCGCGTTCGCGTCAATCAGGATGAGGTGCGCCGTCTCGGCCTGAGCTCGCAGGCGATCTCAATCGTTCTGAACACCGTGATCTCCGGCCTGCCCGTGACCCAGGTGCGGGACGATATCTACCTCGTCGATGTGCTGGCCCGCGCAACGGACGAGCAGCGCGTCTCGCTGCCGAGCTTGCGGACGCTGCAGGTGCCGATCCCGGGAGGGCAGACCGTTCCGCTGAGCCAGTTTGCCACCTTCGAATACGGTCAGGAGTTTCCGCTGATCTGGCGGCGCGATCGCATGCCGACCCTGACGGTGCGGGCCGCCGTTCCCGACGAGATGCCGCCGGAGACGGTGGTCAATCGGCTGGCTCCCGCTATCGCCAAGCTGAAGGCCACTCTGCCGCGTTCGTACGATGTCGTGGTCGGCGGCACGGTGGAGGAGAGCCGAAATTCGAGGTCGTCCGTGATGGCAGTCGTACCGATGATGTTGTTCGTCATGTTTACGGTGCTGATGGTGCAGCTGCAGAGCTTCCCGCGACTATTGATGGTCGTTAGCGTCGCGCCGCTCGGCCTGATCGGGGTCGTCGCGGCGCTGCTCGTGTCCGGGCGGCCGCTGGGCTTCGTCGCCATCCTCGGCGTGTTGGCGCTGCTTGGCATGATTAGCAAGAACGCGGTGATCCTGATCGGGCAAATCGAGGCGGAGCGCTTGCAAGGGAAGGGGCCCTGGCAGGCGGCAGTGGATGCAAGCAGCTCCCGCTTTCGTCCGATCATGCTGACGGCCGTCTCAACCGTACTCGGCATGATCCCGATAGCGCCGACCGTCTTCTGGGGGCCGATGGCCTTTGCGATCATGGGCGGCCTGCTCGTCGCAACCGTTCTAACTCTGGTGCTGCTGCCGACCTTGTATGTCGCCTGGTTCGGCGGGAAAGAAATGGCGCCAGCTTCCGATGCTTCCAGCCCGGCGCGAGGGTAATCCCGGACAGCGACTAGGTAATCACCTGATGGGCCGGGCCGAGGCCACGGCGCATGGTTCGATCTCGCAATGAGGAGGTCGGCAACGCATCGTTCGAGACATCGATGACGGCGTCGGTCTTCGCTCGCTCTTCGAGGCCATTCAATGACTGCGACGACATCGGCCCAGAAGCTCTCATTGTTCGCGCTGACGGGAATGGTCGTCGGCTCCATGGTCGGCTCCGGCATCTTCTCGCTGCCCAGAACCTTCGGCACCGCAACCGGTCCCTTCGGCGCCATCCTCGCCTGGTGCATCGCAGGCGGTGGCATGTACACCATGGCGCGCGTGTTCCAGTCTCTGGCCGAGCGAAAGCCTGGTCTGGATGCCGGTGTTTATGCCTATGCGAAAGAGGGCTTTGGCGACTATCCCGGATTCCTGTCGGCGCTCGGTTACTGGATGGGAAGTTGCATCGGCAACGTGTCCTACTGGGTCCTCATCAAATCGACCCTGGGCGCGTTCTTTCCCGTGTTCGGCGACGGCAATACGGTCATCGCGATCGTCGTAGCCTCGATCGGGATCTGGCTGTTCCACTTCATGATCCTGCGCGGGGTGCAGCAGGCCGCCGCGATCAATACGATCGTCACCATCGCCAAGATCGTGCCGATCCTGATCTTCATCGTCATCCTGATCCTTGCCTTCAAGGCCGACCTGTTCCGTGCCAATTTCTGGGGCGGCGAGGGCATGCCGGACACGGGACTCTTCGAGCAGATCCGCGCGACCATGCTGGTCACGGTGTTCGTCTTTCTCGGGATCGAGGGGGCCAGCGTCTATTCCCGCTACGCCAAGGAGCGGTCCGACGTCGGCGCGGCGACGATCATGGGCTTCCTGGTCGTCACGAGCCTGATGGTGCTCGTCACCATGCTGCCTTATGCCGTGCTGCCGCGTGCGGAGATTGCAGACATGCGGCAACCGTCAATGGCCACGGTGCTGGAGGCAGTGGTCGGACATTGGGGTGCCGTCTTCGTCAGCATCGGGCTCCTGGTCTCGGTGCTCGGCGCCTATCTCGCCTGGTCGCTGATCTGCGCCGAAGTGCTCTCCGCGGCCGGTCGGACCCGGGACATGCCGCGCGTGTTCGGTACCGAAAACGCCAACAAGGTGCCGGCTGCCGCGCTCTGGCTGACCAATATCGTGGTGCAGCTCTTCGTCATCAGCACCTACTGGTCCCGGGATGCCTTCTCGCTGATGCTCAATCTCACGAGCGTCATGAACCTCATTCCGTTCTTCCTGGTCGCCGCCTACGGATTGCTGCTGGTGAAGCGCGGCGAGACGTACGAGAAGAGCGCGGGCGAGCACAGACGAGACCTGATCTTCACCGGCATCGCCGTCATCTACACACTCTTCCTGATCTACGCGGCCGGAATGAAATACCTGCTGCTATCCGCGCTGCTCTACGTGCCCGGCACGGCGCTGTATGTCTGGGCGCGGGTCCAACAGAAGGCGCGGATTTTTGCACCGGTGGAGTGGGGCATCTTCATCGTGGCTGCGATCGGCGCGGCCGTCGGCATTCACGGCCTCGCCACCGGCTACATCACGATCTAGGCGGATCGATTGCGGAGGTTGCGCTCATGACACAACAGACATCAAACGGAGCGCTTCCTTTTGGCGTTCATTCGGAAGTCGGTCAGTTGCGCAAAGTAATGGTCTGCTCGCCGGGCCGCGCTCACCAGCGTCTCACTCCGACCAATTGTGACACGCTGCTGTTCGACGACGTCCTTTGGGTCGACAATGCCAAGCGCGACCATTTCGACTTCGTGCAGAAGATGCGCGACCGCGGCATCGAGGTCGTCGAGATGCACAATCTGCTCGCGGACACCGTCGCCATCCCGGAGGCGAGGCGATGGATCCTCGACAATCAGGTGGTCCCAAACCAGGTCGGTCTCGGCCTGATTGACGAGCTCCGCGGCTATCTGGAAAGCCTCGCCCCCCGCGCGCTGGCGGAAACCCTGATCGGCGGATTGTCGACCCACGATTTCCCCGACGCACATGGCGGTGAAATGCTCCGGTTGATCCGGGAGGCGGCCGGCATGACCGAGTATCTGCTGCCGCCACTTCCGAACACGCTGTACACGCGCGATACCACCTGCTGGATCTATGGCGGCGTAACGTTGAATTCGCTGTTCTGGCCGGCGCGTCACGAGGAGCCGATCCTCGCCGCCGCCATTTACAAGTTCCATCCGGATTTCGCCGGCAAGGTCCACGTCTGGTGGGGCGATCCGACTCAGGATCACGGCCTTGCCACTCTGGAAGGTGGCGATGTGATGCCGATCGGGAAGGGAAACGTCCTGATCGGATTGAGCGAACGGACATCGAGACAGGCGATCAGCCAGCTTGCCGCCGCTCTTTTCAGGAAAAAGGCCGCTGAGCGCGTCATCGTGGCGGCCATGCCCAAGCTGCGTGCGGCGATGCATCTCGACACGGTCTTCACGTTCGCCGATCGGGATTGCGTGCTGCTTTACCCCGATATCGTCAATAGCATCACGGCGTACTCCTACCGGCCGGCGGACAACTCTGCCGGAATCGAGCTGCGCAAGGACGAGAAGCCTTTCGTCGACGTCGTGGCTGGGGCGCTCGGCCTGAAGAAGCTCCGCGTCGTGGAGACCGGTGGCAATGCCTATCTGCGCGAACGAACCCAGTGGGACAGCGGCGCTAACCTGGTTTGCGCCTCTCCAGGCGTCGTCTTCGCCTACGATCGCAACACCTACACCAATACGCTGCTGCGCAAGGAGGGAATCGAAGTGATCACCATCGTCGGCGCGGAGCTCGGCCGCGGCCGCGGCGGTGGTCACTGCATGACCTGCCCGATTACCAGGGATCCGGTCGACTACTAGCCGGCGGAGGAATCGACCCAGATCAACCTGTGATTTATCATCTGAACATTAACACGCCACAATCGGCGCGCAGTGTGACACGAATCCCGGTGTCCGGCTGCAGCATCGGAGGGGACCTATGCGACCGTCTGGATTTTTTCTGCCGGTTGCCGCACTGCTCGGCAGTAGTACGGCTTGGGCGGCGGACCTCGATCTCACCGACTTCAAATCGAGCGGAGCCGCTACATCCTCCTACGCGGTTCCTTATTACCAAGCCCCGTCCTGGAGCGTCGTTGGTTCCATCTCGCCGACTTTCACCGACAACGCGCTCTTCACCCGCGATAACCGCAGGTCCGACGTCTATTACGCGCCAGACGTGAGCGTCAGGCTTGACGGGAACCTCACCAACGATCTGTCATACCGGCTCTATGCGCGGGCTCAATACGAAGCCTTTTCGCGGGAAAAGGACGGCAATTTCGCCGTCGCGCGTATGGGCGCGCGTCTGACCGAGAACTGGGACGGCTGGCGCTTGTCTGGCATTTACGAAAATCGATATGATTTCGATGGCATCTACCGCGATCTCGCCTTCACGTCCCACGACGTGATGGGCTCAGTCGCGCGCGATTTCCGCGTTGGCAACGCGACGTTCTCGCCACTAGTGCTTTTGACCTACCGTTTCTCCGATCTGGCCGAGGCGCGCCGCTGGCGCTTTGACGCCGTGCTCGGAATCGAGGTCAAGCTTGATCCCAGATGGTCGATCGTCAGTACGCCCCTGTTCGAAGCCTATTGGTTCACCGATGGACTCAATACCGGTCGCCAGGATCAGCTCTATTCGGTTGACCTCGGCCTGAAGTACAACGTTGCCAACAACGTGTCGCTCACGACGACCGTGCTCTACGAGGCACGAACCTCGAACGTCCCGCTGCGGCGATACAGGGACGTTCGGATCGGGCCTCGCCTGGACTTTGCCTTTTAGAGGTGCTCGAGAGATGCCGGCAAGACGCCTTCTAATGCTGACCTGCCTCATCATCTCAAGCATGATGACGACGGTCGTGCTGGCCGATCCTCGCGATGCGGTCGATCGTAGCCATCGACTCGATACCGATGCACTTCGGGATGATGCCGCGACGCGCCGTCTGGAGCAACCATCTCACCCGCTCTCAATTGCGCCGGCCCCGGCGGCACCGCCCGCGAAGGCGACCAGAAAGAAGAAGTCGGACACGAGCAGTAGCCGATAGCCCTGGCGAACCTGTCAGCGCATTAGGCGGGGGAACGGTGGAGGACGCCCGGCGACCACGGAATGGCGGCGCGACGATGCCATTCGGGCTCGTTCGCCGCGCATCGCCATTTTTACTCTCTATTGCATCGGATTTGAGATTCGGCGGCCCTTGACGAAGGCCAAGATTTCAATCCCCCATGAATACTACCTCATGTTGAATGAGCGGTTCGCTGGGTGTATAGTTGATTGACCCGCAGGTGCGCTATTCCGAATTCGGTGGAGGATTTCTCGCCGGCAGGGTGGGGAGAGACCCCGCTATTGTCGTCGTGGCCAATATCGGGAGTCGCCGGAATAGAGTGAGTAGTACAGTGAAGCCACATGGCTCCCCCGCCAGAGAGTCGAGGCAAACCAGTCCCAAGCGCTGGCTGCGCGTAGGTTTGCAACCATCGACCGAGGAGCTTTACTGGAACTCTTCTGCAGATCTCCTCTTCGTCGCGCGCCCCTCCTTTTGCGGACATTTCGTCTACGAGAGCATCAATCCGGCATTCGAGTCCCGGCTCGGCGTATCGTCGCGAGACGTGCTCGACATGGATGTATCCGATTGCCTGAGCGCGGATGACGCGAGATCTGTCTGCGAAGCACTTCGGGCGAGCCTCGCGGAGAAGGCTGAGATCAGGATCCGGCAGCGGCTGGCGTTTGGTGGTTCGTCCCGCACGAGGGAAACGACTGTCACGCCGATCCTGGATCCCGCGACCCGCGGTGTCGTCCGGTTGATCGGCTGCCATCGCGAGGCGCGCGACGTTCGCTTCGAGGACCCCACCACATGGGGGAACGGGCTGGATGTCGAAGCTGGCCTGCTGTCGCTTCAGGAGAGCATTCAGCAGCGGATCGCTTCCGATCTCCACGATTCGACCTGTCAACATCTGATTGCCGCGAGTCTCGGCTTGATGCGGATCCGCGGCCAGCTTGACGGCACACAAGCCGCCGAACGGATCTGCGACGAAATCGACGCGTCGATTGATGAAGCGCTCCGGGAGCTCCGGGCTTTTGCCTATCTGCTGCATCCGCGGGATCTGACGGGTGACGGATTGAAGGCCACGATCGAAGGCTACGCGGAAGGGTTCGCGGCGCGCACCTCGTTGCATGTGAGGGTGAACATCGTGCCGGAGGTCGATGGGTTACCTTATGAGGCCCAACGCTCGCTGCTGCGCGTTGTTCAGGAGGCTCTGACGAACGTCTTCCGTCACGCAAAAGCGACGGAGGTGGCAATCGTCATCGATGTTGTCGACAGTCGTTTCCAATTGATGATCAGCGACAATGGACGCGGTCTTCCCCACCCTGGCAGGCCGGGTGCCGGGACGCTATCGAGCGGCGTCGGAATTCCCGCGATGCGAGCAAGACTGCACGGGATCGGAGGTACGTTGGCCATCCAGTCCAGCGGGATGGCGCCGCATTCCGGTACCGTTCTGTCCGCGGTCTTCCCGCACGTCCTTGCAGTAAATAGGCGCAATCGACGAAGGACCACGACCAATACGAGGGCCGATACCGGCACACAATCAGCGAAAGAACACTAGCCAGCGGCGGCGGGTCGAAAGTGTGACCCGAACCGCCGTCAAGAATAGGGAGTGTGCTGCATGAAACGTATCCTCATAGCCGACGACCACGAAGCGGTGCGATCGGGTTTGCGGGCGGTCCTCGAACAGCGGGCGGACTGGGAAGTGGTGGCCGAGGCCACTGACGGAGGCAAGGCGGTCGCCGCGGCGATCCAGAGCCAGCCCCACGTCGCCATCCTGGATTTCTCGATGCCGAGGATGACCGGCGTGGAGGTGGCGCGGCGTATGAGGGACTATCGGCTGCAAACCGAGATCCTGATCTTCACCGTGCACAATTCGGGTCTGATAGCGCAGCAGGCGTTCGAGGCCGGCGCCCGCGCTTTCTTGGTGAAGTCTGATGCGAACAAGCTGCTGCTGGCGGCTGTCGAGTCGCTGCTGATGCATAGGCCGTTCTTCTGTACGAATAGCATTATCGAATACGATGGCGGGCCGGGCCCCCACGGCGAACGACACCACCATGGGCTGACCTCGCGCGAGCAACTCGTCGTCAAGCTGGTAGCCGAGGGCTACAGCAACAAAGGGATTAGCGCGATCCTCGACCTGAGCGTTAAGACGACGGAGGCACATCGTGCAGCGGCGATGCGCAAGCTGGAGGTAAACTCGACGGCGGGCCTCGTGCGTTACGCGGTGCGGAGCGGACTCGTCGAGGCCTGATCGCAAGCCGTGGCGATCCGTGGCTGTCAGTACCTTCGCCTGCATCTCTCAGGGTTTTGCTGGATAACCGTTCTTGTGGGACGCCGTATCATCGTTCGACCTGACCGCCGATGACCGCTCTAGTCCACCTGGCTTGGCCGAGGGTAGGCAAACGGGAACGACCCGTGAAACGCATCTTGATTGCGGACGACCATGAAATCGTGCGTTCCGGACTTCGCGCGATTGTTGAAACGCGGTCCAACTGGATCGTGAGCGGCGAGGCGACCAATGGTGAGCAGGCGGTCACGCTTGCGCTGGAAACCAGGCCAGACATCGTGATCGTCGATTATTCCATGCCGATCATCAACGGCCTGGAGGTCAGCCGCCGCCTCAGAGCGCTTCACGTTCAAACCGAGGTGCTTATCCTCACGATGCATGAAAGCGAGGAGTTGCTGACAGAGGCCATTCTGGCCGGAATCCGCGGCTTCCTGTTCAAGTCCGACGCTCGCAACCATCTCATTTCCGCGGTCGAAGCGCTGCTCGACGGCAGACCCTACTTCACGAGTGTTCTGCTGGAGAAGCTGCTCCGCGACTACCAGGCGAACAAGCAGAACCGGGCCGACATGCTGCTGACCTCGCGCGAGGAGAGCGTGGTCCAGCTGATCGCAGAGGGGCACACCAACAGGTCGATAAGCGCGATCCTGAATCTGAGCGTCAAGACGGTCGAGACACACCGCGCCTCGGCCATGCGCAAGCTCAGGATGTCCTCCACCGCCGAGCTGGTTCGGTATGCTGTCCGCAAGCGGCTGGTTTCACCTTGAACGAGCGGGGAGCGCTTTCGCCTGCTCGCGAAAGATCGAGAGTGCACCGTCGAGTGAACGGACGCGAGAAATACCTTCGCATGCTTACTTTGATGTGTGGCGTTGGCTTGCCGAGCCGAAGCTTGCCGCGCCAGTCCGTCTTTGCTTCCGCTGCGCTCCGGCTACGACACCGCGCTTCGCCCCTCGTTCTCCGCTTGGCTGGGCCGCGCGTAGCCCGAAGGGCGAAGCGTGGTGGGCCCGGCAGGACTCGAACCTGCAACCAGACCGTTATGAGCGGCCGGCTCTAACCATTGAGCTACAGGCCCCGCCGCGAGGCGGCCGCAGGTAGCGCGGCCGGCAACGGTGCGCGGTTCGTTTACAGGGCCTGAGGCGGGGGTGCAATGCTGGCGCTGGTGGATGGGAACGCCGGCACGGCATCATTGATAAATTTCGAATAACCGAAATTGGCGATGATGCCTGTATAACCCTGTTTTGCCCGACGAAGCAAACCGCGTTTTCGCAGGTTTTTTCGACGTGGGCGGTAACCCATTGAAAACACTGGTCTCGTCTACTGTGCATGGGGTTGTTTTCGCAATTGTTTGAGGGGGCCTGTTGGCCCCCTCGAACATGTGCGGCTGCGCTCGGCGGCACGGCCGCTGCCTAGTCCACCGAGACCCCGGCGAACTCGACCACCTTGCGCCACTTCGCGGTCTCGTCCGCGACCAGCTTGCCGAACTCGGCCGGCGTCATCGGCTTGGGGATGCCGCCAGTCTCGGCGAGCTTTGCCACCAGCTTCGGGTCCTTCAGCGCTTCGCCGACGGCTTTGTTGAGGATCTCGATCACCTCAGGCGGAGTGCCCTTCGGCGCGGAGATGCCGTAGAAGCCAACCGATTCGAAGCCCGGCACGGTCTCGGCGATCGCGGGCACGTCGGGCACGCTCGGCCAGCGCTGCGGCGAGGTCACGCCCAGCGCGCGGACGTTGCCGCCCTTCACCTGCTCCATCGCCGAGGGCAGATTGTCGAAGATCAGCTGCACCTTGTTGGAGATGATGTCGGGGAAGGCGATGGCCGAGCCGCGATAGGGCACGTGCACCATGTCGCACTTGGTCATTACCTTGAACAGCTCGGCCGACATGTGCACCGAGGTGCCGTTGCCGGAGGAGGCATAGGAGATCTTGCCGGGATTGGCCTTGCAATAATCGATGAACTCCTGAACCGATTTCGGCGGAAACGCGTTGGAGACGACCAGCATGTTGGTGAGCTGCATGATGCTCGCAACCGGGGTGGTGTCGCGCAAAAAGTCGAACGGCAGCTTCTTGTAGAGCGAGGTCGAGATCGCGTTGTTGGGCGCGACGAACAGCAGCGTGTAGCCGTCCGGCGGGGCGTTGATCGCCGCGGCCGCAGCGATGTTGCCGCCTGAGCCGGTGCGGTTCTCGACGATGAATTGCTGGCCGAGCCGCTCCGACAGCCACTGCGCCATGATCCGCGCCACGATGTCGACCGGGCCGCCGGGGGAAAAGCCGATCAGCCAGTGTACGGGACGATCGGGATAGGCTGCGGCGGCGGGAGGGGTGGCGCTGAAAAGACCCAACAGGACTGCGAGCCCGAAAACACCGTGACGCAAAATTCGCAACATGACACCTCCCATTGTTCTATTGTCGTTGCGCGGCATGCTTTCATAAAAACCGGCGGCTGCCTACATCGCCGCAAGTCGGTGTTGACGCAGGCCCGTCAGGGACGACCATGAGATTCGCGATGATCCTTCTCGGTGCGGCGCTGCTCGCCAGCCCCGCCGCCGCCCAGACCGGAGGCACGGTCATTCCGACCACGACGATCAGCTTGGGAACAGCGACGCCCGGCGGCGGCTTCCCGCTCTATGGCAACGCCTTCGCGGAGCTGATGAACGCGGCCGATCCGCATCTCACCATCGCCCCGCGCAACACCAAGGGCAGCAACGAGAACATCCCGCTCTTGGAAAAGGGCGAGCTCGATCTCGCACTGGTTGCGGGCGAGCCGGCCTATGAAGCCTTCGCCGGCATCGGCCATGCGAAGGTAGCGCTGAAGATCCTCACCGCGATCTATTCCAACCCCGGCATGTTCGTGGTGCGCGCCGACAGCCCGTACACGACCATCCGCGATCTCGTCGGTCAGCCCGTCGCGTTCGGTGCCAGGGGCTCCGGCCTGCCGATCCTGGCGCGCTATGTGCTCGATGGTCTCGGCCTCAAGCAGGACGAGGACTTCAAGGCTGTTTATCTCGACCGCGCCGGCGACGGGCCCGCGATGGTCGAGGACGGCCGCGTCGCCGCGCTCTGGGGCGCCGGCATCGGCTGGCCCGGCTTTGCCGCCGTCGCTTCGAGCGCGTCGGGCGCGCGCTTCATCGCGCCGAGTGCGGACGAGATCGCGCGCATCCGCGCCAAGCATGCGTTCCTGAAGCCGCTGTCCGTGCCGGCCGGCTCCTACCCGAAGCAGACCGAGCCGATCGCCTCGCTCGGTTCCTGGAGCTTCATCCTCACGCGCGACGATCTGCCCGACGACGTCGCCTACCGCCTCGCCAAGACGCTGCACGGCAATGAGGCGACGTTCTGCAAGAAGCTCGCCCAGGCCTGCGAGACCACCGCAGCGAACACGGTCGCGGCCGCGCCGAGGCCGGAGCTGATCCATCCGGGCGTGATGAAGTATTTTCGCGAGATAGGGGTGGTGAAGTAGCTCTCTTACTTCCCTTCTCCCCTTGTGGGAGAAGGTGGCGCGAAGCGCCGGATGAGGGGTTGTATCCGCGCATTCAAATGAGACCTGGGCTCGCGGTGAGAACCCCTCACCCGGCTTCGCTTCGCGAATCCACCCTCTCCCACAAGGGGAGAGGGTACACCGTCATCGCGGCCTCATATTCGCCAATCTCACTTCTTCACCAGCGGGCAGGCCGGGTCCGGCGGGCCGAACGCCTTGTCGCCGGAGATGGTCGTGAGGATCTTGTAATAGTCCCACGGATATTTGCTCTCCTCCGGCGTCTTCACCTGCACCAGCCAGAGATCGTGCACCATCAGATTGTCCTCGCGAAGCTTGCCGTTGCGGGCGAAGAAATCCTCGATCGGCTTCTCGCGCATCTTGGCCGCCACTTTCAGCGGATCGTCGCTGCCGGTCTCCTTGATGGCGTTGAGATAGTGCATCACGCTGGAATAGACGCCGGCCTGCCACATCGACGGCATCCGGTTCATCTTGGCGAAATAGCGCTTCGACCATTCGCGCGTCTTGTCGTCCATGTCCCAGTAGAACGAGGTGGTCAGCAGCAGGCCTTGCGCCGCCTGTAGGCCGATGCCGTGGATGTCGGTGATCAGCGCGAGCAGCGCCGCCATCTGCTGGCCGCCCTTGAACACGCCGAACTCGGCGCCGGTCTTGATCTCGTTCATGTTGTTGGGGGGACCGGCGGCAATGCCGATGATCTTGGCCTTGGAGGCCTGCGCCTGCAACACGAAGGAGGAGAGATCGGGTGTTGCCAGCGGCGGCCGCACCGAGCCCAGCACCTTGCCGCCATTGGCGGTGACGACGGCGGAAGCGTCGCGCTCCAGCGAATGGCCGAAGGCGTAATCGTCGGTGATGAAGAACCAGCTGTCGCCGCCGCGCTTGACCACGGCGTCCGCGGTGCCGACCGCGAGCGCGCGGGTGTCGAACACCCATTGGATGGCGTAAGGCGAGCAGAACTTGCCGTGGAAATCGGCGGTGCCGGTGGAGTGGGTGATGAACAGCCGCTTCTTCTCGTTGGCGATGGTCTGCACCGCGAGCCCGACCGCCGAGACGGGCACGTCCACGATCAGATCGACCTGCTCGACGTCGAACCAGCGCCGCGCCAGCGAAGCGCCGATGTCGGCCTTGAGTTGGTGGTCGCCGATCACGACGCTGATCGGCTTGCCGAGCACCTTGCCGCCGAAATCGTCGATTGCCATTTGCGCCGCGGTCACCGAGCCCTGGCCGGTCGGCGCCGAGGCCGGGCCGTTCATGTCGGTGAGCACGCCGATCTTGACGACGTCGTCGGAAACCTGCGCCGACGCCGCGCCGGACAGCAGAGCCGCCAACAAGGCGGCCGCGACCGGCACTCCAAATCTGATTGGGTTCACGCCTCGTCCTCCCCTGATCCGGCTCATTGGCCGGTGTTGCTTGTCCCCCGGTATTAGCCCGGCGGAATTGGTTTCTTTTGCAACTATTAGGGGGCTGGCGTCAATGTCAGGCTGCGAAGCGGATCTGTCCTGCGGGGGAGGGATCGTAGCCGGTCAGCTCCTCCGCGCGCTGGCGCAGCCGCCGCTCGTTCAGGAAGCGGAGCAAGGCCTGCATGGCGGGGCGGAAATAGCTGCGCTGCCGCATCGCAAGGTCGAAATTCTCCCAGACCAGCGGCACGAAATCGAGACCGGCCGAGCGCGCCGCCGCGCGCGTCGCGATGCCGCAATCGGCCTGGCCCGCGCGGACCAGCTCGGCCAGATCCGGGCCGGTCAGAGCCGGCGTCTCGATCCGGCGTAAGTCCCGCATCGAGGCGCCCGCGCGCTTGAGCAGCACGTCGAGCAGCATCTGCGCGCCCGTGCCCTGTTGCCGCATCGCCATCCGGGCGCCGGCTGCTAGCACGTCGGTCAGGCTGTGCAGGTGCTTGGGATTGCCGCGTGGCAGCAGGAGACCTTCTTCGCGGCGCACGAACGCGATCAGCACCGCATCATGCAGGTCCGGCGTGGTCCGCAGCGCTTCGACACTGGCATCGCTGGCGAAATTGTCGCCGGCGTCGAGGGCGTGGAAGTGCACCGCCGCTGCCATCACCTCATTGCGCTGCAAGCGCTCGAGCCCGCGCGCGCTGCCCTCGCTCATCGATCCGAGCCCCGAGCCGGACTCGCGCAGGCTCCAATCGAGCAGTTCGTCGTGGCTGCCGCCGACGACCGGCGGCGGCTCCGCGATCAACATGCCGGCCGGACGCGCAAGGCCCGACAGGACCCAGAGGTCGAGCTCGTGCCGTGGGAACAGCCATTTCCCCGTCACCTTGCTGCAGGGGATCGCACCGGTGGTGACGAGCTCGTAAAGCTTGCGTTCGCCGAGCCGAAGGTAATCGGCGGCTTCGCTGGTGGTCAGGAATTCCATCCTGCATTCCTATGCAAATTCTTGCTTCTTTTTGACGTCCGACGCAGGTGGAATTCTGCATTTCAGATATTTGTCGCAGGGAACCATGCCCGATCATCTCGCTGCTTTGCAACACATCCGCACGCGCGATCTCTGCTTTGGTGAACGATCCTAAAGAGATCGCGCGCCCGGTGCGCCGCGATGAAGTTGCCGAAATTTCCCGGCCGGCAGCGCAAAAACGCGTCACGAGTGCGGCGCAATCGATGATCATCATGACGGCGTCAAACCTGAGGGAACCCGATCATGGGCCGCCTGTCCGTTGCACTTGCGCTTCTCTGCGGCCTTGCCGCAGGCGTTGCGGCTTCGGCCGCGGAGGACCGCAGCATTGTCCTCGCTTCGACGACGGCGACGCAGGAATCCGGGCTGCTCGACTATCTGCTGCCGATCTTCCGCGACAAGACCGGCATCGACGTCGCCGTGATCGCGCGGCGCGCCGACGAAGTGCTCGATGGGGCGCGGCGGGGTGAGGTCGACGTCGTGCTGATGCACGCGCGGCCTCAGGAGGAGAAGTTCGTCGCCGACGGCTTTGGCGTGAAGCGCTACGACGTGATGTACAGCGACTATGTGCTGATCGGGCCGAAGAGCGATCCCGCGGGCGTAAAGGGCAAGGACATCGCGACGGCGCTGAAGGCGATCGAAGCCAAAGGCGCGCCGTTCGTGACGCGTGGCGATCGGTCGGGCACTCATGCCGCGGAGCTCGCGCTTTGGATCGTTGCCGGCATCGACATCGCGAGCGCCAAGGGCGCCTGGTATCGCGAGGCCGGGCCCGGCATGGCCGCATCGCTCGGGGCCGCGCGCGCGGCCAATGCCTATGTGCTTGCGGATCGCGGCAGCTGGATCGCGTTCAGCGATCGCGGCGATCTCGACATCGTCGTCGAAGGCGACCGGCGGCTGCTCAACCAATATGGTGTGATGCTGGTGAACCCTGCGAAGTTCCCGAACGTGAAGAAGGACCTCGCGCAGACCTTCGTCGATTGGCTGACATCGCCGGAGGGGCAGACGGCGATTGCCGGCTACAAGGTGGACGGGCAGCAATTGTTCTTCCCCAATTCGGACAGGTCGGGCGGCTGAGGGTTGAGGCCGGGACCGCCGGCGGTTGCCAAACCGGACGATGCATGGTCCTCATGGCGCATGACCCAGCGCCTGCCGCCTTCGCTCACGCCGCTCGACACCGCGCTCGCCGCGCTGCTACGGGGCGTTGATCCCGTCGCGCCGATGGAGGTGCCGCTGGCGGACGCAATCGGCTGCATCGCGGCGGGTGCGCCGCTGCTTGCCGCCTATCCTTCCCGGGATGTTGCGGCCGTAGATGGTTGGGCGCTATCTGCCAACGATCTCGTCGGGGCGTCCGCTTACTCGCCCGTGCCGCTGGCAATGGCTCCTGCATGGGTCGAGGCGGGCGAGGCGATGCCGGCGGGATGCGACTGCGTGCTCGATGCCGACGCCGTGGAGACGTCGGGGCCGCTTGCCCAGGTGCTCGCAGAGGGCGCGCCGGGGCAGGGTGTCAGGCGCGCAGGCAGCGACATCACCGCGCGTAGGGCCGTGGGGGACGCCGGCCATCCCATCCGTGCGGCGGACCTGTTGCTGGCGCGTGCGGCGGGCGGGGACAAACTCGCCGTGAGGCGGCCGCGGCTGCGCATAGTCAATGTGCCGGGTGGGACGGTCGCGGCGCAGACGATTGCCGGGATCGCGCACACAGCGGGACTGGATGTGGAAACGCGTCCAGCGCGTGCGCGCGATGCAGCGTCGATTGCCGATGCGCTCGATGCGTCCTCCTGCGATGTCCTGCTGACCATCGGCGGCAGCGGCGTCGGCCGCCAGGACGCCGCCATCGCCGCCCTCGCCCGGCGCGGCGAGGTGATGGCGCACGGCCTTGCGCTGCAGCCGGGACGCACCGCTGCGGTCGGACGGCTGGGACGGGTTCCCGTCGTCGCCTTGCCCGGCTCGCCCGATTCCGCGCTTGCAGCTTGGCTTGCACTCGCGCTGCCGCTCGCGGACCGTTTGTCGGCGCGTCGGCCGCGTCGAAAAGTGTCGCTGCCGCTTGCGCGAAAGATCGCCTCCAGCGTCGGCATCACGGAGATCGCTTTGCTGGCTGAGGAACATCGTGCCTGGATGCCGCTTGCCGTGGGCGAATGGCCGCTTCAGGCCATCGCCCGTGCGGACGCATGGCTGCTCATTTCCGCCAGCGACGAGGGATTTGCGGCAGGTACGCCGATCGATGCGTATCTGATGCGGGCGTGATAAGGGTTCTGGCATGACGATGATCCCGAAATCACCGGACCGCAGCGCGCTCGAGCAGGAGCAGTTCCTCAAGATCCTGTCGCGCGAAGAGGCCTTGGCGCGCTTCGAGGCGGCCTTGTTCCCGCGCGCGCTTCGAACTGAAACGCGCAAGCTCGCAGCCGCGCTGGGCGCTGCCCTCGCCGAAGATATCACGGCAACGATCGACGTGCCGCCGTTCGACCGCTCCAATGTCGACGGCTTTGCCGTGCGCTCCGCCGACCTTGCGGCGGCCGGCGAGGGCGCGCCCGTGCGCCTCGCGCTGAATGGCGAGACCGTTCATTGCGGGACCGCGCCGACGCTGCAGGTGGCGGCCGGAACCGCAACGGCGATCGCCACCGGGGGTCCGTTGCCGCGCGGCGCCGATGCCGTGGTCATGGTCGAGCACACCCAGCCTGCCGGCCAGGATGCGATCGATGTCCGTCGCGCCGTGTCGCCGGGGCAATTCGTCTCGTATGCCGGGTCCGACATTGCGCGCGGCGAGGCGCTGCTGCGCGCCGGCACCATCATCGGCTCGCGCGAGATCGGCATGCTGGCGGCTTGCGGCATCGCCGAGGTGGGTGTCGCGCGCAGGCCGCGGGTTGCCGTGATCTCCACCGGCGATGAGCTGGTTCAGCCCGGCGAGGTGCTCGGGCCCGCCGAGATCTACGATACCAATGGCGCCATCGTCGCGGCCGCGGTCGACGAAAACGGTGGCGAGGCCGTCTTCCTCGGCGCTGTTCCGGACGACGAAGCCAGGCTCGAAGCCGCCATGCGCAACGCGCTTGCGGAAGCCGACATGCTGGTGCTCTCGGGCGGCACGTCGAAAGGCGCGGGCGACCTCTCTCATCGCATCATCAGCCGGCTCGGCGCACCCGGCATCATCGCCCATGGCGTCGCGCTCAAGCCCGGCAAGCCGTTGTGTCTTGCGGTGTGCGACGGCAAGCCTGTCGTGATCCTGCCGGGTTTTCCGACTTCGGCGATGTTCACCTTCCACGACATGATCGTGCCGGTGCTGCGCAGGATGGCCGGACTGCCGCCGCGCTCCGATGCCAAGGTGAACGCGACCGTGCCGGTACGCATCGCTTCCGAGCTCGGCCGTACCGAATTCGTCATGGTCTCGCTGGTTGAGGGCAGGGAGGGCCTCATCGCCTATCCCTCCGGCAAGGGGTCTGGTGCGATCACGTCCTTTGCTCAGGCGGACGGCTTTCTGCGCATCGACGCACTTGCCGACCAGATGCCGGCCGGCACCGAGACCGAGGTGACGCTGTTCACGCCGCATGTGCGCGTGCCGGATCTCGTCATCGTCGGCAGCCATTGCACCGGCCTCGATCTCGTCACCGCACAGCTCGCGCATGCTGGTCTCACCGTGCGCTCGATCGCGGTCGGCAGCCTCGGCGGGCTTGCAGCAGCCAAACGTGGCGAATGCGATCTCGCGCCGATCCACCTGTTCGACGACAGAAGCGAGACCTACAACACGCCCTATCTCGTCGAAGGTCTCGAGCTCGTGCCAGGCTGGCGGCGGATGCAGGGCATCGTCTTCCGAAAGGACGACAAACGTTTCCAAGGTCTTGGTGCAAAGGACGCCGTTGCGGCGGCGCTCGCTGATCCCGCCTGCATCATGGTCAACCGCAACCAGGGCGCCGGCACGCGCATCCTGATCGACCGGCTGCTCGGCGGCGCGCGTCCGGAAGGCTACTGGAACCAGCCGCGTTCGCACAATGCGGTAGCGGCGGCCGTGGCGCAGCACCGCGCCGACTGGGGCATGACCATCGCGCCGGTCGCCTATGCGGCCGGCCTCGATTTCATTCCGCTCGCCGAAGAGCATTATGACTTCGCGCTGGTGAGTGCGCGAAAGCAACGGCCGGCAGTGCAGGCGTTTCTCGACGCACTCGGCTCGAACGAGGTACGCGCGTCGCTCGCGCGAGCGGGCTTCCGGCCCGCATAGACGAGGGACCACGACGCGTTCGAGCCATGAGAGGTCTACGGCTACGATGCCTGGTCGGTACGGCTGGCGGCCTGAGCGGCCTGCTCTCGCTTGCGCTCACGATCCTCGGCCTCGGCAAGCGCGCGCCGCGCGGCGGGTGGCAGCGGCTTTGGATCCGGCGGCACCTCGACGATGTCAGGCTTGCTCAGCTGCCTCGTGCGATCGATCGTCTCGGAGAGATCGAAGACGAAGTCGACGAATTCGAAGATCGTATTCAAGAGAGGGGCGGCCATGGCTTCGTCCGGGGAATGTCCAGACCTGTGGTCGCTCCCGTTCCAGGTCCGGTTCAAGACGTCATGAACCTGGCGGGGCGCCGCAGCGACCAAGGAACATGAGCCAGGTCATGACTGCATCGACGCCCCTCAAATTCCGCAAGATCGCTGCTCTCGTCGCGGCGGCCGGCACGCTGTTCTGGCTCTACACCTTCCATTACATCGCGAATGTCCCGCCCGGGGACGGCAGCGGCTTTCAATGGCTCGCGGTGTTTCCGCTGGGCATGGTTTTCGGGGCGTTCTTCCTGCCGGCCTGGGTGCTGGTTGCGATCGGCCGTTTGCCGCGCTTCACCACTGCCGTCGGCATTTGCGGCCTGATCGCCTTCGCGATCATCTGGGCGCAGCTCCTCAACGAGTTTCCGAAATCATAGAGTCGCTAAGACGCGTCATCCAGCGCCGCCAGCCGCTCGGCCTCGGCGATGTCCTCGACCGTGTTGGCATTGAAGAACGGATCGAGCGGCTCGTTCGGCCAGGTCACCGTTGCGAGCGGATAGCGCGCGGTCCAGCGGTCGATCTTGCGGAGGTCTTCGTCCACGAGCGCGTGGCGCAGCTCCTCGCGCAAGGCGACGCGCCACAGGCCGATCACCGGATGCGACTGCTCGCCTGAGGCTGCGACCGCAAGCTGCGCATTCTCACGCGCGCGCGCCTCATGCAGGCGCGCGACGAGGTCGCGCGGCAGGAACGGGCAGTCGCCGGCGGCGCTGAGCACCCATTCGATCTGCGGCCGGTTCGCCGCGGCCCAGTCGAGCGCCGCGAGGATGCCGGCGAGGGGACCCGGGAAGCCGGGCACGTCGTCGGCGACGACCTGCAAGCCGTACGCGGCAAAGCGGGCGGGATCGCCGTTGGCATTGAGAATCAGTCCGCTGCACTGGGACGCAAGGCGCGCGATCACGCGTTCCAGAATGGTGCGGCCGCCGATGGTGCGCATCGGCTTGTCGCCGCCGCCCATGCGCCGCGCGAGCCCACCGGCGAGTAGCACGCCGAGAGTCGGCGGAACACGCGCCGCGGAAATGTCAGTCGTCACCGCCTTCACCCTTGCGCTTGTGCTTGGCCGATTCCTCTTCGACATAAGCGAGGTTCTGGTCGTAGACGATACGCTCTTCGCCTGCGAGCGCGATGAAGCGTTTGCCGCGGGTGCGCCCGACCAGCGTCAGGCCGACCTGCCTTGCCAGATCGACACCCCAGGCGGTGAAGCCGGAGCGCGACACCAGGATCGGAATGCCCATGCGCACCGTCTTGATCACCATCTCGGAGGTGAGGCGCCCCGTGGTGTAGAGGATCTTGTCGGACGCGTCGACGCCGTGGCGGTACATCCAGCCCGCGATCTTATCGACGGCGTTGTGGCGGCCGACATCCTCGGTGTAGCAGAGCGGGGTCCCTTCCTTGCACAGCACACAGCCGTGGATCGCGCCGGCCTCCAGATAAAGCGAGGGCATGGTGTTGATGGTCTGCGTCATCTGGTAGAGCCAGGAGGTGCGCAGCTCTGCCTTAGGCAGCGCGACGCTCTCGACCGCCTCCAAGAGGTCGCCGAAGGCGGTGCCCTGCGCGCAGCCGGAGGTCTGCGTGCGCTTCTTCAGCTTGGCTTCGAAATTGGTGTGGTGTGAGGTGCGCACGACGACCACCTGGAGGTCGTCGTCGTACTCGACCTCGGTGACCACGTCGTTATATTTCAGCATGTTCTGGTTCAGCAGATAGCCGAGCGCCAGATATTCCGGGTAGTCGCCGATCGTCATCATGGTGACGATCTCCTGCGCGTTCAAATAGAGCGTCAGCGGCCGCTCCATGGGTACCTTGATCTCGACCCTGGCGCCGGTCTGGTCGGTGCCGGTCACGCTCTGGGTCAGGCGCGGGTCGTCCGGATTGGGGACGATCAGGGGCACCGGGGCTTTGTCGATCTTCATCATGGCGGCGAGGTTAGCATGACATTCGGGTCAAGCCGATATAAGCATGGCGGGGAGAGAGCGAAATGCCACCTTGTCGTCATTGCGAGCGCAGCGAAGCAATCCAGGATCTTTCCGCAGCGGCAGTCTGGATTGCTTCGCTGCGCTCCCAATGAGGGGAGGGGATGGTGGTTCCATCGGCGAGCGCTGGTTGCTGGAAAAGAGAGCTGGAATGAAAGTCATCGGCCTTGCAGGCTGGAGCGGTGCGGGCAAGACAACGCTGTTGACGCGGCTGATCCCGCATTTCGACGCGCAGGGCCTGCGCGTCTCCGTGATCAAGCATGCGCATCACCAGTTCGACGTCGACGTGCCCGGCAAGGATTCCTGGCGCCATCGCGAGGCCGGCGCGGCGGAGGTTCTGGTGGCCTCGTCGAAACGCTGGGCGCTGATGCATGAGCTGCGCGGGGCGGCGGAGCCGCGGCTGCCGGAGCTGCTCGACAAGCTCTCCGCGGTCGATCTCGTCGTGGTCGAGGGATTCAAGCGCGAGCCGCACCGCAAGATCGAGGTGCATCGTGCCGCCAACGGCAAGCCGCTGCTGTTTCCGGACGATCCCGGAATTGCCGGGATTGCGACCGACGTCGCGATTGACACGAGGCTCCCGACTGTCCATCTCGACGATATCGAAGGCGCGGCGGCATTGATGCTACGGGCGGCGATGCCGGTCGAGGAAGCGGTAGCAAGAAGCGCCGCGACACGCTGACGAGGCACCATGGCGCAACTGTCGGACGATTGCTTTGCCTTCGGCGGCCCGATGATGTCGGTCGACGAAGCCGTCGGCCTCATCACGACGCGCGTCAACGCCATCGTCGATCTCGAGACGGTGGCGCTGGTCGATGCCGACGGGCGCGTGCTCGCGCGCGATGTGGCCGCGCCTTTGCCGCTGCCGCCGTTCACCAACTCCGCCGTCGACGGTTACGCCGTGCGCAACGCCGACCTTCCGGCAAGCGCAGAGCAGGCCTTCCCGCTCGACGGCCGCATCCAGGCCGGCGGCCCTGCGGAAGCGCCGATCAAGCCCGGCCACACCGCGCGCATCTTCACCGGCGCCCCGATGCCGCCGGATGCGGAGACCGTCTTCATGCAGGAGGACGTCCGCATCGATGCTTCAGGCAGGATCGTGCTGCCGCCGGGGCTGAAGCCCGGCGCAAATGTGCGGCCCGCAGGCGAGGACATTCCCCAAGGTCAGGTCGCGCTGCGCGCCGGCCAGCGCCTGCGGCCGCAGCACGTCGCCCTTGCCGCCGCGTTCGGCCTGACAAGGCTCGACGTCGTCAGGCGCATCCGTGTCGCCGTGTTCTCGACCGGCGACGAGCTCGCCTCGCCCGGCGAGCCGCGCGCCGCCTCGCAATTGTTCGATTCCAACCGCTTCATGCTGATGGCGATGCTGCGGCGGCTGGGCTGCGAGGTCAGCGATCTCGGCATTCTGCGCGATGAGCGAGCGTCGCTGGCGCGCGGCCTGAAGCAGGTCGCAGGCGGCCATGACCTGATCCTCACCACCGGCGGCGTCTCGACCGGCGAGGAGGATCACGTCAAGGCGGCGGTGGAGAGCATCGGCTCGCTGGTGCTGTGGCGGATGGCGATCAAGCCCGGCCGTCCCGTGGCGATGGGCATCATCGGCGGCACACCGTTGATCGGACTGCCCGGCAATCCCGTCGCGAGCTTCGTGACATTCGTCCATGTGGTGCGACCGACGGCGTTGGCGCTGTCGGGCGCCTTGCCGGAGCCGCTCTTGGCGATCCCGCTGCGCGCGGCGTTCACCTACAAGAAGAAGGCCGGCCGGCGTGAATATGTGCGCGCCTCGCTGCGGCGCGCGCAGGACGGCGGGCTCGAGGCGATCAAGTTCCCGCGCGAAGGGGCAGGGCTCCTATCCTCGGTGGTCGAGACCGATGGCCTCGTCGAACTCGGCGAGGACATCACGAATGTCGAGCCGGGGCAGGATGTCGGCTTCCTGCCCTACGCCAGCCTGATCTGATGCCGCCTAACGTTGACGCAGCCGCTGCGCCTCGCCATGGTGCGGCCATGACCAGGACGACACTTGATCTCACCGGGTTGAAATGCCCGTTGCCGGCCCTCAAGACGCGGAAGGCGCTCAAGCCGCTCAAGGCAGGGGACCAGCTCGAAGTTCACTGCACCGATCCGCTCTCTGTGATCGATATTCCCAATCTCATCCGCGAGACCGGCGACAAGGTCGAGATCACCGAGCGCAACGAGACACGCATCGTGTTCCTGGTCGAAAAGAGCGACGCCCCGTAGAAAGGGGAATGTTCACGGCGACGGCCTTTGCGCTCCCGCCGCGCCTCAAGCGACGTCGATAGGACTTCGCTATCGCAGCATGAGACGCCTTTATTGATCTCCCGGCCAATTCGGGCTTGGCTCGGCCTTGCTCAAGAACGCAGGGCCGGTGCTGGGCTCTGTTGAGCCGTGCAGCGTAACCACTTCCGCGAGCGTGATAATTTTCTTGGCATCTGGCATGCCAGAGGATAGAAGTGGAGTTCTGATAAGGACGAGATCGAGACGAAGCGATGAGCCACGAGGACGTGCACAAGGTCCGCTCCTTCGAGCATCCCGGTGAGGGACGCCGACGCGCCAAGGCGACCCCCAAGGGGCGGCAGGTCGATCCCACGGCCGCGCACGAGATCGAGCTGTTGCTCGGCGACAGGCCGCGACGGCGTGATCTGTTGATCGAATATCTGCACCTGATCCAGGACAAGTATCACCAGATCTCGGCGGCGCATCTGGCCGCGCTCGCCGACGAGATGAAGCTCGCCTTCGCCGAGGTGTTCGAGACTGCGACCTTCTACGCGCATTTCGACGTGGTGAAGGAAGGCGAGCCCGACATTCCCCCGCTGACGATCCGGGTATGCGATTCGCTCACCTGCGCGATGCTTGGCGGCGAGAACCTGCTCGAAGATCTGCAGAGCGCGTCAGGTCCCGGCATCCGCGTCGTGCGCGCGCCCTGCGTTGGACGCTGCGACACAGCGCCGGCCGCCGAGGTCGGGCACAATTTCGTCGACCACGCGACCGTCGCCGATGTGATGGCGGCGGCAAAGGCCGGCGATACTCATACGCATCTGCCCAAATATACCGAGTACGATGCCTACGTCGCGGGTGGCGGCTACAAGCTGCTCAATCGTCTGCGCTCCGGCGAGTTGTCGAAGGACGATCTCCTGAAGGCGCTCGACGACGCTTCGCTGCGCGGCCTTGGCGGCGCCGGCTTCCCGACCGGGCGCAAATGGCGCGCGGTGCTCGGCGAGCCCGGGCCGCGGCTGATGGCGATCAACGGCGACGAGGGCGAGCCCGGCACGTTCAAGGACCGCTATTATCTCGAAACCGATCCGCATCGCTTCATCGAGGGCATGTTGATCGGCGCTCACGTGGTGCAGGCGAGCGACGTCTACATCTATCTGCGCGACGAATATCCGGCCTCGCGCGAGATCCTCCAGCGCGAGATCGCAAAGCTTCCGTCGAGCGGCCCGACGCTGCATCTGCGGCGCGGCGCCGGCGCCTACATCTGCGGCGAGGAATCCTCGCTGCTGGAGAGCATCGAGGGCAAGCGCGGCCTGCCCCGGCACAAGCCGCCTTACCCGTTCCAGGTGGGCCTGTTCGGCCTGCCGACGCTGATCAACAATATCGAGACGCTGTGGTGGGTGCGCGACATCGTCGAGAAGGGCGCCGATTGGTGGAAGGGCCATGGCCGCCACGAGCGTCACGGCCTGCGCAGCTTCTCGGTCTCGGGCCGCGTCAAGAATCCCGGCATGAAGCTCGCGCCCGCGGGCATCACCGTGCGCGAGCTGATCGAGGAATATTGCGGCGGCATGGCCGACGGCCACCAGTTCTACGCCTATCTGCCGGGCGGTGCGTCCGGCGGCATTTTGCCTGCAGCGATGGACGACATCCCGCTCGATTTCGGCACGCTGGAGAAATACGGCTGCTTCATCGGCTCGGCTGCGATCGTGATCCTGTCGCACAAGGACAGCGTGCGGTCGGCCGCACTGAACCTGATGAAGTTCTTCGAGGACGAGAGCTGCGGCCAGTGCACGCCGTGCCGCGTCGGTACCCAGAAGGCGGCGCTGCTGATGCAAAGGCCGGTCTGGAACCGTGCCTTGCTGGAAGAATTGAGCCAGGCGATGCGCGATGCCTCGATCTGCGGGCTCGGACAGGCGGCATCGAATCCGCTGTCTTCCGTGATCAAATATTTCCCTGACGAGTTCAAGGAAGCCGCCGAATGACCAAGATCACGTTCGAACTCGACGGCAAGCAGGTCGAGGCCAAGCCCGGCGAGACCATCTGGCAGGTCGCAAAGCGCCAGGGCCGCGACATTCCGCACCTCTGCTATTCGCCGGCGCCGGACTATCGCCCCGACGGCAATTGCCGCGCCTGCATGGTCGAGATCGAGGGCGAGCGCGTGCTGGCTGCGTCCTGCAAGCGCACGCCGTCGGTCGGCATGAAGGTGAAGACCGAGAGCGCCCGCGCGACTGCTGCGCAGAAGATGGTGATGGAGCTGCTGGTCGCAGACCAGCCGGCGCGCGAAATCAGCCACGACCCGGAGTCGAAGTTCTGGCACTGGGCCGAGACGACAGGCGTCACCGAGAGCCGCTTTCCCGCCGCCGAGCGCTGGGCCACCGATGCCAGCCATCCGGCGATGCGCGTCAATCTCGATGCCTGCATCCAGTGCGGCCTGTGCGTGCGCGCCTGCCGCGAGGTCCAGGTCAACGACGTCATCGGCATGGCCTACCGCAATGCCGGCGCCAAGATCGTGTTCGACTTCGACGATCCCATGGGCGAATCCACTTGCGTTGCCTGCGGCGAATGCGTGCAGGCCTGCCCGACCGGCGCCTTGATGCCGGCCGTGATGCTCGACGACAAGCAGACGCGCGTCACCTATGCCGACAAGAAGGTCGATTCGCTCTGCCCGTTCTGCGGCGTCGGCTGCCAGGTCACCTATGAGGTCAAGGACGAGAAGGTGATCTATGCGGAAGGCCGCGACGGCCCCGCCAATCACAATCGTCTCTGCGTGAAGGGCCGCTTCGGCTTCGACTACATCCACCATCCGCATCGCCTGACGAAGCCGCTGGTGCGGTTGCCGAACGCGAAAAAGGATGCGAACGATCAGGTCGATCCGGCCAATCCGTTCACGCATTTCCGCGAGGCGAGCTGGGAGGAAGCGCTCGACATCGCCGCCAAGGGCCTCGTCAAGATCCGCGACGAGAAGGGCGTGAAGGCGCTGGCCGGCTTCGGCTCGGCCAAGGGCTCGAACGAAGAGGCCTATCTGTTCCAGAAGCTGGTGCGCACCGGCTTCGGCTCCAACAACGTCGATCACTGCACGCGCCTCTGCCACGCTTCGTCGGTCGCGGCGCTGTTCGAAGGCCTCAGCTCGGGCGCGGTGTCGGCACCGTTCTCTGCCGCCATGGACGCCGAGGTCATCATCGTGATCGGCGCCAATCCGACTGTGAACCATCCGGTTGCGGCGACCTTCATCAAGAACGCGGTCAAGCAGAACGGCGCAAAACTGTTCGTTATGGATCCGCGCCGGCAGTCGCTGTCGCGGCATGCGACCAAGCATCTGCAGTTCAAGCCCGGCTCCGACGTCGCCATGCTGAACGCGATGATCAACACGATCATCACTGAGGGCCTGACCGACGACCAGTACATCGCCGGCTACACCGAGGGTTTCGAGGACCTCAAGGAGAAGATCAAGGAGTTCACGCCGGAGAAGATGGAGCCGATCTGCGGCGTCCCGGCGCAGACCTTGCGCGAGGTGGCGCGCACCTATGCGCGCGCGAAATCGTCGATCATCTTCTGGGGTATGGGCATCAGCCAGCACGTCCACGGCACCGACAATGCGCGCTGCCTGATCGCGCTCGCGCTGATCACCGGCCAGGTCGGCCGTCCCGGCACCGGCCTGCATCCGCTGCGCGGCCAGAACAACGTGCAAGGCGCCTCCGATGCCGGCCTGATCCCGATGTTCCTGCCGGACTACCAGCCGGTCGGCCGCGATGATTTGCGGGGCGCCTTCGAAAAGCTCTGGCAGCAGGATCTCGATCCCGTCCGCGGCCTGACCGTGGTCGAGATCATGAACGCGATCCATGCCGGCGAGATCACGGGCATGTATATCGAGGGCGAGAATCCCGCGATGTCCGATCCCGATCTGCAGCACGCGCGCCATGCGCTGGCGATGCTCGATCATCTCGTGGTGCAGGACCTCTTCGTCACCGAGACCGCCTTCCATGCCGACGTGATCCTGCCGGCCTCGGCTTTCGCCGAGAAGGACGGCTCCTTCACCAACACCGACCGCCGCGTGCAGCTGGCGCGTCAGGTGATCAAGCCGCCCGGCGATGCGCGCCAGGATCTCTGGATCATCCAGGAGATCGGCAAGCGCATGGGCCTGCCGTGGAACTATGCCGGACCCGGCGACGTCTTCACCGAGATGGCAGAGCTGATGCCGTCGCTGAAGAACATCACCTGGGAGCGGCTGGTGCGCGAAGGCGCGGTGACCTATCCGGTCGACGCTCCGGACAAGCCGGGCAACGAGATCATCTTCACCACGGGCTTCCCGACCGCGAGCGGCCGCGGCAAGATCGTGCCGGCCAAGGTCATCCCGCCGGACGAGATTCCCGACGACGAATATCCGATGGTGCTCTCGACCGGCCGCGTGCTGGAGCACTGGCACACCGGCTCGATGACGCGCCGCGCCCAGGTGCTCGACCAGATCGAGCCCGAGGCGGTCGCGTTCATGTCGCCAAAGGACATGCGCAAGAAGAAGCTGGTGCCCGGCGATTTCATTCGCCTGGAGACCCGCCGTGGCGCCGTCGAGGTCAAGGTCCGCTCCGACCGCGACGTGCCGGAGAACATGGTGTTCATGCCGTTCTGCTACGCCGAGGCGGCGGCGAACCTGCTCACCAACCCGGCGCTGGACCCGTTCGGCAAGATCCCGGAGTTCAAGTTCTGCGCAGCGCGGGCCGAGCGCGCCGTGATGCGTGACGCGGCGGAGTAGGGGACGTCATGGGTGGGGCGCATGGTGCCCACACCGTCATTGCGAGCGAAGCGAAGCAATCTAGACTGCCTCCGCGGCAAGATTCTGGATTGCTTCGTCGCTTCGCTCCTCGCAATGACGGTGCTACATGTGACGCATGTCCAAAGTCACCCCCGCGACACGCGCACTCACGGCCGCCGGTGTTGCTTTCACGGTTCACACCTACGACTATGACCCCGACGCCGAGAGCATCGGGCTCCAGGCGGCGGCCGCGCTCGGCGAGGAGCCGGCGCGCGTCCTGAAGACGCTGATGGCGCTGGTCGACGGCAAGCCGGTGTGCGTGGTCGTGCCGTCCGACCAGGAGGTCTCGATGAAGAAGCTGGCGGCGGCGGCGAGCGGCAAGTCGGCGCAGATGATGAAGCCGCCCGAGGCCGAGCGCGTCACCGGCTACAAGGTCGGCGGCATCAGCCCGTTCGGGCAGCGCAAGCCTGTGCGCACCGTCATCGAGCAGAGCGCGCTTGCGCATGATCTCGTCTATCTCAATGGAGGCCAGCGCGGCTTGCAGGTCCGGCTGAAGCCGGCCGATGCGCGGGACGTCCTGAAGGCCGTGGTGGCGGATGTGCTGGCGTGAGCGCGATGGAGCGGGATCATGAGGCGGCTGCTTCTGGCGGGGTTCTGGGTGCTGCTCGGCATCGCTTTCCCGGCAGAGGCACATGAGGTCAATCTCGTCACCGCGCGCGTGGGGCTGAGCCCTGATCGCTCGGTGAGCGTCGAGCTCGGGTTGAAGGGCAGCGATGTCGATCGCCTGATCGGTACGAAGATCTATGATCCGAGACGGGACGCGGTCGATCCTGTCGCGGTCGAAGCGGCCAAGCCCGCGATCCTTGCCTATATGGGCACGCACCTGGCTGTCACAGGTGGTGCCAAGGCCTGTGTTGCCGGAGATGCCGCGATCTTGGCCGACGGCGACGGCGTCGTCTATCGCAACAGCTTTGCCTGCGCCGACGCTGCCGGCGATCTCATCTATCGCTCCACCGTGCTGACCGAGAAGGACAAGGCTGCTCGACAAATCGTGCTGATTGCGCAGGGGCGGTCGGAAACGCAGGCCTTGCTCGACGCCGGCAACACGACGGTCACGCTTTCAACCGCGCCGCCGTCGCTGTGGTCGACGATGCAGCGCTATGTCATCACCGGCATCGAGCACATCTTCCTCGGTTACGATCACATCGCATTCCTGATCGCGGTGGTGCTGTGGGCGCGACGGCTCATGCCCGTCGTCAAAATCGTGACGGCCTTCACCATTGCCCATTCAATCACCTTGTCGCTGGCCGCGCTCGATGTTCTCGTGATTCCGAGCCGCATCGTGGAGCCGGCGATTGCCGCTTCGATCGTGTTCGTCGCGGTCGAGAACTTCTTTTCGCGCGACATCGACAGGCGCTGGCGCGTGGCTTTTCTGTTCGGCTTGATCCACGGCTTCGGCTTCGCGGGGGTGCTGCGTGACATCGGGTTACCGCCAAACACAGCCGTGCCGGCGCTTGCCGCTTTCAACATCGGCGTCGAGATCGGGCAGGTCGCGATCGTTGCGGTCGCGTTGCCGACCCTCCGTCTCGCCGATCGATGGAGCGGAGGGGACCGGTCCGAACCGGTGAGGGCGGAGGGGCTGGTTTACACGTTCTCTGCCATGATCGGCCTGCTCGGCGGCTATTGGCTGGTCGCGCGCGTCTTCGAAGCTTGAAATCAAGCGGTCTCTCTCGCGCGGTCGGCCTGCTTCCGCCACGGCGCGCGGCCCCACGGCTCCTGCGCACTTGAGTTCGCTCACAAGCCCTGTATAGAAACTGGAATAGAAATAGAATATCGTTCTGTACAATAGAACGAACGCAATTGAGGGACGAGACAATGGAATTCGAACGCGTCCGGCAGGACGACGGCTCACCGGTGCCATTCACGCCCGATGCCGTCATCGAAGCCTTCAAGGCGATTCCCGATTTGCTGATCCGCGACGAGGCCCTCACTGCCCGTGGTCGCTGGCTCGATGTGGATTGCCTGCTCGGGCCGAGCACGCAGCCATTCCACCTCGCCATTCGGGCCGGTCGGATCGTCGACATGGCGCCGGCGCCAGTGCTGATGCGTTCCTGGCGCTTCTCCTATCGCGCGACGCCCGCCGCGTTCGCCGCATATTGGCAACGAATGCCGCCGGCGGGATGGCACGATCTGCTGGCGTTGACCAAGCGCGGGCAGGCGACGCTCGAAGGCGATCTGCATCCGTTCATGGCGTACCTTCAGTATTTCAAGGATCTTCTGGCGCTACCGCGGCGCAGCGGGTTCGGAGGCGCGTCATGAACGGCTTCATCGAGCCGATTGTCGGGCGCTACGTGCACGTCGAGATCGATGGCGAGGTCAACAGGATCTATTTCGAGGAGAACGGCAGCGGCATTCCCCTGGTTTGCCTCCACACCGCCGGCTCCGACGCGCGGCAGTGGCGTCATCTGCTCGTGGACGACGAGTTCACGAGGCATTTCCGAGTCATCACCTTCGACATGCCCTGGCATGGTAAGTCCAATCCCCCGGACAGCCGATATGGCAGCGAATACCGGCTGACCACCGCGAGCTACACGGCGACGATCCGCGCCTTCTGCAGCGCGCTTGGGCTGGAGCGGCCGGTGGTGATGGGTTGCTCGATCGGTGGCCGCATCGTGCTCAATCTCGCCATTGCGCATGCTCACGAGTTTCGCGCTCTGATCGGCCTTGAGGCCGCCGACTTCCAGCAGCCCTGGTACGAAACGACCTGGCTGAACCGGCCCGATGTTCATGGCGGCGAGGTCTGCGCCGCGCTGGTATCGGGATTGATCGCGCCTGGCGGTCCTGAGGGTGCGCGCAACGAGACACTGTGGGGCTACAAGCAGGGCGGACCCGGCATCTTCAAGGGCGATCTTTATTTCTATCGCGTCGATGGCGATCTGCGTGGACGCACCGGCAACATCGACGTCAACCAGTGCCCGCTCTATCTGCTGACCGGCGAGTACGATTTCTCCTGCACGCCGGAGGACACGCTGCGGACCGCCGCCGGGATTCCCGGTGCGAAGGCCACCGTCATGGAGCGGCTTGGCCATTTTCCGATGAGTGAAAACCCAGGCCAGTTCCGCCGCTACATCGCGCCGGTGCTGCAAAACATCCTCGATAAGCAAAAGTCGTAAACGGGAGGCGTATGTTATGAAGTTGCGTTGGATGATTGCGGTCGCTCTGGCCGCGCAGACGAGTGCCGCGGTCGCGGCCGACGATGTCATCAGGATCGGCGTTCTCAACGACCAGTCCGGTGTGTTCGCCGACAATGGAGGGCGGGGCTCGGTCGCCGCCGCAAGGCTCGCCGCGGAGGATTTCGGCAACGAACTCCTCGGCAAGAAGATCGAGATCATTTCGGCCGACCATCAGAACAAGCCGGACATCGCATCGGCAACTGCGCGCAAATGGTTCGACAATGAGGGCGTCGACATGATCGCGGACGGCGCAGCCTCCTCGGCCGGCTTTGCCATCCTGGAAGTCGCCAAGCAGAAGAACAAGATCTTCGTCATCTCGGGTCCGGGCTCGTCCGATTTCACGGGAAAGTCCTGCTCGCCGATCAGCTTCCACTTCAACTACGACACCTACGCGCTGTCGAAGCTGACCAGCGACGCGATCACGCGGGCTGGCGGCAAGACCTGGTACTTCGTGACAGCCGACTACGCCTTCGGTCACGCGCTTCAGCGCGATGCCACGAAGTTCATCGACGTCGCCGGCGGCAAAGTGATCGGCTCGGCCGCGCATCCGCTCGGCACTGCGGATTTTGCGTCCTTTCTGCTGCAGGCGCAGGGATCCAAGGCCGACGTCGTTGGCCTCGCGACGTCGGGCGCGGACGTGCAGACCGCGATCAAGCAGGCTGGTGAGTTCGGCATCGTCGAGGGCGGCCAGAAGCTCGCCGGCCTCCTGGTCTTCATCACGGATGTGAACTCGCTTGGCCTGAAGGTCACGCAGGGTTTGCAGGTGACGACCTCGTTCTACTGGGACCTCAACGAGCAGACCCGGGCCTGGTCGAAGCGCTACTCGACGCTGATGGACGGCAAGGTCGCGAGCATGGTGCAGGCAGGCGTCTACAGCGGCGTCCGACATTACCTCGCCGCCGTCAAGGCAGCGGGCACCACCGATGCAACGGTCGTTGCCGCCAAGATGCACGAGCTGAAGGTCAACGACATGTACAACAAGGACGTTGCGGTCCGCCCCGACGGGCGCGTGCTGCACACGATGTATCTCGTGCAAGTGAAGAAGCCGGAGGAGTCCAAGTACAAGTTCGACTATTACCGGATCGTCGGCTCCAAGCCGGGCGACGAGGTATTCCGGCCGTTGAGCGAAGGCGGCTGCCCGCTGGTAAAGTAACTGCGCCGGCCGGGCGGGACCGGCGTCCGCCCGGCCACACGACTTCGAGGGAGAGTTTAGGAATGTCTGGTTCGATTGGGTTCATCGGTCTTGGCGTCATGGGCGAGCCGATCTGCCGCAACCTGTTGCGCAAGAGCGGCCGGCCGGTGCTTGCCTTCGACCTTGCTGCGGAGCCGTTGGCTCGGGTCGCAGCTGACGGAGCGACGGCGACGACGTCGATCGGGGATGTCGTCGCCGGCGCACAGACGGTCTTCCTGTGCCTGCCCAGCGCCAAGCACGTCATGTCGGTCTTCGAGAGCATCCTGCCGGCGGTCAAGCGCGACCAGACTGTGATCGATCTCGGCACGTCCGACGTCGGCCTGACCCGTTCATTCGCGAAGCAGCTCGCGGAGAAGGGCGCGCTCTGGATCGATGCGCCGATCGCGCGCACCCGCCAGGCAGCCCAGGACGGCACGCTCAGCGTTATGGTCGGCGCGACAGCCGAGCAGTTCGCCGCGGTCGAGCCGCTGATCCGGCATTTTGCGACCGACGTCACTCTCTGTGGCGGAACCGGCGCAGGCCAAGTGACGAAGATCCTCAACAACATGGTGCTGTTCGAGACGGTGAATGCGCTGGCGGAGGCCGTCGCGCTTGCCAAGCACAGCGGCGTCGAGCCGAAGCTGCTGCTGGAGACGTTGTCCAAGGGGTCGGCGGACAGTTTTGCCCTGCGCAATCACGGCATGAAGGCGATCGTCGCCGGGGCGTTTCCGCTGCGGGCGTTCTCCACTGAATATGCAATGAAGGACCTCTCCTATGCGCTGGAGCTCGGCGCGCAGGCTGGGCTCAACCTGCGCGGTGCCGCGCTTATGCGCACCATCTTCCAGGAGACGATCGACAAGGGGATGGGGGATGCTTACTTTCCCGTCATCGCTAAGCTCATCGATCCCTCCGGATTCCCCCAATAGGAAACGCCATGCCTTCGCCCGGTGTCGCCGCCGTCGACCGCGCTCTGACGATCCTTGCCGCGTTCGAGGATGCCCCGGAGCCGATGACGCTGGCGGAGCTTGCCAAGCGCACCAAGATGTACAAAAGCACGCTGTTGCGGCTGATGGCCTCGCTTCAGGAATTCGGCTACCTCGTGCAACTCGCCGACGGCCGCTACCATCTCGGGCCGACGCCGTTCCGGCTGGGTGCGGTGTACCAGCGCAACAACAATCTGCATGATCGGGTGATGCCGCTGCTGCGCCAGCTCGTGGCCGACGGCACCGAAAGTCCGTCGTACCACGTGCGGCATGATGCCAAGCGCCGGCTCTGCGTGTTCCGCGTCGATTCCCAACACTCGACGCTCGACCGCGTCGAGGCCGGCATGCTGCTGCCGCTGGAGCGCGGGGCGGCGGGCCGGGTTATTCTCGCCTTCGACGGTGAGAAAGGCGCGACCTATGACGCGATTCGCGAGGCCTGCATCGCAGTGTCGTTCGGGGAGCGCGATCCGGATTGTGCCGGGCTGGCCTGCCCCGTGTTCGGGTCCGGCGGCAAGTGCGTCGGCGCCTTGTCGCTCTCGGGGCCGAAGCCGCGCTTCACGAGAGACAATATCAAGACGATGGCGTCGCTGTTGCTGAAGGCAGCCATCCGCCTGACGCGCACGCTGGGCGGTCCGACCGAGATTCTCGACAATGCCTTATCGGCTTTGGCTGAAGACGCGCGTCCAGCGCGCAGGGCGAGGCGCTAGTTGTCGACAAAATGCGCAACGCTGGAAGGTCGAGCATGCCACTGACGGACAGAATTTCTCCAATCTCGCGTGCCGTCGGGCGGACGGTATGAGCAGCAAATACGACGTGCTGGTGATCGGCGGCGGCAATGCGGCCCTGTGCGCGGCGATCAGCGCGCGGCGCGGCGGCGCCTCGGTGCTCGTGCTCGAAGGCGCGCCGAAATTCTATCGCGGCGGCAACACCCGCCACACCCGCAACATGCGCTGCGCCCATGATGCGGCGACCGAAATCCTGACCGGCCCCTACACTGAGGAAGAATTCTGGGAGGACCTGCTGCGCGTCACCGGCGGGCAGACCGACGAGGTGCTCGCCCGACATATGATCCGCGAATCCAAGGACATCCTGAACTGGATCGTGGAGCAGGGTGTGCGCTGGCAGCCCTCGCTCGGCGGCACGCTGAGCCTCGGCCGCACCAACTCCTTCTTCCTGGGCGGCGGGCGGGCGATGCTGAACGCGCTTTATCTCACCGCGGAGCGGCTCGGTGTCGACGTCGAATACGACGCCGAGGTGATCGATCTCGTGATCGAGGACGGCATGTTCCTCGCCGCGCGCCTCAAGCGGCCGGTCAAGGGCGAGAGCGAGATCCGCGCGACTTCATTGGTCGCCGCTGCGGGCGGGTTCGAGGCCAACATCGAATGGCTGAAGCAATACTGGGGCGAGGCGGCCGACAACTTCCTGATCCGCGGCACGCCCTATAATCGCGGCTCGATCCTGAAGATGCTGCTCGACAAGGGCGTGCAGGAGGTCGGCGATCCCACGCAGTGTCATGCGGTCGCGATCGATGCCCGCGCGCCGAAATTCGACGGCGGCATCATCACGCGGCACGACTCCGTCGTGTTCGGCATCGTCGTCAACAAGCATGCCCAGCGCTTCTACGACGAGGGCGAGGACCTCTGGCCGAAGCGCTACGCGATCTGGGGCCGGCTGGTCGCGGCGCAGCCCGACCAGATCGCCTACATCATCTTCGATTCCACCGTCGTGACCAGCTTCATGCCGACGTTGTTTCCGCCGATCGCCGGGCAGACGATCGCGGAGCTCGCCGGCAAGCTCGCGCTCGATCCGGCCGCGCTGGAACAGACCATCACCGAGTTCAACGCCGCGGTGCGGCCCGGGACCTTCGACCACACCATTCTGGATGATTGCGTGACGGAGGGCATCACGCCGCCCAAGACGCATTGGGCGCGCCGGATCGAGACGCCGCCTTTTCTCGCTTATCCGGTGCGGCCCGGCATCACCTTCACCTACCTCGGCACGCGCGTGAACAAGGAGGCGCGAATGCTGATGAAGGACGGCAAGCCGTCCGCCAACATGTTCGCGGCCGGCGAGATCATGGCCGGCAATGTGCTCGGCAAGGGCTATGCGGCCGGCATGGGCATGACGATCGGCAGCGTGTTCGGGCGGATCGCAGGACGGGAAGCGGCGAAACATGCACGGAACTAGGACTCTCGACGAAGCCGACCGTCTGATGACGGTCTGCAATTCCTGCCGCTATTGCGAGGGCCTGTGCGCGGTGTTTCCGGCCATGGAGATGCGGCGCGCCTTCTCCGACGGCGATCTCAACTATCTCGCCAATCTCTGCCATTCCTGCGGCGCCTGCTACGTCGACTGCCAGTTCTCGCCGCCGCACGAATTCAACGTCAACGTCCCGAAGACGTTGGCGGTTGCGCGCGCGGAGTCCTATGCGGCCTATGCCTGGCCGCGGCCGCTATCCGGCGCCTTCGCGCGCAACGGCCTCGTCATCAGCATCACCGCCGCGCTCAGCATGGCGATCTTCATTCTCGGCTTTGCCGCCTTGAATGACCGCGGCGTGTTGTTCGGCGTGCACACCGGGCCCGGCGCCTTCTACAAGCTGATGCCGCACAACGCGATGGTCGCGCTGTTTGGCGCCGCATTCCTCTACGCGATCCTCGCACTCGTCATGAGCGTGCGTGCCTTCTGGCGCGACATCGGCACACCGATCGGCGGCCGCGCCAATGGCGGCTCGATCTTTCAGGCGATCCGCGACGCCGGCGAGCTGCGCTATCTCCATGGCGGTGGCGTCGGCTGCTACAACGAGGACGACAAGCCGACCGACCGGCGCAAGCTCTATCATCACCTGACCTTCTACGGCTTCGTCCTATGCTTTGCAGCGACCTCGGTGGCGACGCTCTATCATTATCTGCTCGGCCGCGAGGCGCCGTATCCGTGGTGGGACCTGCCCGTGGTGCTCGGCACGCTCGGCGGCATCGGCCTGATCGTCGGGCCGATCGGCCTGTTCGCCGCCAAGATGCGGAGCGATCCCGCGCTGCTCGACGAATACAGCTACGGCATGGACGTCGGTTTCATCGCCATGCTGTTCCTGACCGGCCTCACCGGAATGCTGCTGCTGGTGCTGCGCGAGACCGCCGCGATGGGCCCGTTGCTGGCGCTGCATCTCGGCGCGGTGTTCGCATTGTTCATCACTATGCCCTACGGCAAGTTCATGCACGGCATCTATCGCTTTGCCGCGCTGGTGCGCTACGCGCAGGAGCGGCGGACGGCGGCGTGACCCCGCGCCGCCCGTCTCGCAACCTCTTACGCGACCTCGCGCTCGGGCGGGGATCCCTGCTCGCGGGCCATCGTCGTGGCCGTGACATAGTCGGTCTTGCCGGTGCCGAGCAACGGCACCTTGTCGACCACCATGATCGCAGCGGGCACGGTCAGCTCGGAGGCGCCGATCGCCTTGGCCTGGGCCTGCATCGCGCTGCGCTCGGCGTTCTTCTCGGTCGTCAGCAGCACGATGCGCTCGCCCTTGCGCTGGTCGGGGATCGACACGGCGACGGATGCCGCCTGCGGCCATAGCGACGCCGCGATGGCTTCGACCGCGGACAGCGAGACCATTTCGCCCGCGATCTTGGCAAAGCGCTTGGCGCGGCCCTTGATGGTGATGAAGCCGGCCGCGTCGATCGAAACGATGTCGCCGGTGTCGTGCCAGCCGTCGGGGAGCTTTTCGAGCACGCCGGGCTTTTCGGCCCTGAGGTAGCCGAGCATCACGTTCGGGCCGCGCACCGAGAGGCGTCCTCCTTCCTCGATGCCGGGGACCGGATCGAGGCGGCTTTCCATCAGCGGCGAGAGACGGCCGACGGTGCCGGGGCGGTTGGCCATCGGCGTGTTCATCGCCAGCACCGGCGCCGTCTCGGTGACGCCATAGCCTTCGAGGATGCGAATGCCGTAGCGCTCCATGAAGACCTGCCGCGTGCGGTCCTTGACCGCCTCGGCGCCGGCGATGACGAGGCGCAGGGTGCGGAAGTCGTAAGCGTGCGCCGAGCGCGCATAGCCGGTCAGGAACGTATCCGTGCCGAACAGGATCGTAGCGCCGGTCTGGTAGATCAGCTCGGGCACGATCCGGTAGTGCAGCGGCGAGGGATACATGTAGATCGGAATGCCCGCCAGCATCGGCATCATCATTCCGCCCGTGAGTCCAAACGAGTGGAACACAGGCAGCACATTGAACACCTTGTCATTCGCATTGGCATCGACCCGCGCCAGCGCCTGCGCCGCGTTGGCGAGGATGTTGCGGTGGGACAGCACCACGCCCTTGGGCGTACCTTCCGAGCCCGACGTGAACAGCACGACGGCGGGATCGTTGGCCTGGCGGGGCACGCGCGGGGTCGTGCCGGCGAGCAGGCCCTTGATCTTGTCGGCGAGGCTGATCGAGGCGCGGACGTCCTCGAGATAGACGACGCGTGCCTCCGCGGAGATCGCAGTCATCAGCTTGTCGAGCTTGCCTTTCTCGATGAAGGCCTTCGACGTCAGCACGGTCTTGACCTGCGCGGCCTTCATGGCGGCGAGCACGTTGACCGGACCGGCCGAGAAATTGAGCATCGCCGGCACCCGGCCGCTGTTCTGCAGCGCCATGAAGACGACGGCGACGCCCGCGGAGTTCGGCAGCAGCACGCCGACATTCTCGCCGGTTGCGGTGCCGTTCTCGAGCTTGCGGCTCAGGACCTGCGCGCCGAGGATCAGCTTGCGATAAGTCAGCTTGGTGCCGAGCGCGTCCTCGATGATGACCTTGCCGGTGTCGCGGTCGCGATAGGCGTGTCCGAGGGCTTCGAACAGCGTGTGATCGAGCATGGCGTTTTTGACGAGGGCGTCGATCATGACGTCCTGCAGCGCGGCGCCGGCAGCGTTGCGGCGTGCCTTGCCCTTGAGCGTTTCGTCGACCGGAAGCTTGACCGGCGGCAGGATCGTCACCGTCACGCGCGGAAACCAGGACCGCTTGATCTGGCTGGAGTTGAGATAGCTGAGATAGGAGCGTTGCGCGCCTTCGATCCGGACCGGCACGACCACGGCGTCGGCCTTGTCCGCGATCATCGCGGTGCCGTCATACACCTTCATCAGCGATCCCGAGACGGTGATCCGTCCCTCAGGGAAGATCACGACAGGCTCGCCCGCCGCCACCAGCTTGATCAGGTCGCGCGCGGCCAGCGGCTTGCTCGGGTCCATCGTGTAGTGCTTGACGGCGCGCAGGAACGGCTTGGCCCACCAGGCCTTGGCGATGCCGGTGTCGACCGCAAAGCTCGCGTCGATCGGCAGCACGGCGTGCAGCAGCGGGCCGTCGATCAGGCTGACATGGTTCGGCGCGATCAGCATGCGCGTGCCGGGAGGCGGCAGGTTTTCGAGGCCGCGCACCTCGGTACGGAACAGGGCGCGGAACAGAAGCCCGCCAGCATCGCGCACGCCTTCCTTGCCCCACTTGGTCAGCACGAACCACACCGCGCCGAAGCTGGCGACGCCGAGGCCGAAGAAGATCCAACCGATATGCAAACCTGCCGCCTGCAATAGCGCGACGAACAGCGAGCCGACCACCATGAAGGCAGCCTGCAGCACGTTGCCGGCGGCGATGATGCGGGCGCGTTCGGAAGGTTGCGACCAGGCCTGGACCGCGGCAAAGGACGGCACGACGAACAGGCCGCCGCCGAAGGCGAAGGCGACGAAGTCGGCCAGCATGCGCAGGCCACCGAACGAAGTCGCGAAGCCGAGCGCGGTGATCTCGTGCCCCTTTGCGGTGACGCCGATGGCCCAGGCGAGATCGAGGCCGGCAAAGCCCATGATGATGGCGCCGATCGGCACCAGCGCGAGGTTCGGGCGAACGTGGCTGAGGCTGGCGGCAAACAGCGAGCCGATGGCGATGCCGATCGCGAAGATGGCAAGGCACAGCGTCACGACGCCCTCGGTGCCGCCGACGACGTCCTTGATCAGCGCCGGCAGCAGCGACAGCACGATGGCGCCGACCAGCCAGAACCAGGAGACGATCACGGTGCCGTCCCAGAGGCGATGGTCGGCACGAAGCGTCCTGAGCAGGCTCACCGTCGAGGTCCAGGGATTGGCGTCGACGGGCAGCTCAGGCGCGGAGGGCGTCGTCTGCGGAATGCGGGACGCGAACGCCCAGGACAACACGGCCAGCACGACCACGGCGGATGCGACCCAGCCCATATGCGCGGAGCCGGCGACGAACTGGCCGCCCGCGACAGTGCCGAGCAGGATCGCCATGAAGGTCGCGCCTTCGACCAGCGCGTTGCCGGTCGCGAGTTCGCCGAGCTCGAGCTGGTCCGGCAGCATCGCGTATTTCACCGGGCCGAACAGCGCGGCGATGGTTCCGAACAGTGCGAGCGCTGCGAACAAGAGCGGCACCGAATGCAGGAAGAAGCCGGCAGCGGCGAAGCAAGCTGCAAAGATCTCGACGAATTTGAGCCGCCTTGCGACGACGGATTTGACGTATTTGTCGGCGAGCTGGCCGCCGAGCCCGGACAGGATGAAGTAGGGGAAGATGAAGACGGCGCCTGCCACCGTCACCAGCGCATCGCCGTGGCTCGTCGCCGCGCTGTAGAGCAGGATGATGACGAGCGCATTCTTGAGCACGTTGTCATTGAGCGCCGAGAAGAATTGCGCCCAGAACAGCGGCGCAAAGCGGCGTGACGACATCAATTCCCTGATCATGACTGGTCCTGTTTTGGCAAGGCAGACTGAGGTGGTTACGTTGTCTGTGAAACGTCACGACCGGAAGCATAGGGCGAACGATTGCGCGGCAACGAAGTTGCTGGCCTGCTCTGTCCCCTCGGTTCCTCCGATCCTGTTGGTCTCCAATCGGCATCGTTAGGTTCGCAAATATCCGGTCGAGGCCGGGCGGAGCGGCCTCGCTCGCCCGGATATGGCGCCGGGCGATGAAGGAAAGACTGAACCGCATCGTCGAAATCCGCCGGATCGGCCACGCCCGTCCGGACATGGTTAAGTCCATCCTTGCAGCCGGCGCTTGCATTCGAGCCGACCCGCGTGCGCGCCTCAGGTGAGATGGGCGAGGTGGCGAAACGGCGAGAAGCGGCCGAGCAGGCTGAACCGGCGGCCCTCGTGACGGGCACGGGCACGGCTCGCCCGCCACATCCGAAGAGTCGCCCGGCGTTCGGCGAGCACACCGGCAACGTCGCAGGCGTTGGCGATGCGGTTGACCGGGGCCATGGCCAGCCGCAGCAGGGCCCGGCCAAAGCCGGCGACGAGGGCGGCGGCGTCATCGACGAAGGTGGTGGCGATATCGACAGCAAGGGTTTGCATTTTCCAGGTCTCCGGGTTAAATTGAACAATGTTCACATGAGTAGCTTGAAAATGAACAATGTTCAAGAAGAATCGCTGCGCGACCAGAAAAAATTTCGGCGCCGGCTCCAGATCGTCGAAATTGCCCGCGGCATCATCTCAGCTAAGGGGCTGAGATCATTGAAGGTTCGGGATGTTGCCGAGGCGGCCGGCTGCTCGGTCGGCAGCGTCTATAACGAGTTTGGCGACTTCGACGGGGTCATTCTGACGGTGAACCGGGAAACGGTTCAGGCGCTCACGGCCCGGCTCCGTGCTGTTCCCGCCGAGGATCCGGTCCGCCAGCTTTATGGGCTCGCCGAGACTTATCTCGACTTCTTCGCCGCGCACGCCAATCTGCTGCGTTCCCTGTTCGAGCATCGGATGGAGGACGATCGCCCCTATCCGGACGACATCCTCCAGATGGTGCTGGATGCGTTCGCGCTGATGCATCCGCCCCTGGTGCGGCTATTGCCGGATGCGGACGACGTGAAGATTGCGCTGCTGTCGCGCACGCTGTTTTCCGCCGTGCATGGCATCATCTCGCTCGGCCTCGAGGAGCGCATGGTGGCCGTGCCGTCGCAGATGCTGCGCCAGCAGATCGAACAATTCGTCGACACCCATCTCGCAGGACTTGGAATTCTGCCCCTGCGGTGACGATGCCATTACCCTCGTGCAGCGACCGCTTCGCGCGGGCGTGGCGCAACGACGACAACGTCCGATCGCCCGTTCTCGACCTGAACGCGGTTGCGGCCCTTTTCCTTGGCGCGGTAGCAGGCCGCATCCGCGCGTCGCATCGCATCCTCGAGCGTGATGTTGCCGTCTGCGATGCAGGCGACGCCAATGCTGGCGGTCACGGCAAAGCAACGGTCGTCCCAGGCGAAATTGAACAGCTCCAGCGACCGGCGCAGACGCTCGGCGATGTCGACGGCATCGAAGGGCGAGCATCGCGGCAGGATCAGGCCGAATTCGTCGCCGCCGAGCCGGGCCACCAGATCATGCGCATGCCGGTCCTGCTGCAGCAGGCGCGAGACCTGGCAGAGCAGGCGGTCGCCGGCGAGGTGGCCGCAACTGTGGTTGACGCTCTTGAACTGGTCGAGGTCGAGCAGGATGAGGGCGAGCGCACCCGCCGCGGCATTGTCCAGTTCGGCTTGCAGGCGCGCCTCGAAGGCGCGGCGGTTGGAGAGGCCGGTCAACCAATCATGCGATGCCTGCCAGGCCAGGCGCTCCTTCTCGGCATGCAAGGCGTCTTCGAAGGTCTGCCGTTGCCGCACCAGGCGCCGCGTATGCCAGATCAGGAGCAGGATCAGCGCCGCAGCCGTGATGATGTTGATGCCCGTCAGCGTCAGCTTGATCGCCCGGGATCCTTCGCCGAGGACGGTGGAGAATTGCTTGGCGTGCACCGTGAACTGGGCATTGAGCTCCGATAGCCGCGACGACAGGAATTGCAGGCGGTCGTCGTCCTGAATGGGACCTTTCTTCAGCTCGGATCGGATGACCTCGCCGAACACGCTGAGCTCCAGCAGCATGGGATCGGTGGCGGCCCATTCCCTGATCGCGTCCTGGAGGAAGCTGACGCGATTGAAATAGCGAAACAGCCAGATCAGTCCCGGGACGTCATCGGGATGGTTGCCGCCTTGCAGAAAGCCGACGCGGGCGGCCTCGACGTCGACCGGATCGCGTTCCAGCGCCCAGCGTGCGAACTCGTCGCCGATGGGGACGGCGAGTGAAGCCTGATATTGCGCGAACTGGCTCGGTTCGCCCGAATGCAGATAGAGATTGAGGAAGTAGACCGCGTTCTTCTGCGAGCGCGACCAGAGTGCTTCGCCGGCGACATAGGCGCGGACCGACGACATCACCTCGAGACTGAATCCGGCGATCGCCGCCTGCAGCACGACGACCATCACGAAAGGCGAGACGAGCTTGATGACGTGAAGGAGGTTGCCGCCCTCCGCCGACGCCGCTGTTCTGCGAAACACACCAGTCCCCAAGTCGATCGACGCGCCCGGCAGGGGCGTTGCGCCTGCAACGCAAAGTAGACGAGATGGTTGCTTAACTGGACCTGAAAAGTGCGAGGGATTGTGACGGAGGGTGAAGGTAATGTGACGTGGATGCGCGCAGATCGTTTCAAATGCCGCGAAATCGGAGCTGATGTGATATCGCGAACCAATGCCTTGTCATTGCGAGCGCAGCGAAGCAATCCAGCCTGCCTCCGCGGCATCATTCTGGATTGCTTCGTCGCAAGAGCTCTTCGCAATGACGACGTAGCGTCGGACGGGCGCTACACGCTCTCCGTGGACGTATGTCCTACACCAGCACCGGCTTGCGCACGCGACCGGCGTCGCCGAACACGCGCAGATAACGCTCGATTTCCGAGGGCAGGCCGGTCGCCTTCTCCGGATTGTCGGAGAGCTTGACGGCCGGACGGCCGTCGACCGATGAGACCTTGCAGACCAGCGAGATCGGATCGAGGCTGATCGAGCCGTCCGGCGTGCAGCTGACGAAATCGTTGGTGAGGTTGGTGCCCCAGCCGAAGGAGAGCCGCACGCGCCCTGCGAAGTGGCGATAGGTGTCCTCGATCGAGCCGACGTCCATCGCGTCGGAGAAGACGAGCAGCTTTTCCTTGGGGTTGCGACCCTGCTTCTGCCACCAGGCGATGATCTCCTCGCCGGCCTGGATCGGCGGCGCGCTGTCGGGGCGGAAGCCGGTCCAATCGGCGACCCATTCCGGTGCATCGCGGAGGAAGGTCCTGGTACCGAAGCCGTCGGGCAGCGCGATCAGGAGGTTGCCGCCGTAAGTCTGACGCCACTGGTCGAGAATGCGGTAGGGCGCCCAGCGCAATTCCTCGTCGTCCCTGGCGAGCGCGGCGGCCACCATCGGCAGCTCGTGCGCGTTGGTGCCGATGGCTTCGAGATCGTTGTCCATCGCGAGAAGCACGTTGGAGGTGCCGATGAAGGAGGGGCCGAGGCCTTCCTTCACCGCCTCGACGCACCAGCGCTGCCAGAGGAAGCCGTGGCGGCGACGCGTGCCGAAGTCGGAGAGCCGCAGGTTCTCGAGCTGGCGCAGCCGTTCGACCTTGGTCCACAACTTGGCCTTGGCGCGGGCGTAGAGCACGTCGAGCTCGAAGCGGCCGCGGCCCTTCATGGCCGCACGCGAACGCAGCTCGTTGAGGATCGCAAGCGCCGGAATCTCCCACATCGTGGTGTGGGTCCAGGGCCCGTGAAAATGCAGCTCGTACTGGCCCTCGACCTTGCGCAGCTCGTATTCGGGAAGGCGGAATTCCGCCAGCCAGCGGATGAAATCCGCCGAGAACATATGGGTCTTGCCGTAGAAGGTGTTGCCGGCCAGCCAGATCAGCTCCTTCTTGGTGAAGCGGATGGTGCGGGCATGGTCGAGCTGGGCGCGCAGCTCGCCCTCGTCGATGATCTCCGCAAGGCGCACATGGCGCGAGCGGTTGATGACCGAGAAGGTCACATTCTGACTCGGGTAATCCTCCCGAATCATCTGTAACATCAATAGTTTGTAGAAGTCGGTATCGAGCAGGCTGCGGATGATGGGATCCAGCCGCCAGCTGTGATTGTAGGTCCGGTTCGCAATGTCAGTCACTGTCATGGGAGGATTTTAGCGCGGCTCCCCCTGCGCAACCAGTGGGTTTGGGAAGGGCAGTCTTGCGGAGCGCGGCGCCTGCTATCAGGAGAACGGCAGGTCAGAACGTGGCGGCCGTCGCCGCGACGGCCTCGAGCTGGCTCCTGACCCAGCGGTGGGCCGGGTCCTTCTGGTAGCGCTGGTGCCAGACCATGAACATCGGCAGCTCGGCCAGGGTCTTCGTGCGGGACGCCAGTGGGATCGGTGTTTGCGCAAAGCCGCGCATTACGCCGGACGCGAGCAGGCTCGGCATGCTCGCCAGCATCTGTGAGGCGCGCAGGAACGACGGCACGCCTGAGAAGCTCGGCACGGAGATCGCGATGTCGCGGTGGAGCCCGTTCGCTGCCAGCCGGCGGTCGAAGTCGAGCCGCTCATTGTCGGTATAGACCACGGTGATGTGACGCGCCGCGAGATAGGCATTGCGGCTGGCCGGCGCGGCGCGCGCTTTGGGATCGTAGTAGCAGACGTAGTGATCCCTCAGCAGCCGCTTCTGCACGATGTCGACGCCCGACGGCGGCAGCGGCGTGATCAGGAGGTCGCAGCGGTTTTCGCGCAGCATCGCGGGCGAGGGCGATTGCGAGGGGATCACGCGCAGGTTCAGGCTCTTCACTTGTGCGGCGACGTGATCGAAGAACCGCGGCAACAGCAGGTCGCGCTGGAAGTCGTTGGCGGCGATCGTCAGCGACAGCTGAGCCTCCTCCGGCGCGAAGCTGACACCACCGGCAAAGCTGCGCATCTCGTCGATCAGCGCGCGTGCCTTGCCGGCCAGTGCCTGCGCATGGGCCGTCGCAACGATGCCACGGCCGGACTTGGCGAACAGCGGATCGCCGGCGATTCGCCGCAGCTTGTTCAACCCGTGGCTGACGGCAGACTGGGTGAGGCCGAGCCGCGTCGCTGCCGCCGTCACCGAGCCTTCCTCCAGCACCGCCAGGAACAGCTCGAGGGCATGGCCGTCGAGCGCCAAATGATCGATTTCCTTCATGCAATTCATTATAATTCATCTATTTATTTTGAGAATAGGCTGGCTCATGCTCTCCCGATAAGCCGCCCGACCCCGGGCTCCCAGGGAGAGACAACGCCGATGAATGCCCAGGCGCCAGCCTTGCGGGATCCCCGCCTCAACCGTCCCGAGCCCTTCACGCCGCCGCTCGGCGACGGCGGCTTCTTCCAGCGCGACCGCGCGATGCATCCGCCGGCGCATGCGCCAGGCTACAAGTCCTCGGTGCTGCGCTCGCCGCGCCAGTCGCTGCTGTCCTTGGAGAACTCGATCTCGGAGATCACGGGGCCGGTGTTCGGCCACAACGATCTCGGCCCGCTCGACAATGATTTGATCCGCAACTACGCCAAGGACGGCGATCCCGTCGGCGAGCGCATCATCGTCCACGGCCGCGTGCTGGACGAGACCGGCCGGGGCGTTCCGAACACGCTGGTCGAGTTCTGGCAGGCCAATGCCGGCGGCCGCTACCGGCACAAGAAGGACACCTATCTGGCGCCGATCGATCCGAATTTCGGCGGTTGCGGCCGCGCGCTCACCGACGACACCGGCTACTATTACTTCCGCACCGTGAAGCCGGGCCCCTATCCCTGGCGCAACTACGTCAACAGCTGGCGCCCCGCCCATATCCACTTCTCGGTGTTCGGCTCGGGCTTTGCGCAGCGGCTGATCACGCAGATGTATTTCGAAGGCGATCCGCTGATCCCGGTCTGCCCGATCCTGACGACGATCCCGGACAAGGACGCGCTCGACCGCCTCGTGGCGCCGCTCGACCTCAACGCCTCGACGCCGTTCGACTCGCTCGCCTACCGCTTCGACATCGTGCTGCGCGGCCAGCGCTCCACCTATTTCGAAAATCGCACCGCGGGGAACTAACGCCCATGCCGCAACCGCTCAATTATCTCAAGGAAACCGCCTCGCAGACCGCCGGGCCCTACGTACATATCGGCCTGATCCCGGCCATGGCCGGCTTCGACATCTTCGAGAAGAACTTCTCCAACGTGCTGGTGAGCCCGAACACCAAAGGCGAGCGCATCACGCTGGAGGGCAAGGTGCTCGACGGCACCGGCACGCCGCTGCGCGACGTGCTGCTGGAGATCTGGCAGGCGAATGCGGCCGGCCGCTACAACCACCCCGCCGATCGCTCCGCCGGCGCGCCGGATGACGAGTTTCGCGGCTGGGGCCGCGCCGGCTCCGACTTCGACAGCGGCCTCGTCACTTTCGAGACCATCAAGCCGGGTGCGATCACCGACAGGACGGGGCGCAAATGCGCGCCGCACGTCAACGTCTGGATCGTCGCGCGCGGCATCAATATCGGCCTCAACACGCGGCTCTATTTCTCGGACGAAGAGGCGGCCAACGCCGCCGATCCCGTGCTCAACCTGATCGAGCAGCCGGTGCGCCGCAAGACATTGATCGCAACCCGCAGCGAGCGCGCCGGCAAGGTCGTGTATTCCTTCACGATCAATCTGCAGGGGCCGGAGGAGACGGTGTTCTTCGACGTGTGAGGTGTCGGGCCGGCGTCCTTCGATCATTCCACCCGGTCGTCGCGCCTGATGGTTCCGCGCGCGAGGAATTGCGGTGGCTGCCGCATTTCGCGCGATACCGGTCGATCGGGTGGATCGCGCCCCACTTTTGGCTTCAACTCCACCAGATCGATGAACATGTCCGCCTGCCGGCGCAGGTCGTCGGCGATCATGGGCGGCTGAGTGGAGAGTGTGGAGACGACGGTCACGCGGACGCCGCGGCGTTGCAAGGCTTCGACCAGCGAACGGAAATCCCCATCGCCCGAGCACAACACGATCTGATCGACGTGCTGGGCAAGCTCCATCGCGCTTACGGCGAGGTCCACATCCATGCTGCCCTTCACCTTGCGGCGGCCGGTAGCGGGGTCGACGAACTCCTTGGCGAGTTTGGTGACGACGGTGAAGCCGTTGTAGTCGAGCCAATCGATCAAGGGGCGGATCGACGAATATTCCTGATCCTCGATGATGGTCGTGTAGTAGAAGGCCCGTAACAGCGTAGCTCGGCTTTGAAATTCACTGAGCAGGCGTCTGTAGTCGATCTCGAAGCCGAGCGCCTTGGCGGTGGCATGGAAATTGGAGCCGTCGATAAAGAGCGCGCTCTTCCCAAGCGAAGACATTATGCACAACTCCCCGGGTTCGGCACGAAAGCCGACCGTCCAGCCGAAATGGCGCGGCGTATCGGCGGGAATAACTGAAGGCGCCGATGGCTTTGCTGAAAAGGCGGCGCAGACGACCGGACAGGGTTGGCCGCCTTGCGCCGAGGTTAGGGAGGTTCCATGCCACCAGCGCCAGGGCGCCGAATGCCGTTACGCTAGGGCGAGGGCGTGCCCCGCTCAATTGTACGGAGGTAAAGCGCCTCTATCCAAAGGATGGGGCGCTATATACGAAGGTAAGTGGCAACGAGAGACATCGCGGATCCGGGGCGCGTCGATCAGACGTGCCCTGATCCTTTGTCCGGTGGTTCAGCCTTCGCCGCCATGGAGCCGGGCGCGAAAGGCGCGCGGTGAGACCCCCGTGGCGGCGGCGTAGACCCGGCTGAAATAGGCGGGGTCCTCGAAGCCGAGGGCGTAGGCGATGGTCGAGACCGGCAGGTTGGTGTAGACGAGGTTGCGCCGCGCCTCCCGGATCAGTCGGTTGAGGATCAGATGCGAGGCGGTGTCGCCGGTCGCCGCCCGCGTGATCCGGTTGAGATGCGTCGGTGTCACCGACAGCGCCTCGGCATAGTCGGCGACGCTCCAGCGCTCCAGATGATGCTGCTCCAGCAGCGCCTCGAAGCGGCGGAACAACCCGCTTTCCGCGGTGCCGTTGCCGCCGCTCTCGCCCGTGAGCGCGCGGGCCACGAGCCCGATCATGGCCGACGACAAGGCGCGGAGCACATGCGCGCGGCCGAAGTCGCGCGCGGCGTGCTCGGCGAAGATCTGCTTCATCGTGGCGCGGATCTGCGGCGTGCCGCGCACCACGGCCGACCGCGACAGCGCACCGCGCAGGCCCTCGGCGGCGAGCAGCGCTTCATCGAGGATCTCCGCGGCGATGGTCAAAACCCACCCTTGCGTATCGGGCACGAAGCGGAAGCCGTGGACGTGGCCGACCGGCACGTTGACGATCTGCATCGGCCTCAGCGGCACCACGCGCCCGTCGAGCGTCGCCTCGCCGCCGCCGCGCTCGATCAGCAGCACCTGGTGCAGCCGGGCATGGCGGTGCACGGCCAGCGTCCAGTCGTGCAGCACCGAACGCGAGGCGATCGTCTCGCAATGCACGACATCGGGCAGATCGCCGGACTCGCCGAACAGATTGTAGACCCGGATGGCCGGGGCGGGGGCCGCGCTTCTCATGTTCGAATAGTACAAGACAAAGGCGAAACCCTCCATCGGCTTGCGCCTTAACGTATGCAAAAAAATGCCGACGGGAGGACGCAAAAATGAAAGTTCAGGTCTGTATCATCGGCGGCGGGCCGTCCGGGTTGTTGCTGTCCCAGCTCCTGCACCTCAAGGGCATCGACACCATCGTGCTGGAGAAATACAGCCGCGACCACGTGCTGGCCCGGATCCGCGCCGGCGTGCTCGAGCACGGCTTTGCGAAGCTGATGCGCGAGGCGCAATGCGGCGAGCGGATGGACCGCGAGGGCGAGATCCACAACGGGTTCGAGATCGCCCATGACGGCGTGCTCTCCCACATCGACCTGCACAAGCATTCCGGCGGCAATTCGGTCCTGGTCTACGGCCAGACCGAGCTGACGCGCGACCTCTACGAGGCACGCGACCGGATCGGCGGCAAGGTCGTGCACAATGCCGAGGACGTCACGCCGCACGATCTGACGTCGGATCGGCCCTATGTGACGTATCGCTCGAACGGGCAGACGCTCCGCGTCGATTGCGACTACATCGTCGGCGCCGACGGCTTCCATGGCGTCAGCCGCAAGTCGATCCCGAAGGACGTGCTGCGCGAATATGAGAAGGTCTATCCGTTCGGCTGGCTCGGCGTGCTGTCGCGCACGAAACCGGTATCGCCCGAGCTGATCTACGTGAAGCACGAGCGCGGCTTTGCGCTGTGCTCGCTGCGCTCGCAGGTGCTGAGCCGCTACTACATCCAGGTGCCTTTGACCGACAAGGTGGAGGATTGGAGCGACGACGCGTTCTGGGCCGAGCTGAAGCGCCGCCTGCCGGACGAGGTCGCCGGCCGTCTGATCACGGGTCCGTCGATCGAGAGGAGCATCGCGCCCTTGCGCAGCTTCGTCGCCGAGCCGATGAGCTATGGCCGCCTGTTCCTCGCCGGCGATGCCGCGCACATCGTGCCGCCGACCGGCGCGCGCGGATTGAACAGCGCGGCGTCCGACATCTACTATCTCTATCACGCGCTGCTCGCGCATTATCAGAGCGGCGACGATGCCGGTCTCAAGGGCTATTCCGCCAAGGCGCTTGCGCGAATCTGGAAGGCACAACGCTTCTCCTGGTGGATGACGATGATGCTGCACCGCTTCCCCGACCGGATCGAATATGAGGATCGTCTGCAGCAGACGGAGCTCGACTACCTGCTCTCGTCCGAGACGGCGCAGCGTCTGCTTGCGGAGAATTATACGGGGCTGCCGTTTTAGGCGATCTAACCCTCCCCTGGAGGGCCCTCCAGGGGAGGGTAAGAAGCCACTACTTTCCTTCCAGCGTATTGACCGGTGTCCAGTCCGGCGGCGGCGGAGTCTGCGTCAGTACGTTCGCACGCTTGGCGAACCGGGCTGACGCAGGATCGATCTTCGCGACGCCCCCGAACGCGTCGGCCGCCTTGGCAAACTCCCGTGCCCGCCAGCACGCCAGCCCTTCCGCATAGGCTGCGGCGACCTTGGCCTGCTCGGCGCTTTCCGCGCCGGTTTCCGCCAGCGGCTCGAACACCCTGATCGCCTCGCCGCGGCCCTGCACCCTGATCGCATCGAGCTCGCGCCAGGCGAAGCTATCGCCGGTCTGCGCCATCGTGGTTTCCGAGGCCATGATCGCCGTGCCGTAATATTTGTTGGCGCCTTCGAGCCGCGAGGCGACGTTCACGGTGTCGCTCATCACGGTGTAGTTGAAGCGGCGGCGCGAGCCGATGTTGCCGACCACGGCTTCGCCGCTGTTGAGCCCGATACGGTGCGACAGGCCGTGACCGGCGAAGGCGGGATGGCCTTCATTGAGCTCGGCCAGCGTCTCGTGGCACTTCAGCGCGGCCCGCACCGCATTGCGCGCGTGGGCGGGATCGTCGGCCGGGGCGCCGAACATGGCGACGATGGAATCGCCGATATATTTGTCGACGTAACCGCCATGGCCTTCGATGATGTCGGTCATGGCGGACAGATATTCGTTCATCAGCGTCACCAGCTCGACCGGCGTCATCGTCTCGGCGATCGACGAGAATCCGCTTAGGTCGGAGAAGAACATGGTGACGTTGCGCATCTCGCCGCCGAGCGCCGGCATCTTGCCGGAGGCCACCATGGTCTCGATCACCTCGGGCGCGAGGTAAAAGGCAAAGCTCTTGCGCAGGAAGCGCTCGTCGCGGTCGGCCAGCACGAAGCGATAGCCGATCATGATCGCGAGCGCGGCAAGGCTGGCGAGCGCCGGCTCGGTCAGCGGCAGCGCCAAGGCATGGACGAATGCCCCGACGGCAACGACCGCGTAGGCGATGGTGAGGCCGAGCCAGGCGATCAGGGCGCCGCTCGGCGCAAACACGCCGGCCGCGCAGGCGATGACGGCCGCGAACGCGATCGTGAGAAGGGTGCGCGAGGGAAAGCCGAGCTCGGTCACGGCATCGCGCTCGATCAGGTTTCGGACCGCAGCGGCGTGCACGAACACACCGGCGACGTCGCTGCGGGCCTTTTGCGCGGAGCCGGCAGCCGCGGGCAGGGCACATCGCGCCGACGGCGTTCCGTCATAGCCGCCGGACAAGCGCATCGAGGTGAGCTTGCGGTCCTCGAAGTTGAGGACGGTCCCGAGCAGCACGACCTTGCCCTCGAAGGCGCGCCGGAAGAAATCGCGGTCGCCTTTTTCGACGCAGGCGCGCAGATCGGCAAAGGAGAAGGTCGGAACGTCGCGGCTGAGGCCGCGGAAGTTGAGCGTCAGCGTGTTCGGTACAGTGCTCGGGATTGCGTAGCCGGACAGCCCGGCCGCGCCGGATGGCGCCATCTCGACCTTCGCGCCGAGCGCGCGGGCGGCGAGCTCGACCGCCATTGTGGGCACCGGCTTGCCCTCGATCGAGAAGCTGAGCGGCATCCGCCGGATGACATCGTCGGCGTCGGTGTGGACATTGAGCGCGCGGACGTTGTTTCGCACCGCCAGCCGCTGCGCACGGTAGGGCACTTCCGGCTGGTCATTGCTCAGGATCTCGCCGAGCACGAGCTTGCCGTTGTCGGCGATCTGCCGCAGCGCGATCAGATAGTCCCGGTCAAATCCGCGCATCCGGGCGCCGAGCGGCGCGTCGCCAAAGGGAATCTCGGATTGCTCGATCGAGTTCTTGAAGATGACGTCGAAGCCGATCACCTTGGCGCCGCCGTCGCTGATACTGCCGAGCACCCGGCCGATCTCGCGCGTCCAGGTCTGCGTCGGCGATCCCTTGAAGGGCGGGGTCTCGTAGGTTTCGCCGTCGATCGCCACGACGACGACCGGCGACGTCGCGGGATCGCGGCGCTCGCCGACAACCTTCCCACGCAGTGCGGTGAGGATGTCGAGCGAGAGGCCTTGCAGTGTCTGCAGCGGCGGGGACGTGAAGATCGCGCCCGCAAGGAGCGCGATCAGGATTGCCGCAACGATGTCCCGTCCCCCGATCCGCCGCATCGCCCCGTCGCCAACTCCGCTTATTCGAGTCCGCCTATTCGAGCCGCAGCAGGCGGCCGATGATCGGGGTCGGCGAGGAGGTGGCGCTGGCGTCGATCTGGAAGGTGTAGCGTTTGGCACCGAGAATGGCGAGGTAGCTGCCGCCCGGGGTCAGTGTCTTTCCGGCCTTGGCGAAATCATAGAACTTGCCGCCGCCGGTCATGGCGTCGCGCTTGAGCGGCACGCTGATCGTGGGCTCCTTGCCGTCGGTGCGTTCGATCACCAGCGTGCCGCCGGCTTTGGCCTGCACCAGTGGCGAGACGCCGTAGAGCGTCGGCAGCTTGGCCGGTCCGCCCTTGGCGTCCGAGCGCACGGTGCGGAAGGTCGTTGCGGCGCTCTGGTTCGCCTCGCGCTCGGACAGTTTTGCCGCATTGGTATCGCAGGGCACCTTTTCCCGCTTGACCTCGCCCAGCTGCACGGTGCTCTGCTCGGCGCCGACCAGGACGACACCTTCGCTGATGGTCTCGCGCTGGCAGGATTTCAGGTAGCTGAGCGTGATGCTGGCCTTTGGTCCGAGCTTGATGATCTTGCCTGGCGCCACGTAGTCCATGAACGCGATTCCGTCGACCTTGCCCTGGACGTCCTCGACGATCGCAGCGGGAGTCTCCGCCCAAGCGGGGGCCGCAAGGCAGAATGCGCCGACACAGGCGCCGATCAGGCTTTTCATGGGAATTCTCATCCAATTCGACGATGCTCTGGTGCCCGTCCTGGTTCGATGCCTAGCAGCAGGGCGCCGGGGCAAGTGTGACCAGAATCACTCTCAGGTCTTGGTGCCACTTTAGCAGGAACAGGTTCAAACCGGCGACCGGAGAAAAATGGTGCCGCGGCAAGATGTTGGCGGATCGATCGGGTCAGGCGGTCGGGACGCGGGATGGCGCGCGTCTGACGAGCTCGCTGCTGCACGCTCTATATCGGGAGCGGGAGGGGCCGCGGCGACCGGCAAGGGACTTGTCCGCTGACCGCCGGCGATCTCGACCACCTCGTCCCAGCGCAACAGGAAAGCCTCGACGCAGCCAGGATCGAACTGTCGCCCGGCGTTCTCGACCAGGTAGCCGCGCGCGGCCTCGAGCGGCATTGGCTCCTTGTACGGCCGTCGCGTCGCGTCGAAGTCGTGGAAACGGCTGACGACGGCATCGAATTGTTTTGACGTCGCCGCCGCCGCGTGCGGCCGCAGAAATTTAACGGATTGATTTTGCAGGGCGTTAACCGTGGCGGAATGCTCGTCGTGTCGGTCATTGTCGCGCCTCAAGCTTCGTTGCAAATACACGTGGAAATTACGGGTGGATGTTTCCATGCTGAAAGAGGGCAAATACGCGGCGTGGTTCAGAACAGCGCACGCGCAAGGCACCGGCATCGTGCATCTGGCCCAGGGACGGATCTCGGGCAGCGACAGCTTCTTCAATTATGGCGGCTCCTATCAGTTCGACAACGACCGGCATTTCACGGCCGTCCTGACCACACGGCGACATGCCGACGGGCCGCCGACCGTGTTCGGGCTGGACGAGGTCGAGGTCGAGCTCTCCGGCGTTTATAGCGGGGCGATGGCGACCTGTTCGGGAACGGCCCGCCAAGCGCCCGACGTGAGATTCGAAGCGACGCTGATCTACAGCCAGGAAGAGGCGCCGGCTCCTGACCCCCGGGGCGCGGTCGTGAAGCTCAAGGCCGACAAGCTGCCCAAGAGGCTCGACAGCCGTTCACGGCCGCGGCATCCGTTCACGACGGGCGCGCCCAAGTGACAGTGGATCGGCAACAAGCTGCGCCAGTCCACCCGGCTCACGTCTGCGCCGCGCTTAGCATTGCGTTGACGTTGTTGGCTCGAATTCGCGCTGCAGAAACTCCGCCTTCAGAAGCGAGAGCTATCTAGTCTGCGATAGATCAAGCGTGGTGGAAGAACATGCCTCAAATCTGGATGACATATGACGAGCTCGGCGCGCTTTGCGGCTGCGATGCTGTGGAGGCGAGGGACCGCGCGATCCATTTGTCGCTCGATCGTCGCAGGAGTCGCGACGGTGCCACGCGCGTCAAGCTCGATCTGGCGCTGACGGCCAAGTTCTTTGCATCCGTCCGCGAGGCGGATTTCGATCTCGACTGCGCCATTGAAGCGCTGCACGACACCCACCGGAAGATGGCCGAGCTCCTGGTTCCCTCCGAGCGTCACACGAGGCGCGGGGCGGCCTGAGCCGGCGCGTGATGCGCTTGCGATGGCTAATTCCCGCGAGCGTTGTCCCGAATCAGCATAAGCTCTGCGGTGGAATGTCCGGCAGTCCTCGGTGTTTTCATCGCGGGACCAACGAAATCCGCAGGAGGAAGTGCATGAGCAAAGCCGTGTGTCGACGGTCCGTGGCACTGTTGGGGGCATTGGCGCTGGTCGGAGGCGTCAGCGCGACGAGCGGAACGGCAGGTGCGGAGGTCGTGAAGCTGCGAGCGGAGCTCAAGGGAAGCAATGAAGTGCCGCCGAATAGCTCGACCGGGTCGGGCAAGGCGGAGGCGAGCTACAACACCGAAACGAAGGTCCTGACCTACCTCGTCACCTTTACCGGGTTGACGGGACCGGCGATAGGGGCGCATTTTCACGGCCCCGGCGAGGCCGGGAAGAATGCCGGCATCGCCCTGCCGTTCAAGACGGCGCAAAGCCCGATCGAAGGCAGTGCAACCCTCACCGAGGCGCAGGCGGCGGATCTGTTGGGCGGAAAATGGTACGCGAACATTCACACGGCCGCCAACCCAGGCGGTGAGTTGCGCGGCCAGATGATGAAGTAAGGACCGGGTCGCCCGGTCGCTCCGCCGAGGCCATGCTCGCCGTTTCAGGCAGGTGGTCTGGGCAGGAACGCCAGGATCATCTGGGCGAGCATGACGCCCACGGTGCCGCCCGCCGCCTTCTGCAGCACGTCGAGAAAGCCTGGATCGCGATCGGGTATCAACGCTTGCATCAGCTCCAACCCCATGGCGACTGCGATGACGAGCGAGCAAGCCAGGCTAAACCGTCCCGGCAGCAGGAACGACAGCAGGAAGCCGAGCAGGCCATAGGCGCTGAAGCGCTCGATCACGACGATCCAATAGGCCTCGTGGTGACCCATGAGCGCAGGCCGGCCCGACAGCTTCGCCAGCGTGGCATAGGCGATCAGCGCCAGACAGATGCTTGCGGCTGCTATGAGGTGGTTCCTGCGCATGGCGCCAACATACAAGGTTGGTCGCCGCTCCGGTTCGAAAGCCGAAAACATCGTTAGAAAGTATCGTTAAAGCCTCTGGGGGCCGACCAGTCAGGCCACCAAAGCCTTAGCACCGGATGTCGCCGCATCCGGCTGCGCAGCCCGACGCGATTTGATGAGCTCATTGAATTTGGCGGCGGGCAGGGGCGGCGCAACCAGATAGCCTTGGCCTTCCTCGACGCCGGAGGCGAGCAATGCGCGGAGCTGCTCCTCGGTCTCGATGCCTTCGGCGACCACGCTCATATTGAGGTCCTTGGCGAGCGCCACCAGCATCTCCACGATCGTGGTCGTCGATGCGTCCACCGTGATCGTGTCCACGAAGAACTTGTCGATCTTGATCGTATCGGCGCCGAGGCCCTTCAGCCGCGACAGTCCGCTATGGCCGACGCCGACATCGTCGATGGCGACGCGGAAGCCGCGGTCCCGCAGCTCGGCGACGACCGACGCGGCGCGGGCGAGATCATCCAATTCGTCGCGCTCGGTGATCTCGACCACGATCTGGCGCGCGGAGACGCGTGCCGTCAGAACCGTGCGCCGCAGTGTCTCGACGAAGCCGGCGCTCAGGAGGTGCTTGGGCACGACGTTCAGCGACAGCTTGAAATTCTTGTCGGCCCTGAGCAATGGCCTGAGCTCGGTGAGCGCCGATCCCAGGATCTGCCAGGTCATCGCCTGGATGCGTCCGCTGGATTCGGCGAGCGGAATGAAATTCATCGGCGGGACCACCGAGCCATCGCGGCGCAGCCTGCGCGCCAGAATCTCGCAGCCCTTGATCCGACCTGTCCGGAGGTCGAAGATCGGTTGGTAATATGGCTTGAATTCGCCGGCTGTCAGCGCCCGGTCGAGATCGGCCACTGGCCCTTCCATGCGGCGGTTGCGTGCCAGCAGGATGCCGAAGATCGCGCCAAGTCCGAGCGCCACTGCAAGCGTTGGCCAATAGGCCTCGTTGTTCCAGCTCGACAGCACCGCGTGCTCGAGCCGGATCGTGGCATGAAGCGGGAGCCGAGCGGACGCTCGCTCGAAGCCGATCGGCGCCGGCAGAGACTTGCCGGCCTCGGTCTGGAATTCGCCGAGCTTCTCGCCATTGCTCAAGGCGAGGATCACCTGGCTGTGCGCGCGCAGCTCGGCCGGCATGATGTCGAACACGCTGGCATTGACACCGACAATGGCGACCAGGGCGGAGTTGCCATTGACGTCCCTGAGCACGCCCAGGGCGTCGCCGCCGAACTGCTCCACGCGGAACAGGGAAAGCGTCTTGTCGCGCGAAGGCAGCATGTCGCGGCGATCCACCCATCCCTTGTCGAATTCGAGCGTCTCGGAATAGGCCGAGCAGATCACCGAGCCGTCCGGCTTGACGAGGCGGACGTCCTTGATCGCCGAGCGCTGGTAGACGTGCAGGCGGATGGCTTGCAGCGCCGCCGGCTCGCAGCTGGCGAAATTGCGCCGCGCGAGCTCGTCCAGGCTGCCCGCAGCGAAATCGACCGCAAGCTCCGATCGGCGCAGAACCACCTCGGTGAGCTCATTGAGCTGATGCGCCTGGTGCTGGCGAATGACGGCGCCAGCGGCGAAATGACCCGCCAAGGCGAACGCCATCGTGCTCGCAAGCACGAGTGCCACAAACGGGAGGTCTGGTCGCAGCACTCTCATCCGGCTCAGGCGAAAACAGGGCGGGGCGGAAATTCAAGCAAGGCGTGGAGATTGATCCTAGCCAGCGGGGGCTAAGATAGGGTTTAACGGAAAGACCGGCCCGAAGGGCCCCACCTGAGCAGTGCCCGGCCAATGGTCTGGCGGCTCGGGGTCAGAAACAAGCATGGAAAGTTGAGCAGTATGATCAGGACGTTAAGTCTCGTGATGGCGTTGACAATCGGGAGCTCTCTGGCCTCGGCGCAGGGGACCAAAGACACGCCATCGGGCACGCAATCCACCTCCGCGACGCGCAGTGGCACGGGCACGAATTCCGGATCCGACACGATGGGCGGCGCCTTCAAGGGAACGGGGACGCCCAGCTACGGAACCAGCCCAGGGATGGGGTCCCAGAAGAGGACGCAGAATTAAGTGTGGCGGCTGGCGGGGCACCGCCGGCAACCCGCTCAATCCACCTCACCGTCCAAGACGATGGCGGACCGGAACGACCCCGGGATAAGGGCGGCTGGCCCTATCGATGCGGGGCCGTTGGACTGCAGCGGCCGTACATGAAGCCGAGGCGAGCGCCGGCACTTCTAAGATCAGCTCTTCTTTGCCGGCTTCGACTTCAAGGAAAGACCAAGCCGCAACGCCATGCGCTTGATCGCATCGGGCGAGCGCCCGAGAGCTTTCGCTGCCTGCTCCAGCGAGGTTGAAGACTTGGCCAGCTCGATGAGCCGGCGATCTTCCTTGAACGACCAGGGCCTGCGCGCCATAACCGAAATGATCCTCTCGTCGACACAACGACAAAGCCGCCAAGCGGACCCATGTTCGCTCGACGGCTTTGCTTGGGTGGGGCCGGGCTTGGGGGAGCCCGGTGCGAGATGGATAAGCAATCGCCGAAAGTTCGCAACAAACAACGCGGGTTAAGCTAACCTCTCAACCTTACCGCGATGAAGTTGGTGCATGGCGCTCCGTAGAAGCACGGATGCTTCTTCAGCGGTCTCGTCCGAGAGGCCGCTCCATACGTTCGAGAACGTTTCGCAAGACCTATCGTGCAGATCGCAACTGTGCCCGATGACAGCGCATCCAGCCGCTTCGTTCGAGGCTGCTGCCGCCGTGAACACGGGTTAACATCGCCGGCTGGATATCGCCCCCGAACGATGCGAGATTTCGTCGTCCTCCGGGCTCGTGGTTCTCGCGACGGCCAAAATTCAAGCACCACGTTGCACAAACTTCATCTTCCTCTGACAAAACTTTCAGCGCCGATGATCTTGAAGTCGTCAGAACATCACGTTGAAATGTACCGGGAGGAGCGTTCCGATCATTGGGAACATTCCAAATGTTTGCAATTCTGGTTCTGATTTCGATTTTTGCAGCTGGCTTTTGCTGCGGCTACGGCGTGCGGGCATGGCGCTCGCGCAGGCGATCGGCACGATATCGTCTCTATGCGCCCTACACGCCGGCGGCGATGGGGTCAAAGCAGAGCGAGCATCCATCGTAGTGGCACAGCCATGGCCGCGATGAGAGTGCACGCTGATCCTGCCGTGCGGCCGCGTCGGATAACCATGCGCAGTTAGGTTAACGCGGTGCGGCGCTTGAGAGCTTTGGAAAGGCAACCTAGAACGTAGCAATTCATGGTGAGAGTTTAGCCGCCTGTATTTTCGCGGCTCGCATAGGTGGGCGTGAATGGCGTATTTGATTGCTTTGCTGGGCGCGACTTGCGTCCTCGTTTTGATCGCGTTTGTTCGTGGCTTTGAGCGGCGGCTGAAGGATCGTCCGGGGCCTTGGATCATGAACGAGGGCCCTGCGAATGACTGATCAAAGGCACAACGCGCCGCGCAGATACTTCGTCGATGCCCAAGGGCATCGCGTTCTGATCGGCCTGTCTCCGGAAGAGACGGCGGAGTTCGAAGCTCTGGATCTTGCATCGAACGAGACAGGGCAATTTACATCCGAGGTCCGCGTGCGAAAAGGAGCCGCTGCCGACGGCGAGATCCGCTGGCACGAGCTGTATTCCAAGCACGCGGGAGCTTGGCGGGCATGGATTGCACAAAGCCAGACCGCACGGGCGCCGGATTCAGGATTTGTTAACTACGTCTGACCGATGGTACCCGCCTGGATCTCGTATGTGGGATGGCCCGGATGTTTCAGCTGTTCCTGAGAGCGCGCGCACACAATCTTCTCGGCTCCCGCCGCGAGGACAAAACCTTCAAGGCCCGCTCGGCCGAGCGTGACGCGGAGACCGACCGCGGGCGGATCGGTGCCGTTTTGGCCGCGATCGAAACCGCCTTGCAGGAGGCGGAGAGGGAGCAGGCCGGGCTCAACCGGCGTGTCGACGATGCGCTTGCCCGTGCCTCCGTCACCTTCGGAAACGGCACCGACGAATATCTCGAGCGGGAGCCGCTCGACAATCATCATCAGGATCTCTTCGCGGCCGACATCTCGAACGGCCAGCGCCGGCTCAAGGAATTGGCGAGCAGCATCGCCCACTTGAAGTTCGTCAAGACGGCAATGCTCACGCGCTTTCCGGATTTCAAGCCGCCGCAGCTGAACAGCTAGGAGCGGTGATATTTCTGCGCGCTCTGCGGCCGTGCTTCGAGACGCGGCTCTGGAGCATGGTCCGAACAAGTGCGCAGTCACAATTCAGCGCGCTTTGCCGTTTGGCGCCTCGTTCCTTTTTGGTATGGTCCGGCAAGCATTCACCGAGTGAAGGAGCAACGACGTGCCGGTCAAGAATTTGCGGACATTGGTTGGGCTGGCATTCGCTTTGACATTGGCCGTGCCGGCGACGGCGTCGGCCATCACTGCCGAAGTGGCGCGGGCATGTGACGCCGCGGTGGCCAAGGCCTTTCCGCCCAGGCAGATCGGCAACCCCGCAGCGGGGAGTGCCAAGGGAACGGGCAAAGACCAGCGCGAGTACTTCCAGAAATGCGTCGCCAACAACGGCAAGGTCGACGACATGCCGGCGGATGCGCCAAAGGACAGCAAGCCGGCCAAATAGGAAACAAAGGCTGCGTTATCGCCGCGGCGGCGGGCAGGGCGAGTAGAACGCGCCGTTCGCCGCATTGATGCGCTCGACGCATTGGTTGGGATCGGTGATCGTCCCAGCGATGGTGAAGTCATAGCCCATTCCCCTGACCACCACGACGTAGCGGCCGGGCGCGAGCGTGAAGCCGTCTTGCTCCGGTTGCAGCAACAGCATTCTCGACTGGTCGTCAATCGGACCTACCTTGTAGGGGTAGGACATGCTGCGGATGACCCAGGAATCGCCGGCGCTGACCATGGCGGCCTTGCCCGTGGCATCGATGCCCATCGACCGGGACACTTTCGCGATCACCCGAACTTCGGTCCCGGTCGCATCGACACCCCCGTCGGGCCTGAACACGATGAATTTGACGTCGCCGTCCATCAAAGTGGTCGCGCTCGGCGTGTTGATGGCGGCCGAGATCGCGACCCGCCGGTCCGGAATCTTTCCCGGCACTGGCTTGAGCTCATGGAGCTGGCCCTCGCTCAAGGCGTAGACGCCGAACGTCGTCGGCAGGGGCATCGAGGGGTGCGCCGCCGGCGCCGGCTCCTTTGCGCCCTCCGGGGTTCGTTCAGCGGCCTCGCTGGCCGAGGGAGTCGGAATCGCGGCCGGCTGAGGCTCCGGGCTCTTGGCCGAACGTTCGGGCTGCGCCATCTGCGACGATGCCGTCAGTTGTGCCTTCAGCCGCGGCCAATACACGACCGCGGTGCCGGCGCCCGCAATGAGCAGGAGGATCGCGGTCAATCGAACGAGAGACTTGAAAGCGCCGCTCCGTTTGGGTTGGTCGGGCGATCCTGGCGGTGCGGCAGGACGCCGCGGCGTCTCGGCAGCCATCGGAATGGCTGATGACGCCGAGGCAGCGAGCGTCGGAATGGGCGGGGGGACGGGAACGTTCGCCGGTGGAGAATTCGCCACGGGGACCGAGGCATCCCTGGTCGGTGAAGACTTCTCGCTTCGCTCAAAGGCGCGTTCGACCTCTCGAATGGCGCGTTCGAGGACTTGCTGGAGCTCTCGCGCTTCCCGCGCATCGGCGTGGGTGAATTGTTCCAGAAGCTTGACGCGAGCCAGCTCGTAGACGACATCCCGCATCTGCCTGGGGTCGCCGGAGACTTCGCGGATCCGCTCTGACAACAGGCGGACGAGCCCGGCCTTGATCTCTTGCGCCTGCGAGGCGTTGGCTGCGGTGTCGCCGGTCTCGGTCATCAAGAGCGATCAACTAGCCCGGATAGTGCCGTTTCGCTAGGTTTTTTCACCCCGGATCGCGTCGGTTGCGGTGAAACACGCTGATGCTCCGGCCGCAAAGGTCCTGCGCGGTCGTTTCGTAGCGCTTGCTTTTGGGCGGAAACCTGTGACATTTCGACCGGCTCCTTCCTCCGGTGTGTGACCATGCGCGGCATTTTGACAGCAATCATGTTTTCGGCCCTTCTGGTTCAGTCTGCGTCTGCGCAAGGAACCAAGGATCAGGCCAACACGACTAGCTCCAGCATCGTGACGACGACCGACAAAAAGAAGCAGACCACCCAGGCTGCCTCGCGGCCTACGGCTGTCCGGAACGTGGGTAGCGGTTCTACCGGACAGGCGGCCCAAGCTGTCTGGAGGAATGGCAAGCTGATCGCGGTGCCTCGCTGAGGTCACCCGTGCCGCGGTGAGGTCGCGCAACGAACCGTGATGCCGTCGTGAAGGAACGGTGTTCCCTCCCTGACGTTCTTGCTCGGGAGATATCGCATGAAACGAATAGTCTTGATCACACTCGCCCTTGTGGTGCCTGCGGGCGCCTGGGCCCAGGGCGTCAGCGATCCGTCGACGCCCAATCGCAATGTGATCATCGTCAACCCGTCGCAGCCCGCGCGTCCCAACGCGACGCCGAATATCCCGAGCCGGATCGAGCCTCCCGTGACGACTTACGGACGGGCCCGGCCCTATCACGGGAATACGACCCGGGGTAGCGGGTCGAGCCGCCGTTACTAAAGCGTTTTCGGGCGAAGTAGATACCCCTCGCGCGTCGTGGGCCTGCCTATTGCGGGTTGACTTCGACCTCCAGAGTCGACGTCCCGGGATCATGACGGTTCTTGCCCGAAATCAGCAGCGTGAACTTGTCGGCGCCTCGCGCTTCCCTTTCTGCCGAATAGCGAAAGCCGGACCCGACCACCGCCAATTGTCCCCGTGATGGCCCGCTCACGACGGATACGTTGAAGATCTGCATGTAAGACCAACGCAGTCCCTGAATGCAGTCGGCGCCAGGGGCGATCGACATCGTCCATTTCACCGTGTCTTGCGACAAGGCGAAGGGCGTGCGCTCCTTGATGCAGAGCGGGCTGGCGTGAGCCGTGAGGGCGGACATGGCATACGCCGCAACGGCAACGCGCAACAACGATACCAGGCTTGCACGCATTCTCGGCAACTCCATCGACAGATGCCGAAGTCTAGCAGCGATGGCCTAACGAGGCCTTAGAACGACGCTATTGTCCTTGCGGCGCTCATCCGATGCCGATCGCAGATAGGTCGATCATCGGTCGGCCTCTCTCCGGATCATGCCATACTAGACCTGTTTTGCCCGACGGATCAAGTCAGGACTTCGGAAAATACGTAAGTCATTGATTCGGTTGGTGCCGGCTACTGTGCATGGGGTTGTTTTTCGCTTTTTGAAGGGACGGCCGCTGCGTTCCGAAAATGTTGCAATTGGCAGCCGTATCAGCTGAAGTTGCGGCTGCTGCTCGGCCCGCCATCGGAGTCATCGGAGTGCGACCCGTCCGCTGCAAGTCCCTGTCAGACCGCCGGAGACCGGCGCGCGCGCCGGTTCAGGCGGCCGTGGCGGCCGCTGTCGGATTGGCTCTTTACGCCTGCCCGCTCTCGTGCCGTGCTCAGACTGAGCCGGAGCCGTCCATCAACGACTATCTTCCGCCGAGCGAGCCGGAAGTCTCGCGCGACGAATGGCGGCAGCGCATCGAGGATGCGCGACGCCGTGCCAAGGGGGTTGCGCGCGAGCGGCGCGAGCATCCGGAACTCTACAAGCCGGCTTCGGAAGATCCGGACCTCGTCGCGACCGAACGTCTGCTTCGCGACGACAGCCTGCAGCGAGGCGACATCGTCGCCACCAAGAAGGGCATGTTCGTCTACCAGGGGCGATCCGATCAGCCGCGCCGCGATCAGGACTTCGTGCCGGTCAACCCGAAATCGGTGCGCTGATTTAGTACCGCCGCAAGATCTCGTTGAATCTTGGATCGGTCACCTTCGTCGTCTCCAGCAGCAGCGACTTGCCTTGCGGAGTTGCCTGCACATAAGCCGCGATCAGCAGCGGCTCGTAGCGCGAGCGGTTGGCCAGCGCCGAGCGGATGTCGGATTGCGCCAGCAGCTTGATCTCCTCGTCGGTTGCAGCGGCGCTCGAGGTCACGGTGCGGACGCGTGAGAAGGCAACGTCGATCGGCACCGACCCGGTCAGGTACGACATCTTCACCGCAGGCGTGACCGCCTCGCCGGCCTGGGCCTGTAGCGTGCCGAGCGTGAGCCAGAGCGCCGGCCTGATCGGCGAAACTTTCAAGGCTGCCACGACAGCGGCTTGGGCCGTCTTGTTCTCGCTGGCCCTTCCGCCTGCCTCGGCCGACGGACGGTGCAGAACGTCGGCGGCCATCGCCGCCGCATGATTTGCCAGGAGGTCGCCATCCCACGAAAAGGATGCCAGGCTGCCTGCGGCCGCGAGCTTGGCCTTGTCCGGCGGAATCTCGCCCGAGAACAAGTCGCTGGCGCGAAAGTTCGGCCGCACCAGATCGCCATAGAACGTCGTGCCGGCGTGGAGCGCCAGCGCGATCGCGGTCAAGATACCAATGGCGCGAAGCGTGATCACCGAAGTTGCGGCCTGAGCTTTCAAATTGCGAGAAGACTATCGCCTTGGATCGTCAACAGGGTCAAGTTGCCGGTCGCATAAGCGCCGGTGTCGATGTTGATGCGATTCGACCGGATATCGGGCGCGCTGACCGGCGTATGGCCGTGCACGACATATTTGCCGAAGCGCTCCTCGGAGGCGAGGAATTCCTCGCGGATCCAGAGCAGGTCCTCATCCTTCTGGCGATCGAGCGGGACGCCCGGTTTGACGCCGGCATGGACGAAGAAGAAGTCGCCGCAGGTAAAGGACGAGGGCAATTGCTGGAGGAAGGCGAGATGCTCCGGCGGGAGCGCACGTCTCAGTCCCTCGATCAGTTCGACCTGCTGCTCCGCGGAAGGGTTCATCGTCGGCGTGACGCCATAGGAGACCAGCGTCAGCAGGCCGCCATAGTGGCGCCACTCCTGCAGGCGGGTCGGGTCCTTGAGCACCTCGAGCAGGAAGACCTCGTGATTGCCCTTCAAACAGACCGTCTCGTGCGACTTCGAGCGTTCGATCAGGAGATCAAGAACGGCGCGTGAGTCCGGGCCGCGGTCGACATAGTCACCGAGAAAGACCTGAATGGCGCGTTGCGGCGCCGAGCGGGCCAAGTCGGCGTCGATCACGGTTAACAGCGATTGAAGCAAGTCGGCGCGGCCATGCACGTCGCCGATCGCATAGACGCGGACGCCATCGGGAAGCCGCGGCTTGGTCTTCTTGCGAAAGCGGGAGGAAAGGCCCATCGGGTCGGTCGAATCGCATCCAGCGTCACGAGCGGAAGTCGTGACCGCTCTTAGCAGAACAAGTCACACATCGGTATTCTTAATTGTTTCCGACCGATGAGCCCGCATTTTGATTAAAGCCTCGCGTGGCCTTTGAGCCGTATTTCAAGAGGTCTCGCGTAGCGTCTCCCCAACAAGAACGGGGAGCGCGACATGCGCAAAGTTGTGAAGTTCCTGGCGGCCGTCGCCGCCATCGTCGTTGCTGCGGGGGTGCAGCAGAAAGCGGAAGCCGCCTTCGTCGGGGCGCCCCTGGGGCTGCGTGGTGCCATCCACTACATCAAGTTCGACCAGCCGACGCTGCCGCCGATGGCGTTCACGCTCTTCTGCCTGAAGTACAAGGACGAGTGCAGGCCGCGGCCGCAGCGGATCGTCTTCCGGGGCGGCCGCCTGAAGCTGACGGCCGAGCGCATGGCGCAAATGCAAGAGGTCAACCAGCGGGTCAACACCGCGATCCGTCCCGAGGCCAATCTGGAAGGGCTGCGCGGCGAGAAATGGCTGCTGCATCCGGCGAGCGGCGACTGCAACGATTACGCCGTGACAAAACGCCACGATCTGATCGCCAAGGGCTTTCCGGCGCGCTCGGTGCTGCTGAGCGAGGTCGTGACCAGCTGGGGCGAGCATCATCTCGTGGTCGTGGTGCGCACCTTCTCCGGCGATCTCGTGCTGGACAATCTCTCCGGCCACATCATGCCGTGGTCGAAGAAGCCCTATCGCTGGGTCCGCATTCAGTCGCCCAAGAATCCGAACTACTGGGCCTCGCTCGGCGACCGCGCGGTCTGATCACCCGCGCGCTATCGTGATCCGGATTGGCTGACGCTCTGCGATAGCCCCAGTCCCAAGATCACCGAAAGGCAAAGGATTGCTGCCGGGTGCAGCAATCCGGGACCGGCAAAGCTCTGAACCAGCGCAAACAGGACGCAGGCCGCGGCCGCCGCCGGAAAGAACGAGTCGCGTCCGCGCTGCAGGGCGCCGACGAACAGGCGGACCAAAGCGAGCAGGCTCACCGCGATCATGGCGACCAAGCCGACCCAACCCATCCCCGCGAACACCGATGTGGCCGCCGAGGGCGCCGTCAGGACGGCGCCGGCATCGCTCTGATAGATCCTGCCCACCGCAGGAAAAGTCCCGGCACCGGCGCCGAACCAGCGTGTATCGGCCAGCATGCGCTCGAGGGCGGCCTTGGTCTCGGTCCCCATCTCCGGAACGAGCCGTAGGAGGATCGGTCCGGAATTCTTTTCGAAGAGGAAGGTCAGCACGATCGCCGCGCCGATCAGGGCTGCCACCGACAACGCGCTCGCGGCCAATGGCGACAGATCCAGTCTGCGGATCACGAGGATCAGCAGGATCAGCACGACGCCAAAGGTCGCCGCGATGGCGCTGTTGGTCCCGGACAGCCCAAAGATCGCGGCGGCACTGACCAAGGCTCCGACCAGACCGCAAAGTCCGATCGCGACCGAGCGAACGATCGAATGATGCGTCTCCGCCCGTTCAGCGGCGAGCTGCATGACCGCCAGATTAAGCATGAGGCCGAGCCCCGCCAGGCTCGTCGTGAGGTCATGGGGGACGGATCCGGCAAGCGCCGGCGAGAGCCGATGCAGGTCCAACATCAAGGCGGAGATCGCGGTTACGCCGCTCAGCACGAACAAAACCAGCTCGGCACGGCCGCGGTTGCGGACCACAAGGATCGCGACGCCGAGCAATGAGATCGCGGCAAGCGCCAGCAGCAGCGCATTCACCGTCAAGCCGATATCGGCCGTGATCGGCCCGAGCGAGAGGCCCCCGATCACCTCGTGGGCGCTGGCCCAGATCGGATGCGCAAAGCGCAGCGGAAGCGGAGCGAGTTGGGCCGCGATGCACAGCGGGATGGCGAGCAGAATCCAGCGGCCCCAGGAGGTCGCACGAAGATAGTGCTCGTGGTCGGCCTTTCGCGAGCTCGAGGCCGCGGCCAGCAGGCCTAGCGCTGCGGCGATCGACCCCAGCTGCGTCCCCAATGCGGCGCCGGCGATTTCGAGAGCGGAAGCGGAGACGATGGAAACGATGAGGGCAAAATAAGCGAGGGACAAACGGCGCGCTCGACACGGAATCCTGAAACTGTCAGGTCACCATACAAGCGAGCGGTGCGTTTTCAAACAGAGGCTTGCGTTGCGATCAGCGCGTGGCCTTGACCGGTCGACCGAAGACGCGGGTGGCGCGTGCGGCGGCAAGGGCAAAGCGCGCCCCCGAACCGAAGAGGTAACCGCCCTGGAGGGCGATGGCGGCGAACGCCGCAGCCTTCATGCCGTCAAGGAAGCCCAGGCTGGTCATCATGCTGACCGGCAGCATGGTGAGCACCAGCGCAATTGTGACCGGCAGGAGCACGAACACGCGAAAGCGTTGGCCCAGCACGGCACCTGTGAGAAAGCTGAAAATCAAAAAGGCGGTCATCCGAAACACTCTCCGTGCTCCGGACCCTAGATTCCCCGCCTAAAAAGACCCTTAAGTTGTATGGCTAAATTTAGCCTATTGGCCGCAATTTGCCAGCAGCGCATGATAGGCCTCCCGCAGCCCGTTGAGCGCCACCATACCCTTGATCTCGCTGTCGCCTTCCCTGACCACCACGGACAGGGAGGCCGTCGTCTGCCACTTTCCGGCAGCAAAGGCCGAGACCTCGTCGGGCAACAGCACGGCTGCTCCCGCGGCCGCCATGCTTCCCTCGAAGCTCAGGGTGCCGCCGCCGCTCGCCGCGATGGTCACCTTGGGGCGGCTCCGGGGCGGGAAGGGCCGGATCAAGGCCACCAGCACATCGACCTTGCCCTTCGGAGCGCAGCGCACGATCAGGCCGGCGAAGTCCGGGTCCGATTGGGTGGTGTCGGCGGTCTTCATGATGGCCGCGAAGCTTTCGCCATCCTTGGACCCTTGGGTCCGGGTGAATTTCCAGGCGGACGTGGACGCAGGGGCGGCCACCTCAACAACGGCCGCGCCGCGACACCACGCCCGGGCGCTGCCAGGGCACTCGGCGGCGGGGCCCCATGCGCGATCGGCGGCGCCAAGAAGGGAGCCTGCCAACAGCAGGATCAGAAGGTGGCCAGACACGGGGAGTTCCTATCCTTAATAGCCCCAGACTTAGCAGACGGCGGCGGGGTCAAGAAGCCTTGAGCCCGACACAGCGCCCCCACGATTGGGGCGATCTGCTCACCGATCGAGCACGCGAAATACAACAAATAGTCACAAAGACTTAAACTAAGCCCGAAACAGTGTCCCGCACGCAACAGTAGCCGACCGATCGCTCCGTTAACTACCGGGAACCCTTGTCGCACCACCCCCTAGGCCGTACCAATCAAGGGCTAATTGGGGTCTCCTGGGGCGCGATTGATGCATTCCTTTGCCAAGTCATATCTTTTCAAGCCAGCATTTCTGGCCGCCGCTTTGGCGCTCGGAGCCTGCTCGACCAATCCCGGCTCGGGTCCGCTGACAGACGACGTCAACAACAAGATACAGACGGAAAACGCGCCGGCCTACGAGCTGGTGCCGCTCAATCCGGCGACCGTAAAGATCCTGCACACACACGAGCCCAAGGGCCTAGCCGGCGTGTTCACCGATCGCCGCCCGCCCGCCAGCATCGTGTTCGGCATCGGCGACGTTGTCAGCGTCACCATCTTCGAGGCCGCGGCAGGCGGTCTGTTCATCCCGGCGGAAGCCGGTGTCCGCCCGGGTAACTATGTGACCATCCCGGATCAGTCGGTCGACAATGATGGCTTTATCACCGTGCCCTATGCCGGTCAGATCAAGGCCGCAGGCCTGACGGCGGTCCAAATCCAGCGCGCGATCGTCGAGAGGATCGGCAACCGCGCCATCGAGCCGCAGGCGGTCGTGGCGATGTCCTCGCAGCGCACCCAGCTGATCAGCGTGCTCGGCGAGGTCAATTCGCCGGCGCGTTATCCGGCGAGCGCGGCGGGCGCGAAGGATCGCGTGCTCGATGCGATCACCCGCGCCGGCGGCATCAAGGGCCAGGGCTTCGAGACCTGGGTCATGCTGGAGCGTGGCGGACGGCGGGCCACCGTGCCGTTCGAAAATCTCGTGATGGCGCCTGAGAACAACGTCTATGTGCGTCCTGACGACAGCATCTACGTCTATCGCGAGCAGCAGAAGTTCCTGGCGTTCGGCGCCAGCGGCCAGAGCGGCGAGTTCAACTTCGATGCCTGGCGCATCAACCTTGGCGAAGCCGTCGGCAAAGCCGGCGGCCTGCTGGATGGCCAGGCCGATCCGGCGGCCGTGTATCTCTATCGCCGCGAGCCGCGCGAGGTTGCGGCCCAGCTCGGCATCGACGTGAGCAAGTACACCTCGGAGACGATCCCGGTCATCTTCAACGTGAACTTCCGCGATCCGGGCGGCTTCTTCCTCGCCACCAAGGTCATGATGAAGAACGGCGACATCATCTACGTCTCGAACTCGCGCAACGTCGAAGTTGCCAAGTTCCTGAACTACCTGCGTGTGATCATGGCGACCGGCAGCGATAGCATCAATCTCGCCAACGACGCCCTGATCTTCCGCAACAACATCAAGCTGGCGCCGTAAGACGCCGACTTGACCGACCAAAAACGATGGCACCGGGGCTTTGTCCCGGTGCCATTTTCGTTTAGCAATCGAAGCGGTTCTGCTGCGCCGACGAGCCCGGGATCAGGATCGAGGCGGCACGCGGCACGGCGTGCCGGTGATCGGTCACCCTGAGGGTCTTGCAAGGGGCTTCATGCGCTTTCGAACATTTTGCCGTCTTCTGGCTCTCACCCCGCTCGCCTTCGCCCTTGCACAGGTCGGGTCGGTGCGCGGCGCGGAGATGGGCGTCCGCCACCGCATCGACGTGATGGTTTCCGCCGAGCCGGATGCTCCCGTCCTGTCCCGCCTCAAGGGCGCCAGGGGCGAGCTGTCCTTCACGGTTCGCCTCTCGGCGAACTCCAAGGAGAGCAAGTTCTTCGGGATGCTGCGCCCGTCCTTCCCCGACATCGTCGTGCCGGATGGCCCGGGCAAGCCGCTGGTGCAGCAGACCAAGCTGTGGGAGGAGGATGTCTGCCATCAGCGCCGCGGCCTGCCGAAGGTCACGGTGACCCAGCTCGGCGGGCATTTTGCGCAAGGGGAGGGACGGATCGAGATTTCCGCCATCAACCGGCACATCGGCGTCCTGGTCCCGCCGGATGAATTAACCCCCGGAATAAAACTCGATCAGGGGAGTGATAGCTTTGGATTATTCTATGCGTTCCGCGCGCAGAGCCGGAACAGCCGCCTCAACGTGGATCTGAAGATCTATCCGATCGATTGCTTCCTCTAGGCTTAAGCAAGGCTCGCAAGACATGACGATGCGCCTTCGGCTTCCCGAGATTCGCTGGTCATGGAGCTTGCCCGCGGCCTTCATCCTGTTCTTCGTGGCCGCCGGCGCGCCGTTTCCGTTCGGCTCGACCAATGATCTGTCGATCGCGTTCTGGTGCCTGTGTCTTGGCGTCGCGGTGATCTTCGCGCCGACGCGCGATCTCCGCCCGCCGCATCGCTGGCTGCTCGCCGGCATCGGCGTGATCGTTGCAGCTTATGCCTTCGTGCTGCATGAGCAGCTGTCCGACCATCCCTTCGTCGCGCCGTTCCAGCCGATCTGGAAGCAGGCCTCGGATCTGCTCGGCGTCCCGATCGCCCCGTCCGCTTCCATCGTCAAGAACGAGGCATTCTTCGCGCTCGGCGCGCCGCTTGCCAACATCCTGGCCATCGTGCTCGGCATCACCGTCGGCGCCGATCGGATGCGCGCGCGCCGCCTGCTCTGGGTGATTGCGATATCGGGCGCGGCTTACGCGCTCTACGGCGTAGCCTCGTTCCTGATCGAGCCCACCATGATCCTGTGGCGGGACAAGACGGCCTATCTCGGCAGCGTCACCGGCACCTTCATCAACCGCAACACGGCGGCGGCCTATTTCGGCTCGGCCGCCGTGATCTGGATGCTGCTGATCCTGGAGGACGTCCGTCGCCGCCTGCCGGAGCGGCACATCGAGTGGCGGCGCCTATCGCTCGACCTGCGCGCGATCCCGCCAAGAGAGATCCTGCCGCAACTCGCATGCCTGCTGATTTGCCTGATGGCGATGTTCATGACGACCTCGCGCGCCGGCGTCGGCCTGTCGCTGCTCGCCATGATCGTCGCCTTCACGCTGTTCCTGCGCAAGGACCTGCCGCCGCGCACGGGCATCTGGATCTCGCTGGGCTCGGGCGCGGCCGTCGCGCTCGGCCTGTTGCAGCTGCTCGGCGGGCGCGTCTCCAGCCGTTTCGACAGCCAGGGCCTGGTCGACGAGGGCCGCATCGAGGCCTGGAAATCGACGCTGCGGATCATCGCCGACAATCCCTGGTTCGGCACCGGCATGGGCACCTTCCAATGGGCCTTCCCGCCCTACCGCAGCCCCAACATTTCGATTCGCGGCGTCTGGGATGCCGCGCATTCGACGCCGCTGGAGCTTGCCTCCGAGGTAGGCATCCCCATGGCGCTGCTGGTGGCGCTCGGCTGGGCCATCATGCTGCTGGTGCTGGCGCGGGGCGTGTTCACCCGCCGGCGCGACGTCATCATCCCGCTTTCCGCCGCGGCGACCGCGACGCTGTCGCTGCTGCATTCGTGCCTCGATTTCACGCTGCAGGTGCCCGGCTACAGCATTCCGTTCTTTGCGCTTTTCGGCGCGGGCCTGGCGCAGTCCTTCTCCAGCCGGGAGGGCCGCCCCGCGGCCGAGGCGCTCGCCACCGCACCGCGAGCGGAGGGCCGCTCCGCAACCGCAGCCCGAGCCCCGCGCGCTCTGGGCGAGCTTCACAAAAGTGTCTAGATATGAAGCAGTTGCGCCGTTTACGAAGTCTTTAGAATAAGTGGACAGCTGTTTTCTCTTCCGCTAGGTTCCGCACTGCACAGCCATTTGCCCGGGCCGAGGAATCGGGGCAGCTGATTTTTTGGAGGTTGATTTATGAGCGTTATCCGAAACGCGCTTCGCATGGCTGCCGCCGCGGCCTTCGCCGCGACCATCACCACGGCCGCCAGCGCCGCCGTTTACCCGCCGCAGCGCCAGCTGCCGGCCACCGTCATTTCCGACTTCAAGGCCGCTCCCAACAGCCTCTTGCAGCAATATCCGACCGGCGGCCCGCAGCTGATCTCGCGCGTGCGCGACCTCGGCGCCTCCGATCCGACCACGCTGCCGGGCCTGATCGCGCTGCTCAAGGATCCCGCGACCACCAAGGACCAGATGCGCGCGATCGTCGGCGGCCTCGCCCAGGTCGCCCGCATGGCCGCGCAGACCGACCAGGCCTTTGCCAGTGAGATCCAGACCGCGATCGCCGGCATCGGCAACCCCGACGTGATCGCCGCCTACCAGGCCGCGACCGGCGACGTCGCGATCGCCGCGACCGGCGGCGGCGGTGGTGGTGGCAGCGGCTCAGGCGGCCCCACCGGCAACAACTTCCCGAACGGCGGCAATGGCGGCGGCGCTGTCAGGTTCGGCAACAACAACAACGCCAACAATCCGCCCGCGACCGCGGGCGGCGGCGTCGGCGGCACCACCCCCAATCAGGTGAGCCCGCGGTAAAGCCCTGCGCGGGGGACATTGTTGCGAAAGTCCAGCAGAGCGGCGCCATCGAGCGCCGCTTTTGCGTTGGTGGCGTTAACGTTCACGCGAATTGTAGTGTCAAAGTCGCGCTGCCCTGCATCAACAGCGTTCAACTTCAGATGCCCTTGTGCTACCTTAATATATAGCGACGGAGCAAAGGGGGCTTGCTTCCGAAGGCGGGAGGCAATTGCCAGGCCTCCACACAAACCTCCATCCCTAAAAAGCAGATCGCGGATTGATTTCAGGAATCGATAAATGTTGCAGGTGAACAAGCCGACCTCGGAGATCAACCGTGATTTCGCCGAGGCCGACGGCTCTGCGTCGCAGACATTCACGTCTTATCTCGACATCATCCGCCGCCAGTTTCCGACCATGGTCGCGATCGTCTCGGCCTGCGTGATCCTGGCGCTGCTCTATCTCTTCACCGCCGCGCCAAGGTTCACCTCCACCGCATCGATGGTGATCGACACCCGCAAGGTGCAACTGTTCCAGCAGCAATCCGTGCTCGGCGACATCGCGGTGGACTCCGCGACGGTGGAAACCCAGGTTGAGATCCTGAAATCGGAGAACATCAGCCTCGCTGTGATCCGGGACCTCCATCTGATCGATGATCCCGAGTTCACCGGCAACGGCGGCGGCGTGCTTGGCGCGTTGCTAGATGTCATCTCTAGTCTATTTTCAGACGGTCATCCGCCCACAGAGTTCGAGCTGACGCGCAAGGCATTGGAGCGCTTCGAAAAGAATCGTACCATCAAACGCCTCGGCTTCACGTACGTCATGGAGATCAACTTCACCTCGCTGGATCCAGCGAAGGCGGCTCGGATCGCTAACGCCATTGCAGACGCCTATATTGTTGACCAGCTTGAGGCGAAGTACCAAGCAACTAAACGAGCTAGCGTCTGGCTGCAGGACCGTATCAAAGAACTGCGCACCCAAGCCTCCGCGGCGCAGAGGGCGGTGGTGGATTTCAAGTCCGCCAACAATATCGTCGACACCGGCGGCCGGCTGATGAATGAGCAGCAGCTTGCCGAGGTGAACAGTCAGCTCGTGATGGCGCACGCAGCCACCGCCGAAGCCAAGGCGCGGATGGACCGTATCAACGATATCCTGAAGCAGGAGATCCCGGACGCCAGCGTCGCCGACGCGCTGAAGAACGACACCATCGTCAAGCTGCGCGGCCAATATGTCGACATGGCCTCGAAGGAATCGATCTGGGCCATGAAATACGGCTCGGATCACCTTGCCGCGGTCAACCTCCGCCGGCAGATGGCCGAGATCAAGAAGAACATCATTGACGAGCTCAGGCGCATCCAGGAGTCCTACAAGAGCGATTACGACATCGCTCAAACTCGCGAGGAGGCGATCAAGTCGAGCCTAGCCAGCGTCGTCTCGGAATCGCAACTCACCAATCAGGCACAGGTAGCTCTCCGCGAACTTGAGAGTAACGCGCAAAGTTACCAGGCCATGTATGACAACTTCCTGCAGCGCTACATGGAAAGCGTACAGCAGCAGTCGTTCCCGATCACCGAGGCCCGTGTAATCAGTGCGGCGACCACACCGTTGAAGAAGAGCTACCCCAAAACACTGATCATCTTGGCAGGGGGCGTGTTCGGCGGAATGATGTTGGCCTTTGGTGCCGCAATGATGCGGGAATTCGCAGACAAGGTCTTTCGCACGACCGGCCAAGTTGAAGAAGAACTCGGCGCGAATTGCATTGCGATTCTGCCTGCGCTCGGCACCGCGGCCATCGCCCCAAGACTCGGCGAGAAGGTGTTAGGTGGCAAGCTTCTGAGGAAGAACAATCCCGAGCCCGATTTGATGCGATATGTCGTCGACAACCCGCTGTCGCGCTTCTCGGAGGCCGTTCGCTCGGTGAAGGTGGCGGTGGATCTCAATGCGATCGTGCGAGAGAATCGCGTGCTGGCGACCACTTCGACCCTGCCAAACGAAGGCAAGAGCACGCTTTCGACCAATCTCGCCCAGATTATGGCGCATGGGGGCGCGCGCGTTATCCTGGTCGATGCCGATCTGCGCAATCCTTCACTGTCGCGTGCGCTGGTGCCAGATGCCAAGATCGGCTTAGTCGAAGTCGTCGCTCAGAAAGCAAAACTGGAAGACGCACTAGTCGTCGATCCTCAAACCAAGCTTGCAATCCTCGCGGCCGGAACGACCTCAAAGCTGCTACACACCAACGAAATCCTCGCATCGAAGGCAATGCACGCGCTGGTCACTCAGCTTCGTTCGAACTTTGACTATGTCGTTTTGGACATGCCACCGATGGCTCCAGTGGTCGACGTTCGCGTCACCTCGTCATTTGTTGATTCCTATGTCTTTGTGGTGGAGTGGGGCAAAACTAAAATTGATGTTGTGAAGCACAACCTGCGCGGCTCGCCGGAAATCCAAGACAAGCTGCTTGGGGTGGTATTGAACAAAGCCGATACCAAAGCTCTCGCAAGATATGAGTCCTATCACGGGCGCTACTATTATCAGAAATACTATGCCCGCTATGGGTATGTCGAATAGATTGCCAATCACCGCTCAGATGCTGGTGCACGGGCCGGTCTTGGCGTTCGGCTTTGCAAGCGCAATCTGGTCGATTGTCGTCCTGCCGTCTTTCTTGCGATTGGTCCCAGCCACTGCTGCTGCGGCTCGCGTCATCGAAGATGATAGCTTCAGGCGAGGTGCCGCTCCGAATCTGTTAGCCGTCATCGAAGGCGGACGCATTCCAATACTGCCTCACCCCGACTTCGCGCGCGCTAGCGCACTTGTTCGGGTGCGACTAGCGGAAGATGCGGTAATGCGCAGAAGCTCAGCGGAAGCCGATAGCGAGTTCGCGGCCGCGGAGGCAAGTTTGAGATTTGCTCTTATTGCAAGTCCCGGCGACTCTTTCCTTTGGCTGACGCTTTATTCAATCAAGACCACTCGTGCCGGATTCAGCTCAGCAAACGTCGGATATCTTGAAGAATCTTATAATAGAGGTTCGCTAGAGGGTTGGATTGTATTGCGTCGCAACAAGTTGGGCTTGGCCGCATTTGGAGATTTAAGCGAACCTCTACAGGACAAGGTCGTCACGGAATTTGCCACGTTGGTTGAGAGCGGGTTCACTGAGCATGCAGCAACTAATCTGGCAGGAGTTGGCTGGGCTCAAAGGGATCGGCTGTTGAGGGGGCTCACCGAAGTGTACATTGTCTCGCGGGAGGCCCTTGCTAAGCGACTTGCGCGAGACGGGGTTCAGGTCACGATACCAGGAGTATCCTTGGATGAAAGGCTGTTGCAACGATGATCAAATGTCCTCTAGTTGCCCGGCCGACGTGTGTCGTTGTCTTGTTCCTCACATCTCAACTGGTCCCTTGCGACCCGGCTAGCGCGCAGGCTTCATCCAATCTCACGCTGCAAGGCCCTCCTGAACGTTCAAATTCCGCAGCCATCAAAGATCCGTTAGGACGTCCATGCTTGGACGTGGAGGCGGCCGCCAGGGCTCAAGCTATAAACCCGACTATGTTGGACCATGTTGTCAGTATCAAGAACAACTGTTCACGCTTGATAAGGGTAAGTGTCTGCTATTCCAACTCTGGCCATTGTAACAACCTGGACGTTCAACCCTATAGGCGAGTGGATACGATATTAGGATCCATGAAGGGCATACAATTCTTTAAGTACACCATCTCCCAACGCTGACCTGCAGCACTGAGTTGTAATGCCCATGAAAGTCTTGGTGATTAACTCCTTTTACAAGCCTGACGTTGGGGGTGGGGCAGAGGTCACAATTGAATCTATCTATAGACCACTCGCTGCAGCGGGTGTGGACGTAGTTCTCCTTGCCACAACTGGATCTTCGGAACGAAGAACAGATCTTATCGACGGAATCAGGGTTGTTCGGATCCCCATTGCCAACATCTATTGGCATCTAAAGCCCAGAAAAGCGGCTGGACTCATACGCGCAATTTGGCACTTGCTGGACATTTATAATCCCTGGATGTCGCGGCACGTCCGGGAAGCAATTCGCGCTGAACAGCCTGATATTGTTGTTTGTCACAACCTCTCAGGCTGGTCGATCTCTGCTTGTGTTGCTGCTATTCGTACCGGTTTGCCCACCATCGCAGTCCTTCATGACTCTTATATGCTTTGCCGGTCCGCGCTTATGTTCAGGAACGGGCAAGCCTGTGTTCAACGTTGCGTGACCTGTCGCCTAGCTCGTTTGCCGCACCGGTTCGCCTCCAATCGAGTTAATGGTGTTGTTGGTGTTAGCGCCTACATGTTGGAGCGTTTCCGCCAAGAAGGTTATTTCAGCCGCGCTAAAGCACGTACCATCCGCAATGCACGCGCGATTGCGGAAGAGCGGCGCTCCCAAAAGAAGATCAAGTCAAACGAGCTAACGTTTGGCTACATTGGAACGATTATACCCGCGAAGGGAGTGTCGTGGTTGTTGGATCAGTTCATTCGGCACCGGATCACGAATCGGCTGTTAATCGCCGGCGATGGTGATCCCGAATACCTCAAGCACCTGAAGCAAAAAGGTGGAGGGCTGAACGTTGAGTTCTTAGGATACTGTGACTCATCCTCATTCTACGCAAAGATCGATGTATGTGTCGTTCCTTCGATTTGGCCGGAAGCGCTTGGCAATGTGGCGTACGAAGCCTGCGCACGCCACATGCCCGTTATCGCCTCAAATCGGGGTGGTCTCCCTGAGATCATCCAGGACGGAGTCAATGGGTTGCTCTGCAATCCCGATGAACCCGACTCTCTCGGTCTTGCGATGCGCCGGTTGTTGGATGATGAGAGCTTATATGAAATGCTCGCATCCAATGCTCGTCAATCTGTTCGCGAAATGCTTGATCCAGACAGAGTGGTCAATGCCTATACGACTTTCATTTGCGAAATTGCTGCCAATCGCGTCTGAGACGTCTCCAGCCGAATCGAGTAGCTGTCAAGCTTGGCGCTTCATGTCTTGCATCAGAGCAATAGTTCTCATCGATGAGAGCTTGTGAGAGATGATGCCCCAAATCAGGAGAGCTTTCGATCAGGCTCCATCATTGATAAATGCTGGTTTGCGGGCCAGTGCGATCGTGCTTCGATTTTCGTTGATTATTTTCATTACTCGTGAGGCAGGCCTTGAAGGAATCGGTGTTTACGGTGTGGTGCAGTCTTTAATCGCCCCCTCTCCAGCGGCATTGGGGCTTGGAATTAACTATTTTTGGGGACGCAACCTAGTTCATGCCTCGCTGAGCGAAGCTAGCTTAGCAGTCCGAGATCGGATGATCCTTTCGTTGCTCGTATGCTCTGTGATTTCCTTGATTGTATTCTCGTCGGCGTCTTGGATCGATGTGCGCTTCAGCGGCTTGTTGCCGGAGATAATTGGGCTGTGTTTTCTTGAAGTGATTGGGAAAGATATCCACGTTGGGCTTAATGCGGTTCGACATTCTCGCACCGCAAATCTTCTGTACTTTATTCGGTCGTCTGCTTGGGTGCCCCTAGTGCTTGCCGGCCATTTTGGATTTGGCTGGTTCTTTTCGCTCAAAATCATCTTTGATCTATGGATTGGTTTCACCATCGCCAGTTACATTGGCGTTCTGGCCCTCCTTCTAAACTGGAACCCAGACCTCATTTGGACCCGACCTAAGCTTGGTAGCTACCTAATTATCGCGCGGAAGGGGTGGTACATCTACCTCAACGAGGTCGTTCATGCGATAGCCTCGAATCTTGACCGTTACATCATCGCCAGCGTTCTCGGGCTCCGGGAGGTTGGGATCTATAGTTTCTTTTGGGCCTTTTCGAACACGGTGCTCACTTTGGTAGATGCTGGAGTGGTACAAACTGAATGGCCTGAGCTAGTTCGAGCGCGCCGCAACGCCGGAAGCCACTCGGATTGGAGCAAGCTTGCGAGAAGGTATGTGTGCCGAGTGGCGGTCTTCGCGCTTTGTCTTTGTTCATTAGCTGCAATTGCAGCCTACTTTTCGGCGCTATCGGTCAAAGGGAATGAAGTGCGCCCTTATCTTTGGTTGTCTGTTGCAATGGCATCTTGTCAGTGGGTCGCTGTACTTTCCGTTGCAATGAACGCTGTCCTGGCAAGCGCTCGGGACGACAGATTTGTCGCTGCTAGTAACCTGACTTTTTTCCCAATCTACATCGCGTTTCTGCCGGTGGCTGCAGTATTGGGCAGTCTTCCTGGGGTCATGACTTTCATCTCTGCACTCACCCTTATCTTTCTTTTGATTAGAACAAAGCGAGTTGTGTTACTCATCCGTGCAGCCAGCACCTCTGCTGCACCCCAGCGAGCGTCGTAGATGAGCAAAATGAAACCAAGCCCTCATGCATCTCGGGGTCCAGGGTCAAGCACGATCTTGGGGGTGGCGCTATTCTTTTTCCTTTTTACCTGGGGGATCAAGTTTGATTTTGTCCTGGGTACAACTCCGCTCTGGTTCTATGTGTCGATCCCACTATTCCTGATCTGCATTGGGCGTATCGGGGCATTGACCGGATTTGTACTTGTTGCTGCCACAACGTTCGCCTTGTTGCTGTTGCACCTCTACGTCGCAACGGAGCTTACTGGCATGTCATCTGCCGGAGCGGGAGTCGATGTCAGGCACATCGGAATAGCAGTCTTTGCATCTGTGACGGTTGCATGTTTGGCGAAGGGTGTCCTGTCAGTCAGTTCGTTCGAAGAAGCAATACTACTTGCGGTGAGGATATTCTTGCCGATCCAATTGGCGGTAATGATTGCCCAAACTGTCTTAGGTTATTCATCCGGTAATTCTCAGTATCAGCACTACTTTTTGCCGATCGAACGACAGGGAGGAATCCTGCGAGAGCCCTCTCACGTTGGTATCATGTTGTCGATTCCGATCTCGATCCTTCTGCAGTTTCCTCGCCGATGGATTGCTGAGATGGGATTGTTGCAATCAGCCATTCTCTTCATGATTGTGGTGCTTTGCCCTTCAGCCACACTAATTGTCAGCGTCTTCTTGAATGTTGTGGTTCTGCTCGCGCGAAGCAATCGCGGGCGGCTGGTTCTGCTTGCAGCCATGATTGTTGCTCCTTCCCTATTGTCCATTGCATATGTGTTAAGAGATCAGAATCCTATCTTCGAGCGGATCATCGACCTCTTGGATATTCTTTCAGGGAGGATCAATGGGCATCAGAACGTATCTTCGATTGTATATGCTAAGAGTGTGTACGTGCTCCAGCGGGTGATGGAGAGCTATCCCTTTGGATTTGGGCTGGACAACTATATCTTTGCGAATTGGACGTACGGCTTTCAACTAACGACGGCTTTCGGCAATATAAATGAGAGAGATGGATCAAGCGCTGTTCTGAAATTTTTAACAGAGTTTGGTGGAGCGGGTTTGCTTTTATTCTTGATTGTTTTGGTGAAGCACACAAGGGATGCATTCGGGAGTGGCCCGCGCAAGATGATTGGTGCCATCTTCTTGAACCTGCTTATTGGCAATGTAATCCGCGGTGCTGGATACTTCGATGGTGGTTTTTTGCTTGCGTTTGCCGGAGCGTTGACAGGAAACCTCGCCTCGCTCCATCGCAGACCTAGAAAGATGATGAGGATGAAGACCGCAGTTCAGGTCGGCGCAACACCAAACTGACTGAATGAGCTTGCGACGGATACGCAGTGAGATGACTTTGATTCTCAGAGCGAGCCTCACCGTAGTTTTCAGCTTGTTTTGGGTGGTTGCGCAAGCAGCCGAACCGAATCCGCCCGGTCAGGTTTGCGAGCAATCTCTATTTGTCTCACCTCTGGGGTCAGATGAGTGGTCGGGAACATTGGCTGAGCCGAATGCTGGCCTAAACGATGGACCTTTTCGTTCACCCAAGAAAGCGCTGGAACGCATGGCGTCGTGCTCAGGGCGCTGGATGCCCGCAGCTCAACTCAGGCGAATTGTTCTGCGCGGCGGCCTCTATCTACTCCCGGAGCCATTGGCAATAACACCAGCTATTGCAGGCGCAGGAGCGCCGCCGCTTCGAATCGAGGCGTACGATGGTGAACGGCCGATTCTCAGTGGGGGGCGCATCCTTGACAATTGGAAGGTAGGAGCTGACGGGTTTTGGCGCACGAGGCTTGAGGATGTAGTCCGGGGCAAGTGGAAGTTTTCGCAGTTGTTCGTTGATGGTCAGAGAAGAACACGTCCTCGCTATCCGGCTCAAGGGTATCTAAGCGCGGTCGGTCCCATCGATCCAACCGAGGCGGCTGGAGCACTTGGGCACAATCGGTTCAAGTTCAATCCAATCGGTTTCCCAAGCGACGCACTTCTGGGCCAGCACGCGGAGCTGCTTGTTTTTCACAGTTGGACGACGTCAAGGCTTCCTGTCGCCCAGATTGATCGGACTTCTTCCATTTTGACTGCCCACGGGCACACGTTCACATCTAACAACAATGGAAGAATTAGAGCCGGCGCACGGTATTTCTTTGATAATGTCGCTGCCTCCGAGTTGCAGGCGGGACAATGGCATCTAGACCATTCAACCGGAGAGTTGACCTATGCGCCTTTTCCTGGCGAATCGCCGCTGGCTACACAGGTTGTAGCGCCGCTGCTGCCCACGCTGCTGCGGATTGGTAATGCCTATGGTGCAAAGGAGTTAGTTGGGCGCATTGAGTTTCGTAACCTAGTTTTTGAGCACACTAACTGGAACATGCCAACCAACGGCCGTAGCGCTCCACAAGCGGAGGTGGGCCTGCCTGCCGCCGTTGAAGTTGGCGCCGCTCAGGACATTACTTTGGATCATGTCGGCGTCATCCATACAGGAGCTCATGCCATTTCGATTGGCTCGTCTAGTTCTCGTATTCGGATTCAGAATTGTGAGTTGAGGGATCTTGGAGCCGGCGGGCTCCAGATCGGAACTCCTAATATCGGGGCTGCGGTGCCGCCCCCTCAAGATGTTTCGCCTGCGATCGACCGAGATAGGGTTTTTATCTCCCGCAATCTGATCTCGGCCGGCGGTCGCACCTCACCAGGCGCAGTAGCAATTTGGGTCGGCAACATGGACAACGTGACCATCAAGGAAAATGAGATCCATGACTTCTATTATTCCGGGATTTCTGTTGGTTGGACATGGGGATATGGAAAGAGCGGAGCCCACCACAACACTATCATTGGAAACCACGTTCATCAGATTGGCAAAGGCGTGTTAAGCGACCTTGGCGGAATCTATTTACTCGGCTCGAGTCCTGGTACTGTCGTCGCGAAGAATGTGATTCATGATGTGGATGTGCACCAATATGGCGGTTGGGGCATCTATGCTGATCAAGGAGCTTCGTTCCTAGATATATACGACAACCTAGTCTTTCGTACGCGTGATGGCGGTTTTCACATTCACTTCGGTTTTGCCAATGAGTTTCATAACAATATTATTGCGCTTGGTGAGCGATCCGAGGTTCGTTGCTCGCGTCAAGAGCAACACCTATCAGTTCGATTTCGCGCTAACGTCTTTTATCACGAAGCAACTTCTCCCGTCTTTGTGGGGGAATGCAACGGGGGCAGTTTCGCCTTTGAGCATAATGCCTATTGGCGGACCAGCAACGTCAGCCAATTTTATCCAGGGCTTCCAGCCTTGGCGAACTGGTCGATGGGGGACACGTTTCGGGACCGAGATTCGATTGAGGTAGATCCCAAGTTTAAGAATCCGACGAATGGCGATTTTCGCGTCGAGAGCGACTCGCCGCTGCGCGAACAAAATTTCGGTCCAGCAGAGGTGCCTGCCTCAATAGCGATTGCTCCTCAATTGACCTCCAGGTTGCCTCAAGTACCAGATACCTTTGAGGGGCGTCAGCAGAGACAGTGAACTAATAGAAAGCGACTTCGGAAAACTTCCCACTTGCAAAGACGCTCTGGCACTTTGCTGCCGAAACGCGTGTATACTGAAAGCTGATTTTTTCGTGCAGAAGCCAGTCTCTGATCCTTTCCACTAACGCGCTCTCGCCTTCCCGTTCTGCATCGTCCACCACAATAACAAAGCCCTCTCGATCAAGCCGATCGAGAAGGGGCAGGGCGCCGTGACGAGAGTAGCGACAGTCCTTCTGCCACGCGACAGGCCCATCGATCAGCAGAAGATCTATCAGGTCAGGGATTGCAGCAGCTCTAAGGTCGTACCCCTTATACCGATATGGCCCATCTGTGCGTTCAACAAGGGGCAGGCACTGAACCTTATGGGTTACCAGCTTGCCGACGCTATTGCCCCAAAGGGTATCATGTTCAATGGTGTTGATTTCACCGCTGACGACGCCCGTCGCCCGCAGCGCATTCAGCAGTAGCGTGGTCTGCCCAGCGCCCAACTCAAGAATCGATCGGAATTGAAAGGACCGCGTCGCACGCAGGATCAAATACAGAAAGCTATAGTTTGCTGCAGCGCCAATCGGATAAAACTCATCGTGAATGCCAATTCGAGCAGCATCCCTCGTGAAGATATGTTGATAGACCGCCTCTAACTCGGGCCGCGTCGTGCCTCTTAAGGCGCCTCCGAAATATGATAAGTACTTACGTGTAAGGGCGATGACTGCTTGTTTGAGTTTGGACAAGCTACTCTCCTGCAGCAGTGGATGATCCGTCAACCCACACTCACTTTTTCAAAAAAGTGCTTGTAATTTCGTGCGACGACCTCTGGCTCTGTGGCCTCGAAGAACTCCCATCGAGGCTTCAGTTTGAAGTCACTCAGGTATGCTTGAAACTGCTCCCATGGAAAGTGAGCAACATCTGGGTCCACTAGCAGCGCGTAGTTTCTAAACAGCTCTCGATGAACGGGAATGTCTGATAGGATCAGGGGCCTTCCAAGCTTGGCCGCTTCCGCTGCCGCCATATTGAAACCCTCAAACAGTGATAGAGATATAAAGAGTTCTGCATCAGCCACTAATTGGAGCACCATCCTTTTAGGAATAAAGCCTGTTGAGATAATCACCTCTTTGGACAGTCCATGGCTGCGCAGCAATGGATCGATTTGGGAGTGCCGACCAGTCAAGACCAGCTTAAGATCTGGAATGCGGCGGCGCATTTGGCTGAACATCGCGAATGCTTTGTCGATGTTCTTATGCGGATAGGAATGGAAGTTCGCAATCGCGTAAGGAGATGAGCCAATCGCCTTTTTGATTGCTGAGTCGACAGGAGACCTATCTACTATCACGGGGTTGAAGATGACCTTGTGACAAGCTGGCTCTCCGAACACGCGAACAAAGTCGGTTTGCGTCGACTGGCTGATAAAGACAATTCCAGCGGCACGTCTCCGAGCGATTCGGTAGGAGCATTCGAGCAGGAGGCGTTTGGGGGCCGAATGAAAATGAGGATAAGCTCGATACTGCAAGTCGTGGACGAGAACCACATTGCGCGTCGATGAGCCGGGGAGGGGAAGAGTAAAATAGTTTGGAAAGAATAAAATAACGTCTTTCCGAAAATGCTTCAGTTCTAAAGAGATTTCTTCTGAGAATCTCCGTAGAACTTTCGCATTCGGATGGCTTGTAGATGGGAAAGCTTCACTAAAGTGGGGCAGCCCTGCTCGGAAAGCCTCGGAGAGGTTATGCGCCACATCAGCAACTCCGCCGGGATTCTTAGTGTAGGCGAAGTTATGAGACATAATCACGGGTGCAGTCATAGATGGCAGCGTACAGGCATTTGCATGGCGCGAAGGAGTTCGCGCCTCCTTAGCTGTTAGTAGGCCGTTGGTTTGGTGAAAGTAACAGCGATGGTTCGCACCAAGATCATGAGATCAATCGTAACGCTCCAATTATTGATGTACCACAGATCATACTCCACGCGCTTCTGCATCAGGTCGAGCGTGCGGGTTTCTCCGCGATAACCATTAACCTGGGCCCAGCCGGTGATGCCGGGCTTGACGTGGTGGCGGAAGGCGTAGTTGCCGATGATCTGCTCATATTCGGTGTTGTGGGCGGCCGCGTGCGGGCGGGGGCCGACCAGCGACATGTCGCCCTTGAGCACGTTGAGGAGCTGCGGCAGCTCGTCGATCGAGGTCTTGCGCAGCCATTTGCCGATTGGCGTGACGCGCGGGTCGTTCTTCTGCGCCTGCTGAATCGTCGGGCCGTCCTCGAGCACGCGCATGGTGCGGAACTTGAAGATCCTGAACGCGCGCCCGCCGAAGCCGTGGCGGGTCTGGCGGAAGAACACCGGCCCCGGCGAGGTCAGCTTGATCAGGAGCGCGGTCACCAGCATCACCGGCGCGAACACGAGCAGCGCAAGGCTGGCGCCGGCAAGGTCCAGCGCGCGCTTGAGCGCGCGTTCGCGCCAGGTGAGTGGGGCGCGGCGCAGCTCGGCGGTGAAGGTGTTGCCGGTGCCGACCAGCGGATAGCGCAGGAAGCGCGCGGTGTTGGGGTCCGGCACCAGATGCACGGGGAGGGGGAGGATCTTCAGCGCGTCCAGGATGCTGTCGATCGCATGCTGCCGGCTCCAGTTGATCAGGAGGAAGACGTGCTCGATCCGCTGCTCGCGCGCGTAATTGATCAGCTCCTCGAAGCGCGGCGCCAACGAGGACAGCAGCAGCGGCGAAGCCAGCTCCTTGGCCGGGATCTCCATCACGCGCATCAGGCGGTAGCCGTGCTGGCCGAGGTCCTCGACCGTGTTGGACGAGGTCGCAAGGCCGAACTCGGCGATCAGCAGCGCCCGTCCGTTGGCGAAGGCGCCGGTGCGCAAGGCATGCGCGGTCCAGCGCGCCGCCACAATCTTCCAGGCGAGCAGGGCGGCAAGGCCGACCAAATAGAACGAGATCGTGGTGCCGCGGGAGAACTCGTCGCTGACCTTCATGGTGAAGGCGATCGCCAGCAGCGCGCCGAACAGGAAGGTCCACGTCGTCAGCGTCATCCGGAACGTGCGGGCAAGGTTGGTGACGGTCTTGAGGCGATAACCCTGCTGCACGATGGTCAGCAGGACGAAGTTGATCGCCACCAGCACGCTCGCCGCCGCATAGACGTCCGCCTTGCCGAGCGTGCCCGCCGTGATGACGTGATACCCGACTGCGCAGCCGATGCCGCTGACCACGATCAGCGCCGCATCCACCACCGCCAGCAGCCGCTCGACCACCACAGGTCGCAACCAGCTCGGCGCAAAGCCTGTAGATGCCGACGCAACCGGCTCGACCAGCCGGATTTCCGTCGCAGAATCAGCGACAGGCACCGGCCGAGTAGAAAGAATTGTCATCCTGCCAAATCCATTGACGCAAAATTCATTAGCCCGAACAAGCCGTGCTATCGGGCAAAATCGCTGTTAGAACAAGGCGAAGGAAAAATTAACCTTACCCCACAAGCGTGCATTGTAGCTCATCTCGCCTCGACTGATATGTTAAATTTCACAACCCGTTAGGAAGTCCTCGTTGCCTCGTACCCAGTCCCGGCGGCGATCCCGCTCGAGCGGGAAGCGCTACCTCGCCATTGGCCTTGCGGCCGTCGCTTTGGCGGGACTTGTGCTTCTCCTTCTGCGCCCCGATGCGGCGCCCCTCCGAGCTCCAACAGCGTCCAGGCCCGTTGCAATCAAGCTCCTCCTTGATGGGCCGTATGGCGCGCGGTTTGCCGGGGAGCTCGCCGCATCGAGGCAGGGATATTTCTCCTCCCGCATCGAGGTGTCGGCGCAGCCCGGTCCCGACTTCGTCCAAACCATTGCACGCCAACATGCCATCGGCGTGACGAGCGGCCAGAACTTCCTGCTGGCGAGCTGGCGCGGCGTCCCCGTGACTGCGTTTGCCGCAAGCTTCCTCGATACCTCTGTCGCGATTTTCACGCTCGAAAGCTCCGGCTTGCGGCGGCCGGCCGATCTGGTCGGAAAGCGGATCGGATACCGCAGGGCGAGTGAGGGAGACGTCGTCTTCGATGCCATGATGGCGCAGCTCGGGCTTCCCCGAAGCCAGATCACCAAGGTGCCGGACCGCGACAGCTTCGAAGCCCTGCGGGCCGGGGAGGTGGATGCGATCATCGCCGCCATCGACGAGCAGCCGGATCCCACCAGCTCGGCCTTCGTGAAGCTCAACGTCATCAAGCCGCAAGACTATGGTATCCATGTTCCTGGCCTAGTCTACTTTGCGAGCAATAGTCTCGTCCATGAACAGCCATCTATGATTGCCGACGTGCTTCAGGGCCTCATTCGAGGATGGCAATTCACCTACGCGGACTATGCACGGAGCGTGCCCGTTCTTACGGGTACCGGACCGGCTGGCCTGAACCCTGAGCGGCTGAAGTTCGAGCTGCAGCAGCAGCGCCCGCTGGTGCTGCCGACGGGCGGCCGCATCGGCGATTACGACGAAAGCCGCTGGCGGACGCTTCGGGATATCCTTCTCTTCGCCAAGCTGGGCGAGGAAGACGTGCCTTTGGCTCAAACGGTCAGCTACCAGTTCTTGCGGGATGTGTACCGCCGTTCACCCGACCTCGCGGCTCCAGGCGCGTGGAGCCAGGACAAATAGGAAAAAAATAGGACCAAGAAGCCACACTTGCGCGCTATATCGTCCCAAAAGGCGCCTGGCCGCCCCGGCATCGGTTGCATTTTCGTCGGTGGCCTTGGTAAAGTTCGGTTCACTATTTGGGCTAGTTGCGGAGTGGCTTTACGGACCGTGACGTTGGTCGGCTGGGGTCTGGCAAGCGCGGGTCGGGGTTCAAATCCGCAGGGGCGAGGAGCTTTTTAGATGTTCAAGACGTTGATGCGAGCAGGTCTTTTGACTGCAACCGTTACCTTCTGCGCAGCGAGCGGAGCGAACGCCGCAATGCAGATGCCCGCGCCGGCCGCCCTGCTCACAGGCGAGAGCCAGGTGACGCCCACTACGTTCTGGGCGCAGCCGTATCCCTACCGGTATGTGCCGCGGCGCCATTGTCCGTTGGTGCGGGTCGAGACACCCTATGGCTGGTACATGGATCGCGTTTGCGCGCCGGTCGGTCCGGTCCTGCGTCGGGCGTACTGAGATCGAAATAAACCGAGCGGCGGCTGCCGCCTGTCACCGATCGTTTTCAAGGCAGTCGCACAATTGATGCGGCTGCCTTGCTTGTTTTTGTTTCATTGTGTGCCGATCATTTGTGCGCGCAGCGCAGGTTCACCATGAATATCTTTGTCGGGCCGGGGCAGGCTGTCGCATGGTGAAGATTGTGTTAGCAGTTCGGCGGGGCTGCATCTGCAGCGTGATAGCGTAAAGCGACCGGTCGCCGGATCTCGCCAGGTGGTGCGATCCAGCCAAACCGATGCTGATAGAGGGTACGATGACAGGGGCTTCAACCTACGATCTCACGGCCAAACGTGTCTTCGTTGCGGGTCACCGCGGCATGGTGGGATCAGCTGTCGTCCGCCGGCTTGCATCGGAGAACTGCACCGTGCTCACGGCTGATCGGCGCGAGCTGGACCTGACGAAGGAAGAACCCACGCTCAAATGGCTCGAGGCCAATCGCCCGGACGTCGTGGTTCATGCCGCTGCAAAGGTCGGCGGTATCGCAGCCAACAACAATTTCCCGGTCGACTTTCTCTGCGACAACCTCGCGCTGGAATTGAGCGTGATCCGCGCAAGTCACGCGGTTGGTGTGCAGCGCCTGCTGTTCCTCGGCTCGTCCTGCATCTATCCAAAGCACGCCAAGCAGCCGATGGCCGAATGCGAATTGTTGACAGGACCGCTCGAACCGACCAACGAGTGGTATGCGATCGCCAAGATTGCCGGCCTCAAGATGTGCCAGGCGTATCGTCGGCAATATGGCGACGATTTCATCTCGGTGATGCCGACCAATCTCTACGGCCGCGGTGACAATTATCATCCGGACCATAGTCATGTGCCGGCCGCATTGATCCGACGTTTCCACGAAGCCAAGCTCGCCAATGCACCCAGCGTTTCGGTGTGGGGCACCGGCACGCCGCTGCGCGAATTCCTCAATGTCGATGATTTTGCGGATGCCTGCGTTTTCCTTCTGAAGAACTATTCGAGTGACCAGCCCATCAATGTCGGCACGGGCGACGAATTGTCGATTGCCGAATTCGCGACCACAGTCGCGGAGGTGGTGGGCTACGGGGGCAAGCTCGCGTTCGATACATCCAAGCCTGACGGAACGCCACGCAAGTTGCTGGATAGCTCGAGAATCCGAGCACTTGGTTGGCAGCCGAAAGTTGCCCTGCGGACAGGCCTTGCAGCCGCCTACGCAGATTATCTTCATGGCTACGGGCGTCATCTGGAAGTCGGCGCAACGCGCTGAGTAGACTAGTTAGATTGCTAGAGATTTTTTTATTCTGAAGTTTGAATTGGGGCGGGCTTTATGCGTGTTCTCTTGGTCGGCATCAATTATGCCCCCGATCTGATCGGTGTGGCGAAATACAACGCCGAGCTCTGCGAAAGTCTGGTCGCCGAAGGCCATGAAGTCAGAGTGATTACGGCGCCTCCCTATTACCCCGCCTGGAAAATCCCACCTGCATTCAATTCCTCGTACTTCAGATCGAGAGATGTTGACGGAGTTCGAGTAACGCGTACGCCGATTTATGTGCCCGGACATCCCTCTGGCGTCAGACGGCTAGTCCATCACGCTTCATTCGCGCTCACGAGCTCGGCCCCGGTTCTTCTTGAGGCGCTGTCCTGGCGGCCCGACGTCATGATCGCTGTCGCACCTTCGCTGATGTCGGCAGCCTTCGTCTCGTTCGTCGCTCGTCGCGTCGGCGCCAAATCATGGCTTCACGTGCAGGATTTCGAGGTGGATGCGGCGTTCGATCTTGGTTTGCTGCGCAATCCTTCTCTGCGAAAATGGATGCTTCGAATCGAAGCGGCGATCCTCAAATCGTTCGACAACGTTTCAACCATCTCTCAAGCGATGGTAGAGCGGTTGAGGATCAAGGGATTGCGGCCCGACAAAACCGCGGAAGTGAGGAACTGGATCGACACGACTGCGATTTGCCCGGGGCCTCGAGCGACCAAATACCGTCAACAACTGAGCCTGGCTGAGAGCGATATCGTTGGACTTTATTCCGGCACGATGTCCAACAAGCAGGGTCTTGAACTCGTGATCGAGGCCGCGATTGGCCTGGAGCGAAGTCATCCGCATATCCACTTCATCCTTGCAGGCGAAGGGCCTCACAAGATGAGGCTCGAGCAGCTTGCAGCCGGACATCGCAATATCCACTTTCTCGGGCTTCAGCCCAATGACAGCTTCAATCAATTGATGGCCACGGCCGATTTCCATCTGATTCCGCAGAAGGCCGAGGCCGCCGATCTCGTGTTGCCCTCGAAGCTCGGCGCGATCTTCGCATCCGCTCGGCCGGTCATTGCGATGGCCGAAGAAGGCACCGGCCTCGCGGCGGAAGTCACGAACGCGGGCCTCGTGATTCCGCCAGGAGATTCGTCGGCTCTCGAAATGGCAATTTGCCAGCTCAGCGACGCGCCCACCCTGCGTGAGCATTACGGCGAAGAAGGAAGAAGGCGAGCTCTTGATCGCTGGGATCGACGCACGATCGTGCGCCGGTGGTCGGAGGCCATGACAGGGCAGGGCAATGCGACAGGGCAGACGAGTGCCAGCCCGGCGGGCGCTGCCAACGATATTGGGCTTCCTGTGGGGGATGCCGTTCGGTCGCCCTGAGGCATTCGACAGAGTTGGATACGGTCCGAAAAGAATGAGCGCCGCAATGGGCGCTCATTTGCTTGCTTGAGTTGCTTGATAGCCGATCTATGAGAACTACTCGTGGCGCGGATAATATCTAAACCCGTGCTGCTTGATGAGTTCGTCGCGCTTTGCGGACCCGAGATCTTCCTTCATCATTTCTCGAACCAGGCTTTCGAACGACGTCTTGGGCTCCCAGCCAAGTTTCTGCTTGGCCTTTGACGGGTCACCAAGAAGCGTCGCCACCTCAGTTGGGCGGAAATAGCGGGGATCGACCGAAACGACGCACTTGCCGGTCTTGGCGTCATATCCCTTTTCTTCGACGCCGCTTCCATCCCAGCGGATCGTCATACCGACTTCGTTGGCAGCGACATTGACAAAATCTCGGACCGAATGTTGCACGCCAGTAGCGATCACGAAATCCTCGGGCTTGTCCTGCTGCAGCATCAGCCATTGCATTTCGACGTAGTCGCGCGCGTGTCCCCAATCGCGCAAGGCATCCAGATTACCCAGATAGAGCCTTTCCTGCAGCCCCAAATGGATGCGCGCCAAAGCACGCGTGATCTTTCTGGTCACGAAGGTCTCGCCGCGGACCGGAGATTCGTGGTTGAAGAGGATGCCGTTGCAGGCATACATCCCATAGGCTTCGCGGTAATTGACCGCAATCCAGTAGGCATACAGCTTGGCGACCGCGTATGGTGAACGCGGATAGAACGGCGTGGTCTCCTTCTGCGGGATCTCCTGGACCAATCCGTAAAGCTCGGATGTTGACGCTTGATAGAAGCGCGCCTTCCTCTCCAGGCCGGTAATACGCATGGCCTCGAGGATGCGCAGGGTGCCGAGACCGTCGGAATTGGCTGTGTATTCGGGCTCTTCGAACGAAACGGCAACGTGGCTCTGCGCCGCAAGATTATAGATTTCGTCTGGCTGCACTTGGCCAACGATCCGGATCAGGCTCGAGGAATCCGTCAGATCGCCGTAGTGAAGCCGGAAGGGCGGATCGGGCTCGTGCGGATCGAGATAAAGATGATCAATGCGGTCCGTATTGAAGAGGGAGGTCCGGCGCTTGATGCCGTGGACCTCGTATCCCTTCTGCAGAAGAAGTTCGGCCAAATAGGCGCCGTCCTGCCCGGTGACGCCGGTAATAAGTGCTCGTTTCTTTGTCATAATAATCTCAAGGTTCGGTAGGCCGTTCGTACTCGAAAACGAAGAGAATAGGGAGATGGGCTGGGTCAAAAAAGCAAGCTTAGATTAACAGCGTTGAGGTCTGCGCAATAGGCAACAGAGTCCTGCTGAGGCTATTTCGAATTTGTATTCCCAACGGTGAAATTCTGGCTTTATGAATGTTGTACGATTTGTGAATTGAATTTGGCCTGGAGCTTCAGATTTTGGACAAACGCATAATCCCCCTGATCATGTGCGGCGGTGCCGGCACGCGGCTGTGGCCCGCTTCGCGCGAGGTTCGGCCCAAGCAGTTCCTGCCGCTGTTCGGCACGCGCTCGACGTTCCAGGACAC
>NZ_JADYVH010000013.1:0-215815 GCF_020193615.1 Bradyrhizobium sp. IC4059
ACGCTTCCGATTGGTGATCAATCTTAAGACTGCTCGCGCTCTCGGTCTGAATATTCCAACCGCGCTACTCGCGACGGCTGACGAGGTGATTGAATGATGCTGCGCTGCATGAGTCCGCATGTGGCCCTTCAGCTACATTGGAAGATTGCTGCTTCTCCGCTGGTGTTGGGGCTTAAGCGGACATCAGTCGACGGCCAGCCGCTTAATGCGTACACGGCCTAGATCCCAGTGCCCGGATCACCGGCCAAGCCGCGAGCGCGGCGGCGAGATGTTTGAGCGTATGGCCCGAGACCATGTGGCCGGTCGCTTCGAACACGGTCACGTCGCCGAGTTCGAACAGCTTGGCCAGCACATAGAAGACCATCACGCCGCCGAGCGGCACGCCAAGCGCGCCGGGTCGCGGGCGTGTGAACGCGAGGCCCACGGCCAGCGCCATGCCGCCGAACTGCACGACCACCCAGGGCGTGAGATTCTCGCGTGCGACCCAGGCCGCCAACAGGCCCGCGATCATCGTCAGCACCAGCACCGCCTCGCCTGCGCGCGTGCTGATGCGCTCGCTGGCCGCGATGCCCAGAAAGCCCGCGAACGCGACCGCCATGCCGAGACGATCGGCGATGAGCCGTTGCGGCGCGTCGGGGTCGAGATGATAGAAGCCCGAGCCGAGGCACGTGAGGATCAGGCCGACGAAGAACCAGTTCGCACCCACCGGCGCATCGTGGCGGGCACGCAGCCGCTCCGAGCCCCAGACGCCCATCGCGAGGAAGGCGAGATTGCTCAGCACGTCGCCGGCATTGGGCACGCCGAGGAAGGTGCGGCTATCGACGAAATGCGGGATGTGCCAGGCGGCGGCGGGCATCGTGGGCGCCAGAAGCGCGGTGAGCGTCAGGACGAGGAGGGCACCGATAAGATATTTCTCGCCGGTTTGAAGGGGGGCGTACGAGAGTCGGCGAACGACTGGCGGGACCAGTGCATTGGCCGGTTGAGCTTGGTCGCGCGCGCGCAGCATGAATAGCTCCAGATATTGAACATTGTTCAATATTAGTAGCTCGAAAATGAACTATGTTCAATGGGAAAGGTCGCGAAATTTCCGCAACAAGCAAGATATTGAAATTGCTTTGGTTTTTCAACGTGAGCGGCCACCGCAGCCGTGGGGTGGGCAAAGCGGCGTGCCCACCATTCCGCTTATGATCGACATTCGTGGGCACGGCGCTGCGCGCCTTTGCCCACCCTACGAGACCGCGTTTGTGGCGCTAACCCGCCCCGATCTCCGCGACGATGCGGCCCGTCGTGACCTGCTCGCCTTCGGCGACGTCGATCGCGCTGACCACGCCGTCGATGCCGGCCTTGTGGACGTGCTCCATCTTCATCGCTTCCAGCGTCAGCACCGGCTGGCCGGCGGTGACGCGGTCGCCGGGCTTGACCAGGACGGCGACCACGCGGCCGTTCATGGCGGCGCGGACCTTGCCGTCGCCGCCATTCGTTGAAGTCGCCTTCGGCGCGGCGAGGGTGAGATCATTCGCCACCAGCGGGATGCCGCGGTGCTGGACGTACAGCCGATCGCCATCCCGCAGGAATTTTGCGCTGTCCATCACGCCGGCGTGGCGGAAGCGGACGGCGTCGAGATCGAGCTGGTCGATCTCGAACTTATGCTGGCGGCCTTCGACGGCGACGGTGTAGCTGCCGTCGCGCTCGCGCATGATGTCGAGCTCGTGCGCATCGCCGCCGATGTCGATTTTCGCCGGCAGCGGAAAGGTGGCGGCAAGGCTCCGCCCGCCCTGCCACGACGGCGCGCGCGGGTTGGTGACGTAGAGCAGCAGGCCTGCCAGCGCGATCTCGAATGCCGCGTCCGCACGCGGCGCAAGCAGCTCGTTGCGATGGGCGCCGATGAAAGCCGTCGTCGCTTCCCCCTTGGCAAAGCCGGGATGACGCAGGCACGACAACAGGAACGCCTGATTGGTCGTCACGCCGAACGCCGTAAGCTGCTCCAACCCGACGATCAGCCGCCCCCTCGCCTCCTCGCGATTGGCGCCGTGGCTGATCACCTTGGCGAACATGGAATCGTAGAATGGCGGAATCTCCGAGCCCGGTTGCAACGCGTGCTCGACGCGGATGCCCTCAGGCACCTGCCAGCGCGCCATGCGACCCGACTGCGGCATGAAATCCTGCGCGGCGTCTTCCGAGCAGAGCCGCACCTCGATGGCGTGCCCGGAGAACTTGATGTCCTGCTGCTTGATCGGCAGCGGCTCGCCTCGCGCGATGCGCAGCTGCAGCTCGACGAGATCGAGCCCGGTGATCGCCTCGGTGACGGGATGCTCGACCTGCAGCCGCGTGTTCATCTCCATGAAGTAGAACGCGCCACTGGCATCGAGCAGGAATTCCAGCGTGCCGGCGCCTTCATAGCGCAGCGCCTTGACCGCTGACACCGCGACCTCGCCCATTTTCGCGCGCAGCTCCGGCGTGACCGCCGGCGACGGCGCCTCCTCGATCAGCTTCTGGTGCCGCCGCTGCACCGAGCAATCGCGCTCGCCGAGATGGATGGCATTGCCGTGGCTGTCGCCGAACACCTGGATCTCGATGTGGCGCGGGTTCTGGATCGCCCGCTCGAGGATGACGGCCGCATCGCCGAACGCGGCTTTCGCTTCCGACCGCGCGCTGCGCAGGGCTTCGGGGAAGGACGCCGCGTCAGTGACGAGCCGCATGCCGCGGCCGCCGCCGCCGGCGACCGCCTTGATCATCACGGGGAAGCCGATCTTCCCGGCTTCGGCGAGCATGACCTCGTCGCCGTGCTCAGCGCCCTGGTAGCCGGGCACGATGGGCACGCCGGCCTTCTTCATGATCTCCTTGGCGCCTGCCTTGTTGCCCATCGCCTCGATCGCCTGCGGCGACGGGCCGATGAAGACGAGGCCGGCATCCTTGCAGGCGCGCGCAAACGCCTCGTTCTCGGCGAGAAAGCCATAGCCGGGATGAACGGCATCCGCGCCGCTGGCCTTGGCCGCTTCGATGATCGCGGGGATGTTGAGATAGGATTGCGCCGGCAAGGGTTCGCCGATGCGCACGGCCTGGTCGGCCTTGCGCACATGGAGCGCATCGCGATCCGCATCGGAATAGACCGCGACGACACCGAGGCCGAGTTTTCGCGCGCTGCGCATCACGCGCAGTGCGATCTCGCCGCGATTAGCAACCAGAACCCTAGAGAACGGCCGGTGCTGCACTGATCCGTTCCTCATGGGCGGGCCACCGAAAACTGCATGCGCTGGGGCGTGCGCGCATCGCCCTCGCGGCAGATCGCGAGCACCTCCGATAGCACCGCGCGGGTGTCGCGCGGATCGATCACGCCGTCGTCGAGCACGCGGGCGCTGGTCGAGAACACATCCATCTGGCCGTCGAACACGCCGATGATCTCAGCCTTCATGGCGTCCAGCCTGTCCTTCTCGATCGGCTTGCCGCGGCGAGCTGCGGCGGCCTCGGTCACGATCGCCATGGTCTCGGCGGCCTGCTCGCCGCCCATCACCGCGGTCTTGGCGTTGGGCCAGGAGAAGCAGAAGCGCGGATGGAAGCCGCGACCGCACATGCCGTAATTGCCGGCACCGAACGAGGCGCCGCAATAGATGGTGATCTGCGGCACCGTCGCCGACGTCACCGCCTGGATCATCTTGGAGCCGTGCTTGATCATGCCGGCTTCTTCATAGGCCTTGCCGACCATGTAGCCGGTGGTGTTGTTGAGATAGAGGATCGGCGTGCGGGTCTGGCAGCAGGCCTGGATGAAATGCGTCGCCTTGTTGGCGCCGGCGGGATCGAGCGGGCCGTTGTTGGTGATGATCCCGATGGCCTGGCCCTCGATGCGGGCATGGCCGCAGACGGTGGCCGGGCCGTAACTCGGCGCCATCTCGGTGAAGTCGGAATCGTCGACGATGCGCGCGATCACCTGTTTCATGTCGACCGGGCGCTTGTGGTCCATCGGCATGATGCCGAGCAGCTCGTCCTGATCGTAGCGCGGCGGCTTGAACTGCGCCGACGCTCTGCCCGGCCGCTCCCATTGCAGCGCCGCCATGATCTCCCGCGCGATGCGCAATGCGTCGCGATCGTCCTCGGCGAGGTAATCGCCGAGGCCGGAGATTTGCGTATGCATCTCGGCGCCGCCGAGCTCTTCCTCCGTCGCGATCTCGCCGGTCGCGGCTTTCAGCAGCGGGGGTCCGGCGAGAAAGGCGCGGGTGCGGCCGCGGACCATGACGATGTAGTCGGAGAGGCCGGTCTGATAGGCGCCGCCCGCGGTGGAGGAGCCGTGCGTGACGGTGACGACCGGCAGACCGGCAGCGGAGAGCCGCGCCAGGTTGCGAAAGATGTTGCCGCCGCGAACGAAATCCTCGACGCGGTAGCGCAGCAGATTGGCGCCGGCGCTTTCGACCAGCTGCACGTAAGGCAGCTTGTTCTCCAGCGCGAGCTCCTGCACGCGCAGCGTCTTGTCGAGGCCGTAAGGCTGCAGCGCACCGGCGTCGATGCCGGAATCGCTGGCGCTGACCATGCAGCGGATGCCCGAGACGAAGCCGATGCCGGCGATGACGCCGCCGCCCGGCACGCTCTTGCTCGCATCCGGCACGTCGAACATGTAGCCCGCCAGCGTCGAGAGCTCGATGAAGGGCGCGCCGGGATCGAGCACCAGCGCGACGCGCTCGCGCGGCAGCAGCTGGCCGCGCTTGTGGAAGCGGTCCTTGGCCGCGGCGGACGCGGCGCGCGTGCGCTCCTCGAGCGCGCGCATGCGGTCGATCAGGCCGAGCATGCCGTCGCGGTTGGCTTGGTAGGCGGCGCTGCCGGGGGAGATGGTGTTTTCGAGAATGGACATGACTTGATCCTGCTCGTCATTGCGAGGAGCGAAGCGACGAAGCAATCCAGACTGCATCCGCGGAAAGATTCTGGATTGCTTCGCTTCGCTCGCAATGACGGGGCGATACCTTACCTGTTCGTCCCAAAGATCTTCCGCGCCTCGGCGGGGCTCGCGATCTCGCGGCCGGCGCGCCTTGCGCAGGCGGCGACGGCTTCGATCAGCTGGCCGTTCGACGTCACTTTCTTGCCGTCGGCGAGATAGAAGGTGTCCTCGAGGCCGGTGCGCAGATGACCGCCGAGTTCGGCGCAGCGCTGGTGCAGCGGCCAGATCTCCTCGCGGCCGATGGCGGTGACCTGCCAATGCGCCTCGGGGCGCTTCAGCTTCAAGAGGATCGGCAGCAATTCAGGATCGGCCGGCATGCCGGAGGCGACACCCATCACGAAATTGTACTCGAGCGGGCCGTTGTACATGCCGACCTGGTGGTACATGCCGACGCAGCGGACGATACCGACGTCGAAGCATTCGAACTCGGGGATGGTGCCGACCGCGTTCATGACGTCGAGATAGTCCTTCACTTTCTCGACTGCATTGTCGAACATCATCGGCGGCCAGGCCCAGCTGTTGTCGGCCTTCACCTTCAGGTAGTTCAGCGAGCCTGCGTTGCAGGCGGCAATCTCGGGCTTGGTCTCGCGGATGCAGTCGAGCGCGCCTGAATAGTTCGGCCCTGACACGCCCGAGGTGTGGTTGATGATCACGCCCGGGCAGGCTTCGCGGATCGCCTGCTGGATCTCCTTGCTGACCGCGACCTCCCAGGACGGCAGATGTCCCTTGCCCGGCGCCTGCTGGCGCAGATGGATGTGCATGATGGACGCGCCGGCCTCGAACGCAGCCTTGGCCTCGCGCGCCATCTGCTCGGGCGTCACGGGCACGTTGTGCTGCTTGGGGTCGGTGAGCACGCCGTTCAGCGCGCAGGTGATGACGGCCTTGTCGCTCATGCGTTCGATGTCTCGCACGTTGAGAATTCAACGCTTGCGATCATGTGACGCGCAACATGCGGCTTCTTGCGCGGAGAAGCTGGGAAAAACGACGAATTCGTAGGGTGGGTTAGCCGAAGGCGTAACCCACCACTGTCTGCCTCCGTGAAATTGACGAGGTGGGTTACGCCGAGCAGCTGCGCTTCGCGCATCTGATCGGCTAACCCACCCTACGAAGCCTCCGCCATCCGCACGGTCTCGGTGCTGCGATAGATCGCAAGATCGCGCGAGCCGACGAAGATCGCCCGCGGCTTCAATCCGTAGAAGCGGCGGATCGAGTGGCTGAAATGCGTGGAATCGGGATAGCCGATGTCCTGCGCCAGATGGGCGAGGTTGAGGTCCTGGTTGGCGAAGTGCAGCAGATACCGCGCGCGCTTCCAGGCGCGGAAGGAGCGGAACGAGATGCCGGTCTCCTCCTTGAACAGGTGCAGGAAGCGCGAGGCCGAGAGGCCGGCTTCAGCGGCGCAGGTATCCGCCGTCACCGGCTCGCCGGAGAAGCGCTCGATGCGGGCCACCGCACGCATCACGCGCGGATCCAGCACGCGGCGCGGCAGCGCCTCGCCAAAGCACATCTCGTCGAACTCGGCGGTGGTGATGTCGCCATAGCGGCGCTGACGCAAAAGTGCGTAGGCGGCGAGGATCTTGCGGACATAGGCGGCCTGGTCGGGTCCGGTCAGACGTGCGGCCAAGGCTTCGATCACGCCATCCGGCATGCTCTCCGGCTCCAGCGTCACGCTGATGACGGTGCGATAGTCGCTGGCGATGGAGTGCCGCTGGTTCGGCAGGGTGACGAACAGCTCGCCGGTGGCGAGAACGTCGTCGATGGTCAGGTGCAGATTGCCCTTCACCGCGACATAGACATGGCAGCAGCCGGGTGTCCGTTTGCGCGGACGACCAAGCAGGCCCGCATAAAACACCCGCTCCGGCGTGATCAGCATCAGATGGTCGGATTCGCGACCGTTATATTCCATTGGGTTCCTCCTCGCGCGGCTCTCTGGCCGCTGCGGACGGAGGTCACCTTAGCGGAAATTCGGGCGCTGTCACGATAGGATAGCGCTGTCAAAAGACATAGCACGTCGTGGACGCGCAATAGCGCGAGCTGGGAAATCGCGAGGTTCCGGGATCGCGCTTCCGCGCCCCGGAATGACAGCCTTCCTACGCCCTCACCCTCGGCGCAACATCCTGCTCTTGCCCGGCCTTTTGCTCCGCAGCAACCGCGCGCTTATAGCCGTCGCGCTGCTGCAGACGCGACCAATAGGCTGCGACGTTAGGGCCAAAATCCTTGGCAAGCCCGATATTGCTCGCGAGCCGAAGCGCGTAACCGATGACGATGTCGGCGGCGGTGAAGCGGCCCGCGCACAATGTTTCGGCATTCGCCGTCGCTGCCTCAACGGCGCGCAGTCTGCCCAGAAACCATTTCGCGTAATCGGTGGCGACCTGCGGGTTGCGGCGCTCCTCCGGCTCGAGCTGGGTGTATCTCAGCACCAGCGTCTGCGGGAAGGTTAACGTGGCATCGCTGAAATACATCCAGTTCAGGAACGCGCCGTAGGCGGGATCCTCAGGACCGACCATCAACGGCGTCGGGCCGTATGTGATGCCGAGGTAATGGCAGATGCCGGAGGATTCCGTCATCCTGGTCTCGCCGTCGATCATGAAGGGAATGGTGCCGAGCGGGTTGAGCGCGAGATAGTCCTTGGCGAAGACGCGCGGCGGGAACGGCAGCATCTTCAATTCATAGGGCAGCCCCATCTCCTCCAGCATCCAGAGCGGACGGAACGAGCGTGCGGCGTCGCAATGATACAGCGTGATCATCAGGCGTTTCCTTTGCTGCCCGGCAGCGTCCCCATCATCTTGCACAGGACCATCAGCATGACCTCGTCGGCGCCGCCGCCGATCGAGGTCAGACGGCTGTCGCGATAGGCGCGGCTGACCGGTGTCTCGTTGGTAAAGCCCATTCCGCCCCAGTATTGCAAGCAGGCGTCGGTGAGCTCGCGGCCGAGCCGGCCGGCCTTCAGCTTGGCCATGGTCGCAAGCCGCGTCACATCCTCGCCGGCGACCAGCTGCTCGCCGGCGCGATAGATCAGCGCGCGCAGGAGCTCGACCTCGGTCTGCATCTCCGCGAGCTTGAAGTGCACGACCTGGTTGTCGAGGATGGACTTCCCGAAGGCTTTGCGGTTGCGGGTGTATTCGATGGTCTGGTCGATGATGTATTCGTGCGCCTTCAGACAGGCGGCCGCGCCCCACAAGCGCTCCTCCTGGAACTGGATCATCTGGTAGGTAAAACCCTGGCCCTCCTCGCCGATCCGGTTGCGCTTGGGCACGCGGACATTGTCGAAGAAGATCTGCGCGGTGTCGGACGAGCGCATCCCCATCTTGTCGAGTTTGCGCGCGACGGTGACGCCCTTGCTCTTCATAGGCACGCAGATCAGTGACTTGTTGCGGTGAACGGGGCCGTCGCCGGTGTTTGCGAGCAGGCAGATCCAGTCGGCCTGGGTGCCGTTGGTGATCCACATCTTGCCGCCATTGATGACGTAATCGTCGCCGTCAGAGCGCGCCTGGGTCTTGATCGAGGCGACGTCCGACCCCGCACCGGGCTCGGAGACGCCGATGCAGGCGACGTAATCGCCCGAGATCGACGGCGCCAGGAATTCGCGCCGCACCTCATCCGAGCCGAACCGCGCCAGTGCGGGCGTTGCCATATCGGTCTGCACTCCGATCGCCATCGGCACGCCGCCGCAGGTGATGGCGCCCAGCTCCTCCGCCATCATCAGCGCGTAGGAATAGTCGAGGCCCGAGCCGCCGAATTCGACCGGCTTGTTCAGGCCGAGGAAGCCGAGGCTGCCCATTTTCTTGAACAGCTCGTGCGCGGGGAAGATGTCGGCCTTTTCCCACGCATCGACGTGCGGATTGATCTCGCCCGCAATGAATTTCTGCAGGGAGCGGCGGATGTCGTCGTGATCGGCGGTGAATAACATTTTGTCCTCTCGTCATTCCGGGGCGCGCGTAGCGCGAGCCCGGAATCCATTTGTCTACGGTGTCTGCGGCCCGATGGATTCCGGGCTCGCTTCGCGCCCCGGAATGACGGCCGTAGTCACAACCCCATCTGCCGCGAGGCCAGATCCTTCATGATCTCCTCGGTGCCGCCGCCGATGGCGTTGACCTTGACCTCGCGGTAGATGCGCTCGGCCTTGATGCCGCGCATGAAGCCGGCGCCGCCGAAGATCTGCACGGCCTCCGAGGCGCAGAACGCCATGGTCTGCGTCGCCTGGTTCTTCATCATGCAGATTTCGGCGACCGGGCTCTCGCCCTGCTCCAGCCGCCAGGCCAGCATCTCCAGCATCGCTTGCGAAGCCGCGACCTTCTGCGCCATATCGACGATCTTGTGGCGGATGACCTGGTGCTGCGCGAGCGGCTTGCCGAAGGTCGTGCGCTCTTTGGCATAGGCGATCGCCTCGTCGAGACAGACCCGCGCGAAGGCGGTGCAGCTCGCGGCCATGCCCATGCGCTCGCTGTTGAAGTTCTGCATGATGATCTTGAAGCCCTGGCCCTCCTCGCCGATCAGATTTTCGGCCGGCACACGGCATGCGTCGAAATGCAGCGTCGCGGTGTCGGAGGCCCACCAGCCCATCTTCTTCAGCTTGGTCCTGGACAGGCCGGGCGTGTCGCCTTCGATCAGGAGCAGGCTGACGCCGCCGGCGCCCTCGCCGCCGGTCCGCACCGCAACGGTGAGGTAATCGGCGCGCATCCCCGAGGTGATGAAGGTCTTCTCCCCGCTCACGACGTAGTCATCGCCGTCGCGACGCGCCCGGGTGCGCAGGTTCGCAACGTCCGAGCCGCCGCCCGGCTCGGTGATCGCCAGTGCGGAGATCTTCTCGCCTGCCAGCACCTGCGGCAGCACGCGCGCCTTCACCTCGGCGCGTGCGGCCCGCGCGATCGGGGGAGAGCCGATCGTATGGCTCATCAGGCTGGCGCTGACGCCGCCCGCCCCGGCGCGCGCAAGCTCCTGGCTCGCCACGATCTTCATGAACTGGTCGGCGGCGATGCCGCCATATTCTTCCGGAAATCCAAGTCCCAGCAGGCCGATTCCAGCCGCCTTGCGATAGAGCGCGCGCGGGAATTCGCCGGCTTCGTCCCAGTCATGGGCGAAGGGCGTGATCTCCTTCTCGACGAAGCGCCGCATCACGTCGCGGAACGCGTCGTGCTCGGCGGTATAGAACGGGCTCTTCATCGCGAGACTTGCCTCGACCGGTTTCGTCTCAGCCACCATGGCTCGAACCTCGGCCGCTCACTTGCGCGGAGTGGCTGATTGGCGCGGACGCTTCGAGCGTGGACGTCTTGTCCTGGGGTCACAGCGTCAGAAACAGCGCAAACGGCTCTTCCACCGTGCGGCGCAAGTGCTTTCGATACAAGGCGTGGTTGGGATCCTCGGGCGCAACCCGGCCCAAGGAAGGTTTTGGGATATTCCTGAGCGGCACATAGGCGATCGGCGCGGCGATCGGCGTGAGCTGCGAGCCGGGCCCGGCGCGCAGCGTCGAGATGATGCCGTACATCTCGCCTGATACCGTCGGCCGCGACACCGTGATCACGCGGTGCTGGCCGTGCTTGATGATGACGAGGTAGATGAAGCCGGACTGATGTGGGACGGCGACCTCGCCGGTATGCTCGTAGGCGGCATCGGTCCGCTCACCCTCGCGAAAGACCAGCGACGAGAGCTTCGGCTCCCAGGCGATCTCGGTGCGATAGGCGAAGATCGCGTCCTTGTCGCCGAACGACGGCCGCAGGGTGATGTAGACGTCCTCGAGCCAGGTCACTGCGCGGTGGGCATAAGAGCCGAGGCTGTCGGGCGCGACGTCGTTTGCGGCCGGCGGCGTCGCCACGATGACGCTCTTGCGCAAGGAGACGCCGAGCGCCTGCTCCAGCCGGACGGTCGTCGCCAGCGTGAACGGCCGCCGGCCGCCGAGCACCTTCTCCAGCGTCGACAGGCTGAGCTTGGCTTGCTCGGCCAGCGCCTGCCGGGACATCCGGCGCCGGGCGAGCTCCTCGCGAATGGTCTCGGCGATCTCGCGGCTCTGCTCGTCCGAAAGCTGCTTGTCCGTGAGTTTGTCCTGCATCTGCATCGTCAGCCCCGCTCCAGGCCGGTCACTCTAGCAGGGCGGACAAACCAGCACAAAACCGCACATGACCGCCCCGGCTCAAGCGAGCCTGGGCCGGCCGCGGCGGAACATTGCCGATCATTCTGCTCGCGAAATCTTGCCCCGCCGGCGGATGCTGAGGACCAGCAAACATGCTTCGGAGCAAGCCAAATGAACGCCTACGACACGGCCGACGGCGACGACCACCCGCTGTTGAGCCGCCTCATCAAGGTCGGACTGTTCCTTCTGGCGCAAGGCATCGCCGTGATGCTGGTCGCCTTCCTGGCCCTGCTGGTGAGTTTCGGGGCGAGCTGGTCGGCCACGACCGAACAGGCCAGCCTGCTCCAGCCCGGCGAAGCATGGTCGGGCAGCCTGCTGCTGAAAGAGGACGGCACTACCACGGAGGCGATCCGCCTCGGGACCGATATCGACATCACCGTGTCGGGCCCGACCTTGCGCGCCCGCGTCACGCAAGCATTTCGCAACCCGACCAAGGATTGGGTCGAGGCCACCTACGTCTATCCGCTCGCGGCCGGCGGCGCCGTCGACACACTGAAGATGGTGGTCGGCGACCGCGTCATCATCGGCGACATCAAGGAACGGCAGCAAGCGCGCGTGGTCTACGAGGAGGCGCGCCGCGCCGGCCAGAAGGCCGCGCTTACCGAGCAGGAGCGGCCGAACATCTTCACCAACTCGGTCGCCAATATCGGTCCCGGCGAAACCGTGCTGGTGCAGATCGAGTACCAGGAGCCGGTGCATCAAGTCGGCAACGAATATTCGTTGCGCCTGCCGCTCGTGGTCGGGCCGCGCTACAATCCCGCACCGATCATCCAGAGCGTCGATTTCCGCAAGGACGGCTCGGGCTGGGGCGCGGCGACGTCGGACCCGGTGCCGGATCGCGAGCGCATCTCGCCGCCTGTGCTGGATCCCGCCAAACATCGGCCGGTCAATCCGACCAGCATCATTGTGCGCCTGCAGGCCGGCTTTGCGCTCGGCGAGGTCAAGAGCCACCATCACAACGTCAAGACGGAAAGCCCGGATAACATGACGCGCGTGGTGACGCTCGCCGACGGTGCCGTGCCCGCCGACCGTGATTTCGAGCTGACCTGGAAGCCGGCTGCCGAGACAGCGCCGTCGGTCGGACTGTTCCGCGAGCACATCGGCGATGCCGATTACCTGCTTGCTTTCGTCACCCCGCCGAGCGCCGAGCAGGCGGCGCAGAAGCCGCTGCCGCGCGAGGTCGTGTTCGTGATCGACAATTCCGGCTCGATGGGCGGCACGTCCATCGTGCAGGCCAAGGCAAGCCTGCTCTACGCTCTCGGCCGCCTGCAGCCGAATGACCGCTTCAACGTGATCCGTTTCGACGACACCATGGACATGCTGTTTCCGGCCTCCGTACCGGCCGATGCCGCGCATGTCGGCGAGGCGACCTCCTTCGTCGGCGCGTTGCAGGCGCGCGGCGGCACCGAGATGGTGCCGGCGATGCGCGCGGCACTGACCGACAGGCTCGGCGACACCGGCATGGTTCGCCAGGTCGTGTTCCTGACCGACGGCGCGATCGGCAACGAGCAGCAATTGTTCGATGCGATCACGACGATGCGCGGCCGCTCGCGCGTCTTCATGGTCGGCATCGGGTCCGCGCCCAACACCTATCTGATGACGCGCGCCGCCGAGCTCGGCCGCGGCGCCTTCACCCATATCGGCTCCACCGAGCAGGTGGAGGAGCGCATGCGCGGCCTGTTCGCCAAGCTGGAGAATCCGGCCGTGACCGGCCTCACCGCAAGGTTTTCCGAGGCCTCGGCCGACGTCACCCCGGCGATCATTCCCGACGTCTATCGCGGCGAGCCCCTGGTGCTGGCGGCGAGGCTCGACAAGCTCGCAGGCTCGCTCGAGATCAAGGGCCGCGTCGGCGACCGCCCATGGTCGGTGACGCTGCCGCTGCAAAACGCGGCCGAAGGCAAGGGCCTGTCAAAGCTCTGGGCCAGGCGCAAGATCGCCGATGCGGAGGTGGCGCGCACCCTGCGCGAGATGACGCCGGAGGAAGCTGACAAGGCGATCCTGGCGCTGGCGCTCGACCATCAGATCGTCACGCGGCTGACCAGCCTCGTCGCGGTCGACAAGACGCCAAGCCGTCCCGAAGGCGAACCGCTCAAGCTCAGCGAACTGCCGATCAACCTGCCCGCGGGCTGGGACTTCGAGAAGGTGTTTGGCGAGCGGCCGCATCTGACGCCGACGCAGCTGCACGAGCGCCATGCCGATGCGCGCAATCAGCCGGCAACGCGACGGCCGACGCCTGCTACGCCCGATGCGATCCGCCTACCCAAGACCGCGACCTCGGCCGAGCTGAAGATGATCGCGGGTTTTATCCTGATCGTGCTCGCCCTGATCCTGTTCGTGTTCAAGCGGCGTCGGACCTTGCTCACCGACGCCGCTTGAGAGAGGAGCTCCCCGAACTCCTCTGTTAGCGCGCGCGGCTGCCCGTCCCCTCCAAACGGCCGCGCGCGCCTTTTTTCACTGTCATTGCGAGGAGCGAAGCGACGAAGCAATCCAGACTGCCGCCGCGGAGACAGTCTGGATTGCTTCGCGGAGCCTGTCATCGGGCCGCGCTTCGCGCGGACCCGGTGGCTCGCAATGACGGGAGACGAAACACAATGCCCCGCTTCATCTCTCCGCTGATCCTGGCGCTGATCGGCCTCCTCCTGTTCGGCGACGGCGCCTATATCCACGCCAAGGCGTGGCTGGCGCAGGTGCTGCTGGAGCGCGCCTTCGACAGGAGCATTGCCACGGGACAGGCGGTAAAGCCCTGGTCCTGGGCCGACACCTGGCCGGTCGCGCGGATCGAGGTGAAGCGGATCGGTGCCAGCGCCATCGTGCTGGAAGGCGCGAGCGGGCAAGCGCTCGCTTTCGGGCCAGGTCATATCCAGCACACGGCTGATGCGGGCGAACGCGGGATTGCCGTCTATGCCGCCCATCGCGACACTCATTTTCGCTTCCTGAAGGATGTTGCCATTGGCGACGTCATCGATGTCACGCGCAGTGACGGTCGACACTTTCGCTATCGCGCGGATTCCTCGGCCGTGGTTCGCTTCGATGCATCCGGCATCGATCCCATGGCACAGGGTTTCGAGCTTGTTCTCGCGACCTGCTGGCCATTCGATGCCGTCACATCCGGCCCCGAGCGCTACATCCTGCATGCGACATTGATTGGCGCCGACGGATAGATCGCCGATCGGACTGACACGCACCGGTGCGCGCTTCATTCCACCACACGGCATACCAGCCACACAGTTGCCAAAGGACTCGCCATAGAACAGAGTGACGCGACACCAATAAGAACAACAGGTGAGGTCACGCCATGGAAGCCCGTGTGTCTGCTGCGCCCGCATCACGTCCATGGTCTCCGCCGCCCGATGCCAGCGACATCGTCAAGGGCATCCACGCAATGCTGCACCCGCACAACATCGTGCTGGTGGGCGCGACCGACAAGCCCGGCAATTATGCCGAGCGCATCTGGAACAATCTGATCAAATATGGTTTCGAAGGCGGGCTCTATCCGGTCAACGCCAAGCGCGATACCGTCTGGGGCGTTCCCTGCTACAAGGATTTTGCGAGTCTTCCGGAGAAGCCCGATCACGTCCTGGTGCTGGTGCCTGCGCGCTTTGCCGTGCAGGTGATCCGCGACGCCGCCGCAGCCGGCGCGCGGTCGGCCACCATCGTCACCTCCGGCTTCAGCGAGCTGCAGGATGACGAAAGCCAGAAGCTCGCTGCCGAATTGCAGGCTGCGGTGCGCGAGACGGGGCTCGCCGTCACCGGCCCGAACTGCCTCGGCAATTTGAGCGCCGGCGAGAAGCTCTTCACCAATATCGACGATCGCATCGTCACCATGGAACAGGGCGCGGTGGCGATCGCCGGCCAATCCGGCGCGATCGTCATGGCGATCCGCCAGACGCTGGAAGACCGGGGTGTCGGCGTCGGCTACATGGTGACCACGGGCAACGAGGCCGGGCTCGAGACGCCGGATCTGATGCGCTACTTCGCCGAGGATCCGAGCATCAAGGTGATCGTCGTCTACCTCGAAGGCGTGCGCAACACCAAGGCGTTCCGCGATGCCTGCAAGGCGGCACGCGCGGCGAGCAAGCCCGTGATCGCTCTCAAGCTCGGCGCCTCCGAAGGCGGCCGCGCCGCGGCGATGGCCCATACCGGCGCACTCGCCGGCTCGATCGAGACGTTCGACGCGATCGCGACGCGCGAAGGGGTGATCCGGGTCGGCGGCCTCGACGAGCTGATCGAGACCACCGAGTGCTTCGTGCACGCGGCCGTTCCGAAAGGCGACCGGCTCGCCGCTGTGACGCTGTCCGGCGGCAAGCGCGGCATGCTGATCGACGCATTCTATGCCGCAGGCCTGAATTTCACGCCGCTGAGCCCGCATGTCAGCGCGGAGCTGGCGAAGATGCTCGGCCCCGGCTCGATCGTCGGCAATCCGCTCGATGCCGGCTTCGCCGCAGTGGTCGATCCCTCCGTCTACATGAAGTCGATCAAGCTGATGATCGACGACCCCGATATCGACATCGTCATCGTCGATGCCGAGCTGCCGAAGGCGCCGCACGAGCTGCGCGAGCGCAATTTGCGCATCGTCAACGAGATGGCGAGCCAGGCGGGCAAGCCGGTGATCTACATCAGTGCGATGTCGATCGGCTTCACCGAATACACCAAGGGCTTGCGGAAGTCGCTGCCGCATCTCGCGGTCATGCAGGGCATGGACCGCGCGGTGACCGCGATCAAGTCGCTGCTCGCCTATGCGAAGCTGCGCAAGGAGGTGCCCGATATCGTCTCGAGCTCGAAACCCGCCGCCCGCGCCGTGCTGGAGAAGACGTTGAAATCGGCGACCGGTGCTGCGCTCGACGAGGTCGCCTCGAAGAAGCTGCTCAAGGCCTACGGCATCCCGATCTCGAAGGAGGCGATCGCACAGACCGCGGCGGACGCCGTGAAGATTGCGAAGCAGATCGGTTTTCCGGTCGTGGCAAAACTCGTCAGTGCGGAGATCCTGCACAAGTCCGACATCGGCGGCGTGGTGCTGAACCTCAACAGCGCAGCCGAGGTGAAGAAGGCGTTCGCCGACATCACCGCGCGCGTGGCGAAGCTCAAGGGCAAGCCGAAGCTCGACGGCATCCTGATCGCACAGCAAGTCAAGGCCGAGCTCGAGCTCGTCGTCGGCGCCTCGCTCGATGCAGAGATGGGCCCGGTCGTGCTGTTCGGCACCGGCGGCATCGATATCGAGCTGATGAAGGACGTCGCGCTCGCCGGCGCGCCGCTGGATGAGAGCGAGGCACGGCTCCTGATCGGCCGCACCAAGGCCGGCGTCAAGATGCGCGGCTATCGCGGCAGGCCGGACTTGCACGAGGCCTCGGCGGTGAAGGCGCTGGTCGGGCTGTCCAACCTGATCGCGGATGCGGGCGATCGCATCGCCTCGATCGACATCAACCCGTTCCTGATCAACACCAGGACGGGCGTGGCCGTCGATGCCCTGATCGTGCTGAACAATGCTGCGGCAAAGCGGGCGGCCGGGCATTGACGTCGCGCCGTGCCGTAGGGTGGATTAGCGCAGCGTAATCCACCAATTCATCCCCAGGCGTACGAGAGATGGTGGCGGGTTACGCTTCGCTAACCCGCCCTACGTAACATCGCGGGCTCCTTCCAACTTCCCCGCTTTGGCCGTAAAATCGCCCCTGCATGGCACGCGCGAGCAATCTTGTGATCGGAACGGCAACGCTGGCGGCGATCGCCGTGGCGTTCGGCGGCCTGCTCGGCGCGCAGAAATGGCGCACCATCCAGAGCCGCAGCCAGTTGCGCGTGGTGTTCGAGGGCGGCTCCGCCAGCGGGCTGCGCCGCGGCGGGCCGGTCAATTTCGACGGCGTGCCCGCCGGCCAGATCCTGTCGATCAAGCTGGATAGTCCGCGCAGGATCGTGGCACTCGTCATGCTCGACAACACCGCGCCGATCCGCAAGGACACCGTGGCCGGAATCGAGTTCCAGGGCCTCACCGGCATTGCCGCGATCTCACTCATCGGCGGCGCCCCCTCTGCACCGCCGGTGCCGCTGGACGCGGACGGCATCCCGGTGCTGACGGCCGATCTCAGCGACGCCGAAACCATCGTCGAAACCCTGCACAGCGTCGACCGCACCATCGTGAACAACGCCCCCGCAATCAAGGAGGGCCTGCACACGTTCGAGACCTATACCGCCGACCTCAGGAGCAAGGGCGCCGAGATCGATTCGGTCATGGCCAAGGTCGACAGCGCCTTTGCGGGCTTCGACAAGGCGGTCGCCAAGATCGAGGGCGCGGTGCCGGGCTTCGTCGACGGCAAGGCCGACGAGCTGTTCGAGAAGATCCAGGGACTGCACGAGCTTGCCGGCACCATGAAGAAGAAGTCGGCGGCCTATCTCGACGACATTCGCCGCTCGCTGCTCGACGTCAGCGAGGCCGCCAACAAGATGAGCGGCACGCCGGCGCCTGCACCCCCGCGCCCGCCGCGCAGGCCCACGGAGCAGAAGCGGTAGTGCTTACCCTCCCCTGGAGGGGGAGGGTCGATCGCGCGAAGCGCGAGCGGGGTGGGGTGATCTCTCAACGCGGGCAGTGTGAACTGCGGACCGACTGTCACCCCACCACGGTTCGCATTGCGCTTCGCTGCATGCGAACCGATCCTCCCCCTCCAGGGGAGGATGGCAATCCCGCCGTGGCCTATCAATCGCGCCTACCAGGCGTAGCGCACGAGTCCCTTGCCGGCATAGGAGCGGGTGACATTCGAGAACTCGCCCTCGAAGGTCGCCGACGCGGACCAGCCGTTCATCCAGTTCATCTGAGCCGATGCCGTGGTTAGCGCCGAGTCGCGCGCCTGCGCGGCGCCGTTCACCACGAAGGCCGATCCAGGCAGGGTCTGAAACACCGCGCCGATGCTGCGATCCGGGTTGTAGTCATGCGCCCAGGCGAGACGGCCGCGCAGGGTCATCAGGCCGCCGGCCGCGGCAAAGGACCGGTCCGCGCGCAGGCCGAGCTCGGAGCGCGTGCTGGTTACATCCTTGGCGGCATAGTTGAGCGCGAAGACGTTGCTGCCGACCACGGCCGCCTCTGCATAGGAAGGAAGGCTGAACAAGGTGGCCTGGAGCGCGGCGTAGGGCGTAACGCCGGCCCATTGCATGGCATAGCGATAACCGCCCTCGACGCGGCCCGAGAACGCGTTGGTATTGAACTGGGCGCGCAGCTGGTCGAACCCGGCCGCGGTGACGACGCGATTGGTGGTGACGTCCTGCCAACCATAGGCCAGCGCAGCCGTGACATAGGCGGGCCCAGTGGTGTGGCGCACGAACGCGCCGGCCTGGAACAGATCGGAACGGCCCCAGCCAAGGCCGTTGACCCCGAAGCTGGTACCGCCGCCGGCAAGCGCGAAGCCGGCGAGCGTCGACGGCGAGAAGCGGTAGTCGAGGCCGACGGCCGTGCCGTAGACGCTGCTGGTGGTGTCGTTCGAGCCGAGAGCAACATGGCCGTCGGTAGCCTGCGAGCCGCCATAGCCGGCCGCCCACACGTCCCAACGCTGCTCGAAAGTCGCGGCCGGCGCCTTGCGGTAGATCGAGGCAAAGGCGTCGCGCGCGTCCTGGCGACGTGCGGCGTAGGCATTTGCGGTCACATCGCTGGCATATGGCGTCGCACCTGACATGCCGCCCCGTCCCGAATTGTAGACATCGGTGAGCAGGCCGAGGAACAGGTTCATCGCGTTGAACGTCGTCTGCTGCGAGCCTGTCGCGGACTCGCCGGAGGCCTGCGTCAAGCCCTCCGGGGTGAGGTTCGCGAGGGCAACAGGCAGGCTGCCGGTGGTGTTGAAGACACGCGTCAGGGCGTTAGCGACATTCTGCTGGTTGATGTTGAGGCCGCTGCCATAACCCAGCGCAAGGTCGAGGAAGACGTTGTTGGGGTCGTAGCTCAGCGTCGCATGCAGGTTTGGCGACAGGCCCGTCACGACCGGATTGAAAGTATCCGGCAGCGTTCCCGCCGTCAGGATCGTATAGTGCTTTGCGATCGAGCCGGTCGGCACCACGACGACGGTGGCGCTGTTGAGCGTCGCCGTTCCGGTCACGACTGCGACGCCGTTGCTCGCTCCCGAGACCTGCACCATGTAGCTCGACGCGGTAGCGAAGGTGAGATCGCCGGTCACGTTGAGCGTTCCCGTGGGACTGCCCGGTGCCAGCGCGCCGCCATTAACGACGATGTTGTTGACCGTGCCGACGCCGCCGAACGTGCCGGCGGCGACGGTCACATTGCCGTTGATCGTGCCTGCGAGGACGAGCGTTCCACCGAGAACGTTCCAGTCCTGATTGCCTATGCCGGTCACAGTCCAGGCCGAGCTGTCGATCTTGTTGAAGGTCGAGAAGCCGTCGTACTGGAGGCCGGTTCCGATCAGGCCGAGATTGAACGTGTCCTTGCCGCTGCCACCGAGCTGGAATGTGTCGGTGCCGGATGCAAGAACCTGCCCGTTGATGACACTGCCCGGGCCGAGCGTGAGTATGCTGTTGCTACAGCCGCAAAGATCGATCGCGGCGAAGCCGGTTGCCGCATTGATCGTGCCGGAGTTGAAGACGCTGCCGCCATTGCTCAGACTGATTCCGACGCCATTAACACCGACGTTGATGGTACCGGAATTGACGATCTGGTTGGTCGTCGAGATCGTGGTCGCATAAATGCCGGTGCCGATGTCGCCGACTGTGATCGTGCCGCGATTGGTTACGACGTTGTCGTCACCAAGCAGCGTCATGCCGTATGCGCCATCGCCTCCGACAATGGTGCCGTTGTTGGTGAGCGTGCCCGACACGCCGGTCAGACCAATGCCCATGCCTCCTACACCCACATTGACCGTTCCATTCTGGGTAACGACGGCGAAATTGCCCTGCACTTGCATGCCGGCCGTGGAATCGACCCCAGTGACCGTTCCGGTATTGGTCACCTTCGCATTATGGCCGATCACGGCGATGCCCATGCCGAACTGCGCGACGCTGATGCTGCCAGCGTTGCTGACTGTCTCGGTGTTGCCCTGCGCAAAGATGCCGGTGGCGCTCTGACCGACGGAGATGCTGCCGGTCGCTGCGTTCGTGACGGTATTGCCATCATTGATCGCGAAAATTCCGCCGGAACTTCCGATCGAGGCGCCGACCGAGACTGCGCCCGCATTGGTGACGCTCGCATTGCCGAAAACGTAGATGCCGATCGTGTTGTCCAGGCCCGTGATCGTGCCGCTGGCGGAATTGGTGATCGTGTTGTTCACGCCGGCGAAGATACCGGAGCTTCCGGCGCCCACGGACAGCGCGCCGCTATTGCCGATGACGTTGTTGTCCTGGACCGAGATCGCTGCGCCACCATCACCCGTGTTGATCGTACCATTGTTGGCGATGGTGTTGTTGCTCAGCAACGAAATTCCGAGACCGTTGCCGATTACCGTGACGTTGCCGTTGTTGGTCACGGTGTTGGAATTGGCGCCATTGATGCCGGTGAGGCCCGAGCCGGCCGACACCGTTCCGTTGTTGGTAACGAAATTGGTGTCGTTGACGTTGATCGACGCAGTACCGTTGTCGTTGACGGTCGCACCCGTCAGCACATTCACGGTCAGGTTGGTGACGCCGCCGCCGGCCGCAAAACCATCAGCATCGCTGCCGCTGCACGTCACCGTCTGCCCGCTCGTCGCCGGGTCGGGTGCGCAGTCCGCCCGCGCCGATGTCGCGGACAGGCCAAGGCTGAAAATGACCGTCACGACAGACGATGCGACCACGCCAAGACGCAACCCACCTCGCCCGCTCGATGGCAATCGAACGCCCACCCCAAAGCCCTCAATGGCGCTCCCAGCGGCGCCGCCGGTAAACTAGGCGACCGGGTCCACCCGTGGAACTACGGAATCGACGGAATCACCGTACGAAGGCGCAACCTGGGTTGATTCAAAAGATCATGTTGCAACTGCGCCACGCTTTTACCGCGCAGAATGATCAATTCGCGCACGGGCGTCGTGTGCGACCCCATTGCCATATGGACGACCGTTCACATCGATGGCGCAGCGCGCGAGACATGCCGTTGGCTCCGAGCTACCGCGACAGGCGGACGCGCCTCGAGCCGCTCAACGTGGCGTGGCCGATAATGGCTTAATAGTTGGACGCCGCCGCCCCGTTCGGAACGCCGTCGATCGGGCATTCCTCGGTGCCCGGCGTCGCGCGGGTCATTGCCTCGACCATGTCGCGCGTGCCTTCGGGATCCCTGATCCAGTTCTTGTAGAAATCATACGGGCACGCGGCGACGCCGCGCGGGCTGTCGCCGGAATTGATCATGCCGGTGTAGCCGCGGTGAACGAGCTTGTAGAGATGGTTCTGCGACTGGCCGTTGCGGCGCGCGTCGCGGATCAGATGCTTCGACAGCTGGGCGTACTGGATGCCGTAATCCTCCTCGCCGCATTCGCCGAGCGTGCGGCCGTCGAAGCCGATGATCGCGGAGTGGCCGAAATAAGAATAGACGCCGTCGAAGCCGGCGGCATTGGCGACCGCGACATAGACGTTGTTGGCCCAGGCCATGGCCTTGGAGATCATGACCTGCTGCTCCTTGGCCGGATACATGTAGCCCTGGCAGCGCACGATCAGCTCCGCGCCCTTCATGGCGCAGTCGCGCCAGATCTCCGGATAATTGCCGTCGTCGCAGATGATCAGGCTGACCTTCAGACCCTTGGGCCCCTCGGAGACATAGGTGCAATTGCCGGGGTACCAGCCTTCGATCGGCACCCAGGGCATGATCTTGCGATACTTCTGCACGATCTCGCCCTTGTCGTTCATCAGGATCAGGGTGTTGTAGGGCGCCTTGTGCGGATGCTCCTCGTGACGCTCGCCGGTTAGCGAGAAAACGCCCCACACTTTGGCCTTGCGGCAGGCCTCGGCGAAGATCGCGGTCTCCTCGCCCGGCACCATTGACGCCGTCTCGTACATCTCCTTGGCATCGTACATGATGCCTTGCGTGGAATATTCCGGGAAGATCACGAGATCCATGCCGGGCAGCCCGACCTTCATGCCGACGATCATGTCGGCGATCTTGCGGGCGTTGTCGAGCACCTCGGCCTTGGTGTGCAGGCGGGGCATCTTGTAATTGACCACCGCGACGCCGACCGTGTCGTTGCTGCTGGAGATATCACCGTGAAGCATGTGGAGCGCTCCTGTTGTCTGATGCTGGCGTGGGTTAGTGACTGATCATCCAGGGGCGTGCGGTCGGAAAGCCCTTGGCGCCGCTCCTGGTCTTGGTCATCAGCCGCGCCGGCTTTTTCCTGTCCGCCGCGCTCTTGTCCTTCACGGTCTTGCCCGAGGAGCAGCAGCCGCAGCCCGGGCCGTGCGAGGCCTTATATTGCGCCAGCGTCTGCGGCGCGTGCGTGCTGCGTTCGTTGACGGCGTGCGCCTTGCGCTTCTCCGCCGGCATGCAGAAGAAGTTCGGCGCCGTCAGGATGACGCGGGGCGCCATCGTCTCGCAGTGTGGGCAGCTCTGCGGATCGTCGCATTCCGCCATCGGGCGCAGGTCCTTGAAGGGACCGCAATCGTCACAGAGATATTCGTAGACCGGCATCGCATCACCTACGCTCTTGCCTGTTCACACAACTCGCTGCCACCGCGCGTCCGGGACAGCCCCTCACCCCGCCCTCTCCCCGTGAGAACGGGGAGAGGGAGCGCGGCGTCATTTGTCCTGCGAGATCGGCATCTGGATGTCGCCGGTGATGTGCTTGATGGGTCCGGCCGCCGACGGCATCACGTCGAAGTCGAAGATCTCGGTCGGCAGCCACAGCGTGGCGCAGGCGTTGGGTACGTCGACCACGCCAGAAATGTGGCCCTGACACGGCGCGGTGCCGAGGATCGAATACGCCTGGGCGCCGGAATAGCCGAACTTCTTCAGATATTCGATAGCGTTGAGGCAGGCCTGGCGATAGGCGATGTGGACGTCGAGATAGTGCTGCTTGCCGGCCTCGTCCACCGAGATGCCCTCGAAGATCAGATAGTCCTTGTAGTTCGGCGTGATCGGCGAGGGCTTGAAGATCGGATTCTTGATGCCGTATTTCGACATGCCGTCTTTGATCACTTCCACCTTCAGGTGGAGCCAGCCGGCCATCTCGATCGCACCGCAAAAGGTGATCTCGCCGTCGCCCTGGCTGAAGTGCAGGTCGCCCATCGAAAGGCCCGCGCCGGGGACGTAGACCGGGAAGTAGATCTTCGAGCCGCGCGAGAGATCCTTGATGTCGCAATTGCCGCCGTGCTCGCGCGGCGGCACGGTGCGCGCACCTTCCGCGCCGATCTTGGCCTTGACTTCGCCCTTGGCGCGGCCGCCATGGGCCGTGGCCGCGAATGGCGGATTGGCGAGGCCGGGAACGCGGGTCGGGTTGGTCGAGATCAGCTCGGCCTCGCGCTTGTTCCAGGTCTCCAGCATCTTGGGATCAGGCAGACAGCCGATCAGGCCGGGATGGATGAGACCTGCGAAGTTGACGCCGGGCACGTGACGCGACGAGGTGTAGAGACCTTTGATGTCCCAGATCGACTTCTGCGCCAGCGGGAAATGGTCGGTGAGGAAGCCGCCGCCGTTCTGCTTGGAGAAGAAGCCGTTGAAGCCCCACAGGCTCTCCTTGAGCGGACCGACGTCGAGCAGGTCGACGACGAGAAGGTCGCCGGGCTCGGCGCCCTTGACGCCGATCGGGCCGGAGAGGAAGTGCACGATCGACAGGTCGATGTCGCGCACGTCGTCGGCGGAATCGTTGTTCTTGATGAAGCCGCCGGTCCAGTCATAGGTCTCGATGATGAAATCGTCGCCGGGATTGACCCAGGCCACGATCGGGATGTCGGGGTGCCAGCGGTTGTGCACCATGTCGTTTTCATAGGCCGACTTGGTGAGATCGACCTTGATCAGTGTCTCTGGCATCGAGATGCTCCCCTTTTACACGGTTGGTTAGACGGACAGATATTTCGAGACCTGCGCGGCATCGACGGCATCGCGCGGATCATCGCGCACGATCTCGCCGTTCTCGATCACCAGCACGCGATCGGCGATGTCGAGCGCGAAACTGAGGACCTGCTCGGACACGACGATCGACAGCCCCTTCTCGTCGCGGATGCGCTTCAACGTGCGCGCCATCTCCTTGATGATCGAGGGCTGGATGCCTTCGGTCGGCTCGTCCAGCAGCAGCACCTTCGGCTTGGTGGCGAGCGCGCGCGCGATCGCCAATTGTTGCTGTTGCCCGCCGGAGAGATTGCCGCCACGGCGGCCCTTCATCTCCAGAAGCACCGGGAACAGTTCGTAGATGTCGTCAGGCACCTCGGAGCCGCCGGAGACGACGAGCCCGGTCTCGATGTTCTCCTTCACCGTCATGGTGGAGAAGATCATGCGGCCCTGCGGCACGTAGGCGAGACCCTTGGCGACGCGCTCAAAGCTCTTGAGGTTGCCGAGCTCGGCGCCATCCATGTTCACCGAGCCGCTCTTGGCCGGCAGGATGCCCATCAGCGACTTCATCAGCGTGGTCTTGCCCATGCCGTTGCGGCCCATGATCGCGACGATCTCGTTCGCCGCGACCTTGACGTTGAGCCCGTGCAGCACCTCGCTCTGGCCGTAGGCGACGTGGAGATCGGAAATAGCCAGCATCATCGTGCTCCTTGCTTCTTGCGCATGATCTTGTCCGGAAACCGGACGCCACTTTCCGGGATCATGCGCTAGTGACCGAGGTACACTTCGATGACCTTGGGATCGTTCTTCACCTTCTCCATCGTCCCTTCCGAGAGGATCTGGCCCTGGTGCAGCACGGTGACCTTGTGCGCGATGTCCTCGACGAACTTCATGTCGTGCTCGATCACCAGCACCGAACGGTTCTTGATGATGCGGTTGAGCAGCTCGGCGGTCTTGGCGCGCTCGGACACGCTCATGCCGGCGACGGGCTCGTCGAGCATCAAGAGGTCGGGATCCTGGATCAGCAGCATGCCGATCTCGAGCCACTGCTTCTGGCCGTGGCTGAGCTCGTCGGCATAGGTGTTGAGCTTGTCCTTGAGGAAGATCATCTCTGCGACCTCCTCGACCCGCTCCTTCACCAGCTGGTCGCGCTGGAAGGTTAGAGAGCCGAACACGGTGCGGCCGCGCGGAAACGAGATCTCGAGGTTCTCGAATACGGTGAGATCCTCGAACACCGACGGCGTCTGGAACTTGCGCCCGACGCCGGTCTGCACGATCTCGTTCTCCTTCATCTTCGTGAGCTCCTTGCCACGAAACTGGATCGAGCCCGAGGTCGCCTTGGTCTTGCCGCAGATCAGATCGAGCACCGTGGTCTTGCCGGCGCCGTTGGGGCCGATGATGACGCGGATCTCGTTCTCCTCGACATAGAAGGAGAGATCGTTGACCGCCTTGAACCCGTCGAACGAGACGGTGAGGCCGGAGACCGCGAGCAGGAAGTCCTTGGGCTGGTGACCGATGAGCATGATCGCCTCCTCACTCTGCCGGCGCGCCGTCGGCGACGGAATTGTCGGTCCAGCCAGACTTCGGCTTGCGCGAGGCGAACAGCCGGTCGATGCGCGGCTGCACGTAATCGGCCCAGAGCCCGGACAAGCCGTTCGGGAAAGCGAGCACGACGGCGATGAACAGCGCGCCGAGGCCGAACAACCAGAGTTGCGGGAAGGATTCCGACAGGCTGGTCTTGGCGAAATTCACCAGGATCGCGCCCCAGACCGCGCCGAAGATCGACATCCGCCCGCCGACCGCGGTGTAGATCACCATCTCGATCGACGGCACGATGCCGACGAAGGACGGCGACATGAAGCCGACGTTGAGCGCGAACATGGCGCCGCCGATCGCGGCGAAGACCGCGGCCATGCAGAAGGCAAAGATCTTGAAATTGGCGACGCTGTAGCCGGAGAAGCGGACGCGGTCCTCCTGCTCGCGCATCGCCACCAGGATGCGGCCGAGCTTGGTCAGGCGGATGAACTGCGCGATGCCGATGCAGGCGAACAGCAACACCACCTCGACGAAGTACAGGATGATCTTGGCGTGGTCGGGCCGGATGTCCCAACCCTTCAGCGTGCGCAGATCGGTCATGCCGTTGATGCCGCCGGTATAGCCCTGCTGGCCGACGATGAGGATGGTCAGGATGGCGGCGACGGCCTGGGTGATGATCGCGAAATAGGTGCCGCCGACGCGGCGCTTGAACATCGCGGTGCCGATGATCAGAGCGAAAAGGCCGGGGACCAGGATGATGGCGAGGATGGTGAAGGTGAGGCTGTGGAACGGCTGCCAGAAGAACGGCAGCGCCGTGATCTGATTCCAGTCCATGAAATCGGGGATGCCGGGCGTCGACTGGATCTTGGTGTTTTCGACGCTGGAGGCTTCGAGCTTGAGGAACATCGCCATGCAATAGCCGCCGAGACCGAAGAACACGCCCTGCCCCAGGCTCAAGATGCCGCCATAGCCCCAACACAGCACGAGGCCGATCGCGACGAAGGCGTAGGTCAGATATTTCGCGACGAGATTGAGGCGGAACACGTCGAGCGTCAGCGGCAGGATCACGAACAGCACGGCGGCCAGCGCAATGAAGCCCATCAGTTCGGATCGGTTGAAGAAGCGTGAGTTGATGATCATGACTTGCCTGCTTCTCGTTATTTGCGGACCTTGAGGGCGAACAGACCCTGCGGCCGCAGCATCAGGATGCCGACGACGGCGAGCAGCGTGAGCACCTTGGCCATCGAGCCCGACATGAAGAACTCGAGCGTCGATTGCGTCTGCGAGATCGAGAAGGCCGAGGCGATGGTGCCGAGCAGGCTGGCGGCGCCGCCGAACACGACGACGAGGAAGGTGTCGACGATGTAGAGCTGGCCCGACGTCGGCCCGGTCGAGCCGATCATGGTGAAGGCGCTGCCGGCGACACCGGCGATGCCGCAGCCAAGGCCGAAGGTGTAGCGGTCGACCTTCTCGGTGTTGATGCCGACCGCACCGGCCATGATACGGTTCTGCACGACCGCGCGCACCTGGCGGCCCCAGCGCGACATGTAGAGGACGTAGGCGACGGCAATGGTGATCAGCACGGTGAGGCACATCACGAAGACGCCGTTGATCGGCACCTCGATGCTATCGGTGACGCGCAGCGAGCCCAGCATCCATTGCGGCAGCTCGACGCCGACCTCGCGCGCGCCAAACACCGAGCGATAGGCCTGCTGCAGCATCAGGCTGAGGCCCCAGGTGGCGAGCAGCGTATCGAGCGGGCGCTTGTAGAGGTGCCGGATCAGCACCCATTCCACCAGCATCCCCAAGGCGCCGGAGGCGAAGAAGGCCAGGATCATCGCGAGGAAGAAGTAGCCGCTGAACAGGCTCGGCAAATTAGCCTGGAAGAGATTGGAGGTCATCCAGGTGACGTAGGCCCCGAGGATCATGAACTCGCCATGGGCCATGTTGATGACACCCATCTGGCCGAAGATGATGGCAAGACCGAGCGCCATCAGGACATAGACGGAGAACAGGATCAGTCCGGCGAACCCCTGCATGACGAAGATCGAGCCGAGGTCGCCAATCGAATAGTCGCCGAACATCCGTGTCCTCCGTCGGGAAAGGGTCCCGCGTCGCGAGCAGGTTCGCGACGCGGGGGCTTGAGGCATGGACTTGCGATCCACGCCAGGGAGCGGTTTTGCGTTGAGGAGAAAGTGCGGCGGACGCCGCGTCTTAACGGTAACGCTTCTTACTGGTAACCCTTCGGGAACGGATCCGGCTCGACGAGATCGGCGGTCTCGTAGATCAGCTCGAACTGGCCATCGAGCTTGGCGCGCCCCACCCGGGTCTTCGACCAGAGGTGATGGTTCTCATGGATGCGCACATAGCCCTCCGGCGCGCCCTTGAACTCGACGCCGGTCGAAGCCGTGGCGATCTTGTCGACGTCGAAAGAGCCGGCCTTTTCGACCGTCAGCTTCCACAGCCACGGGCCGAGATAGGCAGCCTGGGTGACGTCTCCGATCACGGTCTTCTCGCCCCACATCTTCTTGAACGCCGAGACGAAAGCCTTGTTGTTCGCATTGTCGAGCGACTGGAAGTACTTCATGCAGGCATAGGCGCCCGCGATGTTCTCGCCGCCGATACCGTCGATCTCGTCCTCGGTCACCGAGATCGTCAGCAGTGCCTGCTTGGAGAGATCGATGCCGGCCGCCTTGAGCTGCTTGTAGAAGGCGACGTTGGAGCCGCCGACGACGTCGGTGAAGATCACGTCCGGCTTGGTCAGCTTGATCTTGTTGATGACAGAGTTGAACTGCGTCGAGCCGAGCGCATAATATTCCTCGCCGACGACCTTGCCCTTGAGCACGTTTTCGACGTGCTTGCGCGCGATCTTGTTGGAGGTGCGCGGCCAGATGTAATCCGAACCGATGAAGAAGAAGGACTTGGCGCCCTTCTCCTTGGCGATCCAGTTCAGGCCGGCGAGAATCTGCTGGGTCGCTTCCTGGCCGGTATAGATGACGTTCTTGGACTGCTCGAGGCCTTCGTAGAAGGTCGGGTAGTAGAGCATGCCGTTATATTGCTCGACGACCGGCAGCACCGCCTTGCGCGAGGCCGAGGTCCAGCAGCCCATGATCGCCGCGACCTTGTCGTTGACGAGGAGCTTCTTCGCCTTCTCGGCGAAGGTCGGCCAGTCCGATGCGCCGTCCTCCTGGATGAACTTGATCTTGCGGCCGAGCACGCCGCCGGCCGCGTTGATCTGCTCGATCGCAAGCTTTTCGGCCTGGATCGAGCCGGTCTCGGAGATCGCCATGGTGCCGGTCGCCGAATGCAGGATGCCGACCGTGACCTCGGTGTCGGTGACGGCCAGACCCGTGGTGTTGACCGCCGAGGTCGCCGGCGCCTGCGCAAATGACCCGCGCGGCAGCATGGTGATGGCCGGGACCGCGGCCATTCCCATCAATAGTTTGCGCCGCAGCGGCGACAACAGGCCCTTGTTTGCTTCGTCTGACATGAGCACCCCACTTTTGTTCGAGAACACGCGATTGGTGCCCGTGAGGATGGCTCGAATTTATGCAGCCCACGCATACGCAAGATCGCGTATACTGCACCGCAAAATGCCGACGTAGGCTTCTGGTACGGAATTTGCGAGGGGTCCGGGTCCGTATCGGGAGTGGGGTTAAGTGGCAGGGCGGCAGCGAATAGACCGCGTCAGGCGCCAGTACAATCAATGGGTCGCCAACCAGACGCTGGAAGATTACGCCCTGCGCTTCACCGCCAAGAGCGCGCGGCGCTGGTCCGCCGCCCGCGTCGCCAACACGGCACTGGGCGCGATCTCGTTCCTGGCGATGGAGGCGATCGGCGGGACCATCACGCTGAACTATGGCGTCACCAACGCGACTGCCGCCATCGTCGTGGTTTCCATCATCATCTTCGGCTGCGGGGTGCCTATTGCGTATTATGCCGCCAAATGCGGCATCGACATCGACCTGCTGACGCGGGGGGCCGGCTTCGGTTACATCGGCTCGACCGTCACCTCGCTGATCTACGCCTCCTTCACCTTCATCTTCTTCGCGATCGAGGCCGTGATCCTGGCGTCGGCACTCGAGATGTGCTTCGGGATTCCGCGGCCGGTGGGCTATCTCATCAGCGCCGTCGTCATCATCCCGCTGGTGGCCTACGGCATCACGCTGATCAGCCGCTTCCAATTGTGGACGCAGCCGCTGTGGGTGATCCTTCACATCATTCCGTTTGCCGCGATCGCCTGGCACAACCCGCGCTCCTTTGCGGAGTGGCACAAGTTCTCCGGCGAGCACGGCGACCTCAACGGGCATTTCGATCTCCTGCTGTTCGGCGTTGCGGCCTCGGTCGTGTTCTCGCTGGTGGCGCAGATCGGCGAGCAGGTCGACTTCCTGCGGTTCCTGCCGCGCGACCGCCGCGCCTCCAGGGCCTCCTGGTGGATGGCGCTGATGAGCGCGGGGCCGGGCTGGATCGTGCTGGGCGCGCTGAAGCTGCTGGCGGGCTCGTTCCTCGCCTTCTTCGCACTCAGCCACGGCGTGCCGCCCGAAGAAGCCGCCGAGCCGGCGCACATGTATCTCGAAGCATTCCGCTATGTGCTGTCGCAGCCCGACCTCGCTTTGGCCTTGACCGGCACTTTCGTGATCCTGTCGCAGGTCAAGATCAACGTCACCAACGCCTATGCCGGCTCGATCGCCTGGTCGAACTTCTTCTCGCGCCTGACCCACAGCCATCCCGGGCGCGTGGTGTGGCTGGTCTTCAACGTCGTCGTGGCCCTGCTGCTGATGGAGATCGGCGTCTACAAGGCCCTGGAGCAGACGCTGGCGCTCTATTCCAACGTCGCGATCGCCTGGGTCGGCGCGCTGGTCGCCGACCTCGTCATCAACAAGCCGCTCGGACTGCGGCCGCAGCAGATCGAGTTCAAGCGCGCGCATCTCTACGACGTCAATCCAGTCGGCGTGGGAGCGATGACGATCGCGACCATCGTCTCGATCAGCGCCTTCTACGGCCTGTTCGGGCCGACCGCGAAGGCGCTGTCGGCCTTCATCGCGCTCGCGGCGGCCTTCCTCACGGCGCCGTTGATCGCCTGGGCCACAGGCGGCAAATACTACATCGCGCGCAAGCCGAAGCGGAGCTGGCAGAACATCGAGGCGATCCAGTGCTGCATCTGCGAGCACTCGTTCGAGCCGGAGGACATGGCCTCCTGCCCCGCTTACGCGGGGCCGATCTGCTCGCTGTGCTGCTCGCTGGACGCGCGCTGCCACGATCTCTGCAAGCCGCATGCGAGATTCCAGGCGCAGGTGTCGGAAGCGCTGGGCCGGCTGATGCCGCAGCCGATCTACGCCCGGATCAACTCGCAAGTCGGCCACTATATTGGCGTGTTCGTGGTCTCCGCCGGGCTGATCGCCCTGGTGCTGGGACTCATCTATCTACAGACGTCGGCGAACGTGCACGGCGACAACGAGCTCGTGTCCGACGTGCTGTGGAAGGTGTTCTTCTCGCTCAGCATCATCATCGGCGTGGTGGCGTGGCTGTTCGTGCTGGCGCAGCAGAGCCGCCGCGCCGCCGAGGCCGAGACGCGGCGGCAGACCGCGCTGCTGATCCAGGAGATCGACGCGCACAAGCGCACTGACGCCGAGCTCCAGCGTGCCAAGGAGGTCGCCGAATCCGCCAACCTCGCCAAGAGCCGTTATGTGGTCGGCCTGAGCCACGAGCTGCGCTCGCCGCTCAATGCGATCAGCGGCTATGCGCAACTGCTCGAGCAGGATACGACGCTCGGCGCCAAGCCCCGCGACCAGGTCCGCGTCGTCCGCCGCAGCGCCGACCATCTCTCCGGCCTGATCGACGGCATCCTGGACATCTCCAAGATCGAGGCGGGGCGGCTGTATCTGTCGCGCGACGAGGTGCGCTTGAGCGAGTTCCTCGACCAGCTCGTCGGCATGTTCCGCCTCCAGGCCGCCGCCAAGGGCATCGACTTCGTGTTCAGGCGGCCGCCGACGCTACCGCGGGTGGTCTATGCCGACGAGAAGCGGCTGCGTCAGGTGCTGATCAACCTGCTCTCGAACGCCATCAAGTTCACCCAGTCCGGCAGCGTGCAGTTCGTGGTGCACTACCGCAGCCCGGTCGCCGAGTTCGAGGTGATCGACACCGGCCCGGGTATCCAGGGCGACGACCTCGAACGCATCTTCGCGCCATTCGAGCGGGGTGCGCTCGGCGCGTCGCAGCCGCAGACCGGCACCGGCCTCGGGCTCACCATCAGCCGCCTGCTCGCCGGCGTGATGGGCGGGGACATCAAGGTCACGAGCACGGTCGGCACCGGCTCGACCTTCAGGGTCAAGATCCTGCTCTCGGAGGTCGCCAATCCCCAGCGGATCGCGCCGGTGGAGGCGCCGGTCTCAGGCTATCACGGCCCGCGCAAGACCATCCTCGTCACCGACGACGATCCCGTGCATCGCGACCTCCTGCGCGAAGTGCTGACGCCGCTCGGCTTCATCCTGCTCAGCGCACCCGACGGCGCCGGCTGCCTCGCATTGGCGCAGCATTGCCGGCCCGATCTGTTCCTGCTCGACATCTCGATGCCTGCCATGGACGGCTGGGCGGTCGCCGAGGCCTTGCGCGCCAGCGGCCATCATCAGGCCCGCATCCTGATGGTGTCGGCAAGCGCGCTCGAGGCTCATGGCACGCCGCTGGCGCAGCCCTTCCACGACGGCTACCTGATGAAGCCGATCGACATCCCGCGGCTGCTGGCGACGATTCGCCAGCTTCTCAAGATCGAATGGCAATACGGCTCGCATGAGGTCGCGGTGCCGTTCTGGCATCCGGAGACCGGATCGAAGCCGCCGCTGCGGCACATCGAGGCGCTGATCGGGCTCGGCCAGATCGGCTACGTCAAGGGCATCCAGCTGAAGCTGGACGAGATCGGCAGCGAGCACCCCGAGCATGCCGACTTCGTCGCGCAGATGCGGTCGCTGGTCGATCGCTTCGATCTCGACCAGTACATGGACACATTGAAGACGTTGCATGCTTATGAGCATTGAATCGAAGAAGCGCGACGTCGCGCTCGTCGTCGACGATTCCCCGGAGACGCTCCGGCTGCTCACCGACGCGCTCGACAGCGCCGGCATGACGGTGATGGTGGCGCTCGACGGCGCCGCGGCGATGCGCATCATCGACCAGATCACGCCCGACATCATCCTGCTCGATGCCGTGATGCCCGGCATCGACGGCTTCGAGACCTGCCGCCGGCTCAAGCGCGATGCGGGTCTCGCCAATGTCCCAGTCATCTTCATGACGGGTCTGGCCGAAACCGAGCACATCGTGCGTGGATTGGAAGCCGGCGGCGTCGACTACGTGACCAAGCCGATCGTGATCGAGGAGATGCTGGCGCGCATCCGGGTCCATCTCGGCAATGCCCGGCTGACCCAGAGCGCGCGCGCCGCGCTCGACGTCTCCGGCCGTTTTCTGCTCGCGGTCAATCGCCAGGGCAACGTGCTGTGGGCGACGCCGCAGGCGCAGAAGCTGCTATCCGATCATCACGGCGCGCAGACCGACGACTTCGTGCTGCCGCCGACGCTGCTGCAATGGCTCGAGCAGGCGAAGGCCAAGAGCGGCTCGAAATCCCAGGCCGCGTCGCTGCCCGATAGTCCGCAGCTCCGCTTCTATTACATGGGCGAGACCGCGCCGAACGAATTCCTGCTGCGGCTGTCCAAGGAAGCCGGCACCGCGCTGCCGCCCGAATTCACCAGCGAGCTCGGCCTCACCACGCGCGAAGGCGAGGTGCTGGCCTGGCTCAGCAAGGGCAAGACCAACCGCGACATCGCGCAAATTCTGGGCCTCAGCCCGCGCACCGTCGACAAGCACCTGGAGCAGATCTACGCCAAGCTCGGCGTCGAGAACCGGACCGCCGCGGCCGCGATCGCCGCGAATGCGACGCGGCGGAATTCTTGAGCGTGGTGTAGATGAGTTGAGGCGCTGCCAACCGAGCAAATGGTGTCGTCCCGGACAAGCGCAGCGAAGCGGAGCGCCGATCCGGGACCCATAACCCCAGGGAGTAGTTTGGCGAAGGCTCGGAGTGACCAGCTCGCTCTATAACCACCGCCTGGGAGTATGGGTCCCGGGCTCGCTTCGCGCCCCGGGACGACAGTGGCGATCGCTAACCTCGCCTTACATCGGCATCGTCAACTGTAGACGAAAGCCTTGTCGTCCAGGTCCGTCTTCGGAATCTCGTCCTTCTCGGTCCAGTAATCCTGGCTGTGCTGCCATTCCGGCTTGTCGCCGCGCTTGGGCAGCAGGTTCATGTTGCGCATCATGTAGCCGGGGTTGAAGTTTTCCGGATCGATCCAGGGCAGGATCGGCATATTGTGGTCTTCAGGTCGCAGCTTGACCTCGACCTTCTTTGCACCCTTCGCCTTCATGTGCCCGAGCAGCCGGCAAACGAAATCGGCGACGAGATCGACGCGCAGCGTCCAGCTGGCGCGGAAATAGCCGAACACCCAGACCATGTTCGGCACGCCCGTGAACATCATGCCGCGATAGGTGACGGTGTCGCCGAAGGCCAGCGGCTTGCCGTCGATCTCGAAGGCGATATCGCCGAGCGCGGCAAGATTGAAGCCGGTCGCTGTGACGACGACATCGGCCTCAAGCAGCTTGCCGGACTTGAGCTGGATGCCATTCTCGACGAAGCATTCGATCTCGTCGGTGACGACGGAGGCCTTGCCGCTGGCGATGCCCTTGAACAAATCGGCATCCGGCACGAAGGCGATGCGCTGCCGCCACGGCCGGTATTTTGGCGTGAAATGGGTCTCGACGTCGTAGTCGGGACCGAGCACGGCGCTGATCTGGCCGATCAGCTCCTTCTTCACCTGCTCGGGCTTGGACACGCAGAGCTTGGTGAACGCATCCTGCTCGAACAGGATCTTGCGCCGCACGATCTCGTGGATCCAGGCTTCATCGACCTGCAACCGGCGCAGCTCTTCCGCGATCTCGATGGCGTTGCGGCCGAGGCGGAAATAGGTCGGCGAGCGCTGCAGCATGGTGACATGGGCGCACTTGTCGGTGATGTTCGGCACCAGCGTTGCCGCCGTCGCGCCCGACCCGATCACGACCACCTTCTTGTTCGCAAGGTCGATGTCGTCGGGCCAGGTCTGCGGATGGACGATGCGGCCCTTGAAACGGTCCATGCCCTTCCATTCCGGCGTGTAGCCTTCGGAATGGCGATAATAGCCCTGGCACATCCAGAGGAAGTTCGCCGTGAAGGTCCTGGGCTCGCCGGTGTCGGTCGTCACGGCGTCGATGGTCCAGAGATTCTGCTCGCTCGACCAGCTCGCGGAATTGATCTTGTGCTTGTAGCGGATATGCCGTGCGATATCGTTGTCGTCGATCACCTCCTTCATATAGGACAGGATCTCCTCGGCGGTCGCAATCGGCGGGCCGACCCAAGGCTTGAAGCTGTAGCCGAAAGTGTGGAGATCGCTGTCGGAGCGAATACCGGGATAGCGATGTGTGCTCCAGGTGCCGCCGAATGTTTCCTGCGTCTCCAGGATGACGTAGCTCGTGCCCGGCAGCTGCTTCTGGATGTGATAGGCGCTACCGATGCCGGAGATGCCGGCGCCGACGATCAGCACGTCGAAATGTTCAGAAGCCTGTTTGGCCGTGGCGTGACTGCGAACAGCGACATTCATTGTTGCTTCTATGCCTTGCTTGTCTTTGTGGCCGTCCTTGATTGGACGGCGCGTTTCCTCCGCGACGGGCATGATCACCCGCCGCGCCTCCGCTTCAAAATGACATAGATCAAGTCGCGGTCAAATCACAGTGCCGCACCCCAGCTCCGCGCGGTCTGCACGATCCAGTCGCGATAGAGCGTCAGCGGCGTCACGCCGGTCAAGCCGCCGCAACCGGCGGCGCCGTTCGGTCCTGTCGACCAGCTGATGAGGCCGACGAGCACGGGACCGTTCGACCTGTCCTCGAACACGGGGCCGCCGGAATCGCCGGTGCAGGCGCCAATTCCGCCGCGAACACCGTTGGTTACGGGATCGACCAGACGAATCTGCAGCGTGCCGGGCTGCCCGGTTGCAACGAGGCCGGCCACGCGCGTGGTGCCGCCGCTCTTGCCATCACCGAGAACCGTGACGCCGATGCCGGCGACGACGAAGCGACTGCCGACCTGAATTGGAATCGTGGGCATGCCGACCGTCACCGTGGATTTTCCCTTCAGTGGAATTTCCAACTGCAGCAGCGCCACGTCGGCGGTGGCGCGATGCGCCTGCATCGCCTGCATGTTGAAGTTCGGATGGATCGCGACGGTGCGCACGTTCAGCAATTGCGGCTGGCCGTCGCCGCCGCGATCGACCACCTTGTAATCCGCGCCCGGCTGCACGCAATGGGCGACCGTCAACACCAGCCTCGGGGCGATCAGACTGCCGGTGCAGAAATTGCCGCGCGAGCCGACGATGGTGACGACGGCGCGGGCGACGCCATCTGCCTGCGGCGTGCCGCCGCCGACGATGGCGTGAGCGGGCGCACCGAGCAGCAGCGTAGCTGCGATGAGGGTGGCGAGCTTCTTCATGGGAACACGCATCGGCATCGATGAAGGCGGGCGATTGCTTCGGACTGGCTCTTGCCGATAGCGCATGCTAGCCCTCTTGGAAAGCAATTGACGAGGGCAGGACATTGGCGATCGAGGCGGTGATCTTTGATTTCGGCGGCGTGCTGACGAGCTCGCCCTTCGAGGCGTTCACGCGGTTCGAGACCGAGCGCGGCCTGCCCGCCGATATCATCCGGCGCACCAACGCCGCCAATCATCTGGAAAACGCCTGGGCCAAATTCGAGCGGGCCGAGGTCGACATCGAGACGTTCGACGCATTGTTCGCCGCCGAATCGCTCGCGCTCGGTGCGGAGGTGCGCGGCCGAGACGTGCTGCCGCTGCTGCAGGGCGATCTGCGCCCGGAGATGGTCGAGGCCCTGAAGCGCATCAAGGCGCAATTCAAGACCGGCTGCATCACCAACAATCTGCCGGCCAACGCGATCGGCAGCATGACGGGACGTTCTCTCTACATCGCCGAAGTCATGGTGCTGTTCGATCACGTCATCGAATCCGCCAAGATCGGTCTGCGCAAACCCGATCCACGCATCTACCAGATGATGGTCGAGACGCTGAAGGTCGATCCGAACAATTGCGTCTATCTCGACGATCTCGGCGTGAACCTGAAGCCGGCGCGTCAGATGGGCATGACCACGATCAAGGTGACGAGCGGGGCGCAGGCGATCGCGGAGCTGGAGACGGCGACGGGGCTGAAGCTGGGGTAGTTCGACATACGCCGTCATTGCGAGCGCAGCGAAGCAATCCAGAGTCTTTCCGCGGAGGGAGCCTGGATTGCTTCGCTGCGCTCGCAATGACGGTTGTGGCGAGATATCGCCCAACCAAATCTACTTCGCCGCAGCAGAGGTCCGCTCCGGAAACGCCGCGGCCAGCGCGGCACGGTCCGGCTTCAGCACGCCGCGCTCGGTGATGAGACCGGTGACGAGCCGCGCCGGCGTCACGTCGAAGGCGTAGTTCGCGACCGGCGAGTTTTCGGGCACGATGCGTACCGTCTCCAGCCGGCCGTCCGCGGTGCGGCCGGTCATGTCGGTGACCTCCACGCCGCTGCGCTGCTCGATCGGGATGTCGCGGATGCCATCATGGACGGCGAAATCGATCGTCGGCGACGGCAGCGCGACGTAGAACGGCACGCCATTGTCATGCGCCGCAAGCGCCTTCAGGTAAGTGCCGATCTTGTTGCAGACGTCGCCATTGGCGGCGACGCGGTCGGTGCCGACGATGGCGAGATCGACCATGCCGTGCTGCATCAGATGTCCGCCGGTATTGTCCGGGATCACCGTGTGCGGCACGCCGTGATGGCCAAGCTCCCAGGCCGTGAGCGAGGCGCCCTGGTTGCGCGGACGCGTCTCGTCGACCCAGACATGGACCTTGATGCCGCGCTCATGCGCGAGATAGATCGGCGCCGTCGCCGTGCCCCAGTCGACGGTGGCGAGCCAGCCGGCGTTGCAATGGGTCAGCACGTTGACCACCTCGCCCGGCTTCTTCGCCGCGGTCGCCTCGATCAGCTTCAGGCCGTTGTCGGCAATGCCGCGATTGATCTCGACGTCCTGCTCGGCGATCTCGTCGGCGCGCGCATAGGCCGCTTCCGCCCGCTCCACCGGATCGATCGGCGCGAGCGCCGCGCGCATCTCGTCCAGCGCCCATTTCAGATTGATCGCGGTCGGCCGCGCCACGACCAGCGTGTCGTAGGCGCGTTGCAGCCCGGCGTCGGAAGCGTCCTCGCGCATCGCGAGCGCCATGCCGTAGGCGGCGGTGGCGCCGATCAGCGGCGCGCCGCGCACCAGCATGTCCCTGATAGCAACTGCCGCATCTTCACACGAGGTCAGCCGCGCAACGACGAATTCATGCGGCAGCCGGCGCTGATCGATCGCGCCGACCGACCAGCCGTCGCGCTCGCGCCAGATGCTGCGGAAATGCTTGCCGTCCACCTTCATGGCATTCTGCCTTTTCGTTTGTCTTGCGTCTCACGCTCGCAGGATGCGCCCGGCCACCGCATCGAGCTTCTTCAGGAGCTCGGGATCGCGCGCCTCGGGCGCCGTGATCAGCGCGGTGTCGAGCGCACGGTCCGAACCGATCGGGCACGGCTCGTGCTCACGCGGAAAATCCTTGGCCAACCGCGCCACCAGCGCCTTCGCCTTGTCGGCGTTCGAATTCAGCACGCGGATGATGTCCTGCACAGTGACCGCATCGTGGTCGGGATGCCAGCAGTCGAAATCCGTCACCATGGCGACAGTGGCGTAACAGATCTCCGCCTCACGGGCGAGCTTGGCTTCGGGCATATTGGTCATGCCGATCACCGAGTAGCCCAGCGTCTTGTAGGTCATGCTTTCCGCGTACGTGGAGAATTGCGGCCCTTCCATGCAGACATAAGTGCCGCCGCGCGCGATCGCGATGCCTTCCGCTTCCGCGGCGGCCGCCAGATGGATGCGCAGCCGCGGCGAGACCGGGTGCGCCATCGACACATGCGCGACGCAGCCGCGGCCGAAGAACGAGCTCTCGCGCTTATGGGTGCGGTCGACGAACTGGTCGACGAGAACGAAGGTGCCGGGCGGCAGTTCCTCCCTGAAGGAACCGCAGGCCGAGAGCGAGATCAAATCGGTGACGCCGGCGCGCTTCAGCACGTCGATGTTGGCGCGATAATTGATGTCGGAGGGGGACAGCCGGTGCCCCTTGTCATGCCGGGGCAGGAACACGATCGGCAGGCCGGCGATGGAGCCACGCCTTAAAGGAGCCGACGGCTCGCCCCAGGGGCTCTCGATCACCTCTTCGCGCGCACCCTCTAAGCCGGGCAGGTCATAGATGCCCGAGCCGCCGATGATGCCCAATACCGCCTGCGTCATGCCTGCTCCACCCTGTCCGCCAAATGTGACATGGTTAAGCTATGCCAGTTTTGCGGCGGATTTGGAACGGGGGGAGATGCGCCCCTGTTAAGCCGCGGTCGCCGGCTGGAGCTGCATCGCGACCATCCGCTCCAGCGTCTCGACGGACTGGAAATTCTCCGGCGTGATCTCGGACTGCGGAATGGTGAAGTCGAATTCGGCCTCGACGCCGAGCATGAGATTGACCATGTCCATCGAGGTCAGGCCGATATCGACGAGCTTGGCCGAAGGTGTGACCTCTGCGGCGAGCGAATTCTGTTCGAGAATGCCCTTCACCAGCTTGGTGATGCGGTTGCGCAAAACGGTATCGAAGGCCTGCATCGGCAAATTTCCATTTGTCTATCGGGGTCGGACCGGACTGCCGGCTACGATGGGTGCGGGCTGCCGGTCCTGCAATGGGCGGCACCAATACTTCGCGTTTCTTAGTAAACGATGACTCAGATTGTCGGAAATCCAACCTTCTTCCAGAGTCCTAACGCGATGCCGGAAAATCCGGCGATGCGAACAACCGGACCTTAACTGTTCGTTCGGAATTGGGTTTTGTTTACCCTCTATTTCATCGACGAATTTGAATTAAATCCGTAGCCTCGTCTCACAAGCAAAGATGGCTGGAGGATCGCCTCAAGCGGCATCGCGAATGATGCCGGCGATCTCGAACGGCAAACCGGAGGCGGACGAGCATGAACGTGCGTGAAGCAGTCCTCACTGTCGACGAAATGCAGACGAGCTTTCTCGAGCAGGGTCCCTCCCTGATCGAGCGCGCCGCCCGGACCGCCGCAGCGGCCGCGGCCGACGCCGACGAGGTCGATCGCGACGCCCGCTTCCCGCACCGGGCTTTCGACGTCGCACGCGAGCAGAAGCTGCTCGGCGTGATGATTCCGGTCGAGTTCGGCGGCTTCGGCGCCTCGATCCATGACGTCACCGACATCTGCTACACGCTCGGACGCGCCTGCGCGTCCACGGCGATGATCTACGCGATGCACCAGACCAAGGTCGCCTGCGTCATCAGGCACGGCCATGGCATCCCTTGGATGGAGACCATGATGCGCCGGGTCGCCCGCGACCAGTGGCTGCTCGCCTCCTCCACCACCGAAGGCCAGAACGGCGGCAACATCCGCGCCAGCGCAGCTGCGGTCGACCATGCCGGCGATACCGTCTCGCTGGTGCGCGACGCCACCGTGATCTCCTACGGCGCCGAAGCCGATGGCCTCGTCACCATCGCCCGCCGCGCCACCGAAGCCGCCGCCTCCGACCAGGTGCTGCTGGCGCTCGCCAAGGACGATTATTCGCTGAAGCGGACGCTGGGCTGGGAAACGCTCGGCATGCGCGGCACCTGCTCGACCGGGTTCGAGCTGAAGGTCGACTGCCCCGCCGACCGCATCTTCCCGGAATCCTATGACAAGATCCACGCCCAGACCATGACGCCGTTCGCGCATCTGTGCTGGTCGTCGGCCTGGGCCGGCATCGCCGCTGCGGCGGTGACGCGCGCGCAGGCCTTCATCCGCAAGGCGGCCCGCTCGTCCGGCGGACAGATGCCCCCGGCCGCGGCGCACTTCACCGCCGCCAAGATGTCGCTGGCCAAGCTGCGCGCTCTGATATCAGCCAATATCGACGCTTTCGCCCGCGTCGAGCATGACGAGCGTGCTCTGAGCTCGCTCGACTTCCAGTCCTCGATTACGCTCTTGAAGGTGCAGGCCTCCGAGCTCGCGGTCGAGACCGTGATGCACGCGATGCGCACCGCGGGACTTGCCGGCTATCGCAACGACGGCGAGTTCACGATGGGCCGCCACCTCCGCGACGTGCTGTCGTCGCCGATCATGATCAACAACGACCGGATCCTGGCCAATGCCGCGACGTCGACATTGATGAGCGGGGTGCCGGCGAGCCTTCGCGACTGACGTAGCTCCGCGGCCGATTCAACAAGAACAATTTTGAGATAGCAGGACATCGAACCATGAATATTGCCGTCCTCCCCGACTCGCCCACCACCGCGCCGCAAATGATCGATCCGCTCGATCATCTCGCCGACAAGCTGTTCCACCGAATGGGCGCCGATGGCGTCTATGCCCGCACCGCCCTCTATGAGGGCATCGTCGAGAAGCTCGCCGCGCTGATCACCGTTCATCGCGAGGCCGGCACCGAGGTGATGCGCTTCCCGCCGGTGATGAGCCGCTCCCAGCTGGAGAAGTCCGGCTATCTTAAGAGCTTTCCCAACCTGCTCGGCTGCGTCTGCGGCCTGCACGGCACCGAACGCGAGATCAACGCCGCAGTGAGCCGCTTCGATGCCGGCGGCGACTGGACGACTTCGCTGTCGCCGGCTGATCTCGTGCTGTCGCCGGCCGCCTGCTATCCGGTCTATCCGATCGCGGCGAGCCGCGGCCAATTGCCGAAGGGTGGCCTGCGCTTCGACGTTGCCGCGGATTGCTTCCGCCGCGAGCCGTCGAAGCATCTCGACCGGCTGCAATCGTTCCGCATGCGCGAATATGTCTGCATCGGCAGCCCCGACGATGTCGCCGATTTCCGCGAGCGCTGGATGGTGCGCGCGCAGAAGATCGCGACCGACCTCGGCCTCAGCTTCCGCGTCGACTATGCCAGCGATCCGTTCTTCGGCCGGGTCGGCCAGATGAAGGCGGTGAGCCAGAAGCAGCAGCAGCTCAAGTTCGAGCTGCTCATCCCGCTGCGCTCGGAAGAGCAGCCGACGGCGTGCATGAGCTTCAACTATCACCGCGAGCATTTCGGCACGACCTGGGGAATCCAGGACGCCGATGGCGAGCCGGCGCACACCGGCTGCGTAGCCTTCGGCATGGACCGCCTGGCCGTCGCCATGTTCCACACCCACGGCACCGATCTTTCCGCCTGGCCCGCCAAGGTGCGGGACATCCTGGCCCTGCAGCCGCCTGTCGCGGCCGAGGCCCATGGCGAAGGCTGGCGCTAGAGCATGATCCGGAAAAGTGCGGAGCGGTTTTCCGAGAAGATCATGCTGAAACGATAGACCTCACGAGGCCGACCATTTCCACGGGCAAGACGAGCGTGATCCATACCAAGGTCCGATGCCGCGAGATCACCGAGTCCGACGTCGATAAGATCGCGGACTTGCTGACGCGCGGCTTCGTCGGCCGTTCACGCGACTACTGGATCCAGGGTCTGCGCCGGCAGGCCTTCCGGGCCGTGCCGGAGGGCTATCCGCGCTTCGGCTACATGCTCGACGACGACGGCAGGCCGGTCGGCGTGCTGCTCTTGATCTACACCTCACGCAAGGAGGGCGAAGAGACCGCCATCCGGTGCAATTTGTCGAGCTGGTATGTCGACCCGGCCTACCGCAACTACGCGCCGCTGCTGACCAAGATCGCCCAGCGGCACAAGCACGTCACTTATTTCAACATCAGCCCGGCGCAGTGGACCTGGCCAATCATCGAGACGCAGGGCTTTCGCGCCTATTGCCGCGGCATATTCTTCTCGGTCCCTGCGCTAGCGCGCGTCCCGCGCTGGAGCGAGATCGAGGTCATTCCGCCGCACGCCAAGGAGATCAAGGGGCTTTCCGAGGCGGAGACCGAGCTTTTGACGCGACATGCGCGTTACGATTGCCTCAGTCTGGTGTGCCGCACGCCGAAGGGAACCTTCCCCTTCATCCTGCAACCGGTGCGCATCCGCCGCGGTTTCATCGCACCGCCCGCCATGAAGCTGATCTATTGCCGGAGCACCGCAGAATTTGCCGAATGCGCCGGCCGCATCGGACGGCTGCTGCTGCGGCTCGGCAAGATCGCGGTGGCCGTCGATGCCAACGGTCCGGTTCCCGGCCTCGTCGGCATTTACACCGAGCGGCGCGGCCGGAAATACTTCAGGGGCCCGCACCAGCCACAGCTCGGCGACCTCACCGACACGGAGCTCGTGCTGTACGGGCCGTAGAGCAACGCCCGGCGCTGTAAATCTGTACGAGCGGAGCGGGAATATCGCCGCGCTCGTCCGGAGCTACGGCCTATCGCCTTGGCAGCGGGCCGTTTACGCGTGCGCTCACCATCGCCGGTCATCCTCCGTAAACTACGGCGCTTAAGGGAATTTTCCGGCCTGTTCGCTAGCCTCGGCGGCTGAATTAGGCTGCATTCAGTCTATTGCTGGCCGAGGCCCCGCCGACCCCATGATGTCGACCCGCGAGAGCGAGCTTGGTACAGGCCGTGAGCAGGGCCCAGGCGCCCTCGTCGCGCTGAGCCAGCTTGCGCTCGACCACATGGAACAGGGCGTCTGCGTCTACGATGCCGACAACCGGATCGTGCTGACGAACCAGCGCTATCTCAGACTGTTCGACATGTCGGCCGAAATCGTGCGGATCGGCACCAGCTATCGCGAGGTGCTCGCGCACAGCGCAAGCCGCGGCAACTTTCCGCAAGACCAGCTCGACGCGTTGTATTCGAGGCGGATGGCGCAGATCGCCGCGGGCAAGCCGTTCCGCACCGAGCAAATGCTGGCGAGCGGCCTCGTTATGTCGCTCGAGCTGAAGCCGCTCCCCGGCGGCGGCTGGATGACGATCTGCGATGACGTCACCCGCCTCGCCCGGCTCGAAGCGGAACTGCTCGTGCAGACCGAGCGCAGCCAGCACGCGCTCGCCAACATGTCGCACGGACTGATCATGTACGACGTCGACAGCCGTGTCGTCGTCTGCAACGAACGGTTCCTGAAGCTCTACAACCTCGACCCCGAGATCGTGAAGCCGGGCGTCGCGCATTCCACGGTGATCGAGCACTGGATGTCGCGCGGCAACCTGCCGGGCATGTCGGGCGACGAATTCTACCAGAACCGGCTGGAGGACGTGCGCACTAGGAAGCCGAAGACGCTGCTGGTGATGCGCTACGACGGACGGATGGTGCAGGCGGTCTCCCGCTTCCTGCCCGACGGCGGCTGGGTGACGGTGCACGAGGACGTCACGGAGCGGCTGCAATACGAGGAAACGCTGCGGCAGCAGAATTTCATCCTCGATGCGGCGCTGGAGAACATGGCGCACGGGCTCGCCTTCTTCGACAGCGACATGCGGCTTCGGGTCTGCAACTCCACCTACCTCAAGATCTACCTGTTGTCGCCGGAGGAGACCCGCCCCGGCACACACCTCGCCGAGCTGATCGAGCGATCCATGGCGAACGGCGCGTTCTCCCCGGAATACAGCCCGCAGCAGATCCTCAAAGCCGCCCGCGCGCGGATCGCGAGCCGTGATTCCTCGCCGATGCGCCGGCGCATGTCGAACGACACGGTGATCTCGGTGCGCTATTGCGCGCTGGCCGAAGGCGGCTTCGTCGCCACCTATGAGGACATTACCGAGCGCGAGCGTGCGATCGAGGAGCTGAGCGAGCAGTACCGCCGGTTCGACGCCGCCCTGAACAACATGAGCCAGGGCCTGTGCATGCTCGACGCCAGCCTGCGCGTGATCGTCTGCAACCGCCGCTATATCGAGATGTATGGATTGTCGCCGGAGACCGTGAAGCCAGGCGTCTCGATGCGCGACATCATGGAGCACGCCTGCGAGCTCGGCATCCATCCGAACATGACCGGCGCCAAGCTCTATGCCGACTACGTCGAGAGGCTGCGCGAGGGCGAGCACACGCTGCACCGCCATTTGAACGACGGCCGCATCATCAAGCTCAACCACAAGCGGATGGAGCATGGTGGCTGGGTCGTGACCTATGAGGACGTCACCGAGCGCCACAAGGCCCAGGCCCGGGTGGCGCACATGGCGCGGCACGATTCGCTCACCGACCTGCCCAACCGCACGCTGTTCCGCGAGAAGATGGGCGAGGGGCTGAACCAGGTCGCGATCGCCGGCGGCGCCATGGCCGTGCTGTGCTTCGACCTCGACAATTTCAAGACCGTCAACGACCGCCTCGGCCACGCCGCCGGCGACCGCCTGCTGCGCTGGGTCGCGGCGCGCCTCAAGGAGAATGTCGGCGAGCACGACACCGTCGCGCGGCTTGGCGGCGACGAGTTCGCCGTGCTCCAGCGCGGGCCGCAGCCGCAATCGGCCGAGGCGCTCGCCCGCCGCCTGGTCGAGATCATCGGTCATCCGCCGCCGCTGGAAAGCCAGTCGATCCATGTCGGCGTCTCGGTCGGCATCGCGATCGCGCCCGACCACGGACTCGATGCCGATGAGCTGATGAAATGCGCCGACCTCGCGCTCTACCAGGCCAAGGCCAAGGGGCGCGGAGCCTATCAGTTGTTCGAGCCCGAGATGGAGGAACAGGCGCGCAGCCGGCACGCGCTGGAGCAGGACCTGGTCGGCGCGCTGGAAGGGCGTGAATTCCACCTGGTGTTCCAACCGCAGATGCGGCTCGATTCCTCCGAGCTCACCGGCTTCGAGGCATTGCTGCGCTGGAAGCATCCCTCGCGCGGCTTCGTCTCTCCGGCCGAGTTCATCCCGATTGCGGAGGAGAACGGGCTGATCGTTCCGATCGGCGAATGGGTGCTGCGCACGGCCTGCGCCACCGCCGCCTCCTGGCCCGGCGTCACCGTCGCCGTGAACCTGTCTCCGGTGCAGTTCCGCTCCCGCGGGCTGGTGGCGATGGTCACGAGCGCGCTCGCGGAAGCCGGCCTGCCGCCGCAGCGGCTCGAGCTCGAGGTCACGGAGACGGCGCTGCTGGACGACAGCAAGGCGACCATCGACATCCTGCACCAGCTCCGCGCGCTCGGGGTGCGCGTCAGCCTCGACGATTTCGGGGTCGGCTATTCCTCCCTGAGCTATCTGCGCAAGTTTCCATTCGACCGCATCAAGATCGACCGCTCCTTCGTCGGCACGCTCGGCGAAAGCCCAGAGAGTGTTGCCATAGTCAGAACGATCGCGAGCCTCGGCTCCGTGCTCGGCGTCGAGACCACGGCAGAGGGCGTGGAAACCGAGGAACAGCTCGACTTCGTCCGCGAATGCGGCTGCACCGCGGTCCAAGGCTATTATTTCGGCAAGCCGTGTCTCGCCTCGGAAGTCGGTCGCACCATCGAGAAGCTGAACACGGTCCGGCGCGTGGCCTGACCGCTTCGGCCGCTCAAATTCCGCCTCTCGGCACGCGGCCAAACGACGAATTGTCGCAGAGGTCGGCTCTGTCGGCGTTAGCTGACCGACGGCCGCACAGCGATGCGCGCAACACGCTTTTCTTCTCCGTCAAATTCAGGAACAATCGCCTCGCAACGAGAGACGGCGCCCCCAGAGAGGCCGCCGCGAGGGAGGCTTTCGATGTCGGGATACGGGCTGAAGACGATTGCATTTGCCGCGGTGCACGCCGTCATGGGCGCATTGCTCACCACGGCGGTCAATGCGCAGGACTATCCAACGAAGCCGATCACGTTGATCGTGCCTTGGCCGGCCGGCGGATCGACTGATCTCTCGATGCGCGCGATCGCCGACAGCGCCTCGAAGGTGCTGGGCCAGCCGATCGTGATCGACAACAAGGCCGGCGGCAGCGGCACGGTCGGGCCGGCGACGATGGCGGCGGCGGCGAAGCCGGACGGCTATACCATCTCGCAGATCCCGATCACCGTGTTTCGCCTGCCCTTGATGCAGGAGGTGTCGTGGGATCCGGCAAAGGATTTCACCTATATCGTCCATCTCACCGGCTACACCTTCGGCGTGACCACGAGCGCGGAATCGCAGTTCAAGAGCTGGAAGGACGTGGTGGAGTTCGCAAAGGCGAATCCGGGCAAGGTGACCTATGCCACGCCCGGCGCCGGCACCTCGCTGCATATCGGCATGGAGCAGATCGCCGCGATGTCGGGCATCAAGCTGACCCAGGTCCCTTTCAAGGGCGGCGCGGAGACCAACGCCGCCGTGCTGGGACAGCACACCATGCTGCAGGCTGATTCCACGGGATGGCGGCCGCTGGTCGACGCCGGCAAGCTGCGGCTCCTGATGGTGTGGACCGGCGCGCGCTCGCCGAACTATCCCGACGTGCCGACGCTGAAGGAGCTCGGCTATCCCATGGTCTATGATTCCCCGTTCGGCATTGCAGGACCGAAAGGGATGGATCCCAAGATCGTGGCCAAGCTGCACGACGCCTTCAAGAAGGCGGTCGAAGACCCCGCGGTGGTGGCGACGCTCGCCAAATACGACATGGTGCCGAACTACAAGAACACCGAGGATTACAAGAAATTCATCGTCGAGGTCACGGAATCCGAGCGCAAAGTGATCGAGACGCTCGGGCTCGCGAAGAAGTAAGACCGCGCTGCTTGTGTCCCGAACGCGCTGCAGCGTGCAACGCTGCTGCGCAGTGCCGGGACCCATCTTCTTCGCCCACACGCATGGGCCCCGGCTTTGCAGCGCACCTGCCATAGCACGTCGAAGACGTGCGTGAACGCAACTTGCGGTGCTGCGCTGCGTCCGGGGCACGAGAGAGAATCGATGAACGATCCAACCAACGTCAAGCTCCGCCTCAGCAACTCCGAACTCTGGGGCGGGCTGATCGGGCTCGCACTCGGCGGCTTCGTGATCTGGTCGGGCTTGAAGCTCAGGCTCGGCACCATCAACGATCCCGGCTCCGGCTATGTGCTGTTCTACACGGGCATCCTGATGTGCGTGTTCGCGAGCGCGATCATCGTCTCGGCGATCACCGAGGGCGGGCCGACGCTGGCCTCGCGCTGGGAGAACGTGCGCTGGAGCAAGCCGCTTGTCCTCATCGCCTGCCTCACTGCATTCGCGTTCGCGCTGGAGCCGCTGGGATTCCTGCTGTCATCGATCCCGCTGATGCTGCTGCTGTTGCGGCTGATCGATCCGGTGCGCTGGACGCTGGCGATTCCGATCGCGGTGCTGGTGCCATTGGGCATGTGGTGGGTGCTCAAGCGGCTGCTGTTGATCCAGTTGCCGTCAGGCCTGTTCGGGATCGGCTGACGCCATGGATACGCTTGTCAACGTGGCACATGGATTCGGCGTCGCGCTGCTGCCGGTCAACCTGCTCTATTGCTTCATCGGCGTCTTCATCGGCACGCTGGTCGGCGTGCTGCCCGGCATCGGCCCGATCTCGGCGATGTCGCTGCTGCTACCGGTGACACTGTCGGGAACGCCGGAATCCGGCATCATCATGATGGCCGGCATCTATTACGGCTCGATGTATGGCGGCTCGACCACCTCGATCCTGGTCAACATCCCCGGCGAGGCGGCCTCCGTCGTCACCTGCATCGACGGCCACCAGATGGCGAAGCAGGGCCGCGCGGGCCCCGCGCTCGGCATTGCTGCATTCGGCTCCTTCGCTGCCGGCACCTTTGCGCTGGTCGCCTTGATGTTGGTGGCGCCGAAGCTCGCCAGTCTCGCCATTGCTTTCGGCCCGGCCGAGTATTTCAGCCTGATGGTGCTCGGCCTCGTCGTGCTCACCTTCCTCACCCAGGGATCGATGCCGAAGGCATTGCTGATGGCGTGCATCGGTGTCGTGCTCGGGCTGATCGGGCTCGACAGCATCACCGCGCAGCCGCGACTGACCTTCGGCCGCATGGAGCTGATCGACGGCATCGGCCTCGTGCCCGTGGTGATGGGCCTGTTCGGCGTCGCCGAGGTGCTGCTCAACACCGAGCAGGCGATCAAGCGCGACGTCATCAACACCAGGATCACCCATCTCCTGCCGAGCAAGGAGGACTGGAAGGCGAGCGCCGGTCCGGTCGGCCGCGGCACCATCCTCGGCTTTTTCCTCGGCATCCTGCCGGGCGGCGGCGCCGTGGTCTCGTCATTCGCGTCCTACGCGCTGGAGAAGCGGCTGTCGAAGACCCCTGAAAGGTTCGGCCACGGCGCGATCGAGGGCGTCGCCGGCCCGGAATCGGCGAACAACGCCGCAGCCGGCGGCGCCTTCATTCCGCTGATGACGCTCGGCATCCCGCCGAACGTGGTGATGGCGCTGCTGCTCGGGGCCTTCGTCATTCACGGCCTGCAGCCGGGCCCGCTGATGATCACGCAGAACCCCGGCCTGTTCTGGGGCATCGTCGCCAGCATGTATATCGGCAACGTCATGCTGCTGATCCTGAACCTGCCGATGATCGGCATGTGGGTGCAGCTGCTCAAGCTGCCCTACAACATCCTGTTCCCCCTGATCATCCTGTTCACGATCCTCGGCGTCTACTGCTCGAGCAACAACGTGTTCGACGTCTATGTGATGATCGCGTTCGGGATCATCGGCTATTTCATGCGCAAGCTCGGCTACGAGCCGGCGCCACTGGTGCTGGCCTTCGTGCTGGGTCCGATGATGGAGAACAATTTGCGCAAGTCGCTGATCCTGTCGCAGGCCGATCTCTGGACCTTCGTGCAGCGGCCGATCTCGGCAGTGTGTCTTGTGTTTGCCCTGGTGCTGCTGATCGCGCCGCTGCTGCCGTCGCTGCGCAAGAAGCGCGAGCTTGTGGCGCTGGACGAGGGAGCGTGAGAAGATCTCGTAGTCTGTAGGGTGGATTAGCCGAAGGCGTAATCCACCGCTTCTCTCTCGACGCGGATCGTAAAGTGGTGGGCTACGCCTTCGGCTAACCCACCCTACGCCATCTCAGCCCGCCGCAGGCAGCGCGCTGTCCGGCGGCACGCCCCACGGGCGTTCCGCCGAAGCCAGCCCGATCAGGCGGCCCTGGATGTAGTCGCAGCCCCAGTCGCGCAACATGTTTGCGGCTTCGTCGTCCTGCACCCATTCGGCGACGGTCTTGATGTCGAGGCGGCGGGCGAGGTCGATCAGGGTCTGCACGAAGGCGCGGTCGTCGGCGGAATGGGTGATGTTCTGCACGAAGGCGCCGTCGATCTTGACGATGTCCACGCCGAGCTTGCGCAAATTGCGGAACGAGGTGTAGCCGGCGCCGAAATCGTCGATGGCGATGCGGCTGCCGAAATGCTTGAGGCGGCTGACGAAGGCGCGGACGTCGTCGATGTCCTGGATCGCGACCGTCTCGGTGATCTCGACGATCAGCCGCTCGGCGACGCCCGGATGGGCCAGCATCAGCGATTCGATCCCCGCCCACCAGTCCGGATCCATGGTCGTATCCGGCGAGATGTTGAGGCTGAGGCAGACGTCGGGCGCCGCCGCGAGCTCGGCGACCACGAGCTCGAGCACGCGGTGATCGACCAGGCGGATCAGGCCGAGCCGTTCGGCGACCGGCACGATGTCGGGTGCGAGCAGCACCTGGCCGTCGCCCTGGTCCATCCGCACCAGGCATTCATGGAATGCGCGCTCGCGCGAGACAGCCGAGACGACGGGCTCATAGGCGAGCCTGATGCGGCGCTCGTTGAGCGCGGTGACGATCTCGTCGGTGACGCGGATGTTGACGCGGCGCTGTGCGTCGCGCGCGGCATCCGGACGCCAGGCCGCGAACGAGCCGGAGCGGCGGCGCTTGGCGGCGTCCAGCGTCTCATGGGCGCGGTTGACGGCCTCGTCGGTGTTGCGGGCATAACGCGGCAGGCTGACCGCGCCGATCGAGGCGGTGACCGAGACCGGACCGGATTTGGTCGGCACCACCTCGTCGCGGATGCCGGCGAGGAAGCGCTCGGCGGCCACGTTCATGTCGTCGACGGTGCAGTTCTTCAGGATCAGGCCGAACTTGTTGCCGGAGAAGCGCCCCAGCACGTCGCCGCCGCGCAGGCGCGCGCGAATGCGCTTGGCGACGTCGAGGATCACGGCGTCGGCGACGTCGAAGCCGAAAGCATCGTTGACGCGGGCGAGATGATCGATGCCGACCAGCATGAAGGCCGCTGTCGAGCGGAAGCGCGTGGTCTCCTCGATCGCCTCGGCCAGCGCCGCGATCAGATGCGAGCGGTTGAGCTCGCCGGTCAGCGGATCGAGCCGGGCCAGCCTGCTCAATTCCTCGTCCCGGGCGTGGCGCTCATTGTTGATGCGGACCGAGCCGATCGCTCGCGTGGGACGGCCGTCGGGACCTGCGAACCAGCGGCCGGTCTCCTCGATCCAGATCACGGGATCGGAGGCGCTCATGCGCACGCCGTACTCGATTCGGTAAGGGGTGCCGTCGGCGCCGTGCACCGGGGACGTCAGTGCCAGCGCCGCCGTCCGCAGCGTTTGTGCAGGCTCGATCAGCTTGGCGAATTCGGCGCCGGTCGAAAGCCGCTCGGCGGGAATGCCGGGGAATACGGCGCTGACCTGCTCACCCCAGACGATGGCATCGCTGGCGATGTCCCAGGCGAACACGGCCTGACCGAGCGCGGCCAGGATGTCGGAGGCTTGCGGCAATCCAGGGGTCAAAGTCGCCTCGTTTCGGGACAGTGGAGAAGTCCTGAGCCGGCACAGGATAGAGCCAGATTCGCTGCCGAACCTAGGCAAAGTTGATAAACAATTTGGAAACCACGTTTCCGAAGGCGTCGGAACCAAACCGGCCCGGCCGGCATAGGCCTTGCGAGTACAGGACTCGCGCCGGCCCCCGCGTCTCGAAACGCGACAGTTTCGCCGGATCAACGGTGATTGCGATGTTGAGTACTGATCGATCGGACGCGGCGGACAACGGCACAGGCACGGCCTTGGTGCCGCTGATGCCGACGTTGCGGTGGGTCCATAAGGTGCCCCTGCCCCGCCCCGATCCGAGCTTCGTCACACAATTGATCGCCAATGCCGAGCAGCTGCCGCAAACGAGCCGGCTCCGCCGCGCCTCCTCCGAGGATGCGCTGATGGCCTATGGCAGCAAGCGCCCGCTCGGAACCGTCAGCGCGCGCACGCGTCAGGTAGCTTAAGATTGATTGAAGTGAGAGCGCGCTTCTTACCTCTCGCCGCTTGCGGGGAGAGGTCGGATCGCCTCGGCGATGCGAAGCATCGTCCGGTGCGATCCGGGTGAGGGGGTACAGGTCCCGCGGCTATCGCATCCGCGGAGAGAGGCCCCTCACCCCAACCCACTCCCCGTAAGAACGGGGCAAGGGAGCACACTGCCGCGGCGGTGAGATGCGAGCCAATTCAGAGAAATCAGCGCGGCGGCGTGTCGGAAGACGGCGTGCCGTTCCCCGGCTGCAGCTGCGGCGAGGGAATTTCCGGCGAGGGGGCGCCCTGCACGGGCTTGGGCGCCGGGTGATCCATCAGCACGGATTCGGCGACGGATTGCGCGGTAGGTGCGGCCGGCGCCGGCTGCGGCGCGATCACCGGCTCGAACTTGCGCTCGGACTCCACGTCTTCCGCCGGCGCTTCGGCCCTGCGCTTGGCCTTACGAGGGGCCGGCACCGTGGTCTCGGCGACATAGGTGACTCGGCGGCGCGTGCGCTGGGCGATGCCAGCGAAGAAGTCCGCCATCGCCAGCAGCACCAGCAGAAAGAAGGTGGAATTGCCGAATTTGGGCCACATCACGAATTCGGCAGCGGCCGCGCCGAAGATGATCAGCGACAGCAAATGATCCATCAGGAATTTCGAGCCCGGCCGCGCACCCTTGACCACCTCGAGCAGCAGCAGAACGATGCCGAGCGCGAGCAGGAGATCGGCGAGCGTGACCGGCCAGACCTCTCCGGACACCATAGGCACCTTGAACAGCACGTCCGTGAAGGACACGGTCGGCATCAGGAAGGCGATGATGTTGTAGACCGCGAGCGGAATCAGGAGCAGCGGGAAACCGACCATCGGCTTGATGCCTTCTCGATCAAGATATCCGGACAGAACAATGCAGCGGCGAAGCATCCGCTCCGCCGCCATCACCGTCTATCTCATGGGTTGGCCGAATCGGGCGGGTCCGATCTCCCGCCCGAGAAAGATCCTGGCTTCAGGACTCTTTCTTCTTCAGGACCTGGCGGCCCTTGTACATGCCGGTCTTGAGGTCGAGATGGTGCGGACGACGGAGCTCGCCGGAGTCCTTGTCTTCCACATAGGTCGGCTTCTTGATGGCGTCCGCCGAGCGGCGCATGCCACGGCGCGACGGCGAGGTTTTTCTTCTCGGAACGGCCATTTCAGTATCCTCTAGGGATTGGTGTCATCAGGGCATCGTCCGCGAAGGGACGGCTCAGCACCCGCAAATAACGAGGCGAGCTGAATGCCGATCAAGGCCGCGCTTATAGAGGAAGGCTGGCCGTAAAGCTAGGCTCTTGGGCCGGAAAATGCGCCCGGAACGGGCCAAAGATCAGCGATTTTCCCGCCAACAGGTCGCAAGCGAGCTCGCCTGCCCCCGCGCCATATAGGTGGCTGCCAGCCGCCGGACGCCCGGTCCCGGGGTCCGGGCGCTGCGCTTGACCGGATTCGGCAGGATCGAGGCCAGAAGCGCCGCCTCGCGGGGCGAGAGGCTTTCGGCCGATTTGCCGAAGGCATAGGCGCTGGCCGCCTCGACCCCGAACTGCCCCTGCGGGCCGAGCTCGGCGATGTTGAGGTAGATTTCGAGAATCCGCTGCTTGGGCAAGACGAGGTCGATCCAAAGCGCCAGCGGGAATTCGAGCGCCTTGCGAACGAAGTCGCGCCCCTGCCACAGGAACAGGTTCTTCGCGACCTGCTGGGTGATGGTGGAGGCGCCCCGGAAGGCGGTGCCGTCCTCCCTGGCGTCGTCGATCGCCTCGCGCAGCGCCCCCCAATCGATGCCGTGATGCTTGCAGAAATGGGCATCCTCGGCCGCCACCACCGCGCGCGGCAGAGAGGGCGACATATCAGCGAGATCGATCCACTCCCGCTGCATCGGCGCGCCCCGCAGGCTGCGCCAGGCCATCAGCGTCGAAACTGGGTGACCGGTGCGGTAGAACGGCGCGATCACATAGGGCGCGAGGACCACGAGCGCGAGCACCACCAGCAGGATTTTGACGATGCGCAAATCGACCTTTCCGGTGCAAACTGAAGAGCGGCCACGGGCTGTAGTATTAAGTCTGTGATAATTCGGGCCTTTTCCAGCACTTTTTAGGCCTTCCAAACGATTGACTGGCGCGGGCGCATAAAGGATTGTCCCGCCGAATTTCAGTTCTGGAGCCCTTCTTGATGACCGGCACGTCCCCGTCCGATTTCGCCAAACGTCTGGACAAGACCGCTGATGACACCGAAGCCCTGCTCGGGCGCCTGCTGTCGGACGACATCCTGCATGACGAAATCGCCCGGCCCAAGCGACTGATGGACGCAATGCGCTATTCGAGCCTCAACGGCGGCAAGCGCCTGCGGCCGTTCCTGGTGGTCGAGAGCGCCGCCGTGTTCGGCGTGCCGCGCGAGGCGGCCCTGCTCGTGGGCGCCGCGCTCGAATGCATCCATTGCTACTCGCTGATCCATGACGACCTGCCGGCCATGGACAATTCGGACCTGCGCCGCGGCCGCCCCACGCTGCACAAGCAGACCGATGACGCCACCGCGATCCTCGCCGGCGACGGCCTCCTGACGCTCGCCTTCGACATCATCACCCGCGACGAGGTCCATCGCGACGCCAATGTGCGGCTGCTCTTGACGCGTGCACTGGCGCGCTGCGCCGGCATCGGCGGCATGGTCGGTGGCCAGATCCTCGATCTCGCCGGCGAAGGCCGCTTTGGCGGCAACGAGCCGATCGACGTCGCCCGTATCCAGCAGATGAAGACCGGCGCGCTCTTGCGCTACGGCTGCATTGCCGGCGCGATCCTCGGCCAGGCCTCGCAGGCGGAATATCAGGCGCTCGACGATTACGGCCGCGCGCTCGGCGAAGCCTTCCAGATCGCCGACGATCTGCTCGACGTCGAGGGCGATGCGGCCGCGCTCGGCAAGCCGGCCGGCGCCGATGCCGCGCTCGGCAAGACCACCTTCGTGACCCAGCTCGGAATCGAAGGCGCCAAGCAGCGCGTGCGCGACCTGCTCGCGCGCGCCGACAGCGCCGTCTCGATCTTCGGCGACCGCGCCGCAATTTTGCAGGCCGCCGCGCGTTTCGTGGCCGAGCGGAAGAACTGAGCTAAAGCGCGATGCGATTAGGATGAATCGTCATCGCGCTTTAGGTTATTGTTCGAGTGGTCAGGAAAGCCGTGCCATTTCAGTTGCAGACCTCGACATTGGCGTCGACGTGGGGGCCGCCGCCGCCGCGATAAACGAGGCGGCAACCGGGCCTGACCGGCCGGCAGAGCAGAGCGTTGCAAAAGATCTGACCACTGCCGCTCGAGGCACGGCCCGCGCCAGCCGCCGCGGCTGCACCGTAGCCGCCCGCAGCAGCACCGGCCCGCTGCCGCGCGGGGCGGTCCTCGCCGTCGTCGCGCCGCGAGGTCGCGGGCTTTGACGCGGGCTTGGCCGCGCGCTTCTTCTCGCATTCATTGTCGTCGTTCAGGACATAGCCGTTGCCGCAAACGATCCTAGTGCACTTGTCGCCCTCGGCCTTGAAACCGTGCTCGCAGACCAGCGGGCAGACCCGCGACGGCTTGGCCTTGACCGCATCGAGCGCGTCGGTGCTCGCCACCTTCACGTCGAGCTTGGTGCCGGCATAGCGGTTGAACTGCGACAGCGACCGCTGCGAGGACGTATTCCAATTGCCGTCGGCCTGCCCGGAGAAGCAGCCGACGCGGCCGAGCTCGCTCTGCACCGAGCGGTTGAGGTCGGCCGGCGCGGTCGTCGGACTGAGCGCGGCAACGTTGGTGCCGGCGGCGCTCGTGGTGTTGCCCGGCGCAACGCCCGGCGCCGTGGCGGCGAGGTTGACGCGCTGCTGCTCGGCAGCGGCCGCCTGCTGCTGGGCCTGCTCCTTGGCCTTCTGCGCGGCAAGCTGCGCCTGCTCGGCGGCCTTCGCATCGGCCGCGGCCCTGGCTTGCGCATCCTTCTGCGCGCCGAGCGCAGCAAGGCGGTCGCGCTCGGCCTCGGCCTGCTTCGCTTTCGCGATCGCCGCCGCATGCGCCTGCTCCGCGCCGATCTTCTCGAGCTGGAGCTTGGCAAGGCTGGCATAGAACCCGTCGGGATGCTGGGCGAGGAAAGCTTCCCACGCCGGACGGTTGCCGACCTGGAGCGCGAGCTCGTAGTCGCGGCGGATATCGGCCTGGGGATTGGCTACGGGCGCTGCCGGCGCCAGCTTGACCGGCACCAGCGGCACGTCCTCGCCACCAAGCGAGCCATAGACGAACGGCTCCTGCTTGTTGCCGGTCGACTTCAGCACATCGTCGCGCACGAATCCGAAGGCGCGGCGGACGTCGAGGCCCGGCGTCGTCAGATGCTTCGACAGCGCGATGGTGAACGGGCTGTTGGCACCGTCGCCGTCCTGCGCGGTGAAGCCGGCCTTGGCCGAATAGGCGATCAGCGTGTTTGGGCTGGACGGCTCGACCTGGGCGAGGCCGCGGCCGATGCCGCGCGAAGCGACCGTGCGCTTCATCCGCTTGCTGAACGGATTGTCGCGGCAGGCATCGAGGATCACCAGACGCAATTGCTTGGCGGGCTCGACCGCGACCAGGACACGGTCGAGGGAGAGCGCCTCGTCAAAGACGTCGGTGTCCCGCTCGAGCTTGGCATCCACCGGGATCAGATAGTTCGAGCCCTCCACCTCGATACCGTGGCCGGCGTAGTAGACCACGGCGATTTCGGCGTCGCGGGTCGCGTCGGCGAAGTCGCGGAGCACGCGCCGTGTCTCCAGCGCCGACAGATCGTGCCGGGAGTCGACGACGTCGAAGCCGGCCTCCTTCAGGGTCTTGGCCATCACCGACCCGTCATTGACAGGATTGGCGAGCGAGGGCGCGTGCTGATAAGCCGAATTGGCCAGCACCAGCGCCACGCGCTTTCCGGCAAAAGCCGGCCCGGCGCCGAACATCAGGCCGAGAGCGACGAAGAGCGGACAAAGTCTGAACAAGCTGCGCATGACACGACTTCCGATGGTTCCGGGCCGTCCGGCCCTTTGGGACCGCTTTAGCAACATCCTCCGCCGGCGCTTGTGATGGAGGTCACGAAGCGGACCCCGACGGCAGGCCGTACGACCTCTTTTGTTTGTCGCGCCAGCGCTGTCGCGGTTCGCCAACGGACGGCGGTGCGGACCGGGTTCCGTCAGACAACCCCGATGTGCTCCCGATATTGCGGCAGATCGTCCGTAATTTCGTGCCAAGGCGCCTTCGAGCCGACGAAAATATGGGCGCTCGGCCGGATGGAGGGGGCATCGACCAGGGTTCCCATGGCGACGGGGACCCACTCTCCTTCCCGGACCCGGGAATAGAGCAGCGAGCCGCAGCGGCCACAATGCGCGTCATGGGTGCTGTCGTCGCCGAAAATCATCCGGAGGTCGCCGCCCCTAACAATGCGAAGCCTGTTCTGCCGGATGCCGGCGAAGGGCTTGAAGGCGGCACCGGTGGTGCGCCGGCAGTTCGAGCAGTGGCAGTTCATCGCATAGGCGAATGCGTCGGCCACCTCGAAGCGCACGGCGCGGCAAAAGCATTCGCCGACAAGAATGCGAGCGTTCGAATTTTCTGATTCTGCCATCGTGACGCCTTCGCGCAAATCGCTGACACACCCATAGCGCATTTCAACGTGTACGACTAAGTTGGCCCGAAGCCATCATGCAAAGGAACGACCCATGAGCCAGGACCGGTCGAGCGTCGAAGCCGTCGTGCAATCCTATTTTGACGGACTTTACGAGGGCAACGCCGACAAGCTCGGCGCCATCTTCCATCCCTCCGCCGATCTGCGCTGGGTCGAAAAGGGCGAGCTCCAGGTTCTGACCGTGCCGGACTGGCTCGACCGCGTGCGCAAGCGCGCCTCGGCCAAGGCCGAAGGCAAGCCGCGCGAGGACTTCATCGTCACCATCGACCGGTCGGACGACAAGACCGCGTTCATCAAGGTGCGCTGCCAGCTGCCGCCGCGCTATTTCACCGACTATCTCGTGGCGATGAAGCTCGCCGACGGCTGGCAGATCGTGTCGAAGTCGTACCGATATGATTTGAGGGAGTGACGGGCGCCGTCCTGCTGCCCGAATTCGGACGCACTCGCTATCCAATTCTCCGTCATTGCGAACGCAGCGAAGCAATCCAGAATCTCACCGCGGAGACAGTCTGGATTGTTTCGCTGCGCTCGCAATGACGACGCGGATGCAGCGTCCGCTCCATCTCCCACCCCTGCACGCCTGGAAATGACCATGCTTGTCGACCGCCGCTCCCTGCTCGCCTCATTCGCCTGGTTGGCCGCCTCCCCTGCGCTCGCCGGGGATGCCCCATCAGAATTCGAATCCTACGAGCGCGAGAGCGGCGGGCGGATCGGGCTCTATGCGGAGAATCTCGCAACCGGCAAGAAGCTCTCCTGGCGCGCCGACGAACGGTTCGTCATGTGTTCGACGTTCAAGGCTTCGCTCGCCGCCAGCGTGCTGGCGCGGGTCGATCGCGGCGAGGAGCAACTCGCGGCCATGATCCGGTATGGCCAGTCGGATCTGCTGGAATACGCGCCGGTGGCGAGGGAAAATCTCGCGGCCGGCAAGATGTCGGTCGGCGAGATGTGCAAGGCCATCGTCGAGCTCAGCGACAACACCTGCGCCAATCTGCTGCTGGCGCGGATCGGCGGCCCCGCCGCGCTGACCGCCTTCTGGCGGTCGCTCGGCGATACCACCTCGCGGCTCGACCACAACGAGCCCGAGCTCAACCGCTCGCAACCCGGCGACCCCCGGGACACCACGACGCCGGCAGCGATGGCGGGAAATTTGCGCCGGCTGGTCGCGGGCGAGGCGCTGTCGCCTGCTTCGCGGGCCCTGCTCACCGACTGGATGGTGAACTGCAAGACCGGCGCAAATCGCCTGCGTGGCGGACTCCCGGCAGGCTGGAAGATCGGCGACAAGACCGGCAACAACGGCAAGGACGCCTCGGGCGACATCGCGGTCGCCTGGCCGAAGCCGGATACGCCGATCCTGATCGCGGCCTATACCCAGGGCGGCACGCCGAGCGCGGCGCAGATCACATCCGCGTTCGCGCGGATTGGGCGGATGGTGGCCGAACGGCTGGCGTGAGCCGCGCATTGACCTAGCCGTCGCTTCCGGGTCAAGACAGACCATCATGGAAGCGAAGTTTCAGACCTTTCTCATCCTGCTGGCCGTGCTGGCAGGCGTGGCACTGGCCGCGCGACGCTTCAACGTCGCCCCTGCCATCCTGCTGATGCTGGCGGGCGTCGGCCTCGCTTTCGTGCCGGGCATGCCGACTGTGGAGCTGCCGCCGGAGCTGGTGCTGCTGGTGGTGCTGCCACCACTGATCTACTCGGCCAGCGTCGCGATGAGCTGGCGCGAATTCAAGAAGAACCTGCGTCCGATCGTGCTGCTCGCGGTCGGCGCCGTGATCTTCACCACGGCGATGGTGGCGGCCGCCACACACTACATGATCGGCCTGCCCTGGACCGTCGGCTTCCTGCTCGGGGCCATCGTCGCGCCGCCCGATGTGGTGGCGCCGCTCGCGATCGCCCGCCGGCTGAACATGCCGCGCCGCATCCTGGTCGTGCTCGAAGGCGAAGGTCTCGCCAACGATGCCACCGCACTGATCCTCTATCGCTTCGCGCTCGCCGCGATCCTCGTCGGCCACTTCTCACTGCCGCTCGCGGCCGGTGAATTCCTCCTCATCGTCGCCGGCGAGATCGCCTTCGGCATCGGCGTCGGCTGGCTCTCCTTGCGCCTTCGCAAATGGTCTGGAGATCCGCAGGTCGAGCTGACGCTGTCGCTGATCACGCCCTATGTCTCGTACTGGCTGCCCGAGCATATCGGCGGCTCCGGCGTGATCGCAACGGTGGCCTGCGGGCTCTATGTCAGCTGGAACGGCCCATTGCTGATCTCCTCGGCGACGCGCCTGCAAGGCATCTTCTTCTGGGATCTCGTGATCTACCTGATCGAGGGCATGCTGTTCCTGCTCACCGGTTTCCAGATGCGCGCGCTCTACGAGAAATCAAAGACTTTTCCGCTCGACGACATTCTCATCGCAACCGCATTGGTCCTGGTGATCGTCGTGATCGCGCGTTTTGCCTGGCTCTATCCCGCAACTTATCTGCCGCGAATGCTCTCCAGGTCGCTGCGCGAGCGCGATCCTTCGCCGCCATGGCAATGGCCATTCGTGCTCGCCTTCACCGGCGTGCGCGGCGCGGTGTCGCTGGCCGCCGCGCTGGCGCTGCCGTTCACGCTGCCGAATGGCGAGGCGTTTCCGTATCGCGACCTGATCCTGTTCGTCGCCTTCGGTGTCATCTTCGTGACGCTGATCGGCGTCGGCCTGACGCTGCCGCCGATCGTGCGGTGGCTCGGCGTCGCCGAAGCCGGTCGTCACGAGCATGCCGCCGAGCACGAAGCGGAGATCGCCGCGCGCCGTCAGGCGCTGGAGGCCGCGCTGAAATCGCTCGACGCGCTCACGGCGGAAAAAGAGGTTTCCGACGAGGTGATGCGGCTGCTGCGCGCCCGCCACGAGATCCGCTTCAACCAGCTCCCGGACTCGCTCGATCCCAACCGTCACGACATCTCTGCCGCCGGCATCGCTCTGACCCGCGACCTGATCGCCGCCGAGCGCAAATTCATCCACAAGCTGCTGCGCGACGGCCAGATCACCGACGAGACGCGGCGGCGGATCGAGCGCGATCTGGATCTGGAGGAGGCGAGCCTGGCGAATAGGGAATATCGAGCCGGGCCGCTGTAGCTTCCTCGTCATTGCGAGCGTAGCGAAGCAATCCAGACTGCCTCTGCGGAAGGACTCTGGATTGCTTCGCTGCGCTCGCAATGACTGCTGCTGAACCGGCAGGGCCAACTACCGTCTCTCGCAAAACTCCCTCATCGCGACCGCGACGGCTTGTGCGACCGCCTCGTGTCGCTCCGGCGAGTTCATCTCCATTTCCTCGTCGCGATTGATGATCGAGCCCGCCTCGAGCAGCACGGCGGCGCTTCGCGTGCGCGACAGCACGACCAGCCCGTCATAGCGGTAGACGCCGACATCCTTGTCGAGCAGCTGGCGCCGGTAGCGGCCCATCACCGGCAGCGTGTACTGGCTGGCATAGTGCAGGCCCTGCTGCTTCAATTGCCGGCCGATCATCCTGGCCAGCATCAGGCTGGCGGCAAAGTGCGGATTCTGCCGCGACACGAACAGCGAGTGGCCCGAAAAGCGATCGCTGAAATAGCTCTTTGCGCCGTCGAATTCCCAGGTCTCGAGCAGCTTGTCCGGCACCGAATCATGATGGACCGACAGGAACAGATCGGCGCGGCCTTCGTTTGCAGCGCCGACGCGCTTGAACAGGCTCGGCCGTGACTTGCCGTCGGTGACGAGCAGGCGGGTTGCGGCAAAGCCCTCGGCCTTGAGCTTGGCCGTGATGAGCCGGGCGAGGCGGAAGTTGAAGCCGAACTCCGGATCGTTGCGTGCGCTCAATGCACCGTAGGAGTCCGGCGTGTGGCCGACATCCACGACGATCCGGAATTTGGGCGTCTCGCACTTGAATGAAGGTGAGGGTTTCGGCTCATGTCTCGCACTCTTGCGCGCGATAGCAGCCTCGCCGGCCGTGACGAATGCAAGCGATGACAGAACGATCGAGGCGACCAGCCCGACGATGACGCTCCGCAGGTGCCTCAAGCGCTACTCCGCTGCTGCTCACGCATGCCGGTGCCGGGACCGCTTTCGGTGAGGAAGTTGTAGTCTTTCGGGACGAAAGATGACGCGACCTTCGGCGGTGCTTTTTGCTTTTGATCACCTTGACGCAGGGAGGTCCGAGCGTCAACGCGCGGTCTGACCCAGGGCGCCCCCTGTCTTGGGCGATCAGGCCGACCATCGCGTCGGCAGCTAAGTATTTGAGACGAAATGAAAATGCCGATTGTGTCGTTGCGCGATGCGGCACTGGCAATCGCGCGATTCCCGCGCTCGCGGAGATTGTCGGCGACTGTTGCGGCGGAGCGACGGACGAACGCGCAACTAGCCGGTATTTAGACGGGGTTTGAATTCGAATCGTCCATTGAATGTCTACGGGGTCAAATGAAGAAACTCGCATTCGCAACCGCCGCTCTGATGGTGCTGTTCACAGGCGCTGCTTCGGCCGCTGACCTTGCAGCCCGACCCTACACCAAGGCACCCGCAATCGCCCCCATCTACGACTGGAGCGGCTTCTACGTCGGCATCAACGGCGGTGGTGGCTGGGCCGACAAGTGCTGGGATATCTACAACGATGCCGGCTTCACCGTTGCGCCGCCCTTCCGGGAAGGCTGCCACAATGCGAGCGGCGCCACCGTCGGTGGTCAGATCGGCTATCGCTGGCAGGCCACCAATTGGGTGTTCGGTGTTGAGGCGCAGGGCAACTGGGCCGACTTCACCGGCTCCAATTCCAGCTTGTTCTACGGCAATTTCACCAACCGCTCCGAGGTTGATGCGCTCGGCCTATTCACCGGCCAGGTCGGCTACAGCTGGAACAACGTTCTCTGGTACGTGAAGGGCGGCGCCGCCGTCACCCGCGACAAGTACGAGGGCGTGATCACCAGCATCGGCTTGGTGTTTGATCGCGCCACCGAGACCCGCTGGGGCGGCGTCGTAGGCACCGGCATCGAATTCGGTTTCGCGCCGAACTGGTCGCTGGCGCTCGAATACGATCACCTGTTCATGGGCCATCGCGACATCACCTTTAGCTCGTCGATCGTTCCGGGGGTCACGCGCGGGGATACGATCCGTCAGGATGTCGACATCGTCACCGCCCGCGTCAATTACCGCTTCGGTGGGCCGATCGTCGCCAAGTACTGAATTGGCCGCTCTTCAAGAAACGAAGCCCCGGTCTCGCGTCCGGGGCTTTCCTTTTGCGCGAAGCTGACTGATCGAAGTTGGTCTCCCGAGCCCGGCCCCATCAAACCGGCCGCTCGCCCTTCACCGTCACGCGCGTGCCCGAGCGTGTGTGTGGCCAGTAGTCCCACATCGCGCGGTGCTGGGTGCAGCGGTTGTCCCAGAAGGCGATGGCGTTCTCGGTCCAGCGGAAGCGGCACTGGAACAGCGGGTTTTCGGCGTGCTGGTAGAGATAGGCGAGCATCGCATCGCTCTCGTCGCGCGGGATGCCGTTGATGTGGCGGGTGAAGCCGCGGTTGACGTAGAGCGCCTTCTTGCCGGTGACCGGATGCGTGCGCACGACGGGATGCTCGGCATGGGGATAGGAGGGACGATCGGCAACGCCATAATTGGCATAGAGGCCGCGATAGATCGGCTCGCCGTCATGCAGCGCCGTCAAGCCGTCGAGATAGGCCTTCATGCGCTCCGACAGCGCCTCATAGGCCGCGTACATGTTGGCGAACAGCGTGTCGCCGCCGCGCGGCGGGCATTGCTTGATGTAGAGGATCGAGCCCATCGGCGGCTCGAGATCGCAGGAGACGTCGGAGTGCCAGCCCTCGCCATTGGCGCGCGGCGAGTTCTTGTCCGCATAGATCTTCATCAAGGCGGGGTCTTCGTCCTCATGCGGGGCGGCGGGATGAAAATGCAGCTCGCCGAACTTGCGACCGAAGGCAAGATGCTGCTGCGGTGTGATGTGCTGGTCGCGGAAGAAGATGACGAGGTTCTCGGCGAGCGCGCGGTGGATCTCGTCCATCTGCCGGTTGGAGCGGGCATCGTCCGAGACGAGCTTGCCGATATCAACGCCGGAGATTTCCGCGCCGATGATGGGGGTGAGCTTCTCGACGACGATGGTCTCGTACGGCGCGCCGTCTTCAGCGGTGTGACGATAGCGCGGGCCCTGCTTGCCGGCGAGTGAGCTCATGGCGTGTCTCCCGATCGTTTTTGATTGGGAGCCATCGTAGCAACGTAGGGCGGGTTAGCGAAGCGTAACCCGCCACCTCGCGCCCGCAAAAAAATAGGGCGGGTTAGGCTGTGCTAACCCGCCCTACGATTCCGATGTTGAGGAGCGCCTACTCTGCCGCAGGAGCCGGCACCTTGGCGCCTTGGCCGTAGCGCTGGTCGATGTAGTCGATCACCAGCGCCTTGAAGTCGGCGGAGATGGTCGGGCCGCGCAGCGTGCGGAACTTCTTGCCGTCGACGAAGACGGGCGCGGCCGGCGCTTCGCCCGTGCCGGGCAGCGAGATACCGATATTGGCGTGCTTGGACTCGCCGGGGCCGTTGACGATGCAGCCCATCACCGCGACGTTGAGCTCTTCCACGCCGGGATATTTGGTCTTCCAGGTCGGCATCTCGTCGCGGATGAAATCCTGGATCGAGCGGGCCAGCTCCTGGAACGTGGTCGAGGTGGTGCGGCCGCAGCCGGGGCAGGCGGCAACCAGCGGCACGAAAGTGCGGAAGCCCATGGTCTGCAAGAGCTCCTGGCCGACCTGCACCTCGCGGGTGCGGTCGCCGCCGGGCTCGGGCGTCAGCGAGATTCGGATGGTGTCGCCGATGCCCTGCTGCAAGAGGATGCCGAGCGCGGCCGAGGACGCCACGATGCCCTTCGAGCCCAAGCCGGCCTCGGTGAGACCGAGATGGATGGCGTAGTCCGAACGGGACGCGAGATCCTGATACACCGCGATGAGATCCTGCACCGCCGAGACTTTTGCCGAGAGGATGATGCGGTCCTTGGGCATGCCGAGCTCTTCGGCGCGCGCCGCCGAGAGCAGCGCCGACTGCACCATGGCCTCGCGCGTCACCGCGCGCACGTCGCGCGGATTGGGCGAGGCCGCGTTCTCGTCCATCAGCTTGGTCAAAAGCTCCTGGTCGAGCGAGCCCCAATTGGCGCCGATGCGCACCGGCTTGTTGTTCTTGTTCGCGATCTCGATGATGTCGGCGAACTGGGTGTCGCGCTTGTCCTTGAAGCCGACATTGCCGGGATTGATGCGGTATTTGGCCAGGGCCTCGGCGCAGGCCGGATAGGCCGCGAGCAGCTTGTGGCCGATATAGTGGAAGTCGCCGATCAGCGGCGTGGTGATGCCGCGCTTGGCGAGGCCGTCGCGGATGTACGGAACGGCGGCTGCGGCCTCCTCGCGGTCCACGGTGATGCGGACCATTTCGGAGCCGGCGCGCGCGAGCGCTGCGACCTGGGCGATGGTGCCTTCGACATCGGCGGTATCGGTGTTGGTCATCGACTGCACGACGATCGGCGCACCGCCGCCCACAGTGACGTTGCCGACCTTGACCTGGGTGGTCCGATGCCGGGGCGCCGGGCCCGCAATGTCTGAATCGAGAGGGTTTTCGAGCTTGTTCATGGCGGTCCAAATATCAGGTTTTGGTGACGTTCAGCAATGCATCACGCGGCGCCGCAGCTGATGGGCTGGGACGGTTAACCAGAAAAAGCCCAGCAATTACAAGGACCGCTGCGGCCCCGAATGTCAGGCTGAGGGTGTCGTGCATGATGAAATAGCTACCCACCACGCCAAACAAAGGGGTGATGAAGGTAAAAGCGGACAATTTGCTGGCCGAATAGGCCTTCACCAGCGCGAACCAAAGCGTGAACGTGGTTCCGACCACCCAGATCGCCTGGAAGGCCATCAGGCCGAGCGACAGCGGCGACGGAGTGTGGGTGATGGATTCGCCGAACAGCCAGGCCGCCAGCCCCAGGATCGGGATCGAGGTCGCGACCTGATAACCCAGGGCCTTCTCGGGCGCGGCGAAGCGCAGCCGCGTGCCCTTGGCAACCAGCGTCGTCGCGGCCCACAGCGCGGCGCCTCCGACGATCATGAGATCGCCGAGCAGAACCTGCGAATCGACATTGGGCTGGGGCACGCCGATCGCAAGCGCCACGCCGGCAAAGCTGATGGCAAGGCCGAGCCATTGCGCGCCACCGAGACGCTCGCCGAGCACCTGATAGGAACCGAGCGCCACGAAGAACGGCGCGGTGTAGAGGAACACCACCGCACGGGAAGCAGACGTGAAGTGCAGCCCCTGGAAGATCAGCACGAACTCGATGCCGAACATCAGCCCGGCGATCAGGCCGGGCTTCCAGGTGCCGTCACGTTCGAAGAATTTGACGCCGCGAAAGGTGCCGATGAGGAACAGCACCGGCAGCGCGCCCATCGAGCGGATGGTGGCCTGGAGCATCGGCGGAATGTCCGGCAGCACCAGCTTCACCGCGATCTGGTTGAATCCCCAGGTCAGGCATAGCATGAGCATCAGGGCGATGGCGCCGGCACTGAGGGGACGGCCGGCGGACGGTATGGCTTGAGGTGCGGACATTTCTTCCCAAAAATCCGGCTTTGCGCCGTTGTTGCTTCAAGACATTTTCTGACAATGCGTGCAGACGCCCGTGATCTCCACCACAGACAGCTTTGGCGCGAAGCCTGAGCTGCGCGCGGCGGCGTTGAGGTCCTTGGCGAAGGACGCCGAGGAGATCTCGCCGACCAGGCCGCAGCGCTCGCAGATCAGGAACGCCACCGCGGAGGTCGAATCGTGGTCGTGGGCTGCGCAAGCGAGATAGGCGTTGCGGCTTTCGATGCGATGCACGAGGCCGTTGGCCATCAGGAAGTCGAGCGCACGATAGATCGTGATCGGTGCCGGCCGCGCCATCGACTTGGCAAGCTCGTCGATGATTTCGTAGGCGCCGAGCGGGCGGTGGCTGGAGAGCAAGGCACCCAACACCTGGCGGCGGATCGGCGTGAATTTCTGCGCGCGCTGCTGGCAGACCACCTCGGCATGCGCAAGCGCGTCCGCGGTGCAGCGGCCGTGATCATGGTCGGGCGCGGGGAATGCCGGCTTTGCGAGGCTCATGTCGCCGTCTTCTAGCATTTCGGCGGGGGAACCCAAAGCACGACGAGCCGTCCGGCTGCCAGCCATGCTCCTCCCGCGGGACAGCACCGCGCCCCCGGTCCGTGAATTAATCATAAGCTTGCTTATAATATTCAAGCTTATTGGAGACCACGCTCATGACGCGCGGGTCGGTCGACCAGAATTTCCTGTTCACGCTCGGTGAGCTCTATCGCCTCTTGCGCGTCTATGCCGACAAGGAGGCCTCGCGCTTCGGCATCACCCGGGCGCAATGGGCGGTGCTGGCCAAGGTGGAGCGCAGCGAGGGCATGAAGCAGTCCGAGCTCGCCGAGCTCCTGGAGATGCAGCCGATCACGCTGACACGGCTGATCGACAAGCTCTGCGACAACGACTGGATCGAGCGCCGCAGCGACGCTTCGGATCGCCGGGTCAAGCGCCTGTACCTCAAGAAGGCCGGGCGGCAATTGCTCGGCCGCATGAGCGGCCTGAAGTCGGAGCTGACGGCGAACGCGCTCGACGGCATCAATCCGGCGGACGCGCACCGCCTCCTCACCCAGCTCGAAACCATCAAGGAAAACGTGCGAACCGCGATCCAGGCATCCGGCGCGGAGCAAGCACGCAAGGAGCAGCGCCATGGCTGATCAGGTCGTCAAGTTGCAGCCCGAGCAGAAGAGCGACAGCGGCAAGCCGACCAAGAAGGCCGGCACCGATCCGCGCCGCCGCCTGCTGGCGGGCCTGCGCCGCTATCGCCGTTTCCTGCTCCTGGTCGTGCTGCCTGTCATCGTCGCCATCGGCGGCATCACCTTCTATCTGCATGGGGGCCGCTATGTCGGCACCGACGATGCCTATGTCGGCGCACAGAAGGTGCTGGTGACACCCGACATCTCCGGCAAGATCCTGAAAGTCATCGTCAAGGAAGGCCAGTCGGTCAAGCGCGGCGACGAACTGTTCGAGATCGACCCGGTTCCTTTCCGCCTCGCGGTCGAGGAGACCAAGGCGCAGCTCGCGCAGGCGCGCACGACCTATGACAACCTCGTCGCCAACATCAAGATCTACGGCGACATGTTGGGCCTCGCCCAGCAGGGCATCGATCTGAAGCAGCGCGACGTCGAGCGCAAGCAGGCGCTGGTGAAGAACAATTTCGGCTCCCAGCTCGATCTCGACAACGCCTCCAACGCACTGGTCACCGCCGGGGCGCAGGCGCAGTACATCAAGCAGCAGCTCTCCAACGCAAAGACCCAGCTGCTCGGCAACCCTGATCTGCCGCTCGAGCAATTCCCGCCCTACGCTCAGGCAAAAGCCAAGCTGGATGACGCGCAGCGCAACCTCGACCACACCGTGCTGCGCGCGCCGATGGATGGAGTGGCGACGCAGGTCGAGCAGATTCAGCTCGGCCGCTATGTGCCCGCCGGCACGCCGGTGTTCTCCATCATCGACGTCGCCCATCCCTGGGTCGACGCCAATCCGAAGGAGAGCGACCTCACCTATGTCACCGAAGGCCAGTCCGTCACGCTCGAGGTCGACGCATTCCCGAACCATGTCTTCAAGGGCAAGATCGGCTCGCTCTCGCCCGGCACCGGCGCGCAATTCGCGATCCTGCCGCCGCAGAACGCCATGGGCAATTTCGTCAAGGTGGTGCAGCGCGTGCCGATCCGCATCTATTTCGACGAGACCGACAAATATGTGCGGAAGCTGAAAGCCGGCATGAGCGTCTACGCCACCATCGACACCGGTCATCGGCGGTCGCTTGCCGGCCTGCTCGGCCTGTCCGCGACCGCGGGCCAGGATAAAGAATAAGACAAGGACTGGCGCGATGTCCGGCCCCCATGCCAGCCCGATGGTCCCCGGCCTGCGCCGGAACATGGTGACGATCTGCGCCATGACCGCGACCATCATGCAGGCGCTGGACACCACCATCGCCAATGTCGCGCTGCCCTACATGCAGGGCACGCTGTCGGCCTCGCAGGACCAGATCAACTGGGTGCTGACCTCCTACATCGTCGCCGCCGCGATCATGACGGCGCCGGTGGGCTGGATCGCCAACCGCTTCGGCCGCAAGCGCATCTTCATCATCTGCTCGGCCGGCTTCACCATGGCGTCGGTGCTGTGCGGCCTCGCGCAGGACATCAACCAGATGGTGCTGTTCCGCCTGCTGCAGGGCGTGTTCGGCGCAGCGCTGGTACCGCTGTCGCAATCGGTCATGCTCGACTATTACACGCTTCAGGAACGCGCCAAGGCGATGGCGATCTGGGGCATGGGCGTGATGATGGGCCCGATCATGGGCCCCTCACTCGGAGCCTGGCTCACCGAGACCTATTCCTGGCACTGGGTGTTCTTCGTCAACCTGCCGTTCGGCCTCATCACCGTGCTCGGGCTGATCGTCTTCATGGACGAGACCGACAAGAACCTCAGCCTCAGATTCGACTGGTTCGGTTTCGCCGCGCTGGCGGTTGCGATCGGCGCGCTGCAGCTCGCGCTCGACCGCGGCGAGCAATTGGGCTGGCTGGAATCGAACGAGATCCTCGCCGAGTTCATCGTCTCGGCCGTCGCGTTCTACTTCTTCCTCGCGCATTCCTTCACGACCTCGACCCCGTTCATCCGCTTCGCCCTGTTCCGGGACCGCAACTTCGTCACCGGCTGCCTGTTCATGATCGTGATGGGGCTCGTCCTGTTCTCGACCATGGCACTCGCCTCGCCCTACATGCAGAACGTGATCGGCTATCCCATCATCACCGCCGGCCTGCTGCTGGCGACCCGCGGCATCGGCACCTTCTTCGCCATGATGCTGGTCGGCCGCATGATGCGTTATATCGAGGCGCGCACGCTGATCATCTGCGGCCTGACGCTGACGGCGGGCTCGCTGTTCCAGATGACGGGCTGGACCGATCTGACCCAGGTGCCGGAGATCGTCACGGTCAGCGTCATCCAGGGTTTTGGCTTCGGCCTCGTCTTCGTGCCGCTCTCGACCGTGGCGTTCCTGACGCTGTCGAACGAGCTGCGCACCGACGGCACCGCGATGCTGACCCTGATGCGCAACGTCGCGAGCTCGGTCGGCATTTCCGTCGTCATCGCGCAATTGACGCAAGGCACGCGATGGACCTACGCGATCTTGTCCGAGCACATCAACCCGTTCAACCACGCACTGCAGATGCCCGGCGTCAGCGGCATCATCAATCTGTCGACCGACACCGGCCGCGCCATGGCCGACAGAATGGTCAACGTGCAGGCGCAGATCATCGCCTTCGCGCACGACTACCAGCTGGTGATGCTCTTCATCCTCTGCACCATCCCGCTCGCTTTGCTGATCGGCTCGACCAAGGCGACGCTGCGCAAGCAGGCGGCGGGGCCGGAGCATGCGGTGATGGAGTAGCGGATCTCGGGCCCCGGTCGCAACGCAGCGCTACACGTTGCACCGCGTCCGGGACACAACAGCGCTACAACAGCTCCTCGCAGCCCAAATCATCCACGGCCGCAAACGCCCGCTCCAGATTGTTCCACCAGATCAGCGGCGGGATGTTGATGCTCCACTGCCAGACCGGCCGCGTGATCTGCCAGAGCACCGCCCAGCGATAGTCGCGGTCGAGCGCTCCGCGCGAATAGCCGGTGATGCCGCTCTCGATCAGCGTGTCGTGGTAGAGATTGAGCAGCAGCCGTTCGAGCACGTGCCGGCGTTCCGGATACCAATGCATCGCCATCATGTAGGCGAGGTCGTGGGTCGGAACGTTGATGCTCCAAAGATCGAAATCGAAGATGCGAACGGTGTCGTCGACGCCCGTGCGCGGCAGCAGGAAATTCCAGACATGGGCGTCGCCATGGGTGATGCTGAGGTGGCGGCGTGAATGGTAACGCTGGGACAGCCGCTCCGACTGGTCGATGAGCCGACGGTAGATGATCCGCCGCTCCTCGCCGAGGCGATCGCCGAGGAGATCGGCAAAGCGATCGTAATGTCCCGCAAACGTCTCCATCCGTTGCGCGCTGTCCTCCACGCTCGCCCAGGTGCCGACGGTGTCGCCGAGGCTCGGATGGTCCCACCAGGCTGCGTGCCAGCGCGCCAGCGTGGTGACGATGGCGAGGGTCTGCTCGCGCGACGGCGGCACGGGCCAGGTTGTCGCGACCTCGTGGCTGTCGGTGAGATCCTCCAGCAGCAGATGCCAGGCGAGGCTGTCCTCGTCGAAATGCCCGTCAAAGCAGTGCGGGACGAGTCCCGGCGGCATCTTGGGCAGCAGCTGCGTGTAATAGTCCACCTCGCGCCGGCCGCCATCGACGAGGCGCTTGGCGAAGGCGGAATTTGGAGTCTTCAGGATCAGCGACTGCGGAGCACCGGCGGATTCGCCGACATAGCGCAGCCCGAGCCTGACGATATGCGACACCACTGTGTCGCGCTGATGCAGCACCTTCACCTCGCGGACGGCGCCTGCATCCAGCGCGCCGCCCCGGCGCAGCGCGGCCGTCAGTCGGGCGGGCTCAACGACCGCCGGCAATTGTGGAGATGTCATGAACCACGATGCCCCTGTCCCGCGTCATACTGCACGATCACATGCCCGGGCACCAGCGGCTGCCGCCGGCTCAGGCTGCGGCGGTCGAGTCGCGCACCGTCCGCACAACAATCGCGCGCAGTTGATCGAGATTGGCCGTCATCCCGGCGATCGCCTGCCTCACATCCGCGGCGCGCTGGTTGACGGAGGCGGCATCGCGGCTGACGTCGCCGATCTTGGCCGAGACCTCCTGTGCGGCGGAGGCCGATTCGGAAATCGACCGCGTGATCTCCCGGGTCGCGGCATCCTGCTGTTCCATCGCGGCAGCGACCGATGTCGCCACGCCGTCGATCTCGATGATGTGGCCTCCCATAGCCTCGACGGCGTCCACCGCGGCCTGCGTCGAGGCCTGGATCTCGGCAATCAGCCGCCCGATCTCCTCGGTGGACTTGGCAGTCTGGTCGGACAGGGACTTCACCTCGGCGGCAACCACCGCGAAGCCGCGGCCGGCCTCGCCGGCGCGCGCCGCCTCGATCGTCGCGTTGAGCGCGAGGAGGTTGGTCTGGCCTGCGATGCCGCCGATGAGGTCGGAGACCTCCGCGATCTTCTTCACCGATCCGGCCAGCGCCTGAATGGTCGAACGCGCCTGCTCGCGGCCGGCGACGGCCGATTTGGTGACGGTGCTGGTCCGCGCGACCTGGCTCGTGATCTCGCGGATCGAGGCGCTCAACTCTTCGGCCGCAGCGGAGACGGCCTGCGAGCTGCCGAGCGCCTGGGTCGAGGCCGCCGCCACCGCCTGCGACTGCGCAGAGAGCGACTTTGCGATCTCAGAGAGGCCGGAGGCGGCTTGCTCCACGCCCAGCGTCGCCGCGGTCGCGGTATCGACCGAGCGGCCGGTCTCGCGCTCGACCGTTTCGGCCATCTGGTGCAGGGCGGAGCGCTTGGCGAGCGCCGCCGCCCGTTCCTGCCGCAACTGCTCCTCGCGCAGACGGGAGTTCTCGACCGCCGCCTGCTTGAACACCACAAGCGCACCCGCCATCGAGCCGACCTCGTCCTGGCGCTGCGCGAACGGAATCTCGGCGGCGAGATCGCCGGTCGCGAGCTTCTGCATCGTGTCCGTCATGCGCACGATCGGGCGCACCACGCCGAGCGCAACACCCAGCAGGCCGGCGGTAACAAAGGCGAGGACGGCGATGGAGACGCCGAGGAGGATATAGAGCATCGCGCTGTCGCGGTCCGCGGCCAGCTTCTCCATGGCGGCATTCCGCTTGTTGGCACTCTCGACGATACTGTCGATGACGGCGCGATGCGCGGTATAGGCCTCCTTGAGCTGCGCATAGACGCGCTCGGAAGCCGCCGCGTCCTTGGCCTTGAGGGCGGGCAGAAGCTGATCCGATGCCTTCCAGAATTTCTGCACCTCCGCATCGGATTTCGACACCAGCGCGGTCTTGAGGTCGGCCGAGAGGCTGGAGGAGACCCAGAACGCCTTGCGCTCGTCGTAGTCCTTGCGGAGCTGGACCAGACGCTCGCCGTGGGCCGCCAGCTGATCCGGCTCGCGCATGGCCAGCGTCGCCTCAAGATAAGCTTCGATGATGTATTCGGGCGGCGGCAGGATGTCGGCGATGAGGTCGTTGCCGAGCTTGATGTCGTAATAGAGCGGACCGCCGACCTTGAGCTCTTTTAGGGCGTACAGGCTGGTCGAAACAACGGCGGCGAAACCAATGGCGAGAACGATGCCAAACGCGACGATCGCAGAGGACAAGGACAGACGAAATTTCATGAAACAATCCAGGTCGGCGTCGAAACTGCGGCCACCCTAGACGACTACGGTAAATACGGAATTGATTCGCGCCGGAATTGTATTTCACGAACCCCGCATGAATACGGAGATTAGGCGTCAAGTCATCGGTATTGAGTCAGCGAGGCTGACGCACAACCGCGCAAAATCAACGTTCGAGTCTGATGCGGCAACGCAGCACCGGCTCCGATGCGCCGAATGAGATATGTGTGCCGAGGAGCAGGCCTCCCCGGCACGCCCTGCCCTCATACGTCGAAGAACACCGTCTCGTTGTCGCCCTGCAGGTGCAGGTCGAGCCGGTAGACCGGCTTGCCGGCCTCGCGGACCGCAGTGAGCGTGGCGCGGCGGTCAGCCGGCACCAGCGCCAGCACGGGATCGGCGGCGTTGCCGGCCTCGTCGCTGAAATAGATGCGGGTGTAGAGATGCCTGAGCATGCCGCGGCCAAACACCGCAACCAGGATGTGCGGCGCCTGCGGCTTGCCAGCAGGATCGGGCACGACACCCGGCTTGATGGTCTCGAAGGAATAGTTGCCGTCCTTGTCAGTGCCGCAGCGGGCAAAGCCGCGGAAGCTCGCATTCGGCAGCGCGCGCTTGTCCTGGGGATCGGCAAAGCGGCCCTGCGCATCCGCCTGCCAGATCTCCAGCATGCAATCGGGGACGGCCACGCCGTCGCCATCGAACACCCGGCCCTCGATGCGGATGCGATCGCCGGTGACATCGGGCGTCAGCGTCGAATTGGTGAACGCGTCGTTCCAGGCGTACTCGCCGGTCGGCGTCAGGCCGTATTTGAAGAACGGACCGACCGTCTGCGATGGGGTGATCCCGTCGGGCTTCACGGACTCTTGCACTTAATGGCTCTCCATGGGGGTGGCGTCCTTGCCGCGCAGCACGATGTCAAAGCGGTAGCACAGCGCCCATTCGGGCTGGGTATTCTCCAAGTCGAACGACGAGACCATCCGCGCTCGCGCCTTCTCGTCCGGCACCGAGTTGAAGATCGGGTCGAACGCGAACAAGGGGTCGTTCGGGAAATACATCTGCGTCACCAGGCGCGTGACGAAGGAATGGCCGAACACCGAAAGATGGATGTGCGCAGGCCGCCAGGCGTTGTGGTGATTGCCCCAGGGATAGGCGCCGGGCTTGATGGTGACGAAGCGATAATAGCCGGACGCATCGCTCACGGTGCGGCCCGCGCCGGTGAAATTCGGATCGAGCGGCGCCGGATGCTGATCGCGGACGTGAACGTAACGGCCGCAGGAATTGGCCTGCCAGATCTCGACGAGCGAGTTCGGCACGCCGCGGCCGTCCTCGTCGCGCACATGGCCGTGCACGATGATGCGCTCGCCGAGCGGCTCGCCCGCGTGCTGGCGGGTGAGGTCGTTGTCGCCCTCGCGCACGGTCTCGTGGCCGTAGACCGGCCCGGTCAGCTCCGACAGCGTATGGGGCATCGGAATCAAGGGCTTGTTCGGCGCGCGCTTGATCGAGCTCTTGTAGTCGGGCGACAGCGGCAGCGGATGCGCCGCGTTGCTGCCGGTGGGATAGATGAATGTCATTGGCGAACTCCTCCCCGGCCGTTTTCGGTCCGGCCGGTCAACTCTTCCGCCAATCATTATAGGATATAACTAATTTGGGAAAGCCGGTTTGGCGGCGTTCCCGCGCATGGCAGCCGGCCGCTGCTACCTGATCGGCGCACGCGGAAGCACGGCCTCTCCGGCCTCGAGCCGGTAGGTATGGTCGAGCGAATACCAAGGCAATGAGGCGTCCTTCGCCGTCGGATGCGGCGTATCGTGGCGCACGAACTTGCCGATCAGCGCCTGCGTCACACCGAACTGCACGTCGCTGTCGATATGGGGGTCGCTGGGATCATAGACCTGCGAGATCAGCACCTTGAATCCCGGCTTGAAGATCAGGGCGTGCAGATGCGCGGGACGATAGGGGTGGCGGGCCTGCGCCGCGAGCAGGCGGCCGACGACACCATCGGTCGGAATGGGATAGCCGACCATCATCACCGAGCGGAAGGAAAAGCGCCCGTCGGAATCGGTCGTGAACTTGCCGCGCAGGTTCATGTCGGCCTGCTCGGGGTCCTGGTTCTCGTAGAGGCCGACCGGCGAGGCGTGCCAGACATCGACCTCGGCACCCCCGACGGGCCGGCCGTCCTTGCCAGTGACGTGGCCGCTGACGAACAGCGTGGCCCCCGGTGTCTCCGAGCGCACGATCGATCCGCCATTCTCGACCCGGGGCGAATTCAACCGCCAGAACGGCCCGAGCAATGATTGATCGGTCTCCGTATTGCCTTGATCGCCGTTGTTGAGCAGGCACACCAGCGAGGAGACGCCGAGCGACCCCGCCATCAGCACGACTTCGTTATGCGTGTCGGTGGTCAGCTTGCCGAGCTCGGCCACAATCGCCGCGGCGTCGCGGAACTCCTTCTCGGTCAGCCTGACATCGCGGACGAAGGCGTGCAAATGCTTGACCAGGGAGACCATGATCTCGCGCAGCCGCGGATCGGATGTCCGTTCCATTACCGCCAGGGCCGCGGCCGTGACGTCCTTCTCGCGCTCGATGATCACAGGCTATTTTCTCCCTGTCTTTCCGGAACGCGAGAGAAATGCGCGAGCCCGGGCACTTCGCCTCTCCCCGCGAAGAGCGGGGAGAGGCGAAGGAGAGAGTTCAATTCAGCTTCTCGATCGCAACCGCGACGCCCTGGCCGACGCCGACGCACATGGTGGCGAGTGCGAGCTTGCCGCCGCGCTTCTCCATGCCGTGCACGGCAGTGAGCGCGAGGCGGGCGCCGCTCATGCCGAGCGGATGGCCGAGCGCGATGGCGCCGCCATGCGGATTGACGAAATCGGCGTCATCGGCGACGCCGAGCTGGCGCATGCAGGCGATGCCCTGCGAAGCGAAAGCTTCGTTCAGCTCGATCAGGTCGAAATCGCTGATCTTCTTAGCCAGCCGTTCCATCAGCTTGCGGGTCGCCGGCACCGGGCCGATGCCCATGATCCGCGGCGGCACGCCGGCCGAGGCGAGCCCGAGGATGCGGGCGCGGGGCGTCAGGCCGTGCTTCCTGACCGCGGCTTCCGAGGCCAGGATCATTGCGGCGGCGCCGTCATTGACGCCGGAGGCGTTGCCGGCGGTGACGGTGCCGGGATTGCGCACGATCGGCTTCAGCTTGGCGAGACCTTCCAGCGTGGTCTCGGGGCGCGGATGCTCGTCCTTGTCGATGGTGATCGGGCCGGCCTTGCCGCCGGGAATGGTGATGGGCGTGATTTCTTCCGCGAAATAGCCGGCGGCGATCGCTGCGCCTGCGCGCTGCTGCGAGCGGATGGCGAAGGCGTCCTGGTCCGCGCGCGAGACCTGGAACTCCTCGGCGACGTTCTCGCCGGTCTCCGGCATCGCATCGACGCCATACTGCGCCTTCAGCAGCGGATTGATGAAGCGCCAGCCGATCGTGGTGTCGAAGATTTCGGCCGAGCGCGAGAAGGCTTCCTGCGCCTTGCCCATCACGAAGGGCGCGCGGGTCATCGATTCGACGCCGCCGGCAATCGCGAGATCGATCTCGCCGGAACGAATGGCGCGGCCCGCGGCGCCGACCGCATCGAGGCCCGAGGCGCAGAGCCGGTTCAGAGTCTGGCCGGGAACCGAATCCGGCAGGCCCGCCAGCAGCAGCGCCATGCGCGCGACGTTGCGATTGTCCTCGCCGGCCTGGTTGGCGCAGCCGAAGAACACCTCGTCCACCTGTGCCCAATCGAGATTGGGGTGCTTGGCCATCAGCGCCCTGATCGGGGCGGCGGCGAGATCGTCGGCGCGCACCTTGGCGAGCGAGCCGCCGAAACGGCCGATCGGGGTCCGCACGGCATCGCAGATAAAGACGTCACGCATCGTTGTTCTCCCTGAATGCCGCGATCCGGCCAAATTCTTCAATGTCGGCGGAGTTTTAGGAGGGCGCCCGCGGCAGGTCAATTGACGGTTTCGCGGAGCAGACGTCATTCCGGGGCGCGCCATTTGGCGCGAACCCGGAATCCATTTGTCGGCGTGACGTGCGGCCCGATGGATTCGGGGCCTGCGCCGTTCCGGCGCATCCCGGAATGACGGCGGAAAATGTGGCAGCCGCATGCGCTACACGGACAACGTGGAAAACCTTCGCTTCCCCGGCAAAGCAAATAGGAGCAGGTGCCGAAATTTTGTAGGTTGCGCCGCCCATGACGATGCAACAGCCGATACAAGTTCCGCCCGCCGATGACACGCCCGCGCCGCAGGCCGAGGCTGCCGCGCGCGTCACGCCGATGATGGAGCAGTATCTGGAGATCAAGGCGGCGCATCAGGGCTTGCTGCTGTTCTACCGGATGGGCGACTTCTACGAGCTGTTCTTCGAGGATGCCGAGATCGCCTCGAGGACGCTCGGCATCGTCCTGACCAAGCGCGGCAAGCACCAGGGCGCGGATATCCCGATGTGCGGCGTGCCGGTCGAGCGCTCAGAGGATTATCTGCATCGTCTCATCAGCGCCGGGCATCGGGTCGCGGTCTGCGAGCAGACCGAGGATCCCGCGGCGGCGAAAGCGCGCGGCAACAAGAGCGTGGTACGCCGCGGCGTGGTGCGGCTGGTGACGCCGGGCACGCTGACCGAGGACACACTGCTGGATGCGCGCGCCAATAATTACCTGCTGGCGATCGCGCGCGCCCGCTCGTCCGCCGGCGGCGACCGCTTCGGCCTTGCCTGGATCGACATCTCGACGGCCGAATTCATGGTCACCGAGGTCTCGGGCGGCGAGCTCGCCGCGACGCTGGCGCGCATCAACCCGAACGAGGCGATCGTCACCGACGCGCTCTTTGGCGACAACGAGCTCGGCCAGACCTTGCGCGAGCTGCCGGCCGTGACGCCGCTGACCCGCGACGTCTTCGACGGCGCCACCGCGGAGAAGCGGCTCTGCGACTACTTTGCCGTCGCGACCATGGACGGGCTCGCGCAGCTGACGCGCCTGGAGGCCACCGCCGCGGCCGCCGCCGTCACCTATGTCGACCGCACCCAGGTCGGCAAGCATCCGCCGCTGTCGCCGCCCGCGCGCGAAGCCTCGGGCGCGACCATGGCGATCGACCCGGCGACGCGCGCCAATCTCGAGCTGACGCGCACGCTCGCCGGCGAACGCCGCGGCTCGCTGCTCGACGCCATCGACTGCACCGTGACCTCGGCGGGCTCGCGCCTGCTGGCGCAGCGTCTGGCCGCGCCGCTGACCGATGCGCCCGCCATCGCCCGGCGGCTGGACGCGGTCAGCACCTTCGTGGCCGATTCCGCCGCGCGCGAGGACATCCGCAGCATCCTGCGCGGCGCGCCCGACATGTCGCGCGCTCTGGCTCGGCTCTCGGTCGGCCGCGGCGGGCCGCGCGACCTCGCCGGCATCCGCGACGGCATCATCGCCGCCGACCAGGTGCTGACGCGCCTCTCCGAGCTGGATCAACCACCACAGGAAATCGCGGCGGTGATGGCGGCGCTGCAGCGGCCGTCGCGCGCCCTCGCAGCCGAGTTCGCCAGCGCGCTCGACGAGCAGCTGCCGCTGATCAAGCGCGACGGCGGCTTCGTGCGCCAGGGCTACGAGCCGGCGCTCGACGAAGCGCGCAACCTGCGCGATGCCTCGCGCCTCGTGGTCGCCTCGATGCAGGCGCGCTACGCCGATGCGACCTCCGTCAAGGGTCTCAAGATCCGGCACAACAACGTGCTCGGCTATTTCGTCGAGGTCACCGCCCAGCACGGCGACAAGCTGATGTCGCCGCCGCTGAACGCGACCTTCATCCATCGCCAGACGCTGGCGGGACAGGTGCGCTTCACCACGTCCGAGTTAGGGGAGATCGAGGCCAAGATCGCCAATGCCGGCGACCGCGCGCTCGGCCTCGAGCTCGAGATCTTCGAGCGGCTCTGCGCCAAGGCGCTCGCGATCAGCGACGATCTGCGCGCCGCGGCGCAAGGCTTTGCGCTGCTCGACGTCGCGACGTCACTGGCCAAGCTCGCCGTGGACGAGAACTATGTGCGGCCCGAGGTCGACGGTTCGCTCAGCTTTGCGATCGAGGCCGGCCGCCACCCCGTGGTCGAGCAGGCGCTCAAGCGCAACGGCGAGCCGTTCATCGCCAATGCCTGCGACCTGTCGCCGGCGCCGGCGCAGAAGTCAGGCCAGCTCTGGCTGCTCACCGGTCCCAACATGGCCGGTAAATCGACCTTCCTGCGCCAGAACGCGCTGATCGCCTTGATGGCCCAGATCGGCAGCTTCGTGCCGGCGACGCGCGCGCGGATCGGCATCGTCGACCGCCTGTTCTCGCGCGTCGGCGCCGCCGATGATCTCGCCCGCGGCCGCTCCACCTTCATGGTGGAGATGGTCGAGACCGCGGCGATCCTGAACCAGGCCGGCGAGCGCTCGCTCGTCATCCTCGATGAGATCGGCCGCGGCACCGCGACCTTCGACGGCCTCTCGATCGCCTGGGCCGCGATCGAGCATCTGCACGAGAGCAACCGCTGCCGAACCTTGTTCGCGACGCATTATCACGAGCTGACCGCGCTCGCGGCGAAACTGCCGCGGATGTTCAACGCCACGGTGCGGGTGAAGGAATGGCAGGGTAACGTCGTGTTCCTGCACGAGGTGCTGCCGGGCTCGGCCGACCGTTCCTACGGCATCCAGGTGGCGAAACTCGCCGGCCTGCCGCCGGCGGTGATCACGCGCGCCAAATCGGTGCTCTCCAAGCTGGAGGCGCAGGATCGCGGCCAGACCGCACGAGCCCTGGTGGACGATCTGCCGCTGTTCGCTGTCCCTTCGCGCGCCGCCGTTGAAGCCGCGCCGCCGAGCGAAGCGGAGCTGCTGATGGAGGCGGTGAAGGCGCTGCACCCCGACGAGATGTCGCCGCGCGAGGCGCTCGATGCTCTGTATGCGCTGAAGGCGAAACTGCCGAAGCAGTGACGGTGCCGTAGGGTGGGCGAAGCGGAGCGTGCCCACCGCTCCATGAAGCGATCGGGGAGAGATGGTGGGCACGGCGCGCAAAGAGCGCACCTTTGCCCACCCTGCAATTCCGAGCCCGGCCTAGCCCCGCGCCGCGATCGCCGCGGCTTCCGCGGCGGCGCGCTGCATGCTGGTCGACATCTCGTTGGTCACCGTGCTCTGCTCCTCGATCGCGGCGGCGGTCGAGGTCACGTACTCGCTGACATTGTTGATCGCCTGCTTGATCGAGCCGAGCGCGCTGACGACGTCGCCGGAGATGCTGTTGAGGCTGCCGATCTCCTGGCCGATCTTGTCGGTCGCCTGCTTGGCCTGGTTGGCGAGGCTCTTGACCTCGGAAGCGACCACCGCGAAGCCGCGGCCGGCCTCGCCCGCGCGCGCCGATTCGATCGTGGCGTTGAGCGCGAGCAGGTTGATCTGCCCAGTGATGTTGTTGATCATCTCGACGATGCCGCTCATCGCCTGCGCGGCCTCGGTGAGGCGCTGGGCCTGCGCGTCGGCGGCGCCGACCTGCTCGACCGCGCCCATCGCGGCCTCGCGCGACTTGGTCATGGCCTCGGAGATCTCCCGCACCGAGGCGTTGAGCTCCTCCGAGCCGGCGGCGACCGATTCCATCATGCCCCGCACGCGCTCGTTGCCCATGCGGACCAGGACCTGCTTGGTGACGTCGGTGGCGTATTTCACGACCTTGAACGGCTTGCCGTTGAGGTCGAGGATCGGATTGTAGGAGGCCTGGATGTAGACCTCCTTGCCGCCCTTGCCGATGCGCTTGTACTCCGCCGCCTGGTACTCGCCACGATTGAGCGCGGCCCAGAACTCGCGATAGCCGGCACCGTCGCGCTCGGAGGGCTCGACGAACATGCTGTGGTGGCGGCCCTTGATCTCGGCCAGCGAATAGCCGAGCGCGCCGAGGAAGTTGGCGTTGGCGGTGATGATCGTGCCGTCCATGTTGAACTCGATCACGGCCTGGGCCTTGTCGATCGCCGCGATCTGGCCGGCGAGATCGGCATTCTTCAGCTTCTCCGCGGTGACGTCGGTCGCGAACTTGACCACGCCGTACGGCTTGCCGTTTTCGTCGAGCAACGGATTGTAGGAGGCAAGGATCCAGACCTCGCGGCCGCCCTTGCCGATCCGCTTGAACTCGCCGGCTTGGTATTCGCCGCGGTTGAGCGCGGCCCAGAATTCGCGATAGGCCGGGCTGTTTCGGTCGGCCTCGGCCACGAACAGGCTGTGATGCTTGCCCTTGATCTCGTCGAGCGAATAGCCGAGCGCCTTGCAGAAATTCTCGTTGGCCGAGAGGATGGTGCCGTCGAGCTTGAACTCGATGACGGCCTGGGCGCGGCTGATGGCAGCGATCTTGGAGGCGTCCGTCATGCTGCGGATCTTCTTCTCGGTGATGTCGGTCGCAATCTTGGCGACCATCACCGTCTTGCCGTTGCCGTCGAGCACCGGATTGTAGGATGCTTCGATCCAGACCTCGCGGCCGTCTTTCGCGATCCGCTTGAACTCGCGCGCCTGATACTCGCCACGGTTCAATGCGGCCCAAAACGCCTTGTACTCGGCGCTGTCGCGCTGGTCGGCCGGCACAAACATCGAGTGATGCTTGCCCTGGATCTCCTCGAGACGGTAGCCGAGTGCGTCGAGAAAATTCTTGTTGGCCGTGATGATCGTCCCATCAAGATTGAACTCGATCATCGCCTGCGAACGGCCGATGGCATCGAGCCGCGATTGTGCATCAGTGTGGAATTTACGGCCGAACATCAGGAAATCTCCATCTCGAATTGAGCCGAAGGGGGATATGCTCGTCAGAATCGAGGAACTGATCGCGCAGCAGTGCTGACATATTCCAATCTGCGTCTCCCCCAGATCCGATTGGAAGGTCCGTCGCGATGGTCGGACAGCAACGAAGCGAGCGAGCAGCCTGATTCTTTACGGCAAAAGCTCGAACAAAGTTCTAATTTTACTGTCGGGAATTCGACGGGGGTTATCAGCATGTCAGCGCGAGGAGCCGCTGGAGCTCACACCGGAACAGTACGGCAGGACTTGAAATGATGGCGCTCATTCAACGGTTGATCCGAGCGGGCCACATCGGCTTCTCGCGACGTCGCGTCGCGCATATCCGTAGTCTCACGGCATCGGCCGCGTGCGGCGCAAGGCGCGCCGTCCTATTCTCCACAGCGTCAGATTCCATGCCACGCAGGTTGCGAGCGCGAGGCACAAGCCGGCGGCGGAGCCGAACCACACGACTGCAACGTGCAGGACCGCAATCGCCATGCCAAATCCGAGCAGGCCCCAGGCGGAGTTGGCGAGCACGGCAGCGGTCGGCGGTCCACCGATGCGCGGATGCAGGATGACCATGATGCTGGAGAACACCACGGGAAAGAGTGCAATGATGCCGCTGATGCGCGGGCCGACCCAACTCGATGTCGAAACCACGATGGCGACAAGGGTCGCAACCAGCGCAGCGCGCATCGGCACATCGTACCAGCGGCGCGTCACCAGCGGCATCTTCGCATGGCGATAGCGCGCGAGCAGTGGAATGCAGATGCCGAACGCGATCAGATTGGCGGCGAGCCCCGCGGCGAGCGACCAGTCGAACTGGCGGATGATCGAGGCCATCCCGATCCATACCGCGAAAGCGCTTCCGCAGCTCACCACGAGAGTGTGCCGCTGCGACAGCACAACGTAAGTGAGGCACATCAAGATCGTTGCCGCATTGACCGGCAGGCTCGCCAGCGCGCCCTGGGCGACGAACGCGGCGTCATGATCGATCGCAAGGAAGACGTAGGACGGCCCGGCCGAGACCGGCAGGGTCGCGATCAGCGCGCCGATCACGGGTCCCGAGCGTTCGGTGATGATCGATGCCGTCACCACGAACGCCGCCGCGATCGCCATGCGCAGGAGCAGGAAGAGGAGGAAGTGGAGGTCGAGGGACATTTTATCTGTCATTCCGGGGCGCGCGAAGCGCGAGCCCGGAATCCATAACCACAGGCCATGGTGGCTTAAGAGCTAGGAGCAACGACCGTCCGAAAATCCCGACGGCCGGGGATTATGGGTCCCGGGCTCGCGCCAAGCGGCGCGCCCCGGGACGACACCAATCGGTGGAATGACGACCTGCGTCTTACATCCTTTGCATCGACACCGAAACCTTCGGGCCGTTCTTGATGGTCTGATAGACCACGCAATACCGCTCGGTGAGCTTGAGCAGCAGATCGAGCTTGTCCTGCGGCGCTGACGTGTCGACCTCGAAGCGCAGGCGGATCTCGGCGAAGCCGACCGGGGTCTCCTTGTCGATGCCGAGCGTGCCGCGGAAATCGAGATCGCCCTCGGCATAGACGTTGCCGGTCTTCAAGGGCACCTCGATCGCGGTCGCGACCGATTTCAGCGTGACGCCGGCACAGGCGACCAGGGCTTCGAGCAGCATGTCGCCGGAGCAGAGCTCGAGGCCGGAACCGCCTGTGCCCGGATGCAGGCCGGCCATCGCGATAGCGCGGCCGGTCTCGACCTTGCACGCAATGCCTTCGCTATCGGTGGAGCCCTTGGCCTTCAGCGTGATCAGCGCAGCCTTGGGATCGGTCTTGTAGCGCTCCTTGATCGGGGCCTGCATCTGGCGCAGCTCTGCAGCGTCCATCTTGTTCTCTCCCGGGGATATCGACGAGCGGTATAAAGCGCGATTGGTTTTGTGTCAGCCCATGATTGGTGGAGGCAGTCATGACCAGCCGGGATCCAGGAGAAAAATCTGAGCACATTCATGACGTTACCCCAGGCGCCGATATCGGTATCGAAGCCGATTCATCTGCGTGGCGAAACTCGCCGGTCGTCCCTTGCGAATGTCTCGTGACAGCGCCTGTCACCTCTTATATCCGGTAAGACATGGACAGCGTCGCGACTGAGCAGAAGCCACAGGTGGACGAGCGCTTCGATACCGCGCGGATCACCGCCGCGGTCGATGCGCTTGCCGAGAAGCACGAGGGGCGCGAGGACGCGTTCCGCACGGCGATGGCGCTATTGCTCAAGGCGGAGCTGATCGCGGCGCGCGCCGCCGCCCAGGCGATCCTTCTGAAGGACCGCCACGGCCGCCGCTGCGCCGAGCGGCTGTGCCACGTGCAGGACGAGATCATCCGCATCCTGTATTCGGCCGCGACGCGCCATCTCTACCGCTCGCCGATCCCGAGCGGCGCCGAGCGCATGGCGGTGGTGGCGACCGGCGGCTACGGCCGCGGCCTGATGGCGCCGGAATCGGACATCGATCTGCTCTTCATCCTGCCCTACAAGCAGACCGCCTGGGGCGAGCAGGTCGCCGAAGCCATTCTCTATTGCCTCTGGGACATGGGGCTGAAGGTCGGCCACGCCACGCGATCGGTCGATGAATCGATCCGGCAGGCGCGCGGCGACATGACCATCCGGACCGCGATCCTGGAGACGCGCTTCCTCACCGGCGACAAGCCGCTCTATGACGAGCTGGTCGAGCGCTTCGACAAGGAGGTGGTGCAGGGCACCGCGTCCGAATTCGTCACCGCAAAGCTCGCCGAGCGCGAGGAGCGCCACCGCCGCGGCGGCCAGTCGCGTTATCTGGTCGAGCCCAACGTCAAGGACGGCAAGGGGGCCTTGCGCGACCTGCACACACTGTTCTGGATCGCCAAATACGTCTACCGCGTCCGCGACACCCACGAGCTGGTCGGGCGCGGCGTGTTCGACGCGCAGGAATATCGCACCTTCCGCCGCTGCGCCGACTTCCTCTGGTCGGTGCGCTGCAATCTGCATTTCTACTCTGGTCGCGCCGAGGAGCGCCTCTCCTTCGATCTCCAGCGCGAGATCGCGATACGTCTCGGCTACACCTCGCATCCGGGCATGCAGGACGTCGAGCGCTTCATGAAGCACTACTTCCTGGTCGCCAAGGAAGTCGGCAACCTCACCGCCATCCTCTGCGCCAAGCTCGAGGACCAGCAGGCCAAGCCCGCGCCGGTGCTGAGCCGGGTGATGGCGCGGCTGCGACCGAGCGCAGTGAAGCGGCGCGTCCCCGACAGCGACGACTTCATCGTCGACAACAACCGCATCAATGTTGCCGCGCCCGACGTGTTCAAGCACGACCCGGTCAATCTGATCCGCATCTTCCGCCTCGCGCAGAAGAACAACCTTGCCTTCCATCCGGATGCGATGCGCGACGTGACGCGCTCGCTCGGCCTGATCAATGCGGGCTTGCGCGAAAATCCCGAGGCCAACCGGCTGTTCATGGAGATCCTGACCTCGGACAATGCCGAGATCGTGCTGCGGCGGATGAACGAGACCGGCGTGCTCGGTCACTTCATCCGCGCCTTCGGCAAGATCGTCTCGATGATGCAGTTCAACATGTATCATCACTACACCGTCGACGAGCACCTGATCCGCTGCATCGGCTTCCTCCAGGACATCGAGCGCGGCGGCATCGAGGAGTTCGCGCTGGCGAGCGACCTGTTCCGCAAGATCCGGCCCGAGCACCGCGCGGTGATCTACATCGCAACGCTGCTGCACGACGTCGCCAAGGGCCGTCCCGAGGACCACTCCATCGCCGGCGCCAAGGTGGCGCGGCGGCTCTGCCCGCGGCTCGGCTTCAGCCCGGCCGATACCGAGCTCGTGGCCTGGCTGATCGAGGAGCACCTGACGATGTCCACGGTCGCGCAGTCGCGCGACCTCTCCGATCGCAAGACCATCGAGAATTTCGCTGCCGTGGTGCAGTCGGTGGAGCAGATGAAGCTCTTGACCATCCTGACCACCGCCGACATCCGCGGCGTCGGCCCTGGCGTGTGGAACGGCTGGAAGGCGCAGCTCTTGCGCTCGCTATACTACGAGACCGAGCCGGTGCTGACCGGCGGCTTCTCGGAGGTCGACCGCGGCAAGCGCCTCGCCGCTGCGCACGCCGAATTCCGCATGGCCTTCGCCGAATGGCCGAACGACGAGCTCGACGCCTATATCGGCCGGCACTATCCGGCCTACTGGCTCAAGGTCGAGCTGCCGCGCAAGATCCGGCACGCCCGCTTCGTCCGCTCCAGCGAGCAGGCCGGCCACAAGCTCGCGATCAATGTCGGTTTCGACGAGGTGCGCGGCGTCACCGAGCTGACGATCTTCGCCGCCGACCATCCCTGGCTGCTGTCGATCATCGCGGGCGCCTGCGCCTCCGCCGGCGCCAACATCGTCGACGCCCAGATCTACACCACGACCGACGGCCGCGCGCTCGACACCATCTCGATCTCGCGCGAATACGACCGCGACGAGGACGAGGGACGGCGCGCCACGCGCATCGGCGAGATGATCGAGGACGTGCTGGAGGGCAAGCTGCGCCTGCCGGAAGTGGTGGCGCGGCGCACCGTGCGCAGCAAGGCGAAGCCTTTCGTGATCGAACCAGAGGTGACGATCAACAACCAATGGTCCGATCGCTACACCGTGATCGAGGTCTCCGGGCTCGACCGGCCCGGCCTGCTCTACGAGCTGACCACCGCGATCTCCAAGCTCAATCTCAACATCGCCTCGGCCCATGTCGCGACCTTCGGCGAGCGCGCGCGCGACGTGTTCTACGTCACCGACCTGCTGGGCGCCCAGATCAACGCGCCGACGCGCCAGGCCGCGATCAAGAGCGCGCTGACCCATGTGATGGCCGGCGACAAGGCGGTGCAGCCGGCGGCGTAGGACGCTCGGGGGATTCTCTCCACTCGTCATTCCGGGGCGCCGCGTAGCGGCGAACCCGGAATCCATTTATCGGTACCGTCGGTGTCGCCCGATGGATTCCGGGTTCGCGCTACGCGCGTCCCGGAATGACGAATTGAAAGACCTAAATCTCCACCCCCTCGTGCCGCAGCAGCCATCTCTTCCGCTCGAGGCCACCACCATACTTCACCAGCGAACCGTCCGCTCCGATCAGGCGATGGCACGGGAGCACCACACTGATCGGATTTGAGCCGTTGGCGTGGCCGACGGCTCGTATCGCCCTGGGCATGTCGATCTTCGCGGCGAGCGCGCCGTAACTCATCGTGGTGCCGGCGGGGATCTGCGCGAGCGCGGTCCAGACTTTTTGCTGGAACGGCGTGCCGGCGATACGCCATGCGATGCTCTGGAGCTGACCGAGATCACCGTCGAAATAGCGGGATAGTCCGGTCCGCATGTCCGACGGCGCAGGCTGATCACGCAGATCCACTGTGCCATAGTGCAGGCGCAGCAGATCGCGCATGCGGTGCTCATAGTCTTCCCAGTCGAGCGCGCGCAGCTTGCCCTCGGCATCGGTGACGAGCAGCGCAATCCCGATCGGCGTCGCCAGGTGGTCGAGACCGAAGCGTTCAGGCACCTTGGTTGATCGAGCGGACATTGCGGCACCAGCAATCGAAACACATCGATCGCACTTGCCACGGCGGCCGTGCTAACGTCCACCCGAAAGCTGATGCTTTTGGGGGAGCTCGCCTTGATCCTGATCGCCAATATCCTGGTGGCGCTGGTCGCGGCGCTGCACGTCTTCTTCCTCGTCCTGGAGATGTTTCTCTGGGACAAGCCGCTGGGCCTGAAGGTGTTTCGGAATTCGCCCGAGAAGGCCGAGATCACCAGGGTGCTGGCCGCCAATCAGGGTCTCTATAACGGCTTCCTCGCGGCCGGCCTGGTCTGGGGCCTGTTCCACGGCAACCCGGCCTTCGCATTCCAGATCAAGGTGTTCTTCCTGCTCTGCGTGATCGTGGCCGGCGCCTATGGCGCGGCGACCGTCACCACGCGGATTCTGATCGTGCAGGCGCTGCCGGCGGCAATCGCGCTGATTGCGATGTTTCTCGCCTGAGACGCTACGGCACAGCGCCGCGATCCTTGCGCTGCGGCGAAGCTTCCTCCACAATCTTCGGCAGCGATGGCGACCGTTGCAATCAACGGAGAAAGACCATCGGCCGATAATTCCGTCAGGAGGAACGTTCCAATATGAACAATCGCAGAGCCTTCTTAGCTGCCACGGCGGCGTTCGCCGTCGCAGTCTCGACCAGCCAGGCCCTCGCCCAGAAGAAATACGACACCGGCGCAAGCGACACCGAGATCAAGATTGGCCAGACCGTGCCGTTCTCCGGCGCCTATTCGGTCTACGCCAATATCGGCAAGACCCAGGCCGCATATTTCAGGATGATCAACGATCAGGGCGGCATCAACGGCCGCAAGATCAACCTGATCCAGTATGACGACGCCTATTCGCCGCCGAAGACCGTCGAGCAGGTGCGCAAGCTGGTCGAGGGCGACGAGGTCCTGTTCACCTTTCAGCTGATCGGCACAGCCGCGAACGCCGCCGTGCAGAAGTACCTCAACGGCAAGAAGGTACCTCAGCTGCTGGCCTCGACCGGCGCCGCGCGCTTCAACGATCCGCAGAACTATCCTTGGACCATCGCTTACAATCCCAACTATGTGTCCGAGGGGCGGATCTACGCAAAATACATTCTCGCCAATCACCCCAACGCCAAGATCGGCGTGCTCTACCAGAACGACGACATGGGCCGCGACTATCTTGCCGGCCTCAAGAGCGGCCTCGGCGACAAGGCCAACATGATCGTCGGCGAGGTGTCGTATGAGGTGACCGACCCCACCGTCGACTCGCAGGTGGTGAAGCTGAAGTCGATGGGCGTCGACCTGTTCTATAACGCCTCGACGCCGAAATTCGCGGCGCAGGCTATCAAGAAGCTTGCCGATCTCGGCTGGACGCCGGTGCACATCCTCGACATCAATGCGAGCCCGATTTCGGCGACGCTGAAGCCGGCAGGCCTCGACATCTCCAAGGGCATCATCTCGACCAATTACGGCAAGGAGCCGAGCGACCCGCAGTGGAAGGACGATCCCGGCGTGAAGGCTTTCTTCGCTTTCATGGACAAGTATTTCCCGGAAGGTGACAAGCTCAACACCATCAACACCTACGCCTACTCGGTCGCCGAGCTCTTGGTGCAGGTCTTGAAGCAATGCGGCGACGATCTGACGCGTGCGAACATCATGAAGCAGGCCGCCAATATCAAGGGCTACACGCCGAGCCTGGCGCTGCCCGGCATCAAGATCAACACCGGGCCGAACGACTACCGCGTCAACAAGCAGATGCAGATGATGAAGTTCAACGGCGAGCGCTGGGAGCTGTTCGGACCGATCATCGAGGACACCGGCCCGTCGGGCTAGAACGCATCTGCCTCTGCGACGTCATGCCCGGGCTTGTCCCGGGCATCCACGTTCTTGGGGCGTCAAGGAAGCCGTGGATGGCCGGGTCAAGCCCGGCCATGACGATCGAGAGAGCCTCCTACTTGGCGTTCAGGTCGGTATCTCTCCAAAGTTCTTCCCGACCGGCAGCACGGCGTGCCGGATCAGCCGCGAATCCTCCACCGCGGCCTGGCGGTGCTTCACCGCCTCACGATAGACGGGGTCGCGGATCATCTCGACGAAGGCGGCGACGGTTGGATATTCGGCGATGAAGCAATGGTCCCAGCGTTCCTCCTGCGGGCCGATCAGCATCAGCTCGAATTTGCCCTGCCAGACGATGCGCCCGCCGAGCCGTTCGAACACCGGGCCGCTTTCTCGGCCATAGGCCGCATAGGCTTCCGCGCCGCTGGCCTTGCGGCCGTCGGGATAGGCCGCCTCTTTGCGCAGGCGCACCAGGTTGAGCATGTGGATCGGGCCCGGCCGATCGTTCTCCCGGAATTGCGCGAAGATCTCCTTGGTCGGATCGATATGGCCCATGGCGCTCCCTCATCTTATTGATACGAGCGATCCTAGCCTTGCGGCCCCGGAAGCGGAACTGCGGCCGGCGAATGCCGCATCTCCTAATCGTGCGTTAACGCCGGGGTAACCCGGCCTTAAACAGCGACCGCTAGCGTCTCGGCGGGGCGGGCTGACCGGGCGTTTTGCGTATGGCGTGGGGAAAGAAAAAGGGTGCGCGGAAGGAGCCGCTGTTCGGCTTGCCCGCGGCGCTTGCCGATCTGCGGCTCACCCCGGCAGACCGCGTTCCCGGCGGCGACGACAAGCCGAAGAAATCCGCGAAACCATCCGCCAAGCGCAAGAGCGAGGATGCCGGCACCGAGCCGCCGCGCGAGCGCAAGGCGCCAGCCGGCCGCAGCGGCGCCAAGCGTCGAGCGAAGTCGCGTGGCGGGTTCGGTCTCAGCCGCCTGGTCTATTGGGGCGCGGTGCTGAGCCTGTGGGGCGTCATCGCGGTGATCGGCGTCGTGATCTATGTCGGCGCGCATCTGCCGCCGATCCAGTCGCTGGAGATCCCGAAGCGCCCGCCAACGATCCAGATCGTCGGCATCGACGGCAGCATTCTGGCCCAGCGCGGCGAGATGGCCGGCGCCAATGTCGCGCTGAAGGATCTGCCGCCGCATTTGCCGAAGGCGTTCATCGCGATCGAGGACCGCCGCTTCTATTCGCATTTCGGGATCGACCCGGTCGGCATCCTGCGCGCCCTCGTCACCAATTTGCTTCATCGCGGCGTGTCGCAGGGCGGCTCGACCTTGACGCAGCAGCTCGCGAAGAACCTGTTCCTGACCCAGGAGCGCACCATTCAGCGCAAGCTGCAGGAGGTGGAGCTCGCGATCTGGCTGGAGCGCAAGCATTCCAAGGACGAGATCCTGGAGCTTTATCTCAACCGCGTCTATTTCGGCTCCGGCGCCTACGGCGTCGAGGCGGCAGCGCAGAAATATTTCGGCAAGTCGGCGAAGGCCGTGACGGTCGCGGAAGCCGCGATGCTGGCCGGCCTCGTCAAGTCGCCGTCCCGCCTTGCCCCGAACCGCAATCCGGAAGGTGCCGAAGCGCGGGCCCAGATCGTGCTCGCGGCGATGGCGGATGCGAAGTTCATCACCGACGCGCAGGCGAAGGCCTCGATCGGCCATCCCTCCTACAACGTGAAGCCGGCCGGGGCCGGCACGGTGAACTACGTCGCCGACTGGATCGGCGAGGTGCTGGACGATCTGGTCGGGCAGATCGACGAGAGCATCAAGGTCGAGACCACGATCGATCCGAAACTGCAGAGCGTGGCGGAAGCCGCCATCATCGACGAGCTCGCGGCCAAGAGCGTGAAGTTCAACGTCAGCCAGGGCGCGCTGGTGGCCATGACGCCCGACGGCGCGGTGCGCGCCATGGTGGGCGGGCGGAACTATTCCGACAGCCAGTACAACCGCGCGGTCACCGCAAAACGTCAGCCGGGCTCCTCGTTCAAGCCGTTCGTGTACCTGACCGCGCTCGAGCAGGGGCTGACGCCCGACACCATGCGCCAGGACGCGCCGATCGAGGTCAAGGGCTGGCGTCCTGAGAACTACACCCATGAATATTTCGGCGCGGTGACGCTGACCCAGGCGCTGGCGATGTCGCTCAACACCGTCGCGATCCGTCTTGGCCTCGAGGTCGGGCCGAAGAACGTGGTGCGCACCGCACACCGCCTCGGCATCTCCTCCAAGCTCGAGCCCAACGCCTCGATCGCGCTCGGCACCTCCGAAGTCTCCATGGTCGAGCTGGTCGGCGCCTATGCGCCGTTCGCCAATGGCGGCCTCGCCGTGGCGCCGCATGTCGTCACAAGGATCAGGACAGTCAGCGGCAAGCTGCTCTACATGCGCCAGGCGGAGGAGCGCAACCAGGTCATCGACCCCCGCCATGTCGGCATGATGAACGCGATGATGCGGGAGACGCTTGTTTCGGGCACTGCCAAGAAGGCGGAGATCCCGGGCTGGCCGGCGGCGGGCAAAACCGGCACCAGCCAGGATTATCGCGACGCCTGGTTCATCGGCTACACCGCCAATCTCGTCACCGGCGTCTGGCTCGGCAACGACGACAACTCGCCGACCAAGAAGGCGACCGGCGGCGGCCTGCCGGTCGAAGTCTGGTCGCGCTTCATGAAGGCCGCGCACGAGGGCGTGCCGGTGGCGGCCTTGCCGAGCTCACCCGGCGGCTGGGGCCTGTCGAACCTCGCGCAGGCGGCCTCGCAGGTGTCGCCGCCGACGCCCGCGGCACCGCCACAACCGAACGCCGGCGGCTATCGCCCGCCGCCTCCGACGCGCGCCAATGTCCGGCCGGAAGCGGCGGCGGGGCTCGATGGCTGGCTGATGGATCGGCTGTTCGGCGGGAATCGGTAGTTGTGGGTTGGGACCCTTCGGGCCTCAAAGCACAAACTGCGAAAACAACCCCATGCACAGTAGAAGACGAGGTCCGGCGCGATGCGCGCTGGATGCTGCGAAGCGGTTGATGCGCCGGGATTAATCAGGCAAGCGGCGCAATCGTCGCGAAGTGTGGCGAGAATGGAGCGGTGATGCCTGCCCACTCTCTCCTGTCATTCCCCGCGAAGGCGGGGAATCCAGTACTCCGAGGCATCGAGATTCATAACGGCTGCTGCGGCGTACTGGATCGCCCGCCTTCGCGGGCGATGACAGCGCTGGGAGCGCGGCCTGATCTGCGAGGAACTAATCCTCGACGCCATACCGGTGCAGATCATTCCCGTACGTGTCGAGCCACTTCTTGGCGCGCTCCATCGACGGGCAGACCTTGCCGCAGACGCGCCAGAAGCGCGGCGAGTGGTTCATCTCGACGAGATGGGCGACTTCGTGCGCGGCGAGGTAGTCGAGCACGAAGGGCGGGGCGAGGATCAGCCGCCAGGAGAACGACAGCGAGCCGGCCGAGGTGCAGGAGCCCCAACGGCTGGACTGATCGCGGATCGAGAGGCGCTTGACCCTGACCCCGAGCTCGGCCGCGTAGACCTCCGCCGAGCGCTGCAGGTCGCGGCGCGCCTCGCGCTTGAGGAAATCGCTGACGCGCCGATCGACATGCTCGAGGCCGCCAGCGACGCAGAGAATGCGCTCACCGCTGTCACGCACCTCGGTCCACACCGTGCCGCGGGTGCCGGCGCGATGAACGATGCGATGCGGCGTCCCGCGCAGCGGTATCACCGTGCCCGGCTGGAACGGTGCGGCCTTCGGCAAGCGGCCGAGGCGCGCTGCGATCCACGCACCGTGACGCTGTGCGAAGTCCTTGGCCTCCGCAAGCGTGCCGCGCGGCGGCATGGTGAGGATGGCTTCGCGGTCGCTCGGATGGATTCTGAGCGTGTAACGGCGCGCGCGGCGGTGCCGGCGCAGCCGAATCGCAAAAAATTGCGATCCGTGGGTGATGACGAGGGTCTTCGGTTCGTGGGGCCTACGATAAAGGAGTGCGCGGGTGGCCATGTCTGTCAGTCCGGGGGGCAGGAGGGCGCCCGGATTTTGCCATAACCGCCGCCATGGGAAGCGCTCGGCGCAAAAACAAATCATTTGCCCAATATACAGCGGTCAGGCGTCCGGGAGACCCTACAGACTGGGGTTGGAACCGGCTTTTTTCGCCCCCGCTGGACGCATGCAACACCCCCAAGGGGTGAGGGCAGACTCACTCCTATAAAGCTACCTAAATACCGCGAATCTGGCGTGGAGTTGCGCCCGCCGGAGGCCGCGACAGGGGCCGAAATTTCGACGGGAAAGCCGAAATTCGAGGTTATTCAGCCGCAAGCGCCTGCAACGAAGCAGGATTCGCAGCCGAAACCATGAAGTCGTGAATCCGTGGCACGATCTCCGACTTGAAACGCGATCCATTGAACACGCCGTAATGTCCGACGCCCTTCTGGACGTAATGAACGCGGCGATGATCGGGAATCGCGCTGCACAATGTGTGCGTCGCCTCGGTCTGACCGAGACCGGAGATGTCGTCGTTCTCGCCTTCGACCGTCATCAACGCGACGCGCTTGACCTTGGAAGGATCGACGCGGGTTCCGCGATGGGTCATCTCGCCCTTCGGCAACGAGTGCTTCACGAACACGGTGTCGACGGTCTGCAGGTAATACTCGGCCGACAGATCCATCACCGCGAGATATTCGTCGTAGAAGTCGCGATGCTTGTCGGCGAGATCGCCGTCGCCCTTCACCAGATGGGCAAACAGCTGCTTGTGGGCATCCATGTGCCGGTCGAGATTCATGCTGATGAAGCCGTTGAGCTGCAAGAATCCCGGATAGACGTCGCGCATCATGCCCGGATGCGGGAACGGCACTTTGGTGATGACGTGGTTGCGGAACCAGTCGATGCCGCGCTCCTGGGCGAGATTGTTCACCGCGGTCGGATTGCGGCGGGTGTCGATCGGGCCGCCCATCAGCGTCATTGAGGTCGGCACGAACGGATCGCGCCGCGCTTCCATGATCGAGACCGCCGCGACGACGGGCACGGAGGGCTGGCACACCGCCATCACGTGGGTGTTGCCGCCGAGCACATGCAGCATCTCGATGACATAGTCGATGTAATCGTCGAGATCGAAGCGGCCTTCGCTCAAGGGCACCATGCGGGCATCGGCCCAGTCGGTGATGTAGACCTCATGCGCCGGCAGGAAGGCTTCGACCGTGCCGCGCAGCAGCGTCGCATAATGGCCGGACATCGGCGCCACGATCAGCACGCGCGGCTGCGGACTGCGCAGCGGACGGGCGAACTTGCGGTCGAAGTAGAGCAGCTTGCAGAACGGCTTTTCCCAGACCGAGCGGATCTCGACGGGGACGCGGATGCCGTTGACCTCGGTGTCGTTGAGACCCCATTCCGGCTTGCCGTAGCGGCGCGTGGTGCGCTCGAACAATTCGCAGGCCGCGGCGACCGACTTGCCGACCTCGGTGCGCGACCAGGGATTGAGGGGGTTCTGAAACAGCAGCTTGGTCGCGTCGGTGACCGCACGCGCCGGATTGAGAGAGGCGTGCGCCATCTCGTACATCCAGTACATCGGCGTCGTCAGGGCCGGACTGCCTTCTGCCGCCAGGGGCGGTGCGCCGCCGAACTCACCAATAGGCATCGTCATATTCCTCTTCGCATCGCAGCATACTGCCGAATGCGTAATATTGCGTCAATGCATGGTTCCGTACATCTACGTGCCGAAAACCGCCAAATCAGCGTGAATCCACGGGAAAGTGACTTTATTCACCGCCCGACAGCAGCGAGCCGTGCCGCTTTGCGCTGCGCAAAAGGGCAAGGAATGCCCCAAAAGATGCAACCAAAAGGACGGCGTTGATGAGCAACGCCTCCATCATCAGATCGCTCCTAAAGGTCTGCTCGATCAGCAGCGCGCGCATGCCCTCGAAGGCATAGGTCGGCGGCAACGCCCAGGCGACGTATTGCAGCCAGACCGGCAACACGCTGACGGGATAGTAGACGCAAGCAAGCGGCAGGATTGCGAACATCAACGTCCAGACGATGCTCTCGGCGCCGAGGCCGTTACGCACCACGAGGCCGGAGACGAAGATGCCGACGGACCAACTGGTGAAGATCAGATTGCAGAAGAACGCGATCAGGGGCGGGCCGAGGGCATAGATGTTGAAGTGAAACAGGAACAGCGCGAGCAGGGTCATCGGAATGATGCCGATCGCAAGCCGGATCAGGCTCATGACCATGAGCGCCAACAGAAACTCGATCGGCCTCAAGGGGCTCATCATGAGATTGCCGAGGTTGCGCGCCCACATCTCCTCCAGGAACGAGATGGAGAAGCCGAGCTGGCCGCGGAACAGGATGTCCCAGAGGATGACGGCGCCGATCAGCGTGCCGCCGGCGCGCGCGAAGAAATTGGCGTTCTCGGCGATATAATACTGGAGAAAGCCCCAGGTGATGACCTGCAGCGCCGGCCAATAAAGCAGCTCGAGCAGCCGCGGCCAGGACGACAGCAGCAGATACCAATAGCGCAGGATCATCGCGCCGATGCGGTGGAGCGAGATGCCGCGGTGGAGGGAGAGCTCGGTCATGGCCGTACCCCGTGGCCGGGATGGAAAGTGTCATCCCGGGGCGCGACGTAGTCGCGAACCCGGGATCCATAATCACAGGATTGAATTTGGCGAAGACTCGGATTTACCAGTCTCGCCTCACAGCTGCCGCCTGTGGTTATGGATTCCGGGCTCGCGCTCCGCGCACCCCGGAATGACGTCGCTCCATTGAAGTTACGATTACAGCTCTCCCTCACCTCACCGCCTCCTTCGCCCCGTTTGCCCGGCCGCGGGCGACGTCGAGAAACACCTCCTCCAGCGTGGTGCGGTTGTAGCGGGCCATGATCGCCTCGGGCGTATCGTCGTCCTCGATGCGGCCGCGCTTCATGATGATGACGCGGTCGCAGAGCCGCTCGACCTCGAGCATGTTGTGCGAGGCGAGGAGAATGGTGGCGTTGTTGTCCCGGCGATACCGCTCCAGATGCGCCCGCACCCAATCGGCGGTATCGGGGTCGAGCGAGGCGGTCGGCTCGTCCAGCAAGAGCAGCTCCGGCTGGTTGATCAGCGCCTTTGCCAGCGCAACGCGGGTCTTCTGCCCGGCGGAGAGCTTGCCGTTGGCGCGGTCGATGAAATCGCCGAGGTCGAGATCGGCGGCGAGCCTGGCAATGCGCTCAGTGAGGTTCTTCACCGCATAGAGCTTGCCGAACACAGTGAGGTTCTGCCGCACCGTGAGCCGCATCGGCATGTCGACATAGGGGCTTTCGAAATTCATCCGCCCCAGCACGGACGCACTCTCGTCCGGCATCTCGTGACCGAGCACCTGCACGCGGCCGGAGGTCGGCAGCACCAAGCCCATGATCATCGCGATGGTCGTGGTCTTGCCGGCGCCGTTGCCGCCGAGCAGCCCGGTGATGCTGCCGCGCGGCAGCGAGAAGGAGATGTCGTCGACGGCGCGGGTCTGCTTGTAGACCTTGACGAGGTGATCGACGGCAATTGCCGCGGACGAATCTCGATCCGCGACAGTCGGCCGACTTGAAGCCTTGCCATTCTCGGTCATGCTGGCCGTTCTTCTGCTATTGCATCGGCGAGCGCAAGGCTCGATGTAAGGGCTCCTCACCGGGCGGTTCCGTCAGCCCGGCGTCCGTGACCTTGGAAGGCGCCGCCACATTGGCCGATATGACCAAAATTGCCGATTCCGACTTCCATCACGCGCAGCGGCATATCCGGCTGGACACGATCCTGCGGCTGCGCTGGCTGGCGGTGCTGGGGCAACTCGCCGCGATCTTCATCGTGGCCCAGGGGCTGGAGTTCAACGTCGAGATCATTCCCTGCGTCAGCATCATCGCGCTCTCGGCGGCGCTCAACCTCGCACTCCAGACCGCAGCCAATCCGATGCAGCGGCTGGAGCCGATGCAGGCGGCCGGCCTGCTCGCGCTGAACATCGTCGAGCTGGCCGGTCTGTTGTTCTTCACCGGCGGACTGCAGAACCCGTTCTCGTTCCTGTTCCTCGCACCCGTGCTGATCTCGGCCACGGCGCTGCCGGCCCGTTTCACCTTCGGCCTCGGCCTGCTCGCGGTGGCCTGCGCGTCGGTCCTGTTCTTCTTCCATTTTCCGCTGCCGTGGGATTCCGAGGATCCCCTGGTGCTGCCGCCGGTCTATCTCGTCGGGGTCTGGCTTTCGATTGCGCTCGCGATCGGCGTCACCAGCCTCTACTCGTTCCAGGTGACCGAGGAGGCGCGCAAGCTTGCGGACGCGCTGGCCGCAACCGAACTGGTGCTGACGCGCGAGCAGCACCTGACCCAGCTCGACGGTCTTGCCGCCGCGGCCGCACACGAGCTCGGCACGCCGCTCGCGACGATCTTCCTGATCTCGCGCGAGCTGGAAAAGACGGTGAAGGAGCCAAGCATCGCCGCCGACCTGAAGACCTTGCGCGAGCAGACCCAGCGCTGCCGCGACATCCTCAGCAAGATCACCCAGCTTTCCCCCACCGGCGCGCCGTTCGACCACATGAAGCTGTCGGAGCTGATCGAGGAGGTGGTGGCGCCGCATCGCGATTTCGGCGTCGAGATCAAGGTGCGGATCGCGGTGGCCGCGGCGGCGGAGCCGGTCGGCTCGCGCAATCCCGCGATCCTCTACGGCATCGGCAACATCGTCGAGAACGCGGTCGATTTCGCCCGCACCACCGTCGAGGTGAACGCCTGGTGGAACCAGGACCATATCGAGCTCGTGATCTCCGACGACGGACCGGGCATTCCACCCGATATTCTCAACCGGATCGGCGAGCCCTATCTGTCGCGGCGACGCCCCCAGGATGATGGTGGCGGCGAACGGCGCGGCCTCGGCCTCGGCGTCTTCATCGCGCGCACCTTGCTGGAGCGCACCGGCGCGAAGGTCTCGTTTACCAACCGCATCTTTCCGGACCATGGTGCGGTGGTTCAGATCACATGGCCGAGACAGCGTTTTGAGGCTATCGAGACGCTCGAAGAAACAATAGGATAGCCGCGACCTTGCGTCGCACAACGGGGCGGGTCGACCATTTGCCGCCTTGGCACCGCGCGATTGCGACGCCATATGTCGATGCGCTGGAGAGAGGAAACAACCTTGAACGCCATTGCCGACCTGAACGAACAGACCGACCGCTCGCTGCTCATCGTTGAAGACGACAAGCCGTTTCTGGAGCGTTTGTCACGGGCCATGGAGAGCCGCGGCTTTTCGGTGACATCATGCGACACGGTCTCGGACGGGCTTGCGCAGATCGGCAAATCGGCGCCGGCGTTCGCGGTGGTGGATCTGCGGCTCGGCGACGGCAACGGCCTCGACGTGGTCTCGGCGCTCAAGAAGAAGCGGCCGGATGCGCGCGCGATCGTGCTGACCGGCTACGGCAACATCGCCACTGCGGTGACCGCGGTGAAGATGGGCGCGATCGATTATCTCTCCAAGCCCGCGGATGCCGACGACGTCGTCGCCGCACTGCTGTCGACCAACACGGACAAATCCGAGCTGCCGGCCAACCCGATGTCGGCCGACCGCGTCCGCTGGGAGCACATCCAGCGCATCTACGAGATGTGCAACCGCAACGTCTCGGAAACGGCGCGCCGGCTCAACATGCACCGGCGTACCTTGCAGCGGATCCTGGCGAAGCGCGCGCCGAGGTAGCGGTCGCATAGGGTGGGCAAAGGCGCGAAGCGCCGTGCCCACGTTCTCTATTTCGATCCTGATTAATTTTAATTGGTGGGCACGCTTCGCTTTGACCACCCTACGACACTGCGTAGCCCGGATGGAGCGCAGCGTAATCCGGGATTGGCGCGACGGGCTGCAATTGTCCCGGATTGCGCTGCGCTCCATCCGGGCTACGAAGTCAGCCTACTCCCAGAAATCCGCATGGCCCTGCGGATCGACCAGGCGGTTGATCCGCAAGGCCGCCGCCATCGCGAACCGCACCGTCATCTGCTTGCGGGTGGCGGCGGCGAGCTTGTGCTCGGGCGCCTCGCAATGCAGGTGCGCGCCGTAGGCGTCGGCGACGATCAGGCCAGTGTCATCGGGGAAGATCTCGCACGGCAGATCCTGCGTCAAGGCGAAGAACAGCCGGTCGCAATGGGCGCGGTATTCGTGCCATTTCTGATCGGCGCGCAAATCCTCGACCGACGACTTGATCTCGACGATCCAGATCTCGCCGCGCTCGTTCAGCGCGACGAGATCGGCGCGCCGGCCCGACGGCAGCGGCAATTCGCTGATGCAGGAGAAGCCGAGCGAGCGCAACAGACGCGCGGTGCCGCGCGCGATCGCCAGCGCCGTCTCCGACTGGCGACGATCCGGCGGCGGCACGAGTGTGATGCGGGCGGTGTTGTCCATGGCGGGAGAATAGCCGATTCCATCCCGCCCGTCATTCCGGGACGCGCGTAGCGCGAGCCCGGAATCCATAACCACAGGGAGACGTGTGGGGCAAAGCGGGCAACTCCGAGTCGTCGCAAAACTTCTTCCTGTGGTTATGGGTCCTCAGATGCGCAATTGCGCATCATAGCTCGCGACTTCGTCCCGCCCCGGGACGACAGTTAGGTGGGTGACGCCACCACCACGCCCTCGTTGCCGCGCAGGTCCAGCACGCCTTCGATCTCCTCACCTTCGCGATCCAGGAACGTCGACAGCAAGATGCTGCTGCCGAAACGGATCGCGCTGCTGGTCACCGCGACCGGATCGGGGCCGAGATTGAGCGCGACGATCACGGCCTTGCCGCCGGCCGCGCGGCGATAGATCAGCAGATCGCCTTGCGCGGCGATCGGATGATAATCGCCCGTGACCAGCGGAGGGCAGCTCTTCCGCAAGCCGATCAGGCGCTTGTAGAGGTTGAGGATCGAACGCGGGTCGGCTTCGAGATTGGCGACATTCTCGCGGATGTGGTCCTCCGGCAGCGGCAGCCAGGGCCTTGCTTGCGAAAAACCTGCGAAGTTCGAGGAATCCCATTGCATCGGCGTGCGGCAGCCGTCGCGGCCGACACCGATGCCGGGGACGTTCTTCTCGAAGGGATCGCGCACGTCCTCCGGCGCGATCGCGAGCTGGTGCATGCCGATCTCGTCGCCGTAGTAAAGCGTCGGCGTGCCGCGCAGCGTCAGCAGCAGCATGGCCGCGACGCGGGCCTGCTCGGGCCCGACGCGGCTCGCGACGCGCGGACGATCGTGATTGCCGAGCACCCAGTTGGGCCAGGCGCCGCGCGGCAATGCCTTTTCGTAATCCTCGATGATCTTTTCGATCGAGCGGGCGCTCCAGAAGGTCGAGAGCAGCGCGAAGTTGAACGGCATCTGCGCGCCGGTGAGATCGTTGCCGTAATAGGCCATGAGCCGGTGCAGCGGCAGATAGATCTCGCCGATCAGGACGCGCGCGCCATAGGAATCGGTGACGCGCCGCATCTCGGCGATAACGTCATGCACCTCCGGCTGGTCGGTGGAATATTGCGTGAGGATTTTTTCGTTCGGCGGACGGCCCTCGACGTAGTGCGGGTTGGCCGGATTGTCGCGGAATTCGGCGTCCTTGATCAGGTGCCAGATCACGTCGACGCGAAAGCCGTCGACGCCCTTGTCGAGCCAGAACCGCATCACGTCGTAGATCGCTTTGCGGACGTCCGGATTGCGCCAGTTGAGATCCGGCTGCTGGGCGAGGAAGGCGTGGTAGTAATATTGACCGGTGGCTTCGTCGAAAGCCCACGCGCTGCCGCCGAACTCGGACAACCAATTGTTCGGAACGCCGCCGCCTGGCGCCGGATCGCGCCAGATGTACCAATCGCGCTTGGGATTGTCGCGCGAGGACCGGCTCTCGGTGAACCAGGGATGCAGGTCGGAGGTGTGGTTCGGCACGAGATCGAGGATCAGCTTCAGGCCATTGTCGTGGGCGGCCGCGAGCAACGCGTCGAAATCGGCCATCGTGCCGAACAGCGGCTCGATGCCGACATAGTCCGAGATGTCGTAGCCGAAATCGGCCATCGGCGAGGGAAAGATCGGGGACAGCCAGATCGCATCGACGCCGAGCGATTTGACGTAAGGCAGCCTCTTGAGGATGCCGGCGAGATCGCCGACGCCGTCACCGTCCGAGTCCTGAAACGAGCGCGGATAGATCTGATAGAAGATGCCGTCGCGCCACCAATTCTCGTTGTCGTGAGCCATGCCGAAGACCACCCAAATCTGACGCCTTGCGCGGGAGAACGCGACAGCAACGCCCCGGTTCAAATTGGCAGGCCAATTGGGACGGCCGTGTGACGGTTGTTCCCTGGCGCGGGCCCGAATCTTTTGCTTGGCGGCCCGGCAAAAATCGGCATTGTGAGGCCATGACCGAGCAAAACGACAGCCAAGAATCCCGGCGAGAATCCCGGCAAGCCAAGGCGGGCGCGATCATCGTTCCCGTGACGCTGTTCGAGCAGAACTGCACCATCATCTGGGACGAGCCTTCCAAGAAGGCCGTGGTGATCGATCCCGGCGGCGACGTGCCGAAGATCCTGGATGCGATCAAGCAGACCGGCGTCACGGTGGAGAAGATCTGGCTGACCCACGGCCATATCGACCATGTCGGCGGCGCGGCCGAGCTGCGCGATGCGCTGACGGTGCCGATCGAGGGACCGCATGTCGCGGACAAGTTCCTGCTCGACAACGTCGTGGCGAGCGGCGCGCGCTTCGGCATGACGGGAGGACGCGATTTCACGCCCGACCGCTGGCTCGACGAGGGCGACAGCGTGTCGATCGGCGGCTTGCAGTTCGATATCCTGCATTGTCCGGGTCATTCGCCCGGCAGCGTGGTGTTCTTCAACAAGGATCTGCGGTTTGCCCATGTCGGCGACGTCCTGTTCGCCGGCTCGGTCGGACGCACCGACCTGCCCGGCGGCAGTCACGCCACGCTGATCAGTTCGATCAAGACGAAATTGCTGCCGCTCGGCGACGATGTCGGCTTCATCTGCGGCCACGGCGCCGGCTCGAGCATCGGCCAGGAACGGATGACCAATCCGTTCATCACCGGCGAGATGTAGGCTTATTCAGCGGCGTCCGCGAGTGCCGTCGCCTCACCGAGATTGCGCTCGCCCCACTCGCGGATTGCGGCAACGACGGGGACGAAGCTCTTGCCCTTGCGCGTCAGGCGGTACTCGACCTTCGGCGGCACCTCGCCGAAATCCTTGCGGTCGATCAGGCCGCTCATCGTCAACGCCTTCAATTCGCGGCTGAGCACGCGCGGGGTGATCTCGGCGCTGCCTGATGCGCCGCGCAGCAAGCCGCTTCTGATCTCGCCGTAGCGGCGCGGGCCGTCCTTGAGGTCCCAGACGATGCGCAGCTTGTATTTGCCGCTGATCATCTTCTGAAACGCCGCAACCGGACAGGTGCGCGCGGGAGACGTCTTCGCCATGTCGTTTCCTCCATGTGGAAGATTCTTGTTTTGACGCGTTTTCTTTACGCGAACCGGTATCCACTTCGCTCGAAAACGCTATGCGATGAGGATAGGAGCAACGGCGAAAAAGTCCATACTATCAATTTTGTCCATACTTGCGGGATCGTATCAAGCGCGCAGATGATGACGCACAAGACGAACAGGGAGCGTCACATGAAGCACTTCATGATCAGATACGCGTTCAAGAACGGCACGACGGAGGAATGGCACCGCGAGATCGGCCGCTTCATCGCGGCGATCGACGCCGATGCGGAGCTGAAGGGGAGGATCGGTTATCGTTGCCTGAAGCATCGCGACGACGGCAGCTATCTCCACTTCGCCAGCGTCGCCGACGATGCTGCGCAGAAAACGCTGCAATCGCGCGACTTCTTCAAGCACTACCAGGAGGTGACGCGGAAGGTCGCGGGCGGCGAGATCAGCGTGACGCCGGTCGAGGTGATCGATCAGACGGGGTAGCTTTTCGCGGAGCTGAATTGAAGCCGCCGCTACAAACTCCGCTGTCATCCCGGACAAGCGCAAGCGCAGATCCGGGATCCATAACCACAGGGAGATGTGGTTACGGGGACTCGGAGTCACCTCTTCGTGCCCAACTTTGTCCTGTGGCTATGGGTCCCGGATCGGCACGCGCTTCAGGCGCGCTTGTCCGGGACGACAGCGAGGCTACTTCATCAATCCCGCGGCCGTGAGCGCGCGCGTGATGATCTGGCCGAGGTCGAAGCCGCGCACCTTCTCGCCCTGCGGCTCGGCCGGCTCCGCGGCGACCGCGGTGCGGATCGAGCGGGCGAGATGCGGCGCGGGTGAGAGCGCCGGCTTCGCGGCAGGCTTCGTCGCGGGCTTCGTGGCGGATTTGGCTTCCGCCTTCGTCGTCGCGGCGTCCGCAATCCAGCCGGTGAGGCCGAAGAACTTTGCGATGTGGTAGGACGAGGAGATGCCGGCCTCGATCAGGAAGGCGCCTTCGATGCCGTAGCGCTGATCGTTGTCGGCGAGCCCCAGCGGCGTGCCGTGCGCCATGTCGGTGATGGCATAGGACTCGACCAGCGTCTCGCCGTCCTTGTCCCACCAGGCCTGGCGCGGATAGCCGTCGACATTGGTCTCGGCCATCGGCAGTTCGGGCAGGCCATGAAGGTCGAGCCATTGCTTGACGATCTCGTTGGCATTGCCGGGATTGACGGTGCGGTCGGCGCTGCCGTGCCACACCGAGACCCTCGGCCAGGGGCCGCGATGATCGGAGGCGCTGCGCACGAGATCGCCGAGCTCGCGCGCAGGACGCGCCGGGGAATGAAACATGCCATCGAGCGCCTCGCGCAAGTTCGAGGCGATGCCGTAAGGCAGCCCGGCAATGATCGCACCGGCCGCGAAAACTTCCGGATAGGTCGCGAGCATCACCGAGGTCATGCCGCCGCCGGCCGACAGGCCGGTGATGAAGACGCGCCTGGGATCGATGCGATGCGTCTTCACCATGTGCGCGATCATCGCGCGGATCGAACCCGGCTCGCCGCTGTCCCGCGCGGTGTCCTCCGGATTGAACCAGTTGAAGCAGGTGTTGGCATTGTTGATGCGCTGCTGCTCGGGCATCAACAGCGCAAAGCCGTAATGTTGCGCGAGCGTCGACCAGCCCGCGCCGAGATCGTAAGCGGCCGCCGTTTGCCCGCAGCCATGCAGCACGACGACGAGCGCGCGCGGCCGCTGCAATTGCGCCGGCACGAACGCGAACATGCGCAAGGCGCCGGGATTGTCGCCGAAGCCAGTGACCTCCTGCAGCGGGCTCGATCCATCTGCACCGCGGCCGGGCTCGGCGAAGCGCAGTCCGTCCAGCCGGGGCAGACGTCTCAACAGATCGATGTTTCTGGCTAACGACACGGCAAGTTCCTGGTGGGCGACGTTCAACGTCCAGCCCAACCAGATAGTTGCTGCGGCGCAAAATAAAAAGACCGTGCGCTGTCAATCTCGGGAAATTGGCTGAAAATCTGCAAGAATCCGAACGTATTAACCGCAACGTCCGCAATCTCGTGCCGATGCGCGGCGTATCCGCGCCGGAAATGCGGCGCCCATCATGACGAATGTCACAAATGACAAGAGCGAGGCGAGGAATTCTGCGCGCGCTGATTGTGAGGCTTCGCGGAGGTGTCGAACGCGAATGAAGGGACCCGCCCAGTCGCGCTGCGTGTCCTTATCGTGATGAAGCGCGAAGCGGGCGAGGACTACGCAACGTCTCGCTTGCCACCGCGCATGCCTGCATTCCACCGCGCGGGACATCGCGTGATTGCGTTCGTGCCGTCAGGCACGTAGCCTGACACGACCAACAAACAGAAAAATCAGCCGGAGAGACCGCCATGGCGCGCCTGAAGTTCGGAGCCTTTCTTGCCCCGCATCACCCGATCGGGGAGCATCCGATGCTGCAGTTCCGGCGCGATCTCGACCTGGTCGAGCAGCTGGATGCGCTCGGCTATGACGAGTTCTGGTGCGGCGAGCATCATTCCTCGGGCTGGGAGATGATCGCCTCGCCCGAGATGTTCCTGGCCGCGGCCGGCGAGCGCACCAAGCGGATTAAGCTCGGCACCGGCGTGGTGTCGCTGCCCTATCACCATCCCTTCAACGTCGCCCAGCGCATGGTGCAGCTCGACCACATGACCGGCGGCCGTGCCATCTTCGGCTCCGGCCCGGGCGCGCTCGCCTCCGATGCGCACACGCTCGGCATCGATCCGATGACGCAGCGCGACCGTCAGGACGAGGCGATCGGCATCATCCGCCGCCTCTTCAACGGCGAGCGCGTCACCGCCAAAAGCGACTGGTTCACGATGAACGACGCCGCGCTGCAGATCCTGCCCTTGCAGGAGGAGATGCCGTTCGTGGTGGCCTCGCAGATCTCGCCCTCCGGCATGACGCTCGCCGGCAAATACGGCATCGGCATCATCTCGCTGGGCTCGATGACGACGCAGGGCCTGATGTCGCTGCAGCAGCAATGGCAGTTCGCCGAGGATGCCGCCAAGAAGCACGGAACCACGGTGCGTCGCGCCGACTGGCGCGTGCTCTTGACCTGGCACATCGCGGAAACGCGTGAACAAGCCCGCCGCGAGGCCGGCGCCGGGCTGATGCGCTGGCACAACGAATATAATGTCGGCACGCTGCAGCGGCCGGGCCTCACCGCGTTCTCCTCGCCCGACGAGGCCGTCGACAAGACCGCCTTCGTCGAGGGGGCGGCGTCCACCATCGGCACGCCCGACGATCTCGTCAAAACCATCAAGAACGTGATGCAGGTCTCCGGTGGCGTCGGCGCCGTCATCGGCTTCGTGCACGACTGGGCCAATCCGGAAAACACCCGCCGGAGCTGGGACATGGTGGCGCGCTACGTTGTGCCCGAGATCAACGGCTATATCGACGGGCTGCGCAGGTCGCAAAAATTCGTGATCGAGAACCGCGCGATCTTCGAGCGTGCGGGTCAGGCCGTGATGGCCAAGATCATGGAGAACGAGAAGGCCGCCGAGGCGCTGAAGGTGACCGGCCCCGGCCGCGTCGCCATTCCCGCCGTCAACGCGCCGGATCTGCAGAAGGAAGCGGCGAAGCGGTAGGCACTCCACTCGTCGTCCCGGGGCGCGCGCAGCGCGAGCCCGGGACCCATAACCACAGGATGCGGATTTACGAAGACTCGGAGCTACCAGCCTCGCACCAAAACTCCTCCCTGTGGTTATGGGTCTCCGCCTCCGCGGGGACGACGGCGGTGGGAGTGACGATTTTGTGCGCAAGACGACCGCAGCTCATCGCGACCGGATCGTGCTATGTTTGCGGGGCCAGCCAACCGGAGCAATCGTCATGTCGATGCAGAATGTGGCCGCCCCTGCGCTTCCGTTCACTCCGCCCAAGCGCAACGAGCTGACCCACATTCCCGGCGACGAAGGCTGGCCGATCATCGGCAAGACCTTTCAGGTGCTCGCCGATCCCAAGGGCCATATCGAGGCGAACGGCGCCAAGTACGGACTGGTCTACCGCACGCACTTTTTCGGCGAGACCAACGTCGTGCTGCTCGGGCCCGAGGCCAACGAGCTCGTGCTGTTCGACCAGCAGAAGCTGTTCTCCTCGACCCATGGCTGGGACAAGGTGCTGGGGCTGTTGTTTCCGCGCGGATTGATGCTGCTCGATTTCGAGGAGCATCGCCTGCATCGCAAGGCGCTCTCGGTCGCGTTCAAGTCCGGGCCGATGAAGTCCTATCTCGGCGATCTCGACCGGGGCATTTCCGCGCGCGTCGCGCAGTGGAAGGCGAAGCCGGGCGAGATGCAGCTTTATCCGGCGATGAAACAGCTCACGCTCGATCTCGCCGCGGCCTCGTTCCTCGGCGCCGATATCGGGCCCGAGGTCGACGAGATCAACCGCGCCTTCATCGACATGGTGGCCGCCGCCGTCACCCCGATCCGCCGCCCCCTGCCCGGCACCCAGATGGCGCGAGGGGTGAAGGGACGCAAGCGCATCATCGCCTATTTCCGCGAGCAGATTCCGCTGCGGCGCGGCAATCACGGTGGCGACGATCTGTTCTCGCAGCTCTGCCGCGCCACCCATGAGAACGGCGCGCTGCTGTCGGACCAGGACATCATCGACCATATGAGCTTCCTGATGATGGCCGCGCACGACACGCTGACCTCGTCACTGACCTCCTTCATCGGCGAGCTCGCCGCCAATCCGGACTGGCAGGACCGGCTGCGCGCGGAGGTGCTCGCGCTCGGCCTCGCCTCCGGCGCGCCGACCAGCTTCGACGATCTCGAGAAGATGCCGCTGACCGAGATGGCGTTCAAGGAAGCGCTGCGGCTCAAGCCGCCGGTGCCGTCGATGCCGCGCCGCGCGATGCGCGATTTCAGCTTCAAGGGTTTTGCGATTCCCGCCGGCACGGCGATCGGCATCAACCCGCTCTATACCCACCACATGAAGGAGATCTGGCCGGAGCCGGACCGTTTCGATCCCATGCGCTTCACCGAGGACGCACAGCGTGGCCGTCACCGTTTCGCCTTCGTGCCGTTCGGCGGCGGCGCGCATATGTGCCTCGGCCTGCACTTCGCCTACATGCAGGCGAAATGTTTCGCGCGGCATTTCCTGGAGAATATCGAAGTGTCGCTCGCGCCAGGCTACAAGCCCGACTGGCAGATGTGGCCGATCCCGAAGCCGCGGGACGGGTTGCGGGTGAAGGTGAAGGCGGTTTAGGCGCCGATCTCGTAGGGTGGGCAAAGCGAAGCGTGCCCACCACGTTTCTCCGGGTGCAAACATCGATGGTGGGCACGGCGCGCGAAGGGCGCGCCTTTGCCCACCCTACGGCACCATCGCCGGAGCTGCTACGCCTCCTGGTCGAACGCCTTGCGCAGGGCCACATAGCCCTGCTGCTGCTGGCTCCAGTTGCGGCCGCCGGTCATGGCGCCGTCGACGACGAGGTCGTGGCCGTTGATGAAGCTGGATTCGTCGCTGGCCAGGAACACTGCGGCCTGGGCGATATCTTCAGGAAGACCCGCGCGGGGGATCGGCTGCGCGGTCTTGTAGACTTCGCGCATCACCGCCGGCGTCTTCTCGGCGGCATCGGTCGAGAGCCCCAGCGCCTTGCCGAAGATGCCGGTCGCGATCGCGCCGGGCGAGATCGAGTTGACGCGAACGTTGGATTCGCCGAGCTCCATCGCCACGCATTTGGTGAGATGGATCACCGCCGCCTTGGCCGCGCCATAGACCATCGACGACGAGAAGCCGGCGAGGCGGCCGGCAATGCTGCCATTGTTGATGATGCTGCCGCCGCCCTGCTTCTTCATGTAGGGCGCGGCGTGCTTCATGCCGAGCATGACGCTGCGCACCAGCGTCGCCATCGCCGCATCGAACCGCTCGACCTCGAGCCCTTCGATGCCGCCGGTCTGTGCCGGCCCGCCGGCATTGTTGAACAGGCAATCGATCCTGCCGAACTTGTCGACCGCGAGCGCGATCAGCGCCTGCATCTGCGCTTCGACGGTGACGTCGGTCTGACGGAAGATGCAGCTTTCCCCGAGCTGCTTCGCCAGCGCCTCGCCTTCCGGTACGCGCCGGCCTGCGATCACAATTTTGGCACCTTCGGCAACGAAGACTTCCGCAGTGCGCAATCCGATGCCGCTCGTCGCCCCCGTGATCACCGCAACCTTGTCGTCCAGCCTGCCCATGGAATGTTCCTGTTTTCGAGTGATTTGATGCCAAATGGCGAATGCCGGCCGCCGCCGTCGCCGCAGCGGTCACTATTCCTGCCCGCTTCCGACAAGGCAAGCTATGCTTGTATGGGCGGCATGCGTAACATCCTCACGGGCCGCTCGACCGTCGAACGCCTATCGCAACCAGGCAGTGCATGAGGAAGCTGATCGAGGAGTTCCGCAAGGGCTGGCAGGGTGCGGCGCCGCCCTCGCTCGCTCTGAGCATCGGCTTTGCGGTGGTCTGCCTGTTGGCTGCAACCCTGGTCCGCTGGGGCCTCGCTCAGGTTCGTCCCGACATCTATTTCACGCCGTACTTCCCGGCCGTCTTCTTTGCTGCGGCCCTGGGCGGATTCCGGATCGGCATCGTGACGGCGCTCGTCGGCGGCGTGCTCGGCGTCGCGCTGAATTTCGGCGATGCGTTTGCCGATCGCGCGCGGTTTGTCCTGCTGGCGCTTTACTGGACCGTGTGCGCGATCACCATCTGGGGTGTCGAGCACTATCGCACCATGTTGGCCGAGCAGCGCCGAATTTCCAGACGCCTGATCGAGGAAGAAGATTATCGCAAGCTGCTGGTCGAGGAGCTCCAGCATCGGCTGAAGAACAAGCTGTCGACGGTGCATGCCGTGGTGCACCAGGTGTTGCACGACCAGCCGCAGGTCTGGGCCCGGGTCGATCCGCGGCTGCGCTCGCTGGCCGCAACCGATGATTTGATCTCGCGGATCGACAAAGCCGGCTGCGACATCCGCGACCTTCTGATCTCCGAGCTCGGGCCTTACGGCCATGTCCGCTTCACGCTCAACGGCGAGCGGCTGTTCCTGCCGCCCAAGCTCGCGGTCACGCTGTCATTGATGTTTCACGAGCTTGCCACCAATGCAGGCAAGTACGGCGCATTCTCCTCACCGCGCGGTCTGTTGCAGGTGTCATGGACCATCACCGACGACCGCCTGACGATCACCTGGGACGAAACCGAAGGACCGAGCGTGGACAAGGTGTCGGAGCCCGGCTTCGGCACCAAGCTCTTGAAGTCGGCGCTGTCGGCTTTCGACGGCAAAACTGAGATCTCGTATCTGAAAACCGGGCTGCATTGCATCATGCAGTGCCGAATTCCACGAAGCGAGTAGACGTCGCAACATGTAAGGTGTGCTCCTTGCTGCCCGCGCGGTGGCGCAATCGCGTGTGGCACTTGCGCGACCTGAGCAAGCGCCTCGTCCTTCGAGACGACCGCTTCGCGGTCTCCTCAGGATGAGGCTAAGCGGCATCGGTGCTCGGGTGATATCGCGCAGCGCACTCCGGCCCTCATCCTGAGGGCCCGCCCACGGCGGGCGTCTCGAAGGATGGCCGCAGGCGAAATCGCTCCCACGCGGATACTTCGCTGTTTCGCCGAGCGCGTTGACGCTCCGTTAATGACGATCGCCAGCGCGCGTCGGATCGTCGCAAGTTTTCTCCAAAACACCCCCGTATTTCTCCTGACCCCTTAACCAAACTTAAGAGGGAACCGCGGAAGATCGCGCCCATTGCAAAGGCGCGCTGAAACAACAAGATTCATGACTTCTATGAACGACAATCAATATTCCGGCGCGACTGAAGCCGAGCTCGGTTTTCTCAAGGAAATCGTTAGAATGCTGCCGGCCGGCCTCACCGTGCAGGACGCGCATGGCGAGTTGCTGCTGGTCAACGATGCCGCCGCCGCGCAGCTCGGCCTGGACGGCAGCCGTCCTTCACCCGATCTGACGCCGCGGCGCGAGGCCTGCCGCCAGGCCCTGAGCGACGGGCAGCCGGTCGTGACCGAGGAAGCGCTTCACGTCGGCGCCGCGCGAAAGGTGCTGCTCACGACCCATCGCCCCGTTCGTCTCGACGGACGCGAGCTGCTGATCTCGGCATCCTCCGACATCACCGAGCAGAAGAATTTCGAGGACCAGCTGTTCCGCTCGGCCTATTTCGACGAGCTGACCGGGCTGCCCTCGCGCCGCGTGATCGAGCACCGCGCCAATGCCTTGCTCGCGCGCGACGACGGCGGCGAACGCTTTGCGTTGGCCTTCCTCGACGTCGACAATTTCAAGCACATCAACGACTATTACGGCCACGCCGTGGGCGACGCGCTGCTGGTCGAGCTGGCGAAGCGGCTCGGACGGGACTTGCGCGATTCCGACATGCTCTCGCGCATCTCGGGCGACGAATTCCTGCTGCTGCTGTCACCGGTCCAGAGCCAGGAGGAAGTCGCCGAATTCATGCAATCGACGCTGGAACGGCTGACCGCGCCGTTCTTCATCGACCATTCGGAAGTGTTCGCCTCGACCTCAGTCGGCATCAGCCTCTATCCCGACCATGGACGCAGCTTCGAAACGCTGCGGCAGAACGCGGACATCGCGATGTACCGCATCAAGAACAATGGCAAGGGACTGGCCGCCTTCTTCGATGCCAGCATGGAGCGCGAGGCGCAGGCGCGGATGAAGGTCGAGCAGTCGCTGCGGCTCGCCATCCTGGAAAAGCGCTTCTGCTGCGCCTTCCAGTCCAAGGTCGACATCCGCACGCAGGCCGTGAAGGGCATCGAGGCCCTGGTGCGCCTGCGCGACGACGAAGGCGTGATCCAGGCGCCCGGCTCGTTCATCAATCTCGCCGGCGAGCTCGGCCTGATCGACGAGCTGACCCATCTCGTGCTCGCCGAGATCGTCAAGTCGATCGACCTGATCAACGACACGTTCGGCCCGGAAGCGACCATCAGCATCAACGTTGCCGCCAAGCAGGCCGGCAATCCCGAGTTCATGCGCAGCTTTGCGCAGGCGCTGGAGGAGACCGGCTTTCCGCAGCGGTTCATGATCGAGGTGACGGAAGATGCTTTCGTCGCCAAGAATCATTTTCAGGACGAGATCCTGCCGATGTTCCGCAAGCTCGGCGTCGGCGTCTCCATCGACGATTTCGGCACCGGCTATTCCTCGCTCTCGGCGCTGGCCGACATCACCGCCGACGAGATCAAGATCGACCGCTCCTTCATCACCGACATTCATAATCGTCCGCGCAGCCAGGGTATCCTGCGCGCGATCGAATCCTTGAGCGAGGCGCTCGGCATGACGGTGATCGCCGAAGGCCTCGAAACCTACGAGGAGCTGGCCTATCTGCAGGCCGCCACCAAGATCCGCTACGCGCAGGGCTATTATTTCTCCCGACCGATCTTCCTGGAGGAGCTGAAGCTCGCAACGCCCTCCTCGAGCGAGGCGCGGGTCAGCGTGGCAAGCCGCCCGGCGCAACAGCACCGCCAGGGCTATTCGCGGGCGAGCGGGTATCGAAGGTAGGGGCGGCGCGACACATACCGCTGTCGTCCCGGGGCGCGAAGCGAACCCGGGACCCATACCCAAAAGGAAAGACTCGGAGTGGGAGCGTCGCGCAGCACTGCGCCCTGTGATTATGGGTCCCGGGCTCGCGCTTTGCGCGCCCCGGGACGACAGCGATTGTTCAGCGCCCATTCCTCCTTTGGCGCCATTTCCCCCTTTGAAATCGCTGCACTTTTGCTAATACACGGGGCGGACCTCCCCGAGGTATCTCATGCCTGCCGCCGCCTCCTCGATCAGCGATCCCGCCTATCTCCGTGCGCGCGCGATGGAAACGCTGTTCGAGCGGCTGGAGAAGCTCTGCGAGGGCGCGATTGCGATCGATCGCGGCGGGCGCGTCGTCTACGTCAACGAGAAATATCTTGCCGCGCTCGGTCTCGACCATGCCAGCGAGGCGATCGGCCGGTCGATCGAGGAGGTCATCCCGAACAGCCTGATGCGGAAGGTGGCCGAGACCGGCGAGCCGATCCTGCTCGACATCATGGAGCTCGGCGGCGAGCAACTCGTCGTCACCCGCATGCCGATCGAGGACGAGAACGGGACGGTGATCGGCGCGATCGGCTTCGTGCTCTATGATCATCTCGAAAGCCTGAAGCCCCTGCTCGCCCGCGTCGCCCAGCTCGAGAGCGATCTGCGGCTGGCGCGGCGGCAATTGTCCAACGCCCGCGCGGCGCGCTTCACCTTTGCCGATTTCGTCGGCACGACGCCGGCGATCGCGCGCGCCAAGGAGATCGCCAGCCGCGCCGCGCGGCAGAGCGTCACCGTCCTGCTCACCGGCGAAACCGGGACGGGCAAGGAGATGCTGGCACAGGCGATCCACAACGCCTCCTCGCGCGCCGACAAGCCGTTCGTCAGCGTCAACGTCGCCGCGATCCCCGAGACGCTGATCGAGTCGGAGTTCTTCGGCACTGCGCCGGGCGCCTATACCGGCGCCGACCGACGGGGACGCGAGGGCAAGTTCCGCATCGCTGACGGCGGCACGCTGTTCCTCGACGAGATCGGCGAGATGCCGCTGCAATTGCAGGCCAAGCTGCTGCGCGTGCTGCAGGAGCGCGAGATCGAGCCGCTCGGCTCGGACAAGATCACCAGGGTCGACGTCCGCGTCATCGCCGCGACCAATGTGGACCTGCGCAAGCGTGTCAGCGACGGCGCATTTCGCGCCGATCTCTACTACCGGCTCAACGTGCTTTCAGTCGACCTGCCGCCGCTCCGCCACTGCCTCGACGATCTCCCCGATATCTGCGCCCGGCTGCTCGACGACATCAGCGCGTCGGGCGACTACGTCAAGGCGAAGATCACGCCGAGCGCGCTCGCTGCGCTCGCCCGTTACGATTGGCCGGGCAATGTCCGCGAGCTCCGCAACATCCTCGAGCGCGCGCTGATCCTCAGCGATTCCGGGCGGCTGACCGGCGAGGATGTCGCCCGCATCCTCCCCATCGGCACCGAGGTCAGGCTCGCACCGGCCGAGCGCCCGGCCGGATTGGTGGTGCCCTATGCCGAGGCCGAGGCCGAGTTCGAGAAGCACACGCTCGAGCAGGCGCTCGCCGCCAGCAACGGCCAGATCACCGAGGCCGCCAGGATGCTGCGGATCTCGCGCGCGACCTTCTACAAGAAGCTCGCCAAGTTCGGCCTCGCCTCGGGATCGGCGCCCGTCTGAGTTTCGAGACACCGGACTGTCCGGAGTCTCGGATTCCGGACACCGCACCCGGCTGCTCTTCCGGGACAGATTGCAGGCAATTGCCGCAGATTTCAGCGGTTTTGCGCGACGTTGCGGGATCTGGCGCGGACCTTGCTCTCCGCTTTGCCGTCTTTCCTTCGCGAGGAGCAACCTGTTCCGGGGCAGCGCTTCGCGATAAGATCAAGCACAACAAGGCCTACGGTCCAGGGAGCGGGAGGAACGCCGTGAGCCATCATCCAGCTCTGCCTTACTTGCGCAATTCCGAGAAGGGCAAGGTCGTCTCGGCGAATGAAGCCGTCATGCTGATCCGCGACGGCGACACGGTGGCGACCGGCGGCTTCGTCGGCATCGGCTTTGCCGAGGAGATCGCCGTCGCACTGGAGGAGCTCTATCTGTCCCATGAGGGCGATGCCCCCTATACGCAAGGCAAGCCGCGCAATCTGACGCTGGTCTACGCGGCCGGGCAGGGCGACGGCAAGCAGCGCGGCCTCAATCATTTCGGACATGAAGGCCTGGTGCGGCGCGTGATCGGCGGGCATTGGGGCCTTGTGCCGAAACTGCAGCAGCTCGCGATCGCGAACCAGATCGAGGCCTATAACCTGCCGCAGGGCGTCATCACGCACCTGTTCCGCGACATCGCCGCGCACCGGCCCGGCCACATCACCCGTGTCGGCATGGGCACCTTCGTCGACCCCCGGCACGGCGGCGGCAAGCTGAACGCACGCACCACCGAGGACCTGGTGGAGCTGATCACGCTGCGCGGCGAGGAGTGCCTGCTCTACAAGACCTTCCCGATCGATGTCGGGATCATCCGCGCCACCACCGGCGATCCCGACGGCAATCTCACCATGGAGAAGGAGGCCCTGACGCTGGAGGCGCTTGCCATCGCCATGGCGGCGCATAATTCCGGCGGCATCGTCATCGCCCAGGTCGAGCGCGTCGCCGAGGCCGGCAGCCTCAATCCGCGTCAAGTGAGGATTCCCGGCATCCTCGTCGACTGTGTCGTGGTGTCAAGGCCCGAGAACCACTGGCAGACTTTCGGCACGCAATACAATCCGGCCTTCTCGAGCGAGATCCGGGTCCGCGCCGCCTCGCTGCCGGTGATGCCGATCAACGAGCGCAAGATCATCGCCCGGCGCGCGGCGCTGGAGCTGAAGGCCAACAGCGTCGTCAATCTCGGCATCGGCATGCCCGAGGGGATCGGCTCGGTCGCCAATGAAGAGCGGATCATCGACCTCATCACGCTGACGGCGGAGCCGGGCGTGATCGGCGGCATCCCGGCGAGCGGCATCGATTTCGGCGCGGCGATCAACACGCAGGCGGTGATCGACCAGCCGTACCAGTTCGACTTCTACGACGGCGGCGGTTTGGACGCCGCCTTCCTTGGGCTTGCCCAGGTCGACCGCGCCGGCAACCTCAATGTCAGCAAGTTCGGGCCGAAGCTCGCAGGCGCTGGCGGCTTCATCAACATCAGCCAGAACGCCAAGGAAGTGATCTTCGTCGGCACGTTCGGTGCGGGCAAGCAACGCATCGCGGTGAAGGACGGCAAGCTCGTCATCCTGGACGAGGCCACGTCGCGCAAATTCGTCGAGAATGTCGAGCACGTCACCTTCAGCGGCCCGTTTGCCGCCGCGCGCAAGCAACGCACCCTTTACGTCACCGAGCGCTGCGTGTTCGAGCTCCGGGAGGACGGGCTCGAGCTCGTCGAGGTCGCGCCCGGCATCGACATCGAGCGCGACATCCTGCGCCTGATGGACTTCAAGCCGCTGATCCCGCGCGACCCCGCCCTGATGGACGCGCGCATCTTCGGCGACGGCCTGATGGATCTGCGCGAGCGCCTGCTCACCATCCCGCTCGACCAGCGCTTCACGCTGGACGAGCAGCAGAACCTGTTCTTCGTCAATCTCGAGCGCTATCCGCTGCGCAGCAAGGCGGAGATCGACACCATCGCCGCCATCGTCGAGGCCCGCCTGGCGCCGCTCGGACGCCGCGTCTACGCCATCGTCAATTATGACAATTTTTCTATCCTGCCGGAACTGATGGACGATTATTCGGCCATGGTGCGCAGCCTCGTCGACCGCTTCTATTCCGGCGTGTCGCGCTACACCACGTCGGGTTTCCTGCGCATCAAGCTCGGCGAAGCCCTGGAGAAGCGCGGCGTCGCGCCGCACATCTTCGAGAGCGCGGAGGAAGCGCAGTCGGACTGGCGCCAGGTCGAGGCCGGCGCGGCGCGCAATGCGAGCCAGGCTCAAAAATGATGCATGCTCTCGCGCCGGCGCACGCCGCCGGAAGGATCAATTGCAATGTTCGTGACGTTGTGCAAATCGCTGTTGGCAGAAACTTTACATCAGGAGGGACCATCGTGCGTCGATCACTCATCATAACAACAACCATCCTCGCGCTCGGCGCGGGCACCTCCGCGCTCGCCGACGATCTCAAGATCGCGCTGATCTACGGCAAGACCGGTCCGCTCGAGGCCTACGCCAAGCAGACCGAGACCGGCCTGAAGATGGGATTCGAATACGCCACCAAGGGCAGCATGACGCTCGACGGCCGCAAGATCGTCATCATCACCAAGGACGACCAGGGCAAGCCGGACCTCGCCAAGGCCGCGCTCTCGGAGGCCTATCAGGATGACAAGGTCGATATCGCGATCGGCACGACCTCGTCGGCCGCGGCGCTCGCCATTCTTCCCGTCGCCGAGGAGAACAAGAAGATCCTGATCGTCGAGCCCGCGGTCGCGGACCAGATTACCGGCGAGAAATGGAATCGCTACATCTTCCGCACGGCGCGCAACTCCTCGCAGGACGCGATCTCCAACGCGGTCGCGATCGGCAAGCAGGGCGTCACCGTGGCGACGCTGGCGCAGGACTACGCCTTCGGCCGCGACGGCGTCGCCGCGTTCAAGGAGGCGCTCGCCAAGACCGGCGCGACGCTCGCGGCCGAAGAATATGCCCCGACCTCGACCACCGACTTCACCGCGGTCGGCCAGCGCCTGTTCGACGCGCTGAAGGACAAGCCGGGCCGCAAGGTGATCTGGGTGATCTGGGCCGGCGCCGGCAATCCGCTGGCCAAGCTCCAGGACATGGACCCGAAGCGCTACGGCATCGAGCTCTCCACCGGCGGCAACATCCTGCCGGCGCTCGCCGCCTATAAGGGTCTGCCCGGCATGGAAGGCGCGACCTACTACTTCTATGAGATCCCGAAGAACCCGGTGAACGACTGGCTCGTCGCCGAGCATCAGAAGCGCTTCAACGCGCCGCCGGACTTCTTCACCGCGGGCGGCTTTGCGGCTGCGATGTCCGTCGTCGCCGCCGTCACCAAGGCGAAGTCGACCGACACCGAGAAGCTGATCAGCGCGATGGAGGGCCTGGAGTTCGACACGCCCAAGGGCAAGATGGTGTTCCGGAAAGAGGACCATCAGGCGCTGCAGAGCATGTATCACTTCAAGGTCAAGGTCGATCCGAACGTCGCCTGGGCCGTGCTCGAGCCGGTGCGCGAGCTGAAGATCGAGGACATGAACGTTCCGATCAAGAACAAGCGGTAAGCTTTCTTGCTTCACCTCTCCCGCTCTCGTCCGCCGAAGCCTTGGCGAAGGCGGATGCGGAGAGGCCGGGAGAGGACTCCTTCCTCTTGGGGGTTCTCGCCTGCGGAGACAGCCCTCTCCCCGACCCTCCCCCGCAAGCGGGGGAGGGAGCGCAGCGTGACCTGCGGATCTATCTCGTTTCATCATTTGCCAGACTCTCCATGCCGCTCACCCTCGAAACCCGCGACCTCACCATCCGCTTCGGCGGCCATGTCGCGGTCAACAATGTCTCCTGCACGTTTCGCCCGGGCGAGCTCACCGCCATCGTCGGGCCGAACGGCGCCGGCAAGACCACCTATTTCAATCTGATCTCGGGCCAGCTGCGGGCATCCGGCGGCAGCATCCTGTTCGACGGCGCCGACATCACCGAGCATTCCGCACCAATGCGCACCCGTGCGGGTCTCGGACGTGCTTTCCAGCTCACCAATCTCTTCCCGAACCTCTCAGTGGAAGAGAATGTCCGCCTCGCAGTGCAGGCGGCAGCGGGCACGCATTACGACATGCTGCGGCCCTGGATGGTGCGCCGCGACCTGATCGCGCGCGCCGACGCCATTCTCGACCAGGTCGCGCTCGGCAATCGCCGCGGCGTCACTGCGACCGCGTTGTCGCATGGCGACCAGCGCAAGCTCGAGGTGGCGCTGATGATCGCGCTCGAGCCAAAAGTCTTCATGTTCGACGAGCCGACCGCCGGCATGAGCATCGACGAGGTGCCGATCGTCCTGAACCTGATCGCGCAGCTCAAGCAGGACAGGAGCAAGATCATCCTCTTGGTCGAGCACAAGATGGACGTGGTGCGCTCGCTCGCCGACCGCATCATCGTGCTGCATAACGGGCAGCTGGTGGCGGACGGCGTACCTGCGGAGGTGATCGCCTCGCCGATCGTGCAGGAAGCCTATCTCGGCATCGCGCCCAAGAACGCTGCAGGGAGCGCAGCATGAGCGATCTCCTCAAGCTTTCCGGCGTGCACACCCATATCGGGCGCTATCACATCCTGCAGGGCATCGATCTCGCCGTTGCGGAAGGACAGGTCACGATGCTGCTCGGCCGCAACGGCGCCGGCAAGACCACGACGCTGCGGACCATCATAGGCCTGTGGCAGGCCTCGAAAGGCGAGATCACCCTGGCAGGCCAGCGCATCGAGAGCCTTGCGACGCCCGACATCGCGCGGCTCGGCGTCGGCTACGTGCCGGAGAGCATGGCAGTGTTCTCCGATCTCACGGTGAAGGAGAACCTGGTGCTGGCGGCGCGCGACGCGCCGCTCGACGACAAGCAGCTGGATTGGATCTTCGGCTTCTTCCCGGCGCTGCGCCGCTTCTGGCTGTCGCGCGCGGGAAGCCTGTCGGGCGGGCAGAAGCAGATGCTGTCGATTGCGCGCGCGATCGTCGAGCCGCGCAAGCTGCTCCTGATCGACGAGCCGACCAAGGGCCTCGCGCCCGCCATCGTGATGGCGCTGATCGAGTGCCTGAAGGAGATCAAGCGCAAGGGCGCCACGATCCTGATGGTCGAGCAGAATTTCTTTGCCGCCCGCGAGCTCGGTGACAACGTGCTGGTGATGGACAACGGCACCATCGTTCATCGCGGCGAGATGGCGGCACTCGCCGCCGACGTGCCGCTGCAGGAGCGGCTGCTCGGCCTGAGCCTGGAGGCGCATCAGTGACAGACCTTGCCGCAACCGATCCGCTGCCGAAGCCGAAGCGCGATCTCGCGCCGATCCTGCTGCCGCTCGCGCTCGCGCTGCTGATGATCCCGCTGATCGGATCGACCTCGTCCTGGCTGACGCTGACCGTCGCGAGCCTCGCCATGGGCATGATGATCTTCATCATGGCCTCAGGGCTAACGCTGGTGTTCGGCCTGATGGACGTGCTCAATTTCGGCCACGGCGCCTTCATCGCCGTCGGCGCCTATGTCGCGACCCTGGTGCTGGCGCCGTTCGCGGCGTCCATCCAGGCCGATTCGCTCTGGATGAACCTCGCGGTGCTGGGGCCAGCCGCGCTGCTCTCAATGGCGGTGTCGGGTGCGCTCGGCCTCGTCGTCGAGCGCGTGCTCATCCTTCCCGTCTACGGCCAGCACCTGAAGCAGATCCTGATGACCACCGGCGGCCTGATCGTCGCCGAGCAGACGCTCTATGCGCTGTGGGGGCCGCAGATCATCCCGATGCCGCTGCCGGCCTCGCTGCGCGGCTCCTTCATCATCGGCGACGTCGCGATCGCCAAGTACCGCGTGCTGGCGATGCTGATCGGGCTTTCCGTCTTCATCGCGATCCAGCTCGTGCTCAACCGCACCAAGCTCGGCCTCCTGATCCGCGCCGGCGTCGAGAACCGCGAGATGGTGGAGGCGCTCGGCTACCGCATCCGCCGCCTGTTCCTCGGCGTGTTCATGACCGGATCGGCGCTGGCCGGCCTCGGCGGCGTGATGTGGGCGCTTTACCGCGAGCAGGTGCACGCCTCCATGAGTGACGACCTCACCGTCCTGATCTTCATCGTCGTCATCATCGGCGGGTTGGGATCGATCGGCGGCTGCTTCATCGGCGCCATCCTCGTCGCCATGGTCGCCAATTACGGCGGCTTCCTGGTGCCGAAGCTCGCCCTCGTCTCCAACATCCTGCTGATGGTCGCCATTCTGATGTGGCGGCCGCGCGGCCTCTATGCGGTGACCAGCCGATGATGATCCTCTCAGGCGATCCGCCGCGCAGCCGCGTCCTGACGCTCGTTCTCGTCGTCATCATCCTGGCGCTGGCGGCAACGCCATTCCTGTTCCCGGGCGCCAAGGCACTGAACGTCGCGGCCAAGATCTGCATCTTCGCAGCCCTCGTCGCCTCCTACGATCTCCTGCTCGGCTATACCGGCTCGGTGTCGTTCGCCCACACCATGTTCTACGGCATCGGCAGCTACGCGATCGCGATCGCGCTGTACGGCATGGGTCCGAACTGGGCCGCGGTCGCCACCGGCATCGTCGCCGGCCTGCCGCTCGCAGCCCTGCTTGCGCTCGCCATCGGGCTGTTCTCGCTGCGGGTCGCGGCGATCTTCTTCGCCATGATCACGCTCGCGGTCGCCTCGGCCTTCCAGGTGCTGGCCTCGCAGCTGTCCTGGCTGACCGGTGGTGAGGACGGGCGCAGCTTCCAGCTGCCGGAGCTGCTGCGCCCCGGCACGGTGCTGATCTCCAAGAACCTGTTCGGCTTCGAGATCAACGGCCGCATCCTGACCTTCTACCTGGTGTTCGCGATCTCGGCCCTGATGATCCTCGCGCTGCTGCGCGTCGTGAACTCGCCGTTCGGGCGCGTGCTGCAGGCGATCCGCGAAAATCGTTTCCGGGCCGAGGCGCTCGGCTTCCGCACCGTGTTCCACCTCACCTACGCCAACTGCCTCGCCGCTCTCGTCGCAGCCAGCGCCGGCATCCTGAATGCGCTGTGGCTGCGCTATGCAGGTCCCGACACCTCGCTGAGCTTCTCCATCATGCTCGACATCCTGCTGATGGTGGTGATCGGCGGCATGGGCACGATCTACGGCGCGATCATCGGCGCCACCATCTTCATCCTCGCCCAGAACTATCTGCAGTCGCTGATGGGCGTCGCCTCCAAGGCGGCGGGCGAAGCCGGGCTGCCGTTGCTGCCGGGGCTGTTGCATCCCGACCGCTGGCTGCTGTGGCTCGGGCTGCTGTTCATCGCCAGCGTCTATTTTTTCCCGACCGGCGTGGTCGGACGGCTGCGCCATGGCGGCGGCAAGAAGCCCGCAGGACCCGGGCATTAACCGATGATTCACGATGCGGCGCCGCGATTGCAGCGTGCGCGACAGAAGCGCCGCGTGCGATGGGCGCAGCGCTAGGATGGATGCGATCACACGAGCCGGATTAATGCTTAGGTAACTGGCTTTCCTAAGGTTTGCGCCATTTGTGCGGTGTATTCGTGGTCCTCCAGCGAGGGGGAATGCGCCAGGTCTTTGCCAGCGTAGCAGCCGGAATGTCTCGAGCCGCGAGGAACGGCTGGGAGGCCTTGGCGCGGCGTGGTCCCGTCCTGTGGCTGACCCTGTGCGGCGTGCTTCTGGTCGCGGGAATCTTCATCGCCACGGCCATCGCCGTCGGCGAGTTTCGCGAGCGGACCCTCGCCAACCGCGAACGCGAGCTCGAGAACACGGTGAAGCTGATCGCGCGGCATTTCGATCAGCAATTCGAGGATTCCGACGTCGTCGCCGCCGACCTGATCGGACAGATGAACCTGGCGGAGATCACCTCGCCTGCGATGTTCCGCGAGCGCATGTCCGGGCCTGCGCCAAACCAGATGCTGCGCAGCAAGATCAGCTCCGTGTCGTATCTCGGCGACATCGCGATCTACGATGCCGAGGGCGATCTGATCAACTGGTCGCGGGCCCAGCCGCTGCCCAAGATCAACATCTCCTCGCGCGGCTATTTCCAGTCGTTCAAGTTCAACCCGGCGGCCGAGCCGGTCATCCTGGAATCGGTCCGCAGCCTCATCATCGGCAAATGGACCACGGTCGTCGCACGCCGGCTGCGCGGCGCGGACGGCACATTCCTCGGCGCCATGGTGCGGCGGATCGACCCGAGCAGCTATCAGCAATATTTCGCTTCGGTCGCGCTCGCCGACGGCACGGCCATCTCGCTGTTCGATCGCGAGGGCAAGATGCTGGCGCGCTATCCGCACGCCGAGGAGCTGATCGGGCGGAACTTCAAGGACGGGCCGCTGATGCAGAAAGTGCTGGCCGAAGGCGGTCAGCAGACGCTCCGCGGCAGGAGCCCCGTCACCGGTGAGGAGCGGCTCGGCTCGGCTGCGTCGCTGACGCATTTCCCGCTGGTCATCATCGCCACCAACACCACGGCAGCGGCACTTGCGGACTGGCGGCAGCAAACCGGCTTCATGGTGGCCACGGCAGGCGTCGCGGCCAGCGTGATCGCGCTGATCCTCTATCTGATCATCCGCCAGATCAACCGGCAGAACCGCGAAGCCCAGCAGCGCATCGAAGCGGAGCGGCTGCGGCTCGACACCGCCCTCAACAACATGTCGCAAGGGCTGATCCTGTACGACGCGGGCGGCACCATCGTCACCTGCAACCGCCGCTACGCCGACATGTTCGGCCTGTCCCACGACGTCATCAAGCCCGGCTGCCACATCCGCGAGGCGATGTATCATCGCAAGGAGCGCGGCGCATTCGATGGCGATGTCGAAGCGTTTTGCGCCGACGTCATGAGGGTCGTCGCCGAAGGCACGGTCTCGACGAGAACGCATCAGCTGGCCAACGGCCGCGCCTTCCAGGTCATCAACACGCCGCTCGCGCAGGGCGGCTGGGTCGCCACGATCGAGGACATCACCGAGCAGCGCAATCTGGAGCAGGAGCGCGACCGCAACTACACCTTCCTGCGCGAGATCATCGACCATATCCCGTCACGGATCACCGTGAAGGATGCCCGCACGCGGCGCTACCTGCTGGCCAACCAGGTGGCCGAGCAACAACTCGGCGAAACCAGCAAGACGATCGTCGGCAAGACCGCGTTCGATCTCTATCCGGCAGAAACCGCCGGGATCATCACCCGGGACGACGACAAGCTGCTGCAATCGCCGGACGGGCTGTTCCTGGACGAGCACGTGTGGACCACGCCAAGCATCGGACGGCGCTACATCACGTCCACCCGGATCGGAATCCGCGACAGATCGGGCGAGCCGCGCTACATCATCAATGTCGTCGAGGACGTCACGGAGCGGCGGCGCGATCACGAGAAGATCGCGCATATGGCGCATTACGACGCGCTGACCGACCTGCCGAACCGGGCCCTGTTCCGCGAGCAGATCGAATGCGAGCTGGAGAAGGTCGCCGAAGGCGGCCAGTTTGCGCTGCTCTACATCGACGTCGACGAGTTCAAGGGCATCAACGATTCGCTCGGTCATCACGTCGGCGACGAGCTGTTGAAGGCGATAGGCGGCCGTCTGCGCGGCTGTCTCAAGCAGGGCGATTTGATCGCGCGGCTCGGGGGCGACGAATTCGCCGTGATCCAGACCGACATCGGGTCTTCCGCCGACGTGCTGTCCTTCGTGAAGCGGATCTACCAGGCGATCCGGCAGCCCTATCATTGCCTCGGCCATCAGCTCTCCACCGATGCCAGCATCGGCATCGCGCTGGCGCCCCAGGACGGCGCCGATCTCGATCAGCTGGTCAAGAACGCCGACCTCGCGATGTACGGGGCCAAGGCCGAGGGGCGGCGCACCCACCGCTTCTTCGAGCCCGCAATGGATGCCTGCGCCAAGGCACGCCTCAGCATGGAGCAGGATTTACGCCAGGCCCTCGTCAACGGCGGCTTCGAGATTCACTATCAGCCGCTGGTCGACCTGCGCTCGGGTGAAGTCTCCGGCTGCGAGGCGCTGCTGCGCTGGCGCCATCCCCAGCGCGGCATGGTGTCGCCGGCGGAGTTCATTCCGGTCGCCGAGGACACCGGCCTCATCACCGAGCTCGGCGACTGGGTGCTGCGCACCGCCTGCAGTGAGGCCGCGACCTGGCCGGCGCATGTGCGCCTCGCGGTCAACGTCTCGCCCGTGCAGCTCAAATGCGACACGCTGGCGCTGCGAATCGCGGGCGCGCTCGCCGCCTCCGGCCTCGACCCGCGCCGGCTCGAGCTCGAGATCACCGAGGCCGTGCTGATCCGCGACGACGAGGCGGCGCTCTCGATCCTGCACCAGTTGCGGTCGATCGGCGTGCGCATCGCGCTCGACGATTTCGGCACCGGCTATTCCTCGCTGAGCTATCTGAAGCGCTTCCCGTTCGACAAGATCAAGATCGACCGCTGCTTCGTCGTCGACATCGCCGAGGCGAGCGGCTCGCCCATCATCGTGCAGGCGGTGGTGAACATCGCGGCCGCCAGCAGCATGACCACGGTCGCCGAGGGCGTCGAGACCGAGGCGCAGCGCGACATGCTGCGCGCGCTCGGCTGCACGCAGATGCAGGGCTATCTGTTCAGTGCACCGAAGCCGGCCAGCGAGGTACGCAAGCTGTTCGGTACCTCCGATGGCTTGCCCGTGGCTGCGGTGGCCTGATGCCGAAGTCGCGCAAGGCGCTCGACGTCGCCGATTCCTACGCCGTCCGGCTGATGCAGCACCTCGTGGTGCCGACCTTCGTGATTGACCCGAAGCGCCGCGTCGTGATCTGGAACAGAGCCTGCGAGCGGCTGACCGGCGTCGGGGCCGCCGAAGTGATCGGCACCAGCAAGCACTGGCAGGCATTCTACGAGACGAAGCGCCCCTGCCTTGCCGACCTCGTCGCGCTCGACCGGCCCGAGCAGTTGCCGGAGTATTATTCGGAATATGCCGCGCGCGGCCACAACGGGCTCGGCTTCTCAGCGGAGAACTGGTGCGTGATGCCCAAACTCGGCAGCCAGCTCTATCTCGCCATCGACGCCGGCCCGATCCACGACGAGGCCGGCAACCTGATCGCGGTGGTGGAGACGCTGCGCGACCTCACCGACCAGAAGCGCGCCGAGATGGCGCTGAAGGAGCTCGCGACCAAGGACGGGCTCACTGGCCTCGCGAACCGCCGCGCCTTCGACCAGATGCTGCTCGGCGAATGGGCCCGTGCCCAGCGCACGCAGAAGCCGCTGGCGCTGCTGTTCGTCGACGTCGACCATTTCAAGCTGTTCAACGACCAGCACGGCCACCAGAGCGGCGACGAGTGCCTGCGCGCGGTCGCTGACGTCGTCAGCCGGCATGCGGTGCGCCCGCTCGACCTCGCCAGCCGCTATGGCGGCGAGGAGTTTGCGCTGATCCTCCCCGACATGGATTGCGACAGCGCCTGCATGGTGGCCGAGGCGATCCGCTGCGCCGTGATGGCCTTGGCGATCGCCCATGGCGCGATCGGCGCCGGCGACCACGTTACCCTCAGCGTCGGCGTCGCAAGCCATATTCCCGGCGGTGCCGACGGCGGCCCCGACCGGCTGCTCGGCGCGGCCGACGAGGCGCTCTATGTCGCCAAACGGCTCGGCCGCAACCGCGTCATCTGCGCCGACAGGAGTTTGGCCGAATTCGCCGCCCTCGGCGGCAAGCCGGTTCCGGACCCGGTCAGGCGCAAATCGGCCTGAAGCGCGCTTCCATCGAGAAGCGGTTGCCCGCCCCGCGCCAATCGGCTAAATGAACCTCGACTAGCACCCGTAGCTCAGCTGGATAGAGCGTTGCCCTCCGAAGGCAAAGGTCACACGTTCGAATCGTGTCGGGTGCGCCATTTTGTGATTTGCGCGATATTGTCACCGATTGACGCGCAGCTCCCTCGATGCGGCGCGCTACCTCAACTAGCCCTACCTCAACTAGCCCTCGGCAGGCAGCTTCATCTGGCCGGTCGCTTCATCAATCTCCCTGATGGCCTGTATCGCGAAGCACACCCCAGATCAGGATAGAGTGACCAAGCGCGAAGCAGCGGAATGTCGCTCGCGCTACCGAACCGCCCCACATTCACCAGAGCCTTTTCGATCACGTCTTCGATGCAACGGCCTCGGCTCGCAGCCAGTTCTGCCCGCCGGAGCCTCTCTCCCGGAGCAACGAATGTTACCGATTGGCGGCGAGATACCGGGCTTGATGCGACGTACACCGTCCCCCAAATCTCACGTCGGATGTTCAATCGCATCGACATAGCCCGGTTCACATGGGGGAGCGTGCGCGTAGCGCACCTCCGTCTGCCGCCCGCGGCGGACGCAGGTGATGCATCGCTCGCGCTGCCTGGAGCGATCGCGGTGGGGTTTAACGGCCAGAAGAACGCCGCTGTAATGCTGGCGAATGGACGCACGGTCGCTCGCGATGCGCCTGCCGGAACAATCGGTCTGACCGGCGGAGAACCGGTCAAATGGGTGCGAACAACTTCGCCCGCTGAAGTGGTAGAAATTTCAGCGGATGGCTCGCTGCGGAGGCAAATTGCCGAGGAACTTGGTGCTGAGGGCCATGCCGATCTTGCCGATATTCATGGCTGGGAGAACTTTCACGCATGGGCGATCGTTGACCGTTTCCGCGCAGCCGCGCGCGGGAGGCATCATTTGAACGACGTCGAACGCGATTCATTGGTGCGGACCCTCTACGCGATTGTCTTGTGCGGAAAATTCGGAGGGCGGGCGATCGAGCGCTCAAAAGGCTCGCTGGATACTCGGCGCCTGCGCAGAGTGCTGGATTTTGTAGAAGCACACACCGCCACGGATCTGACGCTCGCGCGGCTGGCCGAAGTTGCGGCACTAAGTCCGTTTCACTTTGCCAGGGCGTTCAAGGCCGCCACCGGATCTCCGCCGCATCAATATGTGTCGAGCCGCCGCCTAGAGCACGCGCGCCAACGCCTTCGGAACACGCCCGATAGCGTTGAAGCGATCGCCGCCGACCTCGGCTATTCGAACATCAATCATTTTCGTCGTCAGTTCCGTGCCCGGACAGGTCTGTTGCCGTCTGATATCCGCGCGCGCTGAAGCAAAAGAGAGCAAGAATCGACCTGCCGCGCAGCGGCCTCATGCCTCTAGGTTCGCGTGACCGGAGAGCCAAGCCGTTTTTGTGAACGACGGCCTGCTGACATGCTGAAGCGGAGGCGCAGGATAACCATGACTCAAAACGAAAACATTTGGCTATCGCGTCGTTCGATGACACTTGGCATCACCGCGGCGGCGGCTACGGCGGCTGCAGTCGGTCGAACAGACGCCCAAACGAATCAGTCGGGAGACCCAACCCGTGTTCTCGCGGGAAAAGTCGCGCTAATCACCGGAGGGCCGCGCAATCTCGGCCGCGCATATGCAGCAGGACTCGCAGCGGACGGTGCGAGCATCATGATCCACTATCATGACGCGGGCGATCGAGCTGATGCCGAGACTGCAGCGCACCTTGTCCGCGCACAGGGTGCTCGTGCCGCCACTATCGAAGGCGAACTCCACGAAATGCCGACTCATTCGCGCCTCGTGGAGGCGACGCTGCGCGAATTCGGTCGCATCGACATACTGATCAACAACGCCGGTCGCATGGTCAAGAAGCCGGTGGCCGAAATCAGCGAGGCCGAATACGACGACGTGTTCGGAGTGAACGCCAAGGCGAGCTTTTTCATAATGAAGGAGGTGAGCCGTCATCTTCCGGACGGTGGGCGAATCATTAATGCATGCTCGTCGCTGATCGACGGCTACCTTCCCAACTATGCGTTATATCAGGGATCGAAAGCAGCTCTCGAACAGTTCACGCGCTCCATGGCGCGCGAACTCGGGCCTCGCGGTGTCACGGTCAATGCCGTTGCGCCCGGACCGATAGATACACCCTTCTATCGGGCGCCTGAGGACGCGGCCGCCATCGCCTACGCGACGCGTCTTTCTGTAGCGGGGCGCCTCGGCACGGTCTCCGACGTCGTTCCGCTGATTCGGTTCCTTGCGTCGCCAGCATCGCATTGGGTCACGGGCCAGACTGTCTATATTAACGGCGGCTACACCGGGCGATAAACTACTCGAAAGCGACGCACGAAAGATCTTTCGATCTCATCATTGGCGGCATTGCGTAAGATTTGTCCGGGCGTTCGATATCCCCCGGGCACAATCCGGAGCTGCTCGCGATGCTGACCCCGGCGCTGGGCAGCGCACTGGACGAGAGCTCCGCGCGCAGGAAGCAGCGCCTCTCACCCACTGACCCGCAGCACCCGAACCGTGAAGACGAGCACGAGGCCGGCCCTCACGTCAGCATCGCGATGATCGCCTGGAGCTGGTCGGACGCTGCCGTCACCAATCCATCGTATGACGTGTGGCCGTGTGCGGCGGCGTTCAGGATGCATTCGGCGACGGCCGCTTTCAGGCCGAACACGGATTGATGCGCCGGTACGCTTGCCATCACGGTCTCCAATGCCTGACGCATCGTGTGAATGAGCTCGGAGCTGTATTGCATGGGCCTTGTCCTCCGCGGGCTCATATGGAAGCACAGGCTACGGCTTGCCACTCACAAGCGTGAGATCGTTTTTTGAATCCATCCGGACTGAGCGCCTCAATTCAAGCGCCAGATCGCCGCATTGAGCACACCGGCGAACACGACCCAGGCTGCGTAGGGCACGAACAATGCGGCGGCGAGCCTGTCGCGTGACAGCTCGAGACCGATGTAGGTCACGATCGCGATGAACAGGCCGACGAGAATGACGAGCGCGGCGCCGATCTGGTGCATCGTGAACATGAGCGGAGACCAAATGAAGTTGAGCGCCATTTGCGCCGCCCAGGCCAGCATCGCCTTGCCCCTGGGCTCACGGCGAAAGGTTCGCCACCCCGCAACAGCGATCAGAACGTAAAGGATGGTCCAGGCGATCGGGAACGCCCAGTTCGGCGGGACGAAGCTCGGCTTGGCAAGGCCGGCATACCATTCACCGGGGGGATTGGTCGCGCCGATCAACCAGCCGGTGCCGACGACGCCCGCCACGAAGACCAACAACTGAAGCATCCGTCACCTCGCCCTTCTCATCATCCGATTGTAACATCCTTCCATGAGCCAATCCGACTCGATGCCTGGCGCAGCCGCGGCCGTGCGACGAGAAGCGATGCGCTGAGCGCCATGGCAAAGTCCTGCGTCTTCTCGCAGCAGCGTCGGATGGGTTGCCGACGTTGACGGAGACGGCCTGACCGGGGCGAGCCCGATTGGGGGGGGGAATTCGGCCCGTCCTGCGGTTGAGGAACGCATGCGGGCGCGCTAAAGGCAAGCGGGCGCGCGCGGATCCGCAGTCGGACGAACCGCCGCCAGTGGATTCAGCACTTGGTTACAAAGCTATCCCATCGACGCGACATTGACGGGCTCCGGGCGATCGCCGTCTTGAGCGTATTCCTCTATCATTTGGACGTTCCGCCGTTCGGCGGCGGCTTCGTTGGCGTCGACCTGTTTTTCGTCGTGTCCGGCTATCTGATCTCTCGGATCATTCTCAGCGAGGCTGATCGCGGCGAATTTTCGCTCCAGCGATTTTACGAGCGCCGCATCCGGCGCCTCTTTCCCGCAGCGATCGTCACCATCATCGGCATCTTGGCCGTCGGTGGCCTCTGGTTTTCTCCGGAGCTTTTCAAGGGCCTGACTCAAGACGCCGTGGCTACGCTGGTATCGGTCTCGAATTTCTACTTCTGGCGCGGCAGCCACGCCTATTTCGCCAACTCGACCGATCCCAGCCCCGTGCTTCACTTCTGGTCGCTGGCCGTCGAGGAGCAATTCTATCTGTTTTGGCCCGTGTTCATTCTGCTGGGGCGCCGATTGCTCGGTCGCGCACTGCCTTTGCTCATTCTTGGCATCGCAATTCTTTCGCTCGGCGTCGCGCAAGCGACACTCGCAACCGACAGCTCGGGTGCTTTCTACCTGCCGACCTGTCGCGCCTTCGAATTTGCGATCGGAGCGCTGGTCATCTTTGCTGAGCAGAGGCTAACCTTCCCGGCCGGAGCGCGCTCGCTGTTGGCTGCCGCCGGATTCGCTTTGATCGCTTACGCGGTCGTCAGCTTCGACAGTGCGACCTCCTTCCCTGGCGCGACGGCCCTCATCCCATGCCTGGGTGCAGCCTGCGTGATCTTGGCGGGCGAGCGTCACGTCCTTTCGCCTGTCCTGACCAATCCGCTGAGTGCGGGGATCGGGCTGGTGTCCTACTCGCTCTACCTCGTGCACTGGCCCCTGATCGTCTACGCAAACTACATCCTGGGCGATGACGCCAAGTCGGTTGCGGTGAAAGTGCTGATCGTCGCCCTCGCGATGGCGCTGGCTGCGCTGATGTATCGGCTGATCGAACAGCCGTATCGCGCGGGTCGCTCGTCACTGCTGCGAGTCGCCGGCCCCGCCGCCGCGACGATCGTCGCGCTCGCGATTGTTGCATTTGTGGCCAACCGCCAAGATGGCTGGCCATGGCGGCTCCCGGCACAGGCCCGCGAGGTCGCCGATCTGCAGCGATTCGGCTTCTGGCCGTGCGCCAAGAGCGCACAATCGAAATGTGCCTTCGGTTCATTGAGCGACCCCGTTGGCGTGCAAGTGCTCGGCGACTCCTTCGCCGAGCATTATGTCGCAGCGCTGGACCCGGCGGCAAAGCGCGCCGCCGTCCGGGGAGAAGCCTATACGGCCGAAGGTTGTCCGTTGCTCGTCGGGCTGGTGCGAACAGCGTTCGACGGCTCGCAGGACTGCAAACGCCAGCGCGATACCTACCTCGCCGCGATCAGGCAGAACCAGGCTCCAATCGTGCTCAGTCAATCCTGGATGACCTACGGCGATGCGCTCCGCAACGAGCTCGCGCCGGAGGTCAATGCACCGGCCCTGCAGGTCTGGCGGGCCGGCATCGAGAACACGATCCATGAGCTGGGCGGCAGCGGACGACGCATCCTGATCATAGCGCCCGGAGTCGAGCCGGGCTGCCGCAGTCCGATGTCCCGCTTCGCACCGGGACCCCTCTGGCACGCGCCAAGCAAGCCCTGTCCTGCTGTGCCCCTTGATCGCGTGCAGGCCGACAATCGCGAATTCCACGCCATGCTTGAGGAGATCCGGAGCCGCTACCCGAACCAGGTCTTTCTGCTCTATCCAGAACGCTATTTGTGCGGAGAAGCCGAGTGTCCGACCGCCATGGACGGCCTCTGGCTCTATTGGGACGTCAATCACCTCACGGTCGCAGGTGCGCAGCGCGTTGGCGACGGAGCCTCAAGCCAGCTCCTTGAGTTCATCCGGGGCAAGTAGGAGCCTCTGCCTCTCCCAAGCGATCGCGGCCGAGCCGAAGCCATCTCGACTGAACGGAACTGACGAGCGCCTCTCGTCACGAGCCTGAGATGGCTTTTGACCCTGCCGCGATTGTGCAGCTCAATTCAGCCGCCGGATCGACGGAAGCATCCCTCAGCTCGCGCATCTCCCCACGCGATTGTATCATCTTGCGATGAGCGAATCCGACCCGACGACCGGCGAGCCTGTCCGCAAGATCATCCATATCGACATGGATGCGTTCTATGCGTCGGTGGAGCAGCGTGACAATCCGAAGCTGCGCGGCAAGCCGGTCGCGGTCGGCGGCTCCGCGGAACGCGGCGTCGTTGCGGCTGCGAGCTACGAGGCTCGCAAGTTCGGCGTCCGCTCGGCCATGCCGTCGGTGACGGCGAAGCGGCAATGTCCCGACCTGATCTTCGTCAGGCCGCGCTTCGAGGTCTACAAGGCGATCTCCAGGCAAATCCGCGACATCTTTGCCGAGCACACGCCCGTCATCGAGCCGCTGTCGCTCGACGAAGCCTATCTCGACGTGACGGAGAACCTGCAAGGCATCCCGCTGGCGCGGGACATCGCGCTCGAGATCCGCGCGAAGATCAAGGCGGAGACCGGCCTCACCGCGTCGGCGGGCATCTCCTACAACAAGTTTCTGGCCAAGCTCGCGTCCGATCATCGCAAGCCGAACGGCCAGTTCGTGATCTCGCCGGAGATGGGGCCGGCCTTCGTCGAGCCGCTGCCGGTCGGCAAATTCCACGGCATCGGTCCGGCGACGGCTGCGAAGATGAACGCGCTCGGCCTGTTCACCGGCCGGGACATCCGCAACCAATCGCTGGAGTTCATGAACGCGAATTTCGGCAAGTCAGGCGCGTATTATTATTGGATATCGCGCGGCGTCGACGAGCGGCCGGTCCGCGCCAACCGGATCCGCAAATCCGTCGGCGCGGAGAACACGTTCTCGACCGACCTCGATGCGTTCGACGCGCTTGCCGCCGAGCTAAGGCCGCTCGTCGACAAGGTCTGGCGGCATTGCGAGGCGACGGGCAATCGCGGCCGCACCGTCACCCTGAAGATCAAGTTCGCCGATTTCGAGATCATCACGCGCAGCCGATCCGTCGCGGCGTCCGTTGCCGGACGCGACGATCTGGAGCGGCTGGCCTGCGGCCTGCTCGAAGCCGAGATGCCGCTGCCCAAGCGCGTCAGGCTGCTTGGGGTCTCGCTGTCGTCGCTCCACGCCGCCGGCGAGTCGGAGCCGCAGCTGACGCTGGGCATCTGAACGCGGCTTGAGGCCCCTTCGGTGAACGCGGCATCTTTATCCGCGACGCGGCGCCAAACCTGTCGTAGATACACCAGACATGACTTTTCGCGATTGAGTTTGGATGCTTGCCTTATTGATACGCCTCGGACTGCGCTTCGAAGACCGCATCGAGGAACGCCGGTTTGTCGACCAATATGTCCGGGGCAGTCTCGGATGGACGCAGATCGCGATGCTGCTTGGCGCCGCCACCTATGCCAGCTACACGCTCTGGGATTGGGTGCTCTACCCCGAAGTCGTGCCGACCACGCTCGCAATCCGCGGTGGAACCGCCGTGGTCATCCTGCTCCCGCTGACGGCGCTGCTGTCGCGGCGCCGGATGAAGCCATGGGCGGAGACGATCTTTCTCATCTATTGCGTCATCCCCGGCTGCATTCTGCCGAGCATCTATCTCGTGCTTCCCTCGGGCTTCACCTTTGCCGCGCCCGGCATGATGATGATCATACTGTTCGTCTCGACCATGCTGCCCTTGCGGATCGGCTCGCTGGCGATCTTCTGCCTGCTGTCGTGGGTGGCGCTGCTGGTCGCCGAGACATTCGCGTCGACAATGCCGACCGGCCTGAGCTTCATCAACCATTCTCTCGTCGGCAACGCCTACGCATTGTCGCTCTACGCGGTGGCTGCGCGCGAGTACCGGGCGCGAAAGCAGTTCCGGACATCCGAGGCGCTGCAACGGGAAAAGGAACGCTCCGAGAAATCGTTGCGCGATCTGCGCGCGACCCAGGAGCATCTCGTGCAGGCGGAAAAGCTCGCCTCGCTCGGGCAATTGGTGGCAGGTGTCGCTCACGAGGTCAGCACCCCGCTCGGCCTCGCCTTGACGACGTCGACGGCCATGCAGGATGACCTGCAAACGATGAGTGATGCATTGGGCGGAGCATCGGTCCGGCGGTCCGATCTAACCAAGGGCATTGACCGGCTCAAGCAGGGGCTCAACCTGACCTTCGAAAATCTGCACCGCGCATCCGAAATGGTGCACAGCTTCAGGCAGGTCGCGGTCCATCAAGCCGATGAGGACCGGCGCAGTTTCGAGCTCAGGGATTGGCTATCGGAGTTGATGTCCCGGCTCGGGCCATTGCTGTCGCATCATGCCCTGACCGTGGAGGTACACTGCCCGGCGGGAATCAAGCTCAACAGCTATCCCGGAGCGCTTGCTCAGGTGATCAGCAATCTCGCCCTCAACACTGCAGCGCATGCGTATCCTGACAAGAGAGGCGGCCGGTTCGTGATCACGGTAAACCAACCGAATCCGAGATCAGTCCGCCTTGTCTGCGCTGATGAAGGCGTCGGAATCCCTGACCACCTGCAGGCGCACATCTTCGATCCATTCGTCACGACAAGTCGCGAGAAAGGCAATGCCGGTCTGGGACTGCACATCGCGTTCAATCTCGTCACCTCATCGCTCAACGGGCGCTTGCTGCTCGAGAGCAAGGCGAGTCCGGGAACTCAGATCGTCATCGAAATTCCCGTTGAAGAACACGTTGCAAGAGAACCGCGAAGACTAGAGGTTTGACACTATTGCGAGCGGTTCTGTGTCGATCTTCGAGGCACTGCCTGACATGAAGCTGACAGACCAGCCTCTTTTTCGATTTCGACGCGCTGCTCTGAACAAGATGCACTCCATTGGCTGTTCGTTCGAGCGCGATCGACGTAAAGTTTTTTGCGAACGCAGTTTGGTCGCGCCATTCAATTGACACGTACTGACGGATAGTCGTCGGCGTTTCGCGACGCTGCTCACGCGCGATAGCTTCGATGTCTCTCTCGTGCGGTGGTCCGCGCATGAGGGCGTCCGGTTGATCGCACATGAATGAAGCGCCAATCGCATGAAATCGAAAAGATAAACTGTCGTTTGATTCACCGTCTTGCTTTCGAACTGCGCTTGAAATTTTCGTTGTTCGCCGCTCGAGGAGCTGATCGTGACTCAACTCAACATGCGCTTGTCCGAGGACGAGCAGTCCCGGAACGTACGGAAAGGTGCGCTCGCTGCGATCGTCACTCAGGTCGTGCGTGTAGCGACGCAGACCGGATCTGTGATCCTGCTCTCGCGCCTACTGACGCCAGTCGACTTTGGTACTTATGCAATGGCTTCGCCGGTGCTCGCCTTCGCGGTGCTGTTCCAGGATCTCGGTCTTGGACACGCGACCGTGCAGAAGGACGAGTTGACGCACAACGAGCTGAGTGCGCTGTTCTGGGTGAACCTCTCGGTCGGCGCGCTACTGGCGGCCACACAGGTGGCGCTATCGCCGCTCGTCGCCAGGTTCTACAGCGCGCCAAATCTCGCCCCACTGACATCCGGTATGAGCGTCACGTTGCTGCTCAGCGGCGCTGACGTCCAGCATTTGTCGTTGCTGACGCGACAGATGAGATTCTTGACGCTGGCAGGCCTGGAGTCCGCGGCCGCACTGACTGGATTACTGACCTCTGCCGCGGTCGCGTACGTCTATCACAGCTATTGGGCCATTCTCGCCGGCAGCCTGACATCAGGTCTGGTGCTCGCGAGCGGCGCGTGGCTGAGTTCGGGATGGTTGCCGTCGAGGCCCGGCTCGATCAAGGCTGCACGCGACATGCTGAACTTCGGGCTCGGCGTGACCGGCTACAATCTTGCCGAATTCCTGTCCCGCAATACCGACGGGGTGTTGATCGGCAAGGTCTGGGGGGCTGCCTCGCTTGGCGCGTATAACCGCGCCTACCGGTTGCTGCTGTTTCCGCTTCAGCAAGTCAGCAATCCGATGGTGCGAATCATGCTGCCGACGCTGTCGGGCCTGCTGAAGGAGCCGGAGCGCTATCGGGATTCGTTCCGTCGCGCGGTGCTGCCGGCGCTCCTGCTCGTGTTGCCTGGCGTCGGCTTCATGATCGCGACCGCCGATACGCTGGTCGAAACCCTGCTCGGCGACCAGTGGAGCGAGGCTGCGCCGATCTTCGTCGCCCTCAGCATCGCCGGTCTGCTGCAGACCAGCAACAGCCCCGCCAACTGGCTTTTCCTCAGCCAGGGCCGCACCAAGGAATACATGCGCTGGGGCCTGTTCAATGTCTCAACATCGATTCTCGCTTTCATATGCGGGCTGCCGTTCGGACCAGTCGGCGTCGCCAGCGCATACTCGATCAGCGAGTGCGTGCGCACGCCCATCCTGTGGTGGCTGATTGGGCGACGCGGCCCGGTGCGTCATCGAGACCTCATGGAAGTGGTCGGGCCACATCTCGCCGGAGCCCTCGCTTCCGTGGTGACGGTGTCTCTGCTGCATCGCTGGCTGCTGGCGCGTTCGATCGGAGGGATCCCGGAATTGGCAGCCTGCTTCTGCCTTTCATATGCGATTTCGCTCACGATCGTTGCGCTGTTTCCGGCCTGTCGCGGAGAAATGCGGCGCTACGCACAGAGCATTCGCGGCAGATAGTGCGACCGGCACCAGACCGTTCGCAAGACGGCGGAGCTGATCACCACGTCACCAGTCACGCCAAAGCCGCGCGCCACGGGAGTGCCGTGGCGCACGTGTCTCCAAAACGTCCCGTCGGGCTGCTCAATGCCTCACATGCTCGAACACCACGATCACGCCGGTCGGTTCGGGCTCATGCGCCATCAGGCGCGTCAGGTCGGAATCGCCCCAATCAGCGAGGCTGACGACCTCGCCGCTCTGGCGGTCGCTGCCGAGCGATCCCGTGGGCTCGAGCACCTTGAGGCCCATCTCGTCGACGAAGAAGGTGTGCTCGCCGAACATGCTGTTGAGCTGCGGCATCGCCGGATGTTCGTCGGGCAGCACCTGAGCGCCGAGCTGGTTGACGGTCTGCTTCACCTGTTCAGATGTGAGCTTCATGAGCTGCTCCGTTGTTGTATCCGGTTTCATCGAGCCAGGCGGGAGCGAGCATTCCCTGCGCCCTTATGCGCCTGGCTCAGAGTCCCGAACAGGTGCTGCGGACAAATGTTCCTGCGAAATGTATTTCGTGATCGCGGGGTTTCATCGGCCGCGTTCGCGGCACAGGATCGCCACAGGATGCACACGATCTATCGATCGACGCGCTACTCGCTGCTGTTCTCGCCGACCGACAGCGCGCAGATGCGTGACAAATATGTGTACGGCAGGTCGGACTCCTCGGCCCAGGCGTTGAACTGCGCCTGCACCTTGGCGAGATCGCCCTTCGACTTGACCTCCTCCGCGATGTCGAGACCGGCAGCGCGCAGGCAGGCCACGACGTCCTTCGACGTCACGAAACCGTCCCAGCCGACGAAGCGGAGCAGCATCTGGCCGGTGTTTCCGCCCAGCCGGCTGCCGCGTTTGTTCAGGAGGTCGAGCAGGCCGATCTCGTCGGAGGACGGCCATTTCGCCAGGAACTTGCCGAAGCTGCCGTGCTCCTTTGCGATCTCCTGCACGAAGGCGGCGTTGTCGCGCACCGACATGATCTTGGCACCGTTGCGCACGATGCGCGCGTCGCGCAGTAGGCCCTCCCAATAATCTTCGGGCTGGAACGTGAGCTTGGCGGGCTGGAAATGCAGGAAGGCCTGCTCAAAGCCGTCCCATTTGGAATCGATCACGCTCCAGGCAAAGCCGGCGCAGAACACCCGCTTGGTCATTTCGGCGAGGATACGATCGTCGCCGAGCTTGGCCAGCTGCTTGAGGTCCGGCTTGGCCGGCATCAACTTGTCCAGCGCCTTGGGCCCGCCCTTGCGCTTCTCGGCGCGGGCGCGAATGGTCTTGAAGGAGGTCATGTGAACACAGGTGTTGAGAGCAGGCCACGACACCAGAATTCGGCGATCCGGTCCAGCCCCGCATTGCCGCCCCTTGCGCTCTGCGACGGGACGCAGCATGCTGTCGCTCATTGGATTGATGCAAAGGGGCGGCCGGGCTGGTCTGCTTCTTGCTTTATGCCGTTTTTGGAATTCCCTGACATTTTGCTCTCTGGCCGTCGGATTTTCCATGCGCTGCCTGGTCGTGGCCGACCTGCACTATTCGCTGCCGCAGCTCGACTGGCTGGTCAGCGCGGCGCCGCAATTCGACCTCGTGATCTTCGCCGGCGACGCGCTCGACATTGGCTCGATGGTGGATTTCCGCGCCCAGATCGTGGTGGTGAAGAAGTATCTCGCGCTGCTGGCCGCGACGACCCGCGTGATCCTCTGCTCCGGCAATCACGATCTCGACGAGCGCAACGCCGAAGGTGAGAAGATTTCGCGCTGGATCTCGGAGGTGCGCGAGCTCGGCATCGCCTGCGACGGCGACGGCCTGACGGTCGGCGATACCCTGTTCACGGTGTGCCCATGGTGGGACGGACCCCAGGTCAAGCAACGGCTCATCGAGCAGTTGCGCGATGCCGCAGCCGTCAGGCCGCAGCGCTGGATCTGGGCGCATCATGCGCCGCCGGCGGATTCACCGACGAGCTGGGGCGGCAAGCGCTTCTTCGGCGACGTCGAGCTGGTGCAGTGGATCATGCAATACCAGCCGTCGATGGTGATCTCGGGCCATGTGCATCAATCGCCCTTCATCAGCAATGGATCGTGGTTCGACCGGCTGGGCCAGACCTGGGTCTTCAACACGGGCCTGCAACCCGGCCGTCCCCCGACCTACATCGTGCTCGATCTCGATGCCGGCAAGGCGTTCTGGCTGGCGGCCGGCGAGGCGCAATGGATCGACCTGAATGCGCCGTTGCGGCGGCCCGCCGCCCCCATCGAGGCGCCGCCCGACTGGCTCACATTCTTGGATCGGATTGCCGATCAGAGCCGGGCGAAACCTCAGCCGGCGGCAGGTTGATCATGCTCTGGAGCACTTCGCCGACCATGGCCAGATGCGTGCCGTGGCCGGCATATTGCCGCTTCAGATCGGCGAGGTAGGTGTTGGCGACGTTGAGCCTCTGCGCCAGCATTTTTGCGATCAGCAGCGCCACGCCCGGCTCCCTCTCGAGGAACGCGGCGGCATCCTCGAATTCGTAGACGATGGCGTCGGAGCAGGCCCGTACCGTTGCGGTGTGCGGCTGGCCCAGCAGCACGGACATCTCACCCAACACCGCGCCGGGCTCGGTGACGGTGGCGACCACCATCTCGCCCTTGAGCACCTCGAGCCTGCCTTGCATCAGCACGTAGAGATGGCCGGAGGTGCCCCCCTCGGCGACGATGATGGTGCCGGCGGCAAGCTGCCGCTCCGTTCCGCCGGTGCAGTAATCGAGGACTGCGCGCATGGTGCGAACGCTCCCGTCGCAGGGGTACACAACGCCGGAAGACTAGAGCACGATCCGTGCCGGGCGGCAATCGGTGGGGGAGCCGGCGGGCGCCGAGGCGCCTCACACCTGCGAGAGCGAGGGCGCCTCTCCGGGCATAATGGCTTGCAGCCCGCCGAAGCGGCGCTCGCGGCCATGGAAGGCGGCGAGCGCCTCGGCAAGATCGCTCGCGTCGAATTCGGGCCACATCCGCTCGGTGAAGTACAGCTCGGCATAGGCGCCTTCCCAAAGCAGGAAGTCCGACAGCCGCTTCTCGCCGGAGGTGCGGATGATGAGGTCGACGTCGCGAAGGCCAGCCTCGCCTGTGACGAGCTGCGAGAAGGCTTCGCGCGTCAGGCTGGTCAGCGCGGCCGCCTTCGCCGCGGCATTGAGGATGGCGTCGCGCGCGGAATAATCGACGGCGATGCGCACATGCAGCGCGCGGCCATCGGCGGTGGCCGCCTCGGCGCGCGCGATCGCGGCGGCGATGCCGTCGGGCAGGCGATCGCGGCGGCCGATGACGGAGAGGCGCACGCCGTTCTTGACGAGGCTCTGCACTTCGTTCGCGAGGTAGAAGCGCAGCAGGGTCATCAGCGCCGCGACCTCGGCCTTCGGCCGCCGCCAATTGTCGGTGGAGAAGGCGTAAAGCGTCAGCGTGCCGATGCCCTGCTTGGGCGCGGCCTCGACGATGCGGCGGATGGTCTCGACGCCGGCCTCGTGGCCGCGCACGCGCGACAGGCCGCGCCGCGTCGCCCAGCGGCCGTTGCCGTCCATGATGATGCCAACATGAAGCTTCTCGTTGCGGGACGTGATGTCACTTTGCATTGCAAAGTCTCCGGTCAAAAAAGGGGAGATCAGGTCGAGGCGATGCCGAGACGGCCGAGCGGCGGCGCTTCGCGGCCAGCGGCCTTCGCCGCGTCGCGCACCAGCCGCTCGAGAACGGCGAGATAGTCGAGGAAGCGGCGGCGGCCGGCCTTGGTGAGGCGGCAGGTGGTGTGCGGGCGATTGCCCTCGTAGCCCTTGGTCACCTCGACCAGTCCGGCTTCCTGCAGCACGGCAAGGTGCCGGCTGAGATTGCCGTCGGTAAGGCCGCAGAGCTGCTTGAGATCGCCGAACGCCAGCCCCTTGGGATGCGCCATCAGCGAGGTCAGAAGCCCGAGCCTCGCCTTCTCGTGGATCACGCGGTCGAGGCCTTCATAGGAGAAGGGCGCGCTGTCAGTCTTCGACATCGTTGTCTCCGGACGCGAAATGCAGAATCGCCGCCATCAGCGATTGGCCGATCAGGAAAGGTAGGCCCATGGTCCATGGCGACAGCGTGTGGGTTCGGCTCGCGAGCACCACGACCGCGAAGCCGGACACGAAATACCAGGCGCCGGCGAGCGCCACCGTGCGCGGCAGCGAGCGGACCGAGGCAAAGATGCCGAGCGACACCAGGATCTGCCACAGGCCCGGCAGCAGCCACAGCGTCTCGCTCGCGAACTTCCACATCACCACGGCGAGCAGAACGCCGGCAACGCCCGCCGGCAGGAACTGCTCGACCGCCTGGTGGATCATCGCGTCGGCGAGACCGGAATGATGGCGTCGCGACCGGGCGCGCATCTCGATGCCGATGATCAGTCCAGACAGCGCGGCGGCGATGAACCAGCCGATGAAGAAAACGAGCGGCTCGCCGGTGGGATCATCCAACAGCCAGAATTGCAGGACGGCGGTGATGAGCGCAACAGCACCGGTCGCCGCCATCGTCGCCGGGCCGTAACCGCGGAAGGCGGTACCTGCCGCGATCTGGCTGCGGATCGTTACGATGTCGGCCAGCGCCTTGTCGAGATCGCGCATCGGCAACGCCAAAACCTCGTTCCACCCAGACATTACGAGGCAACGGCCCCGTTACTTTGTATCGCAAAGTATACGGCACTGCAAAGTATGTGCAAGCCCGAATTGTCGCGGCTTGCCGGACGAGAGCGGACAACTGACGGTTGCGCCTCACCTGCCCTCGCGGATAAGATGGATGCGAGTGCGTTTGCCGGGGGCTGGGGTATGTGGTTGAGGTCGTTGGTCGTTGCGTTCGTGTTGCAGATGAGTGTGTTCGGGGCGAACGCGGCGGGGCCGTTCGGAACCGTCAAGGTCGGCAACTGGGCAGGCGGCGCATTCAGCAATGACGAGACGGGCGCGTTCTCCCATTGCGCGGCGACCGCACCTTACGCCAACGGCGTGAGTCTCTTCGTCGCGCAGAATGCGGCCGGCTCCTGGCTGCTGAGCTTTGCCAGCCCCAGCTTTCGCTTCAACAAGGGCGATACCGCGCCCATCGACTTCATCTTCGACGGCCAGGAGCAGGCGAGGTTGTTTGCGACCGCCGGCACCACCAATATGGTGACGACCATCCTGCCCCCCAACGTCGCTCGCACCTTCCAGAAGGCAAGCCTGATGGTGATCACGACCAACGGGAGCAAGCCACTCCAATTTGTGCTGACGTCGACGGCCCCCCTGATCGCGGCGCTGGCGAACTGCGTCACGCGGGTGAAGGCAGACGGGCTCAGCAAGGCCGGCGATTTCACCAAGGGTGCGGCCAAGCCGGCGGCGACGGCGGAGAAGCAGACGGCAGCGCCGGCCGGCGGCAAACCCGCCCGAGCCAGGAGCGGCAGCGGCTTCGTCGTCAGCGCGAGCGGGCACGTCGTCACCAACCATCATGTGATCGACGGCTGCGTCGGCGACGTCAGGGGCAATCTCACCGGCGAAGCCGCAATGGTGCTGCGCGTCGTCTCGAGCGATGCCAACAACGACCTCGCCCTGTTGCAGGCGCCGTCGACGACGACCTTCAAGGATTTTGCCCGGATCCGCGACCGCTCGATCCGCTCCGGCGATTCCGTGATCGCGATCGGCTTTCCCTATCACGGAATCCTGACCTCGGACTTCAGCGTGACCACCGGCATCGTGAGCTCGCTCAGCGGCATGCGCAACGACTCGCGCTTCCTGCAAATCAGCGCACCCGTGCAGCCTGGCAACAGCGGCGGGCCGCTGTTCGACAACACGGGTCAGGTCGTGGGCGTGGTCACGGGCAAGATTCCAGCCTTGCGGATCGCGGTGGCGACCGGCAACATCCCTGAAAACATCAACTTCGCCATCAAGACCGGAGTGCTGCGCGATTTCCTCGACAATTCGATCGTGCCCTATCAGACCGCCGAGCCAAAGAGCGAGCTCAAGACCACCGACATCGCCACCAACGCCCGGCCGTACACGATGCTGATCTCGTGCAACGCGGCGGAGCAGGCGGAGGCGAAGCGGTAGCTATCGGGGCAAGGCACACCCTGCACCTCACCCGTAGCTGTCATTCCCCGCGAAGGCGGGGAATCCAGTATGCCGCGGCCTTTCGATTCATCACTGCCGTCTCGGAATACTGGATCGCGCGGTCAAGCCGGGCGATGACACCTTTGATGTGCGTTGAGCGCTCCCCTCACCCGTGGCAGCACGCACCCTTCGCCGGCTGCGGCTCGTACCGGTCGCGCAGGCGCACCCAGTCCATCGGATAGGGCAGGCCTTCCTCGTGACGGCCGAGCGGGGTGAGATCGAGATATTGATATGCAGCGTTCATCATGTCGAGGCCGCGGGCGAAGCAGGAATAAGTGTGGAAGATCGCGCCGGCCTGGTCGCGGAAGAACACGCTGATGCCGGGCAGTTCGGGGCCGTAGAACGGCGTGGTCCCGAAATTGTACATCGGCTTGCCGGTCGCGACCTCTTCCTGTGAGAACGTCACGCCGTAATCGCGGTTGAAGTCGTTGCGGCCTGAGGAAACCCAGTCGAAGGTCCAGCCCATCCGCTTCTTGAAGGCTTCGAGCTTTGCGCTTGGCGCCAGCGAGACCGCAACCATGGCGGTGTCGCGCGCGGCCAAATGCGGCACCATGCGCTCGAACCCATCGGCCCAGAACGAACAGCTCTTGCAGGCCGCGTCCCAATCGGGTGCGAACATCACGTGCTGCACGATCAGCTGCGGCCGGCCCTTGAACAGATCGCCCAGGGACACAATGCCGTTCGCCCCTTCGAATGCGTACGCCTTGTCGACCTTGACCCAGGGGAGCCGGCGGCGCTCGTCGGCAAGCCGTTCGCGGGCCTGGGTCAATTCCTTCTCGTGGACCAGAAGGGCCTTGCGCGCGACGATCCATTGCTCGCGCGAAACGATCTGATGTTGCTGCATGGCGTTCTCCTTGGGGATCAGGCGACGAAAGCATCGAGCTTGTCGAAAATCGAGCTCCAGCCGCGCTGGTGGTTGTCGCGCGCGGTCTCGTCGAAGAACTGGGCGTGATGGAAGATCATCAAGGTGCCGGCAGCGTCCGGCTTCAGCGAGATCGTCACCAGCGACTCACGCTCCGGCGTCGAGTGCCAGGCCCAGGTGAAGACCAGAAGCTCGTTCAGCACCACCTCGCGATAGCGGCCGCCGGCCTCGAAGTATTCGCCGTCGTCCCCCGTGAAGCTGATGCGAAACCGGCCGCCGACGCGGACGTCGAGCTCGGCTTGAAGCGTCGCCGGCTTCATGTTCGGCGGCCCGAACCATTGCGCTAGCTGCGCGGCTTGCGTCCAGGCGGCGTAGACCTTTTGCGGCGGCGCGCGGAGCCGGCGCGTGAGCGTGAGGCTTGGTCGTTCTGCCGGGCGTTCGGCGGTGTTGGCGGTTGCGTTGGCCATGTCTCTTCCTCCACGAAGGCGGCAAGGCGATCGAGATTGTGGGACCAGAACTGCGCATAACGATTGAGCCAGTTCATCGCCTGCTCCATCGGCCGCGCGGTCAGCCGGCAGGCGACCGTGCGCCCGGTCTTCTCGCGCACGATCAGCCCGGCATCGGTGAGCACATCGAGATGCTTCATGATCGCCGGCAGCGATACCGCAAACGGGGCCGCCAGCTCGCTCACCGACAGGCCGTCCTGCTCGCCGAGGCGCGCCAGCAAGGCACGACGCGTCGGGTCTGACAGCGCCGCAAAAGTCCGGTCCAGCGTCTCGTCCTGATACTTAACCATGTGGTTTAGTATAGACGCGAGCGCGACAACGTCAAGCCGGAAGGCGCAGGCGCGGATCCGCACGAGAGCGTGATCGGGTTGCTGGCAATGCAGCCAAGAAAAAAGCCCTGCCGAACGGCAGGGCTCTCTTCCTCGTCATAACGAATTTTCTACTCGACCTTCAGGCCGGCGAAGTCGACGACCTTCTTCCACTTCTCGGTCTCGGCCTTGATCTCCTCGCCGAACGCCTCGGGCGTCTGCACCCGCGGCTCGCCGCCGAGCTCGACCAGGCGCTTGGCCATGTCGGGCTCCTTGAGCACCGCGTTGACCTCGGCGTTGAGCTTGGCGATGATTTCCTTCGGCGTGTTCTTCGGCGCGCCCATGCCGAACAACGCGCTCGCCTCATAGCCCTTGACGGTGTCGGCGATCGGCTGCACGTCGGGCAGCTGCGGCGAGCGTTCCGTGGTGGTGACACCGATCGCGCGCAGGCTGCCGGAGCGGATGTGCTGAATGATCGAGGGCATGTTGTCGAAGATCACCTGCACCTGGCCGGCGAGCATGTCGGTGATCGCGGGCGCGGCGCCGCGATAGGGCACGTGCTGCATCTTGCAGCCGGTCATGGCCATGAACATCTCGCCGGACAGATGCACCGAGGTGCCGTTGCCGGACGAGGCCATGTTCACCTTGCCGGGATTGGCCTTCACGTACTCGATGAACTCGGCGACGTTCTTGGCCGGCACGTCCTTGTTGACGGTCATCACGTTCGGAACGCGCTGGAACGAGGCGACCGGCGCGATATCGTTCACGAAGTTGAACTTGAGATTCTTGTAGAGCGACGCGTTGATGTAGTTGGCCGGGTTGACCAGCTGCAGCGTGTAGCCGTCGGGCTCGGCATTGATGACCGATTCGGTCGCGATGTTGTTCCCGGCGCCGGGCTTGTTCTCGACCACGAATTGCTGGCCGAGCTTTTCCGACAGGCGCTGGCCGATCAGCCGTGCCAGGATGTCCGTGGCGCCGCCCGGCGGATAGCCCACCACCCATTTCACCGGACGGGCCGGATAATCGGCGGCAAGGGCCTTCGACAGCGGGTTGGCTGCAAGCGGACTGGCGGCGAGCAGGCCCAGCGCGGTACGGCGAGTGATCATCTCAAGGGTTCTCCCAGTGTTGTTCTTGAAGTCGGATGGCTTGAAAGCCGCGTCGCTGCGGTTGTAACAAAGCTTGCCGCGTGCGGAAAGTGCGCGGGGCACATCACGACGAAAGGATGAGACATGCCGGTCAAGGTTCATGCCCTGGATCATCTCGTGATCAATGTCAGCGACGTCGCGGCAAGTGCTGCGTGGTACGGCAAGATTCTCGGCATGGAAGTCAAGGTGTTCGATCCCGGCGGCGGCAAAGCGCCGCGGACTTTCCTTGAATTCGGTAACCAGAGGATCAACGTCCGGCAACGCGATGCCGACAAGGTGGAGTGGTTCACCGCGAACCATCCCACGGTGGGCAGCGAAGATTTGTGCTTTCTCACCTCGGCCACGCCGGACGAGGTGGTGGCGCATTTGCGGGCACATGGCGTCGCGATCGAGGAAGGTCCGGGCCCGAGGCAAGGCGCCCGCGGCACGTTGCGCTCGGTCTATTGCCGGGATCCCGATGGCAGTTTGATCGAGATCTCGTCGTACGGGGACGCCGGCTGATAGGGCCGCCGCGCCCCCGAACGCCGTCATTGCGAGGAGCGCTTGCGACGAAGCAATCCAGACTGCCTCCGTGGAGAGAGTCTGGATTGCTTCGCTGCGCTCGCAATGACGGTGGAGAGAGCGCGCTCACGCATACCCCCGATTGCGTCCCGCGTCGTCCAATGGCAGGAAGACGCAATCATCAAAAGACAGCCGCCGGCAAGATGCGGCTGCACCGGGAGGAGCCATGCCAGTTCAACAGACCACAGCTGGAATCGTGGGCCCGTTCGACGGGCTCGACGTGCCCTGGCTGCTCAAGCTGCGCGCCGAGGTCCGGCGTGATCATCCGTTCCTGATCTGGGCGCCGTTCGACGCGCCGGCGCGGCGCTGGAGCTACGGCGAGTTTCACGAGCGCGTCGGCGCGCTCGCGGCCGGCCTCGCCAGGCGCGGTGTCAAGCCGGGCCAATATGTGCTCATTCATCTCGACAATTGCATCGAGGCGATGCTGGCCTGGTTCGCCTGCGTCGAGCTCGGGGCCATCGCGGTCACCACCAACACGCGGTCGGCGCCGGCCGAGATCGCGTATTTCGCCGATCATTGCGGCGCGGTCGCCGCGATCACGCAGCCGGCCTATGCGGAAGCCGTCGCGCAGAACTGCAACAACATAAGCTGGCTGGCGGTGACCTCGCACGATGCGGGCGCGGCGCCTGCGCGCGGCGTCTCGCGCGGCGACAGCTTCGAATCGCTGTTCGCCGACAGTGCCGATCGTCCCCGGCGCGCGACCGATCCGCTCGCGCCATGCAGCGTGCAATACACCTCGGGCACGACGTCGCGGCCGAAGGCGGTGCTGTGGACCCATGCCAACGCGCTGTGGGGCGCCAAGATCAACGCCGCGCATGAGGACCTTCACGCCGGCGACGTGCACCAGGCGTACTTGCCGCTGTTCCACACCAATGCGCTGGCCTATTCCATGCTGGCGGCGCTGTGGGTCGGCGCCACTTGCGTGATCCAGCCGCGCTTCTCCGCCAGCCGGTTCTGGGGCGTCGCGCGCGAGCATGGCGCAACCTGGACCTCGACCATCCCGTTCTGCATGAAGGCGCTGCTCGAGCAGGATATCCCGAAAGACCACAAGTTCCGCCTGTGGGGCACCGCCATCAACGAGCCGCCGGCCTTTGCCGCCTTCGGCGTCAAGATGATCGGCTGGTGGGGCATGACCGAGACCATCACCCACGGCATCGTCGGCGAGGTCGATCAGCCCAACATCCCGATGTCGATCGGTCGCGCCGCGCCCGAATATCAGATCCGCATCACTGACGACGACGGACGGCCGACGGAGGTCGGCGACACCGGCAATCTCGCGATCAGGGGCGTCCCCGGCCTGTCGCTGTTCGCCGAGTACCTGCACAACGAGAAGGCGACGCGCGAGAGTTTTGACGAGCACGGCTTCTTCCTCACCGGCGACCGCGTCGAGCGATTGGAGAACGGCTTCATCAAGTTCGGCGACCGCGCCAAGGACATGCTGAAGGTGGGCGGCGAGAACGTTGCGGCCTCCGAGATCGAGCAGGTGATCGCGCTCGTGCCGGGCGTGCGCGAGGCCGCGGTGGTGGCGAAGAAGCATCCGATGCTGGACGAGGTGCCGGTGGTCTTCATCATCCCGCAGGGCGGCGTCGCGGGCGCTGCGCCCGATCTGCAGGATCGCGTGATGGAAGCCTGCCGCAAGGGCCTCGCCGACTTCAAGCTGCCGCGCGAGATCAGGCTCGTCGACGACATGCCGCGCTCGACGCTGGAGAAGGTGGCGAAGGCGGAGCTGCGGAAGCTGGTGGGGTGATCTTGTAGGGTGGGTTAGCCGAAGGCGTAACCCACCAACTTCGTTCGGCAATCGCGGAGGCATGGTGGGTTACGCCTGGCGCCTGCGCTTCGCGCAGCCGCGAGGCTAACCCACCCTACGACTACGGCATCCCGACTAGAACGACCCCAGCGCGACCGGACGGAACGCCTGCAGCAGCTGCTGGTCGAGCTTGCCGCCCATGCCTTCCATCATCGTGAAGGCGCGGGAGTGGGTGAAGGGCATGCGGTAGGCGCGCTTCTCCACCAGCGCTGCGTAGATGTCGACGATTGTCGTCAGGCGCACGATGTCGCTGATCTGGTTCGACGACAGGCCGTTCGGATAGCCGGAGCCGTCGAGGAATTCGTGGTGATGCAGCACCACGTCCAGCATCTCCGGCGGGAAGCCGCCTTGCGCGGCGAGCGCATCATAACCGCGGCGCGGATGCTGGCGGACCTCAGCCATCTCCTCGTCGGTGAGCTTGCCGGGCTTGTCGAGCAGCCAGGCCGGAACGAAGGCCTTGCCGACGTCGTGCAGCAGCGCGGCGCGGGTCAGGCGGCGCTGGTCGTCCTCGCGCATGCCGAGATGCTGGGCGAAGGCGACGGCGAAGCCGGTGACGAACAGGCAATGGCGGTAGCTGCCGACATGGTGACAGCCGACCGTGGTGAGCCATTCCCGCAGCGAGGAATGCTTGATCGCCTTCAGGATCTTGCTCTCGGCGGCGATGACGTCGTCGAAGGTCAGGGCCACGCCGAGCGGCAGCTTCTCGAACATCTTGGTCAGCACCGCATGCGCCGCCTCGACGCCGCGGTTGAGCGTCTTGCCGCGATCGGTCGCGTCATAGGCCGCGGTGTCCGGGAAGGCGGCGCGAATGCGCTGCAGGATGGCCTCGGCCTGGAGCGGCCGTGAGATGGTGTCGGTGGCTCCTAACGCCCAGGCCTGCATGGTGCCGTGATGCAGGGCGTCCGCGAGCACGAACAGCCGCGGCATCGAACGATAGGCATCGCCGCGCAGCTTGTTGCGGACCCGCTGCACGCTGTCGGGCGAGCGCAGATTGATGTCGACCACGAGCCCGGAGAGATCGCGCGAGGGCTGGGCGGGGATCTCGTCCGTCTTCACCGTGGAGACGTCGCCGACCGCTTTCAGGATGCTGGCGAGCTCGCTGCTCCCGTCGCTCCGATCGGAGGCGAGCAGAAGCCGGCGTTTGGCGGCGGATTTGGCTGTGGCGTTCATGGCTTCCCCCACAAGGACCGGAAACTCGGGCGTATTGGCCGATGAGCCTAAGCCGGATCAGGTTCTCTGGCCCTTAAGAGGCGTGCTCAATGGAACCTTGGGGAATTGCACGCAATTTTACGGATTGGGGTTCAGGGGGGAATTTCACAACCGGCGAAAACAACCCCATGCACAGTAGAACGGGCATTGATGGATAAGGGGAATTTTGGACGCTATCGCCCCGCCCTCCGCTGTCGTCGCCCGGCTTGACCGGGCGACCCAGTACGCTGAGACGGTCCGGCTGAAACCGAGAAGCCGCGGCGTACTGGATGCCCCGGTCAAGCCGGGGCATGACGGTGAGGGTGTGGAGGCGGCTCCAAAACAAATCCGCCGGAGGTTGCCCTCCGGCGGATCAGCTCATTCGGCAATCGCAGCGCGACTTACGCCTTCATGCTCGCCTTCACGGCTTCCGCGGTGATCGGCAGGGCGCGGACGCGGGCGCCGCTAGCATTGAAGATGGCGTTGCCGATGGCCGGCGCGACCACGGTGACCGCGGGCTCGCCGACGCCGGTGGCCTTCTCGCCATTGGCGATCACGGCGATCGCGACCTCGGGCGTCTGGCTCATGCGCAAGGGCGTGTAGCCATCGAAATTGGTCTGCTCGATGCCACCGTCCTTCAGCGTCGCCTTCTCGTACATCGCCAGCGACAGGCCCCACAGCGCCGCACCCTCGACCTGGGCGCGGACATTGTCGGGATGCACCTGCGTGCCGACGTCGGTTGCGACCGTGAGCTTCTTCACGGTCACCTCCCCCGACGGCGCGACGGCGACGTGAGCCACGCACGCCGTCCAGCTCGCGGTCGCCCGCTCCTGCGACGAGACGCAGGCGACGCCCATGCCCTCGCCTTTCGGCAATTGCTTGGTGCCGTAGCCGGACAGTCCCATCGCGGCGAGCAGCGTGTTGCGCAAGCGCTGCGCGCCGCCGTCGTTCTTGCCGGCGCCGTCGAGCAACGAGATGCGGAACTGGGCGGGATCCTTGCCCGTCGCCGCCGCGATCTCGTCGATCATGCTTTCGACCGCCCAGAAGGTCCAGCCCGGCGCCACCGAGCGAAGCTGGCCGGAGGGCGTGGCGTTGTGCGCGAGCTCGTTCTTGATCGCGCGCACATAATGGTTGGGCACGGTGTAGAAGAAGTCCGCGCCGTTCACAGTAAAGGAATCGAGCGGGCCCTTCTTGTCGACCGAGGGCGTGAGGAAGTCGGGGATTCCCCAGCGCGCGGTCGGCCAGGCCGAGACCACGTCGTGGCTGATCGCAATCAGCTTGCCATCGCCATCCACGCCGGCCTTCACTTTTTGGTAGGTGAGGGGACGCGAGAAATCCATCGTCATGTCGTTCTCGCGCGAGTAGATCACCTTCACCGGCTTGCCGACCGCCTTGGCCGCCTGCACCGCCGGAATCATCATGTCGGCATCGAGACGCCGGCCGAAGCCGCCGCCCAGCCACATCTGGTGCATGACCACGAACTTCGGATCGATCCCGGCAGCGCCCGCCGCGATCGCGCCGGAGCGCGTTGCGAACTGGTTGCCGGAATAGATGTGCAGGATGTCGCCCTTGAACTCCGCGGTGGCGTTCATCGGCTCCAGCGGCGCGTGGATGTTGATGCTGGTGGTGTATTCCGCCTCCACCACCTTGGCCGCCGAGCCGAAGGCTGCATTGGGATCGCCGTCCTTAACGAAGAACTGGCCGGAATCGTCCAGCTTCTGGAGCCGCTTGGCCTCGTCGAGCAGCGACTCGCTCGACACCTTCGCATTCGGTCCCGCGTCATAGGCGATCTTCAGCGCCTGCGCCGCTTTCTTGGCGTTGGCGTAGGTGCTGGCGACGGCGACGACCCAGCCCGATGTCGTGCCGGTCTTGTCGTCGAGCGTGACGGCCTTGATGAAGCCCGACACCTTCTTTGCCGCGCTGTCGTCGACCGATTTCACGGTGGCGCCGAAGCGCACCGGCGGCGTGACCAGGGCGCCATAGGCCATGCCCGGCAGCATCACGTCGATACCGTACTTGGCCGTGCCGTTGGTCTTTGAGGGGATGTCGAGTTGCGGAACCGAGACGCCGATCATGGTGTACTGGTCCGGCGATTTCAGCTTGATCGCCTTCAGCTCGTCGGGCGTGAAGGTTTTCGTCGCCTTGCCGCTTTTCACGACATCGGCAAACGACATCTGCTTCTTCGATTTCGGATGCACGATCATGGAATCGCGCACCACGAGCTCCGATGCCGGCACGCCCATGGCGGCGGCGGCACCTTCGGTCAATGCGATACGACCGGCGGCGCCGGCCCGGCTCATCGCTTCGAAGTTCATCATGGTCGACCAGCTGCCGCCGGTGATCTGCGCGCCCAGCACGGGATCGTTGAACTTGGGATCGTTGGAGGCGAGCGCTACGCGCATGTCGCTCCATTTCGCGCCCAGCTCCTCGCAGACGATCTGCGCCATGGTGGAGGCGATGTGCTGGCCCATATCGGCCTTGCCGCAGGTCACGGTGACAAGCCCGTCCGGCGCGATCGCGTACCACACGCTCGGCTCGAAATTGGCGGGCGCGGCGGCTGCCGATTCGATGCCGGGCACGCCGGCATAGCCGAGCACGAGGCCGGTCGCGGCGGTGCCGACGAGGAAGGAGCGGCGGCTGAGATCCGTCGTCTCGGGCGTCAATTTCTTCACATGCTCGTTCATGTGGGCCTCCGCTCGCTCGAGGTGGCCGAGGCGGTGCGCATCTCGGATGCGGCGCGCATGATCGCCTTCTGGATCCGCGAATAGGTCATGCAGCGGCAGAGATTGCCGTCCATATGGGCGACCACTTCCTCCTTGGTCGGATTGGGATTCTTGGCGAGCAGCGAAGCCGCCTGCATGATCTGGCCGGACTGGCAATAGCCGCATTGCGGCACCTGCTCGGCGATCCAGGCCTTCTGCAAGGGATGATCGCCCTTGGCGGAGAGACCTTCGATGGTGGTGATCTTCTTGCCGGCGACGTCACTGAGCATGGTCTGGCACGAGCGCACGGCTTCACCGTTGACGTGCACGGTGCAGGCACCGCACAGCCCGGCACCGCAGCCGAACTTGGTACCGGTCATCTGCAATTGCTCGCGGATCGCCCAGAGGAGCGGCGTGTCGTTCGCCGCATCCACGGACAGACTCCGCCCGTTGATGGTGAGAGTTGGCATAGGCGTCTTCCCCTGCCGGTGCATGAAGCCGCTTACGGCGGCAATTTGAATGGCGGACGCCCACCGGGCTGGCGTCAGCCTTGCCGGCGAGAATGATCGCGTTCCGGCGCGGAGGCAAATGCAATTTGGAACGAGTCGAAAAAGCGCTCGCCACACTCGCCCGTTGTGCGCCGCGCCAAGGGCGTCGACGCAGCCACTGGACACAACAGCGCATGCCTCCGGCATGCGTGCTACGCATTCAGGCAGTTTCTTCGAGGTAACTTGGCGAGCTAAGGTGCAGCTGCCGCCGCTTTCTTCCTTCTCCCCTTGTGGGAGAAGGTGGCGCGAAGCGCCGGATGAGGGGTTGTATCCGCGCACTCGCATTGAGAGAGTCATGCGCGGATAGAGACCCCTCACCCGGCTTCGCTTTCAGCGAAGTCACCCTCTCCCGCAAGGGGAGAGGGTGCAGCGGTGTCGGCGAGGAAAAAGAAAGGGCGGGGAAGCAATGCCGGAGATCAATCGCGACGGCGTCAACATCTACTACGAGGTTCATGGCAACGGGCCGCCGCTGCTGCTCACCCACGGCTATTCCTCGACCTCGGCGATGTGGCATGGGCAAATCGACGCGCTGGCGAAGGACCACACGCTGATCCTGTGGGACATGCGCGGCCACGGCCAGTCCGATTACCCTGACGATGCGAGTGCTTATAGCGAAGACCTCACGGTCGGTGACATGGCGGCGATCCTCGATGCGGTCGGCGCGAAGCGCGCCATCATCGGCGGGCTTTCGCTCGGCGGCTACATGTCGCTGGCGTTCTATCGCGCACATCCGGAGCGGGCCCGCGCGCTGCTGATCATCGACACCGGCCCCGGCTTCAGGAAGGACGATGCGCGCGAAGCCTGGAACGCGCGAGCGCTCGCCACGGCCGACCAGCTCGACCGCGAAGGCCTCGATGTGCTGAAAGCGGCGACGCGCGAGCGCGCCACCGCGAACCATCGCAACGCCAGCGGGCTTGCGCTCGCCGCGCGCGGCATGCTGACCCAGCGCGATGCGCGCGTGATGGAGCTGTTGCCTGAGATCAAGGTGCCCAGCCTGATCGTGGTCGGCGCCGACGACACCCCGTTCCTCGCCGCGTCCGACTACATGGCCGCAAAAATCCCCGGCGCACAAAAGGTCGTGATCCCCGCCGCCGGCCACGCCGTCAACATCGATCAGCCCCAGGCTTTTGTTGACGCGGTCGTGCCTTTCCTGAAGAACTTGCCGGCATAGGCCGATCGAGCAGGGACACAGGCGATGAAGCTGATGATGCTGGCTGCGGGGACGATGTTGCTGTCGCTATCCGCACAGGGCGAGCCGATCGGCGCCGTGCCGCCGCGCCAGCCCTTCGTCACGACCTTGTCGAACAACACGCCGCTCGCCTTCGGCATGGATGCCGAACAGACCGCGCGCGCCCTCGGGCAGAGGCTGCAATATGTGCGGGGACGTCCCGGCCACGAGATCTATCTCGCCTTGCGCAACATCGGCGGCAGCGGCCTGATCCCCTATCGCCATCGCCTGTTCCTGCAATTCCGCCACGGCCGGCTGGCCGGATGGAAGGAGGATTACGGCGAGAACTGGATGTGGGAGTGAGGTGTTACCCCTCATCCTGAGGAGCTTGCACAGCAAGCGTCTCGAAGGATGCAGGCCGGGCTGCTGCATCTCGGCCTTTCATCCTTCGAGACGCGCGCAGGTGCGCGCTCCTCAGGATGAGGGGAGAGAGCTGAATTTCGGATCGACAACCAAGAAGGACAACCCGCGTGGGACAGGACATCAAGCTGACAGCCTCGGACAATTTCCAGCTCGGCGCCTATCGCGCTGATCCCGCCGGCACGCCGAAGGGCGCGGTGGTGGTGATCCAGGAGATCTTTGGGGTCAATCACCACATCCGCTCGGTCTGCGACCGCCTCCCCGGGGAAGGCTATGTCGCGATCGCGCCGTCGATCTTCGACCGGACGGCGCCGAACTTCCAGTCGGGCTATTCGCCCGACGAGATCGCGGAGGCGCGCAAGTTCGTGGCCAACCCGGACTGGGCCGCGATGCTGCGCGACACGCAGGCTGCGATCGATGCGGTCAGAAGCGTCGGGCCCGTCGGCATCATCGGATTTTGCTTGGGCGGCAGCATCGCCTTCGTCGCGGCGACGCGACTGACCGGCCTGAAGGCGGCGATCGGTTATTACGGCGGCGCCGTCGTGCGCTTCGCCGACGAGACGCCGAAGGTGCCGACCCAGCTGCATTTCGGCGAGAAGGATGCCGGCATTCCGCTCGCCGACGTCGAGACCATCAAGTCGAAGCGGCCGGATGTGGAGGTCTTCATCTATCCAGGCGCCCAGCATGGTTTCCATTGCGACGAGCGCGCCAGCTACGACAAGGCCAGCGCAGACATCGCCTGGCCGCGCAGCATGGATTTTTTCGCGAAGCATTTGACGAAGTAGCGCGCGGCTCTTTCCACTGTCATTCCGGGGCGCGCGCAGCGCGAGCCCGGAATCCATCGTGCGTCAGCGTTCGTGGATGAATGGATTCCGGGCTCGCGACTTCGTCGCGCCCCGGAATGACGGGAGGAGAGTGCCTGGGCTTGAGCCCTAGAACCAGCGCTCGCCGACGAACACGGTGTCGCCGGGCGCGAGCGGCGTGCCGAGCGGCACCACGGCGCGCATGGCGCCGCCGTTCTCGGTGTGCGTGACGGTGACCATGTCGCGCTTGGCGCGCGGCGAGAAGCCGCCGGCGATGGCGACCGCGCTCTCGACCGTCATGTTCGGCACGTAGGGATATTGGCCGGGCGCGAGGACCTCGCCGAGGATGAAGAACGGACGATAGGTCTCGATCTCGACCGCCACCGAAGGCTCGCGGATGTAGCCGTTGCGCAGGCGTGCGGCGATCTCGCCGGCCAGCCCCGCCGTGGTGCGGCCGCGGGCGGGCACCGCGCCGATCAGCGGCATGGTGATGGAGCCGCCGGCGTCGATCGCATAGCTGTTGGTGAGACCTTCCTGGCCGTAGACCACGACGCGGAGCTTGTCGCCGGCGTCGAGATGGTAGGAGGGGCCATTGCGCACCGGCACCGCCATCGGCGCGGCGTAGCCGACAGGCATCGGTGCGGGCGAAGCGGCAAAGGAATTGCTGAGCGCTGCGATCGCGCCACCGCCGTTATTGGCGACGACGACCGGCCGCGGCGCATTATAGGGCTGGCCATAGGCCATGGCATCGAGATCGGGACGAGGCTGCACCATCGCGACGGGAGTTGCGGTCTGCATGCAGCCGCCCAAAGCGAGCGCGGCGGACGCTGCCAAGGACGCCAAGTTCGACCATCGAAACGCGCGTGCAACCGGCACCGGACCCATCCTCGAAACGAGACGGCTCCAGTGATGCACCGGTTATGGTTAATAAAGCGTTGAGTGGGGCTCCAACCCTCCCCTGGAGGGGGAGGGTTGGAGGCAGCGCTGTTACGCGGCGCCAGCTGCAGGCTCAATCCCGGGAATAGCCGATCAGCGGTTTCCGCGGGCGGAACAAGATCATCAGGAGGATGCCGAGAATGCCGAGGACGGCGAAGACCGGCTGCTCCAGCACCAGGCGGATCACCGAGGTCCAGAGCCAGGGCGCCTTGGCCTCGACCCAGGTGCGGAAGGCCGATTGGCTGGCCTGATTGATATCGTTCCAGAACTGGCCGAAGCGGGTGAATTTGAGGGTCTGGTCGGCCACCCAGCGGGCGCCGTCATAGACCATGAAGATGAACCCGCCGGCGAGCAGCAACAGCCCAATCAGTCGGAAAAAGCCGCGGATCATGCCTCACCTACGATGGCCGTCGAAGCGGACGACCTTTTCGGAACGATGCCAGCCAATAGCCGGGCGACGGCAGAAATTCAACCTCTTCAGGGCGTTACGGCACTCATCCAGGCCGCCAAAGGGGCGTTTCCGGCGCCCGAAAGCGTTGACGGTGCGAAAGACCCTCTCTATAAGGGCGCCAACTGGCGGTGGGCGCAATCCCGCCGCCGCTGTTCTTTGAGCAGTTGCAGGCACCCTGGGCTTCAGGACTCATCCGAGCTTGAAGACACCTTGGAGCCTCAGAGACAGCCGCAAGGCGGTCGCTCATGTTCCGGGAACGGCCCAGCAACCGAACACCCTAAATCCGAGCGTCGATTCCGCGGTCAAGCAAGCCGGCGCTACCCGACCAAGACGCGACCGGTACCCGCAAAGGACATTGAGACCATGGCCAATACCACTTCCGCCAAGAAAGCGACGCGCAAGATCGCCCGCCGCACTGCCGTCAACAAGTCGCGCCGCACCCAGATGCGTGGCGCCGTGCGCAACGTCGAGGAAGCCATCGAGAGCGGCGACCGCGCCGCTGCCGTGAAGGCGCTCGCGACGGCCGAGCCCGCCTTGATGCGCGCCGCCCAGCGCAACATCATTCACAAGAACAACGCCAGCCGCAAAGTCTCGCGCCTCACCGCGCAGATCGCCAAGCTCGCGAAGTAAATCTTGCCAAGTCATCTTGGCGACATCGTCTGATCGGTCGATCCGGTCAGCGCGTCAAACAGCCCGGCCTCGCGCCGGGCTTTTTTGTTGACTGTCACATTCACGCAAGCAGTCACGCGAGGCTCACGCCTCGCTTGGATGATTTACATCGTCTGCGTCAGTCTTCATTCCGTAATTCTACCTGCCGATGTTCTGCAACAGAGGAAACTTCACTGCGTTGCAAAAAACCCCTGTGAGGCGGGCGCGAATTGAATCGATGGCCGATGAGAGTTCTGCACACCGTAGATTCACCGGAACGTGTGTCACGGTGGAGTTACCCTGCAAAACGAGTCTCGAAAAGCGATGGCTCGATAATCACTTATCAACATAGCAGGGACAAGCATTTGGAAAATTCGCCCGCACGTCGGGCGCATGACGAATTTATAAAAATAATTTGGCGCTGAACGAGAATTGTCACATGACGCGCGGCCTTCTCGATTCTGTGCACGGATTCAAAAACTTGCTTCGCAGCCTGTGAACAACTCCTGTGCGACGTTAACCGAGGTCAAGTTTTTTGACGGCTCAACTGTGAATCAATTTCGTTGCGAGTCTTTCCGCTTAGTGTATTCCTTAACCCAGTCAGCGGCGCCCACGATCTTCAGACCAGCGCGGTTTAGGAAACGGGGCGAGCGTGCAAATCGGCGGCGGTGTGCACGTAGGCGACGCTTCAAAAAGTGATGTCGGTGCAAAACCCACAGCAATGTGGGAATGGTAGCTCTTTGTCTGAATGTTTCCAAGCGGGACCTTTCCCGCTCGCGCCAGGCGCATCTACTCGCGCCAGGCTCATATGAGAGACATCGCGAAGCTACCCCGGCACGCAAGGTGGCGAAGTCGAGCGGACGACTAGTACATTTGGGCAGGCATCCGCGACAGGAGTACGGCGCGGTTGTCTTTAGGACACGCAGGACCTTGTCGTGGGCGATCACGGCAGGACGGGGAGGTATCATGTCTTACGGACTCAACGCGGTATTGCAGCACGTTTCCTTTTCCAACGATGCCGTTTCAGCTCCGTCGGATCTCCAGCCTCCCGCGCGTGACGGAGCGCCGAGTACGCGCTGACCTCGCGACTGCTCCATCTCTGACATCGCTGATCTGACCCGCGGCGTTCGCGCCGAACGGTCGAGCCATGCCCGACGATGGACTCGCTCGAGGTCGCGCCACTCCAGGGACCGTGGCAGGAACCCTGCATGGCGCTCACAAACGCAACTATATCTCTCAAGAGAAGTTTTCTGACGATGACAATGGAACAGGATCGCTGGTCACGCGTGAAGGGTCGGCTGCGCTCGAGCGTTGGCGAGGACGTCTACACAAGCTGGTTTGCGCGCATGGATTTGGAAGGCGTGCAGGACGAGAGCGTGCGGCTCTCGGTGCCGACGCGGTTCCTGAAGAGCTGGATTCAGGCCCATTATGCCGAGCGCGTGCTGTCGTGCTGGCAGGCCGAGATGCCGGAAGTGCATCGCATCGACCTCACGGTGCGGTCCGCCGTGCGCCCCTCGGCGCAGCCGAAGGAAGCGCCCGCGCCGGTCGAGGCGCGCCGCGCGCCGATGCCGGAATTGCGCTCGACCGCGACCGCGCCGGTCTCGGCCAATCACGACGCGCTCGGCGGCTCGCCGCTCGATCCGCGCCTGACCTTCGCCAGCTTCGTCGTCGGCCGCTCCAACACGCTGGCCCATGCGGCCGCGCGCCAGGTCGCCGAAGGGCGTCGCGGCGACTCCGTGATGTTCAACCCGCTCTACATCCATGCCGGTGTCGGCCTCGGCAAGACGCATCTCTTGCAGGCCGTGACCTGGGCCGGCAATTCCGGCAACGAGCGCAAGGTGCTGTATCTCACGGCCGAAAAATTCATGTATGGCTTCGTCGCCGCGCTGAAGACGCAGACGGCGCTGGCCTTCAAGGAAGCGCTGCGCGGCATCGACGTGCTTGTCATCGACGACCTCCAATTCCTGCAGGGCAAGTCGACCCAGGCCGAGTTCTGCCACACGCTGAACGCGCTGATCGACGCCGGCCGCCAAGTCGTGATCGCGGCCGACCGTCCGCCATCGGATCTGGAAAGCCTCGACGATCGCGTGCGCTCGCGGCTCGCCGGCGGGCTCGTGGTCGAGATGGGATCGCTCGGCGAGGAGCTGCGCCACGGCATCCTGAAGTCGCGCGTCGCGGCGGCCCGCGCCCATCACGCCACGTTCGAGGTGCCCGAGGAGGTGCTGCATTATCTGGCGCGCACCATCACCCATAACGGCCGCGACCTCGAAGGCGCTATCAACCGGCTGCTGGCGCATTCCAAGCTCAACAACCGGCCGGTGACGCTGGAGATGGCCGAGCACGAGGTGCGCGACCTGGTGCGGCCGCAGGAGCCGAAGCGGATCAAGATCGAGGACATCCAGCGCGTGGTGGCGCGGCAGTATAATGTCAGCCGCTCCGACCTCTTGTCCTCGCGCCGCACCGCCAACGTGGTGCGCCCGCGCCAGGTGGCGATGTATCTCGCCAAGACGCTGACGCTGCGCTCGCTGCCCGAGATCGGCCGCCGCTTCGGCGGACGCGACCACACGACCGTGCTGCACGCGGTGCGCAAGATCGAGGCGCTGGTCTCCAAGGACACCGCGCTGTCGGAGGAAGTGGAATCGCTGAAGCGCCAGCTTCAGGAATAAAGGCCTAGGGCTCCCGCCCTGCTCCCGCCGCCCCGGCTTGCCTGGGCGGCGTCTTCGTTTTGAGGCGGTAAATCGTGGGGAACTGGCCCCAATGCCTTGAATCTGCGGGCTATCCGCGCCACCTTGCGCGACCCAGACGGCTTTGGTCATATCGGCAGGAATGATCCGGCCGGTCGGGGTCTTCGATGCCGTGGCGCGCGTCCCGCCGCCCGGCCTTCTCAACGCTGTGTTTTCCTAAGGGATCGGGCGAGTAGTGCAATGAAGGTTACGGTCGAACGCGCACAACTGCTGAAGTCGCTGGGCCATGTCCACCGCGTGGTCGAGCGCCGCAACACGATCCCGATTCTCGGCAACGTGCTGGTGCGCGCCGAGAACGCGAAATTGTCGCTGAAGGCGACCGACCTCGACCTCGAAGTGACCGAGACGCTGCCGGCGGAAACCGCGACCGCGGGCTCCACCACCGTGCCGGCGCACATGTTCTACGACATCGTGCGTAAGCTGCCGGACGGCTCGCAGATCGTGCTGGAGGCCGACGGCGACCGCGCCGTGCTCGCGATCCGCGCCGGCCGCTCGCGCTTCACGCTGCAGACGCTGCCGGAGAACGATTTCCCGGATCTGGCCGCCGGCGACATGTCGCATTCGTTCTCGCTCGCCGCCAAGGACGTCAAGCGGCTGATCGACCGCACCCAGTTTGCGATCTCGACCGAGGAGACGCGCTATTACCTCAACGGCATCTATCTGCATGCCGCCGGCACGCCAAAGGCCGCCACCCTGCGCGGTGTCGCCACCGACGGTCACCGCCTCGCCCAGCTCGACCTGGTGCAGCCCAAGGGCGCCGAGGGCATGCCCGGCGTGATCGTGCCGCGCAAGACGGTCGGCGAGGTGCAGCGCCTGATCGAGGACACCGAGGCCGAGATGACGATCGAGCTGTCGCAGGCCAAGATCCGGTTCACCATCGGCAACGTCGTGCTGACCTCGAAGCTGATCGACGGAACCTTCCCTGATTACGGCCGCGTCATTCCGCAGAACAACGACAAGGAGCTCGTCGTCGACAAGAAGGATTTCGAGAACGCGGTCGACCGCGTCTCCACGATTTCGAGCGAGCGCGGCCGCGCGGTCAAATTGTCGCTGTCGGCGGGCAAGCTGGTGCTGTCGGTGACCAATCCGGATTCCGGCAGCGCGACCGAAGAGCTCGAGGTCGAATACGCCTCCGACGCGCTCGATATCGGCTTCAACTCCCGCTATCTGCTCGACATCGCCGCCCAGATCGAAGGCGACGTCGCAACGCTCCGCCTCGCCGACCCCGGCTCGCCGACGCTGGTGCAGGACCGCGACGACAAGAGCGCGCTGTACGTGCTGATGCCGATGCGGGTGTGAGACCTACCGGCATCCACACCTGTCACTACATCGTCATGGCCGGCGTAGCCGTCCGAAAGGACGGCGTCGCTTTGCTCCGCCTATGTCCCGGCCATCCACGTCTTCGGAGCCAAGAACGTGGATGCCCGGCACAAGGCCGGGCATGACGGAAAACGGATCTCATGACCCCCTCCCGCATTCATCGGCTGACGCTGACGCATTTTCGCAATTACCGGGCGGCAGGGCTCGAGACGGCGGCTGATCTGGTGGCGCTGGTCGGACCGAACGGGGCGGGCAAGACCAATTGCATCGAGGCGATCTCGTTCCTGTCGCCGGGCCGCGGCCTGCGCCGGGCGACGCTGGAGGATGTCGCCGACAACCAGGGCGACGGCTCCTGGGCGGTGTCGGCGCAGGTCGAGGGCGCGCTGGGCCTGGCGACGCTCGGCACCGGCATCGATGCGCCGCGCGCGGATACCACGGTCAGCCGGCGCTGCCGCATCGACCGCGAGCCGGTGGGCTCGGCCAGCGCCTTCGGCGATCATATCCGCATGGTGTGGCTGACGCCGGCCATGGACGGGCTGTTCATGGGCGCAGCGTCCGAACGGCGGCGCTTCTTCGACCGTCTCGTGCTCGCCATCGACAGCGAGCATTCCAGCCGCATCAACGCGCTCGAGCGCTCCTTGCGCTCGCGCAACCGCCTGCTGGAGACGCGCAATTACGACGACCATTGGTGCGACGCGATCGAGCGCGAGACGGCCGAACTCGCCGTCGCGGTGGCGGCCACGCGCGGCCAGACCGCGGCAAGGCTCACCGGCATGCTCAACGCGCGCGCACAGGCATCCGCATTTCCGTCCGCTCAGATCGCGCTCGACGGCTGGATGGAGAATGCGCTGCTCGAGGAGACCGCGACCTCGGTCGAGGACCGCTACCGCCAGATCCTGCGCGACAACCGCCCGCGCGATGCGATCGCCGGCCGCACCACCGACGGCCCGCATCTCACCGATCTCCAGGTGATCTACGCGCCCAAGAGCATGCCGGCGCGCGATGCCTCTACCGGCGAGCAGAAGGCGCTGCTGATCGGCCTCGTGCTGGCGCATGCGAGCCTGGTCGCCGAGATGACCGGCATCGTGCCGCTGCTGCTGCTCGACGAGGTGGTTGCGCATCTCGATCCGAACCGCCGGGCGGCGCTGTTCGATGAACTGAAGAAGCTCGGCGCGCAGGTGTGGCTGACCGGTGCGGATCCTGCCGCCTTCGCCGAGATCGGCGCGGGGGGCGAAATGTTTGACGTCGAGAGCGGACGAGTCTCGGCCCGCAGCTAGGCCGCCGCATTGAACCCGCCTGTTCCAGATCGCGACTAGCTGCTTGAGGCCGCAAGAAGCGGCCATCGCGCAGCACTCGGACATGCGCGACATCCTTCGCGATATTTTTGGAGCATGAGCATGACGGCGGTGAGGCATGGGGCGCAAGCTCCGGCACGATGGCAGTTGTTTGCGTGCGGCTTCGCCCTGCTCACGATGTGCATGCTCGCGGCCAGCGCTGGTGCCTCGCTGCCGCATCTGTTTCCGACGCCGCTCACGCTGGATTCCGACGCCAAGCTGCCCGCACCGACCCGCTATACTTACAGAGGGATCCACACCACGCTGATGCAGGGCGTCGACGCGCCGCTCCGCGTCAGGCTGGAGGCCACCGTGCCCGCGGGGCTCAGCGACGTGCTCGCCTTCTACCGGACCGAGCTTCGCAAGCTCGGCTGGCAAGAGCAGCATGATGGCGCCGTGATCAACGCCGATCACGTCCGGCTCGCCTTCGTCTCGCCGCTGGGGCCGGCCGCGCTGATGCTCGATCGCAAGGATTCCGGCACCGCGGTTCATCTGGTGCAGAAGAACGCGGACACGGCGACGAAGGCGAACGTGCTGCCCGAGCCCGGCCAGGCGAAGCTGGTGTTCAGCAATATCGGCGACAAGGAAGCGGTCCTCACCATCAACGAGCGGACCATCCCGCGCCCGGCCGGCGCGAACGCCGTCGCGCTGGACCTCGCGCCGGGCGAATATTCGTACAGGCTGGGCGTCCCGGGCCAACCCGCCACCACGAACATCCTCACCGTCGCCGCCGGCGACACCTGGGAGCTCACGGTCGGGCGCGACGGTGACGCCTGGCCGCCGTTGCAGCTGTACTGAGCCTGTTGAACCTCTCCGGTTCCCGGCGCGACTTCTCGTCTGAGGCCGCGCCGACGGCGCCGCAGCCCGCCAATGCGCAAGGGCAAGACGACCCGCGCGACATCCAGGAGTTTTTTGACGATGCCGATGATCCGGCGCGGGGCGCAAGTCCCGGCAAGATGGCTGCTGCTTGCCTGCGGCATTCTCGCGATAGTGATCCCCTCGCGTCCCGCCGGCGCGGCAGACGATGGCATCGTCGACGTCCATACGCTGCCGCGGCTCGACGGTGCGGTGGAGGACACTTCGCGTCCCGACACCTATCGCGTGATCTACACCGTGCCGACCCCGCTTGCCGCCACGTCGGACGCGACCAGGAAGCTGCTGAGCGCCGACGGCTGGGTGCCCTATGTGTATCCCCTGGATGAGAGAAGCGCAGCGTTGACCTTCAAGAAGGGACGGCAGGGGCTGCGCGTTTCCTTCACACAGGCGCGCGGGCGACCCGACCAGTCCGCCGTGTTCTACACGCCGAACCGGATCTATGCGAACGTGCCCTTTCCGGAAGGCGCGATCGATCTCGTGTTCGACGAGACCCGGCCCTATCTCAGCTGCATTGCGCCCGGCGCGCTCGATGCGACCGCAGCATTCTTTACCAAGGACATGGCGGCGATGGGGTGGCGCAAGCTGAACCCAGAGACGGCCTTGCGCTGGCCGAACGCCGACCTTGCCGGGACCGTTCCGAACGGCGTTCGCGTCTTCTACGACCACCCCGATCGCGACGCGACGCACGTCTACCAGAAGCCGGTGATGCTGACCCTGACGCGCCGCGACGATGGCCGCACCAATGTCGAGATCCGGGTCGCGCCGTTCGCGCTGCCGGAGGTGCTTGAGGCCGACGACGACATGGCCGGCCTGCCGCGGCCGAAGCCGACCAAATCTGCGCGGGGCCTCGGCAGCGCCAGCTCGAACAAGCGCGAGATCTCGGCCGCCGCGATCGCCGAGCTGCCCGCCGTGCGCGCCTTCTATCAGCGCGAGCTCGCCGCGCGCGGCTGGCAGGAGGATGGCAGCGCACCGCTCGCGCCCGGCGACGAGGTGGCGATCAAGATCTCCAACTCTGATGAAACCGGCGTGCTGCGGCTCGGCCGCAAATATGATTTCACCATGGTCAGCCTGACCGCGCAGGTGAAGGAATCCGCGCTCGCCGCCCGCGCCAAGGCGAAGAAGGAGGCCGACGCGAGGTTCCTGAGCGATGCCTTGGGTACGGCTCAGCAGCTCATTGCGGCCGATGATATCAGGCGCAAGACGCAGGCCGCCTCCCTGTCGGACGCCCCGCTCACCGCGCTCGCTGACGGCAAGACGCCGGTGCCGCTGCCCGAAAACGCCGAAGCCGTGACGTTCGAAGGCGGCGACGGCCACCTGGAATTCTCCTCGGCGTCGAGCGTGAAGGCGCTCAGCAGCTTCTATCGGACGGCGCTGAAGAGCTCGGGCTGGAAGGAGCAGCCCTCCGTCATCAACCAGCCGAACATGGCGGTGATGGCGTTCTCGAAGGGCGGCAAGTCGATCTCGATGACGGTGATGCAGATGGGCCCGAAGGTGAATGTCCGCGCCGACGGATCGGGCCTGGTGACGGAAGCGGCCAAGGCTGCGGCCGGCGCGGAGGTGGAGGTTCAGGCCAAATCCGCCGAGCCGCTCAAACCCGATCCTGAGTCCCCGCTGCCGGTGCCGACGCAGCGTTCGTTGAAATCGCTCGCCACCACCAAGATACCCGGAGGCGAAGCGCCGCTCCGCCGCGAGCTTGAGGCCCGCATCCCCGCTTCGCTCGACGAGGTCCTCGCCTTCTATCGGGCCGAGCTTGCAAAGCTGGGCTGGCAGGAGAAGACCGACGGCGCAGCCGCGTCCGCAGAACGCGCGCAGATCGAATTCACCTCGCCGCAAGGTCCCGCCGTGCTCAAGCTCGGCCGCGCCAAGGGCGAGACCACGGTCAGCCTGGCGCAGAAGAATGCCGATGCCGCGGCCAAGGCCGAAATCATGCCGAAGGCGGGACAAGCGCGGCTCATGCTCGGAAACATGGCAGCGAACGAGGTCGCGCTGACGATCAACAAGCAGACGGTGAAGATCGCAGCCGGCGCCGGCGGCCCGCAATCACCGAAAGGCCCGATGCTCGACTTGCCGCCCGGCAAGTACGTATACGCGTTGCGCCTGCCCGGCCGCCCTGCGCGTAGCGAGTCCCTGACCGTTGCCGCCGGCGAGGCCTGGGGCCTTCTGGTGGGCCCGAGCGGCGACGTGCTGCCGCTGCAGATGTATTGAGGCTGCACGCTTTCAGATTCGCGGTATCGTCATGGCCGGGCTTGTCCCGGCCATCCACGTCTTCCGCGACGCCAAGAACGTGGATGCCAGGACAAGGCCGGGCATGACGGCGATCGATGAATCAGTTCAGGTGCCCCAAAACCACTCTTCCTGGCCCCCGCAAAAATCCACGGCTTTTCGAGGCAAAAAACTGCCCTCGAATCGGGCTTTTTGCGGCGCCCAGAATCGGCCCTCCGGCGCCTTGAAAACCGGCCGAAAAACCCTATCTGCTCAAAGGGTTGCCGGAGGATACTTTGCGCTAGGCGCAAGCGGTCTTTCATGGCACAAATAGCCCCGCAAATCAGCGCCTTTTGCGCCGCTGATTCGGGCGACATCTCGAAGGCCTCTCATGACAGAACCTGCTCGGCAGCACGCTGCCGAAAACGAGCCCTCCAACGCGAGCGATTACGGCGCGGAATCGATCCGCGTGCTCAAGGGACTCGATGCCGTCCGCAAGCGCCCGGGCATGTATATCGGCGACACCGACGACGGCTCGGGCCTGCACCACATGGTCTACGAGGTCGTCGATAACGCCATCGACGAAGCGCTCGCCGGCCATGCCTCGCGCGTCGAGGTGATCCTCAACGCGGATAATTCCGTCACCGTGCGCGACGACGGCCGCGGCATTCCCGTCGACATCCACAAGGGCGAAGGCATCTCGGCGGCCGAGGTCATCATGACCCAGCTGCACGCCGGCGGTAAGTTCGACCAGAACTCCTACAAGGTCTCCGGCGGCCTGCACGGCGTCGGCGTCTCCGTCGTCAACGCGCTGTCGAGCAAGCTCGGCTTGCGCATCTGGCGCGACAACAAGGAGCACTATATCGAGTTCGCCCACGGCGATGCCGTCGCACCGCTCAAGGTCGTCGGCGATGCCCCGGGCAAGCGCGGCACCGAGGTGACGTTCCTGGCCTCGACCGAGACCTTCAAGAACATCGAATACGACTTCGCCACGCTCGAGCATCGCTTACGCGAGCTCGCCTTCCTCAATTCCGGCGTCAACATCGTGCTCTCCGACATGCGCCACGCGGTCGAGAAGCGCGAGGAGATGTTCTATTCCGGCGGCGTCGAGGAGTTCGTCAAATATCTCGACCGCAACAAGAAGGCCCTGGTGCCGGCGCCGATCATGGTGCGCTCGGAAGCCAACGGCATCGGCGTCGAGGCCGCTTTGTGGTGGAACGACAGCTACCACGAGAACGTGCTGTGCTTCACCAACAACATCCCGCAACGCGACGGGGGCACCCATCTCGCCGGCTTCCGCGGCGCGCTGACGCGCCAGGTCAACGGCTATGCCGAGGCCAATGCCAAGAAGGAAAAGATCGCGCTGACCGGCGACGATTGCCGCGAAGGGCTCACCGCCGTTCTCTCGGTGAAGGTGCCCGATCCGAAGTTTTCGTCGCAAACCAAGGACAAGCTGGTGTCCTCGGAAGTGCGCCCCGTGGTCGAGAACGTCCTCAACGAGGCGCTTGCCGCCTGGTTCGAGGAGCACCCGAGCGAAGCCAAGATGATCGTCGGCAAGGTGATCCAGGCCGCGGCAGCCCGTGAAGCTGCGCGAAAGGCGCGCGAGCTGACGCGCAAGAGCCCGCTCTCGGTCTCCTCGCTGCCGGGCAAGCTCGCCGACTGCCAGGAAAAGGATCCGGCCAAGTCCGAGCTCTTCATCGTCGAGGGCGACTCGGCAGGCGGCAGCGCCAAGCAGGGCCGCAACCGCGAGTTCCAGGCCGTCTTGCCGCTCCGCGGCAAGATCCTGAACGTCGAGCGCGTGCGTCCCGACAAGATGCTGTCGTCAGAGCAGATCGGCACGCTGATCACCGCGCTCGGCACCGGCATCAGCGACGAGTTCTCGGTCGAGAAGCTGCGCTATCACAAGATCATCGTGATGACGGACGCCGACGTCGACGGCGCCCACATCCGCACGCTGCTGCTGACGTTCTTCTACCGGCAGATGCGCGACATCATCGATGGCGGCTATCTCTATATCGCCCAGCCGCCGCTCTATAAGGTCTCACGCGGCAAGTCCGAGCAGTACCTGAAGGACGAGCGGGCGCTGGAAGACTATCTCATCGACGCCGGCCTCGATGATTGCGTGTACATCCCCGGCACCGGCGGCGACCGCTCCGGGCGCGATCTGCGCGCGCTGGTCGACGACGCCCGCGTAGTCCGCAGCGTCCTGCGCAACCTGCACAGCCGCTATAATCGCAAGGTGGTCGAGCAGGCCGCCATCACCGGCGTGCTGAACAAGGAGATCTACGGCGATCCCGAGAAGGCGGCGGCCGCCGCGCAATACATCGCGAGCCGGCTGGACAACCAGGCCGAGGAGGTCGAGCGGGGCTGGGTCGGACAATTCATCGAGGGCCAGGGCTTCCTGTTCGAGCGCACCGTGCGCGGCGTCAAGGAAGCCGCCGTCATCGACGATGCGCTGCTTGGCTCGGCCGAGGCGCGCAAGCTCGACGAATACACGACCAAGCTCCAGGACGTTTACGCCCGCTCCGGCAAGCTACGGCGCAAGGATTCCGAGCACGTGGTCCACGGCCCGGTCGATCTGTTCGAGGCCGTGACCGATTCGGGTCGCAAGGGCATCAGCCTGCAGCGCTATAAAGGCCTGGGCGAGATGAACCCGGAGCAGCTCTGGGAAACGACGCTCGACACCGAGGCACGCTCGCTGCTCCAGGTGAAGGTCAAGGAGGTCGACGAGGCCGACGACATCTTCACCAAGCTGATGGGCGACGTCGTCGAGCCGCGCCGCGATTTCATTCAGGAACATTCGCTGAGCGCGACGATCGATATTTGAGGGCGGTTGGCTTTGGATTGATCTGCTGGCCAAGCACTCGCTGCACCTCTCCCGCTTGCGGGAGAGGTCGACACGCTCGCAGAGCGTGGCGGGTGAGGGCTTCCTCCTCTAGGGGATTGTCCCGTGTGGAGAGACCCTCTCCCCCGCCCTCCCCCGCAAACGGGGGAGAGGGCGCACCACCTTCGTGGCAACACCGCCCCTGAACCTCCCCACCCGCCATCGCGACGAAACGGCATGACCCCGCAAGGCCAGTTCCGGCCGGGAAGCTCGCGCCATGACCGCCTCTGCAACGCCCAGTTCCGCTATGCCCTCACGCCGCCTCGGCATCATCGGCAGCATCGTCGGTGTGCTGGCGTTGATGGCGGCAGTGCTGCCGCATTGGGTCGTGCCGATCGTGTTTCCGCCGCCGCCGGCGGACAAGGTGATCGTCGACACCGGACATCGCATCAAGGACCGCATCGTCGCGAAGGTGAAGGGCGTGGAGTTCAAGGCTCCGGACCTCGAGAAATCGGCTGGACGAAGCTGGAGTGATATCGCATCGGTCACGGCGATCTCGCTCGGCCTGCTCGCCATCCTGCTGTCGGTGCTCTCGCTGATCTTTCGGGAGGAACGGCTCCTTGCCGCTGTCGCCGCCGCACTCGGCACCGGCGCCATCGCCATCGAAATCTCCTTCCTCCTGATGGGCGTCCTGATCCTGATCGCGTTCCTCTATGTGGTCGGGAGTATCATCGGGTTGTTCTGAGGGCGGGTCCTGCCACAAGCGACGGACGGACGTGTGCGGGTCCCAGCCGGCACAATTGCTCCCGCGCTCAAATCTCTGTAGTTTCCGCCCGAAACAGGCCCTCCCACTCAACAGGACAGCGAGAACCCCGTGGCGCCCATCCAATACATCGTCGAGGGCGGTCACCGGCTCTCGGGCTCGATCGAGCCGTCCGGCAATAAGAATTCGGCGCTACCGATCATCGCCGCCGCGCTGCTGACCGAGCATCCGGTCGTGCTGGAGAACGTGCCGCGGATCCGCGACACCGAGACGCTGGTCGAGCTGGTCCGCTCGGTCGGCGCGTCGGCCGAATGGTCCGCGCGCAACACGCTTCACATCCATGCCAAGAGCATCCGCGCCGCCGACCTCGACCCCGAGCTGTGCGTGCGCATTCGCGCCTCGATCCTGCTCGCCGGGCCCCTGCTCGCCCGCTGCGGCGAGGTGATGCTGCCGCCGCCGGGCGGCGACGTCATCGGCCGCCGGCGACTGGACACGCATGTGCTCGCGCTGGAGCAGCTCGGCGCCAAGGTCACCGCGACCGATCGGCTCGAATTCCGTGCGCCAAAGCTCGCGGGCGCGGACGTGTTCCTGGACGAGCCGAGCGTCACCGCCACCGAGAACGCGCTGGTCGCGGCGGTCGCCGCCGACGGCATCACCTATTTGCGCAACGCGGCCTCCGAGCCGCATGTGCAGGACCTCGCCAATTTCCTGGTCGCGCTCGGTGCCAGGATCGAAGGCATCGGCACCAACACCATGATCATCCATGGTCAAGCGACGCTCGGCGGGACGACCTACCGGATCCAGCCCGACCACATCGAGGTCGGCTCGCTGATCGGGCTTGCCGCCGTGACGCGCTCTCCCTTGCGCATCGCGCGCGCGGGGGTTGAGCATCTGCGCTCGATCCGCATGGGCTTCGAGCGGCTCGGCATCGTCTGCCGCATTGAGGGCGACGACCTCATCGTGCCCTCCAACCAGACATTGAAGATCCAGGACGATTTCGGCGGCCATGTGCCGAAGCTGGAGGACCAGCCCTGGCCGGCCTTCCCGGCCGACCTGATGTCGATCGCCATCGTCACGGCCACGCAATGCGAGGGCGTGATCCTGATGTTCGAGAAGATGTTCGAATCCAGGATGTTCTTCGTCGACAAGCTGATCGCGATGGGCGCGCGCATCGTGCTGTGCGACCCGCACCGCGCCATCATCGCCGGCCCCAGCCGCCTGCACGGCGCCACAATGACCTCGCCCGATATCCGCGCCGGCATGGCGATGCTGCTCGCGGCCGTCTGCGCCGAGGGCACCTCGACCATCAACAACGCCGACCAGATCGAGCGCGGCTATGAGCGCATCGAGGAGCGGCTGAACGCGCTTGGTGCGAAGATCAAGCGCGTGCCGGAGCGGAGCTAACCTGTTCTATTTTGGCGGATTCGCGTCGAAGGCCTGTTTGCAGGCCGCGGACAAGCTCGCGTAATTGTCGCCGAGGCATTTGCGGATGCGGCCGCTCCCGGGCATGGTGCCGGCGCAGAACCGTGAATAGTCTGCCTTGCAGGCCTGCTTTGCCTCACTCCGCGCATCACCTGCGGAGGCTTGCGAAAGAAACAACACGAGAAGTGCGATCAGACTCGCGGCCGCAAGACCCGCACGCACGTAGACGGCCGTCCGATGCGAGAACCTCACCACTGGTCCGCTTGCCGTCCTGTCAAATCGTTGCACCATATCATCTCCACCAATTCGCAGACATCGATGTAGGTGATACGTCTGGACGGGCCGAATCCCTCGTTCACTCTGCGCGGCTCAGCGAAAATAGCCGCCGACGAGTTGTCGGCGTCCTTTCGCTGAAATTCGTTCCAGCATCTCGACGAAGGTCGAGACGACGAGGTCGCCAATCTTCACGCGCTTGTCGCGGGCATCCTTCACGGCTGCTTCCAGCTCGGCCTTGTCGAGATTCGTCTGCGCCGCCGTTTTCATCGCCTTCATCAGCGCGAGCCGGTACTCGGCCTGGAGCGGGGCCAGCTCCGCCTCCTTGCCGCGATAGATGCTCCACAGGATCTCCGCGTCTTCCGCCGGAAGTCTTTCGGCGACACGCTCGATCATGCGTAGCGGCACGGCTGCGCCCGGTCGAAAGCCGCCGGGTAGCAGCCATTGCGCCGAGACATAGGTAAACAGGGCGACGTTGACGCACAGCGACAGCAGCATGAGCGCCCGCCAGGGAGTGGACCATTCTCGCCGGAACTTCATTGCACCGATCCATAGCCGATTGCGTAGATGTCGAAGACGCCGCTCATGACGGACAGGGGGTCCGACGGCGCGTGGGCGTAGGGCAGCGCCCCCGCCAGCCACACACCCACCATCACAGAGCAGGCGAGACTTGCGGCGGGAACGAGCGCCGGCCAGCGCAACAGGCGACGATGCCATGCCGGCCTATGCTGCTGCGGGATGGCGGCGAGCCTTTGCAGGACCAGAAAGCTCGAACGATCCACCCTCGCCGTCTCGATCTCCGGGGCGACGGCAAGGAGCCGGTCGAGGCGCGACTGCTGGTCCAGGACCGCAGCGCCTTCCGCGGTCGCCGCAATCCGCCGCGCGGCCTCGCGCGTCGGTGCGGGCCAGCGCTCGATCTCACCTCCCCATGTCTCGGCCAATTGTCTGAACTGTTCGGGCGTCATACGTGGCTCCCCGTCTGCTGTATTTTCTGAACATTTGCCTTGAGCGCCGTGCGGGCGCGGCCCAGCAGCGATTCGAACGCCTTGGCGCTGACGTCCATCGCCTTGGCGGCCTCCTCGCCGCTCAATCCCTCCATGTGGAAGAGGGCGATCGCGCCGCGCTGCCGGTCCGACAGGCCGGCCATCGCGCGATTGAGAAGACTGAGCTCCTCATCCGCGATCAGCCGCTCGACGGCGTGCGGTCCCATGTCGGGTACGTCGCCGGCGTCTTCGAGCGGCAGGAACGTTCGCCGCCGCGTGCGATCGAAGGTCAGGTTGAGGACGATGCGGTAGAGCCAGGTCGTAAACTTCGCAACCTGCGGATCGAACGAGGCTGCGTGCGTCCAAACCCGCATGAACGCCTCCTGGCCGATGTCGTCGGCCTCGGCCGGGTCGCGCACGATCCGCTCCGCGACCCGCAGCGCCCGAGGCATATGGCGCCGCATGAGGACGCGAAACGCATGCTGCCGCTGCGCCGAAACCTCCGCCATCAAGGCCTCGTCCGATGGCTCTTCCATCACATCGATCTGTTGCTCTGGCCTGCGGACATCGTAGCCGAGAATTGCGAACCGATCCTACCAGACGATAGCCGCCTCCAACCGAGCATCAAAAGCGCCAATAGACTCCGGCTCGCACCGTGTGCGTGTCGAGCCGGGACTCGCGCGCGCCGAAGGTCGTCGCGCCGACCGTCTGGGCGGCCAGCGTCTTCGAGCCGTAATTGTCATAGAGATATTCGAGCCGGACCGAGGCCTGCGGTGCGAAGCGGAATTCCCCGCCCGCTCCGATCGACCAGCCGATCCGTGTATCGCTCCAGCTCGCAACGGCCCCGATCCCATTGTCGAACGCCTTGCTCTCGACGCCCGCGACGGCAAGGCCACCGGCGGCGAACAGCAGCGTGCGGTCGAAAGCATAGCCGATCCGTCCACGGAGATGGCTGTTCCAATTGACCGCGGATTGAAGCTGCGTGACCGCGGGTGTCGGCGCAAAGCCGGTATCGATCGTCGCGCGCGCATCGACGAAGTTCACGTCGCCCTCGAGCCCGGCGACGATCCGGCCCCATTGCGCCGAGAATCCCGCCGTTGCACCGACGATCGCGCCCTTCGGATCGACAAAGTGGAATTCACCCGTCGCCGGCAGCGAGATATCGGAACGGCCGGAAACATAGCCGGCCTGAATCCCGACATAGGGCCCCGCCCAGCTCAGCAAGGCTGCCGACGCCGACTGCGGGGGCGGCGCTGCGGGCAGCCTCAGGTCGGCCGCTGCAGCGGCGTCGGCACTCAGGATGGCGGAACCGATGAACAGTGCGGCGAACGTCAGTCTAAATCTCGTTATCATACTCAATTCCCAATGTGAGACCGGCCCAGATTCGCCGCACATGACGAATACGGCGCAACCCGACCTTTCCTTCGCCTGAGCCCCGCCTTTTTTTCAGCGGCACCCGCCCTCACATTTCTTTGCCGTTACTTCGCCGATCGAGGCTGCTATGTCCCCGGCATGACCGAGCTTTTGGATACCAAACGGCGGTACCGGGCACGCCTGGACGCACGGCAGAGCCACCTTGCCGAAGAATTCGTCGAGACGCTGCGCCTCGCCGTGCCGCTGATGCTGACGCAACTCGGGCAGATCGCGATGATCACGACCGATCTTGCGATGATCGGGCGGCTCGGCGAGGAGGCGGTGGCCGCGGCGGCGCTGGCACATACGGTCTATTTCGTCAGCTTCACCTTCGGGCTCGGATTGACCTCCGCAGTGTCGCCGCTGGCGGCGCAGGCGTACGGCGCCGGCGACGTCAGGCGCATTCGGCGCTCCTTGCGCGTCGGTCTGTGGGCCGCGCTGCTGATTTCGCTGCCGATGATGGCCTCGCCGCTCTATGGCGAGCAGATTTTGCTCACGCTCGGTCAAACGCCGCACTCGGCCGCGCTGGCGCAGCACTATCTAAACGGCCTTGCCTGGGGCATCGCACCGGCGCTCGGATTCATCGCGCTGCGCAGCATGATGAGCGCAGTGAACCGGCCGCAGGCGCCGCTATGGATCACGCTGGCGGCGATCCCGGTCAATGCCGCGCTGGTCTATGCCCTGATCCACGGGCTGTTCGGCCTGCCCGAGCTCGGCCTGTTCGGCGCGGGGCTTGCGACCACGCTGGTCAATCTCGGCACCTTCCTCGCCGCGCTCGCGATCGCCGGGCTACGCAAGCCGTTCGCGGACTATCATCCGCTCGCCCGCCTCTGGCGGATCGACTGGCCCTTGATGCGCCAGCTGATCTCGATCGGCGCGCCGATCTCGTTCTCCCTGCTGCTGGAATATGGCCTGTTCTCCTCGGCCGCCCTGCTGATGGGCTTGATCTCGACCACCGCGATTGCCGCGCACCAGATCGCGCTCCAGGTCACCGCCGTGCTGTTCATGGTGCCGCTCGGCATCGGCATGGCGGCGACCGTGCGGGTCGGTCATGCCTTCGGCCGCAATGATCCGGCGGCGGTGAAGCGCGCAGGGCTCGTCGCAGCCGTGCTCGGCCTCGCGCTGGTCTCCGCGCTGACGATCGCCATCGTGATCGGTCGCTATCAGCTCGGCCGGCTGTTCTTCGGCGCCGGCAGCGAAAGTGCGGTCACCGTCGAGCTGACGGCAACGCTGCTGCTGGTCGGGGCCAGCTTCTTCATCGCCGACGGCCTGCAGACCATCATGGGCGGCGCGCTGCGCGGCATCAACGACACCAAGATGACCCTGCTGTTCGCCGCGATCGGCTATTGGGGCGTCTCTTTTCCCATCGGCTGGTTGCTGGCGTTCCACACAGGGCTGGGCGCGATCGGCGTCTGGATCGGATTCTCGATCGGCACGTTCGTCTATGCCGGGCTCCTGATCTTGCGCTTCCGGATGCTGACGCGCAAAATGGCGGGATGATCGGGACGGTCCGCGAAGTCGCGCCTGAAGTCGATGCCGATGCGCTGCTCGCCGGCGCGCAGTTCATCGACGCGTTTTGCGTGGACATCGGCGCCGCGGCGGTGAATGCCCGCGAAGCCTGCACCAGGATGGTGCTGCACGGGCCGCGCTGGATCGACGCACTGCTGCGCCTGCGCAACATTCTGGTGAGGCCGTTCGGGCTGAAGACATCGGGCGAAGGCGCCCCGGCGCCGGGCGGCATGATCGGCCTGTTTCCGGTGCTGAGCGAGACGCCGGAGCAGCTGGTCGCGGGCTTCGATGATTCGCACCTCGATTTCCGCATCGTGGTCGACGTTTCAGGCAATGCCGCGCGCCGGCAGGTGACCTCGACCACGCTGGTGCGCACGCACAACCTGCTCGGCCGGACCTATCTTGCGCTGATCATGCCCTTCCACAAGCTCGTGGTCCGCAACATGATGGGACGCATCGTGGAGACGGCCCGATGAACTGTGCGGGCCGACATTGAACGAACACGCCCTGTTCAGCCCACCGGCCCTGCAGTCCAATTGTCGCCAGCGAGCGGACTGACTTTCACGTCAGGAATGACACCGAGGTCCATGCTCGGATCGAAATGGCGCATCGTTCGCTCATTGAGGTCGATGATGCGGCCAGGTCTTAGTGGTCCCACGTCGTTTATCTTGACGATGACCTTCTTGCCCACGGCCTCGACGAGAGCATATTTCGGCCTCGCGCCGAATCCGACCCCACCGAATTTCCGGCGCAGGCTCGTCTTGATGGCAGCCGTCCAGGCGGAGGGATCATAACGTTCGCCGGAAGCCGTCTGCGGACCGCCCTCCTCCTTGCCGGGCTTGAACGGATTATAGGTGGACGCCGCGCCAATAATCGCATCGCCTGAGGCGGCATCGACGACGGCACTTGAGTGATCCCCACGCGTTTCACTTCGAGCAACGGCAACAGAGAAGGCAAGCGTAACCAGGGCGCCGCAAACTGCGGCGCTCGAGCGGAAGAGCATCATGAGTCCTGTGATTTTTTAGATTGTCCGGTTCCAGAACCGCAAACGTGGTCAAGCGAACGCAGCAGCGCTCATGAACTTGCCGAACGTTTTGCGGATTCGAGCCAACCCCTGGCTACGGAACCGTTGTGAGAACCGGAGTGGTCTCACGTCGTGTTTAGCTTGCCGCCGATTAAAACAGAGAATGCGTCAGCAACATGACCCGATGGAACCTTGTGCGTGGAGCGGCTCAGAGCCGCAGACCGCCGATCACCGCCGCGCGCACACGCGCATTACTGTCGAAAGCCGACGTTGACGACGACGCGCCCGAACTCACTCCGCAACGCGTGCGGTTTTATCTGTCGAGGCCTCCGACCATTCGCCGACGACGCGGTCGAGGTCGCCGAGATTCTGGTGCATCTGCTCCAGGGAGAAGCCGAGCGCGAAGAAGCGCTCGGCTGTGTCGCTCGCGTGGCCGCGGATCAGGCCATCCTGACGGACGGACGCGACCGCCTCGGCATAGTGCTGGAGCGCGACATGGACGGGATGGATCGGCGGCGCGCCGGCGCCCTCGCGCAAGGCGCCAGCGGCCGAGCGGAGGAAGCGGGCGATCACGGTCGACACTTCCGACAGGGGCGCTGCCAGCCGCAATTGCACTTCCACCGGCAGCGGCACCACCGTGGCGCGGCCGATCATCACGACGTCATGGCGCAGCCGCAGGATCGTTCGCAGCAATGGGCCGGTGTCCGGACCGCTCGACAAGCGCGCCGCGCGCTCACGCTCGGCTTCGGAGCCGATCGCATTCAGATTGACCATCGCGGTGCCGATGCCGTCCTGGATCCGGTGCAGCGCGTCGTTGTCGCGGCCGCGCGTGAGGCCTGCCAGCAACTCGGCGAGGGCATCGGCGATCAGCTCGAGCAGAACCGCCGCGCTGGCGCGGATCTGCCGCACCGCGCGCGAGGGCAGCACCAGGAAGGAGACCAGCAATCCCGTGACGGCGCCGACGCCGACCTCGCTGACCCGATCGATCGCCGAGGTCAGGGGATCGGCATGATGCAGGGTCGGAACCAGGAGCACGATCACGGCGGTGACAGTGGCGGCGCTGAGGCTCGGATTGATCGCGGCGATGAAGGCGAGCGGGGCGACGGAGAGGACCAGCAGGCCGAGCAGGCCCGCCTCGCTGGAATAGGGAATCAGGATGGCGATGGCGCCGCCATAGAGGGCTCCGCCGATGGTGCCGAGCATGTAGTCGCGCGTCGCCTTCAGCGAGCGGCCGACGCTCATCTGGGTCACGATCAGCGAGGTCAGCACCGCCCAGAGCGGCAGCAGCAGATGCAGCGCGGTCGCGATCGCATAGGCCGCTGTCGCGGCGACCGTGACCCGGATCGCCAGCCCCAATTGCGTCCGCCGCGCTCGAATCCGGTCGAACAGCTGCCTTGCGCGCGTCATGCGGAATATCCCGATCCTTTTCGCCTAAGCAAAAGCATGGCTGATCCCCGCCGACGCAAGGCCGCTTGAAAGGCCAAATCAGCCCGCCTAACTTGCGCGCCAAATCGAGGAAACACGATGGCTCACGAAACCGCAACGCTCGCCGCCTATGTCTTCAATCTCAAGTACCAGGATATTCCGGCGGAGGTGCTGGAGCGCGCCAAGGTCCTGACGCTGGACTTCCTCGGCAGCGCCATCAGGGCGCGACGCGAGGCGGAATCGACCCCGTCGATGCTGAAGATGCTGGAGGCGCTGGCGCTCGACACCAAGGGCGAGTCCACCGTGTTCGGTGATGCCAAGACCTGGACGCCGGCGGTCGCGGCGCTGCTCAACGGCGCGCTCGGCCACTCCCTCGATTTCGACGACACCCATGCCGATTCCTCGCTGCATCCGAGCGCACCGGTGGTGCCGGCCGCCTTCGCTGTCGGCGAGATGGTCGGCGCCTCCGGGCGCGACGTGCTCACGGCGATCGTTGCTGGCTACGAGGTCTGCTGCCGCCTCGGCAATGCGCTCGATCCGACCTCGCATTACGCGCGCGGCTTCCACCCGACGGCGACGGCCGGCACCTATGGCGCGGCCGCGGCGGCGGGCAAGCTGTTCGGCCTGAGCGAGAAGCAGCTGATTGCCGCGTTTGGCGTCTCCGGCAGCCAGGCCGCGGGCTCGCTGCAATTTCTGGTCAACGGCGCCTGGAACAAGCGCTACCAGGTCGGCGCCGCCGCGATGAACGGGGTGATCGCCGCGACGCTCGCGCGCAACGATTTCGTCGGTGCGACGGAATCGGTCGAGGGCAAGCACGGCCTGCTCGCCGGCTACACCGACGATGCGCATCCCGACAAGGCAGTCGCCGAGCTCGGCAAGACCTACGAAACGATGAAGATTGGCGTGAAGCCCTATCCGAGCTGCCGCTACACCCATGCCGCGATCGACGCGCTGATCGCGATGCGGCGCGAGCACAATCTGACGCCGGAGCAGGTCAAGCGCGTCGAGATCGGCCTGCACCGCAACGGCATCACGCTGACCGGCGACGCCGCGACCAAGCGGCACCCGCGCTCGATCGTCGGCGGCCAGTTCTCGATGTTCTTCACCGGCGCGCTCGCACTCGACCAGGGTTCATTCGGCTGGGACGATTACAGCCGGCTCGGCGACGCCACCATCGACGCGCTCGCCGACAAGTTCGACGTGGTGCAGGACGACCGGCTCGAGATCGGCCGCACTCATCCCTTCGGCGCGCGCGTGAGCATCACCACGGACGACGGCGTGCACGAGCGGCTCTACGCCGATCCGTCCGGAGAGCCGACCTCGTTCCCGGATACACAGGCGATGCAGCAGAAATTTTTGACATTGGCCCGCCCCGTGCTGAACGCGCGCGCGGAGAAGTTCGCGGATGCGATCATGACGCTGGAGCGGTTCGAGCGCGTGGCGCAGGCGACGGAATTGGGACGGTAGGAGCTCTCACAGCGCGGCCGCTGCACCCTCTCCCTTGTGGGAGAGGGTGGCTCGCCGCATAGCGGCGAGACGGGTGAGGGGGTCTCTCTCCGCTCGCACTTCTCTCGCATTTTGAGTCCGCGGAGGCATACCCCTCATCCGGCGCTTCGCGCCACCTTCTCCCACAAGGGGAGAAGGAAGAACAGATCGCGATTCAATCCACTCCCGCCAGCTTCCCCTCCGCGCGCGTTGCCGCCACCACATCGCGCACGAGGTCGAACACACCGTCGGCGTGCGGCGGCGCGTTCGGCGAGCGCCCCATGCGCACGATCACCAGCTGCTCCGACGGGATCACGATGGTGTACTGCCCGATCGTGCCCTTGGCGAAGAAGGCATCGCGCGGCCAGCCGTGCTCCATGCGAAGATTTGCGCCGAAGCTGTCGCCCTGGTTGGTCCAGAAGCCGGCGCCGATGCCGACCCACGCATTCGGCGTGGCCGTCGCCGAATAGGTGACCCACCCTTCCGGCAGGATGCGTTTGCCACCGGCGACGCCGTCATTGAGATAGAGCTGGCCGAAGCGCGCCCAGTCGCGGGCGGAGGCGAGCATCTCGGTCGACCCCTCGATCGTGCCGGCGCCGTCGAGCTGGAGCACGACATGGCGCATGCCGAGCGGGGCGAACAATTCGCGGCGCGCAAAGCGCAGCGCGTCTTGCGGTGTGCCGCCGGCCGCATCGCGGATCAGACGCGAGAGAATGAGGGTGTTGCCGTCGTGATAATTCCATGCGGTGCCGGGCGCGGTTGCGAGCGGCATGCTCTCGGCATAGGCGGCCATGTCCTTCTCGGCGAATTTCATCCTGTTGACCGGCTCGAAGGCGGAGCCCAGCGAGGCCTGCAACGAGCTGCCGAGCGCGAGGCCCGCGGTGTGGCGCAGCAGCTGATCGACATTGATGGCATGGCGCGGATCGTCGGGATCCTTCCAGGCGGCGACCGGTGCGGGGCCGTCGAGCTTCAGCTTGCCCTGGCGCACCAGCACGCCGATCAGCGCCGAGACGACCGACTTGGTCATGGAGAAGCCGAGCAGCGGCGTCTCGGGGCCGATGCCGTCGGCGTAGCGTTCGGCGACGACGCGGCCGGCCTTCATCACGACGATGGCGCGGGTGCGGCGGTAAGGCGGCTGAGCAGGCTCGGCGAAGGCGCGGTCGAGCGCGGCGCCGAGCTCGGGGCTCTGCGGCGGCACGATCGCGGGGCCGGCGATCGCGGGGGGCAACGCGGGCCGCTTGTCGTCAGGCAGCGGCTCGACGGAGGCAATGCCGGCGCCGTGCTCAAGCGTGCAGCCGAGGCCCTCGCGATAGATGGCGTGGCTGCGGCCGAGGCCGAACAGCGTCACCGTGACATCCTTGCGGACGCGGTCGATTCTGTACTCCATCGCCCAGCTGATCAGGCCCGCTCCGGGCATGGCGTCGGTGGTCTCGGCGAAGTTGCGCCCGGGATCGAGGCCGGACACGAACGTCTCGGCGCACAGGATGTCGGCGACGAAGCCGGTCGCGACCTTCGGCACGTCGTGGGCTCGAGCCGCGCCGAGCGCGAGGCCGGCTGCGGCGATGGCGGAGGCGAAAAGGCCGATCTTGCGGCGGCGGGTCACGGGCGTTCTCCGGCTGAGGCGTATGCCGGGGAGGAAGCGGGATGCGGGCGGGGGATGCTCGCCGGATTTGGAAAAGGGGTTGGTTGAAATCGGGGCGGGCTGGCCGATTTTGGAATTGTGAAGCCATTCCAAATCCTTAGAGGTACCGTGCCGTCACAGCGGTGGTGCGCTCCCTCTCCCCGTTCTTACGGGGCCGCGACGAGCTTCGCTCGCGCTGAGAGGGTTGGGGTGAGGGGCCTCTCCGCACGCGAGACTGCCGACGGACCCGTACCCCCTCACCCGGATCGCAAGAGCGATCCGACCTCTCCGCGCAAGCGGGGAGAGGTAAAGAAAGATCAAGCCGCACTCGTCTTCAACCGCCGGTACTCGGTCGGCGTTACGCCTGTCACCGCCTTGAAGGCGCGGTTGAATGGTCCCAGGGACTGGAAGCCGGCGTCCATGGCAATGGTGATGACGGGGACCTCGGCCTGGGAGGGATCGGCGAGCGCGGCCTTGGCTTCCTCGATGCGGTGGTTGTTCAGGAACACATTGAAATTGCGATAGCCGAGCCGCTGGTTGATCAGGCGGCGCAGCCTGTATTCGGGAATCCTGAGCCGGCCCGCCAGCACACCGATGGTAATGTTCTCCTGGCGATAGATCCGCTCGTCCGCCATCAGGCGCATCAGGGCATCGATGAGTTTCTGGTCGGAGTCCTCGGCCAAAGGCTGGATCGGCGCGATCGCGGGTGCGGGCTCTGGCGCAATCGGAAACAGATCGGCGCCATCGACTCGCAACATTGCGTAGGCGATCGCGGCAACGATGCAGGCGAGCACGCCTGTATTGACGGTGTCGGCGACATCGCTCGCGCTGAAGGCAACGAGGATCTGGAGCAGCGCATTCAACCCGCCATAGAGTGCGGCGGCGCAGACGATGACGACGCGCAGGCGGCGGCGACGCTCGACCAGATCGGCGGACCACGATCCGATCGTCTGCGCCACTGCAAGCGCGATGAAGCCAAGCACGATCAGGTTCACTGCCGTCACGGAGAACCGCGCGTTGCCGCCGGGCGCGATCCAGAGACACCCGACCAAGCTGAAGGCGGTCACCGCGGCCCAGATCAATCCGTGCCACCAGCGTAACCGAAACTCGTCGTCGAACAGCGCGCGCGTGAACAGCCAGAATACGACGATGTTGCCGGTCGACAATGCAATCAGCGGCGCGTGCCAGATTGGAACGGGCGACAACACGCCGATGGAATAGCTCGCGGCGTGCGCCGCCGAGCCGAGCGCGAAGGCTGCGCCGAGGCGGGCTGCCAGCACATGACGGAGGCCGGAGACAAGCGAGGCCGCGAGCACAAGCAGCAGCGCGACGCTGGCAGCGCGAAAGGCGAGCTCGGTTGCGGCAAGGGTCATCGGCTGGGGCGAACGGTCGCGGTTGAAGGCAGCCGAACATCGTTCGTCAGGCTCGCTTTTTCAAGGTCCATCCGCATGCAAGGGTTAGCGGAGCTTTGTCGCGACGGCGATGCGAAATCCTGCTAGCGTCGCGTCCAACAAAGCCAAAAGGAGTCCCCCCATGAGCTGGCAGCCCTCGAACGATCCCGTGCTCGGCGATCCCATGTCCTGCGATGCGCTCGATCTCGTCATCGTGCCGCGCACGCGCGATCTCGGTGACGGGTTCGCGGTGCGGCGGGCATTGCCGCACGGCAAGCGGCAGATGGTCGGGCCCTTCATCTTCTTCGACCATTTCGGCCCGGTGCAGTTCGTCTCCGGCAAGGGCATGGACGTGCGGCCGCATCCGCATATCGGGCTCGCCACCGTCACCTATCTGTTCGACGGCGCCATCATGCATCGTGACAGCGAGGGCAATGTCCAGGAGATCGCGCCCGGCGCGATGAACCTGATGACGGCCGGGCGCGGCATCGCGCATTCCGAGCGCACGCCGGACGCGCAGCGCGCCTCGGGCCAGAAGATGCTCGGCCTGCAAAGCTGGATCGCGCTGCCGGCGGGCTCCGAAGAGATCGCGCCGTCGTTCCAGCATTATGCGGCAGGCGATTTGCCGATGATTTCCGAGCGCGACTTCACCGCGCGGGTGATCGCGGGCTCCGCCTTCGGCATCGCCTCGCCGGTGTCGATGGTCTCGCCCTGGTTCTACACCGAGGTCACGGCGCTCGCGGGCGCGAGCGTGCCGCTCGACCCCGATCATGAGGAGCGTGCGATCTATGTCGTCGACGGCGAGGTCGAGATCGCCAACGAGGGCTATGAGGGGCCGCGCCTGCTGATCTTCCGGCCCGGTGACCGCATCACCGTGAAGGCGCTGAAGGCGACGCGAATGATGTTTCTCGGCGGCGATGCGCTGGAAGGCCCGCGCCACATCTGGTGGAATTTCGTCTCCTCCAGCAAGGAGCGGATCGAGCAGGCCAAGCAGGACTGGAAAACCGGGCGCTTCGCCGCAGTTCCGCAGGAACACGAGTTCATTCCGCTGCCGGAATAGGCTAATCCGGTGTCCGGCCGCGCCATCAGACGCGGCCGGATGTCCTGTGCGAAGGCTTTGCCGATGACCACCATGCTCTCCAGCGACCTGCCTCTATCCAAGATCGGACGCGGCAAGGTGCGCGATATCTACGCCGTCGACGACGAACGCCTGCTGCTCGTCACCACCGACCGCATCAGCGCCTTCGATGTGGTGATGGGCGAGACCATCCCGATGAAGGGCGCGGTGCTGACCCAGATCAGCGCGTGGTGGTTCAATGAGCTCGAAGGCGTGGTGCCGCATCACATGATCAGCGCCGACACCGACGAGATCATTGCGGCCGTGCCGGCGTTGCAGCCGCACCGCGCCGAGATCCTCGGCCGCGCCATGCTGTGCAAGCGCACCACCGTGTTCCCGATCGAATGCGTGATCCGCGGCTATCTCTCAGGCTCCGCCTGGAAGGAATATGCGGCGAGCGGCACGCTGGCCGGCGAGAAGCTGAAGCCGGGCCTCGTCGAGAGCGAAAAACTGGAGCCGGCGATCTTTAGCCCCGCGACCAAGGCCGAAAGCGGCCATGACGAGAACATCACCATCGCGAAGATGCGCGCGGTGGTCGGCGACGAGGTCGCCTACACGCTGGAGAGCATGACGCGGGCGATCTACACGCTGGGCGAGGAGCTCGCCCGCGAGCAGGGTATCATCATCGCCGACACCAAGTTCGAGTTCGGCCGCGACAAGGACGGCCGCATCATCCTGATCGACGAGGTGATGACGCCGGATTCGTCGCGCTTCTGGGCGGTCGACGCCTACAGACCGGGCCAGCCGCAGGCGAGCTTCGACAAGCAGCCCTTGCGCGACTATCTCGACGTCGAGCGCCGCGCCGGCCGCTGGAACGGCGACGCCCCGCCGCCGCCGCTGCCGGCCAGCGTGGTTGACGCGACCAGCAAGCGGTACCTGGAAGCGTATCGGCGCGTGACGGGGACAGAGCTGAAGATTTAGGCGCGACTGTCGCGTCTCGCTCCGTCATTGCGAGCGCAGCGAAGCAATCCAGAGTGTTTCCGCGGAGGGATTCTGGATTGCTTCGCTGCGCTCGCAATGACGTGGAGAGGCCGGTCGGCCTCTCCAACATCTCCGCCTGGCTCGCATTCGCGCTGACACGAGCGAGCCGCTCACACCCCCGCCATCATCACGTATTTGATCTCGACATATTCTTCCATGCCGTGACGGGAGCCTTCGCGACCCAGGCCGCTTTCCTTGACGCCGCCGAAGGGCGCGACCTCGGTGGTGATGAGGCCGGTGTTGACGCCGACCATGCCCGACTCCAGCGCTTCGGCGACGCGCCAGACGCGGCCGAGATCGCGGGAGTAAAAGTACGACGCAAGGCCGAACGGCGAGGCGTTGCACATCGCGATGACGTCCGCCTCGTCCTTGAAACGGATCACGGGTGCGAGGGGGCCGAAGGTCTCCTCCTGCGACACCAGCGAGTCCGGCTTGACGTCGGCGAGCACCGTCGGCTCGAAGAAGGAGCGCCCCAGCTCGCTGCGCTTGCCGCCGGTGACGACCTTGGCGCCGCGCTTGACGGCATCGGCGATGTGGCGCTCGACCTTGTCGACCGCCTTCATGTTGATCAGCGGGCCCTGCGTCACGCCGCTCTCGGTGCCGTCGCCGATCTTCATTGCCGCGACCTTCTTCGACAGCTTCTGCACGAACTCGTCGTAGATCTTGTCCTGGGCGTAGATGCGGTTGGCGCAGACGCAGGTCTGGCCCATGTTGCGGTATTTCGAGACGATGGCGCCCTCGACCGCAGCATCGATGTCGGCGTCGTCGAACACCACGAACGGCGCGTTGCCGCCGAGCTCAAGGCCGAGCCGCTTCACGCCGACCGAGGCCTGCTGGTAGAGGATCTTGCCGACGGCGGTCGAGCCGGTGAAGCCGACGAAGCGCACCGCCGGATGCTCGCACAGCACCTTGCCGATCGGCGGCGCATCGCCGGTGATGATGTTGAGCACGCCCTTGGGGATGCCGGCCCGCTCGGCGAGCACGGCCAGCGCCAGCGCCGACAGCGGCGTCTCGTTGGCGGGCTTGAGCACCACGGTGCAGCCGGCCGCCAGCGCCGGCGACACTTTGCGCGTGATCATCGAGTTCGGGAAATTCCACGGCGTGATCGCACCGCAGACGCCGATCGGCTGCTTGATGGCGAGCAGGCGCGCATCGGCGCGCTGGGTCGGGATGGTCTCGCCATAGACGCGCCTCGCTTCCTCGGCGAAGAACTCGATATAGGCCGCGCCGATATCGACCTCGCCGAGCGCCTCGGTGAGCGGCTTGCCCTGCTCTGAGGTGAGGATCAGCGCGAGATCCTCGCGGTTGGCGGTGATCAGCTCGAACCATTTGCGTAAGGTGTTGGAGCGCTGCTTGGCCGTGTGCTTGGCCCAGGCCGGAAAGGCGCGCTCGGCGGCTTCGACCGCCCGGGTGGTGTCGTCAGCACCAAGCTGCGGCACCTTTGCGAGCTCGACGCCGGTGGCGGGATTGTTGACGGCGAAGACCGGCGTGCCGACCCAGGCGCCGTCGATGTAGCAGGCCTCCTTCAGCAGCGAGGGGTCCTTCAACCGGTCGCGCAGGGTGGCGGTGGCTTGCGGGGCGCGTGCGGCGGCGGTCGGTGTCATGGCGTTTCTCCCTGGGCGATCGGATCGGCCGCAATATAAGGACAGACGGTGCGCAATGCACCGCCCTGCAAACGCACGTCAGATGGCAGCTAAACTGGCAGCGGCCTTAGGCCGCGCCGCTCATATAGGTCTCGCGGCGGCCGATCATGCGCTCCGCGGCGGCCTTGGCATCCGCTTTCGTGGACGTCGCGCAGGTCCGGTACTCTAAATCGGGGACTGACGAGGTGTCGCGGCGACCGAACCATGACTTCGAGCCGACCGGCAGCAGCGCCAGCGCCTGCGCCAGATTGTCCACCGCCCCAAAGGAATAAAGGGCGCCGGTACCGGCGACGCGGACCTCGTAGATGCCCGGCGAAATCGGCGCCTCCAGGTTCTCGCCACGTCCCGGACGGGGATAGCGCTTCCATTCGCTCCAGGTCGAAATCATCTGAGGTCCCCCTCGCCGCCCATCGACGGCCGGCAACATTTGCATCAAGTCTTAACGGCTCGTCGATCGGGCCGGGTGCTGAACGCGGCAGCTCACTAAATGTTTCAGGGGTTCGAAACCACGAAGCATATCGCGAGAAACCCATCCAAGGTGAGGCGAGGCACGTCGAGCTACCGCAGATTGTAAAAGAGCGTACGCGCTCAGCCTCGTTGTCGTCTTGCGTTTGATCAAGACCGTCAAGTCACGACATCGCGACCGGTGCAGGTAGATAGATGGCGCTTGCCGCGCCGGAGATCCGGGAAGACAATCGATCACTTCCAACAATAATCAAACCCGAGGAAACGCCATGCAAAGCCAAGCACAGATCGATGAGATTCTGCGTCAGAAGAGCGAGACCAAGGAGATTCCGGGCGTCGTCGCCATCGCGGCCAATGGTCAAGACGTGCTGTATCAGGGCGCGTTCGGCAAGCGCGATCTGTCCAAGCCCGATCCGATGACCGCCGACAGCGTGTTCTGGATCGCATCGATGACGAAGGCGGTGACCACAGCGGGCGCCATGCAGCTGGTCGAGCAGGGCAGGCTGTCGCTGGATGCGCCGATCGGCGATGTCTTGCCGGAGCTCGCCAATCCGCAGGTGCTCGAAGGTTTTGACGCCAATGGCGAGGCGAAGCTGCGCCCGGCCAAGGGGCCGATCACGCTACGCCAGCTCATGACCCACACCGCCGGCTTCTGCTACAACATGTGGAACGGCGATCTCGCGGTCTATCTGGACAAGAACGGCATTCCCGCCATCACCACCTGCCAGAACGCGGCATTGAAGACGCCGATCATGTCCGACCCCGGCACGCGCTGGGAATACGGCACCAACATCGATTTCGTCGGCAAGGCGGTGGAAGGCGCCAGCGGCAAGCGGCTGGATGCTTACCTGCGCGACAATCTGTTCGCGCCGCTCGGCATGCGCGACACCGCTTTCAAGATCACCGACGACATGCGCAAGCGGCTGGTCGGCATGCATGCGCGCGGCGAGGACGGCCAGCTCGCAGCGATCCCGTTCGAGCTCGAGCAGGAGCCGGAATTCCACATGGGCGGCGGCGGGCTCTATTCGACGGCGGCCGACTACATCAAGTTCACCCAGATGATCCTCAACAAGGGCCGCGGCAACGGCAACCAGGTGCTGAAAGCCGAGACGGTCGCGACGATGGGGCAGAACCACATTGGCGACCTCGCTATGGGCAAGATGACGACGGCGGCGCCGATGTACACCAACGACGTCGATCTCTATCCTGAGCAGGTGAAGAAGTGGGGCCTCAGCTTCATGATCAACACCGCCAAGACCGCCGAGGGCCGCAGCGCCGGCAGCCTCGCCTGGGCAGGCCTTGCCAACACCTACTACTGGATCGATCCGGCGCGCGACGTCACCGGCGTCATCCTGATGCAGCTGCTGCCGTTCGCGGATGCGAAATGCCTGGAGGCGTTCGCGGGCTTTGAGCGCGGCGTTTATGCCGGGCTCGATGCTGCCGGAAGCGGGCAGAAGGCGGCGTGACTCGCAACCTCTCACCTGACGTCATGGCCGGGCTTGTCCCGGCCATCCACGACTTGCCACGCGGCACAAAGAACGTGGATGCCCGGGACAAGTCCGGGCATGACGACGGGTAGAGTGTGCCGATCATCACTCACGAAAGGATTTCGACTTGGCGGACAAAGCGGACAGCTACGTTTGCGGCATCTCGGACGCGCCGCTGCTCGGCCACACGATCGGCCGGAGTCTCGACCAGGCCGCGCAGCGCTGGTGCAATCGCGAAGCGCTGGTCTCGCCCAGCCACGGGGTGCGATGGACCTGGTCGGAATTCGCCGAACGGGTCGATGCGCTCGCCGCCGGCTTTCTCGCGCTCGGACTCGAGCGGGGCCAGCGGATCGGCATCTGGTCGCTGAACCGACCGGAATGGACGCTGACCCAGTTCGCCGCCGCCAAGGCCGGCCTGATCCTGGTGACGATCAATCCTGCCTATCGCCTGAGCGAGCTGGAATTTGCCCTTCGCAAGGTCGGCTGCGCGGCGATCGTCACCGCGACGGCGTTCAAGACCAGCAACTACATGGAGATGCTCAACACGCTATTGCCGGAGCTGTCATCCGCCAGGCCCGGACAGCTGCAAACGGCACGGCTGCCGGCCCTCCGCAATGTCATCCAGATCGGCGGCCCGGCCGCACCGGGCACAATTGCCTTCGACGAGGTCGCGCAGATGGGTGGCGACCGGCACCGTCAGCAATTGGCCGCGCTCGGCGCCGAGCTGCAGTTCGACGATCCCGTCAACATCCAGTTCACCAGCGGCACGACCGGATCACCGAAGGGCGTGACACTGACCCACCACAACATCCTCAACAACGGCTATTTCGTCGGCCGCGCGATGCGCCTCACCGAACAGGACCGCATCTGCATTCCGGTGCCGCTCTATCATTGCTTCGGCATGGTGATGGGCAACCTTGCCTCCGTGACGCTCGGCGCCGCAATGGTCTATCCCGGCGAGGGTTTTGACCCGCTCGCGACGCTGCGCACCATCGAGCAGGAGAAATGCACGGCGCTCTACGGCGTGCCGACGATGTTCATCGCCGAACTTGATCACCCCGAATTCGCCGGCTTCGACCTGACATCGCTGCGGACCGGCATCATGGCCGGCGCGCCCTGCCCTATCGAGGTGATGAAGCGCGTCAACACCGAAATGAACATGCGCGAGGTCACCATCGCCTATGGCATGACCGAGACCAGCCCGGTCAGCTTCCAGAGCGCAACCGACGATCCGCTCGAGCGGCGCGTCTCCACGGTCGGCCGCATCCACCCGCATGTCGAGGTCAAGATCGTCGACCTCGAAGGCAAGATCGTCAAGCGGGGCGAACGCGGCGAGCTCTGCACCCGCGGCTACAATGTCATGCTGGGCTATTGGGAGGAGAAGGAAAAGACCGCCGACGTGCTCGACGCCAACGGCTGGATGCACACCGGCGACCTCGCCACCATCGACGACGAGGGCTATTGCAACATCGTCGGCCGCATCAAGGACATGGTGATCCGCGGCGGCGAAAATCTCTATCCGCGCGAGATCGAGGAGTTTCTATATCGCCATCCCAAGATCCAGGACGTACAGATCTTCGGCGTGGCGGACACCCGCTACGGCGAGGAGCTCTGCGCCTGGATCCGCGTCAGAACGGGCGAGCAACTGACGGCTGAGGAAGTACGTGCCTTCTGCGAGGGCCAGATCGCCCACAACAAGATCCCGCGCTACGTCGAGTTCGTCGACGAATTTCCGATGACCGTGACCGGAAAGATCCAGAAATTCCTGATGCGCGAGGCAGTCGAGCAGCGGCTCGGATTGAAGGCGGCGAAGACGGCGTGAAAGTGTTGAACGCTCTCCATATACCGTCATTCCCCCCGCAGGCGAATCCAGTACGCCGCGGCTTCTCGATCCATCACAGCCGCTCGGAGTACTGGATCGCCCGGTCTTCGCCGGGCGATGACAGTTTTGATTGAGGCCCGCGCCTGCCTACATCGTCATTGCGAGCGCAGCGAAGCAATCCAGCTGTCTCCCCGCAGAGATTCTGGACTGCTTCGCTGCGCTCGCAATGACGGGGATGACGAGCGTTACGCCGCCGGATGCTGCGCGGCACCTTAGTTCCAGCTATTTGGACAGGTGCGCCATTCATTCTGCTTGTGGCGTCTCCCACGCGCGTTCAATGTCGATCACCTGTGGCAGGCCCGGCACAGCCATCGGCGGCAGTACAATGTTACGGTCGTGTCCTGACTTGATTGTTGATCTAGGGGGAATGCCATGAAATTGGCTTGGAGGACCATCCTGGTTGCAGGAATTGGATTTGCAACCGTCGGCTCGGCAAGCGCTGCAGATCTCGCGGCCCGGCCCTTCAAGGCACCAGCGACCGCCGTAGCCGTCTATAACTGGACCGGTTTTTACGTGGGCGTGAATGCGGGTTACGCTTGGGGGCAGTCGGATCTCGGCACCGTGCTCGATCCCACCAGCAGCTGGGCCGTGGAAGGCGTAGCGTTCAGGAACGAGTTTGTGGCGCTGAGCAATCGCCGCCTCGATCCGGCCGGCGCTATCGGCGGTCTTCAGATCGGCGCGAACTGGCAGACCGGTGCTTGGGTTCTGGGTGTAGAAGCCGACGCCAACGCAACAGATATCGGTGCGCGCACCGTTTTCACCGGAGCGAATCCGCCGGTGATCCGCACATTCGACGAAAGCATCCGCAACGATTGGCTCGTGACCGTTCGCGGCCGCGCCGGCTATGCGGTCGACAAGACCCTGCTGTACGTCACCGGCGGTCTGGCCGTCGGCAGCGTCAAGGGAAGCTGGGATCTCACCTCGTCCAATGGTTATACCAAGACGGGTTCGGTGTCCGAGACGAAGGTCGGCTGGACGGTCGGCGCCGGCGTTGAGCACGCCTTCGTGCCGAATTGGACGGTTAAGCTCGAATATCTCTACACCGATCTCGGCGGCGTGGATTACACATCGACCTACGTGCCCGGCAGCACTTTTGCTCCGCCCGGCTCCAACTACGTCGAACGCATCTCGCAGGACCTCACCTTCCATACCGTGCGGGCCGGCCTGAACTACAAGTTCGGCGGGCCGATGATGGCCAAGTACTGAGAAGCGAAGAAGCCCAAGATCCCGGCTCCGGCCATTCGGCTCGGAGCCGTTTTTTTTGATCAGGAGCCAGAGAGAGCGCCTCGTTCTACGCGGCACGCCGGCAAAGTGCGGTCGCTATGCCGACCGCATCGTGGAGGCAGAGATAATTTCTTACGCCGTCAGCCCGCGCTGCTCGGCCAGCTCCTTCAACGATACCTGAGGCCGCGCGCCGATGTGCTGGATGACTTCGGCGGCGGCGAGCGCGCCGAGCTCGCCGCACTGCTTGTAGCCGAAGTTGCGCGCGAGGCCGTAGAGGAAGCCGGCGGCGAACAGGTCGCCGGCGCCGGTGGTGTCGACCACCTTCTCGACCGGGAAGGCCGGCGCTGCGACGGCATCCTCGGACGAGACCACCATGCAGCCCTTCTCGCTGCGGGTGACGACACCGAGATTGACGTCGTTGCGCAGCTGCTTCAGCGCGGTGTCGAAGTCCGAGGTCATGTAGAGCGAGTGCAGCTCAGACTCGTTGGCGAACACGATGTCGACGGTGCCGCTTCGCATCAGCGAGAGAAACTCGTCGCGATAACGATCAACGCAGAAGGAATCCGACAGCGTCAGCGCCACCTTGCGCTTGGCGTCATGGGCGATCTTGGCCGCCTTGACGAAGGCCTCCTTTGCGTTCTTGGGGTCCCAGAGATAGCCTTCGAGGTAGACGATGCCTGCGCCGGCAATCTCGGCCGGATCGATGTCGGCGGGCGACAGGTCCTGCGCCGCGCCGAGATAGGTGTTCATGGTGCGCTCGCCGTCGCCGGTGACCAGGATGTAGGAGCAGCCGGTGGCGGGGCCGTCCTTGGCGGCCGGCGTGTTGAAGGCGACGCCGGCGGCGCGAATGTCGTGCACGTAGAGCTTGCCGATCTGGTCGTCCTTGACCTTGCCGACATAGGCGGCGCGCGCCCCCAGGCTGCCGATACCGACGATGGTGTTGGCGGCCGAACCGCCCGAGACCTCGGTCGCCGGACCCATGTCCTTGTAGATGGCGGCCGCGCGCGCCTCGTCGATCAGCGACATGCTGCCCTTCGCCATGCCATGCTTGGCCAGAAAGGCCTCGTCGGTCCTAACCAGCACGTCGAACAGCGCGTTGCCGATGCCGAGAACGTCATATTTCACGTCAGCCATTCACCTTGATCCTGTTTGCCGGATTGCGATCTAACCGGAAATCCGCTTCCTGTCGGCCTGAAATCCAAGCTCGCGGCCTATCACGACCGGGCCTTGGCGGGCAAGCAACGGTATTTTCGAGAGCATGATCCGCTCCTTCCTGACCGTCTCGACGGGAACGCTGGCCTCGCGCCTGCTGGGTTTCGCCCGCGATTCCCTGATTGCGGCGCTGCTCGGCACCGGCGCCGTGGCGGATGCGTTTCTGGCGGCGTTCCAGCTCGTCAACGTGGTGCGGCGGCTGCTCAGCGAGGGCGCGCTGAACGCGGCGCTGATCCCGGCCTGGCTGCGGGTGCGGGACCGCGACGGGGTGGCGGAAGCCGCGGCGTTCGCGGGGCGCGTGATCGGCACGGTCAGCACGGCCCTGATCGGGATCTCACTCCTGCTCGCATTGTTGATGCCGCTGATCATGACGGTGATCGCGCCGGGATTCCTCGGCAGTGGCACGCTCGATCTCGCGGTTCAGAACGCGCGGCTGATGCTGCCTTACCTCGCCTTCGCCGGTCCCGTCACCGTGCTGATGGGGCTGCTCAATGCGCAGGGACGCTTCGCGCTGACGGCGTTCTCGCCACTGCTGTTCAACATTGCGCTGATCGCCGCGATCGCGATGCTGCTGGTCTGGCATGCAGACGCCGGCTTCGCCGCCTGGATCCTGGCAGCGACCGTCGGCCTCGCCGGCTTGCTGCAACTCTTGATGCTGCTGTCGCAGCGAAGCGCGCGCCTTGCGACACCGCTGCGCGCGAGTTTCGACAAGGAGATGCGCGGCTTCTTCGCCAAGGCGATCCCCGGCATGATCGCAAGCTCGGGGCCGCAATGGCTGATGGTGGCGGGTGCGATCATCGCGTCCGCAACGCCGTCCGCGGTGTCCTGGCTCTATTTCGCCAACCGCTTGATCGAGCTGCCGCTCGGCATCGTCGGCGTCGCCATGGGCACCGTGCTGGTGCCGGAGCTGACGCGCGCCGTCGCGAGCTCCGATCGCGACGCGGTGGCGCATGCCGAATCCCGCGCGCTGGAGCTTTCCGCCGGGCTGGCGCTGCCGGCCACGGTCGGCCTGATCGTGCTCGCCGAGCCGATCGTGGGGCTGCTGTTCGAGCATGGCGCGTTCGGTGCGGCGGATAGCGCGGCCACCGCGCGTGCCCTGATGTGGCTGGCGCTGGGCCTGCCGGCGCATGTGCTGATCAAGGCGCTGTCGCCGGCGTTCTATGCCCGCAGCGACACGATGACGCCGCTGCTCGCGACCGCCAAGGGCTTCGTGGTGACGGTCGTGCTCGCGGTTCTGCTCGGTCATGTCTTTGGCGCAAGCGGAATCGCGGCAAGCATCGCGGCTGGCGCCTGGAGCAGCGCGCTCGCGCTGCTCCGCAAGGGCGCGGGCGAGTTCGGCTTCTCGATCGACGCGGCGGCCCGCACGCGGCTGCCGCGCATCGTGCTGGCCGCGATCGCCATGGGCGCCCTGCTCTGGCTGACCGCAGGTCTGGTGCCGGCCGGCGCCCATGGGCTCATCCACTTCATTGCGCTGGGTGTGCAGATCGCAGCCGGAATCGCCGTCTACGGCCTGTTGCTGCAGATCCTCGGTGCCGCCTCCTGGCGCGAGGCGGTTAACGCATTGAAACGGCCCAGCTAGACCACGGCCTCCGCGAAAGACCCTTGACGGGGCAGCGCCGCTGTTGGAAACGACGGCCGAATACCTATGGGAAGGCTGACCATGCCATTCGTTGAACGGGTCTTTTCGGGCGTCCAGCCGACGGGCAATCTGCACCTCGGCAATTACCTCGGCGCCATCGTCAACTTCGTGAAGATGCAGGAAACCCACAATTGCATCTATTGCGTCGTCGACATGCACGCGATCACGCAAGGGGTGGACGTCTGGGGCGGGCCGGTCGAGCTCGCGCGCAACACCCGCGAGGTGACCGCCGCGTTCATCGCGGCCGGCATCGATCCGAAGAAGCACATCGTGTTCAACCAGAGCCAGGTCTCGGGCCATGCCGAGCTCGCCTGGATTTTCAACTGCGTCGCGCGCATGGGCTGGCTGGGACGCATGACCCAGTTCAAGGAGAAGGCCGGCAAGGACCGCGAGAACGCCTCGGTGGGCCTGTTCGACTATCCCGTGCTGATGGCGGCCGACATTCTGCTCTACCGCGCCACCCACGTTCCCGTGGGTGAGGACCAGAAGCAGCATCTCGAACTCTCGCGCGACATCGCGCAGAAGTTCAACAACGACTTCGGCGACTCGATCCGCGCGCAGGGCGTCAATGACGGGCTGTTCTTCCCGCTGCCGGAACCCTTGATTACGGGTCCGGCGACGCGCGTGATGAGCCTGCGCGACGGCACCAAGAAGATGTCGAAGTCGGACGCCTCCGACAATTCGCGCATCAACCTCACCGACGATGCCGACACCATCGCGCAGAAGATCCGCAAGGCGAAGACCGATCCGGAGCCGCTGCCGACGGAAGAGAAGGGCCTGGAAGCGCGGCCCGAGGCCGACAATCTCGTCGGCATCTTCGCCGCGCTGTCCGGCCGCTCCAAGGCGGACGTGCTGCGCGAGTTCGGCGGCGGCCAGTTCTCCAGCTTCAAGAACGCGCTGGCGGAGCTGTGCGTGACCAAGCTCGCGCCGATCGCCGGTGAGATGAAGCGCCTCGTCGCCGACCCTGGCCACATCGAGGCGATCCTGAACGACGGATCCGACCGGGCGCGCGCGATCGCCGACGAGACCATGAAGCTCTCCAAGGACATCGTCGGCTTCATTCGCCGGCGCTAGGGCGCGCTTCGCGATACCGGCTGGCGCCACGGCGCCGGCCGCTTCGCCCCTCCCAAACATCGCGGGAGTGTGGCAGCATGCTCCCCGTGCACAATCCGGGACATGCATGACCAGCAAGCGACTTTGCTACGAGCCGGGTCACAAGCCCAAATGCCTCGTCATCGTCGACGACAGCGCCGAATGGGATCGCGCCGTCTATTACGCCAGCCGCTGGGCGATTCGCGCCGGCGGCGGCGTGGTGATGCTGCGCATCATCGAGCCTGAGCAGCAGAGCCAGGAATGGCTGGGGGTCGCCGACATCATGCGCGCCGAGGCACAGGAAGCCGCCGAAGCCGCGCTCGACCGCGCCGCCGGGCGCGCCAACGGCATCGCCGCCATCACGCCGGAGCGCGTCATTCGCGAAGGCAGCGCGATGGAACAGCTGCTCGCAGTGATCGACGAGGATCCTGATATCGCCATGCTGGTGCTCGCCGCCAATCCTGGCGCGGAAGGGCCCGGGCCTCTGGTCTCGCTGCTCGCGCATGCGCTCGGCACATTCCCGGTGCCGGTGACGATCATCTCGGGTGCCCTGAGCGATGAGAGCGTGGATTCGCTGTCCTAGCGACGATGCATCTTATCCTCCCCTGGAGGAGAGGGTCGGCTCATGTTGAGCGAAGCGAGGCATGAGACGGGGTGGGGTGACGGTCTCTCCACATCCGACACTGCCCGAGTGGAGAGATCACCCCACCCCGCTCGCGCTGTGCGCGATCGACCACGGGCGAGCTACGCTCGTCCCGGACCCCTCCAGGGGAGGGCAAGGCCAACCCACTGATTTTCATGAGCTAATATCCCGCCTCCCCTTGACCGTGCGTTAGCCGTCGCCATCTGCTAGGGGATAGAGCACGCGCCGGCCTTGAACCGGCGACGTCTGGAGAAAACCATGTTCATTCAAACCGAAGCCACCCCCAATCCCGCCACGCTGAAGTTCATTCCCGGCCGCGTCGTGGTCGACGGCAGCCCGATGGAATTTTCGAGCCGCGAATCGGCGGCGCGTTCGCCGCTCGCCGAAAAGCTGTTCGAGGTGCCCGGCGTCACCGGCGTGTTCTACGGATCGGACTTCATCACCGTGACGAAGGCGAGCGGTGAGTGGCAGCAGCTCAAGCCGGCGATCCTGGGTGCCATCATGGAGCACTACATGTCGGGCGCGCCGCTGCTGGCCGACGGCACGGCCACAAGCGAGGCCGATCTCGACGACGAGGACGAGTTCTTCGACGAGGCCGACGCCGAGACCGTCGACATGATCAAGGACCTGATCGAGACCCGGGTGCGGCCGGCCGTCGCCAATGACGGCGGCGACATCACCTTCCGCGGCTTCAAGGACGGTATCGTCTATCTCAACATGAAGGGCGCCTGCTCCGGCTGCCCGTCATCGACGGCGACGCTCCAGCACGGCATCCAGAACCTGCTCAAGCACTTCGTGCCTGACGTGGTCGAAGTCCGGCCGATGTAAGCCCCTTACGCCGCCTTCTGCTTGGCGGTGATCAGCTTGCGGTTGATCAAGACTTCCGCGATCTGAATCGCGTTGAGGGCGGCGCCTTTACGCAGATTGTCCGACACGCACCAGAGCACGAGACCGTTCTCCACGGTCGCGTCCTCACGGATGCGGCTGATGTAAGTCGCGTCCTCGCCGGCCGCTTCATAGGGCGTGGCGTAGCCGCCGGGCTCCTGCTTGTCGATGACGAGACAGCCGGGCGCCACGCGCAGGATGTTGCGCGCTTCATCGGCGGTGATCGGATTCTCGAACTCGATGTTGACGGCCTCGGAATGGCCGACGAACACAGGCACGCGCACGCAGGTGGCGGACAGCTTGATCTTGGGATCCAGGATCTTCTTGGTCTCCGCCATCATCTTCCACTCTTCCTTGGTGTAGCCGTCCTCCATGAAGACGTCGATGTGGGGGATGACGTTGAAGGCGATGCGCTTGGGGAATTTCTTCGCGACCAGCTCGTCGTTGGTGTAGACGGCCTTGGTCTGCGAGAACAATTCGTCCATCGCGTCCTTGCCGGCGCCCGACACCGACTGATAGGTCGAGACCACGACGCGCTTGATCGTCGCCTTCTCGTGCAGCGGCTTGAGCGCCACCACGAGCTGGGCGGTCGAGCAGTTCGGGTTGGCGATGATGTTCTTCTTCTTGAAGCCTTCGGTCGCGGCCGCATTCACCTCGGGCACGATCAGCGGCACGTCCGGATCCATGCGCCAAGCGGAGGAATTGTCGATCACCACAGCGCCGGCGGCGCCGATCTTCGGCGACCATTCCTTCGACACCGACCCACCCGCCGACATCAGGCAGATGTCGACGTCGGAGAAGTCGTAATGCTCGAGCGCTTTGACCTTCAGGGTGCGGTCGCCATAGGAGACTTCGACACCGACGCTGCGGCGCGACGCCAGGGCCACGACCTCGTCCGCGGGGAATTTGCGCTCATCCAGGATGTTGAGCATTTCCCGACCGACATTGCCGGTCGCGCCGACGACTGCGACTTTGTAACCCATCGTTCACTCTCCGATGAAAAAGCCCGTTCCCGAAGCTGACGCTTAAACAGGAAGAGCAGCGCTTCTATGCGAGAACCGGACTCAAGACAACGTTAAGACCATGCCTTAGGGACGTGGATGCAGTCGCCTGAGGCCAGCACGGCCGTTAGCCCTACCCAGATCCAGCTGACGCTCTTGGCCTTGGCCGACGAGGTCGTCGGCACGCTGGCGCATCTGGTCGCCTATGTGGGGGCGCTCGCCCTGTTTGCCATCCTCGCCCTCGCAGGCCTGGGACAGCTGCCTGACCTGCGTGGCGATGGTCCGGCGGACAGACCGGGCTGGAGCATCGCCGACCGCTCGCATCCGGCCTTCGCCGTCAGCCGGATCGATTCATCAGAAAAAACAGCCTCTTACGTCATCTTTAGGCATTCCGAGGGCGGCCGCAGGGACGTGCTGCGCTGGACCGATATGGCGGACAAGCCGGTGGCCGAACTCGAAATCTACCGCCAAGGCGCCGAATTCGACGTGACACGGCCAGCGGCCGCGGGTTTGGCCGCCCGGATGGGTTTGGGTGCAGATGCCCCGCTTGAGCAGGCCGGCCTGATCGACACCAAATTCGGACCCGTTGCCCTGTTCCGGCCGGTCGGCGGGGCAAAGGGGACGCGGGCCTGCCTCGGCTATCTCAAGCGCTACGAGGAGCCCGCCTTGCAGATCTCCGGCTTCTCCTGCCAGGGCGACAGCTTGCCCGCCCGCCGCGCGGCGATCGCCTGCACGCTGAACCGGCTGACGCTGCTGGCCTCGGGCAACGAGCCGAGGCTGGCGGAATTGTTCGCCCATGCCGAGCTCAGGCGCCGCGGCTGTGACCCCCAGGGCTCGCCGGACTGGCTGCTGGGCGCAGCGAACGCGCAATTGCGCGGAGCGCTTTGACTTGCATCAAGGATTCTGCATCAAGCTCAAGTAGCTGGTTTGCATGCAACTTTTGCCGGCGCGCACGATTATTCCGAGCTGGTGTGACCCAATTGACCTAGTTGCGTCCGCCCCGGCCGGGCTAGTATGGGGTGAAATCGACTGGCGGCCTGCCGCCTGAAGGGGACGTGATGAGCTTGAAATTTTCTGCCGCGAACAAACTGGCGACATTGCTTGCGGCGGGCGCCGCAATGGCCGTTGCGTTCGCGACCCCGGCTTCCGCCGACACCAGGACCAAGCAGCGCTATGACGACCGCGGCCGGCCCTATTACGGCCCGAGCGGCCCCAACACGGTCTATCAACAGGGCCGCACCCGCCTCTATGTGAGCAAGCGCTCCTGGCTCGATGGCGGCACCGAGGTCAATCCGGGCGACCGCAAGTTCACCGACTACGCCTTCCCCCCGGCCGTGGGCTATCCGTCCTTCGCCCGCGAGAACCTCAACCGGCCGATCGACCGCCAGCCGCTCTCCCCGCCGCAGGATGTCGGCGGCTATCCGCAGAACTTCCCGCTGTACTGAGGCGGGCGTCACGACCAAATCAAAATGGCCGGTGCTCACGCCCGGCCATTTTTGTTTTTCGCGAGATGCGTCCGTCTTACGCATTGGCTGCCGGATCGTAGCGCCGGCAAAATTCTTCGATGGCCTCGGAGCGGAAATCACTGAGGCGTTCGAAGATCAGCGCATCCGGCCAATCCCACCAGGCGATGCGGCGCAGGCTTGCGGAAACGGTATCGTCAAAGCGCTTGCGGATGGGACGGGCGGGAACGCCACCGACGATGGTGTACGGCTCGACATCGCGGCTAACGACGGCGCCTGCGGCGATCACTGCGCCATCGCCGACGCTCACGCCCGGCAGCAGGATGGCGGCATGGCCGATCCAGACGTCGTTGCCGACGATCACCCGGTCGCCGCGCCTACCTGCGAAGAAGTCGCGGTCGCGCGTCGCGCCCGCCTCGTAATATTCGGGGACGTAGGTGAAGCGGTGCTGCGAGGGACGGCCCATCGGGTGGTTTGGCGCACCGATCCGCACCGAATTGGCGATCGCCGTGAACTTGCCGATCACGGCGTCGGCGACGTCGCAATTCTCGCCGAGATAGGAGTAGTCGCCGAGCGAAGCATATTCGATGCGCGTGCCCGCGAGCACTTCGCAGCGCCGCCCGACCTGCGCCTCGCGCAGGCGCACCGTCTCATGGATGACGGTTTCCGCGATCTTGGGGCGGGGTGTATCCATGAGGCGGTTTCCAATGAGGCCGTAGCCCGGATGGAGCGAAGCGCAATCCGGGAAGGTCTGTCCACGGGGTGAGAACCCGGATTTCGCTTCGCTCCATCCAGGCTACGATTCTTCCCGCCTTACGCGTGCAGCTTCTGCAATTCCTTCAGGATCGCTTCGCCCATCTGCGTGGTGGAAGCGGCCGTGGTGCCTTCCGACTTGATGTCGGCGGTGCGCAGGCCGCTGGCCAGCACGGCAGCGATGGCCTGGTCGACCTTGTCGGCGAGATCGCCCATGTCGAAAGAATAGCGCAACGCCATGCCGAAGGACGAGATCATCGCGATGGGATTGGCGAGGCCCTTGCCGGCGATATCGGGGGCCGAGCCGTGCACGGGCTCGTACAGCGCCTTGCGCTTCTTGGTCTTGACGTCGACCTCGCCGAGCGAGGCCGAGGGCAGCATGCCGAGCGAGCCGGTGAGCATCGCCGCGATGTCGGAGAGCATGTCGCCGAACAGATTGTCCGTCACGATGACGTCGAACTGCTTCGGCCATTTCACCAGCATCATGCCGCCGGAATCGGCGAGCTGATGCTCGAGCGTGACATCGGGGTATTCGCGCTTGTGGACCTGAGTCATGACCTCGTTCCAGAGCACGCCCGATTTCATGACGTTGCGCTTCTCCATCGACGTCACCTTGTTCTTGCGCTTCCGGGCAAGCTCGAAGGCGACGCGGCCGATGCGCTCGATCTCATAGGTATCGTAGACCTGGGTATCGATGGCGCGCTTCTGGCCGTTGCCGAGATCGGTGATGGTCTTGGGCTCGCCGAAATAGACGCCGCCGGTGAGCTCACGCACGATGACGATGTCGAGGCCCTCGACCGCCTCGCGCTTCAGGCTGGAAGCATCCGCCAGCGCCGGATAGCACACGGCGGGACGGAGGTTGGCGAACAGCGCGAGATCCTTGCGCAGGCGCAAGAGGCCGGCTTCCGGGCGCACCTCGTAAGGCACGGCATCCCACTTCGGACCGCCGACCGCGCCGAAGATCACGGCGTCGGCGTCCTTGGCCTTGGCCATGTCGCCTTCGGAGATCGACACCTTGTGCGCGTCATAGGCGGAGCCGCCGACGAGGCCGGTGTCGGTCTCGAACTTGGCGATCCCGGCCGAATTGAGCCAGTCGATCAGCCGCTTCACCTCGCCCATCACCTCGGGGCCGATACCGTCGCCGGGAAGCAGCAGCAGTTTGTGGGTCGCCATGGTCGTGTCCTTTTCGATCCTCTCTCGTCATTCCGGGACGCGCCTCTTAGCGCGGGCCCGGAATCCATAGCCACCAGCCGGGGTTATGGATTCCGGGCTCGCGCTTCGCGCGCCCCGGAATGACGGCGCCGGAGTGCTAGAGCGGCGTTGCGCGCTTGGCAAGACACCATTGCCGCGCTGCGGCTGTGCAAGGCCGGCGGGGCCTGCCACACTGGACGGGCCGGAGTACCCCTTGCACGCACCTGATCGCCCCCTGCCCGACGCACACCCCGCGCGGCTGATCCTGACCCTGTCGCTGGCAGCCACCGTCGGGCTCGGCATCGGCCGCTTTGCCTATGCGCTGGTGCTGCCGGACATGCGGGAGGACCTCGGCTGGTCCTACTCGGCGGCCGGTTTCATGAACACGATCAACGCCGTCGGCTATCTCGTGGGCGCGCTGGTGGCGTCCCGCCTGATCCGGCGCGTCGGCTGGGCCGCCGCGATCCGCGGCGGAACAATTGCCTGCGTCGCAGCGCTCGCCACCTGCGCTCTGACGGGGGATTTCGTCGCGCTGAGCCTGGCGCGCCTGGTGCTGGGCCTGGGCGCGGCGGCCGGCTTCGTCGCCGGCGGCGCGCTCGCCGCCACCATCGCCCAGTCGCGGCCCGAACGGGCCAACTTTCTGCTCAGCCTGTTCTATGCCGGACCCGGCATCGGCATTCTGTCCTCGGGGCTGATCGCCCCGTTCACGCTGCAATATTTCGGGCCGGGCTCGTGGTGGATCGTGTGGTGGGCGCTGACGCTGCTGTCGGTCGCGCTGACGATCCCGCTGTTCCTGATCCGCATCGAGAGCGGCGCGCGCTTCTCCGAAGGCGGTCATGCCTCGTTCGCGATCCTGCCGGTGCTGATCTATCTGGCCGGCTATTTCCTGTTCGGCGCCGGCTACATCGCCTACATGACCTTCATGATCGCCTATGTGCGCGACGGCGGCGGCGGGGCCGCGGCGCAGGCGGCGTTCTGGGGGTTGATCGGTCTGAGCGCGTTCGTGACGCCCTGGGCCTGGCGCGGCGTGCTGGCGCTCGACCGCGGCGGGCTCGCCACCGCCATCATCCTCGGCACCAACGCAGCTGGCGCAGCGCTGCCGATGCTCGGGCATTCGCCGGCCTGGCTCGCAGTCTCCGCGATCGTGTTCGGCGTCGCCTTTTTCGCCGTGGTCGGCTCGACCACCGCCTTCGTGCGCTTCAACTATCCGCCAGAGGTGTGGCCGACCGCGATCGCGGCGATGACGATCTCGTTCGGCGTCGGCCAGACGCTCGGGCCGATCGTGGTCGGCGCGATCACCGATGCGCTGGGAAGCTTGAGCTACGCGCTGAATGTGTCGGCGGCGCTGCTGGCGCTGGGCGCGGTGGCGGCGTTGTGCCAGCGGAAGGTGGGGCCGGCCAAATCAACGGTGCCGTAGGGTGGGTTAGCGTCAGCGTAACCCACCATGCTTCCGCGTTTGCCGGACGAAGTTGGTGGGTTACGCCTAGCGACTGCGCTTCGCGCAGCCGCGAGGCTAACCCACCCTACTAAGCCATCAGCTGCCACTGAACGAATTATACCCCTGGTCTTCCCAATAGCCGCCCTTGTAATCGTTGGTGACTTCCATCGAGACCACGTATTTCGGGTTCTTGAAGCCGAGCTTGGTCGGCACGCGGATCTTCATCGGAAAGCCGTAGGCGCGCGGCAGGATCTCGTTTGCGTATTTGAACGTCATCTGGGTCTGCGGATGCAGCGCACTGCGCATGTCAAGCGGCGAGTTGTAGCCGTCCTTGTCGGCGCACTGGAACCAGACATAATTCGCGCGCGTGTCGGCGCCGATCAGCTTGAGGAAATCGCGCAAGGGCGTGCCGGTCCAGCTGCCGATCGCGCTCCAGCCCTCGACGCAGATATGGCGCGTGATCTGCGTGACCTGGGGCAGCTTGTAGAGCTCGTCCAGCGTCCAGGACTTTTTGTTGTCGACGAGGCCGCGCACCTCGAGCTTCCAATCCGCGGCCGAGATGTCAGGCGCGTCGTCGAGATCGTAATAGGCGTTGAACGGGAAGGGCTTGGTGATCGCGCTTTCGGGGAAGGTCGGCGCCAGCGCGTCGGGATTGAACATCCAGGCCTGCACGGCGTCGTTGAACTTCGAGACCTTCGCCAGCATGGTCTCGGCCGAGGACGAGTCGATCACGTCGCAGCCGGTGAGCAGCGTCAGTGCGCCCAGGCTGGCGCCGCCCGCAATGAAGCGGCGGCGGGTGACGTCTTGCATCGTCTTGAGGGAATCCTTGATCAGGAGCCGCTTGTCGACGCCGGGAATCAGGAACGGGCGCTTCGCCATATTCTCCTCCTCAGCGACCGATGATCATCGCGCGCAGACTCTTCGGCACGAGCAGCGCAAGCAAGACGTGGACGACCAGAAACGCGCAGATCGCGGCCATGCAGAAGAAGTGGACATAGCGCGCGGCCGGATAATCGCCGAACAGCATCACGAGATAATAAAGCTGAACGGGCTTCCAAATCGCAAGGCCCGACAGCACGATCAGCACGCCGACCACGATGATGCCGGCATAGAGCAGCCGCTGCACGTAATTGTAGACGGTGAGATCGTCATGGCCGAGCTTAAAGGTCAGCGCCGCCCTGACGTCGTGGAGCACGCCCGATGCCGTGATCGGCAGCAGCTTCTTGCGGAAGCGGCCGGTGGCGATGCCCGTGACGAGATAGGCGAAGCCGTTGATCATCAGCAGCCACATCGCCGCAAAATGCCAGAGCAGGCCGCCGCCGAGCCAGCCGCCCAGCGTGTACTCGCGCGGAAAGCGGAAGTCGAACAGCGGCGAGGCGTTGTAGATCTGCCAGCCCGACAGGATCATCAGGATCATGGCGAGCGCGTTGATCCAATGCATGACCCGCACCCAGGCCGGCTGGATCACTTTGGACTTGGTGGCCGTGACCTGCTCGTCGGTGACTGTGAGGCTCGCCATGGCGGGTTCCATCCTGAGGGCGTGTGACAGCGATTATACGCCGGTGTTTCGGCTTTCGTTACATCCCGTTCGCCATCGAATCGATGTCGTGAGGCTATTGTGGTCACAAAAGAGCGAGCCGGGTATCCCCGGCTCGCGGTCTGAGGACGTCCTGTTCGGGGATGAAACAGGATCGCGCGGTGTTACGTCGCCGGCATCAGCACGGTATCAACCACATGGATCACGCCGTTCGACTGGTTGACGTTGGTGATCGTCACCATCGAGGTGCCGCCCTTGGCGTCGACGATCCAGACCTTGCCGTCCATTTTCTTCACCGTCAGCTCCTCGCCTTCGGCGGTCTTCAGCTTCTTGCCGTCGGTGAGGTCGGAAGCCGCGAGCTTACCGGGCACGACATGGTAGGTGAGGATCTTGGTCAGCGTTGCCTTGTTCTCGGGCTTGACCAGGTTGTCGACGGTGCCGGCCGGCAGCTTGCCGAAGGCGGCGTTGGTCGGCGCGAACACCGTGAACGGGCCCTTGCCTTCGAGCGTCGGCACCAGGCCGGCCGCCTTCACCGCCGCCACCAGCGTGGTGTGATCCTTGGAGTTGACCGCGTTCTGGACGATGTTCTTGGACGGGTACATCGCGGCGCCGCCGACCATGACGGTCTTTTCCTCGGCACTGGCGGGCGCGACGACGGTCGCGGTGAGGGCCAGGGCGCTGAAGGCGGCGGCAGCGAGATAGGCAATGCGCTTCGACATGAGAGAGTCTCCCGATTGAATTGAGACCGGCGTTGGCCGGCGTTGAGTTGAGCAACAACGGCGCCTGCGACAGTTAAGGGTGATGCAGCAGTGCCGTCGTTGGACCGAACTACGGGAGGGTTTCAGGTGCGGTTTCGGGGAAAAATTCTTTGTGATGGGTGAAACTATCGGCGGGGATGTTCGTGTGCGAACGAGAGCACCCGGACAAGCGTAGCGAAGCAGTAGGGTGGGCAAAGCGAAGCGTGCCCACCAAACGCAAATGCGGAGAGAGATGGTGGGCACGGCGCTTCGCGCCTTTGCCCATCCTGCGACGGCGTACCCGTTGAGGCAGTGTCCTCGCCTCAATCCCTGTTGTTCGGCGTCTGAATGAACCCGCGATTATGCGTCGGGCTGATCAGCACTTCGTTGATGCAGACCCGCGCCGGCATGCTCGCGATGAAGGCGATGGTACGGCCGAGATCTTCGGGCTGCAGCATCTTCGCCTGCTCGGCTTCGCTCGGCACCACCGGTCGCAGCTTCAGGATCGGCGTCGCCACCTCGCCCGGCATCAGGCAGCAGGCGCGCAGGCCGTTGACGCATTCGTCCATGTTGAAGGAATGGGTCAGCGCCAGCACCGCGTGCTTGGTGGTGGTGTAGGCCGGGCCCGGCATCTTCGAGACGTGACGGCCGGCCCAGGACGAGACGTTGATGATGGAACCGTCCTGCTGCTTGCGCATCGTCGGCAGCACGGCGCGCATGCAATAGAGCACGCCGTTGAGATTGACCTGGACCAGTCTGTCCCAGCCCTCCAGCTCCATGTCCTTCCAGCTGCGCTTGGGGACATTGATGCCGGCGTTGTTGACGAGCAGGTCGATGCGGCCGTGCTTCGCGACGATCTGGTCGGCCGCCTTCTGGGCTGCGGCCGCGTTGGCGACGTCGAGCGCAATGGCCTCGGCCGCGCCACCTGCACTGCTGATCTTCGCCACCACGGCGTCCAGGGCTGATTGCCGCCGTCCGGACACCACCACCGTCCAGCCGTCGGCAGCTAACGCCTCGGCGCCGGCCTCCCCGATCCCGCTGCCGCCACCCGTGACCCAGGCCACGCGTTTCCCGCTTTTTGACATGCAAACTGTCTCCGTTGCTTGATCGGGGCGGTTTTTGCTAATCCAGCCCGCGGTTTTGACCGGCCTGTGCCGGCGAGGAATGTTGCATGAACCAAGCTGCCAACGCCAATTTGTTTTCCCGCCTGTTCGAGGGCCTCGCCGATCCGAAGCGGCTCGCGATCGAGACGCATGACGGCGCCCATATCAGCTATGGCGATCTGATCGCGCGCGCGGGCCAGATGGCGAACGTGCTGGTCGCGCGCGGCGTGAAGCCGGGCGACCGCGTCGCGGTACAGGTGGAGAAGTCGGTCGCCAATATCGTGCTGTATCTCGGCACGGTGCGCGCCGGCGCGGTCTATCTGCCGCTGAACACGGCCTATACGCTGAACGAGCTCGACTACTTCATCGGCGATGCCGAGCCGTCGCTGGTGGTCTGCGATCCTGCCAAGGCGGAGGGGCTCGCGCCGATCGCAGGCAAGGTGAGGGCGAAGGTCGAGACGCTCGGGGCTGACGGCAAGGGCTCGCTGACGGAGGCCGCCGACAAAGCGAGCCGCGAATTCACGACGGTGCCGCGTGAAAGCGACGATCTCGCCGCGATCCTCTACACCTCGGGTACCACCGGCCGCTCCAAGGGCGCGATGCTGACGCATGACAATCTCGCGTCTAACTCGCTCTCGCTCGTCGACTATTGGCGCTTCACCGACAAGGACGTCCTGATCCACGCGCTGCCGATCTACCACACCCACGGCCTGTTCGTGGCGACCAACGTGACGCTGTTCGCCCGGGCGTCGATGATCTTCCTGCCGAAGCTCGATCCGGACCTGATCATCAAGCTGATGGCGCGCGCCACGGTGTTGATGGGCGTGCCGACCTTCTACACCCGCCTGCTGCAGAACCCTGCGCTGTCGCACGAGACGACGAAGCACATGCGGCTGTTCATCTCGGGTTCGGCGCCGCTGCTCGCCGACACCCATCGCGAATGGTCGGCGCGCACGGGCCATGCCGTGCTCGAGCGCTACGGCATGACCGAGACCAACATGAACACGTCGAACCCGTATGACGGCGAGCGCGTGCCCGGAGCGGTCGGCTTTCCGCTGCCGGGCGTCTCCGTGCGCGTGACCGATCCCGAGACAGCGAAAGAGCTGCCGCGCGACGAAATCGGCATGATCGAGGTGAAGGGGCCGAACGTCTTCAAGGGCTATTGGCGCATGCCGGAGAAGACCAAGGCCGAATTCCGGCCCGACGGCTTCTTCATCACCGGCGATCTCGGCAAGATCGACGCCAAAGGTTACGTGCACATCCTCGGACGCGGCAAGGATCTCGTGATCTCCGGCGGCTTCAACGTCTACCCGAAGGAGATCGAGAGCGAGATCGATGCCATGCCTGGCGTGGTGGAGTCGGCCGTGATCGGCGTGCCGCACGCCGATTTCGGCGAGGGCGTCACCGCGGTGCTGGTGCGCCAGCCCGGCGCGAGCATCGATGAAGCGGCCGTGCTGAAGGGCCTCGACGGGCGCCTCGCGAAATTCAAGATGCCGAAGCGGGTCTTCGTGGTCGACGAGCTACCGCGCAATACGATGGGCAAGGTGCAGAAGAACGTGCTGCGCGAAACGTACAAGGATATTTACGCGAAGAAGTGAGAGAGCTCCGCTCTGTCGGCGTCATTGCGAGGAGCTCTTGCGACGAAGCAAGCCGGCGGCCGAGACCAACAGATAGCACCTGACACGTCGCACGGTCAGGCTGGGGTGGAATGCAGGGTGCGCATATCCGCCCGGAGCGCGGGAACCGGTGCGCGTGCCGGGAGTCGCGGTGGGTCGCAGCCGGGACGGTTTACCCTCGGCATCGTCCCCTCGCACGTTGCGGCCGCACGGGCCCAAGGCGGCTTAGAGGCGTTCCAATAGCGATTTCAATGCGCCGTACGCTCGCGCCAAAGAGATGAATTTGGATTCCTATGTTCGTTGGCGGACCGATGGGCTGGTATACCAAGGCCCTGATTGGCCTTGGTTCATCAAGGCCATAGAGCTGAACCACAATTCGGTTTATGGCGATTTGGTGATTGCGCAGGCCAGATCGACTCCGTAAATAGAGCCCACCTTTCGCGATCCCCGCGCGCCCCATGCTGGGCCGCAACAAACATCAAAAGCCGCCCATGACCGCACGGATCGAACGACCGCTTTCGCCGCACATCCAAACCTATCGCTGGACGCTGACGATGGCTCTGTCCATCGTGCACCGCGCCACCGGTATCGCCCTTTACGTCGGAACCCTGCTGCTGGTCTGGTGGCTGGTTGCCGCGGCCTCCGGCCCGGCCGCCTATGCCCATGTCCAGGCCTTCTCCAGCAGCATCCTCGGCCGGCTCATCGTGTTCGGCTACACCTGGGCCCTGATGCACCACATGCTCAGCGGCATCCGGCATTTCGTCTGGGATCTCGGCTACGGCTTCAAGGCCAACGAGCGCGAAGCGCTGACCTGGGGCGCCCTGGTCGGGGGCATCGCACTGACGGTGCTGATCTGGATCATCGCTTATGCGAACGGAGGCGGCCGATGAGCTTTGACGAGTCCCACGGCTCTCCGAAGCGTCCCTCGATGCGCACCCCGCTCGGGCGCGTCCGCAATCTCGGCGCCGCGCATTCCGGCACGTCCGATTTCTGGCGCCAGCGCATCACCGGCGTCGCCATGACGCTGCTGATGATCCCGGCGCTGGTCATCATCATGATGCTGCTCGGCCGCAACCAGGTCTACGCGGCGCAGACCCTGAGCTCCATTCCCGTTGCGGTGATCCTGCTCCTCTTCATCTTCGCCAGCGCCTGGCACATGAAGATCGGCATGCAGGTGGTGATCGAGGACTACGTCCATAACGAGAAGCTCAAGCTCACCGCGATCATGCTCAACAATTTCTTCTCGGTCGCCGTGGCGCTCGCCTCGACCTACGCGATCCTGAAGCTTTCTTCCGGAGTGTAACCCATGGCCGCTGAGACCAATGGCAAGGGCAACGGCGCTCCCGCCACCAACGGAAAAGCCTATCCGATCGAAGACCATACCTACGACGTCGTCGTGGTCGGCGCCGGCGGTGCCGGCCTGCGCGCCGTCGTCGGCTGCAGCGAAGCCGGCCTCCGCACCGCCTGCATCACCAAGGTGTTTCCGACCCGTTCGCACACGGTCGCGGCGCAGGGCGGCATCTCCGCTTCGCTCGGCAACATGCACAAGGACGACTGGCGCTGGCACATGTACGACACCGTGAAGGGGTCGGACTGGCTCGGGGACCAGGACGCGATCGAATACATGGTGCGCAACGCGCCCGACGCGGTCTACGAGCTCGAGCATTGGGGCGTGCCGTTCTCGCGCACCGAGGACGGCAAGATCTACCAGCGTCCGTTCGGCGGCATGACCACCGAGTTCGGCAAGGCACAGGCGCAGCGCACCTGCGCCGCCGCCGACCGCACCGGCCACGCCATGCTGCACACGATGTACGGCCAGTCGCTGCGCCACGCGGCCGAGTTCTTCATCGAGTTCTTCGCCATCGACCTGATCATGGACGACCAGGGCACCTGCCGCGGCGTCATCGCGCTCAAGCTCGACGACGGCACGCTGCACCGTTTCCGCGCCCAGACCACGATCCTGGCGACCGGCGGCTATGGCCGCGCCTATGCCTCCTGCACCTCGGCGCACACCTGCACCGGCGATGGCGGCGGCATGGTGCTGCGCGCCGGCCTGCCGATGCAGGACATGGAGTTCGTGCAGTTCCATCCGACCGGCATCTACGGCTCGGGCTGTCTCGTCACCGAGGGTGCGCGCGGCGAAGGCGGCTATCTCGTCAACGCCGAAGGCGAGCGGTTCATGGAGCGCTATGCGCCGTCGGCAAAGGACCTCGCTTCGCGCGACGTGGTCTCGCGCGCGATGACCATCGAGATCCGCGAGGGACGCGGCGTCGGCAAGAAGAAGGACCACATCTTCCTGCATCTCGACCATCTCGATCCCGCTGTGCTCGCCGAACGCCTGCCGGGCATCTCGGAATCGGCCAAGATCTTCGCCAATGTCGACGTGACGCGCGAGCCGATCCCGATCGTGCCGACCGTGCATTACAACATGGGCGGCATCCCCACGAACTATCACGGCGAGGTGCTGACCAAGAAGGACGGCGACGACAACGCGGTGATCCCCGGCCTGATGGCGATCGGCGAAGCGGCCTGCGTCTCCGTGCACGGCGCCAACCGCCTCGGCTCCAACTCGCTGATCGACCTCGTCGTGTTCGGCCGCGCCGCCGCGTTGCGCCTGGCCGAAAAGCTCACACCCAACGCCAAGCAGCCCGAGCTGCCGACGAACTCGGCCGAGATGGCGCTCGGTCGCCTCGACCATTACCGCTACGCCTCAGGCGGCACGCCGACCGCGAAGCTGCGCGAAGGCATGCAGCACGTGATGCAGAACAATTGCGCCGTGTTCCGCACCGGCGAAGTGCTGAGCGAAGGCCAGAACCTGATCGCGAAGGTCCACAGCGGCATCACCGACATCGCCGTCTCCGACCGCTCGCTGGTCTGGAATTCGGACCTCGTCGAGACGCTGGAGTTCGACAATCTGATCTCGCAGGCGGTGGTGACGATGAACTCGGCCGCCAACCGCACCGAGAGCCGCGGCGCCCATGCCCGCGAGGACTTCTCCGAGCGCGACGACAAGAACTGGATGAAGCACACGCTGGCCTGGCTGGACGATGCCGGCAAGGTCAGGATCGAGTATCGCCCGGTTCACAACTACACCATGACCAACGACGTGCAGTACATCCCGCCCAAAGCTCGCGTTTACTAAACGTCGCGCGTGTATTGATCGAACAGCGAAGGCCTTAATCGAATGGTTGAATTCGCACTTCCGAAGAACTCCAAGATCACTGGCGGCAAGACCTGGCCGAAGCCCCCGGGCGCGACCGAGCTCCGCGAGTTCAAGGTCTATCGCTGGAATCCGGACGACGGCAAGAATCCAAGCGTCGATACCTATTACATCGACACCAATGATTGCGGCCCGATGGTGCTGGACGGCCTGATCTGGATCAAGAACCACATCGACCCGTCGCTGACCTTCCGCCGCTCCTGCCGTGAAGGCGTCTGCGGCTCCTGCGCGATGAACATCGACGGCCAGAACACGCTGGCCTGCACCAAGTCCATGCACGACGTGAAGGACGGCGCGGTGAAGATCAACCCGCTGCCGCATCAGCCGGTGGTCAAGGACCTCGTCCCCGACCTCACCAATTTCTACGCGCAATACGCCTCGGTCGAGCCCTGGCTGAAGACGACCTCGCCGACGCCGCAGAAGGAATGGCGCCAGAGCCACGAGGACCGCGAGAAGCTCGACGGCCTCTACGAGTGCATCCTCTGCGCCTGCTGCTCGACCTCCTGCCCGAGCTATTGGTGGAACAGCGAGCGCTATCTCGGCCCCGCCGCGCTGCTCCAGGCCAACCGCTGGGTCTCGGATTCGCGCGACGAGGCCACCGGCGAGCGGCTCGACAATCTCGAGGACCCGTTCCGGCTCTATCGCTGCCACACCATCATGAACTGCGCCAAGGCCTGCCCGAAGGGCCTCAACCCGGCCGAAGCCATCGCCGAGCTCAAGCTCAAGATGGTCGAACGCCAGATCTGAGGCGAAGTCCCCCTTCCGCCCCGGCTAAACCGGCCGGGGTGTTCTGCATTTGCCGTTAATTCGAGCAGAATTTTTCTCTGACCCGCTCGACGCGCAAATTTCCGGCTCGCAACCAGCGGTTCCAGCACAAGCTGCTTCCTTCCTTGCGCGGGATTCAGTTAAGCTCCCGTCAGGGACGGAGCGACTGTGCAGAGGGCGCAACGCAACTCGCTGAGGCTGTTGCAGTGGATGATGGCGGCATCCCTGGCGCTGCCGATTGGGCTGTTCGTCGTCGCCGCCGCGATCTCCTACACATCGACCAACGATACCGCCGACCGCGAGATCGAGCGCACGGTCGATGTCGCCCATGAGCACGCGCTCAAGGTCTTCGAGACCATCGACCGCAGCCTCGCCGAGCTCAACGAGGTCGTGCGCGGTCTGCCCGACGGCATCATCCGCGAGCGCGAGCCGACGCTGCATCGCCGGCTGAAGCGGCTGACCGATTCGCTGCCGCAGCTCAAATCGGCCTGGATCTTCGACGCGAACGGAAAGGCGCTGGTCAACAGCCTCGTCTCGCCGCCGCCGGACCTGAGCTTTGCCGACCGCGATTACTTCTATTCCCATGTGGACCAGAGCATCGGCACGTTCATCGGCACGGCGCTGACGCCACGACCGCCCTATCAGGGCGCCCGATTCTTCGGCGTCAGCCGCCGCCGCGAGTCCGACGACGGTCGCTTCATCGGCGTGATCCAGGCCTCCGTGTTGCCGGAATATTTCGAAAGCTTCTATGCCAGGATCGGCACCGATCCCGGCAACTTCTTCGCGATGGGGCGCACCGACGGCGCAATGCTCGCGCATTTTCCCCGGCTCGACCACGAGCTTCGGCTCGATCCGACCGGACCGGTGGGCCAGAAGATCGCGACCCAGCCCGTGCACGGCCTCATCACGGTCGCCTGGCCCTCGGACGGGATCGAGCGGCGCATCGCCTACCGGCGCGTCGCCGAATATCCGATCTATGTCAGCGCCGGGTTGGAAACGTCTGCGATCCGCGCACGCTGGCTCGCCACCATCGGCCAGCATCTGGTGTTCGGCATTCCCGCCACCGCGCTGCTGTTCCTGCTGCTGGTGCTCGCTCTGCGGCGTACCCAGCACCTTCAGGCCGAAGCTGCAAAGCGGCGCGAGGCCGAGGAGGCGCTCAAGCACAGCCAGCGGCTGGAAGCGCTCGGCCAGCTCACCGGCGGCGTCGCGCACGACTTCAACAACCTCCTGACGGTGATCCGTGCTTCGGTCGATCTCTTGAACCGTCCGCAGCTGACGGAGGAGCGGCGACAACGCTACATCACGGCCATTGCCGATTCGGTGGCGCGTGCGGCCAAGCTGACTTCGCAATTGCTCGCCTTTGCGCGGCGCCAGACCCTCAAGCCGGAGGTGTTCGACGTCGGCGCACGGCTGCAGTCGCTGCACGACATGCTCGCCACGCTACTGGGCCCCGCGATCGAGATCGTCATGCAGCTGCCGGCGGAGCCGTGCCTCGTCAATGCCGATGCCAGTCAGTTCGAGACGGCGCTGATCAACATGGCGACCAATGCGCGCGATGCCATGCAAGGCCAGGGGCGAATCGTTTTCAAGGTCGAGGCCACGACGACCGTTCCGGACGCGCTGGTGCAGCTTTCGGCCAGCCCAGACCACGGCTTCGTCCGCGTCACCGTCAGCGACACCGGCGTCGGCATTCCCGCCGCGCGGCTCGGCCGCATCTTCGAGCCGTTCTTCACCACCAAGCAGGTCGGCCGCGGCACCGGCCTCGGCCTGTCCCAGGTGTTCGGATTCGCCCGGCAGTCCGGCGGCGAGGTGACCGTGACGAGCGAGGTGGGGCACGGCAGCACCTTCTCGCTCTATCTGCCGCGCGTGCCGCCGGGCCTGCTGCCGCAACGCCAAGCGCCCAACACGGCGCCGGCGGTGGCCGGCAGCGGCATGTCGGTGCTGGTGGTCGAGGACAATATCGAGCTGGCCAATTTCGCCGCCGACGGGCTCACCGAGCTCGGCTACAGCATCACGTTGGTCGACAACGCGGCCGACGCGCTCGCCGAGCTCGTCGTGGACACCGACCGCTTCGATGTCGTGTTCTCGGACGTGGTGATGCCCGGGATGACCGGGCTCGATCTGGCGCAGGCGATCCGCGAGCGCGGCCTCGGCGTGCCGGTCGTGCTGACCACCGGCTACAGCCAGGCCCTGTCGCAGGAGGGTACCGGCGGCTGCGACCTCGTGCAAAAGCCTTATACGATCGAGGAATTGTCGCGCGTTCTGCATCGGGCGGCGCGGATCCGGCGCGTCAGGAACGGCGCCGCCGAATAGGGGCACGCGGAACTCTCGTGGGAACCGGCCGAGTTCCCTTGGCGTTGTCCGCTCATGTACAAGCCGGCCGCGACGCGTGAAAAGGGCAAGAAGCCGCCCATCATCGACATCCAGGGCGAGAACGGCGACGAAGTGACACCGCCGCCGCCCGAACTGGTCGAACCCGACCCCGAATTGTCACCCGAGGCAGCCGAGCAGGTCCGCAAGGATTATCTGCTGACACGGTTCTGGATCAGCGCCCGCGGCTTCTGGGGCCGCAACGGCGACCGCCTCGCCTGGCCGTTCTCGGTTGGTCTCGGCCTGCTGATCGTGCTGACCGTCGGCTTCCAATACGGCATCAATGTCTGGAATCGCGCGATCTTCGACGCCATCGAGAAGCGCGATGCGGCGAGCGTCTTCCATCTCACCGCAATGTTCTTCCCGCTCGCGATCGGCAGCATCGTGCTCGCAGTCGTGCAGGTGTTCGCGCGCATGGGCATCCAGCGACGCTGGCGCGCCTGGCTGACGGCGAGCGTGCTGACACGGTGGCTCAAGAACGGGCGCTACTATCAGCTCAACCTTGTCGGCGGCGACCACAAGAATCCCGAATACCGGATCGCGGAGGATTTGCGGATTGCGACCGACTCCCCCGTCGACTTCCTCGCCGGCGTGACGTCGGCGCTGCTGTCGGCCGCGACCTTCATCGTCGTGCTCTGGACCATCGGCGGGGCACTTACCGTCACGCTCGGCGGTTCGTCGGTGACCATTCCCGGCTTCCTCGTGATCGCCGCGATGCTGTACGCCGCGATCGCATCCGGATCGATCGTGGTGATCGGCCGGCGCTTCGTGCAGGTCTCCGAGGGCAAGAACCAGGCCGAAGCCGAGTTCCGCTACACCCTGACGCGCGTGCGCGAGAACGGCGAGAGCATCGCCCTGCTCGGCGGCGAGGAGGAGGAGCGCGACGGCATCGATCGCAACTTCACGAGCGTGCTGCGGCAATGGGCGCGCCTTGCCGGCCAGCACATGCGCACCACGCTGGTGTCGCAAGGATCGAGCCTCGTTGCGCCGGTCGTGCCGCTTCTGCTCTGCGCGCCAAAATTCCTCGACGGCAGCATGACGCTGGGCCAGGTGATGCAGGCCGCGTCCGCCTTCACCATCGTGCAGAGCGCGTTCGGCTGGCTGGTCGACAATTATCCGCGGCTCGCCGACTGGAATGCCTGTGCGCGGCGCATCGCCTCGCTGATGATGTCGCTCGACGGCCTCGAGCGCGCCGAGCAGGGCGACGGCCTCGGCCGCATCAAGCGCGGCGAGACCAGCAACGAGGCCATGCTGGAGCTGAAGGATCTCTCGGTCACGCTCGACGACGGCACCGCCGTGGTCGGCGAGACCGAGGTGGTGATCGAGCCCGGCGAGCGGCTGCTGGTCGCCGGCGAATCCGGCACCGGCAAGAGCACGCTGGTGCGCGCCATCGCCGGGCTGTGGCCGTGGGGCGGCGGCAGCGTGAATTTCCATGCCGATCGCCGGCTGTTCATGCTGCCGCAGCGGCCCTATGTGCCCTCCGGCTCCTTGCGGCGGGCGGTCGCCTATCCCGGCGCGGCCGACCACTGGACTTTGGACGAGATCGGCGCAGCCCTGCACAAGGTCGGCCTCGATCATCTCAAGGAGAAGATCGAGGAGGAGGCACCGTGGGACCAGACCTTGTCGGGCGGCGAGAAGCAGCGCCTCGCCTTTGCGCGGCTGCTCCTGCACAACCCCGACATCGTCGTGCTCGATGAGGCGACCTCGGCGCTCGACGAGAAGAGCCAGGACAAGATGATGCAGATGATCACCGAGGCGCTGCCGAAGGCGACCATCGTCAGCGTCGCGCATCGCGCCGAGCTGGAGGCTTTCCACAGCCGCAAGATCGTGCTGGAGCGACGCAAGGGCGGCGCCAAGCTCGTCAGCGATATCGACCTGATTCCGCGCAAGGGCAGGCGCAGGCTGCTCGGGCGGTTCTTGCGGCAGCGCAAGAAGGCGGCGTGAGGTTCGCGGCGTGTAGCCCGGATGGAGCGCAGCACAATCCGGGAAGATCTATCCGTCAGCAAGAATCCCGGATTTCGCTGCGCTCCATCCGGGCTACGGACCTGAAGTTGGAGTCCTCGTCAAAACCGGTTATGCATGCGCCGCCTGCAACGAGGATCTGCTGCTTGACGTCCGACAATGCCCCTTCGCCCGCGCCGTTCGGTGCGTTTGCGCCCAATGCGGCGCAGGCTGCGATCATCCGCCTCGCTCAACGGTCGGGACTGAAGCGCGGCGCGTTCCGGCCGTGGATGTCGCGGCTGGTCAACCTGCTGCGCAGCGGCCCGGTCGACGTCCAATATCAGGGCGCCTCGTTCCGCTTCCATCACCAGGGCAGCGCGACCGAGCGCGGCGCGCTGTTCAATCCCGACTACAATCTCGACGAGCTCGACTTCCTGCGCCAGCACACCCCTGCGGGCGGCACGTTCGTCGATGTCGGCGCCAATGTCGGCACTTTCGCACTGGTGATGGCGCGGCAGGTCGGGCCATCCGGACAAGTGGTGGCGATCGAGCCGCATCCGCTGACCTTCGGACGGCTCTCGTTCAACCACGCCGCATCGAAGACGCCGCAGGTGCGCCTGGTGCAGGCCGCCGCGGGCGAGCGCGACGGCGAGCTGATGATCGAGAGCGGCGGCGGCAACCTCGGCGCCACCCACGTCGTCACCGGCACGGCCAGTGCCGAGGCCATCAAGGTGCCGTCGCTGCGCCTGGTGCGCATTCTGGAGGAGGCCGGCGTCGGCCAAGTCGATTCGCTGAAGATCGACGTCGAGGGCTTTGAGGACCGCGTGCTGATCGGCTTCTTCCGCGACGCGCCGCAAATGCTGTGGCCGCGCGCGGTGGTGATCGAGCATCTGTCACAAAACGAATGGCAGCAGGATTGTATTGCCGACATGGTCGGGCGCGGCTTTACGATCGCACGCAAGACACGAAGCAATACGTTTTTGTCTCGCTGACGGGTTACGAACAAGGGAGGTTGCGATGATCGATCATCTGGGATTCTCCGTCTCCGACTATGAGCGCGCCAAGGCGTTCTATGCGAAGGCACTGGCGCCGCTCGGCTACAGCCTGATCATGGAGGTCACGGCCGAGCAGACCGGACACGCTGCGGCTGCAGGCTTCGGTGCCGACGGCAAGCCCGATTTCTGGATCGGGGGCGAGGGCGCGATGAACAAGCCGGTGCATGTCGCCATCCACGCCAAGGATCGCACCACAGTCGATGCGTTCTACAAAGCGGCGATGGCGGCCGGCGGCCGCGACAACGGCCCGCCCGGCATCCGCCCGCATTATCACGCGAACTATTACGGCGCCTTCGTGCTCGACCCCGACGGCCACAACATCGAAGCGGTCTGCCACACGCCGGAATAATCCGGTCTCCGAAGCGATGTGACGCGGAACATCGGTGCTGCACCTTCGTTGTTGTTCTCTGACAACGATCCCGATGATGCCGATGCCGATTGAACCGCCCGAGATTCCGCCGTCGACGCCCGGTACGCCGACTGAGCCGCCGCCCGGAATCCCGCCCGGCAATCCGCAGCCCGAAATCACGCCGCCGGTGCGCGAGCCCGGCTCGCCGCCGCGGCCCGACGAATTGCCGGGCCGCATTCCTGAGGAGATCCCATCGCGCGGACCGAACGGGCCGCTCACGCCCAATCCTGCGACGGATGCGATTCCGCCGCGCGATCACGCGTGAAGCAGCGAAGCAATGTGAGGCGATTGCCACCAGCGTCTGAATGCGCAATGAACGTTGCCATAGTGAGATGATTTGCGTGCAGAAATAAATCGGGTCGCAGTTGCATCGCCCGCCACAATGCGGCCTAACGCTTGGCCGTTCATCCCGACACTTCGACAAAGAACCTTCCGGGGAAATTCACCACATGACCAACCTTCGTTTCGTGCTGCTTGCGACGACGGCTCTGACCGCGATGCAATTGGCCAACACCGCATCGCATGCGCAAGACGCTGCGCCGTTCGTCGTCGCTCAGGCCCAGCCGCAGGACGCGGGCCCTGACGGAAGACCGAAGCAGCCGCCGAAGGGACCGCCAGGCGCGGCGCCGCCTGCAGCACCCGCACGCCCCGCGGCTCCGCCGCCGGCGGCTGCACCGCCCCAGCCGCCTGCAGCTCCTCCGCCGGCCGCAGCACCGCCGCGCCCGGCAGCGCCGCCACCGCCTCCGCCTCCCCCTGCGG
>NZ_JADYVH010000014.1:0-200970 GCF_020193615.1 Bradyrhizobium sp. IC4059
GGACCAGCTCGGAGACCATGGTCATCAGGTGCTCCAGCGTATCCACGTTGACGCGGATCGACTGGTTGGCGATGCGGTCGCCCTCGCCCGCCATCTCGTCGGCCATCGACTTCTTCGGCGCGGCCTTTTCCTTGGGCTTTGCGGCTTCCTTCGCCACGGGGGCTTCAGCCGCGGGCTCGGCCTTTGCCCCAGCCTGAGCAACGGGCACCGGCGCTTCGATCGCGGTCTCGCGGAAGGCACGCTCGAGCTCGTCGAGCGAGACCTCGCCCGGACGCAGCGGACGCTCCAGGGTCTGATCGACCAGCGTGCCCATGGTCATCTCCTTGGCGGGGGCGGCTGGAGCGGCGGGCGCTTCCGGCACCAACGGCGGCGCATCGGCAACGGGAGCAGCAGTGCCGGCAGTCGGCATCGGCTGCGCCGAGCCTGACATGGCGGCCATGCCCTGCTCGACCATTGCTTCCAGCTTGTCGATGAGATCGCGGTCGTTGCCTTCCGGCTCGGCCTCGGTCGCCTCCAAGCCAGCCAAAATCTCCTTGATGCGGTCGATCGAGGACAGGATCACCGTCACCGCCTCGGCAGTCACAGGCATGCCGTCACGGAATTTGCCCATCAGGGTCTCGCCGGCATGCGCCAGCGCTTCCAGCCGCGGCAGGCCGAGGAAGCCGCAGGTGCCCTTGATGGTGTGGACCAGGCGGAAGATGTTATCCAGGATCTTGGCGTTGTTCGGCTCCTGCTCGAACTTCACCAGCTGATTGTCCACGGTGTCCAGGCTCTCGCTGGTCTCCGTCAGAAACTCCCGCAACAGATCATCCATGAAAACAGGCCTTCATACAGGAAGGGCGCGCACGAGGCGTGATGCGCCATTTCGGAATGGGGCCAGCTTCACCGCAAAGCGTTTAATATTGGTTGAGTATGTGCAAAAGAACGGCACCAACAAAGAGATAAGGCGCTCCGGACAAGCCGAAGCGCCTCGTAAAGATTGCATTAACGCGTCGCGAGCGAGGCTTCGCGTTTACGAAGCGGTAACGATGATGGCTTCGCCTTCCGGCTTGAGCGTCACGGTGAGCCCGCAGGCCTGCGCGAGCAGCCGCGTATAATAAGGCTGGATCGCATGCGCATCGGCAGCCGGCCCGCGCTCGCCGCTCAGGAGCTCGGAGATGTTCTGCGGCAGGCGTGCATTGTGTCCGGTCGCGGTGATGCGAAAGCTCATCACCTCGCCCTCGCCGACCGGATCGACAGTCAGCATGCCGCCGCGCGGGATCGTGTGCTGGGCGACGACCAGCATGTTGAGCAGCAGCTTGACGCGGTTCTTCGGCAGCAGCAGCCGCGGCAGATTCCAGGTGATCGAGCACTTGCCGTCCTCGATATGGCCCTTCGCCATGGTGTGGGCATCGCCGAGATCGATCTGCGCGCCGGAGGAGCCGGCCGCGCCGAAGGCAAGGCGGCAGAACTGCAGCCGGGCGGAGGCCGTCTTGGCGCTTTTGCGAATCAGGTCGAGCGCGAACTCGCGGTCCTCGGGCTTGGGATCGTCGTCGAGCACTTCGAGCCCGTTGACGATGGCGCCGACGGGGCTGATGAGATCGTGGCAGACCCGCGAGCACAGCAGCGCGGCGAGTTCGAGCATATCGGGAGCGGCAGTGGTCGCGGGCGACGAAGCGTCAGACATATAATGGGGTCCTGGAGGGTTCCTGGAATTGCACGGCGCTGGACGCCGCGAATCACGCATGCTTGACGGATGCTGCGGGTTCTAACATTCGCAACCCCGCGGCAGCTAGCTTGCGATCGGTTCGAGGCGGCCATAAGCCCAGGCGAATCGATCGGGGCGAATCAGTGGACGAGGAACGATATTGCCGACAGATGAGGCATGCAGGTGAAACGGATCATTGACGGAGCGGCCGCTGCCGGCCTGATGGAGCCGCTGACTGCGCTGGTGGTGAAGGCGGGCGAGGCGATCCTCGCCGTCAACCGCGCGGCCATGCGGATCGACGGCAAGCAGGATGGCTCGCCGGTGACCGAGGCCGACCTTGCCGCCGACCGCATCATCGCGGACGGACTCGCGCAGCTCGCGGGCGACGTTCCGACGCTGTCGGAGGAGCGGACCCAGCTCGCCTCCCCGCCGTTCCAGGGCAGCTTCTTCCTGATCGATCCGCTCGACGGGACCAAGGAGTTCGTCGCCGGCCGCGACGAGTTCACCGTCAACCTCGCCTTGGTGACGGATGGCGTGCCGCTGCTCGGCATCGTCTCCGCACCCGCACTCGGCCTGCTCTGGCGCGGCATCGTCGGCCGCGGCGCCGAGCGCGTGAGATTCAACGGCGCGACGATTGCCGCCGCCGAGCCGATCCGCACCCGCAAGCTGCCGGCGCGCGGGGAGCCTTGGATCGCCGCAGTGAGCCGTTCGCACGGCGATGCCAGAAGCGAGGCGTTCATCGCCGACAGGCCCAATGCCGTCAGGATGACGTGCGGCTCGGCCGTGAAATTCGGCCGCATCGCGGAAGGCGGCGCCGACATCTATCCCCGTTTCGGCCCGACCTCGGAATGGGACGTCGGGGCCGGCTGCGCGGTCGTGACCGCGGCCGGCGGCAAGGTGACCGACGGCAAGGGCGGCGAGCTCCGATTTGGCCAGCGCCGCGATACCGGCTTCATCATCCCGGAATTCATCGCGTGGGGCGACCCGCAGGCGGTAGGCTGCGACTGACCAGGGCTCGTTACTGCCCGAGCTTCTCCTGCAGGGCCGGCCAGCGCTTGCCCACCTCATAGAGGAAGCGCTCGGGATCGGCGACGAAGGCGTCGCGATTGTCTCCCCGGCTGAACAAATAGAGCCGCTGCGCCACGATCGCGAAGAAATGCGGATTGGCGGGGACGGTGACGCCGCGGGCGATATCGACCGGATCGTAGCCGCCGAATTGCGGTCCGTAGATTTCGGGATGGGCCTGGAAAGAGGCGCGGTTGCCCTCGTTCCGGAAGCGCCAGACGGCCCCCCAGAGGTTCGCCTCGAACTCCGCCGTCCCCTGCACGGCCGCGCCGGCGACGAAATAAGCGACGGGGTCGAAGCCCTCGATGGCGACGCCGCTGAAGCGGTTGACGACGATCCGCTCGGTGGTGGCGGCCCCTGTCGGTCCGCCGGCACCGAGGATCCAAATGCCCGCCAGCAGGCAGAGGCGGCGGGCGATCAAGGCAATTCCGGGGCGCAAAGGGCTATCTTCCTGCCGTTGTGCCGTCATAGTTGCTGCGGATAACATCCGAGTCGAGGGGACATCCGGCGCAACCTAGGGCCATGCCTGTTGGCGTGAGGTTAAGGAAGCGACCGGATTCGGTACCAGGGGTTCTTTTATGACTTTCGCATCACGCCTTGCTGCGCTCGCGCTTGCCGCGATGATCGGCTGGATCGTGCCGGCCTCCGCCCAGCAGGCGCCGCCGCCTGACCTGCCGCCGCCGCAGCGGACCCCGACGCCCAATACCTATGGGCCGGACGAGCTCGTCACCGCCGGCCATCGCTTCTTCGGCAACGTCTCGCGCGGGCTCGCCTCGATCATCGAGAAGGCGGTCAGCCAATGGGGCCTGCCGAACGGCTACATCCTGGGTGAGGAAGGCTCCGGCGCCTTCGTCGCCGGCCTGCGCTACGGCGAGGGCACGCTCTACACCAAGAACGCCGGCGACTTGCGCGTCTATTGGCAGGGCCCCTCGCTCGGCTTCGACTGGGGCGGCGACGGCGCCCGCACCATGACGCTGGTCTACAACCTGCCGGCCACCAACGCGATCTACCAGCGCTTCGCCGGCATCGACGGCTCGGCGTACATCATCGGCGGCTTCGGCATGACGGCGCTGACCTCCAACAACATCGTGCTGGTGCCGATCCGCTCCGGGCTCGGCCTGCGCCTCGGCGCCAATATCGGCTATCTCAAATACACCCCGCGGGCGACCTGGAACCCGTTCTAGGCCCACGTCCTCCCCACTGCCCACCGATCAAGGTTAACGACAGAGCGGGGCTGGCTTTCTGCCGGCCCGCCATGGCATTGTCGTTGGTGAATTTTTCCTTAAGCTTGGGAGTTCTGGCCCATGGTCGAACCGATCATGTACCTGGCGATCGGTTTCCTGCTCTCGATGCTGTGCGGGCTTGCGATCGTGCCGCTGGTGCATAACCGCGCGGTGCGCCTGACCACGCGCCGGCTCGAGGCCGCCACCCCGCTCTCGATGGCCGAGATCCAGGCCGACAAGGACCAGCTCCGGGCCGAATTCGCCATGTCCGCGCGGCGGCTCGAGATGAGCGTCGAGCAGCTCAAGAACAAGACCACGAGCCAGCTCGCCGAGCTCGGCAAGAAGAGCGACGCCATCAACCGCATGAAGATCGAGCTCGGCGAGAAGAACGCCACCATCTTCGCGCTGGAGGCGCGCGAGAAGGCGGTGAAGGAGCAGCTTCGCGCCACCGAGGAGGAATTCGCCGCCAAGACGGCGTCCTTGCGCGAAGCCGAGATCGCGTTGACGGACAAGCAGGCCGAGCTCGCCAAGATCAACTCCGAACTGTCCGACCGCTCGATGATGGCGGAGAGCCGCCAGGTCGAGCTGGTCGCAGTGCGCGCGCAGATCGAGGAATTGAAGCACCGGGTCGGCGATGCCGAGAAGGAATTTGCCGCGACGCAAGCGCGCCTCGCACAGGAGCGCACCGAATCCGAGACCGCCTCGCGCGAGCTCGGCGAGGCGCGCGGCCGCGTCGAGAATCTGAGCCAGCGCGTCACCGAGCTCGACCGCCAGCTCATCGTGCAGGTCAAGGAGGCCGAGATGCTGTCGAGCCGCGTCGCCGATCTCGAAGGACGCCTTGCCACGCAGGGCAAGCTGCTCGCCGAGCGCGACTACGAGAACAACCAGCTGCGCCAGGCCAACGAGGCCAACGAGCGCACCATCAAGGAGCTGCGCGTCGAGATCGCGGGCCTCAGCGGCGGCAAGTCGTCGGCTGCGATGGAGCAGCTGCGCGCGGAAAAGGCCGCGCTGGAGGAGCAGCTGCGCAGCGCACGCGACGAACGCGCGAAACTCCAGCGCGACATCAACGCGATCCAGCAGCAGGCCGAGAGTTCCTGGGCGACCGAGCGCATGGAGAACGCGCTTCTGCGCGAGCGCATCAACGACATCGCGGCCGAGGTGGCAAAACTCGCGATGCAGCTCGAAGGCCCGAACTCGCCGATCGAGGCGCTGCTCGCGGCCGAGGCCGGCCAGCCGCCGAAGCCGGCGCCGCGCCCGGCCAACGACGCCGCGACGGGCGGCGCTCCAGCGCCCCGCCTGCCCGAAGGCGGTGGAACGCTGGCCGAGCGCATCCGCGCGCTCCAGGCCCACGCCTCCCGCGCCCGCCAGCAGGGCGCGTAACCGGCCAAAAATCCGGCTTCCCCTGCGGAAGGCGCGACCTGACCAAGGTTTTCCGCCCCGGCGACGGCTTGAAAACTTGACACCTTGGGCCGGCACTTCTAAATCGCGGGCTCCGATGTGCCGGCCGGCCCAAGGTTGCGGCCGCCTGCATGATGGTCCCGGGCGCATAGCTCAGCGGGAGAGCGTTCCCTTCACACGGGAGAGGTCCAAGGTTCGATCCCTTGTGCGCCCACCACGCTTCGCCAAGAGGCTTCGCGTGGCGCAGCCACCCCCAATGGTAGCGAAGCGTGTCCGGCGTAGCTCAAAGAGCGTAGACGGACCGGGGGTCTTGCTTCCGCTCTGTCAAAAATTCGAAAACAACCCCATGCACAGTAGCCGACCTCAGTCGGATCAAAGGGTTACGACTTTTCCGAATTTTCCTTGCTCCGTCGGGCAAAACAGGGGCATGATGGCATCATCGGGAGGGGCGCACGCTTAATGAGCATGCTGCGCCTGAGGGCCCGCACGGCATCGCCGGCTTAGAGATTCAGGGATGAGCTGGATGACGCTCCCTCGCCCTCCTTCGAAACTCTGGATACGAATCGCGATCGCGGTGCTTGCTGTGGCCGGCATCGGAATCGCGGCCATGGTTGGTCTCATCTGGTTCGCACTCGAAGGATTTGCCAGCTGCCGCAACGTGGTCCTGAGCTCGACGCGGTCGCCCGACGGCACCAAGGCCGTGTTCATCTTCAGGCAGGAATGCAACGCAACGGTTCCGGATTCCACATATGCGAGCATCGCACCGATGGACCGGACCTTTTCACCTGATCGCAACCACGCATTCCTCGGCTTCGCCGGTCACGCGGAGATACTACCCAGCTGGCGCGGGAGCAACGTCGTCGAAATTGCGATGATGCCAGGGGTCGAGGGAGGCTTCATCCGGCACGATGAGAAGGTCGGCTCGATCCGGATCGATTACAAATGATCTGCGGGCTCGACGAATGATCACCACTTCATGGAGCCCGAACCGGCAATCTCTGCTCCGCAACCACGCGCACTGGCGGAAAAGAAACGCAATCCACGACGTCGAACAGCACGCTGATGCTGCCGCTGAATGACTGCGCGAAAGCGATCGCGTCATCGCGCTTTGCGTCGGCGATTTGTGTGCCGAGCGTGCAATGAGGTCGCCAGTTTTCCGGCCGATAATGCAGCCGACACAAGGCTGGATCGATTGCAGCGCTGATGGAAGCGTGCCACCGGACGAGCGTTTCATCGAACTCCGGCTCCGCCCAGAGCACGAGCGGCGGACCTGCGAACCAACAAATTCGCCTGAACGCGACCTGCAATGGCCCTTCGCCTCCAACTGCGCGGAGCATGGTCTCCCACGCGGTCTTCGCGGTAATCTCGGGCGCATCATAAATGGCGAATGTGAAATGCGGCCGATAACCGAGCCCCCTCATCGAAGGCTGGCTCTCAAACGCGGCAACTTCATCCCACAAGGCTTCGATGCGCTCTGCGGAGGAATGGTCGGACCGAATGTTGATAGCCAAAGCCATGCGCCGGTCGCTCTGTAAAGCAATGGATTTTTGCCTCACCAATGGCGATAGAACCAGGCCTTTTGCGCGCTAGTGAGCCATAAGGACAGAGATATCCGCGTGCTCCATGATATAGCTGGTCGCTCCACCGAATATCATCTGCCGTAGCCGCGTGCGGGTGAAGGCTCCTTTGATCAATAGATCGCAACCGTGTGCCCTGGCGGCATCGAGGACCGCCTCACCAGTTTCGCGCCCGTCCAGCTCAACGCTGATCAAGCTGGCCGCAATGCCATTGTATTGGAGTTGCCGAGCGATCTGACCGGCAGACGGTCCTGGCACCGCTTGGCCGCCGACAACGGTTAGGATCGATACCCTTTCGGCCAGACGAAGCAACGGCATGGCAAATGCGTTTGCCCGAGCTTGCTCGGTACTCCCGTTCCAGTGGATCATAATGTTCGTTGCGACGCTTCTTGGTGCATTCGACGGCGCCAGTAGAACGGGCCTGCCGCTCTCAAACAGCGCGGACTCAATCGCGCGGCGGTGAGGGCCCACCGCATCAATGTCAGACCGCGCCATCACGATCAGATCGAAAGCGCGCCCATAACTTCCGACAAAGTCTTCGCCCTCAGGCGCGGTCTCCAGCCAGCCGAAGCAAGGCGGGTTCGACCCTGCGGTGGCGCGGGGAACATCATGCTTCAGCATGAATGCTTCGAAAACGTTGCGCATGTCGTTCAGTTCGGCTTCGCTCTTCACTTGATACGTGTCCAGGAGAATGCCGGTGGCCAATTCGGCGGCCGCATATTGAGGGATGCCGAACCGGAGTGGAAAACCTTCGATATAGGCGCCGGTGCGACGCGCTAGGCCTACGGCCACAGCGAGCGTAGCTGTCATCATCGGAATATTCTGAAGCGGGACCAGGAGCGTCTTCATTTCGAATCTCCGATTTTCTGACGAAGATTGACGGTGGATGCATGCTCTCAATTGGGGCGGCGTCTGCAACAGCTTCACTTTGCGAGCCGCTCTGGTTTGCCACCGGCAACGGTTGCAATCATGCGGCCTGCTCAAGCCTCGCATCGATCTCCTGGCGCAGCGCGGCGAAGTCGATTGGCTTGGTCAACAGGTCGGCGGCGCCCTTCTCCAGCGCCTTGCGCTTGGTCTCGGCATCACCGTAGGCCGTGATCATGATAACCGGTACATCGGGGCGGGCCGAGCGCACGATAGGCAGCATCTCCAGTCCGCTCATTCCGGGCATGTTGATGTCGGACAGGATCAGAATCAGGGTGGCATCCGCAATCTCGGCCGCGCGCTGCAATGCCAGGGGCGCCGAGGATACAAACTCCATCAGAAAACGACCGGCGCGCAGATCGCGCCGAAACTGCTGGCGGAACAGCGCCTCGACATCGGGCTCGTCGTCGACCACCATGATATAGACGCTCAATTTCTGCCTCCGCTCTACAATGGTGCCGCCCGCGTACGCGGCAGCGTAATAATGAACTCGGTATATTCGCCCGGCTCGGTATCGACCTCGATGCTGCCGCCGTGCTGCTTCACGATGATGTCGTGGCAGATCGAAAGCCCAAGGCCAGTTCCTTCGCCGGCCGGCTTGGTCGTGAAGAATGGATTGAATATCTTCTCTCTGACGTCGGCCGGGATGCCGGTGCCATTGTCGCGAATGCGAATTTCGACGGCGCCGCCGAGGTCTGTGGTCGTCGCACGCAGCCTTGGCTCGAAGCCGTCACCGACGACCTCCTTTTGTTTGCTGGCCGCGTAGAAACCGTTTGAAACCAGATTGAGGAACACCCGCGTGATTTCCTGCGGATACAGCTCGAGGGCTCCCGCAGACGGATCGAGTTTTCTTTCAAGCGTGATATTGAAGCCGGCTCTTTCAGCGCGGGCTCCGTGATAGGCCAGGTTGAGACTTTCTTCGAGGATGGCGTTGATCTCCGCCGCGCGGCGTTCGCCGGACCCCTCGCGGGAGTGCAGAAGCATATTCTTGACAATGGAATCGGCGCGCGTTCCGTGCTGCACGATCTTTTCCAGGTTACCTTGTAGCATGTGGATCAGCGCGTCGATGTCCTGCCTTTCCACCTCGCCGAGGCCAGCTGAGCGCAGCGCGTCGCCGAGCTCGTCGGTCAGTTCGGAGGACAGCGCAGCAAAATTGTTGACGAAATTGAGCGGGTTCTTGATCTCGTGCGCAATGCCGGCGGTGAGTTGCCCGAGCGAGGCAAGCTTCTCGGTCTGGACCAGCCGATCCTGCGTATTTCGCAATTCCTCGAGCGATTGCGACAATTCCATGGTGCGCTCGCGCAGTTCATTCAGCAGGCGTGCATTCTCGATCGCGATCACGCCCTGGTGTGCGAAGTTGGACACGAGCTCGATCTGCTTGTCTGTGAAGGGTTTCACTTCCTGGCGGAAGATCGTGATCGTGCCAATCAGCTCATCTTCCTTGAGCATGGGAACGATGACGAGGGTCCTTGCGCCGGCAAGGTCAGCGAGCGCGCGAACATTGGGGTTGCCTTCGATATAGGGCGGCTGGGTCCTGATGTCGTCGATATGAACGGTCTGATGACTCTTCTCGACGGTGCCGAGCCCGCTCGCGGGATGTGGGCGAATGTTCTGGTAGAGCCGCGTATCGACATAAGCTTGCGGCGCGTTGTGCAATGCGACCGTGCGAAAGCCGCCCTCCTCGTACAGATTCATGGTGCCAAAGCCGGCGCCGCAAATTCGCGTCGCATTCTCCAGCATCTTGTGGAAGACCGGAGCGAGCGCGCCCGATGAAGCGCTTATGATCTCCAGCACCTCCGACGTTGCCGTCTGCCGCGCCAGCGATTCATTCAATTGCTCGAACAGACGCACATTGCCGATGGCGATCACGGCCTGGTCGGCAAAGGTGGCGACGAGTTCGATCTGCTTTTCGGTGAAGGGCTGCACGCGCTTGCGGGCGACCACGATCGCGCCGATCGGCTCATTTTCGCGCAGAAGGGGAACACCGAGCGCCGTGCGCTGACCAGCGATCGTGATCGACGCCTCCAGGCCGTATTCGGGATCGGCAGCGACGTCGAGGATTTGCACCGGACGGCGTTCGAGGACGGCTCGACCCGTGACCGTGCCCCGGCCGGGAGCGATCGGATGAGCCCGCAGAAAGGCAATGTAGTCCTCGGAAAACCCGACCGCTGCTCCGGCCTGATATTCATCGCCCTCGCGGCGCATGATGAAGGCCATCTCCGCCTCGCACAGCCGTGCCGCCGAATCGACCAGCGTGTCGAGCACGGTTTGCAGGTCGAAGGTCGAGCGGCTGATCACCTTCAGCACGTCGGCGGTCGCAGTTTGCTGCTGGAGCGATTCGGCGAGATCGCGCGTCTTCGCCTGGACCTCATCGAACAGCCGCACATTCTCAATCGCGATCACGGCCTGATCAGCGAAAGTGGAGACCAGGTCGATCTGCTTTTCCGTGAACGAGTTCGCGGTCTTGCGGCCCAGGAATAGCACGCCGATCACTTCTCCGGACCGCAGCAGGGGTACGCCCAGAAGGGTGCGGTAACCGCCGGCCCTCTGTTGCTCGGGATAGGCATAGTCGGGATCGACCAGGACATCCGGAATCTGAACAGCCTTGCCGCACAGCAGGACGCGCCCAACGAGGCTACCGCGTCCAGCATTGAGCCGAACGCCCGCCGAGACCTTGGCCCACTCCGGCGAGAAATTGTACCGAGTTGCGTGATAGAAGGAGCCATCGGCGTCCTGCCGGAGGATTGCCGCCATGTCGGCCCCACACAGCGACGCCGCCGATTCCGTCAGCGTGTCGAGAACCGTTTGCAAATCGAACGCGGAGCGACTGATGACTTTCAACACATCGGCGGTCGCGGTCTGCTGCTGCAGCGATTCCCGCAAGTCGTCGGTACGCGCCTGCACCTCGTCGAACAGCCGCACGTTCTCTATGGCGATGACGGCCTGGTCGGCGAAGGTCTGCAGAAGCTGCACGTGATGCGGAGCGAAGGCCCCCGGCTCTGCCCGCGTGACGCTGATCATGCCGATCACCACGCGGCCAGTCGCGAGCGGAACGAACAACATGCTGCGAAAGCCGCGGGCGCGCGCGATGAATTTGATCTCGTTCGTCAATGCTTCCGTATCGGGGGTCGGCACCACCTTGCCCGCCTGTGTCCTCGCAAAACTCTCGAAATCGGTGATCGGACGCGGAAACATCTTCTTCAAAGCTTCATCGGCGGCAGAATTCGTCGGCGTGAACGCCGCCAAGTGGGCATGGCCGTCGATGAAGCGGAATACGGTCGTCGAAAAGCCGCCGAGCAAGGCATTTGCGCGCCTCGCGATTGCATCGAATACCGGCTTCACCTCCGATGGCGAGCTGGCAATGATCTTGAGAATGTCCGCGGTGGCGGTCTCGCGATCTTGTGCGGCGCGCAACTCGGCCAGGAGCCGCGCGTTCTCCTGCTGCAATTCCGCCACAACGCCCTGAGGAAGCGCGGCCATGATGAAAATCCGTGTCGGCAGCCGGTTCGCGGCCGACGTCAAAATTTAATCAAGCAAGCGCCGGGAATTATTTCACCATCAGGTGCTTCCGACCAGACATACCGTGAGTTGATTTTCGATCGACTACGCGTCAATTCGTCCTCGTGATCGACCGAAGCGGCAAGTTTCACACAATGCCGCTGGAGGCCGATTTACCTCGGGTCCGCCTGGTGCTGGCGCCAGGGGGATCGCGGGACCCACGTGCCGCGAGCGCCGTAGATTGCGTCCCGAAACACCTAGGAGAGCCCCATGGCGACCATATTCATCACCGGCAGCACCGATGGCCTCGGCCGGGCGGCGGCCCAATCGCTGCTCGATCAGGGGCACCGCGTGGTGCTGCACGCGCGTTCAGCCGATCGTGCCGCGGCTCTCGGCGGCCTCACTTCGCGTGCGAAGGGATTGGTGATCGGCGATCTCAGGAGCGCGGCGGAGACGCGGAGCATCGCCGACCAGGTCAACGCGATCGGGCGCATGGATGCGGTCATTCACAATGCCGGCGTCTACACGCGGCCGAGCCGCGGCGCGACGCCGGAAGGCCATGCCGAGACGCTGGCCATCAACACGCTTGCGCCGTTCATGCTGACGGCTCTGATCGCGCGGCCCGCTCGATTGATTTATCTCAGCAGCGGATTGCACCGCGGCGGAGAGGGCTCGCTCGACGACCTCGGTTGGACCAAGCGGGCCTGGAACGCCGCCACGGCCTATGCCGAGAGCAAGCTGCACGTCGTCGCGCTCGCCTACGCGCTGGCGCGGCGGTGGCCCAACGTCCTCTGCAACGCCGTCGATCCCGGTTGGGTGCGCACGAAGATGGGAGGCGCGGGCGCCCCTGTCGATATCGACACCGGGCAACGGACCCAGACCTGGCTGGCAGTCAGCGAGGATCCTGCGGCCCTCGTGAGCGGCCGCTATTGGCATCATCTCGAGCAGCAAGAGCCGGCCCGTGAGGCGACCGATCCGAGGTTTCAGGACCGGCTCATCGGCAAACTGAGTGAGCTGACGGGCGTCGAGCTGCCGGAGGTGTGACGTTCGATGTATCCTCGTCATTGCGAGCCAACGGGTCCGCGCGAAGCGCGGCCCGATGACAGGCTCCACGAAGCAATCCAGAATCTCTCCGCGGAAAGACTCTGGATTGCTTCGTCGCACCAGTGCAAAATTGCTTCGCAATTTTGTCACGGGCTCCTCGCAATGACGGCGGAGAGCGGCGTTTCACGTCGCGCGCTGTGGCCGCCAGGCCGTGTAGAGACCGATCAGTGTCCCCATGGCGACCAGCGCAGCTGCCAGCAGCACCTGCAATTCGCCATCGTCGGTGGGGCCGATGGACGACACCAGCCGGGATACGATGACGAACAGAATGCCCACTGCGGCCGCGGCACCCACGCAGAGATAAGCGAGCTCGCGCGTCAGGCTGCGGCCGAGCAGTCCGAGCGCCGTGAAATACATCGAACAGGCGTTGGGATGAACGAACAAGGCAATGCGCGCATAGCGGCCATAGGCGTCGAACAGGGACTCGCATCGGCGCAAGGCCGCCTTCGAGGCCACCCGCTGCAGAAACGGCCTGAAGAAACGCGCTTGTCCATAGCTGAGAACGGCGCCCAGGATGATGGCGAGCCACGCCGCGAGGAAGACGGAGCCGTCCACGGCCTTCGGACTGAGCGCCACGGACATCAGGATGAGGGCGGTGCCGGGAAAATAGCCGAAATACGGGAAGACCGCTTCCACCAGCACGCAGGCGAACATGAAGACTGGAAACCATGCCGACCCGGCCGCGCCATGGACGATGGCGTTCAGGTCGAACAGGCTCGTCCTGTAGAGAACGAGGTACATGCACATGGCGAGGCCCGCCAGCGCATAGAACGGCAAGGCTCCAGACAAGAACCGTCTCATCCAATCATCAACTTCGTTTGGCGGAGACGACGGCCTCGCGCTGTTCCGGATCTGCTTTAGGCGAATGGGGTTGCTGCTGTCGATGGCGCTCTTTGCCACGCAACTCACCTCGGCTTGCGCACCCCTACGCAATCGACAGGATCTCGATCTCCTGCGCACCTGAACCGACGACGTCGCCGACCACCTTGCCCATCAGCGACCTCGCGACGGGCGCGACGAACGAGATCGAGCCGGCCTTGGGATCGGCTTCGTCCTCGCCGACGATGCGGTAGGTCTGGACGCGGCCGTCAGCGCGGCTGAAGCTCACGGTGCTGCCGAACGCAACGATTTCGGTCGCGACAGGATCGGGCATCACCTGCGCCGTACGCAAGCGTTCCGTGAGATAGCGGAGATCGCGCAGGGGCACGGCGGACTGCCGTCGCTTCTCGTTGACGTCCTCGATGGCTTGCGCAGCTTCATAGGCCGCCCGCGCTTCGGCGAGCTGCGCCTGCAATGCGTTGAAGCCTGCTTCCGTCACGAGGTTCGGATGCGGCGAGATCGGGCGGTCCGGCAACAGCGTCTCGGACGCGGTTTCGGCGCTCTCTTCCTTGGTGAAGGCGACGCTCAATTGAAGATCCTGTCGAACTGTTTCGCTTGCGACGCCATGGCGGCGACGACCGAGATTATATCTCAAGTTCGACGAAACGGCGGAGCTTGAAGACGAGGTCCGGCACGGCCTGGCGGAACCGGGTTGCGTTCTGGAAACTGGTGGAGAACGGCGCGAAAGTGAGCATCGCGTTCCAGTGCCGGTAACCGTAGACCGTGACCGAGACGCCGGAACTCGGGAAGTTGTCCAGCTTGCGCAGCTCGCCGAGCACGAGATCGGCGATCGCCTCCGCCGGCAGCAGCCGCTTGCCGTCCCGCGTGGTTGCGATTTGCGCGGGCGGCTCGGCCGGCTCGGCGGCCGCCGCTGCGGCATCGGGCGCGCTCTCGGCTTCGGCCGCATCGGATCCGGACTCGGACTTGGACTCGGACCTGGACGTCGCGGCCGGCTCCACGGGATCCGCCGGCACGATCGGCGGGACCTCGGCGAGCGGAGGCAGTGCAACAGGGTCTGCGCGCTTGTTGCCTCCCAGGATGCTGCTGATCATGGCCACAAGGCCGGCATCCTTCACCTCATCGCTCATCATTCCCCCCGGGCTTCGGCCTACTCTAGCACCGCTCGCGCAGACCGCCACCGGCGATGTGGCAGGGCCTCGCACATGGGAGCTCTTCCCTTGCGGCCATCCTTCGAGACGCCCGCTTTGGCGGGCTCCTCAGGATGAGGTCGGAGTGCGCGGCAGCAGCTTCAACGAGCGCTGGTGCCGCAGAGCCTCATCCTGCGAGGAGGCGCGTAAGCGCCGTCTCGAAGGACGAGGCGTGCGCGCCGGCCGCGCCACAAGTCATAGGCGATAGCGTGCGATCCGTTACTGCTTAGCGAACGGAATGTATTGGTGGTACCGCTTGGGCACCGAGCTGCGATAGCGCGCCGGCACGGTGCCGGTGTCGACCGAATGATCGATCTCCTGCTGGCGGGTCATCTTCTTCTTCGCCGGCTTCTTCGACGCGCTCTTCTTGCCGTCAGTGGGCTGGCTGGACGTGTCGGTGGTCGCGCTTGGCGCTGTGGTCGTCGCAGCCGGCGCAGTGCTTGTCGCGGCAGGCGCAGCGGTTCCGCCCGCGGCCGGCGCGCCCTGCGCCAGCGCGAGCGGCGATTGCATCATGAGCATCAGCGCTGCCGTCGCAGCCAGCAAATATGATTTCTGCATCAGAACCTCCAAAATGCCTGATCCGAATGAGCCAGCGTAGGCCTACGGCATCGACGCGTGCAAGTCCGCCCACGATAGGCCCGATCGCACGCCGGAACTGTGGTGGGGGTCACACTCCCGGCATGGTCTGCCTTCACGACCTCGCAGCGTGCGCAGGTGCGCAATGGCGCGCTCGGCTATGCGCGAGCTGCGCGGCCGGTCTCCTCCAGTCGCGAGGCGAACCAGCGTGACAGCGGCTCGTCGACGGCACCGCTGACATAGACCTCCGACATCGTCACATGTTGCCTGTCCAGCACCAGGAGCAGGCCGATCCAATAGGGAAACCAGACATGGACGTCGGTCAGCGCCCGCAGCTTGTGCTGGTCGTGATCGAGCGGCGTGTGGTTGCTCGCCTTGCGGATCTCCACGGCGAGCAGATTGTTCGGGATCTCGCGCTGATGCACGACGACATCGGGGTAGATCGACTTGCCGAGATGGTCGTCGGTCGAGATGATGGTGCCGTGCGGCAGATGCAGCGTGCGCTCGCCGAGCCGGTCGTAATTGCAGTCGACCGACCAGCCCGAAAACTGCTTCTCCAGATGCACGGCGAAACGGTGCGTGACCGCCCGCTCGCCGACGTCCTTCTCGAACAGGAAGCCCTCGTGGGCGTAGAAGTCCCTGACAGCCGCGATCACCTTATTCAGCTCGGTCTGCATCGTGCCTCCGGGCCCATCACGTGCGCGCCAAGTTGGTAGCCCGGATGAAGCGTAGCGCAATCCGGGACTCTCGCAAAACACACCAGCCCCGGATTACGCTACGCTCCATCCGGGCTACATGAGACCGGAATTCGCGGCGCAATCGGTCCGGTCTACATCTGAACTTCGATCAGGCGCGGGCCGGGCTCGGCGACGGCCTCTGCCAGCGCCTTGTTGAACTCGTCGGCGTTGGTGACGGCGCGGCCGGGAACGCCCATGCCCTTGGCCAGCGCCACGAAGTCCAGGGTCGGGCGGTCGAGGCGGAGCATGTCATTGGCGCGCTGGCCGGGCTCGCCGGCGCCGACATTGTCGAACTCGCCGCGCAGGATCTGGTAGATGCGGTTGGCGAACACGATGGTGACGATGTCGAGGTTCTCGCGTGCCTGCGTCCACAGCGACTGGATCGTGTACATCGCGCTGCCGTCGCCGACCATGGTGATCACCTTGCGGTCCGGGCAGGCGATCGCGGCACCGATCGACAGCGGCGTCGAGAAGCCGATCGAGCCGCCCATGTTCTGCAGCCAGTCGTGCGGGGCGGCCGCCGCCGTCGGCGGGAAGAAGCCGCGGCCGGTGGTGAGGGATTCGTCGACCATGATCGCGTTCTCGGGGATCGCACAGGCAATGGCCTGCGCGATCGAGGCGAAGGTGAGCGCGCCGGTCGGCTTGACCAGCTCAGCCAGCGCCTGCGGCTTGACGTCCCTGGCGCTGGCTTTCACGGCGCCGGCGAGCGCCTCGAGCGCGGCGACCGAATTCTCGCCCCAGGAGGTCATGCGATGCACCTCGCAGCCCTGCGGCTTGAGCATGCTCGGCTTGTTCGGATAGGCGAAGAACGCCACGGGGTCGTCGGACTCGACCAGCACGATGTGACGGAATTTCGCCAGCATCGGCAGGGCTTGATCGATGACGTAGTGGATGCGGTCGATCGAGAAACGGCCACGGCCGCGCGCCATCTTCGGACGGAAGGTCGGGCCCATCACGGTGCAGCCGGTCTTGCCGGCGATGCGCTCGGCCAGCGCCAGACCCTGCGCGCTCAGCGCGCTGCCGGTCATCAGGAGCAGCGTGCCTTCGCCGTCGCCATGCAGGATCTTTGCGGCCTGCTCGACCGCCTGCGGCGAATAGCTGGCGCGCTGCTGCTCGGCCGGAACCTCGGCGATTCCGTCGGCCTCGTTCCAGGCGGTGTCGGCGGGCAGGATCAGGGTCGCGATCTGCGGCGGCGCACTTTTCGCGGCGGCAATGGCGGCGGCGCCGTCCGCGGCGACCGATTTGGCATCCGGCGAGGTGCGGACCCAGGACGACATCGGCCGGGCCAGGCCCTCGATGTCGGAGGTCAGCGGGGCATTGTAGCCGATGTGGTAGACGGCGTGCTGGCCGACGATGTTGACGATGCCGGAATTGGCCTTCTTGGCATTGTGCAGATTGGCAAGGCCGTTGGCGAGGCCGGGGCCGAGATGCAGCAGGGTCGAGGCCGGCGTGCCCTTCATGCGGAAATAGCCGTCGGCCGCGCCCGTCACCACGCCTTCGAACAGGCCGAGCACGCATCGCATGCCGGGGACACGGTCGAGCGCCGCGACGAAATGCATCTCGGAGGTGCCGGGGTTGGTGAAGCAGACGTCCACCCCGCCCTTGACCATCGTCCGCACCAGGCTTTCCGCACCGTTCATTCTGTCTGCTCCCGCAACCTGCCAGTGATCCGTTCGGTCAATCATTGTTCGCGCGGCGCGTCAAAGCAATAGCGGGCATTGCGGCCCTGCCCCGCGTGACGACGCACGGATTTGGCTAACGTTTTCCAGCAAATTGGCGCAGTTGCGATTTGGTAACGCCAGTCGTTAACGATGCGACCCTCACGGGCCCGTGGCTTGCGAAACGCGCGCAAATATGGCCTCTGGGTCCGGTTGAATCGATTTTTTTCTGGGGGAGATGATGATCCGGTTTTTTGCCGCACCGATGGCCGCAATGGCGCTGCTGCTGGCTGGCGCAGCCGACGCGTCCGCGACGGGGATGATAGACTTCACGGGCACCAGTTCCACCAGCTATATCGGCCGCGGCGGCGCGAGCCCGATCCCCCGCACCACCGTCATGTATAACGGCAGCTACGCCCCGGGCACCGTCGTGGTGAACACCGCCGAGCGGCGGCTCTATTTGGTGCTCGGGAACGGGCAGGCGCTGCGCTACGGCATCGGCGTCGGCCGCGACGGCTTCCGCTGGGCCGGGGTGCACAGGATCACCGCCAAGAGGGAATGGCCGGACTGGACGCCGCCCTCGCAGATGCTGGCGCGCCGGCCGGACCTGCCGCGCCACATGAAGGGCGGCATCGACAACCCGCTCGGCGCCCGCGCCATGTATCTGGGCTCGACGCTGTACCGCATCCACGGCTCCAACGAGCCGGAGACGATCGGTCAGGCCGTCTCCTCGGGCTGCTTCCGCATGACCAACGACGACGTCACCGACCTCTATAGCCGCGTCTCGATCGGCACCCCGGTGGTGGTGCTGAACAACTGACCAGGAACCCGCGCGGCGCGTGAATTTGCGCTCTTGTGCACGCGGGGCGAATGCGGCAGCGTCACAGCACGATGAGCGCATTCGTCCCGCCCTCGCCCGGCTTTCGCTTCGCCCTGCTGGCCCTCGCGACGCTCGCCTGCGCGCCTGACATCGCACCCATGGCTGCCGCCGCCGAGCTGCCCGCGGTGTCCTCGCGCCAGCGCGCCGAGAAGAAGAGCTTCACCGACGGCGAGATCATTGAAGGCTTCCTGAAGACGGCATTCGGCGCCGAATACCATCTTGCCGGCCGCGTCGACCGCATCCGCAAGTTCGACGGGCCGGTACGCGTCTACGCCGAGAGCGACCGCGAGGATCGCAAGACGCAGCTCGCCAAGGTCGTGGCCGACATCGGCAAGCGCGTGCAGCATCTCGACATCGCCATGATCGACACCAACGAAGCGGCGAATGTGCGCGTGAAGCTGGTGCGCGACCGCGATCTCTTCCGCACCATCTCGAGCTTCTACGGCGCCGAGAAGGCGCGCGAGATCCGCTCCTCGCTCGATCCGCAATGCCTGTCCGGCTTCCGTAAGAACGACAATTTCGAGATCGAGCATTCCGACGTCATCCTCACCGTCGACAACGGCGATTTCACCTTCCTCGATTGCGCCTATGAGGAGCTGCTGCAATCGCTCGGGCCGATCAACGACACCACGAGCGTGCCCTGGACCATGTTCAACGACAACGTCTCGATGGGCTATTTCGACGTCTACGACCAGTACATCCTCAACCTGCTGTACGATCCCCGCATCAAGGCGGGCATGACCGTGGCGGAGGTCAAGACCGTGCTTCCCGCCGTCCTCAAGGACGTGCGCGCTTGGGTGAAGCGGGCGAATAATCTGAAGGAGTGAGGCGGTCCAAGGGGGCGATCTACTCGTCGGCGTCCTTCTTCCGCAGCAGATCCGTCGCCAGATCCGACAGCTTCGGCGGCGGCAGGGCCGCGAACGGCAGCGGCCGCGTCACATCGATCGCGGCCAATCCCAGTCGCGCGGTCAGCAGCCCGTTCAGCACGCCTTCACCCAGGCGCTGCGACAGCTTCGCCGCGATGCCGTGGCCGAGCATCTGCTGCACCAGGCTGTCGCTCGCGGCCATGCCGCCGGTGATGGCGAGATGGGCGATGACGTGGCGAAGCAGGCGGATCATGCCGAGCGCGCCTGGGCGGCCGCCATAGAGATAAGCGAGCTGGCGGATCAGGCGCAGCGCCGCCACGAACACGAACAGCACGTCGATGGCGGCGCGCGGGCTCACCGCCGTCACGATCGAGACCTTTTGCGCCGCTGACGACACCAGCCGCCGCGCCTCGGCGTCCAGCGGCGACATCAGCTCGCGCTCGGCGAGGCGGATCATGTCGGCGCCGTCGATGATCTCGCCGGCATGGCTCTCCAGCGTCGCGCGGGCGCGCGCCAGCTGCGGGTTCTGGTGCGCGATCTTGAGCAGGTCCTGGACGATGACCCGGCTCTCCTTGCGATCGTCGCTGGCCAGCACGGAAGCTGCGCGCTGGTGCAGCTTCTCGATGGTCGCAAGACGCGCGAGACCGAACGCCTCGCGCCCGATCACCACCGCAAGCGCCAGCGCGGTGACGGCGGCGAAGGCAAGTCCAACGAAGCCGAGCGTCTGGCTGCGCGCGAACAGATCCTCGACCAGATGCACCACGCCGAGCCCGGTACCGAGCAGCGTCAATCCGGCGAGCCCCGACCAGAACAGCGTGCCCCAGGGAAAGCCGCGCCGCGCCGGGACTGCGGCGTGCACCGGCACCGGCAGCATCGCCGGGTCGGGCTCCGGCGTGATCTGGATGGTGGCGCGACCGAGACGGCCGGTCTCGTCGGCCCCGGCGACGACGACGCCGGGATCATCGAGCCGGAACGTCGCCGGCCGCCGTGGCTTGGATCGCTCGGTCATGACAGCTTGTCTCCGATCAGGAACTGCAAGGCACGGTCGAGGCGGATGTGTGGCAGCGTCGGCTCGTCGGCACCCTCGCGTTCGAGCTTCGGCGGGCGGAAGCGCAGGAAGCGGAAATCGCTGTTCCCGGCCGCCTCCGACGCGAGCCCGCGGAACGCATCCGTCCCATTGAACAGCGGCTCGGGATCGAGCGGAAGATCGCCCGGAAAGGTCGCAACCTCGGTGTTGCCGTCGAAGAACTCGCCGCCGGCGCTTTCGCCTGCGGCGGGTGTTCCCAGGATCGACGGCAGCTTGTCACGGCCATGCGCCACCTGCGCTTCGCGCGTGGCGCGCACGGCGGCGAGCGCGACGACGTCGATCGCCGCGCCGGTGTTTTCCGCGCGCGCGACCGCGCGCGAGACGGCGCGGCGCAGCACCGCCTCGAGCCGGTCGTGGCTGGAATGATGCAGATGATCCGCCTTGGTCGCGGCGAACAGGATGCGGTCGATGCGCGGCCGGAACAGGCTGGAGAGGATCGTGCTGCGGCCGGTGTTGAAGCAGTCGAGAATGCCGGCGAGCGCGGCTTCGAGATCGTGCAGCGCCTCGGGGCCGGAGTTGAACGCGGCGAGCGCATCGGCCAGCACGATCTGACGGTCGAGCCGCGCGAAATGGTCGCGGAAGAACGGCCGCACCACGACGTCCTTGTAGGCTTCGAAGCGCCGCACCATCATCGCCCACAGCGATCCCTCGCCCGCCTGCCCGCCAGCAGGCACGTCCAGCGGCGCAAAGGTCAGCGCCGGCGTATCGGAGAGATTGCCGGGCATCAGGAAGCGACCGGGCGGCAACAGGCTCATCGCAAACCGCTCGTCGCGGCAGGCGCGCAAATAATCGGTGAAGAGCTTTGCAGCCGTCAGCGTCGCCTGCTCGTCCTCGCGCGCTTCGGGCTTGAGCGTTGCGAGATGACTGTGCCACTCGGCTGCGAGATGCGCGCGCGGCGCCTCGCGCGACAGCGCCAGGCTCTCCGCCGACCATTGCTCGTAGCTCTTGTGCAGCAGCGGCAGGTCCAGCAGCCATTCGCCGGGATAGTCGACGATGTCGAGCGTCAGCGTGCGGTCGGCGCCGTTCGGGCGCTGGTAGTCGATCACGAGCCTGAGCTCGCTGATATCCACGGTCGAGCTCGGCCAGCGCCGTTCCTCGATCAGCGCGCGCAGATGGTTCTCATAGGCAAAGCGCGGCACGGCATCGTCCGGCTGCGGCGCCAGGTGCGCCCGCGCGATCCGGCCCGAGGCGTAGGCCTCGAACACCGGAAACCTGCCGCCACGCGTCAGTCCATGGATCAGCGCGGTGATGAATACGGTCTTACCGGCGCGCGACAGACCGGTGACACCAAGCCGCACCGTCGGGTTGAAGAAGTGCTCGCCATAATCGATCAGCGCCCGCGCCGACAGCCGCGCCTCCTCGACCATATCCTGGAAACTGAATGCCATATGAACGTGAGGGGATCTCGGGCGAGGGATACGCAAAACGGATTAGTCACAAAAGTGGCAATTGCCTGAAGAAATTCAAGCTTTCATACTTCCACCGCCTTTCTCGGCAAATCAGCCGTTTGAACGACCGCCGGTCCTGAAACACCCATCTAGAGGGCATTGCCTCGAGCCTTTGCGGATTGCCATGACCGTCTTCCAGTTGAAGCAGCTTGCATCCTCTTCCGTCCACGCCGCAGCCGACGCGATCGGCTGGGACTACGATCGCGCCGAGCTGATCGCCGACGGCATCGTCCACGGGATCGGCGTGCTCGCGGGCATCATTGCCGCGACGGTGCTGGTGGTGCTGACGGCGGTCTATGCCGACGCCACCGACATCGTCGGCGTCTCCGTCTATGTCGCCGGCCTGCTCTCGATGCTGGTGCTGTCGGCGACCTATAATCTCTGGCCGGTCTCGCCGGCCAAATGGCTGCTGCGCCGCTTCGACCATTGCGCGATCTATCTCTTGATCGCCGCGACCTACACGCCGTTCATCCTGGAGCTGAAGGACAGCGTGTTCGCGTTGGTGCTGCTGGCCGGCGTCTGGTGCGTCGCAATCCTCGGCATCGTGCTGAAGCTGCTCTATCCCGGCCGGTTCGACCGCGTCTCGGTCGGCATCTATCTCGCGATGGGCTGGAGCGGCATGATGCTCTACGATGCCGTGGTCAGGGCGTTGCCCACGCTGGTGCTGGGCTTCATTCTTGCCGGCGGCCTGCTCTACAGCTTCGGCGTGATCTTCCACGCCTGGCGGCGGCTGCGCTTTCAGAATGCGATCTGGCACGGCTTTGTCTTGGCCGGCGCGGCATGTCATTATACCGCGGTGCTCGACCTCGTGTTGAGCTGAGAAGTTTCCGCGAAGCGGTATAAGACGAGAGGAGACGTCGCATGCAGGTGACCGGCAAGGTCGTGGTCGTCACGGGCGGCGCAAACGGCATCGGCAAGGCGCTGTGCGAGGCCTTTCACAATGCGGGTGCGGCCAAGGTCGTGGTGGCGGACATGGACGCGGCCAATGCGCGAGCGGTCGCGGCCATGGTCGATGGCGCCGCGTTCAAATGCGACGTCGCGCAGGAAAAGGACATCGTCCACGTCATCGAGGAGACCGAGCGGCAGTTCGGCCCGATCGCGCTGTTCTGTTCCAACGCCGGCATCGGCGGCGGCTTCGACCCGATGTCGGAGAATGCCGGCGGCGCTTCCGACGAGCCGTGGCAACGCAGCTGGGCGATCCACGTCATGGCGCATGTCTATGCGGCGCGGCATCTCGTCCCCCGCATGAAGGCGCGCGGCGGCGGCTATTTCCTCAACACCATCTCGGCCGCAGGCCTGCTGTCGCAGGTCGGCAGCCCGGCCTATTCGACGACGAAGCACGCGGCGGTCGGTTTTGCCGAGAATCTCGCGATCTCGCACAAGGCCCACAACATCAAGGTCTCGATCCTGTGTCCGCAGGGTGTCGACACCAACATGCTGCGCTCGATTCCCAAGGGCCCGCAATCCGGCGACGGCGACCTGACGCCCGAGCAAGTGGCGAAAGACGTTCTCGCCGGCCTCGAGCAGGAGACGTTCCTGATCCTGCCGCACCCGCAAGTGCTCGGCTACATGCGCAAGAAGACCGAGAATTACGACCGCTGGATCGGCGGCATGGCCAAGATCCAGGCGAAGATGCGGGAGGAGTTCGGGAAGTGAGTCGCCGCAATTGACGCTGTCATGCCCCGCGAAGGCGGGGCATCCAGTACGCCGCGGCCTGTCGGCTCAACCACAACCGTCTCGGAGTACTGGATCGCCCGCCTTCGCGGGCAATGACACCGAGCGTGTAGAAGCAGCTTCAGCAACCTCGCGCATCACACCACCGCCACCGTCTCCCCCACCCGGCTCGCGCGCAGCGCCTGCGCATAGAGCATCATGCCCTCGCACACCGTGCGCTGCTCGGCCGGCGTCAGCGCCGCCAGCGCGCCGCGGACCTGCTGCCGGCCGAACGCATGGAGGGCCTCCAGCGTGCGCCGGCCCTTCGCCGTCAGCGACAGCAGCTTGCTGCGCGCATCAACCTCGTCCGGCGTCTCCTTGAGCTCGCCGCAATCGATCAGCTTGCGCACCAGACGGCTGACGCTGGATTTCTCCAGCCGCAGGAAATCGCCGAGCTCGCCCGACGTCATGGGGCCGCGGATACCGATCTCCAGGATGGTGTGGACCGCCGAGGGGGGATAGCCCGAGGCCGCCACCGTGGCGTCCATGAAACCGAGCTCGCGCACCATCAGGCGCGAGGCGGCGCGGATGTCGTCGATCAGCGAAAGCTCGGCCATGGCTTGACTCGACCCATATAGTTGTATCATACAACTATATGGGCGCAACGGCGCGCGCAAGTGTTTGGAGTAGACCATGAGCGAAGCCTTGCCGACCGGTCAGCGGATGAGCGGCAAGGTCTGCCTGGTCACGGGCGGCGGCAGCGGCATCGGGCGTGCGACGGCGCTGAGGATGGCGGCCGAAGGGACGGAAGCGATCGTCGTCGCCGGCCGGCGCGAGGCCGAGATCGAGGCCACCGCCGCCGCGTGCCGCGAGCTCGGCACGGAGGCGATCGCGCTTCAGACCGACATCACGAAGGAGGACGAGGTCGCGCGCCTCGTCGGCACAGCCGTCGGGCGCTGCGGCCGGCTCGACGTTGCCTTCAACAATGCCGGCTTCCAGGAGCGCCGCGCGCCCCTGGAGGAGCAGGGCACGGAGATCTACGACAGCGTGTTCGACACCAATGTCCGCGCGCTGTTCCTCTGCCTGCGCCATCAATTGCCGGCGATGCTGGCGCAGGGGCGCGGCAGCATCGTCGTCAACACCTCCGTCAGCGGGGTGCGCAATCCCAATCCAGGCCTTTCGCTCTACTCGGCCTCAAAGGCCGCCGCGATCTCGCTGACGCGCTCGGCGGCGATGGAGAACGCGCCGCGCGGCATTCGCATCAATGCGATCGCGCCCGGCCGCGTCGTCACAGACATGATGCTGCGCGCCGGCGTCGGCGATGTGGCGACGGTCAGCGCAGGCCTGCCGCTGCGGCGGATGGGCAGCCCGGAGGAGGTCGCCGAGGCCGTGGTGTGGCTGTCGTCGGATGCGTCGTCGTATGTCGTCGGGCATGTGCTCGCGGCCGACGGAGGTTTTTTGGCGTCGTGATGTCGTAGCCTGGATGGAGCGCAGCGCAATCCAGGGCCGACTCGCCTGTGGCAGGATTCCCGGATGACGCTGCGCTCCATCCGGGCTACGACACGGTCAATGCTTCTGCCCGTACAGCACAGGCACTGCGGAATCCACGACGACCTCAACGAGGCTCGTGCCCGCATACGCCATGCCGCGCTTCAGCGCTTCGCCCAGCTCCGCGGCCTTCGTCACCCGCACCGCATGACAGCCCATGCCCTCGGCAAGCCGGACGAAATCGATCCCCGGCAGCTCCAGCCCCGGCACGTTGCGCACCTGCATGACCTGGCTGAACGAGCGCATCGCGCCGTAGCCGGAATTGTTGATGACCACGACGGTGAGCGGCAGCTTGCGCTGCACGGCGGTCCAGAGCGCCTGGATCGAATACATCGCCGAGCCGTCGCCGATCAGGCACACCGTGCGCTGCTTCGGCTTGCCGAGCGCCATACCGACGGCGGCGGGCAGAGAATAGCCGAGGCCGCCGCTCGACATGGTGTAGAAACTGTCCTGGCCGCGCATCGGCAGGAATTTTTGCATCGCCGGCCGGTGCGAGGGCACTTCCTCGACAAGTGATGCATCATCCGGCATTGCCTGCGACAGCGAATGCAGCAGGAATTCGACCGGCAGCGGATCGGCGGGCTGCGGCGCCGGCGGCAGTGTGCGGCCTTTTGGCGCCGCGCGCTTGCTCTCCGGCAGCAGGTCGAGCAGCAGGCCGAGCGCTGGCTTCATCGTCGCGATGATGCTGGTGCCCGATGGCGTCACTGCGGCGGCATCCGCGTCATCCGTGATCTGGAAGATGGTCGCGCCGCGGTCGAAGATCGCGGCATGGCCCTCGACATGGAAGGTGAACACCGGCGCGCCGATGACGACGACGACATCGTGCTCGCGCAGCGCATCGGACAACTGCGCCGGCGAGGCGTGCAGAAAGCCTGCGAATTGCGGATGCCTCTCGGGGAACGAGCAGCGTGCCGAGAACGGGCTAACCCAGACGCTCGCCTTGCTCTTCTCGGCAACGCGCACCATCAGATCCACCGCGCCGGCGCGATCGACGCCCGGGCCGACGACGAGCGCGGGGTGTTTGCTTGAGGCGAGCGCCGCAATCAGCGCCTTCATCGGCTCCAGCTCAGGGCCGATCTCGCGGCTGACCCTGCGCGCCTCGACCGGCGCGCAGGCATGGGCCCAGTCGTCGATCGGGATCGACACGAAGGTCGGCCCGCACGGCGGCTGCATCGCGGTGTAATAGGCCCGCGCGATCGCGGCGGGCACGTCCTCCGGCCTTGCCGGCTCGACGCTGTATTTCACATAAGGTCGCGGAAACTCGGAGGCGCGCTCGGCATAGAGAAACGCCTGCAAGGGCAGGATCGAGCGCGACTGTTGGCCTGCGGTGATCACTAGCGGGGTCTGGTTGCGATGCGCGGTGTAGATGTTGCCGAGCGCGTTGCCGACGCCGGCCGCCGAATGCAGGTTGACGAAGCCGGCATTGCGCGTCGCCTGCGCATAACCATCAGCCATGCCGACGACGGAAGCCTCCTGCAGCGCCAGCACGTAGTCGATATCGTCGGGCCAGTCGCTGAGGAACGGCAGCTCGGTCGAACCAGGATTGCCGAACACCCTGTCGATGCCGAAGGCGCGCAAGAGATCGAGCGTCGCCTGCTTCACGGTGACGGGCTTGCTGCCGGTCTTGCCGTTCCTGGCCATTGGTTCCGTCCCTGCGTTTATTGATTGAACGTAGCAGCCCCACCCGTCATTGCGAGCGAAGCGAAGCAATCCAGAATCTCTCCGCAGAGCCAGTCTGGATTACTTCGTCCCTTCGCTCCTCGCAATGACGAGGAGAGACTATCACCACACCGCCGATCCCTTCATCGTCGGCTGCCCCTCCGCGTTCGCGGTCCACAGCTCCATGCCCGCCTCAGTCTCGTTGGCGTTGACCGAGAACTCCGTGCCTTCGAATAGCGGCTGCACGCCGCGATACGAAAACTTCTTCGGCGCCTTGCCGCCGCGAAGCTTGGCCGCCATCTCGACGATCAGCGCCGCCTGCAGCGGGCCGTGGAAGATCAGGCCCGGATAGCCCTCGACCTCAGTGACGTAGTCGCGGTCGTAATGGATGCGGTGGCCGTTGAAGGTCAGCGCGGAGTAGCGGAACAGCAGCACGGGATCGGACACATGCGTTTCGCGATGCTGCGCCTGCGGCGGCGGAGGCGACGCCTTGCCGCCAGCCGGCGCGCCGCCGGTCATCTCGCGATAGACGATGTCCTGCCGCTCGCGGATCGCCGTGCCCCTCGGCGAGGAGATGCTATGCTCGACCGAGACGAAGCACAGCGTGCCGGTCGATCCTGATTTCACCTGCACGTCGGCAATGCGCGAAGTCCGCGTCGATTCATCGCCGACGCGCAAGGGCTGCAAGAACTCGATCTCGCCGCCGGCCCACATCCGGCGCGGCAGCGGCACCGGCGGCAGGAAGCCGCCGCGGGTCGGGTGGCCGTCGGGCCCGAGCATCGACATCGGGAACACCGGCTGCGCCAGGCACCAATGCACCGTGAACGGCGCAGCATCGCCCGTCTTGGGCTCGCCGACCTCCTGGAACAATGTCGCGCGCAGGCCCTTCACAAGCTGCGCGGTGACGATGTCGGTGGCCTCCTGGCTGCGGCCGATCCACTGCCTGAGATGATCGATGTCGAGCTTCTCGGTCATGACGCCTCGCTCTCTTTATTTGGACTGGGGACGCTCGCCGATCGCGGGCACGGCGCCGTAGCTGCGCGTCTCGCCGACGATGATCGGCGCCGGCGCGGGATAGCTGACGCGGCCGTTCGGCGTGTCGACCTCGATCCGCCGCAGATGCGGATGGTTGGCGAGGTCGGCCATGGTGTTGACCTCGGCGAATGCGATGTCGGCGTCCGAGAGACGCTTCAACAGCTCGTCGCGCGTCATCTTGCCGAAGATGTCGGCCACCGTCGTGTCGGTGAAGTCGCGGTTGCGCACGCGCTCGACCATGTTGGCGACGCGGGGATCGGCCGGCAGGTCCGGCTGATCCAGCACCTTCGCGCACAGCGTCTTCCACTCGCGTTCGCTCTGGATCGAGATCAGGATGTCCTTGCCATCCTTGGAGGTGAACACGCCATAGGGCGCGATCGACGGATGCCGCAGCCCCATGCGCTTGGGCGGATTGCCGGCTTCGGCATTGAGCAGCGGCACGGTGCACCAGTCCGCCATCACGTCGAACATGGAGATGCGGATGTCGGCGCCCTTGCCGGTCCGCCCGCGCGCGATCAGCGCCTCCAGGATCGCGGCATGCGCGGTGGCGCCGGTCGCAACATCCACGATCGACATGCCGACGCGCGAGGCGCCATCCGGATTGCCGGTGATCGAGGCGAGCCCGCTCTCGGCCTGGATCAGGAGATCATAGGCCTTGCGGTGGGCGTAGGGACCTTCGTCACCATAGCCGGTGATGGTGCACGAGATCAGCTTGGGATAGTCCTTCAAGAGCCGCTCGCGCGAGAAGCCGAGCTTGTCCATCGAGCCGGGTTTCAGGTTCTGGATCAGCACGTCGGCACTCGCGATCAGCTTCTCCAGCTCGGCGCGGCCTTCCTTCGTGGTGAGATCGACCACCGCCGATTGCTTGCCGCGATTGAGCCAGACGAAATAGCTGCTCTGGCCCTTGGCCGCCGCGTCATAGCCGCGGGCGAAATCGCCCTCGGGCCGCTCGATCTTGATCACCTCCGCGCCGGCATCCGCCAGGCGCGAGGAGCAGAACGGCGCCGCCACCGCCTGCTCGACCGCAATCACCCTGATCCCGTCCAATGCTCCCATGGCCGCAACCTCAGTACGAGCGCGGCATGCCGAGCACGTGCTCGGCGACGAAGGACAGCACGAGGTTGGTCGAGATCGGCGCCACCTGGTAGAGCCGCGTCTCGCGGAACTTGCGCTCGACGTCGTATTCCTCGGCAAAGCCGAACCCGCCATGGGTCTGGATGCAGGCATTCGCCGCTTCCCAGGACGCATCCGCCGCCAGCATCTTGGCCATGTTGGCCTCCGCGCCGCAATCGAGCCCGGCCTCGTATTTGCGCGTGGCTTCCTTCACCATCAGTTCGGCCGCGCGCATCGAGGCGTAGGCCTTGGCGATCGGAAACTGGATGCCTTGATTCTGGCCGATCGGCCGGCCGAACACGGCGCGCTCCTTGGCGTAGTTCGTCGCCTTCGCGATGAACCACTTTGCGTCGCCGACGCATTCGGCCGCGATCAGGATGCGCTCGGCATTCATGCCGGAGAGGATGTAGCGAAAGCCCTTGCCTTCCTCGCCGATCAGGTTCTCCGCCGGCACCCTCATGTCGGTGAAGAACACTTCGGTGGTGGCGTGGTTCATCATGGTGCGGATCGGGCGGATCTCGAGGCCGTTGTTCTTGGCCTCGCGCATGTCGACGATGAACACCGACAGGCCGTCGGTGCGCTTCTTGACCTGGTCCTTCGGGGTGGTGCGCGCCAGCAGCACCATCAGATCGGAATGCTCGGCGCGGCTGGTCCAGATCTTCTGGCCGTTGATGATGTAGCCGTCGTTGCCGTCCTTGCGCGCGAACGTCTTCAGCGAGGAGGTGTCGGTGCCGCTGGTCGGCTCGGTGACGCCGAACGCCTGCAGGCGCAACTCGCCGCTCGCGATTTTCGGCAGGTATTTTGCCTTCTGCTCGGCATTGCCGTGCCTGAGCACCGTGCCCATCGTGTACATCTGGGCGTGGCAGCCGCCGCCGTTGCAGCCGGCGCGCTGGATCTCTTCCAGGATCGCGGCGGCCGCCGACAGCTTCAGGCCCGCGCCGCCGTATTCCTCGGGAATCAGCACCGAGAGATAGCCGGCCTCGGTCAGCGCATCGACGAACGCCTTGGGGTAGGCCATCTCGCGGTCGAGCTTGCGCCAATATTCGCCGGGGAACTGGGCGCAGAGCTTGGCTATGGCCTCGCGGATGTCGGCGTAATCTTCGGCGTGGTGTTCTTGACTCATGGCGTTTCCAATTCTCAGCGGCAGTTAAGATAACGCCGGCCAACCCACGGGCGTTGTGAAAACAATGCCCGCCCCCTATGCTCATTTGTTATAGCGTATGGAGTAGCCTTCCAGGATTGGCAAGCATGGATTTCCGGCAGCTCAGGACCTTCAGTTGCGTGGCGGAGCTCGGCAGCCTGTCCAAGGCCTCCGACACGTTGCGCGTGGCGCAGCCGGCGCTCTCCAGGCAGATCAAGCTCCTGGAACACGAGCTGCGCACCGAACTCTTCACGCGCAACGGCCGCGGCATGGTGCTGACCGAGGCCGGCCGCCTGCTGCTCGCACGCACCTCCGGCATCGTGCGGCAGATCGACCAGATCCGCGACGACATCCAGTCGGCCAAGGGGCCGCCGTCCGGCCAGGTCGTGCTCGGCCTGGTTCCGACCGTGAGTTGCGTGCTGTCGGCGCGCTTTGCACGGCGCTGTGTCGAAAAATTTCCCGGCATCTCGCTGCGCATCGTCGAGAGCTACAGCGGGCATCTGGTCGAATGGCTGCATCGCGGCGAGATGGATCTCGCCATCCTCTACGGCCGCTCGGCCGACCTGCATCTCAACGTGCAGAGCCTGGGGCGCGACAACATCGTCGCGGTAGGTCCGCGCGGCTGCGGCTTGGCGCGCAAGAAGAGCGTCGACATCGGCTGGCTGCTGCGGCAACGCCTGGTGCTGCCCTCTCATTCCCACGGCCTCCGCGCGCTGATCGAGCACGCCGCGGCCCAGCGCAAGATCAAGCTCGACGTCCAACTGGAGGCGGATTCGTTTCGCGTGCTGACGAGCCTGGTCGAGGAGGGCCTCGGCTTCGCGCTGCTGCCGCCGTCCTCGGTCCACGGCGAGGTCGCGGACGGGCGGCTGGAAACCGCCCCCGTATCCAAGCCGATGACGCGCGAGCTCATCTTTGCCTCTCCAATCGACCGCCCGGCCTCGACGGCCTCGCTCGCCATCACCGCGCTGCTGCGCGAGGAGGTCGCCGCCTGCCGCAAGGACGGCGTGTGGGACATCAGGTTGAGTTAGATGGCGTGTCGTAGAACAGCCGCGCGCGGTCGTGCCTTCGCATCTGGCGCGAGCTGTCATGCCGGAATTTTATAGCTGGGAGTGCCGTGCCTGCCGGTGCGGGCGTGACGAGCAGGTGTGTCCAGGACCCCGTCATTGCGAGCGCAGCGAAGCAATCCAGAAATCCCTCCGCGGTGACAGTCTGGATTGCTTCGTCGCTTCGCTCCTCGCAATGACGGTAGGAGAGAGCTCAGCCCGGAATCCGCACCGGCAGCGTCTCATATCCCTTGATGAAGCTCGAATAGATCCGCTTGGGCTCGCCGACCACCTCGATGCGGTCGAAGCGCTTCAGCATCTCCTCCCAGACGATCTTGAGCTGCAGCTCGGCGAGCCGCATGCCGACGCAGCGGTGGATGCCGAAGCCGAAGGAGAGATGCGTGCGCGGGCGCGGGCGGTCGATGATGAACTCGTCCGGCTTGTCGAACATCTCCTCGTCGCGATTGCCGGAGACGTACCACATCACGACCCGGTCGCCCTTCCTGATGTGCTTGCCGCCGATCTCGGTGTCCTGCAATGCGGTGCGACGCATATGCGCCAGCGGCGTCTGCCAGCGGATCACCTCCGGCACCATGGAGTCGATCAGCTCCGGATTGGCGCGCAGCTTGTCGTATTGCTCCGGGTTCTCGTTCAGCGCCAGCACCGAGCCGGTCATGGTGTTGCGCGTGGTGTCGTTGCCGCCGACGATGAGCAGGATGATGTTGCCCATGAGGTTGTCGGGGTCCATGTGGCGCGTGGCCTCGTTGTGGGCCATCAGCGACAACAGGTCGTTGCGCGGCGCGGAGTTGACACGCTCGTTCCAGAGCTTGGACATGTAGGCGTAGCACTCGTCCATCTCGCGGCGGCGCTCTTCGGCGCTGGCGACGATGCCGCTCTTGGGCAGCGCGGTGGAAACGTCGGACCAGCGCGTCAACTTGCGCCGCTCCTCCCAGGGGAAGTCGAACAGGGTCGCCAGCATCTGCGTGGTCAGCTCGATGGAGACGCGCTCGACGAAGTTGAACGTCTCGTTGCGCGGCAGATTGTCCAGCACGGTCTGCGAGCGCTGGCGGATCAGCTTTGCCAGCTCGTCCAGGTGTGTCGGCGTGAACATCGGCGACACCGTCTTGCGCTGCGCCGAATGCCGGGGCTGGTCCATCGCGATGAAGCTCGGATAGTCGTAGCCTTCCGGCACGTCGCGGATCGAGATGCCGCCGAGCTTGGAATCCGAGGAGAAGATGCCGTGATTGGTGTCGACATGCATGATGTCGTTGTACTTCACCACCGACCAATACGGCTCGATCGGCGCATTGGTGCAGTAATGCACCGGCTCTTCCTTACGCAGCCGCTCGAACCAGGGCCACAGCGTGTCGTCCTGGAACAGCCGGGGCGCGCCGGGGTGGAATTGCGACAACGGCGTCGCATAGGCCTCCTCGCGCGCCTTCCGCATGCGTTCGGCCTTGTCCACTTTAACCGGCGCTTGGATGTTCATGATCGTGGCTCCGTTGCGTTCGACTCACGCAGCAATCTTCACCGGCAGCGTTTCGATACCCTTTACAAAACTCGAATAGACCCGAGTGGGTTCGCCGACCACATCAATATGGTCGAACCGCTTGAGAATTTCCTCCCAAATAATCTTGAGCTGGAGCTCGGCGAGCCGCAGGCCGACGCAGCGATGGATGCCGAAGCCGAAGGACAGGTGCGTACGCGGGCGGGCGCGGTCGATGATGAACTCGTAGGGCCTGTCGATCACGTCCTCGTCGCGGTTGCCCGAGACGTACCACATCACGACCTTGTCACCCTTCTTGATCTGCTTGCCGCGGAACTCGAAATCGGACAGCGCCGTGCGGCGCATATGCGCGAGCGGCGTCTGCCAGCGGATCACCTCCGGCACGAAACTGTCGAGCAGGTCAGGGTTCTCGCGCAGCTTGCGATATTGCTCCGGATGCTGGCTCAGCGCGAGAAGCGAGCCCGACATGGTGTTGCGCGTGGTGTCGTTGCCGCCGACGATCAGGAGGATGAGATTGCCGAGGAAGTTCTTCGCATCCATGTCGCGCGTAGCAGTGCCATGCGCCATCATCGACAATAGGTCGCTCATCGGCGGCTGTTCGATGCGCTGCTTCCACAGCCTCGAGAAATAGGCCGCACATTCCGTCAGCTCGGCCTGCCGCTCGTCCTCGGTCGCGACCAGGCCGTCAGGCCCGGGAATCGTGGTGGCGACGTCGGACCAGCGCGTCAGCTTGCGGCGATCCTCCCAGGGGAAATCGAACAGCACCGCAAGCATCTGCGTGGTGAGCTCGATCGACACGCGGTCGACCCAGTCGAACACCTCGCCGCGGGGAAGGTTGTCCAGGCACTCGGCCGAGCGCTTGCGGATGTTGATGGCGAGATTGTCCAGATGCGTCGGCGTGAACATCGGCGCCACCGTCTTGCGCTGGGCGGCATGGCGCGGCGGGTCCATCGAAATGAAGCTCTCACGGCGTAGATCCGGATCGATGTCGCGGATGGTGATGCCGCCGAGCGCGGAGGCCGAGGAGAACACCGCATGGTTGGTCTCGATCTCCATGATGTCGTTGTAGCGCGTCACCGACCAGTACGGCCCGAACATCGAGTCCTTGCAGTAATGCACGGGATCCTCGCGGCGCAGCCGATCGAAATAGGGCCAGAACGTATCGGTCCTGAACAATTCGGGGTCGCCGGGATCGAACTGCTCCAGCGGCAGCGACATCGCGCGCTCGCGCAAGGCGTCGAGCTTGGCCGCGCTTTCGATGGTCCCATGCATGACCGTTCTCCCTGAATATGAACCGCGCGTCGTTGAATTCTGCGCTGCGGTATTTGATTTGCAATTACAGCCGGTTGTCTGCGCCGGGGCAAGGGAGAGTTTTGCCTCATCCAGCCTTCACGAGCGCGTTGCACGATCGTCACGGCGCCACGAGAACGTGACCTCCCGCACGCCGAACGACAGAGAATCGTGCGAGAAACCCGCTGGAATCGAGCTAAATCGAACCCGCTCATCTTGGGGATCGACTAACCTCTGATCTATAGTTTGGCCGGAACAGATCCGCATCCCGAGGTTGCCGCCGTGAACGACATGCAATGGACCCCGATCGGGTCCGAACCCTTGCCCCCGCCGCTGCCGGCGACGCGGGTCGATTTCTCCGGCAGCCGCTCCGAGTTCCGCAAAATGGTCACCAAGGGTGCCATGCTCGAGCTCGTGACCTTCGGCTTCTACCGGTTTTGGCTCGTCACCGACATCCGCCGTCATCTGTGGACGCACACCGCGATCGATGGCGATGCGGCCGAATACACCGGACGGGCCAAGGAGCTCCTGGTCGGCTTCCTGTTCGCGCTCGCGATCCTGGTGCCGATCTATCTCGCCTATTTTCTCATTGGCATCGAGTTCGAGCGCTGGCAGGCCTTTGCCTCGACGCCGCTATTCATCGCCTTCTACGCCTTCGGCCAGTTCGCGATTTTTCGCGCGCGGCGCTACCGCCTGACCCGCACGGTCTGGCGCGGCGTCCGCTTCTGGATGGACGGCTCCGGCTGGGCTTACGCGTTTCGCGCCATGCTATGGGGCTTGCTGGTGCTCCTGACGCTCGGTCTCGCGCTGCCCTGGCGCGCGGCGGCGCTCGAACGCTACAAGATGCGGCACACCCATTACGGCGATCTCCGCGGCGATTTCGACGCCGACGGCTGGACCTTCTTCAAGCGCGGCTGGTGGCTCTGGCTGCTCAGCCCGATCGCGCTGATCATCTTCCCGCTCGCACCATTCTTCTATGCCGAGTTCAAGGCGCGCGAATGGCGCTGGTGGCTCGATGGCATCCGGATCGGTGGCGTCAGCCTGTCCTCGGAATTGCCTCATGATGCCTTCTACGGCCTGTACTGGAAAGTGATCGGCTGGTGGATGCTGCTCACGGTCGCGTTCGCAGCCTATATGGGCGGCAGCGCCTTCCTGGTCGTCTCGCTCACAGGCGTTTCCGCCGAGGAGATCTTCGCCGGCGACAATGCGACGAAGAGCATCCCGATGGTGGCGATGATGGTGATCGGCTATTTCGCGCTCGCTCTTGCCATCAACATCGTCATGCGGGTCTATCTTCAACGCGATCTTTGGGCCAAGGTGCTGGAGACCGTCGAGGTGCACAACATCTGGGCCGCGGCGGACGTGCGCGGCAGCGGTCAGCTTGCCGGCGCGCTCGGCGAAGGCTTTGCCGATGGACTGGATGTTGCAGGATTTTGAGCCTTGAGTGATGTGTTCGCCGATACCCCTGTGCAGTCCGGCAAGCCGACAATCTTCTTCGACGGCGTGTCCAGCCGCAGGCGGCAGGTGACGCTGATCCTCGGCGATGCGCTCGAGATCCACGAAGAGGGCGGAACGCTCCTTCATTGGCCCTATGCCGACATTCGCCGTGCCGACAGTCCGCCCGGAATCCTGCGCCTGGCTGCGACGTCCGCACCGCCTCTGGCGCGGCTGGAGATCCGCGATGCCGCGCTTGCCGCGGAGGTGGCGGCCCGCTGCACGCGGCTCGACGAGCATCGGACGACGCGCAGCGGCGTCGCGAAAATCGTGAGCTGGTCGGTTGCCGCCGCCGTCTCCATCGTCTGCGTCGTCCTGTTCGGCGTGCCGCTCGCCGCCGACCGGCTCGCGCCGCTGGTGCCGAAGCCCGTGGAACGGCGCATCGGCGATGCCGCCGAAGTGCAGATGAAAACCATCTTCGGCCGCGGCGTGTGCGAAGACCCCGCGGGCAAGGCCGCGTTCACGAAACTCGTCAACCGCCTGCGCGATGCGGCCGGCCTCGACGACTCAATGACGGCCGGCGTGCTGCCGAGCTCGATACCGAATGCCTTCGCGCTGCCCGGCGGCAAGGTGTTCGTGCTGAAGGGCCTGCTCGACAAGGCCGAAAGTCCCGACGAGCTCGCCGGCATCCTCGCCCACGAGCTCGGCCATCTCAAACATTACGACAACATGCGCGGCCTGATCTACAATGGCGGCACCTCGTTCCTGATCGGCCTCTTGTTCGGCGACATCACCGGCTCCTCGGCCGTGATCTTCGCCTCGCGCAGCCTGGTCGAAGCGTCCTATTCGCGCGAAGCCGAGACCGGCGCCGACACTTTCGCGATCGAGATCATGCATGCGCTCGGCCGGTCGCCGAAGCCCGCGGCCCAGCTGATGTTCCGCATCACCGGCAAAGAGGGCGGCTCCGGCCTGACGAATATCCTCGCCAGCCATCCGCTGACCGAGGACCGCCTCGCGCGCATGACGAAGGAGGACCGGCCCGCCAGCGGCCCGCCGCTGCTGACCGACAAGGAGTGGCAGGCACTGAAGGGCATTTGCGGCAGCGGGAAGGTGTGACGGCCCGCTCCTAGCGCATCACTTCGCCGGCGCAGCAGGTGGATTCGATCCGGTGGTGACGTTCGGCGCCGTGTTCGGATTCGAGGTCGTGGTCTGGGGACCGAACTCGCGACCATTGTAGAAGAAGACGGCCGCGACCACGGCGATCACGAAGATCGCGCCGACCGCCCAGCCCACCGGGCTGTTGCGGCGCGCACGGTCAGTCCTGGGGTCATCATTCTGATAGGTCATCGTGCTCTCCCTGTTGGTGCAGGAGAACCTCGCGCGGTGGAAGCTGTTCCTAAAACGCGCCCAGCACTTACCGCGTTCCGTAGGCGCGGTCGCCGGCATCGCCGAGGCCAGGCAGGATGAACCCGTTGTCGTCGAGCCCTTCATCCACGGCGGCCGTCCAGATCGGCACGTCCGGATGCAATCCGCGCAGCCGTTCGAGCCCCTCCGGGGCGGCGATCAGGCAGGCGAGGCGGATGTCCCTGGCGCCGCGCTCCTTCAGCCGGTCGATGGCGGCGACGGCGGTGTTGGCGGTGGCGACCACCGGCGTCACCACGATGGCGAGGCGCTCGCTGAGGTCAGACGGCGATTTGAAGAAATACTCCACCGCGGCAAAGCTGTGCGGCTCGCGGTAGAGCCCGATATGGGCGACGCGCGCGGTCGGCACCAGATCCATCATGCCGTCGACGAAGGTGGTGCCTGCGCGCAGCATCGGCACGAATACCAGCTTCTTGCCGGCGATCTTGGCCGAGTGCATCGTCGCCAGCGGCGTCTCGATCACGGTGTCGGTGAGCGGCAGGTCGCGCGTCACCTCGTAGCACAGCAGCATGCCGATCTCCTTGATCAGCTCGCGGAACGACTTGGTCGAGATGGACTTGTCCCGCACCAGCGTCAGCTTGTGCTGCACCAGCGGATGATCGACGATCGTGACGCCTTCCATGATGAGATGCTCTTGCTTTTCCCTTCTCCCCTTGTGGGAGAAGGTGGCGCGAAGCGCCGGATGAGGGGTATCTCTCCGCGAACTCCAACTGAGAGATGTGCCCGCGGCGACAACCCCTCACCCGGCTTCGCTTCGCGAAGCCACCCTCTCCCGCAAGGGGAGAGGGTTTAAAACACCGTGCCGTCGCTGATCACCTTGAGCGGCGGCGATCCATCGGGACGGCGTGCAAATGCGATGGCGCGGCCCGCCGCCCACGTGCCGCCTTCGAGGATGCTCGCAAGCGGCAAGGTCCGAGGGGTGCGGCCGAGCTTGGCGCGAATGCGCTCCGCCAACCTGTCGAGCAATGCAATTGTCAGCGCGCGCCACTCCACGACGAGCAGCGAATCCACTTCATGCGCACGCGCGGCATCAGCAGCCTCGCGCAGGCGCAGCACGTCATGATCGACGAACAGACCGCCGTTGCGGTATTCGGCGAGCCCGGTCAGGCCATCGATGTCGGTCACCTCAAAGCCGGCGCGCTGCAGCGGCTCGATCAGCGAATAGCTCAGCCATTGCGACAGCTTGTGCAGCGGCACGAGGCCTGCCGTGCCGTCGTCCGCCTTGATCGCCGGATGTCGCCAGCAATCGCCGAGCGGCACGCCCGCAAGCTCAAGTCGCGACGGCCAGATCGGCCCGAGCCGGTTCAGCACCGCGGACAGGATCGCGGGCGCAGCGACGGCGCCGCCGATCGCATGCGCTGCGATATGATCGAACAGCCCGCCCGGCCGCGGCGTATCGTGCAAGCCGAACACGTCCGCACGCTCCGAGACCTCCCTGCCCAGACGCCGCAGCAGGTCGGTGCGTCCCTCCAGGCCGAGCAGCGGATTGGCCTCGGTCACCTGAAAGGCGGAGGTGAGTGAGCCAAGAGGCAGTCTTTCAAGCACCTCCGCATCGGCCCTGAACGGCGCACGCGCATCGCGCGAAAACAGCCCGCTCGCGAACATGTCGAGGCTCGCGATCGCGAGCCCTTCCGATCGCTCTACGTCTGCTCCCGTCACGCTGTCGCGATAGCGCCAAGCTGCGCCGGCGCCGGCATCGAGCAGCACGCTGACGATGGCGAGGTCGAACTCGGCGCGCGCTTGCGCCGCGCGATCCGGCCAGGACGCAGCATCGGCAAGCCGGGCCCAGCGGTCGACGCCGCCGAGCACGAAGTGCCGCCAGCGCGCATGGAAGGGAATGTCAAGCGTCGGATAGGCTTTACGGGTCACCGCGAGCACGGCATCGGCAACGCCATCGATGCGGTCGAGATCGACCGTGAAATGGGTGAGCCCGCCGGCAAGGCCGAGCTCGAGCATCTGCCCGGCGCGCGCGCGCACCGCCTTTGCGGTGAGCAGCGCGCGTGCCTGCGATTCCAAAGCGTCCGCCATCGCGATCAGTATTTTTCCAGCGAACGCCCGACCACGCCGTTCACGTCCTTTTCCGGTGCGATGTCGGTCGAGTAGTAGCCCGCGGCCTTCTTGGCGGCGATCTCGACATGGGCGTCGGCGGGAATCAGCTCCAGCGGGATCGGCACACGCTCGACGATGTCGATGCCTTGCGAGATCAACGCGTCGTATTTCATGTCGCTCATCGACAGGAAGCGGTCAATGCGCTTGAGGCCGAGCCAGTGGATCGTATCCGGCATCAATTGCTGGAAGCGCGCGTCCTGGACGCCAGCCACGCACTCGGTGCGCTCGAAATAAGCGGCGGCCGCATCGCCGTCCTCCTGCCGCTTGCGCGCATTGTAGACCAGGAATTTGGTGACCTCGCCGAGCGCGCGGCCTTCTTTGCGGTTGTAGACGACGAGCCCGAGCCCGCCCTCCTGTGCGCCACGCGCGGATTCCTCGATGCCGTGGATCAGATAGGGCCGGCAGGTGCAGATGTCGGAGCCGAACACGTCGGAGCCGTTGCACTCGTCATGCACGCGGCAGGTGATCCTGGTGCGATGGTCTGGCAGTTTTGTCACGTCGCCGAACAGGTAGACCGTGGTACCGCCGATCGGCGGCAGGAACACCTTCATGTCCGGGCGCGTCACCAGCTCCGGGAACATGCCGGCGGTCTGCTCGAACAGCGTGCGCCGCAGCTCGGTCTCGCCGGTGCCGAAGCGCGCCGCAAGGCCCGGCAGGTACCACACCGGATCGATCGCGATCTTCACCACCGATACGCTGCCACTGGCGTGCACGACCTCGCCATCGGCGCGCAGCCGCTTTGCGGCGAGCGCATCGCGAATCTCCGGCAGGTCGAGCCGCGCCCGCGTCACCGCGATGCTCGGGCGGATGTCCGCGCCCTCGGCGATCTCCTGGCGAAAATTCTCGGCGACCAGATGCCCCCAGGGATCGAGCGCGACGATTTTTGTGGGATCGGTCCATTGCTCGAACGGACCGATGGTGGCGGCCGGAAAGGTATTGGTGAGGTCAGGACGCCTGATCGGGTCCAGCGCCCCGGCGGAGACCGCGAGCGCGCGGTACATCGCGTAGGACCCGCCATGGCTGCCGATCACGTTGCGATCCCCGGCGCGCGACACCGTACCGATGATCGGCCCGCGCGCGCGCGCATCAGCGGCGCCCCAATGGATGGGAAAGGCGGCCTTCCGGCCCGGCTCCGGATGGGAGGTCAGGCGGATGTGGTCGGTACGGTTGGCACGGCTCATGTCCAGGCTCCCAAAAAGCCAACGGCCCGCCGCTCGGACGGGCCTGGCTCACTTGCGACGCCGAACCGGCGGCGCAAGCTCAATCCAACATATTGTAGCGGCCGGCGACGACAGACAAGTTAATCGTGGCAGGGCGCAGGGGCCGTTCGGGGCCAAATTCCCGTCATCGAGAGGGCCGTCAGGCCGTCGCATCCGATGCCAGCGCGCCCATCGCGCTTGCCGCTCGGCCTGCGAGGCCAGTTTAAGGAATTGAAATAGTTCCATTTTTCGTGTTTTCAAGGTGTTGCTTCGTTTCGTGCGGTGGGCTTCAAGTTCGGCGCACCGCGCTGCCCTGCCTTGGAGACTGCTATGCCTGCCGCCAGCTACATCGATCCCCGCAACGGAAAGCTCTATCCCATGGACCAGCCGCGCTGGTGCTCGGACGAGCGCACGCCGCTGCTGGTGACGCCGGGGGCGGGCATCTCACGCGAGGACATCGATGGCCGGACGCGCTCGCTGTGGCGCTACCGGGCGGCGCTGCCGGTCGAGATCGAGAACCCGATCACGCTCGGCGAGGGCTGCACGCCGCTGGTCCAGCAGGACTGGGGCGCGCTGCGCCCGCTGTTCAAGCTCGAATGGTTCAACCCCACTGGCAGCTTCAAGGACCGCGGTTCGGCGGTGATGCTGTCGTTCCTGCGACAGATCGGTGTCGACGCCATTCTGGAGGATTCCTCCGGCAACGGCGGCTCATCCATGGCGGGGCTGGGTGCGGCCGGCGGCATGCGCGTCAAGATTCTGGCGCCGGCCTCGACGTCGCCGGCCAAGATCGCGCAGGTGCGCGCCTACGGCGCGACCGTGCAGCTCGTGGAGGGCCCGCGCGAGGAATCCGAGGCCGAGGCCATCCGGCAGTCGAGCCAGACCTTCTACGCCAGCCACAATTGGCAGCCGTTCTTCCTCGAAGGCACCAAGTCGCTGGCCTACGAGATCTGGGAAGATCTGGGATTCCGCGCGCCCGACAACATCATCGTTCCCGTCGGCGCCGGCAGCAGTCTGCTGGGTTGCGCCTTCGGCTTCCGCGAGCTGATGAAGGCCGGGCAGATCTCGAAGCTGCCGCGCCTGTTCGCGGCGCAGCCGCTCAATTGCTCGCCGATCGATGCAAGCTTCAAGGCCGGTGTCGATACGCCCGTCGCGCGCGGGGTGAGCAAGACCGTTGCCGAGGGCACCGCGATCAAGACTCCCCTCCGCCTGCGTGAGATCATCGCCGCCCTGCGCGAGAGCGGCGGCGCCACCATCGCGCTCACCGAGGACGAGATCGTCGCCGCCCTGCGCCGCCTCGCGCGCCAGGGCCTGTTTGCCGAGCCGACCAGCGCCAGCGCGGCTGCGGCGCTCGACAAGCTCGCCGCAACCGGCGCCATCAATGCGAACGAAACAACGGTCGCCGTTCTCACCGGCACCGGCCTCAAGGCCGCAACCACCGTCGCCGACCTCGTGCAGTAGTCTCGCGCTTACCCTCCCGCTCCAGGCTCCTGGAGAGGCTTGGAGAGAGAACGCGAGCGCCCGCCGGCGTCCGCCAGCACCTTCCACTGGAACAGCGGCGAGTCCTTTGGCGGCGAGAGCTGCGGGGTCCAGCCGGTGAGCTTTTCGATCACATAGGTGTCCGCGACGACGCCGCGCCAGCGGCGTTCGACCGTGGCGAGTTGCTCGCGCTGCGCCGGAATGTGCTCCCACAGCGATGCGCGGTTGTCCGGCTCGCGCCCGACATAGATGCCGGCATGGCCCTTGATCCTGTCCATGCCGGGATCGCGGAAGTCCTGGAAGCGGCCGCGCTCGTTGATCTCAATCACGGGCACGCGGCCCCGGAACAGCCAGCGCATCATGGCGTAGGTGCGGTAGTCCGTGGTTGCGATCCAGGTCGCGCCTGTTGCATCGAGGGCGGCTTGGGCCTGCGCGGCGACCTGCTCGTAGCCGGCCTCGGCGCCGATCGGGTCGATCTTGCCGAGCAGATTCCAGGGCGCGGCAACGTAGTAGAGGAACACGATGATGACGAAGGGAATGCCTAAGACGATCGCTGTCCTGGCCCAGAACAGCGAGGAGTCCAGCATCCTGGCGGACCATCCCTCTTTCCTCATCGTGACGAGGTTGGCCGCGGTGGCGGCAAAACCGGCTGGCCACATGAACATCGGCCAGGTGTCGCCGACGCGCAGCGTCAGCGACTTGAAGAAGAAATAGGCGAACGGCACCAGCACCGCCGTCGACAAAAGGATCGCGACTGGCTCGCGCGTGCGATAGCCGCGCCACGCCGTCAGCACCAGGCCCGTTAGCACCACCGGCAGCAAGACGAAGCCGACCAGGCCGAATTGCAGGCCGATGTAATCGCCGATCGTACGCAGCGAGACGCCGTAATTGGCGGTGGCGCGCACGCCCTGGAAACGGAACGAGGCCCAGTCGTGCTGTGCGTTCCAGATCAGCACCGGCGAGAACACCACTAGCGCGACCAGCACGGCGAGATACGGGTAAGGACTGCGCAGCCAGCGCCAGCGCCAATCCGGCACCAGCAGAAAGGCGGCGACCGCCGGCGCGAACATGACCACGGTGAATTTCGACAGCATCGCGAGGCCCGCGAACAGGCCGGCCGCCAGCCACCAGCGGCCGTCGCCGCATTGCGCCAGCCGCACCAGCGACCACATCATCGCGACCGCGAACGGGATCATCGCGACATCGGGCGCAACCTTGGCCATCAACAGGCCGTAATAAAGCGCGGCCTCCGGCATCAGCACCGCGAACACGATCGCGCGCGCATCATGGGTGAGGCGGCGGACGATGTCGGCGAGCAATAGCTGCGTCACCAGCATCGCGACGATGCCGCCGAAGCGGACGCCGAGATTGGTGTCGCCGAAGATCGCGGTTCCGAAGCGGATCAGCCAGGCGATGCCGGGCGGATGATCGAGGAAGCTGAGCGCAGCCTCCTTCGACCAGGTCCAGTAATAGGCTTCATCGGTGCGCAGCTCGATGGCCGAGGCATAGACGATGCGGAGCAGCGTCATCGCGGCGATGATCGCTGCGGCCATGAGGATCAGACGGCGTTCGGCGCCGTCAGGCTTAGCAGAGATGTCGGGAGCGATCGTCACGGCGGCGCTTTTCCCCGACTTGGAAGGGGGAGTCAATGTGGGGGCTGTCGTCCCTGTGATCCTGCTGGCTGTCCATATCGGGAATTAAAGGTTACGCTGGCTGGTCTCCTCCATGACCTGACACAACCGAATCATGGCCACCGCTCCCACACAAATGTCCGTCGTCCGCGCCGCCGGGGTGCGGCAGGTGCGACTCGTTTGCGGCATCATCCTGTTCGCCTTTGTAGTCAGTCATTTCCTCAACCACGCGCTCGGCAACATCTCGGTCGATGCCATGGAGACCGGGGTCTACTACCACACGCTGTTCTGGCAGTTCCTCCCGGTCGCGATCGTGTTCTACACGGCCGCCCTCACCCATATGGGCCTCGGCGTCTACGCGCTGTATCAGCGCCGCCAGTTCCGCTGGCGAACGATCGAGCCGCTCCAGCTCGTGCTCGGCTTGAGCATCCCCGTCCTCGTCATGGGCCATGTCATCGGCGTGCGGCTCGCGCAGACGCTGTACGGACACGAGAAGCTGTATCCGCAGGAGCTCTATTTGTTCTTCGTCGCGGCGCCGGGCCTGCTCTGGCAGATGACGATCCTGCTTCTCATCGCCTGGGTGCACGGCTGCATCGGCGTCTATTTCTGGCTTCGGCTGAAGCCGTTCTTCACACGCGCGGCGCCCTATCTGCTCGCGGCCGCCGTGCTGATCCCGACGCTATCGCTGCTCGGCATCTACCAGGGCGGCCGCAGCGTCGCCGCCGACAGTGACGACGGCGAATGGCGTAAGCAGCATCTCACCCGCAGCAAGGTCGGCACGGTTGCGGAAGGCAACACGCTCGAGCGCATCGCGGGCGGTCTCACCATGGGCTATTTCGGTCTGTTGGGACTGGTGCTGGCGGCGCGCGGCGTGCGCGCTTTGCGCGAACGGCGCGGCGGCATGATCGCGCTGTCCTACGGCAACGGCAAGACGGTGCGGGTCCCCAAGGGCCTGTCCGTGCTGGAGGCGAGCCTGCGCCACAACGTGCCGCACGCCAGCGTCTGCGGCGGCCGCGCCCGCTGCTCGACCTGCCGCATCCGCATCATCGGCGATCATGATGCCCTGCCCACTCCATCGCAGCGCGAGGCTTTCGTTCTCACCCGCGTCGGCACCGCCGATCCCTCGATCAGATTGGCCTGTCAGCTGCGTCCGACCTCCGATCTCTCGTTCTTCCAGCTCTTCGCAGCTCACACGCATGCAACGGACGGAGTCTCGACATCGGCCAGTATCGGCCAGGAGCGCTATCTCGTCAGCCTGTTCGTGGACATGCGCGGCTCGACGCAGCTGGCCGAGAAGCGCCTGCCGTTCGACACGGTCTTCATCGTCAACCGCTTCCTCGGCGCGGTGTCGCAAGCGGTAATCGAGAACGGCGGCCAGCCGAACCAGTTCGTCGGCGACGGCATGCTGGCGCTGTTCGGACTCGCGGCCGACCCGCAAACCGCCTGCCGGCAGGCGATGAAGGCAGCCGCGGGAATCGCTGCGCATATCGACGAGCTCAACGATCTCCTGAGCCACGATCTGCGGCAGCCAATCCGCTTCGGCATCGGCATCCACGGCGGCGAGGTCATCATCGGCGACATCGGCTATCGCGATCACATCGTCTTCACCGCGCTCGGCGATGCCGTCAACGTCGCCGCCCGCCTGCAGGACATGACCAAGACGCTGGCCTGCGAGGCGATCGTCTCGGACGAAGTCCGCCGTACCGCTGATATTGCCGAGGACGCCCTGCCGCAGCAGGAGGTCGCCATCCGCGGCCGCGACCAGCCGCTCGCAGTGCGCGTGGTGGCGAATGCGAGGGAGCTGGCGGCGCTGGTCGATCGCAGCAAGCGCGTGGCGGCGTGATTCTTTACCTCTCCCCGTAAGAACGGGGCGAGGGAGCGCACCGTCGTCGCGGCCTACTGCTCGTCAATCTCGTTACGAGCACAACACCGGCCTGCTGCAACGCAGCGGCATGGGCTTGCTGCGAAAGCGCGAATTGACTTCACGCAAATGGTTGCGACAGATGAGCGCAGGATCGTGCTGATGACCGCCGATCCAACGAGAAGCTCCGGGAGGAGAAAGAATGTTCGATCGACGCGACCTGCTCAAGGGAGCAGGCCTTGCCGCCATGGCGGCCACACTGAATTCCACCAAGGCGCTGGCCCTCGACACGGTGACCCTGCCCTTCGCCAATGGCGAACGGCCGCTGGTGAAATATCCGCAGAAGCGGCCGATGATCGGCCTGACCAGCCGGCCGCCGCAGCTCGAGACCCCGTTTGCGGTGTTCAACGACGGCCCGATCACGTCGAACAACGCGTTCTTCGTGCGCTACCACCTCTCCGACCTGCCCTACGATCTCAACCCCGACAAGTTCACGCTGGAGGTCAAGGGCAAGGTCGACAAGCCGCTGAAATTGTCGCTGAAGGACATCCGCAAGATGAAGGCGACGGAGATCGTCGCCGTCAACCAGTGCTCCGGCAACAGCCGCGGCTTCTTCGAGCCGCGCGTCGCCGGCGGTCAGCTCGCCAACGGCGCGATGGGTTGCGCGCGCTGGCGCGGCGTGCCGCTGAAGAACGTGCTGGAGATGGCCGGCGTGCACAGCGGCGCCAGGCAGGTCACCTTCAACGGCATGGATGGACCGGTCAACGACAAGACGCCGGATTTCATCAAGGCACTCGACATCGATCACGCCACCGACGGCGAGGTGATGCTGGCCTATGGCATGAACGGCGAGGACCTGCCGTTCCTCAACGGCTTTCCGCTGCGCCTGATCGTGCCCGGCTATTTCGGCACCTACTGGGTCAAGCACCTCAACGAGATCACCGTCATCGACGACGTTTATGACGGCTTCTGGATGAAGTCGGCCTACCGCATCCCCGACACGCCGAACAATGCGGTCGAGCCGGGCACCGCGCCAAAGGCGACGATCCCGATCAACCGCTTCACCATCCGCTCCTTCATCACCAGCGTCCCCGATGGCGCCAAGCTGAAGGCGGGAGCCGTGACCCTGCGCGGCATCGCGTTCGATGGCGGCAAGGGCATCAAGCAGGTCGAGGTCTCCACCGACGGCGGCAAGACCTGGGTCGGCGCCAAGCTCGGCAAGGACCTCGGCAGGTACGCCTTCCGCGAATGGAAGCTGCCGGTGAAGCTCGCGGCCGGCAGCCACGAGCTCAAGGTCCGCGCCACCGGCAATGGCGGCGAGACCCAGCCGGACATGCCGCGCTGGAACCCGGCGGGTTACTTGCGCAACGTCGTCGAAACCGTTCGCGTCAGCGTGGCCTGAAGGAGACTGATCATGCAGCGCATCGTTCTCCTCGCCATCACGCTCGCCGTCGCCGCATTGATGGGCTCGTCACTTGCAGCGCCCGTCAATTACAAGACCCCCGACGAAGTCGCCGCCTTCAAGCCCGGTCCCAATCTCGAGGTCGTGCAGGGCAATTGCAGCGCCTGCCATTCGTCCGACTACGTCGCCACGCAGCCGCCGATGAAGGACAAGAGGGCGTTCTGGCAGGCCGAGGTGACCAAGATGATCAAGGTCTATGGCGCACCGATCGACGATGCCGACGTCGGCAAGATCGTCGATTATCTGACCGCGACCTACTGACGGATGGCATCACGCGCCCCTGCCATTTGACCGCGAAACGGGCAAAACCGGCAAAAACGCCGCGAAGTTGAGCGGAATTCGGCGAAATGGCGATGTGGTTTGAGCTACCAAGCCTGCCACATTCCGCGTATCCTGTTAGGACCGAACCGGCCGGTTGGCGGGGACTGGCGGTTCGAGATCTCGGAGGAAGACCCGCGGAGAAGTCGTGATGGCTAAAGGTACGGTCAAGTGGTTCAACCCGACGAAGGGTTATGGATTCATCCAGCCTGCGTCGGGTGGCAAGGATGTGTTCGTGCATATCTCGGCAGTGCAGAAGGCCGGTCTGTCGACCCTCAACGAGGGACAGACGGTGGAATACGAAGAGATCGCAAACCGGGGCAAGACCTCCGCGGAAAACCTCAAAGTATAAGCCCGCGCCAGCCTTTGCTGCCTCCCGGATTTGTCCGGGAGCGGGCCAAGAAAAATTTAAGAAGACGGCCGGTGCATTCGACGACAGGCGTTGCGATTGCACAAGGATAGCTATTTTTTCCTTGCGAAGACCGCTCATCGAACCACAGCAATGACAATCGCGACTGCACTTCGCTAACCCACCGGCAGCGGTGCGTCGCGCTTGATCTCCTCCATCACCGCATAAGTTCGCGTCTCGCGCACGCCCGGCATCGACAGCAGGGTCTCGCCGAGAAAGCGTCGATAGGCGGTCATGTCTGCAAGCCGCGCCTTCACAAGATAGTCGAAGCCGCCGGCAACCATGTGACACTCCAGCACTTCAGGGGCGAGCCTCACGGCTCGGGCGAACCGCTCGAAATTGTCGGGCGTGGTCTTGTCGAGCAGCACCTCGACGAACACCAGGAGCCCAAGGCCGAGCCGGTGCGGGTTGAGCCGCGCGCCATAGCCTTCGACAAAGCCCTCGCGCTGCAGGCGCTTCAACCGCTCGCCGATCGAGGTCGGCGACAGCCCGATGCGCTCGGCGAGCTCGACATTGGCGATGCGCCCATCCTCCTGCAGGATCGAGAGGATTTTCCGGTCTGTTCGATCGAGTTCCATATCTTATCCGGCCACATGGCTAATCCTCTTCATTTTCTAAGGCAAACTAGCTAAATTGTCTATCGAACTACGGTCACGCGGGCCTTATCCTGATTTCAGCCACAGGACACGCCATGCCGAACATCCCGCCCCCCTTCTCCGCGCCTTACGCCCCCGATGATTCCGAGATCGCCGCAAAGGTTCTGCCGGCCTCGCATCTCATGCCGGCACGGGAGGCCCGGATCGACCGCATCGCGACGCGGCTGATCGAGGCGATCCGCAAGCGCGACGACCGGCTCGGCGGGGTCGAGGACATGCTGCGGGAGTTCGCGCTCTCGACCAAGGAGGGGCTGGCGCTGATGGTGCTGGCGGAAGCGCTGCTGCGCGTGCCCGATGCGCGCACGGCCGACCAGTTCATCGAGGACAAGCTCGGCGAGGGCGATTTCATCCATCACGAGACCAAGTCCACCGCGTTCCTGGTCAACGCCTCGGCCTGGGCGCTCGGCCTGTCGGCGCGGGTGATCCAGCCGGGCGAGACGCCCGACGGCACTATCGGCCGGCTGGTGAAGCGGCTCGGCGCACCGGCGGTGCGCACCGCGACGCGCCAGGCGATGCGGTTGATGGGCAATCATTTCGTGTTAGGGGAGACCATCGAGCAGGCGCTGGAGCGGGCTCGGCCGCGCTCGGGCCAGAAGCCGCGCTATTCCTTCGACATGCTCGGCGAAGGCGCGCGCACGGCCGCCGATGCCAAGCGCTATTTCGACGCCTATGCCAGCGCGATTGACACGATCGGCATGGCTTCGGGCAACCATCCCCTGCCCGACCGGCCCGGCATCTCGGTCAAGCTCTCGGCCCTGCATCCGCGCTTCGAGGCGATCAGCCGCGGCCGCGTGATGGCCGAGCTGGTGCCGCTATTGCTGGACCTTGCGCAGCGCGCCAAGACGCATGACCTCAACTTCACCGTCGATGCCGAGGAAGCCGACCGGCTGGAGCTGTCGCTCGACGTGATCGCGGCGACGCTCGCCGATCCCTCGCTCCAGGGCTGGGACGGATTTGGTCTTGCGATCCAGGCCTATCAGAAGCGTGCCAGCGCGGTGATCGATTATGTCGATGAACTCGCCCGCGCGCATGACCGCAAGCTGATGGTGCGCCTCGTCAAGGGCGCCTATTGGGACACCGAGATCAAGCGCGCGCAGGAGCGCGGGCTCGACGGCTATCCCGTGTTCACGCGCAAGGCGATGACCGATCTGAACTTCGTCGCCTGCGCGACGAAGCTTCTCGCCTTGCGGCCGCGCATCTTCCCGCAATTCGCCACCCACAACGCGCTGACGGTCGCGACCGTGCTGGAGCTCGCAGCAGATGGCGGCGGCTTCGAGTTCCAGCGCCTGCATGGCATGGGCGAAGCGCTCTACGAGCAACTCGCAAAGGATCATCCTGACATCGCCTACCGCACCTACGCGCCGGTCGGCAGCCATCGCGACCTGCTCGCTTATCTGGTGCGGCGGCTTCTGGAGAACGGCGCCAATTCCTCGTTCGTGGCGCAGGCGGCCGATTATCGCGTGCCGGTTTCGGCGCTGCTGCAGCGCCCGGCGGATGCCATCGGCCGGGCGCAACAGGCACCTCATGCCAAGATTCCGTTGCCGGCAGATCTGTTCGCGCCGGATCGGCGCAATTCGCGCGGCGTCGAATTCGGTGAGCGTGCCGCACTCGACGGGCTCCTGACGGACGTGAAGGCCGCGGCGGCCGAGCTTAAGCCTGTCGCTGACGCAACACCGGATCAGGCCAACGCGGCGGTGACGGCTGCGCGCGCCGGCTTTGGCAGCTGGAGCCGGACGCCTGCAGGCACGCGCGCGGCGGCGCTGGAGCAGGCCGCGCATCTTCTGGAAACCCGCGGCGCCCGTTTCATCGCGCTGCTGCAAGCCGAGGGCGGCAAGACGCTCGACGACGCTCTGTCCGAGCTGCGCGAAGCCGCCGACTTCTGCCGCTACTATGCCGCGCAGGGCCGCAAGCTGTTCGGAAACGATGCCGCCATGCCCGGCCCGACCGGCGAGAGCAATGTGCTTAGCCTGCGCGGCCGCGGCGTGTTCGTCGCGATCTCGCCGTGGAATTTTCCGCTCGCAATCTTCCTTGGCCAGGTGACCGCGGCGTTGATGGCCGGCAATAGCGTGGTGGCGAAACCCGCCGAGCAGACGCCGCGCATCGCGCGCGAGGCCGTAGCCCTGCTGCACGAGGCCGGCATCCCCAGAAGCGCGCTGCATCTCGTCACCGGCGACGGCCGCATCGGCGGCGTCCTCACCGCGCATCCTGATGTCGCCGGAGTAGTCTTCACCGGCTCGACCGACGTCGCGCGCCAGATCAACCGGACGCTGGCGGCCAAGGACGGGCCGATCGTGCCGCTGATCGCGGAGACCGGCGGCATCAATGCCATGATCGCGGATGCGACCGCACTGCCCGAGCAGGTCGCCGACGACGTCGTGACCTCTGCGTTCCGCTCCGCAGGCCAGCGCTGCTCGGCCTTGCGGCTCCTGTTCGCGCAGGAGGATGTCGCCGACCGCATGATCGAGATGATCGCGGGCGCCGCGCGCGAACTCAGGATTGGAGATCCCGTGGACGTGGCGACCCATGTCGGTCCAGTGATCGACGACGAGGCCAAGCAACGCCTCGATGCGCATATCGCGCGGATGAAGCGCGAGGCGCGACTGCATTTTGCGGGCGCCGCGCCGGATGGCTGCTTCGTCGCGCCGCATATCTTCGAGCTCAAGGAGGCCGGTCAGCTCACCGAGGAGGTGTTCGGCCCGATCCTGCATGTCGTACGCTATCGCGCCGAGAACCTGGCGCGTGTGCTGGAATCCATCGCGCGCACCGGCTACGGGCTCACCCTCGGCATCCATTCGCGCATCGACGACACCATCGAGGCCATCGTCGACCGCGTCCAGGTCGGCAACATCTACGTGAACCGCAACATGATCGGCGCCGTGGTCGGCGTGCAGCCGTTCGGCGGCAGCGGCCTGTCCGGAACCGGCCCCAAGGCCGGCGGCCCGCATTACCTCGCGCGCTTTGCCACCGAGCAGACGGTGACGATCAACACGGCTGCGGCCGGCGGCAATGCCGCATTGCTTGCGGGGGAGGAGTGAGGCCCTGCGCCACGCGCCGTTGCATCCCGGCAAAACATCGGTCTAATGCTCTCATCACGCGCCCGCGCCAATTCCAGCGCGCGGGAAACGATTGAAGCGAGGGAGCGACGCCGCGATGGAGAAGGGCATTTTTGCAGGCCTGAAGGTTCTGGACTGCGCGAGCTTCATCGCAGCGCCCGCGGCCGCGACCGTGCTGTCGGATTTCGGCGCAGACGTTATCAAGATCGAGCCGCCCGGCACTGGCGACCCCTATCGCAACCTGCCGAACCTGCCGGGCTATCCCTCAGGCGAGCACAATTTCGCCTGGCTGCTGGAGGCGCGCAACAAGAAGAGCATCGCGCTCGACTTGTCGAAGCCGGAGGCGCAAGCCGTGCTCTACAAGCTCGTGGCGGAGGCCGACGTCTTCATCACCAACATGCCGCCGCCGGTGCGCGCCAAGCTCGGCATCACCTATGATCATCTCGCCCATCTCAACGACCGGCTGATCTACGCCTCCTTCACCGGCTATGGCGAGAAGGGCGAGGAAGCCAACAAGCCCGGCTTCGACAGCAACGCCTATTGGGCGCGGTCCGGCCTGATGGATCTCGTCCGCGCCGACACCGACACCACGCCGGCGCGCTCGGTCGCGGGCATGGGCGACCATCCCTGCGCCATGGCGTTCTACGGCGCGATCGTCACTGCACTGTATCAGCGCGAGAAGACCGGCAAGGGCTCGCACGTCGCTTCCAACCTGATGGCGAACGGGGTGTGGGCCGCGAGCGTGCTGGCGCAGGCCAAGCTCTGCGGCGCCAAGTTCGGCGAGCGGCGCCCGCGCGAGCGCGCGCTTAACGCGGTGGCCAATCATTACCAGTGCAAGGACGGCCGCTGGCTGATCCTGTCGCTGCTGAATGAGGAGAAGCAGTTTCCGACGCTGGCCAAATGCCTGGGCCGTGAGGATCTGATCAACGACCCCCGCTTCGTCACCAAGGCCGACCGTCACGCCCGCTCGGTCGAGCTGATCAGGATTTTGGACGAGACCTTCGCCACCAGGGATCTCGCCGAATGGCGGAGAATCCTCGACGGTAACGGCCTCGTGTTCGGCGTCGTCGCCATCCTGGACGACATCCCCAACGACAAGCAGATGCTCGACAACGAGGTGCTGGTGCCGTTCGAGAACGACACCATGCTGACCATCAACAGCCCGATCTGGATCGACGGCGCCAAGAAGGTGCAGCCGCGCAAGCCGCCAGCCGTCGGCGAGCACAGTGACGAGATTTTGCGCGGGGCGGGATTTGACGAGGCGGCGATCAAGGCGCTGCGGGGGTCGGGAGCGGTGGGGTAAGGCCGAGTCGGTTGCTCCGAACACCGTCATTGCGAGGAGCCCTTGCGACGAAGCAATCCAGACTGTCTCCGCGGAAAGATTCTGGATTGCTTCGCTGCGCTCGCAATGACGATGCCGGACTATCTCGCTATAACAATCGGCAACACACCGTGCCGCGAGGTCCCATGCCCAGCTACCGCCTGCACTACTTCCCCGAATCCGGCAACAGCTACAAGCTGGCGCTGATGCTGACGCTCTGCGGCGAGACGTTTGAGCCGGTCTGGACCGATTTTGCCGGCGGCGTCACGCGCACGGCGGAGTGGCGCAAGGCCGTCAACGAGATGGGCGAGATTCCCGTGCTCGAGATCGACGGCGTGAAGATGACGCAGACAGCGCCGCTGCTGCTGAAACTGGCCGAACAATACGGCCGCTTCGGCGCCGAGACAGAGGACGAGAAGTTCGAGCTGCTGCGCTGGCTGTTCTGGGACAACCACAAGCTCACCGGCTACATGGCGACCTACCGCTTCATGCGCGCCTTCACCGAGAAGAACGATGCGCAGGTGCTGAAGCATTTTCGCCGGCGGCTCGAAGACTTTCTCGGTATCCTCGACGGCCATCTCCAACACAATGATTTCGCGATCGGCGCAAGGCCGACGGTCGCCGACATCTCGATGATGGCCTATCTGCATTATCCCAGCGACGAGCATGGCTTCGATTTCGCATCGAGCCATCCCGCCATCCATGCCTGGCTCGGCCGCATGGCCGCGCTGCCGGGCTGGAAGCCGGCCTACGAGCTGCTGCCGGGAAAACGGATGACGAACTACGCGACGTGAGGACTCTCTCTTCTCCCTCTCCCCGTTCTTACGGGGAGAGGGTTGGGTGAGGGGCTTCTCTCCACACCTGAGATTATCGTGAGACCTGTACCCCCTCACCCGAATTCGATCTGCGATCGAATTCGACCTCTCCCCGCAAGCGGGGAGAGGTAAGCAAGCTCACCTCAACGACGGCCAGCCGAGCGTGAACAGAATGCCGCCGACGATGACGGCCACCGCAACGGCCCAGATGCTGACGCGGGCGCTGCCGGTGACCTGCTTGACTTCCTCGTTCCGCGCGATCTCGCGATTGCGCGCCTTGTTGGCGTTGCCGGTATCCGTCATGGGTCATCCAAATCGCTTGAGACTTTATCTTGCGCGTGATCCTTCGGACAATTGCTCCACACTTTTCCTGGATCACGCGCTAACGCGTCTTGATGAAGCACATGCCGATGCGGCGCGAGGCCGCGGCGGCCTGGCAGGTCAGACCGCTAGCACAGCTCCATGACGTAAAACTCCTGTCCGGCGTTCCCGATCCCGGATCTTGCAGGGAACAATGCGCGCCCCAGCCGTCCTGATATTCGCTGCCGGCGAGCTCGCGACTGCCGCGGGTCTGCGGCCGACTGGCAAATCCGCGTGAGAAATCAGGGATCTTTCCGGCCGCGAACGCGGTCAGGATGTCGCGGCGGCGGAGCTGGTCGCCGAAGAAGTGCGGCGAGGCCGCCACGATGGCGGCATTCGACGGTCTGTCCGCAAGCCAATCGACGCCCGGGAAATGGAAGCCGCCGATGCCACGGGTCTGGTGACAGCCGGTGCAGGTGACGTCGTTGAGACGGCGCTGGAAGCCTGCGACCGAACGGACGTTCTGCATGTCGAGGCCGCGTGCCGCCGCCCGCTTCAGCGCGCCGACCACGTCATTGTCGGTGAAGACGGGATCGCCTTTGCCCTCCCCCTGCATCATGCCGAACTCCGGCTGCAACGCCGAGGCGTCGAGGCCGGCGGGGGTCGGCACAATTGCGGCCCTGGCCAGGAATTTCTCGGGGATCAACACCGTGCCGCGATCGAATTCACGCAAGTTCTCGGGCGCGAGCAGCCAGGCCTTGAAGTCGCGCCGCAGCGCATCGTCAGCAAGAATGCGATCGCGGTCGATCTGGTTCTCCAGCGTCGATTCCACGAATGTCCTGGTGGCGGCATTGTACTTGAACACCTTGAGAAGATAGTCGGAGCGGAAATCGTGCAGCGCCGATTTCGGCGCGACCGAGACCTGGATGTTGGTCTCGATGCTGTCGAGCATGGCGTCGTCAGGCGGAGCGCGACCGCCGATCAAGCCCTGCCAGTCGCCATTGTCGAGCCAGCGCCGCGCGATCTCGGCGCAGCTGATCGGCTTGCCGTTCGCATCCGTCTGGCGCCCATCGCGCGCCTTCATCACGAGGTTGAATGTCATCGGCAGGCGCGTTGCGGTCTTGCCGCCATCCGGCCCGCTGTCGAAGCGCGCCAGACGATAGATCAGCCGGATCTCGCCACAGGACTCTTCCGAGACATAGGCACGATCCATGCGATTGACGATGCCGGCCAGCACGAAGCGCGCCTCGCGCGATTTCAGATTGGCCCGATCGAACAATTGTACGTCGAAGCCCTCGCCGACGCCGATGGTCTCGCCCGGATAGGTCGCCCTGAACCATGCGATATAGCGGTCGAATTCCGCATCGATCGCGGGCAGAATGTCTTTCAGCTGCGGCAGCGAGGCGAACATCGGCTCGGTCGTGAGCGGGACGTCCGAATTCCGCTCCGGCGACAAAAGACGCGAGATCGTCAGCGTGTTGTTCTGGTCGAGCTTGCGCAGGAGATCGGGATCGGTAATCGCGGTGCCGCGCGTCAGCGCGGCATTCTCCGCTGCGAACAGCGAAACCACACCGCCCAGCAATGCGGCGGCAGCAACGAGAATTCGCAAGGCGCGGCCCATGCCTGAGGTAACACCGCGCAGGGACACCTATTCAAGCAAAAAGGCGCCTCACATCGCAGTGAAGCGCCTCTTCGAAAGTCGGATATCGGACGCTCAGCGTCCGGTGATCAGCCCCCTCGAGGTGACGACCACCCAGCGGCCATCCTGGCGGCGGATCGCATCGACACGGCCGACGCCGGGGATGGGGTCGCCGGGATAGACCTCGTAGAGGCCGTCGCGGCCCTCGATCAGCGCGCCGCCATTGCCGGCGCTGCGCAGCCGCCAGCCTTCGATCGTCGGCAGACGCCCAACTTCGGTCTTGGGAGCTGCGGGCGCCGGGACCGGTGCGGCCGCCGCGGTCGCGACCTGCGTCGGCGCGATCGAGCCGGTGGTCTCCTTGGGCACCGCTGCAGCGGCCTGCGCAGGCGCGGCGGGCGGCGTCGCGCGGAGCTTGTCGACCGCCTCGGACAGCTTTGCGATCCTGGCCAGCGGCTCGGCCTGCGCCTTTTCGAGCTTGTCCAGGCGGTCGTTGGCCCGGTTGAACTGGGTGAGGCCGGTCTTCGAGCTCTGCTCGACATTGGCCTTCAGGGCGACGAGGTCGGCGTCGATCCGCGCCACGGACGCATCCAGCGCGCTGGTATCGGCGACCTGGACCGGAGCCGGGGCGGGTGCGGCGAAACGCATCATGCCGGCGGTCGCAAGCGCGCCGCTGATCGCGCCGACGCTGGCGGCAATCGCCACCACCGCGGCCATCGCCGACAGCCGGCGCTTGCTGCCGGACTCGCGCGGCTCGTCCGCCTTCCCATGCGGGGCGAACTCCTCGCGCTCCCAGGCGCGGTCGGCGGGCGGCATGACGATGAGCTTGCCGTGCTTCGGCTCAGGCTTGGCCTCAGCTTTGGCGTCAGTCTTGGCGTCAGTCTTGGCCTCAAACTTCGGCACTTCGATCCGCGGCGGCTCAATCTTCGGGGCGTCCGCCTTGACCGGATCGGGCTTGGGCGGCGCTTCGTGGTCGGGGGCGATCGAGGGGGCCTCGATACCCGCGGCAGCCTCGATGGCCTGCGGCGCTGCCGCGTCGACGGCAGCGGAATCCTGGGCAGCCTGCTCGGGCATTGGTTCGCTCACGGCTCAAATACTCCAGTCTCGGTTGACCTTTTGGTAACTTTCATTGCTTGCGAAATCCTTACCTCGGGACCCGCTTACCGAAATTTTAGGAATTCATCCGGGGCCGAATTGGGCCGGGAAAGTGGAACCGGTGTGGCGGGCGTGAAACAGTTCGTAATCGGGGGAAGATGAACGGGGGCGGAATGGCCCCCATGGCGTCATTGCGAGCGCAGCTCCGCGGAGGCAGTCTGGATTGCTTCGTCGCAAGGGCTCCTCGCAATGACGGAGCGCGCCGCGCGCGCTCCGATCAAATCACTATCCGTCACATCAGTACCGGAGCGTCCGGCAGCTCGTTCGCATGCGGCCCCTGCTTCGGAAAATGCTTTGCCATTTCGCGCGAGACGGCCTCGATGCCACTGATCACGCCGCGTTCGAACCGGCCCGATCTGAACTCGGCCTCCATCGCGCGGCAGATCATCTCCCAACCCTCCGCGCCGACCTTCGCGTCGATACCGCGATCGGCGATGATCTCGACGTCGCGGTCCGCGAGCAGGAGATAGATCAGAACGCCATTATTGTGGGCGGTGTCCCAGACACGCAGATGCGAGAACACGTCGAGCGCGCGCTCGCGGGCCGGCTGGTTGCGGAACAGCGGGCCGCCGTCGAGCGCCCCTTCGACGACGAAGCGGACCTGGCCGGAATGGGTGGCTTCGCCGCGCTTGATCGCCTGCTCGATGCGGTCGAGCACCGCTTGCGGAAAGATCTGCTTCGCCCGCCAGTGATGCTGCACGAGATGTCGGGCAATGCGCTTGATGCTCATGATCGCTACCAGCTCCCCGAGGCGCCGCCGCCGCCAAAACTGCCGCCGCCGCCGCTGAAGCCGCCGCTACTCGACGATCCGCTACTCCATCCGCCGGAGGAGCCGCTCGACCACGAGCCGCCGCGCGAGCGGCCCGTGCCCGGCGTGATCGCCGAAAACAGATCGGCGATGAATCCGACGATGAAGCCGAGGATGCCGACAGCCGCCGCGAGCGCCGCGGAGCCGAGAATGAGCCAGGTTACCGCTGCGATGATGCCCCCGGTCACCAATGATCCGAGCAGCCGCCCCAGGATGGCGCGGAAGAACCCGCCGACGCCGATCGAGGCAAACAGCGCCACCGCAAACACCGGCGCCAGATCATCCAGACTATTGTGGGCGAAGTTGACGCTGCGCGAGGGTGACGGCAGCGGCTCGCCGTCGATCACCCGCAACATGCGGTCCACGCCTGCGCTGATGCCCGCGGCGAAATCGCCACTCCTGAACTTGGGGGTGATCGCCTCGTCGATGATGCGCCGAGAGGTGACGTCGGTGAGCACGCCTTCGAGACCGTAGCCGACCTCGATGCGCAAATGCCGGTCGTTCTTGGCGACGACGAGAATCGCGCCGTCGTCGACCTTCTTGCGACCGATCTTCCAGGCCTCCGCGACGCGAATCGAGAATTGCTCGATCGTCTCCGGCTGCGTGGTCGCGACGATCAGGACAGCGATCTGGCTGCCCTTGCGGTTTTCGAAGTCGCGCAGCTTTTGCGTGAGCGTGGCGATGTCGCTGCTGGAGAGCGTGCCGGTCTGATCGACGACACGGCCGGTGAGCTGGGGGACGGCGACGTCGGCATGGGAGGGGAAGGCAAAGGTGAGGAGGAGGGCGATGGCGAACACAAAAGAGGCGATCGCTCGATGCGCCCACCAAATCCTCGCTGTCATCGCCCGGCTTGACCGGGCGATCCAGTATTCCAGAGACGCCCGTGGGATGCGGAGAGGCTGCGGCGTACTGGATTCCCCGCCTTCGCGGGGAATGACAGCGGAGTGTGGGGCGCGCATTCGAAACGACGCGCTTACTTCGACGGCGCCGGCGCCGCGTTAAAGTCCACCTTCGGCGCGGTAGAGATCGCCTTCTCGTTCTCGACAGAGAAGTTCGGCTTCTCCTTGTAGCCGAACGCCATCGCGGTGAGATTGGTCGGGAACGAGCGGACGGTGACGTTATAATCCTGCACCGCCTTGATGTAGCGGTTGCGCGCCACCGTGATGCGGTTCTCGGTGCCCTCGAGCTGCGACATCAGGTCCTTGAACAGGGCATCGGACTTCAGCTGCGGATAGTTCTCGGTGACGACCAGGAGGCGCGACAGCGCGCTGGAGAGCTCGCTCTGCGCGGCCTGGAATTTCTGGAACGCGGCGGGATCGTTCAGCACCTCCGGCGTCGCCTGAATGCTGCCGACCTTGGCGCGTGCATTGGTGACGCCGAGCAGCACGTCCTTCTCCTGCTGGGCAAAGCCCTTCACCGAGTTGACGAGATTGGGCACGAGATCGGCGCGGCGCTGATACTGGTTCACGACCTCGGACCAATTGCCCTTGATCTGCTCGTCCTCGCTCTGGATCGCGTTGTAGCCGCAATTGGTCAGGCTCAGCGAGGCCAGGGCGGCCAGCACGGTCAGGATCTTGCGCATTAAATTTCTCCCGGTGGAATCCGGCGCAAACTATCAGATTGCGCGCCTGAGAAAAGCAGCAGGCTGACGCAAGCCTCTTGCCTCGCACCGGCCGACATAGTCAACTCCGGCAAAACAAGAGCGGACACACCAGGGGGAACGCGATGTCCTCGTTCGAGACCATCCTCGTGGAACGGCCTGAGCCGGCGATCGTCCGTGTCGTGATGAACCGGCCCGAGGCGCGCAACGCGCAGAACCTGCAAATGACCTACGACCTCAACGCCGCCTTCGACGCGGCGGTGCAGGACGATGCGGTCAAGGTGATCATTCTCGCCGGGAACGGCCCGCACTTCTCCTCCGGCCACGACCTGCGCCCCGGAGACAAGAATACCGCAGGGGTCGATTTCCCGCCGATTGGAAATTGGGGCGGTTTCGCCGAGCCGAACGCCCATGGCCGGTTCGCCCGCGAGCAGGAGATTTATCTCCAGATCACCCGGCGCTGGCGCAATCTGGCAAAGCCCACCATTGCCGAGGTGCATGGCAAGTGCATCGCCGGCGGCTTGATGCTGGCCTGGGCCTGCGATCTCATCGTCGCCAGCGACGATGCGCAGTTCTGCGATCCCGTCGTCACCATGGGCGTGTGCGGCGTCGAATGGTTCGTGCATCCCTGGGAGCTGGGGCCACGCAAGGCCAAGGAGTTCCTGTTCACCGCCGACAGCTGGAGCGCGCAGGAGGCGCACCAGCTCGGCATGGTCAACCAAATCGTGCCGCGCGCCGAGCTGTCGTCGCGCGTGCTGGAGCTGGCGCGAAGGATCGCGACAAAACCGTCCTTCGCGCTGAAGCTGACCAAGGAGGCGGTCAACCGCTCGGTCGACGTCATGGGCCAGCCGGCCGCGATCGACCAGGCCTTCGCGCTGCATCAGCTCTGCCACGCGCACAATCTCCAGGAGTTCGGCATGATCGTCGATCCATCCGGCCTGCATCCCTCCGTACGCAAGCCGCCGGCCGCCGCGGAGTAGACGCGATGGATCTCAATCTCAGTGACGAGCAAAAGTTGCTGCGCGAGAGCGCGGAACGATTCGTGGCCGAAAGCTACGATGCCGACCACCGCCGCAGAATCGCGAATGATCCGCTCGGCTTCAGCCCGGCCGTTTGGAAGCAGTTCGCCGAGCTTGGCTGGCTGGCGCTGCCGCTTCCGGAAGAGTTCGGCGGGCTCGGCGGCGGCGCGGTCGATATCGGCATCTTGATGGAGGCCTTCGGCCGGGGCCTGGTTTCTGAGCCTTATGTCGCAACCGTCGTGCTCGGGGCCGCGCTGATCGCCAGATGCGGCACCAGCGAGCAGAAGCAGGCGAGCCTGCCCAAGGTGGCGGACGGATCACTGAAGCTTGCGCTGGCGCATTCGGAGCGCGCCGCCCGGTTCGATCTTGCCAAGGTCACGACCAGCGCCAACAAGACCGGACAAGGCTGGCGCCTTTCCGGCAGCAAGATCGCCGTGCTCGACGGACATGCCGCCGACGAGATCATCGTCTCCGCCCATATCCACGATCATCGAGGCCCCTCGGGCCGGATCGGCCTGTTCCTCGTGCAGGCGACGACGTCAAGCCTCGTCATCAGTGATTATCCCCGTCTCGGCGGCGGACGCGCCTGCAACATCGAGCTGTTCGACGCGCATCTGCCGGAAGACGCCCTGCTCGGCGACGGCAGCGACGCCGTGCCCGCGATCGAATGGGCGATTGATCGCGCCATGGCCGCGCTCGGTGCGGAAGCTGTCGGCATCATGCAGACGCTGCTCGACACCACGCTCGACTACACCAAGATCCGAAAACAATTCGGCCGGCCGCTCTCCGCCAACCAGGTGATCCGCCACCGCCTCGCCGACATGGCGATGCAGGTGGACGAGGCCCGCTCGATGGCGCTGCGCGCGGCGTTGAAGGCCGATAGCGCGCCGATCGAGCGTGCCCGGGCAGCCTCGGGCGCGAAGGCGAAGATCGGCAAATGCGCGCGCTTCGTCGGCGAGCAGTCGATCCAGCTCCATGGCGGCATGGGCGTCACCGAGGAGCTTGAGGTCGGCGCCTATTTCAAGCGCCTCGTCGCGTTCGACACGCTGTTCGGCGGCAGCGCGCATCACTATGCCCGCCACGCCGAGCTGAGCCGCAGGGCCATCTCTGCTTAACAAGGAGCGCATCATGGACCTGTCGTTCAATGCCGAGGAGCGCGCCTTCCAGAGCGAGGTGCGCGGCTTCATCGCCAAGAATCTCACCGAGGAAATGAAGCGCGCGACCGCGCTGACGCCATCGGTGTTCTCCGATCCCGACATCGGCATGGCCTGGCAGCGCGCGCTGCACGCCCAAGGCTGGGGCGCGCCGGGCTGGCCGGTCGAATATGGCGGCCCCGACTGGACGCCGGCGCAGCGCTGGATCTTCGAGACTGAATGCGCCCGCGCCGGCGTGCCCAACGTCAACGTGATGGGCGTGAAGATGGTCGGGCCCGTCATCATCGGCTTCGGCAGCCCCGAGCAGAAGAATTTCTACCTGCCGCGGATTCTCTCCGGCGAGGATTATTGGTGCCAGGGCTATTCCGAGCCGGGCTCCGGCTCAGATCTGTCGTCCCTCAAGACGCGCGCGGTGCGCGACGGCGACGACTACATCATCAACGGCACCAAGATCTGGACCACGCACGCCCATCACGCCAACCGCATGTTCGCGCTGGTGCGCACCAGCGATGGGCCGCGGCAGCAGGACGGCATCAGCTTCATCCTGATCGACATGAAGACGCCGGGCATCACCATCCGTCCCATCCTCACCATCGGCGGCGACCACGAGGTCAACCAGGTGTTCTTCGACGACGTCCGCGTGCCCGTCGCCAACCGCGTCGGCGAGGAAGGCAAGGGCTGGACCTACGGCAAATATCTGCTCGAGTTCGAGCGCGGCGCGGGCATCGCCTCGGCCAAGCTGCGCGAAGGATTGAAGGCGGTTGCCGATCTTGCCGAGTCCGACCTCACGGGCCGCGCCATCGACAGCCCCGACATCGCGACGCGGATTGCCGAGGTCGAGGTCGACATCGACGCGCTCGAGATGACGGAGCTGCGCGTGCTCTCGGCACTCCAGACCGGCCAGAATCCCGGCGCGGTGTCGTCGATCCTGAAGCTGCGCAACAGCGAGATCCGCCAGGCCGTGACGCGGTTAGGGGCCGACGTGATCGGCCATGACGCCCTCGCCGTCGAGCCGATGCGCCCGCTCTACAAGCTCAACCACGAGCCGGCGACGCCTGAGGAGATGCTGACGGTGATGCCGGAATATCTCAACGGCCGCGCCTACACCATCTTTGGCGGCACCTCGGAAATCCAGCGGGATATTATCGCGAAGATGATGCTGGGGATTTAGGGCGAACCGGCGCCACATCCTCAGTGTCGTCCCCGCGGAGGCGGGGACCCATAACCACAGGCCGAGGTGGTTACGGGGACTCGGAGTTGCCAGCTTCGCGCGACAACCACTCCCTGTGGTTATGGGTCCCGGGCTCGCGCTTTGCGCGCCCCGGGACGACGAGCTGAGTTTGGTGCAATAGCCTGCGCAACAGCTAGCGCACTTACCCCGCCGCCTTCGCGTCCCGGATCGCCTGCCAGATCTTCTGCGGCGTCAGGGGCGTGTTCAGCTGGGTGATGCCGAGCTCGGCGAGCGCGTCCATCACGCCGTTGGTGACGCAGGGCGGGCCGCCGATGGCGCCGGATTCGCCGCAGCCCTTGGCGCCGAGCGGATTGGTGCGGCAGGGCGCGGAATCATCCAGCGTCACCACGATCGGCGGCACGTCATCGGCGCGCGGGATGCAGTAATCCTGGTAGCTCGCGGTCAGCAGCTGGCCGTCGGCATCATACGACACGCCTTCATACAGCGCCTGGCCGATGCCTTGCGCGACGCCGCCATGGATCTGGCCGGTGACCAGCATCGGGTTCACGGCGACGCCGACGTCGTCGACCGTGGTGTAGCGCACGACCTTGGAGACGCCGGTCTCGGGGTCGATCTCGACCTCGCAAATATGCGTGCCGTTCGGCCAGCTGGGACCGTCGACCTCGCCTTCGGAATCGACGCTGAGCCTGGCGCCGCTCTCCTTCTCGGCGAGATCGAACAGGCTGATGCGGCGGTCGGTGCCGACCACGGTGAGCATGCCGCCCTGATATTCGATATCCTCGACCGAAGTCTCCAGCACGTTCGCGGCCTTCTCGCGCGCCTTCTGGATCAAGTCATTCGAGGAGACCGCAACCGCGGTGCCGCCGACGAACAGCGACCGCGAGCCGACGCTGCCGAAGCCCATGGCAAGATCGGTGTCGCCCTGCACCACGTCGATCTTGTCCATGGCAATGCCGAGCGTGTCGGAGATCATCTGGGTGTAGGTGGTCTGCAGCCCCTGCCCCATCGCCATGGTGCCGGAATGCAGCACAACGCGGCCTTGCGAGGTCGCTTGCAGCGTGACCTTCTCGGCGTGGGCGCGGCCGCCGGTCCACTCGATGTAGGAGGTGAGTCCGCGGCCGTAGAGCAGGCCCTTCTTCTTCGCGGCCTTCTTGCGCGCGGCAAAGCCGTCCCAGTCAGCGAGCTTCACGGCGCGGTCGAGCATGTGCGCGAAGGCGCCGGAATCGTAGACCTGGCCGGCCGCATTGGTGTAGGGCAGCTGCGCCGGCTTGATGTAGTTGGCCTTGCGGATCGCGCGCGGATCCATGCCGATTTTTCGCGCAGCGGCGTCGAACAGGCGCTCGACGATGAACACCGCCTCAGGGCGGCCGGCGCCACGATAGGCCCCGACCGGCGCGGTGTGGGTCATCACCGACTGCACCTCGAAGTGCACCAGCGGCAGGTGGTAGACACCGGTCTGTACGAACGGCCCGAGCACCAGCGGGATGATGTTGGCCGCGCCCGAGGAATAGGCCCCGGTGCAGCCGATCGACTTGACGCGATAGGCCAGCACCTTGCCCTTGTCATCCAGCGCGAAGGACGCCGTGGACGTGAGATCACGGCCGTGGGTACCGCCGACGAACTCGTCGGTGCGGTCGCCGCGCCAGCGGATCTTCTTGTTCAGCTTGGTCGCGGCATAGGCGACGATGCCGTCCTCGGGATAGAGATTGGTCTTCTGGCCGAAGCCGCCGCCGATGTCGCCGACCAGCACGCGGACACTGTCCTTGGGACGCTTCAGCACGGCTTCCGCCAGCACGTCGCGGGTCGAGGCCGGCGTCTGCGACTGCACGTGCAGCAGGAGACGGCCGGACTTCTTGTCGATCTCGGCAATGGTCGAGCGCGGCTCCATCGCGGACGGAACGAGACGCTGGCTGACGATATCGAGCTCGACGGTGTGCGCCGCCTGGGCAAAGGCCTCGTCGACCTTGGCGGCATCGCCGTAGCTCATGGCGCCGACGATGTTGTCGGGCGCCTCCGGCCACACCACGGGCGCACCTGATTTCACCGCCTCGACGGGATCGACCACCGCGGGCTGCACATCGTATTCGACCGCGATCGCCTCGGCCGCGCTCTGCGCCTCCACGCGCGATGACGCCACCACCGCGGCCACGGCCTCGCCGGCGTAGCGGACGACCTCGTGGGCGAGCAGCCGGCGCGGCGGCACGGTCATCGGCTTGCCGTCCGGCCGCTTGAAGATGTTCAGCGTCGGGATGGTGCCGATGTCGTCCTTGACGAGGTCCGCACCGGTGTAGATCGCGGCAACGCCCGGCATCGAAGCCGCGGCGCTGGTGTCGATCGAGACGATCTTGGCGTGGGCGTGCGGCGAGCGCAGCACGTGCAACCACAGCGCGCCGTCCTCCGGCTTGTCGTCGATGAACTGTCCCTTCCCGGTGAGCAGCCTCTGGTCTTCCAAACGCTTGACGGGCTGCCCCGCTCCGAAACGCAAATTGCCGGGAAGAATGTTCATTCCGCTGTATCCTCGAGATCGGGAAAAACGACGGCGGCGGTTTTAACCGATTTTGCGCGCCAGACAACCGAGCCCCGGCGCATCGGCAATGCGCGTCAGGGCCCCTTGCAGGCGCGGATTGGGCGGCTAGGACCTGTCGATATCGACAATGCTCACATTCACATCACGGGTGTCCGAGCCGCGCTTGACCGTGAGCCGAACGGTCTTTCCGGCCCCGGCCTGCTCGAGCGCATCGGTCAGGTCGGCAAGGCGCCGCACCGGCTTGCCTTCCACCGCGGTGATGATGTCTCCGACCGCTCCCGTGGAAAAGTTGACGCCGCGAATCCCCGCCCGCTCGGCAGGACTGCCGGGGGCCGTCCGCACCACGATCACCCCTTCGACAGCAAGCCGGGTCGAAACATCCTCGCCGGCGGCCACGATGCCGATGCCCGGCGTCGGCACCCGGCCGTTGCGGATCAGCTCGGGCACGATCCGGCTCACGACATCGACCGGCACCGCGAAGCCGATGCCGGCGTTCGATCCGGAGGGCGAGATGATCGCAGTCGTGACGCCGATCAGCCGGCCGGCGGAATCCAATAGCGGCCCGCCCGAATTGCCGGGATTGATCGCGGCATCGGTCTGGATGACGTTCGCGATCTCCCGGCCGCCATGGGTCGGGAGCCGGCGCTTGAGCGCGCTGATGATCCCGGAAGTCATCGACTGATCCAGCCCGAAGGGATTGCCGATCGCGAAAGCGGATTGTCCGACTTTCAGGTCATTCGAACTGCCCAGCGCAATCGGAGCTGGAAGCTGGCGCACGCTGCGGATGCGCAACACCGCGAGATCGTAATTGGGCGCCGTACCGACCAGGTCGACCTGGGCCACCTCACCCGAGGCAAAGCGCACGGCGATCTCGCCGCCATTGGCGACGACATGATTGTTCGTCACCAGGTGGCCGTCGCGGTCCCAGACAAATCCCGTGCCGGAAGCACCGCCGCCGGCCTGGCTCTCCTCGCCCATGAGGGGACTTGCCGCCGACTTGGCCGCAACCTGAACGACCGACGGCGATACGCGCTCGAAGATGTCGATGGTCGCCTTCTCGCCGTCCCACAGCGGCCCGCGCTGCTCGACGGCACGTGCGGAGGGCGCGGCCCATGGGACATACGAGACGGGGACATGCAGGATCTTCGCGGCCGTGACCGCGACCAGCAGGGCGGCGAAGGCTGCCGCGGCAATCGCATAGCGACGATTCATTGGGTGATCACCGTGTCTTGTGCTGAATGCGGGCTGTGAGATGCACATGCATGAAGTGGCAGGATCTCGCTTACGCAGCAACGTCGCAAACGCGCGGAAGTTTCTCGGTCAGGTATGGACCATTTTGCGCCCGGCACGGATGCCGGGGCATATTGCCGCGTGGCGAGCTATTCCAGCTCGCGCAGCGCCGTTTCCACGATTTTGCGCGCATCCGCCGTCAGTGGCGCCTGCGGCGGGACGGGGCCGCCGACGTCATAGCCCTGGATCGCAAGGCCGGCCTTGATGCACGCCGCGAGATTGAAACGGGCGAAGGCTTCGTTGATCCGCCACAGCCGCCGCTGCAGCGCCATGGCCTCGTCCCAGCGGCCGGCCGTGCATAGATCGTAGAGCATCACGCTCTGGCGCGGGATGATGCAGGCAGGTCCCGCCATCCAGCCGCGGCCGCCGATCAGCATCACCGCCGCCGGAATGTGGGCGGAGGCGGAGAACACGCGCAAGGAGTCCCCGCAGCGGTTCATGATCGAGAGCAGCCGACCGGTGTTGGTCGAGGCATCCTTGATGTAGCCGATGCGCGGATGCTCGGCGAGGCGCGCGATGACGTCGAGCGTGAGATCGGAGCGCTGGAATTGCGGATTGGTGTAGATGACGACGGGAATGTCGACGGCATCGGCAATGGCGCGGAAATAGGATTCGACCTGCGCATCGGCCAGGGGGAAATACGCCTCCAAAATCGCAAGGATGCCGTCGGCCCCACACTTCTGGCAGGCTTTCGCCTGCGCCACCGCATCCGCCGTTGCGGTCGAGGCGACGCCGGCGATAACAGGCACGCGCCCCTGCGCGGCCTCAATCGTGGTCTGCACGACCGCCGTACGTTGCGCGGCGTTTAGGTAAGCGAATTCGCCGGTCGAGCCCAACGGCGTCAGCCCGTGCACGCCGGCGCCGATCAGGTCGTCGCAGAGTTTTGCCAGCACGTTGGTTCGCACCGTGCCGTCGGCATCGATGGGCGAGACGAGATACGGAAAGACACCGTGGAATTCGGACATGCGGCGCGGATCCCGGTCGATTGGTTTGCGGCTGACGGCTATTACCAATGCCGGCGCCGGCGATCAAACCCTGAGCAGACGCACCCGCGTGCCCCAGGGATCGATCGCCTCCACCCCATCCGCAAGCGCCGTGACCTTCACACCGCCTTTGCGCAGCCGTTCTTCCTGCGCGGCGAGCAGCTCCGGCTTCGCCATCACCAGCGAGAACCAGGCAAGACCGGTCGTGGACTCGTCGCGCTGGCCGGCGCCCTGGCTCTGCCAGACATTCATGCCGAGGTGATGGTGATAGCGGCCCGACGCCAGGAACGCGGCGCCGCTGCGGCGACGAGTCGGGTCGAGGCCGACCGTGCCGTGATAGAAGCTCTCGGCCTGGGCGAGATCGCCGACGCGCAGATGCATGTGGCCGATGCGCATTCCGTCCGGCGCCTTGGCATAATCGGGAACGCGCGTATTGGTGAGCGACAACAGGTCGGGAATGTTGAGCTCGTCGGTCGCCATCTTCACGCTACCCTCGCTCCATTGCCATTGCGAGGGGTCGCGGTCGGCATAGACCTCGATGCCGTTGCCTTCGGGGTCGTCGAGATAGACGGATTCGGAGACGAGATGATCGGCAAAGCCCGACAACGGCACGCGGTGCGAGGCGGCATGAACCAGCCAGCGCGCCAGATCCTTGCGGGTCGGCATCAGGAAGGCGGTGTGGTAGAGGCCTGCGGCGCTGCGCGATTCAATCGCGGCTTCGGGACGGGCCTCCAGCACCAGCAGCGTGAGGCCTGATGTGCCGAGCTTGGCTGTGGCCGCCGAGCGCTCCATCACGGTGAGCCCGATCACATCGCGGTAATAATCTGCGACTTTGTCGAGGCTCTTCACCCGCAGCGTCACCATGCCGACCCGCATCGGCGTACGGCTGGCAAAGGTGGGGCCGCCGCCCTGCGCTGTGCCCTCGGCACGGGCCGCGGCTGCGGCGGCCATGGCGAGCGAGGTGGCGCCGGCGAGCTGCAGCAGGGTGCGGCGGGTCAAGTCGATGGTCATCGGTCGGGCTCGCTGGAAATCCTCGAGGCCAAATGGCCCAATTTTGGGATTGCTACACGTTCCCGTGAGGCGCTCCCAATCACATGTTCGTCGGTCGCGGTCTTGCGGAGGCCGTCCTGGTCCTGGCCACCCGGCCAGTTTCGCAATCGCCCGCGGCATCCCAGATTGAGGACAACTTACGGGAGCCCGCCATGACTGATCTTAGTCCCCTGTCCTCACTGTCCTCCGCGCTCGCGGACATTGTGGCGCGCACCGCGCCGTCCGTCGTCTCCGTGCATTCGCATCGCTCTCGCGCGACCGGCTTCGTCTGGAGGAGCGGCCTGATCATCACCGCCGATGAGGCCCTCGCCGACGAGGGCGGGGTCGAGATCGGCCTCGCCGACGGTCGTCGGGTCGCTGCCACGATCGCCGGCCGCGACCACACCACCGACATCGCGCTGCTGCGCACTGAGGCCGCGGTCGCGCCGGTCAAGCTCGCGGCAACCGTCCCGCCGCTGGGCGCATTGTCGGTCGTGGTCGCGACCAACCGGGAGACACCAAGCGCGGCGCTCGGGATGGTGTCGGCGTCCGGAAAGAGCTGGCGTTCCTTGCGCGGCGGCGACATCGATGCGCGGATCGAGCTCGACGTCCGCCTACGCGGCAGCCAGCAGGGCGGGCTCGCGCTCGATGCATCGGGCGAAGCCTTCGGCATGGCCGTGCTCGGGCCGCGGCGCGTGCTGGTGATCCCGACCGCGACGATCGAGCGTGTCGCGCCCCAGCTCGAGGCGCGCGGCCGCATCGCGCGTGGCTATCTCGGCCTCGGGCTGCAGCCGGTGCAGCTCGACGACGGCATCGGCGCCATGGTCATGAATGTCGACAAGGCTGGGCCTTCGGCCGCGGCCGGCATTCGCCAGGGCGACGTGATCGTTGCAGTCGACGGCCAGAAGCTGTCGGGCGTGCGCGCGCTGTCGCGGACACTGGGACCTGCGAGCGTCGGCGCGGTGGTGGACGTCGCCGTGCACCGTGGCGGCGAGCCGGTCAGCTTCAAGGTCACGGTCGGGGAAAGGCCGGAGGCGTGAGCGAGGACAAGACGGCCGAGATCGTACTATCGCTGGAGATCGACGATGCCGCCCTCGCCGATCGCCTGGCGGCCCTGCTCGGCAATGTCGCCGGGCTTCGCCTTGCCGCGCCCGGCGAGCAGGCCGCCGCAACGATCGTCGCCCGCGATACGCGCATCATGCCTGCGGACATCGCGCTGACGCAGCGCGAGCTGGACGTGCTCGCGCTGATGGCCGAGGGCGCGTCCAACAAGATGATCGCGCGGCAGCTCGGCATCTCCGTGCACACCGTGAAATTCCATGTCGGCTCGTTGCTCGACAAGCTCGACGCCACCGGCCGCACCGATGCGGTGGCGCATGCGGCGCGCCGCGGCGTGATCGAGCTTTGACAGCCCTAACGGCGCCGCTCAGCCGCTACACCCGCTTGCCGTTGTTCTTCTCCGCCGCGCGGCGCAGCGCTTCGGCGAGCGCGCCGCCGCCCGAAGATTCCTGCTTGCGCGGCGCAGACGACGTCATGCGGCTTGCGTTGCGCTGATTGTTGTCGCGCTGCATGCCGGGGGCGTCCTTCTTAGGCCCGACCTCGTCGTCGAGGCGCAGCGTCAGCGAGATGCGCTTGCGGGCGACCTCGAAGTCCAGCACCTTCACCTTGACGATGTCGCCGGGCTTCACCACCTCGCGCGGGTCCTTGATGTAGGTCTTCGACATCGCCGAGATGTGCACGAGGCCATCCTGGTGCACGCCGATGTCGACGAAGGCGCCGAAGGCGGCGACGTTTGTCACGGTGCCCTCGAGGATCATGCCCTTCTTGAGATCCTTGATCTCCTCGACGCCTTCCTTGAACACCGCCGCCTTGAACGCAGGGCGCGGGTCGCGGCCGGGCTTTTCCAATTCGCGCAGGATGTCGGTGATCGTCGGCAGACCGAAGGTCTCGTCGACGAAATCCTTCGGCTTCAGCGTGCGCACGACGTCGCTGTTGCCGATCAGCGCCTTGATGTCGCTCCTGGTCGCCTCGAGAATCCGGCGCACCACGGGATAGGCCTCCGGATGCACGCCGGAGGCATCGAGCGGATCCTCGCCGCCGAGGATGCGCAAGAAGCCCGCGCACTGCTCGAACGCCTTCGGCCCGAGCCGCGGCACGTCCTTGAGCGCCTTGCGCGACTTGAACGGACCATTGGCGTCGCGATGCGCCACGATGCTCTGGGCGAGGCCGGAGCCGACACCCGACACGCGCGCCAGCAGCGGCGCGGAGGCGGTGTTGACGTCGACGCCGACCGCGTTCACGCAATCCTCCACCACGGCGTCGAGCGATTTGGCGAGCTTGGCCTGGCCGAGGTCGTGTTGATACTGGCCGACGCCGATCGCCTTCGGCTCGATCTTGACGAGCTCGGCGAGCGGATCCTGCAGGCGCCGCGCGATCGACACCGCGCCGCGCAGGGTGACATCGAGGCCGGGCAGCTCCTCCGAGGCGAAGGCCGAGGCTGAATAGACGGACGCGCCGGCTTCCGACACCACGATCTTGTTCATCTTCAGCTCAGGCAGACCCTTGACCAGCTCGGTGGCGAGCTTGTCGGTCTCGCGCGAGGCGGTGCCGTTGCCGATCGCGATCAGCTCGACGCGGTGCTTGATTGCGAGCCGGCCGAGCGTCGCCAGCGACTCGTTCCATTGCCGCTGCGGCTCGTGCGGATAGATCGCGGTGGTGTCGACCACCTTGCCGGTGGCATCGACGACGGCGACCTTCACGCCGGTGCGGTAGCCGGGATCGAGCCCCATGGTGACGCGGGTGCCGGCGGGCGCGGCCAGCAGGAGGTCACGCAGGTTCGAGGCGAACACGCGCACGGCCTCGGTCTCGGCCGAATTCCACAGCCGCATGCGCAGATCGATATTGAGATGCACCTGGATCTTGGTGCGCCAGGCCCAGCGCACGGTATCGATCAGCCAGCGGTCGCCGGGACGCTTGAGATCGGCAATGCCGAACCGCTTCATGATCTTCAATTCATAGGCGCTCGGCACGCCCGGCGGCGGCGCCTCGGCCTCGGGCTGAATTTGCAGGTCGAGAATTTCTTCTTTCTCGCCGCGGAACATCGCGAGGATGCGGTGCGAGGGCAGTTTTGTCAGCGGCTCGGAGAAATCGAAATAGTCGGCGAATTTTTCGCCCTCGGTCTTCTTGCCGTCGCGCACCTTGGAGGCCATGCGCGCATTGGTCCACATCTCCTCGCGCAAGGCGCCGATCAGATCGGCATCCTCGTCGAAGCGCTCGACCAGGATGGCGCGAGCGCCGTCGAGCGCGGCAGCGGCGTCAGCGACGCCCTTCTCGGCGTTGATGAAGCCTTCCGCCACGACCTTCGGATCATTGCCGGGCTCAGCCATAAGCTGGTTGGCGAGCGGCTCGAGGCCGGCTTCCTTGGCTATCTCCGCCTTGGTGCGGCGCTTCGGCTTGAACGGCAGATAGATGTCCTCGAGGCGAGCCTTGCTGTCAGCGGCCATGATCGAGGCCTCGAGGGCCGCATCGAGCTTGCCCTGCTCGCGGACCGATTCGAGAATGGCCTTGCGGCGATCCTCGAGCTCGCGCAGGTAAACCAGGCGCTCCTCCAGAGTGCGCAATTGCGCGTCGTCGAGCGCACCGGTCGCTTCCTTGCGGTAGCGGGCGATGAAGGGAACCGTGGCGCCGCCGTCGAGCAGCGTCACCGCCGCCTCGACCTGCTCGGCGCGAACCCCAAGCTCCTGCGCAATTTTCTGGTTGATGTTTGCCACGCGAGATTCCCTCTAATCCAAGCACGCGGGCGCAGGGGCGAACCACCGGCCGCGGGACGCCGCTTATGGACCAACCAAGGTTGATTCATCAAGGTGCGGTGCGCAACCGTCGACAGAGGATTTTTTGCCCGACCGATGCGATCTCGCCACATTCGTGGGGGCGCGGCGACTTGACATCGGCCCCGCGTTCCGCGCCTGCTTGCTCCCGCCGGGCCAACGAACACTCCGCACGAGGACCAATCATGCGTACCACATCGGTCGGCGTCTTCAGGATCGCCACCGCAGGACCCGGCGACGTCTCCGGCCTGATGGACTTGATCGGCTCAGGCGCGATCGATCCCACCTCGATCCTCGCCGTTCTCGGCAAGACCGAGGGCAATGGCGGCGTCAACGATTTTACCCGGGAATACGCGGTGGCCGCGCTATGTACGGCGCTGGCACCCAAGCTTGGCCTGTCGGCGGAGGCAGTCGAGCAGCGTATCGCCTTCGTGATGTCCGGCGGCACCGAGGGCGTGCTGAGCCCGCACATCACGGTGTTCGCGCGCAGCGAGGCCGAGCGGCCGGCACGCCTCTACGGCAAGCGCCTCAGCATCGGCATGGCGCACACGCGGGACTTCTTGCCCGAGGAGCTCGGCCGCGCCGCGCAGATCGCCGAGACAGCGAAGGCCGTGCGAGCCGCCATGGCCGATGCCGGCATCAACGATCCCGCGGACGTTCATTTCGTGCAGATCAAGTGCCCGCTGCTGACCAGCGAGCGCGTTGCGGCGGCAAACGCCCGCGGCACCACAACGGCAACGACAAGCGCTTACAGCTCGATGGCCTATTCGCGCGGTGCGTCCGCGCTGGGCGTTGCGGTCGCGCTCGGCGAGATCAGTTCCGACGTCGGCGACGAGGACGTGCTGCGGCGCTATGATCTGTTCTCCAAGGTGGCCTCGACCTCGTCGGGGATCGAGCTGATGCATAACGTCGTCATCGTGCTCGGCAACTCGGCATCTTCAGCGAGTGAGTTCGAGATCGGCCATGCCGTGATGGAGGATGCCATCGACGCCGCGGCGGTGGTATCGGCGTTGAACAGCGTCGGGCTTGGCACTGCGCCGCAAACCACCGCGGGCCGCACGCTCGTCAACATCTTCGCCAAGGCGGAGGCCTCGCCGGACGGCACCGTGCGCGGCTTCCGCCACACCATGCTTGAAGACACCGACATCAGCTCGACACGCCACGCCCGCGCAGCGGTCGGCGGCCTGATCGCGGGCCTTGCCGGCACCGGCGCGGTCTACGTGTCCGGCGGCGCCGAGCATCAGGGGCCGGCCGGCGGCGGCCCGGTTGCAGCGATCGCACGACTGTCGGATTGATAGCCGGCAGCCCGACCTCTCCGCCGGGCGCAACCCTGCCCCTCGTGGCGCCTCGGTTGATTCACGCGGGCCGTTGCGAAAAAGGTGACGCCGCGACCTTAAGGGGATTTGACTTCATGACTTTGCCGATGAGCTGGAATGAATGGACACAGCACGACGGCGTCGCGCTGGCGGGGCGCGTTCGCAAGGGCGAGCTGACGGCGAAGGAGCTGGCGCGCCAGGCCGCCGCGGGCGTTGCCAAGGTCAATCCAGCGCTGTCCGGCGTGGTCGAGCTGTTCGAGGACGTGATCGCCGATCCCGCCAAGGACGGCGCCAATCTCGCAGGTCCGTTCGCCGGCCTGCCCTTCCTGATGAAGGACCTCGGACCGACCATGAAGGGCCGGCTGCAGGAGATGGGATCGCTGCTGATGCGCGGCAATCGCGCGAGCGCCGATACGTTCCTCACCGGCAAATTCCGTCAGGCGGGGCTCAACCTGATCGGTCGCACCACGACGCCAGAATTCGGCGTGTGCTCGTCGGCCGACAATCCTGCCGTCTACGTCACGCGCAATCCCTGGAATACGGACTACACCACCTGCGGCTCATCGGCAGGCAGCGCGGCGATGGTGGCCGCGGGCGTGGTGCCGATCGCGCATGCGACCGACGGCGGCGGCTCGATCCGCATTCCCGCCGGCGTCAACGGCAATATCGGCCTGAAGGTCTCGCGCGGCGTGTTCTCGCTCGCGCCGCACATGTCGGACCTGACCGGCCTCGTCTCGATCCAGGGCTGCCAGTCGCGCTCGGTGCGCGACACTGCCGCCTTCGTCGATCATGCGCGCGGGCCTGCGCCCGGCGAGTTCATGCCGTTCTGGACCACGGCGCAGCCTTATTGCGAGATGATCAAGCGCGATCCCGGCAAGCTTCGCATCGCGCTGTCGCACACATGGGGCAATTACACTGCGGCGCCCGAGCTCGCTGCCGAGCTGGAGAAGGCCGGACGCTTCCTCGAAGGCCTCGGCCATCACGTCGACTATGCGCTGCCGGAGATCGACCTCCCGGCCGCCTTCGAGGCGCAGACCACCTGCTACATCTCGAACTTCGCGGTGGTGATCTCCAACATGCTCGCTGCGCGCGGACTGGAAAAGCCGCCGGAGGATCTGATCGAGCCGATGAACATCCGGATCTGGGAAGCCGGGCGCCACACCAGCTTTGCCGAGCGGGCGAAGATGCAGGCCGTGTTCAACACGACCTCGCGCGGCTTCGGCAGCTTCTTCGAGCAATGGGACGTGATCCTGACGCCGATCACGGCGCTGCCGACGCCGAAGGTCGGCACCAGGGAATATCTCACCATCTCCGACAACCTTGATGTGCGCGACTGGTTCGACAATCTGTGGCGCTTCTTCGCCTTCACGCCGCTCGCCAATCTCTGCGGCATGCCGGCGATTTCGATGCCGATGGCGGCGCAAGACCACGGCCTGCCGCTCGGCATCCAGGCGATCGCCAAGCAGGCCAATGACGGCCTCCTGCTGCAGCTCGCCGCCCAGATCGAGCGCGCGCTTGACGGCAAGTGGAACGGCGGCAGCAAGCCTAAGGTGCATGTGAACTAAATTAGAGCGTGATGAGATCAGTTCGGTCGCTACAGCGGAGGTGCACTCTCTCCCGCTTGCGGCAGAGGGCTGGGGAGAGGGTGTTTCCGCGATGGGACAATCCCCTAGAGGAGAAAGCCCTCACCCGCGCCTTCGGCGCGACCTCTCCCGCAAGCGGGAGAGGTTGCAGCGAGCCCGTGGCATGGATCTCGCTTTAGCAAGTGTGCGATCGCATCGATACGCGATCGCAACAGCCTCAGTTCTTGACCGCCGGTATCTCCTCCGCCACCGGCTGCTTCTGACCCTGCTGATACATCGCGAGCGCCTTTTCGAGGGCTTCGCGCAGTGCCAGTGCTGCGGCGACACTGCAACGCAGATGCGCGGTCTGGACCACGTCGACCCTGACGGCGGCGCCGACCGGCATCAACAGGTTTGCGGCAAGCTCGATCTGGATCGCGCCGTTGTGGTGACCGAAGCAGGATGCGCCGTCGAAATAGATGATCGGCGCCCGCTCGGCGCTGGAGGTGGAAATGGTGACGGGCGCCTGGGCGGTCGAGGGCGTTTCGGGGTCGGCCATGGGCGCTCCTTGCAGTTCATCGACGAACGAAGCGCCCACCATCGACGCTTCGGCGCGCCCTGTCGAGACCAAACCGTCCCATGCGGGGCTCATTCGGGATTTTGCGCGAGGCCCGACACTGGTCTAGAAGGTCCCCATGAGCACCACGCCGACCACGCTTGCCTTCGAGGAACTCGCCGAGGCCATCAAGGGCCGCCGCTCCGATTACGGCCATATCAGCGGGCTCCAGCTCGACCGGTTCGCACCTGGCGAGGCTTGGTCCAGCCTGCCCTATCGACCGGTCTTCGTCGGCGACACCGCGACCGGCGTGCTGCATGGCGGCGTCGTCACCGCGATGCTGGACGAGAGCTGCGGCATGGCGGTGCAACTTGCGCTCGACGGCACCCGCGCGATCGCGACCCTGGATCTGCGCATCGACTACCAGAAGCCGGCAACGCCCGGCCTCGACATCAAAGCGCATTCGGTCTGCTACCGCACCACGCGCTCGATCGCCTTCGTGCGCTCCACCGCCTATCAGGAGTCCGAGGACGATCCGGTCGCGACCGCGACCGCCTGCTTCATGATCGGCGCCAACCGCACCAACATGCTCGCCGACCGCCGGATGGATGCGCGCAGCATCCCGACGCTGGAGGCGCCGGAGGATCCGGACGGGCCCTTTGCGCGCAGCCCGTTCGCGCGCGCGCTCGGCATCCGCGTCAACGATGACGGCACGCTGACGATGCCGTTCTCGCCGCAGATCATCGGCAATCCGATCCTGCCGGCGATCCATGGCGGCATGACGGGCGCCTTCCTCGAGACCACCGCCATCATCGGCGTGGCGCGGGAGCTCGGCGCTAGCGCACCGCCCAAGCCGATCGGCCTCACCGTCAACTACTTGCGCTCCGGACGCGCGCTCGACACGTTTGCCGACGTCTCGATCGTGAAGCAGGGCCGACGTATCGTCGCCTTCGAGGCGCGGGCCTGGCAGGACGATGCGACGAGGCCGATCGCCACCGCTTTCGGTCACTTCATGCTGCGCCCGACGCCTGGAAGTGACGAGGAATAAGCCCATTTTGACTTGACGGCCGCAGCTCCGGCCCCAACGATAGCGCGCCTTTCGCCAGAGGAATTGGATTGCGGCATCCGCTCGACATCGTTGCCATGTTCGCCGCACTCTGGCTGCTGGCATCGATGGTGCTCGACACGCTGACGCCGAAGGAGCTGACCGCGATCATGATCGGCATCGCGATCGGCCCGGCCATCGTCATCACCGCCGTGTTCTATTACCTGCGGTGCCCGCGAACGGATTTTGCGGTGATGTTCGCAGCGCTGTGGCTGATCTCCGATACCGCGATCGCCTTAATCTCGCCGAAGCAGCTGCCGCATTTCCTGATCGCGCTCGGCTTTCTGCCGGCGCTGCTGATCGGCGTCGTGCTGCACTGGCAGACTTTCACCTCTCCCCGGCGGGGAGAGGTGAACCACCGCGCCGGCTGATATCACCGCGGCAAGAGATTCGTCTTCGCGAGGTCCAGCACCTCGTCGCCGCGGCCGTTCATCACCGCGCGGAGAACCCAGAGGCTGAAGCCCTTGATTTGCTCGGCCGTGATGGTCGGCGGCATCGACAGCTCCTGCTTGGCGGTGACGACGTCGAGCAGCGCCGGCCCATTGTGCGCCAGCATCTCTTTCATCGCGCCCGGAAGCTCGCCGGGATCCTCGACGCGCTTGGCAAAGATGCCCATCGCGCGCGCCATCGCGGCGAAATCCGGGTTCTCCAGGTCGACATTTGTGTCGACGAAGCCCGCCGCCTTCATCTCCAGCGCGACGAAGCCGAGCACGCCGTTGTTGAAGACGACCACCTTCACCGGCAGCTTCTCCTGCGTCAGCGTGATCAGGTCGCCCATCAGCATGGTGAAGCCGCCGTCGCCGGAGAGCGAGATGACCTGGCGCCCGGGCTGCGCAGCCTGCGCCCCGATCGCCTGCGGCATGGCATTGGCCATCGAGCCGTGCACGAAGGAGCCGATCAGCCGGCGGCGGCCGTTCATGTCGAGATAGCGCGCCGCCCACACCGTCGGGGTGCCGACATCGGCGGTGAAGACGGCATCATCGGAGGCATGGTCGCTGATGACCTTGGCGAGATATTGCGGATGGATCGGCTTGGCTCCGGGCGTGCCCCTGGCGAGCGAATCGAGGCCCTCGCGGGCTCTCTTGTAGTGCGCGACGGCGTCGTCGAGATGCTTGCGCTGCGTCTTGGCCGTGAGCAGCGGCAGCAGCGCCTCGATGGTGAGCTTGACGTCGCCGACGAGGCCGAGATCGATCCTGCAGCGCCGCCCCAGATTCTCCGGGCGGATATCGATCTGCGCGACCTTCGCATCATCAGGGAAGAACTGCTTGTAGGGGAAGTCGGTGCCGAGCATCACCAGCGCATCGCAGGCGTGCATCGCGGCGTAGCCCGAGGAGAAGCCGATGAAGCCGGTCATGCCGACGTCATAGGGGTTGTCGTATTCGACATGCTCCTTGCCGCCGAGCGCGTGCACGATCGGGCTCTTCAGCGCTTCAGCGAGTTGCATCAAAGGCGCATGCGCGCCGGCGCAGCCGCGGCCGCAGAACAGCGTGATGCGCTCGGCGCCGTTGAGGAGATCCGCGAGCGCCTGCAGCTCATCCGCTTGCGGCACGACCTTCGGCGGAGCCAGTGCAAGGCCACGCGTCGTCGACAGCGCGCGCTTCGGAGGACTCCGGAACGCGACATCGCCGGGCATCGCGACGACGGCAACGCCGCGCAAGCCGACCGCCGCGCGAATTGCATTCTCCAGCACGAAAGGCAGCTGGCTCGGGTCCGACACCAGCTCGCAATAATGGCTGCATTCGCGGAACAGGTTTTGCGGATGCGTCTCCTGGAAATAGCCCCCGCCGATCTCGGCGGTCGGGATCTGCGCCGCGATCGCCAGCACGGGAACGCGGCTGCGATGCGCGTCGAACAGGCCGTTGATCAGATGCAGATTGCCGGGGCCGCAGGAGCCCGCGCAGACCGCGAGGCTCCCGGTCATCTCGGCTTCGCCGGCCGCCGCGAAGGCCGCGACCTCCTCGTGCCGGACATGAATCCATTCGATCGTGCCGCGGCGGCGCAGCGCCTCGGTGAGCGCGTTCAGGCTGTCGCCGACGATGCCGTAGATGCGCTTGACCCCGGCCTGTTCGAGCGTTGCCACGAACAGATCGGCCACGTTGTTGATCGCCATGTCGGTCTCCTGATTCAGCCAGTCGCATAACACGATGCGCGCATGTCGGCATCGCGCCACCATATGGCAGAATAGACCAAGTCAGGATTACGGCTAGTTTATTGTCGGCTCAATCTTTCTCAATTGCCCGATCGTAAGCGGCAATTGTCACCTCTGCGCGGGCTGCGACATCTGTTGCCGTCATGCCTGGCTTGTAGAGGCTGGAGCCGAGCCCGAAGGCGGTCACCCCGCCCTTGATGTACTCAACAAAATTCTGGTCGGAGACGCCGCCGACGGCGGCGATCATCACGCCTGCCGGCAGCACGGCACGGATCGCGGCGATGCCGGCAGCGCCGAGCACGCTCGCCGGAAAGAATTTCAGGCTCGACGCGCCCGCGCGCGCCGCCAGCAGCGCCTCGGTCGGCGAGAACACGCCGGGCATGGTCACCATGCGATGCTGGTGCGCGCGCGCCAGCACTTCGGTGTCGACATTGGGCGAGACCATCAGCCTGCCGCCGACATCGTTGAGACGATCGACATCTGCCGTCGTCAGCACCGTGCCGGCGCCGATCAACACGCCTGATGGCGCGAGCTTCACGGCAAGCGCGATCGAGCGGAACGGATCGGGTGAATTCAGGGGGATCTCGATCGCGGTCATGCCGGCCTCGACCAAGACGCCGACGATCGCTTCGGTCTCCTCAGGCTTGATGCCGCGCAGGATCGCGACCAGCGGCCGCTGCATCGGCGGAAAGGGAACGCTCATCTCTCGCAGTCCTTCTACTTCGTCCAGATCGCGGCTGCCGCCATCGAAAGGCCGCGGCGGACGGCTTCATCCGCATCGACCGGATTTGCTGTTACCGAGAGCGCCTCGAATGCCAGCCGATACAGCACCGCAAGCCGCCCCGCGGCAATCAGCTGGACGCCCGCTTGCGGCACGGTGCCGGAGAGCCCTGCCGCGAGCTCCACACCGATCAACGTGCCCGACAGCGTCTCACGTGCCGCTGCCGGCGTGCCGCCGAACAAGAGCTGTCGCGACCGTGCAGTGAACAGCAGGTTGGCGGCGAAGGCCGGAGCATCGAATGCGGCCTTTACGGCTGCCTTGAAGCTCGCGAAATCTTCGGCGTCATCAGCGCCGGCGACCGCGAGCGACAGGATCGTCTCGCGCGAGACGGCGCTGAAAAGCTCGCCGGTCATGAAGGTGGAGAAGCGCTCGACCGTGCCGTCTTTCACCCGCACCCATTTCGAATGCGTGCCGGGCATGCAGACCAGCGCCTCGGCCGCGGCATCGAGGCCGAGCGCGCCGAGCAATTGCGTCTCCTCGCCGCGCATGACGTCCGGTGCCTTGGCATCGCGCTGGGCGATGCCCGGCAGGATGCGAATGTCGCGCGCCTCGCCCGGCACGCGCACGGCCTGTTTCAGGACGGCTGAGAGCTTTGCCGGCGTGTCGACGTAGCCGGCCTCGACCCAGCCGGTCTTGGCACCGGCCATGCCGCAGACCAGAACCGGCAGATGCGCGGGCGCTTCGACTACGGCCAGATGCGCTTGCAGCACGGCGGGAAAACCGGTCCTAGCCGCCGCCAGCATGCCCTCACCGCTGCGGCGCTCGGCCAGCACCTGACCGGCGCGATCGACCAGCCAGAGCCGGAAGCTGCTGGTGCCCCAATCCACCGCGACATAGGCGGGTTCGGTCATGTCAGGTCTCGTCCTCGTCTCATGGCCAAGACGCCGTCTCGCGACACATGAGACGATGTCCAGCAGGCTCCCGTCGAGATATCGGCTATTGCGCGGGCAAACCAGCCCTTTCTCTTCATTTTGAGGCTCCGCCGCGCTGGCACACCGCTTGCTCAAGGTTCATCACTCGACAAGGTTCATCACTCAACTCCGTCAACGCGCGACAAGACGCGTCAACATCAGATGAGGAAACCCATGGAGATCGGCTATTTCACGATGCCTTCGCATCCGCCGGAGTGCGGCCTCAAGGAAGGCAACGACTGGGACCTGCAGGTCATGCGCTGGCTCGACGAGCTCGGCTATCAGGAGGCCTGGGTCGGCGAGCACCACACCGCGCCCTGGGAACCCAATCCCACGCCGGACCTCCTGATCGCGCAGGCCTTGATGCAGACCAAGCGCCTGCGCATCGGGCCGGGCGGCTTCCTGCTGCCCTATCATCACCCGGCCGAGCTCGCCAACCGCGTCGCCATGCTCGACCATCTCTCCGAAGGCCGGCTCAATTTCGGCGTGGCGGCGAGCGGGCTGCCGAGCGACTGGGCGATGTTCAACGTCGACGGCATGAGCGGGCAGAACCGCGACATGACGCGCGAGGCGCTGGAGATCATCCTGAAGCTGTGGACCGAGCCGGCGCCCTTCACCCACAAGGGGAAGTACTGGACGGTGACCAAGCCAGACACGATGTTCGACTTCCTCAAGCCCCATATCAAGCCGCTGCAGGCGCCGCATCCGCCGATCGGCGTTGCCGGTCTGTCCAAGAACTCGGACACGCTCAAGCTCGCCGGCGAGCGCGGCTTCATCCCGATGAGCCTCAACCTCAACCCGGCCTATGTCTCGAGCCATTGGGACTCGGTCGAGATCGGGGCCGCCAAGACCGGCCGCAAGCCGAACCGCCAGGACTGGCGCCTGGTGCGCGAGGTATTCGTCGCCGACACCGACGAAGAGGCCTGGAAGCTCTCGACCGGCGACATGATGGGCCGGATGATGAGCGAGTACTTCCTGCCGTTGCTCGGGCATTTCGGCTTCAAGGATTATCTGAAGCACGCGCCCGATGTGCCAGACAGCGACGTCACGGTCGAATATTGCGCCAAGCGGAACTGGATCGTCGGCTCGCCCGCGACGGTCGCCGAGAAGATCGAGAAGATCTACGACGAGGTCGGCGGCTTCGGCGTGCTGCTCGTGTTCGGCTTCGACTACAAGCACAAGGCCGAGGCCTGGCACCACTCGCTCTCGCTGCTGAAGAACGAGGTGATGCCCCGCCTTGGGCATCTCGGCTCCGCGAAGAAGGCGGCTTGACGCAAGCATGATCCGGAAAAGTGCATAGCGGTTTTCCGAAGAGATCATGCTAGACTCTTGGCGCCGGGTGCGGCGCGATCGTGCCGCACCCGCTTCTATTCTGGGAGATTTCCGCGTGACGGTGGACGCGAAGGACTTCAAGCAGGCGATGCGCCAATGTGCCGGTGCGGTAGCGCTGGTCACGGTGGGCGCCGAGCACGGCAGGCGCACGGGGCTGACGGTGACCTCGGCCTGCTCGTTGTCGGACAAGCCGCCCTCGCTGATCGTCTGCGTCAACCGCAACGCCAGCGCCCATGCCCGCATCCGGGAGGAAGGTGCTTTCGCCATCAACTTCTTGCATGAGGATCACGCGCTGCTCGCCCTCACCTTCAGCGGCCAGAAGGGCGTCGACGGCGACGATCGCTTCGCCTTCGGGCAATGGACGCGTGGCGTGACCGGCGCACCGGTGCTGGCGGACGCGGTGGCCGCGTTCGACTGCGTGCTGGCGCAGGAGTTCGAGACAACGACGCATTCGATCTTCGTCGGCGAGGTCCGCAGCGCCTCGCATTCCGCTGCCGTCACGCCGCTGGTGTACTTGCGCAGCAATTTCCACACGCCACGAGAACTCCGCGAGAACGTGACGATCGGCGATCTCGACGCACGGCATCTGAGCTGGACGGATTTTTCGTAGGACGAGTGCTCGCTTTCTTCCTTCTCCCCTTGTGGGAGAAGGTGGCGCGAAGCGCCGGATGAGGGGTATCTCTCTGCAAACTCACCAGAGTCATACGCGGAGAGAGACCCCTCACCCGTCTCGCCGCGGCGCGGCGAGCCACCCTCTCCCACAAGGGGAGAGGGGAAGAAAGAGCTACTGCGCCGTCTCGATCTTCAACTGCTTGATCTTGCGATACAGCGTCGCGCGGCTGAGCTTCAGTGCGCGCGCGGCTTCCGTCACGCGGCCATCATGCTTACGTAGCGCCGCGACAATCGTCGCACGCTCGGCTGCTTCGAGATCAGGTTCCGTCCGTCCGCCAAACGGCGGCAGATCGAGATCGGCATCGGTGATGACGCCATCTTCCGCCGTGCAGCCGGCGAGCCGCAGCACGTGGCGGAGCTGGCGCATGTTGCCGGGAAACGGGTAGGCCGCGAGCTGCGACCATGCCTCCTCCGAGAGCCGGCAGCTCGGCGCCTCCTCGCGCGCGATCTGGCGGATGATGTCGTCGCGGTCGGCGCGCTCGCGCAAGGCGGGCAGGCGCACTTCGATGCCGCGCAGGCGAAAATAGAGGTCGGCGCGGAAGGCCCCCGCTTCCGCCATGCGGCCGAGATCGCGATGCGTGGCGCTGATCAGGCGAATATCGACGGTGACGGGCTTGAGCGCGCCGAGCGGCCAGACCTCGCGGTTTTCCAGAACGCGCAACAGGCGCGTCTGCAAGCCGATCGGCATGTCGCCGATCTCGTCGAGGAACAGCGTACCGCCGTCGGCCTGCACGATCAGGCCCTTCGAACCCTCGCGCCGCGCGCCGGTGAAGGCGCCCGCCTCGTAGCCGAACAGCTCGGCGTCGATCAGGCTTTCCGGCATCGCCGCGCAATTGAGCGCGACATAATTGTTGCGCGCGCGGTTGCTCGCACCGTGAATAGCCCGCGCGAACACGTCCTTGCCGACGCCGGTCTCGCCATGCAGCAGCACCGGCAGATTGTGGTCGCCGATGCTCCGCAGCCGTTTGACGCTTCGGATCAGGCCGGGGTCGCGGCCGGCGAGCCGGTGCAACGCATCAAAGCGATCGACTTGCGCATCGCGGCGCGGCGCATGCGATCTCGCACGCAGGGGCGGAGCAACATGCCCCTGCCCCAACGGACGGCCGTCGCCATGGCGCAGCTCGACGATCTCGCCGCTGCCACGCGCAGCGTGATGGTCGAACTTGAGGTAGCGCGACAGGTCGATGCCGGAGGCGATCATGCCGTCGGTGAGGCCGAGCAGCGCACGCGCCGAGCGGCAGGCGCCGACGATGCGGCGGTCGTCATCATAGGCGACGAGGCCGCTGCCGCCGTCACCGGGCACGGTGGCGATCCAGGCATTGCGGAAATGCCCGCGGAAGATCGCACCCTCCATCCGCCGCGTCGCCTCCATCGTCACCGCAAGTGCAAGCTGATGCGCGGCGCGCTCCAGATCCTCACGGCAGGAGGTGATGTTGACGGCACCGGCGAGCCGGCCGACCGGATCGAACAGCGGCGCCACCGCGCAGGAGAACATGTGCCATTGCGCCCGAAAATGCTCGTCGCGATGCACCAGGATCGGCTTCTGCTCGGCCAGCGCGGTGCCGAGCCCATTGGTGCCCTCGCAAGCCTCGGCGAAGTTCGAGCCGGTGTAGATCTTCCAATCCAGAAACATCCTTGCATCGGCTTCGCCCGGCAGACGGCTGAACAGCATGGTCGCGTTGACATCGGCGAGATTGACGCAGTAGCCGGCGTCGTGCAGCACACGGGCGAGATCGTCGAGCTCGGGCGTGACGAGCCGGATCGTCTCCTCCATCGGCTCGGCGACATGGCGGATCTCGGCTTCGGTGAGCGTCTGCGGTGGGCCCTGGCGGGCGGGATCGAGCTTGTGGTTGACGAGGCAGCGCCGCCAGGAACTCGCAATCCGCGAGGAGGCATCGACGTCGGCCACATGATTGGCGACGGACAAGACACGGGCGACATGGTTCGAGGCCGAGAGGCTGGCCATCGCGGACGTCTCCACCCTGTATTATTGTGCAAAGTCTGGCAGCAAAGGCGGGGATGTCAATCGGGAACCGGGAAAGCAGCTATTGCTGCACCGCCCTCACCACGTGTCGATGCACGGCCGCTTCTTCGCCGTCCTCGGCTCGGGCTTCGGCACCGTGCGCAGACCGGCCATGATCCAGCGCCGCGTCTCGGCCGGGTCGATGACGTTGTCGATCTCGAACACGGAGGCGATCGAGACCGCCTTGCCGTTGGCATAGAGCTCGGCGACCTTGTTGCGGTAATAGGTCTCGCGCTCCTCGGGATCGGCGATCGCCTCCATCTCCTTGCGGAAGCCGAGGCGGACGTAGCCCTCCAGGCCCATGCCGCCGAACTCTCCGGTCGGCCAGGCCGCGGTGAAGAACGAGGCGTGGAAGCCGCCGCCGATCATCGATTGTGCGCCGAGACCATAGCCCTTGCGCAGCACGATGCCGAACAGCGGCACGGTGAGGCTGGCGCCAGTCACGAACATGCGTGAGACGTGGCGCACGATCGCGGTCTTTTCCGCCTCGGGGCCGACCATGAAGCCGGGCGTGTCGCACAGCGAGACAACAGGCAGATCGAAGGCGTCGCAGAGCTGGAGGAAACGCGCAGCCTTGTCGCCGGCATCGGCATCGATTGCGCCGCCGAGATGGCGCGGATTGTTGGCAATCAGGCCGAACGGCTTGCCTTCGATTCGGATCAGCGCGGTGATCATGCCGACGCCGTAGTCGCGGCGCAGCTCCAGCACGGAATCCTTGTCGGCGACGAGGTCGATCACGCTGCGGATGTCATAGACGCGCAGGCGGTTCTCGGGGATGGCGCGGCGGAGCAGGCGCTGGTCAGCAGCCTCCCAATCCGCCACCGCACCCTGGAAATAGGACAGATATTTTTGCGCGACGCGGGTCGCTTCCTCCTCGTCCTCGACCAGGATGTCGATGACGCCGTTCGGCGACTGGAATGATACAGGGCCGACCTCAGCCGGATGATAGACGCCGAGGCCGCCGCCCTCGATCATGGCAGGACCGCCCATGCCGATCGAAGCGTTCTTGGTGGCGATGATGACATCGCAGCAACCGAGCATCGCGGCGTTGCCGGCGAAGCAATAGCCGGAAACAACGCCGACGACAGGCACGAGGCCCGAGAGCCGCGCGAACTGCACGAAGGACGGCCCGTCGAGGCCGGTCATGCCGAGCCGGTCGGTGTCGCCGGGCCGGCCGCCGCCGCCTTCGGCATAGAACACCAGCGGCACGCGCCAGTCTTCCGCCAGCGTCAGCATGCGGTCGATCTTCTTGTGGTTCATGTGGCCCTGCGTGCCCGCGAGCACGGTGTAGTCATAGGCGACGACGATGCAGCGCGCGCCTCCGGGCCCGAACTTCTCGGCATTGACCGTGGCGACGCCCATGACGAGGCCGTCCGCCGGCGTGTTCTTGATGAGATCGTCGAGCTTGCGCCGGCGGCGCTGCGCCGCGATCGCAAGGCTGCCGTACTCCATGAACGAGCCGTCGTCGACGAGCTGGGCGACGTTCTCGCGCGCGGTGCGCTGGTTGGTGTTGCGGCGGCGCTCGACCGCAGCGGGGCGGTTCTCGTCGAGCGTGTTGGCCTGGCGGGCGATCAGCTCGGCAAGATCGGGACGGATATGGTCGAGATCGATGTCGGCTTCCGCCGTCGTGCTGTCGGCGGCGACGTCGAGCGGCTCGAGATAGAGGATCGGCTCGCCATGCAGCAGCGTGACGCCGTCACCTGCGACGAGTTTTGTCACCCGCCCGCCCTGCTCGGCCATGACGAGGTGCTCCATCTTCATGGACTCGATCACGGCGAGTTGCTGGCCGGGGCGGACGATCTCGCCTTCCTTCACCTGGATGGTGACGATGGTTCCCTGCAAGGGCGCCGCGACCATCACCGTGCCTTCGGGTACGGCTGGCGCGACATGCACCTCCGCGCTGTGACCGGCGCCGCGCTCGGCCGCGGCGAAGTAAAGCGGCTTGGCGGCACCATCCGATGCTTCCACGAGCCTGACAATGTTGCGGTCGATGAAATCAGTCGCGATACGGTTGGTCCTGAAACCGGGATGTGCGAGCACCGCCTGAAGAAACGCGATGTTGGTGACGACGCCATCGATCCGGAACTCGCGTAGCGCACGCGAGGCTTTCGCGACGACGTCATGCCAGGCCTCGCTCGGCGTGTGCACGATCACCTTGGCAAGCAGCGAATCGAAGGCCGCGCTGGTCTTGTAGCCGGCATAGCCAAAGCTGTCGACGCGAACACCGGGCCCCGACGGCGGCTCGAACACGGCGAGCACGCCGCCGGTCGGATGCGTGGCGCCTGACACGTCCAGCGTCTCCATGTTGACGCGCAGCTGCATGGCATGGCCGCGCGGCTTCGGGATCGATGCCTGCGCAAGACCGAGCGAGCTCAATGTGCTGCCTGCGGCGACCGCGAGCTGGGCGCGGACGAGATCGACGCCGAGCACCTCTTCGGTCACGGTGTGTTCGACCTGGAGACGCGGGTTGGCCTCGATGAAGGCGAAGCTGTCCTCGGCGGTTCCGTCGACCAGAAACTCGAACGTGCCGAGATTGTCGTAAGACGCGGCGCCCGCCAGCTGCTTTGCCGCCTCGATGATGCGGCCGCGCAGGGCATCGCTCAATGACGGGCTCGGCGCCACCTCGATCAGCTTCTGGTGCCGGCGCTGGATGGTGCATTCGCGTTCCCAGAGATGGGTGATCGCGCCATGGCGGTCGCCGATGATCTGGACCTCGATGTGGCGCGCCTGCCGGATCAGCCGTTCGGCATAGACGCCCTCGAAGCCGAACGCCGCCTTGGCCTCGGACTGGCAGCGCGCATAGGCCTCCGAAAGGTCGGACGCGTTCTCCACCACGCGCATGCCGCGGCCGCCACCGCCCGCCATCGCCTTGATCACGATCGCAGCATTGCTGCCGAGCGAGGTGAAGAATGCCGTGATCTCCTCGAGACTCGACGGCCCGCTGGTGCCGGCAATGATCGGCACGCCGCAGCGTTTGGCCAGCTGACGTGCCGCAACCTTGTCGCCGAACAGCTCGAGCGCAGCCGGTTTCGGCCCGACGAAGGTGATTCCGGCGTCGGCGCAGGCTTTCGCGAATGCCGCGTTCTCGCTGAGGAAGCCGTAGCCGGGATGCACGGCATCGCAAGCTGCGCTCTTGGCCGCCATCACCACGGCCTCGATGTCGAGATAGGCCCGTGCGCCGCGGCCAGGGATCTCGATCGCCTCGTCCGCAACGCGCCCGTGCAGCGACAGCGCATCGTCGGCGGGATGGATCGCGACCGTCGCAATGCCGGCATCGGCCGCCGCCCGTGCGATGCGGATGGCGATCTCGCCGCGATTGGCGATCAGGAGCTTCTTGAACGACATCGTCTCTCTCACTGGACGGCAGGAGGATTTGGAATGAGGTCCTGCTTCCTGACCTTGCCCGTTGCCGTCAATGGCAGCGCATCGATAATGCGGACTTCCGGAACCTTGTAGACGGCCATGCGCTCGGCGCACCAGGCGCGCAGTTCCTGTTCTGAGACCGTACCGATCGCTTCCGGCTTGAGCTGGATGTAAGCAACCGGCACCTGGCCCTTGTCCGGATCATCACGGCCGACCACGCCCGAGCCCAGCACCTTCGGATGCTGCCCCAGCAACGCCTCGATCTCCGGCGGAAACACGCTCATGCCCTTGACCTTCAGCATCTCCTTGCGCCGGCCGAGGAAGTGCAGAAAGCCGTCCTTGTCGATGGTGCCGATATCGCCGGTGCGCAACCAGCCGTCGACGAGCGATTCCGCCGTCGCCTCGGGCTTGTTCCAGTAGCTCTTGAGCAGCGACGGCGTACGCACGCGGATCTCGCCTTCGGCTCCCAGCGGCAGCAGCGCACCGGTCTCGAAATCGGTGATCTTGAACTCGGCGCCGGGGACCGGCAGGCCGACGAAGATCGGCTGGCTGTTGAGGTCGAAATCCCCGTCCTGAAAGCCAGCGGTGAAAGTATTGGAGGTGTGGGTCTCGGTCATGCCCCAGGCCGCCTCCATCAGGATCGTGCCGGTGAGGTCCTTCCAGCGCCTGCGATAGCCGGCGTTGAGCTTCTTGACGAAGGAGACCACGCGCACCTGTTGCAGCGACGACAGGTCGAACTCGCTCCAGCGCGGATGGTCCATCATCTCGACCGCGCTGTCGACCGGCATCGCCGTCATCGTGACCTTGTACTTGTCGATCGCCGCCATCGCGCCGACAGTGTCCCAGCGCGCGAGCAGAACCAGCGTGCCGCCCGAGAACAGCGGGAAGATCAGACCGGAATTCTCGCCCGCAATCCAGAACTCCGGAAAGAACGACAGGAACACGCTGCTCTCATCCGAGGGAAACGAGATGCCGTAATTGGCAGCGGCCGTGTAGACCATATCGCGATGGGTATGGACGCAACCCTTGGGCATGCCGGTGGTGCCGCCGGTGTAATTGAGCGCAGCGACATCATCGAGGTGAGGCGGCGGCAGCGGGGTCGGTGCGGGCAGTGCCGCGAGCGCCGGCAGGAGATCAGTTGCGCCGGAGACCGCAACGCGCGGCGTGCGGATCGAGTCCGGCGCGGGAAACGCAGGCGCCGCCGGCACGACATCGGCGAAGCTGGTGACGATGATCTCGCGCAGGCGCATCTCGCAGCGGACCTGATCAACGATAGGAATGAGCTGGTCGAGCGCGACGATCACCTCGGCCTCGGTGTCGTTGAGCTGGTAGGACAATTCGAACGCGCGCGACAGCGGGCTGATGGGGACGTGGATCGCGCCGAGCTTCAGGATACCGAAGAACACGACGTGGAATTGCGGGCAGTTCGGCAGGAAGACGGCGACGCGATCGCCCTTGCGCACGCCCTTTGCCTGCAACAGCGCCGCAAAGCGATCGCTCTTCTGATCGAGATCGGCATAGGTGGTCACATGCCCGTAGAAGATCACCGCGGGCCGCTCCGGACTCCGCTTCGCCCAGGTGCGCAGATATTCCGTCAGAGGAACTTCGCCGTGCAGATAGTTCGGCGAGCGCGGCAGGCCGGTCGGCCAGGCTTTGTCCCACAGGCCGCGCAAGGTGGCGAGGTAGTCATTCTCGTCGAGGCCCGTGTTCATGACGTCCTTCCCGTGTTGCTTTTCCTTTCGCGAGGGACGCAAGGCAGCATCGCTCGACCTCGTTACACGTCGAGCACCGCAGAGTTGATGTCAAGGAAAACAGTTTCCCGCAGCACGGCCGATGCCGCGGCGCGGAAAAACCGGAGGTTACGCCGCGACGAGACGAATGATCCGTCGCACGGCAGATGGGATCGGGGCGATGATTGGCGCCGCGAACATCGGCTGAAGCTCGCGCGCCGCTTCACCCAGCGGCCCGCCGCCGATGATGACCGCTTCCGCTCTGTCTCGCACAATGCAGGCCTCAACCGCGCCGGCGAGCGCTGCGCGCAGCTGCGCTTGATCGCGCATCAGCTGTTGCGGATCACCATCGGCGAAGCGCGTGCCGGTGTAGCTCGCGCGCAAACCCAGCGTATCAGGCAATGCATCGATCTTCGCTTTCAGCAACGGCGTCGTGGTCGCCACGCCGAACCGGCGACCGTTCCCGGCGGCTTCCAGCATCGCGGATTCGCCGATGCCGACGGCGGGCAGCTTCATCGCCGCCTTGATCCCGGCGAGACCGGGATCACCGAATGCCGACACGATGACGCCGTCGCACTCGCCGCCACGGAGACGCGCGATCTCCTCGACCTCCAGCGCAGCCACCTCCAGCGCGTCCGCCGAGACGATCATCGTGGGCGCACGCGTTGCCGTGGCGCCAACGATGTCGAAACCATCGGCGGCAGCGGACCTTGCGATCGCCACCATCATCGTGGTGGTCGCCTCATTGCTGTTCGGATTGATCAGGAGGATGCGCGCGCGTCGATCGGAGCTTTGGCCCATCCTCCCGTTATACTAAGCCGCCCGCACGCCCGCAACGAAGGCGCTGACCTCGTCCTGCAGCGATTGCAGCTTGTGCGTCAGCCGGCCGCTCGATTGCAGTACGAGGCCGGCGGCCTGTCCGGTCTCGGCCGTCGCGTCGGTGACGCCGGAGATGTTGTGCGAGACCTGGTCGGTGCCGGAGGCCGCCTCCTGCACGCTGTGCGCGATCGCCTTCGTCGCGGCGCCCTGCTCCTCGACCGCGGCGGCGATCGACGAGGAGATCTCGTTGACCTCCATGATGGTGGCGCGGATGCTCTCGATGTTGCCGACGACCTGATTGGTCTCGGCCTGGATCGCGGTGATCTGCGCGCCGATCTCGTCGGTCGCCTTCGCGGTCTGACTCGCCAGCGACTTCACTTCGCTCGCGACCACCGCAAAGCCTTTGCCGGCCTCGCCCGCGCGCGCCGCCTCGATGGTGGCGTTGAGCGCGAGCAGATTGGTCTGCGAGGCGATCTGGTTGATGAGGTCGATGACCTCGCCGATCTTGTGCGCGGCGGCGGCAAGGCCCTGCACGGTGTCGTTGGTGCGCTGGCCGTCGGCGGCGGCCTTATCGGCGACCGTCGCGGCCTGTGCCACGCGCTGACTGATCTCGGCGATCGAGGCCGATAATTCACTGGCGGCGGAGGCCACCGTCTGCACGTTGCTCGAGGCCTGTTGACACGCGGTGGCGACGAAGCTCGCACGGTCGCTCGCCTTGTTCGCGGTTTCCGACATGCCCTGCGCCGCCTGCTGCATCGCGCGGGCCTCGTCGAAAACGTCGCGAACGACGGCCTGGACGCTCGCCTCGAACTTGCCGGCGAGATCGGTCATGGTCTTGCGCTTCTCCTCGTCGGCCTTCTGCTTCAGCTCCTGCTGCTCGGCATGCATCCGGCTCACCGCCGATGCATTGTCCTTGAACACGGCGAGCGCCTTGGCGAGGCCGCCGACCTCGTCGCGGCGGTCGGTGTAGGGCACGTCGAAGGCGCTGTCGCCGGCGGCAAGGCGCTCGGTCAGCGCGGTGATCCGGGCCAGCGGCCGGGTGACGCTGCGGCCGATCAGGAAGGAGGCGCCGAGCACCACGACCAGCACAGCGAGACAAATATAGGCGAAGGTCATCGCGTTCTGGCGGAAGGCGGCATCGACATCGTCCAGATAGATGCCGGTGCCGATGATCCAGCCCCAGGGCGCAAAGCCCTTCACATAGGAGATTTTCCCGACCGGCTGGTCGAAGCCGGGCTTCGGCCAGAGGTAGCCGTAGAAGCCCGCACCCTGCTTGTTGACGACGTCAACGAAGCCCATGAACAGCGCATTGCCGGCGGGATCCTTCATCCCGGAGAGATCCTTGCCGTCAAGCTCGGCCCTGATCGGATGCATGACCATCTTGGGGGTCATGTCGTTGATCCAGAAATACTCGACCTTGTCGTAGCGCAGACTCTTGATCTCGGCCATCGCGCCGGCCTGCGCCTGCTCGCGCGAGAGCTTTCCTTCGCTCTCGAGCTTCTGGTAGTGCGCCAGGATGCCGTAGCCAACATCGACCATCTGCTGCGTCTTGGCCTGACGGTCGGCGACCATCTGCGTGCGCAGGGTCGAGAGGGCGACCGGCGCCAACGCGATCATGCCGAGGAGGCTGATGCCGACAATCAGGACCAGCTTGAAACTGATGCGGGAGAAAATCATCGGTGCTCACAGGAATTGGAAGGGCTGATATGCCAGATTATCCCGCTTCTCTTAGCAAAGCTTTAAGCATTCGGGTTCCCGACACTCCGAAATTTTGCGGGGACGTTACCGGCACGCTCGTATGGCCACGAGACAAGCGAGACCGACGTCACCCGAGATACGAATTCTTCCAATCTAGAACACCTCGACATCGCCTCTCCGCGCGTTGACTTGGAGAGCTCTCTGGCAGAACGATCGGCGCAGATCATCCGCGCCAGCGCTGGCGTGAGCGCAGCCGGAGGCCAGAAGCACAATGCATCGATCGACATACACCAGGCCCGTCGACCTTCCTGCGCTGAGCGCAGCGGAGCGTCTCTTCATCTGGGGATTTCGGGCGAAGGCGCGTAGCGGAAGCGCCGTCCCGACGGCGGCCGATATCCAGCAGGTGTACGATCATTTTCGTGTCGGCGATGCCGTGCTGTCGCTGGATTCCATCATCGAGATCTTTGCCTGCACCGCGCATACCGCGATCGAAGTGCACTGCCCCACCTGTCCGCGCATGTCCGACAGCGAGCGCGGAATCTTGCGCGCGATTGCCGCGGCCCAGCAGGACCGCGTCGATGTCGCGCGCGAGCAGTTCGAGCGTTGGTTGCCGCCGATCGGCGCCGATTGGGCGCTCGCGCCGGTCCTGGGGCTTGCGACGATCTTCCGCATGGCCGGCCTCGTCCTGCCCGACCGGCACGTGCAGCCTGTCGAGCATGACGGGATGTTGGCGATGAAGAGCTGGTTCGTGGGCAGCGCGACATTGCATTGACGAGATCGTTCACGATGCGGGCCAGTTGCGATTCTGCGCCGACGTCGGACGCTGGTGAGCCGCTGCTCTGTCCGCTCCAGGCCGCGCTTGCGACCCGGCCGGACATCGACAGCTATGATGATTTTTCCCGCCTCGCGCTGGCGCTGCTCCGCTTCATCGGAGCGGCCTATGCGACCGGCGCATCGGATTGCTGGGAAGCGGCCTATCGCTTTGCCGAGGAAGCGCCCGGCATTGCCGACAGCCCGCTGCTGGTCGCGCGCGCGGCCGCGCTCGTCAGGATCCTGCGCAGGGAGCGGCCCTGCGAGCTGTGCTTCATGCCGCCGTCCTGCAGGCGGCTTTCCAAGGACGAGGCGGAATTGATGCGACTGCTGGCGGTCGCGCGCCGCAAGCAGCCGGGCGAGCTCGAATCCACCGTTGGCCAGCTCGTTGGCTCCGGCAAGGAGGATGCTGCGACACGCGCGGTCAACGCGCTCGCGCTGTGCTGACACCTATCCGCCATTCCTGCCGAGCACAAGATCGATCGTGTGCGCGGCGATCTTGCGCAATTGGGGCTCGTCCCCGAAGGCACGCTCGAGCACGGCGAGGCCGCGCGTCACGGTGACGATCTGCAGCGCCGCAGCCGCGGGATTGCCGTCGAACTCGCCCCGTGCCGCGCCAGCGGCCAACGTGTCCTGAAGCAGTGCGGTGATGCGCGAGATCAGGTTCGCAAAAGCCTGGCGCGCGTTGTCGTCGAGCCCCTCGCCTTCGGCGCCGCCGAGCTCCATCAGCCCGCGCGTCGTCGGACAGCCGCGCGGCGGCGTGCCCGAGCGGAAATTGGTGATGGTCAGATCGAAGAAGGCGGTGAGGCGCTTGCGCAAGGAACCTGCCCCGAGCGCCTTTTGCAGCTTGGCGAGATAATCCCCCGCGTAGCGTTCATAGGCCTGCAGGAATAGCGCCTCCTTGCTGCCGAAGGCATTGTAGAGACTCCCGCGCTGGACCGCCGCATCGCGCGCAATGTCGGACAGCGAGGTGCCGCGCACGCCCTTGCGCCAGAACTGGTCGAACGCGATGCGCAGAACCTCGTCATGATCGAACTCGCGCGGTCTCAAGCTTGGCTCCACAAAGTATTTGACATGCCGTCAAGAATATGCTTTCTCGACATCGTGTCAAAAACCGATCGAGATTGGTAGTCCGTTTTTCTCAATTGGCCGAGCCGGCGGCGTTCACATCGCCGTGTCGGCCGGAGCCGCATGCAAAGGGCCGCGTGATGCCTCTCCTCCACATTTCGATGCGCGCCGGTAAGCCGCAAAGCTACCGGCAGGCGATTCTGGACGGACTTTACCGCGCGATGCGCGAGGCCCTGAACGTGCCCGAAGGCGATGCGTTCATGGCCATCACCGAGCATGAGCCGGCCAACTTCCGCTGCGGCAATGCCTACGGCGTCGAGCGCAGCGAAGACGCCCTGCTGATCCAGATCACCGTGTTCGCCTCGCGCACGGCCGAGGAGAAGAAAGCGCTGTATCGCCGGATCGCCGACCTGCTCGGCGAGAACCCGGGGATCAGGCCCGAGGACGTGTTCGTCAACGTGCTCGACGCGCCCAAGGAGAACTGGTCCGTCGGTCACGGCATCGCGCAGTTCGCGTGAGGTGCACGGCGACGGATTGCCGGTCGAAGACTGAGATTCAGCGTCCCGCATGCGCACCGTGGTGACGGTGATACGCGCTCGGGGTAGGCCAGGTCCAGCCTTTCAGGGCCGTTCGATCCGGCTCGAAGATTTCGATCTTGAGCGGATGGCATGCCGCGGCATCGCTGGAATGGGTTGCGCTGCAGTCTCCACCCGGACAGGCCGACAGCGCGCCGAGCAGGTCGATCTCCGCGAAGAGCTCGATGAAGTCGCCGGGGCGGACCGGACTTGCCTTCATGAAATATTGGTGCGTATCCCCAGTGAAGCCGGTGCACATGAAGACGTTGAGCACGTCGTGGACATGATGCTCCACTGCGGCCGGATCCGCCTTCAATTCGATGGCGAGGGCGCGGGACAGGTTGGAGTGGCAGCAAAAATCGTAAGCCGTGCCGTTCAGCAGGAGATTTGTGTAGGGATCGCAGCGCGTGCCGATCACATCGTGAATGCCGGCACCGTCCGCGTCGAAGCCGTACCAGCCGAGCGTATCGTGGCTGATGGTCGCCATCGGCCGAAGATAGGGCATATTGCTCCAGAGCCGGTCACCGATGCCGACATGCGTACCATGGAGCGCCCGCGTCTTGCCGCTGAAGAAGCGCTCGGAGAGATCGTCCGCGTTCCAGAGATTGAGGTCGCCGACCTGCGGGCCTTCGATGCTGACGATGCGGAAGAACTGGCCGCGCGCCACGCGAAAGGCACGGGCATCGCGTGGGGGCACGATAAGCTCGTGCGTCTTGACCGCAGCACGGCGGACTATTTCGAGCGCGGCCATGTCCGGCCCGGGCATCGTCCCGGCCGGATAGACGATGGCCGGCTTGGCAGCGCGGCGCGAGGCGGCATCAGCGGGGGCGAGTGGCATATTTGGCGGCATAGTTCGGCCTCGGATCGACTCGGCAAGAGGAGAGGTGGTGGCTAATGGCGGAAGCGGTTGACCCTACCCCCTCACCTCAGCCGGCGGCAACGCACGCCTCCATGACTTCATCGAGCTCCGCCTTCGAGAGCATGCCAAGCTCGGCAATGAAGACGATGCGCGTCCGCGCCGCGCCCGGTGTCGGCGCATCGCCAGGCGCCAGGGTCGCGCGGCCGGCGGCGAACTGAAACACCATCGTGCGGCCGGGCTGCTCGAGCGTCTCGAACAGGCCCTTGGCGCGCGCCAGCTTCGGTGCAAGGCGGCTGATGGCCTGCTGCAGGCGCGGCAACGAGACCGGCTTATCCGAGGTCCAGCTCAGTGCCTCGAAGCGCTCCTCCGCCGGCCGTTTCGGTCCCACCTCGCGCGACGCCGGAGCGCGGTCGGCGCCGGCGGGAAACAGCAGCGCAGGCGGAATCTCGCCGTGGTGTGCATCGACCACCACCGCGGGCACGCGCTGGGCGCGGATGGCTTCACGCATCCGCGCCCCTGCGCCCGCGCCCACCAGATCGAGCTTGCTCAATGCCACGATATCGGCGACGCGCAGCTGCGACCGCTGCAACGCCTCGTCGAGGGCAGCGAGCGGTGTCCCTGCGTCCAACACGCAAAGCACCGTCTCCAGCTGTGCCTCGCGCAGGATCACCGGGTCCATCAGATTGCGCACGATGTCAGCGGGATCGGCGACGCCGCTGGTCTCGATGACGATACAATCGGGCTTGGGATCACGCCGCAGCAGCGTCGAAAGCGTGCGGAGCAGATCGCCCTCGAGCGAGCAGCAGATGCAGCCATTGGCAAGGCTGACCACGCCGTCGCTCGCGCCCGCGATCAGCTCCGCATCGATGTTGATGGCGCCGAAATCGTTGACGACGGCAGCGATCCGCCGCCCCTCCGCATGCGCCAGCAGATGGTTGACGACCGTGGTCTTGCCGGCCCCCAAGAAGCCCGTCACCAGGAGAATGGGGACCGCCATGGATCAGCCCTCGACGATTGGGCGGCGCACGGGCCTGCCCGGCCGCGCGGTCACATCGAGCATGCCGTCGCTGATCAGCACCTGGCCGCTGACGACCAGATGCCGGACGCCCTCAGAGGGCCGGTTCATCGCGGTGAAGGTCGCACGGTCCGAGAGCTTCTCGTAGTCGAACACGACGATGTCGGCATCCGCGTCCTTCGCGAGCCGGCCCTTGCTCCGCATCGCCGGCGTGCTCTGCGAGAGGATTTCCGCCGGGATCAGCGCGCATTTGCGCACGCCTTCCAGCAACGACACGGCTTTGCGCTCGCGCACCCATTCACGGATGAACTTCGTGAAGCAGCCGGCCGAGCGCGGATGCGAGGTCGCATCATCCGGCAGCGGCCAGGCATCACCGGTGTAGGTTGAGCCGTCCGACAGCGTCCACGGCATCGCGTCGGAGGCGATCGCGCCGCCGGGATACAGCACCGACATATCGAGCAGGTCGCGGTGGTGCGCATTGTTCTCGGTGTCGAGAATGTGCCAGAGCACCAGCGAGGACGGCTCCTCGGCCTGCGCCTTCAAGAGCTCCTCGCGGTCGTGGAAGCGGTAGCCGTCGGTGACGCGCTGCACGGAATCGTAACCGGTGCCGTTGCGCTCGACGAACTGGGGATCACTGAAGAAGGCCGCGGCCAGCACGGTCGAGCCGGTGCCGTAAGGATAAGCCTCGACCGTGATCGGCAGGCCCTGTCCTTGCGCCTTCTCGATCAGCACGCGGCAACGCTCGACGTCGGTCTTGCTCGACGAGTTGAAATGGCAGATGTGCATGTGCGCGCCGGTGGCGCCGGCATAGCCGATCAGGCGGATATAGGCTTCCACTGCGCTCTCGGGATCGATGCGCGACATGAAGGCGACATGGGTGAAGGTGGGGACGTCCTGCTTCGCGGCCAGCTGGCACACTGCGGTCAGCTCCTGCACGCCGGCGCCGGGCGCATAGGCGTTGAGGATGCCGATGCCGATACCGCCCTCGTTGAGGCCGCGGGCCAGACGCTCGAGAATGCCCGACACCTCCGCATCGGTTGCGACGTTGTCCATCCAGCGACGGTCGCGCATGGCGTTGCCGAATGCTTCCAGCGAGCTCTCCGCGTTGGAGCCCGTCATCGCGCCGATGCGGGCAAAGGCCCAGTTGGTGGCCGCGCCATAATTCAGCACGCGGCCCTTTCGCGCCTGGCGCTCATACCAGGACCCGACCGGCAGCACGCCGGCCTCGAGATCGAGGGTGGTCGTGACGCCGTCGAACGCCTGCATGCGGTCAGCCGGGATCGACTGGCCATGGGCGTGCAGATCGATGAAGCCCGGCGCCACCACGAGCCCAGTTGCGTCGATCACCCGTTCGGCGCTGCCGAGGCCCGTGCCGACGGCGGCGACCCTGCCGTCCACCACCGCCACATCCCCAACGGCGTCCATCCCGCTCGCGGGATCCACCACCCGGCCGCCAGAGATCACCAAACCGCTCATCTCGTCACTCCGAAAAACAAAATTGCCCGAGCCTCCAAAGGCCCGGCAGCAGCTTCGGAGGCGCGGGGCGCATAGTGCAGATTCTGGGGAGAACGGCCACCGCCACGGACGCCGATGCGGCATGCTTGCTTGGAGGCAGGTCCTTGCTGGGAGAATCTCGGTAAAGTGGGATACTTCGGCAGGAGGGGTTGACAGCGGATCGGTGTGTTCTGCCGTCGACGCCGGGGCAGTTGCCTTCTGGACACGGCGAGGGTTCATTGCCTCGAAGGACGATCCGCTTATACTGTTCGGGCCGATTGCAGACATTGCGGCGTCGGTCCATTGGCAAGGTGTCCAATGCGCGTGAAATTCGGAGACATCCTCCAGGCTTTGAGTTCGCCGACATCAGCGGCATTGTGGAGTGCCGCACCTTCGTCTGCAGGCAGACAGGAAAGATCTACTACCAGTTCGATCAGGACGACCTCCAGGAGCTCGAGGACGACGAACTGCCTGACGATATCGAGGACGAGACCAAATACTTGCAGATCCCGAACTCACGAGACCTCGACCTCGGCAAGCCTCTCGTGATTGCCTTCGTCCGCGAGTTCCTGCCGAACGATCTGGACGACGTTCGCTATATTTTCAGCAAACGCGGCGCCTATCAGAAGTTCAAGGGCCTGCTCTCCCGACGGGGAGCGATCGATGCTTGGCATGACTACCGCAACAAGGCGAGGGAGCGGGCATTGCGCGATTGGTGCGAGATTCAGGCAATCGAGATCGTCGACTGACCCGCCATTCACTTGAAGGCCACGACATGCGCGAGGCGGCTCCGCCGCGATCTCGCCCCCATTGTCATTCAGAGAGCAGATGGGGCGGGCTGTCGGGGGCAAAGTTCCCATGGGTTCCCAGTGATAGGTCGACGTCTTCTCCAAACAAATCATTCCATGTCGCGCCGCGCTCTCATCGGCGGTCTCCTGTCGACGGGTAGCGCGCTGGCGCTTGGCGGATGCGCTGGCCTCGGTGCGACCGGCGCGCGCTTCGACGCCTCCTCGCTCTCCGTCGATCCGACGTTGCTTGTCGTCACCACACGCAAGCCCGTGAACGGCGGCCGCGCAAAACCCTGGTTCGGGCCGGAGCGTGCGACGAGCATGACGGTCGCGCGGGCGAAGCTGACGGCGCCGGACGAGAGCCGGCTTTCCCTCGCCTCGGTCGGACTCGAGAACTGGCGTCTCGACCGGATCGAGCCGGTCCCGGCCGACGCCGGCGATCTCGCTGCGCAGGCCGGCGGCGGGGACGTGCTGATCTATGTGCACGGTTTCAAGCAGACATTCGAGACGGCGGTGCTGGATGCAGCCCACCTTTCCGATGGGATCAAGTTCCGCGGCCGGACCATGGCGTTCTCCTGGCCTTCCAAGGCAGGACTGTTCGACTACGCCTATGACCGCGACAGCGCGATGTGGTCGCGCGACAATTTCGAGCGCGTGCTCTCTGCGCTGGTGTCGGCGCCGGGGGCGGGGCGCGTGCACATCGTCGCCCACAGCATGGGAACCATGCTGACCCTCGAAAGCCTGCGCCAGCTCCATGGGAGATACGGCGACACGGTGACGAGCAAGATTGGCGCGGTGGTGTTTGCCGCGCCCGACATCGACATGGACGTGTTCTCGTCGGCGATCCAGCGCATCGGCCCTCTCGCCGGCAAGATCACGGTGATCGCCTCGACCAACGATCGTGCACTGGCGCTGTCGGGGCAGCTCGCCGGCGGCATGACCCGCGTCGGCGCGGCCGAGAAGGCCGCCATCGCAGCGCTCGGTGTGCGCGTGGTCGATGCCTCCCAGGAAGGCTGGGGCATCATCAACCACGATTTGTTCCTGTCGAATACGGAAGTGCAGCGGGTGATCCGCCGCTCGATCGACGGCACGACGGCGTAGGAGAGCGCGGAGCCACACGAAAAGCCTGCTCCTGCCCACACCCGTTGCGGCTCCGAGGGGAATTGCATTGCAGCTTGCGGATGGAAGACCTATGTTGGGTAGCTAGTCAGGCAGCCGCCCATCGAATGGCGAGAGTCTGCAGGATCGCCTCACGGTGGATGGTTTCCATTCCGCATCGGAGGTGATGCCATGGCCATTGCTCCCACCCTCCAGAAATACCTCGCCGCTGAGAACATCCAGTACGAGGTGATCCCGCACGAACTCAGCATGACGTCCGCCCGAACGGCGCAGGCATGCCATATCTCCGGCGATCGCCTCGCCAAGGGCATCGTGTTGCGGCGCGACGGCGGATACATGCTGGCCGTCTTGCCCGCATCGCATCACCTCCGCCTGTCCGACCTGAGGACAAGCCTCGGCGACAATGTCCACATGGCCAATGAAACCGAGATCAATCGGCTGTTCAGCGACTGTGCACACGGTGCAGTTCCTGCCGTCGGCAAATGCTACGGATTGGATATCATCGTCGACGACAGCCTCGAGGCACAGCCGGACATCTATATGGAAGCCGGCGATCATGAGACGCTGCTTCACATGGGTCACGCGCAGTTTGCGCGCTTGACGGCCAACGCACCGCACGGCCGCTTCAGCGCGCATGACTGAGGACCTGTGCACCGCCCATTGTCCTTGCGGCCCTAGCCGGGAACTCTAGCCGCAAGTTCGCCGTCATACCGTTCCGCAGGGTGGCGGCGAAAGTGTCTGCGCTTTGTCTGGTCGGAGTTCGGAAGATGGGGGTGCCGCTGCATTGCATCAACGCACTTGAAACCCACGAACGGAGGCTCGCCATGAAAGTCAAAGACGTGATGCACAAGGGTGTCGACTGGGTTAGCCCCGACACCCCAATCACCGAGATTGCCAAACTGATGCGGGCACATGACATCGGCTGCATTCCGATTGGCGAGGATGACAAGCTGGTCGGAATGGTGACCGACCGCGACATCGTCTGCAAAGGACTCGCGAGCCACAGCTTCGATGCCGGCCGCGCGACGGCACGTGACGTGATGACCGAGGGCATCCATTGCTGCCGCGAGGACGATGACCTCGCCAAGGCGATGCATCATATGGAGAAGCTGCAGGTCCGCAGGCTGCCGGTGATCAACAAGAGCAAGCGGATGGTCGGCATCATCAGCCTGGGTGACGTCAGCCATTCCTCATCGGGTGACATGCTCACCGAGACCGTCAGAAGCGTTTCGGCGCATCACTGAAGTTACCGCCAAAACGTATGGCCACGGCTCCTCTCGCGATCCCCCCGAATAGGGTTGAGTGGGAGCCCGAGTCATGCGCTCGTGGTGCAACTATCGCGCGGCGCAGAAGCGACGACGCGATGCGGCTCATTTTGCGCCGGAGTGAATGCAAGTTGCGCCGGAATGGATGCAAGGCCCGTTCACTCGATCACGTCATCATCGATGACGCTGCGACGCGCAACCTACCACGATGTGTTTCTTTCGAATGCGGACGTGCAGCGGGCGATCCTCCGCTCGATCGACTGCACTACCGCGTGAAAGAGCGCCTGCGCGGCGTCGGGCTACGCGATCAAGCGCTGCACCAATGCCGACTCGCTCGAATACGTCAGGAGCGCCTCGTGAGTTGCCCGGGTCACCCCGACATAGGTCAGCCGGACACATTCCTCGACGGTCTCGCCGTGGCGGCCGAGCAGGCCCAAGCCGGCGATGGCGACGCAGGGAAACTCCAGCCCTTTCGCGCTGTGCATGCTCAGGAATCGCACGGCAACCCGCTTGACCGAAACCCGGTTGCGATTGTCCTTGGCGATGTCGATCGGCGCACCATGCCCGGCGAGAATCTGCGCAACCCGTCCGCCGATCCAGTGCTCCGGGTAGAGACACGCCATCTGCGACCACTTGTAGCCGGCTTTCTTACGGTCGAGAAACCACTCGGCAACGCAGTGAGCTTCCGCCTCGATGCTCACGCACCGCCGCACATCCGGCTCCAGTCCCTGCCGACCCGCATCTTCGGGCAGCAGGATGGCGTGCTCGTCGTCGGCCGTGATGCCGGGAGCGCCGATGACGTCTGCGGCGAAGCGTCTCGCGAAGGCAACGATTTGGGCGGTGTTGCGATAGTTCACCTTCAGTACGGTCGTTCTGCCCTTTGCTTCAATGCCGAGCTGGCTCCAGACCGGCCGTTCACGCCCCTTATAGATAGCCTGGATATCGTCGTAGACGACCATCAGCGCCTTGGTGCGCGGGTTCACCATCTTGGCCGCAAGCGCGAGCCATTGCGGTTCGAAGTCGTGCGCCTCGTCGATCAGGACCGCGTCGTACTGCTCCGCCGGGATATGGCCGTGATCGACCGCCTTCACGACCTCTGAAACGCTCGCAGCCAGGCGCTCCGCGTAGTCCGGATAGTCTCGCTCGGATGGGGCGGTAATCCCGTACGTCCGCAGCATCCGGTAGCACCACGAGTGGAAGGTGAGAACCTGAACGCGGTCCTCGACGCCCCTGCTCTGCATGGCATCTTCAAGCCGGCCGGCGATGCCGTTGGCGTAACACAGGATCAGCACCGGCTTTGCCGCCGCACGTGCCAGATACTCGGCGCGAAAAGCGAGGATCAGGGTCTTGCCCGATCCGGCGACGCCGCGAATGATGCGATGCCCCTCGCCCAGGCTGCGCGCGAACTGCTCCTGATGAAGGTCCATGACCGCGAGCGTCCGATCCGAAGAATCGGCGCGAGGCGCATCGTCCAAAGGCAGGGCAATCTGTCGTATCCGAACCTCCGGAAACAGCAGCGCGCGCAGGCGGTCGAATTGCGGCATGGACAGCGGCTCTTCGAGACACGGATGAACCATGCGCCACAATCTCGATCGGAATTCCTCGGGGTCCGCGCCCTCGGTCATCTCGTCCTTGAACAGGCAGAGATGCCCGGAGAACACCTCCTTGAGATCGGTCTGATCGAACTGCTTGCGGGTGATGTTAGTGAACACGGACCCGAAGCCGAACGGAACGATGGACCGGCCCGCGAGGCGATGTCCCGGCGGAAACAACAATTGCCCGTCGCGCTCAAGCGTGCGCACGACCTCGAATGTATATTTGCGAGCCTGCTCCAGCGGATTGCTTTCCCGCACCACACCACGACTTGTCAGCAGCTCGACCTTCGTCTTGTCGGCCGACACGATCGTCTCCAGGCGCCAGTCCTTCACCTCGAGCACGAGCAGGCCGTTCGCGGGATGAATGATGATGAAGTCCGGATGCCGGTTGCGAGGCCCGACAGGCAGGTTGTGCCAAACGACGGCGTTCTCCTCGAGGAAGTCCTTCAATCGTTCCGCCAGTCGTAGCTCACCACGGCTGTCGAAGCGCGCGAAGCCGAGACTCGGGATCAGGATTGCCATGTCACGACCGCGAGCACCATTTGCGGACCACCTTGTGAGGCAAAGTGCAACAGGGCGGTCTCTCCAGGCTGACATGGTCGCCTAGAGTGTGCAGGTTTTCAATGGCTTAGGATCAGCTGGCGCTCCCTAGGGGAATCGAACCCCTGTTTCAGCCTTGAGAGGGCCGCGTCCTAACCGCTAGACGAAGGGAGCGTGAGGGCTAGCCAATAGCCTCGAAATTTGTCCGCCGCAAGGACCCCGAGGGGCGTTTTACGGCTCATTGGCGAATTTCAGCCGTCCGGCCGACTTCAGGGTATGGGCATCGAAGGTGCGGATCTCGATGATTCCGCCGAGATCCAGCGTCACTACGAGGCGGTCGCCGGCGACCCCGGTCGAGACGATTCTGGCGCCCTTGGGCAGGGTGGCAGTGACATCGCTTGCCGCTTCGACCGCCCTTCCCTCAGACTTGAAAAGGCGGTAGCCCACCGCGATCAGCACGGCGCAGAACGCCAGCGCCGTGGTCAACCCCGCGATCAGCATCATCCGCCGCACCCGCGCGAACAGCGCGGCCTGCTCGGGGGTCGGTTCGGGAACAGCGGTATCAGACGTCGTCATGGAAAGCCCTGGGTCAGCGCAAAGGTTGGAGGTTGTGGTCGAAGGCTCCGAGGGCTCGGCCCGGCTCGACCGCGTGCTGGCGGCGCGCCTGCCGGAGCTGTCGCGATCGAGGCTGAAAGCCCTGATCCTGGCGGGCGCAGTGCACCTGAAGGCCTCCGCGGTCCGCGACCCCGCTTATCACGTCGCATCCGGCGATACGATCATAATCGACGTGCCGGAAGCGGCGCCCGCCGAGCCCAAGGGGGAGGACATCGCCCTCGATATCGTGTTCGAGGACGACGACATCGTCGTCCTCAACAAGCCCAAGGGCCTCGTCGTGCACCCCGCGGCCGGCCACGAGACCGGCACCTTGGTGAACGCGCTGATCGCCCATTGCGGCGCCTCGCTCTCCGGCATCGGCGGCGTGCGCCGGCCCGGGATCGTGCACCGGCTCGACAAGGACACGACGGGGCTGATGGTGGTTGCCAAGAACGATCTCGCCCACGCTTCATTGACGGCGCAATTCGCCGATCACGGCCGCACCGGCGCGATGCGGCGCGGCTACATGGCATTCGCCTGGGGCGTGCCGAACCGGCACCGCGGCACCGTCGATGCGCCGATCGACCGGCATCCGCATGCACGCGAGAAGATGGCCGTGCGCCAGGGTGGCCGCGAGGCGGTGACGCATTGGGAAATCCTGGAGAGCTTTCATGGACGCGACGGCAAGGGCGTCGCCGCCCTGCTCGCCTGCGAGCTCGAGACCGGCCGCACCCATCAGATCCGCGTCCATCTCGCCCATATCGGCCACCCGCTGATGGGCGATGCCGTCTATGGCCCGCATTTCAAGACCAAGGCCAACCAGCTCGGCCCCGAGTCGCAGGCAGCTTTGGCGGCGCTGGGGCGGCAGGCCTTACATGCTTACCTGCTGGTATTGGAGCACCCGAGGACGGGAGAATTACTGCACTGGGAGGCGCCTTTGCCGGAGGATTTGCTTCTCCTGGAACGTGCGCTCAAGGCGGCGCTATGACGCCCCGCTTCAGAAAGCCTTTACATTACAAAAAGTTATAGCTGCCACACGGGGACGTGACGTCAGCAATCCTTCCCTTTTTGACCCCCGATGGGGTATATTGCGTCTGCGTTGAAATGACCAACGCGGAACATCGCAGCTACGGCCGGCTTTAACACAGCGGTCGTCTGCCTGGCCCGCCGCTATCGGGGGCCTGAACCTTTTGGAGGGCGCACTATGGCCCGTACCGCTGCTTTGCCGGTCCTCAATGGAGAATCCGGCCTTTCTCGCTACCTCGCCGAGATCCGCAAATTCCCGATGCTGGAACCGCAGGAGGAGTACATGCTCGCCAAGCGTTGGCGTGAGCATGACGATCGCGACGCGGCACACCAACTCGTCACCAGCCATCTCCGCCTCGTGGCCAAGATCGCCATGGGCTATCGCGGCTACGGCCTGCCGATCTCCGAGGTCGTCTCGGAAGGCAATGTCGGCCTGATGCAGGCGGTGAAGCGATTCGAACCCGAGAAGGGGTTCCGTCTCGCCACCTACGCCATGTGGTGGATCAAGGCGTCGATTCAAGAGTACATCCTCCGTTCGTGGTCGCTCGTGAAGATGGGCACCACCGCGAACCAGAAGAAGCTGTTCTTCAACCTGCGCAAGGCGAAGAGCAAGATCAACGCGCTGGACGAAGGCGATCTCCGCCCCGACCAAGTCAAGTTGATCGCCAAGCGCCTCGGCGTCACCGATCAGGACGTGATCGACATGAACCGCCGCCTCGGCGGCGATGCGTCACTCAACGCACCGATCCGCGACGATGGCGAAGCCGGCGAATGGCAGGACTGGCTGGTCGACAACACGCCCAACCAGGAAGCCATGATGGCGGAGCACGAGGAGTATGATCACCGCCGTGACGCGCTGAACGGCGCCATGGGCGTGCTCAACCCGCGCGAACGCCGCATCTTCGAGGCCCGCCGCCTCGCCGATGAGCCGATGACGCTGGAAGACCTTGCTGCCGAGTTCGGCGTGTCGCGCGAGCGCGTCCGCCAGATCGAGGTCCGCGCCTTCGAGAAGGTGCAGTCCGCGGTCAAGGGCACGATCGCAAAGGCCGAACAGGCCGCGCTGGAAGCCGCGCATTAAGCGCGGCGGCTCAGCGCCAGAGATTGGCGGATCGAAAGAGACGAAAAGCCGGCGGCAACGCCGGCTTTTTTGTTGGTGTGATGCGAACTGCGCCCGATAGCGGTGCGTGTGGGCACACCGCCTACTCCCCCCATTGCCTTGCCATCGTCGCGAGCGTGCAGCCTTCGCAATAGCGGGCGTCCTTGTAGTCGATCCAGTTGTGCGCGTAGACCCGCTCGAGCGGGATGTCGTAGCGCGCGCGCAGCACTTTCACGAGGATCTTCCACGCCGCGACCTGTGCCTCGGTCGGCCCCGCCGTCACGTCGGGATAATTGCCGGCGAACTCGACGCCGATCGAATTGTCGCGCACCACCTGGCGGTAGGTCGGACGGTTGTCGATGTACTTGTTGTCGTTGCGGTTGGCGCCGTCGCCGTGGGTCGGCACGAGGTTCTCGGCGACCGCCCAATAGACCGTGCCGTCGGTCTCGACCCAGACCGTGACGCCGCGCCGCGTCGGGTTCTTCGCCTGGGCCTGCGCGCCGCCGCGGGCAGAGCCCGCAGGTCCCTCGGTCTGGTGCACGATGATGTTGCGCCAGGGTCTTGCGCTAGCGAGCTCGCCCCACGGCGCCAGCCAGACGATCTTCAAGCCGGGGATGTCGGGCGTGCCGGAGGCGCGCGCGAGCTTGGCGAGCTCGGCATCCGTGGCCGCTGCGGGGACGATCGGAAGGAGAGCGGCCAACGTGGCCGCGAGCAGGCGAAATATCATCATGCGGGGTCCAATGCGACCCAAGCCTAACAGGCTTTACGCGAATGTCCTCACCGTTCCGACAGACTCGGGCGATAACGGCGGAGTGGGGTCATAGACCGCAAAATCGTTCTTGCCGTTCTTCTTGGCGGCATAGAGGGCATGGTCGGCATTGGCCATCAGGCGGTCCGGGAATTCCCCGATGCCGCGATCCCACTCCGCAACCCCGATCGAGATCGCGATCGGAATGTCGCGGCCGCTGCAGCTGACGGCATCCTGCCGGCAGACCTCAAGCACTCGGCGGGCGATCGCGGCAGCCTCGCGCAGCGACGAGGACGGCAGCACGATGCAGAACTCGTCGCCACCGGTGCGGGCGAGCATGTCGCCGGGCCGCAGGCGCGTCTGCGCCATCAGGGTGAAGTGCTTGAGGCAGGCGTCGCCGGCGGCATGGCCATGGGTGTCGTTGATGGTCTTGAAGCCGTCGAGGTCGATCAGCAGCAGCGAGAACGGCTCACCGCTGCGCCCCGAACGGGCGCATTCCTCGGTCAGGCGCTGCAAGAGATGCCGCCGGTTGGCAACGCCGGTGAGATCGTCGAGCAACGCGAGGTCGGCAACCTCGCCCCGCAACCGGTCCATCGCCATCAGCAGGAAACCGAAATTGAGCGTCATCGACAGGAACAGCAGCCCGAGCACCATGATCGCATGGGCCTGGCCGCCGGCGCGCGCCGAGAGATCGTAGCCGAGCAGATTGCCCACGGTGCGCACGAGCAGGATCGCGATGATGCTGAGGATGACGATGCCGGACAGCTTGGCGCCCGGACTGACGCGGCCTTCCCGCGACAACAACAGACGCAGCGCCAGCATCAGCGGCAGGGCCTGACCGAACGTGTAGCTGAGCATGCGCAGCTGCATGTGCTCGAATCCGACCATGAAGAGCACGACGCCGACAAGGCTCAAGCACCCCGTCGCGGTCATCAGGCGCCACGAGACCGGCCGGTCGTAGAAGCGCTGAATTCCCATGGCGGCAAGGCAGCTCGCAGCGATGACACCGCCGGCGCCGAGCAGCAGCGGCAGGGGAGAGGCGACGAACAGACGGATCAAGGCCGTCATCGCGCCGGCGGCACCGACGAAGGCCGATGCCATCCAGAACCGCGCAGCCGCGAAATTCGGATAGGAACGCGTCACGTAGGCCCAGATCACGCCGAGCGCCAGGAAGTTGACGACGAAGACCGTCCACAATGTCGGTACGTTCAGCATGACGCGTACAGCACGCGCAGCGTCCCGCCCCCCGATCCCGGCAGCCGTCCGTCCATGACCCATCCCCGTTTTCTTGCGGAAGACAATGCGATGGTTGCGCTTAATGGAGTCTCACTGCGGCTCGCGAAAACGCGCCCTTGGTTTTGGATTCATGAACGGCACGCGGCTATTGCCGGATCGTTAAGGCTGTCGCGCCCGATGGCCTGACGCGTGGAGCGGATTCGCGCCAAAAATCACCCGAAAGTGCATCTGAGCTGTGGATAACAGGATGACACGGATGTGACGACGCGGGGCAGCCGGCTCCGAATCTGCTGAGTTTGTCGTCGAGGATGTTGCGAGGCTGGCCCTCCGCCGAGCACCCTCGTGTCGCGTTCCACCATTAACCCTTGAGAGGATACTATGGCTAAGAAAGCGAAGAAGGCGGCGAAGAAGAAGGCGAAAAAGGCCAAGAAGGCGAAGAAGAAGTAACGAGGCTTCTGTTTCTTTGCCCGGGTGGAGTGAGCTCCGCCCGGGCGTCGGGTCGATCGAAGGTGGCGGGCGCAAGGCCCGCTTTTTTATTGTGCGAGAGTTCGAAGTGTACCCGCTCTAACAGCGTCATGGCCGGGCTTGTCCCGGCCATCCACGCCTTGCCGCACAGTCCGAAGAGCGTGGATGCCCGGGACAAGCCCCGGCATGACGAGACCTTTCGAGAGGTGACGAAGACCTACCTTTCCGACAACGCCAGCTTGGCGCCGAGCGCGGCGAAGCCGGCGGCAAAGGAGCGGCGCAGCCAGGCGATGACGGCCGGGCGGGAGATGACGCGCTCGCGCACCGCGGCGGCGCAGAAGCCGTAGAGGACGAACACCGCGAACGTCATCGCCATGAAGGCGCCGCTCAATTCCAGCATGCGCGCCAGCACATGGGCCTCGTCCGCCGCGATGAATTGCGGCAGGAAGGCGAGAAAGAAGATCGACAGTTTTGGGTTGAGGATGTTGATCAGGAAGCCGGTGACGATGACGCGGCTGCTCGATCTTTCCCTGATCTCGCCCCCAACCGCCAGCGCCCCGGTCTCGCGCAGAGCCTGCCAGGACATGTAGAGCAGATAGGCGACGCCGCACCATTTCAGCGCGGCGAAGGCAAGCGCGCTGGTGTGGAGCACGGCGGCAAGACCGAGCATCGCCGCCGCCATGTGCGGCACGATGCCGAGCGTGCAGCCGAAGGCGGCCGCCACGCTGGCGCGCGAACCGCGGGTCAGCGCCGCAGCCAGCGTGTAGAGCACGCCGGTGCCGGGGGAAGCGACGACGATGAGCGAGGTGAGCAGGAAGGACCAGGTCATGGGCCGACCTTATCACCGCAGCGCGCTGCGAGAAAGCGGGCGCGTCAGGAGAGCTGAGCGATCTCGGCCTCGCGCAGCACGTCGAGCGGCGCCCAGGGCTTGGCCCAGAACTTGGCGCCGTCGGGCAGGGCCTGCTTCAAGGGCCGGCCCGAGGTGACGACGACGTCGAGCTTCGGATTGCGGTCCTTGGCGAGATGGGCGAGCTCGACGCCGTTCATGCGGCCGGCCAGCTGGACGTCGGTCAGCATCAGACAGAGCGCGCCGGCGTTCTTGTCGAGGACGCGCTCGGCGGCCTCGGCGCTTTCGCACTGGATGACCTGGTAGCCGCTCTCTTCCAGCAGGACGCAAAGCATCTCCCGCTGCATGGCGTCATCTTCAACGATCAGCGCTGTCGCGCGTAATGGCGTCGCTTGTCCCATCGGCGGCTCCCAATGCATGCTCTCCATAACGAATGTTAAAAACCGAGGCCGGCTACGGTTCGGTTCCATTCTGAAAAAATGTAAAGCATAGTTCCCGCATCAGGGGCTTGACGGGGAACATCATGACTACGATTCGCGGCGCTGCCGCCATCACGGGAGCCGCGAGCGGCATCGGCCGGGCGCTGGCGATCGAGCTCGCGCAACGCGGCTGCGACCTCGCACTGGCCGATCGCGACGAGGGTGGATTGAAGGCGCTCGCGGCGGAGATCGGAACAACGCGCAAGGTCAGCCTGCACCGCGTCGACGTCGGCGAGGCCGGCGACATCGCGCAGTTCGCGAGCGAGGCCATCGCCGCGCATCCTTCCCTCGGCATCGTCGTCAACAATGCCGGCGTTGCGCTGATGGGCACATTCGAGGAGATCGACCAGGCCCAGATGGACTGGCTGTTCGACATCAATTTCTGGGGCGTGGTGCACGGCACACGCGCCTTCCTGCCGCACCTGAAGACGATGAGCGAGGCCCACATCGTCAACCTCTCCTCGATCTTCGGCATCATCGCCCCGCCGGGCCAATCGGCCTATGCCGCGGCGAAGTTCGCGGTGCGCGGCTTCTCGGAGAGCGTCCGGCACGAGCTCAGCGTCGCGGGCAGCCCGGTGAAGCTGTCGGTCGTGCATCCCGGCGGCATCGCCACCGCGATCGCGCGCAACGCCCGCACCGGCGTCGGCGTCACCGACAATGCCCGGCGCGCGCAATCGATCGAACGGTTCGAGAACGCGGCGAAGACCTCGCCGAAGGACGCGGCACTGCGCATCATCAGGGGCATCGAGCGCAACGAGCCGCGCATCCTGATCGGCAACGACGCCCGCTTCATGGACCTGCTGCAGCGCTTCCGTCCGGGAACCTATTGGGCGCCGCTGCAGCGGCGGCTGGAGAAGATGGCGAAGGGGATAGAAAAGTAGCCAGGAGCGCAACGGCGTCCACACCCACCGCTGTCATTCCCCGCGAAGGCGGGGAATCCAGTACGCCGTGGCTTCTCGGCTCTAGCCGCGCCGTCTCTGGAATACTGGATCACCCGCCTTCGCGGGTGATGACACCGATGATGTGGTCACTGCCCCATCAGCCGATCGGCGAAATAGCCGATGGTCTTGCGGTACACCACCGCCCTGTTCCACTCGCGCATCGCCTCGAAGTTCGGCGTTCCCTCGCCATAAGGCTGGCCCATCTTGAAGCCGCTCGTGTGCAAGAGGTTCGCGGTCGAGGCGAGCACGTCGGGGATGCTGTGGCGGAGGTCGACATGGCCGTCGCCGTCGAAATCGACGCCGTACTTGATGTAGGACGATGGCAGGAACTGGGTCTGGCCGATCTCGCCGGCATAGGCGCCGATCATGTCGCGCAGCTGCAGGTCGCCGCGCTGCACGATCTTGAGCGCCGCGAGCAGCTCGCCCTGGAACAGATCGGTGCGGCGGCAATCATGCGCGAGCGTCGCCAGCGTGCGGACCACCGGCAGCTTGCCGGTGTCGCCCTTGCCGAAATCGCTCTCCAGCCCCCAGATCGCGACCAGGATATAGCGGGGCACGCCGAACTTCTGCTCGATGCGCGACAGCAGCGCGGCATGCCGCTGCAGCATCGCGCGCCCGCCATTGACGCGGCCGGGGCCGACCCGGGTCGAGACGTACTGCTCGAAGGTCTTGTTGAAGGTGTAGCGCTGGCGCCGGTCGAAGGCGAGAACCGCAGGGTCGGGCGCAACGCCGCCGAGCGCCGCATTGGTCACGCTCGCCGAGACGCCGGCGGCTTGAGCCTCCTGCGCCATGCTGGCGATGAAGCCGTTGAAGTCGCCGCCGCAGCGGGCGGCCTGCGCCGATCCGCCGGCCAAAGACAAGACGAAGGCGGCAGCGAGAAGCAGTCTCGGCATGTGGAGCAATCCCCCAGAGAATTCCAGTGCGAAGCAGCGCGCGGATCATGCCCGGGAACGCCGTGAGCGTCAAAGCACAAGGCTTGATCCGCATCAAACCGTCTCACGCCGTGCTTTCTAGACTGAGCCGAGCAGGAGAACCACACATGACCGGAATAACCTTGAGCGCCGAGCAGATCCGCAATGCGCCAGCACCAGTGCGGCAATGGATCGAGCAGGAGGTGATCGCCGCGCTCGGCCTTGCGCCACGGACGCCGGCGGCCGCGCCGCCGCAAGTCCCCCACCTCGTCGCCTGCAGCGTGGAAGACATGGCCGGCGTGCTCGAGCACATCCGCGGCGCGCTTCCGGCCGTGAACGTGCTGTTCGAGCTCGGCCGCCCCGGCATCAGCTTCGGCCGCCCCGCGGTGATGACGTTCCGCCTGATGGACCTCCTGCATCACACGCGCCTCTCGGACGTCAGCGAGGTCATGACGTGTCTCGAGATGATCAACCAGGCGCTAACCGAGGTGAAGAAGGACGCTTCCGTGCGGTTCTGCGGCTTCGACAATGAGGGCCATTGCCTGATCGCGCCGCAGACGCAACAGAGCATCGCGACGTTGTGGCAGACCATGATGGAGCGACAGCAGGCCGCGCGCGCCGCGCCGGCGGCGTGAGGGGAACGTCATCGCCATGCCCAATCGCCAGCAGCCTCCATCAACCCGCTCGCTCCTCCGCATCCCGCTATTTCGCCTGCTCGCCATCAATCTCGCGATCGGCGCCTGCGCCGCCGTGCTATTGGTCGGCGGCCTGCTCTGGCTCAATCCCGGGCATCTGCGGGAGCTGATCTTCGCCGACCGCGCACCTGCCATTGCGCTCGTGCTGCTGCTCGCTTCCTTCCTCATCACCTTCGGCTCGGCCGCGATGGGCAGCGCGATCATGGCGCAGGGACGCAAGGAGCGTAGCAACAAAGGCGGCGGACGGGGATCGCGGCTCGCCGTGCAGGAGGTGGTGCACCGCCGGCGGGATTGAGGCGCGCAGCGCGAAGCGTGCGCGTCGGCGCCGAAACAAAACCGCAAAAACAACCCCATGCACAGTAGAAGTCTTGATGTGATCTTTGCGATTTTTCCGAATCTACGTTGACCGTCGGGCAAAACAGTGGTATGGTGCCAACATCGCAAGACTCCAGACGCTGACGCCCGCGCGCTCTCGTTGCCTTCCGAGAGCGCAGCAAGATGAACAAAGTACTTCGAGGATCCAAAGCATCTGATTTTCGAAATTGTGGGAAATCGCGATATCCATCAGCTGCATATCTGATGCGCCTGCTGCGACATCGTCGCGCGACGATTTACCTTGCCATCGCGGCGCGCCTTCTATAGCCTTCTATTTTAGGTTGTCGCCCTGCCAGCCCCGGGCGACGCTGAAAAGATAAACGGCGGGCTTCGGCCCGCCGTTTATTGAAGGGCGTGGCGACGATCGCGAAGGTCACAATCCCGAAAGTCATTTGACTGCGGCGTCCTGATCGAGGACAAGCCGCCATGGCCAAAAAACCCGGAACCAACCCCAAAGGCGAATTCGCCTTCTTCAACGTCGTCTACGAAGACGATTCCCAACGCTCCAACCGCCGCGTCCCTTCCGAACTGCTCGGCGGCCTCGACGGCGACGAACCCGCCCGCAACTTCATCATGGAACAGGACCGCGAGATCGCGGAAAAGAGCGGCCGCCCGGCGCTGGAGATCAAGCGGATCGAGCGGGTGGGAGCGAAGAAGAAGTAGGCGGGCACAGCGGGGCGTTCACCAGCGCCCGCTCCATTTATTCCAGGCAAATAGCAGATCGGCAAACCGGTCATAGGCAAACCGCGTGACCGGCAGCGCCACGCGATTGCCGAACAGCACCGCAAGCCACCCCTGCCCCGGCGTCAACCGCCACAGCGCAATCGCGACATCAGCGCCGACGACGAGCCGCCCGGCCTCATCCGTCGCGTGCAGGCGCCGCCTGATGTCGTCGAGCGAAGCGCCAAAGTGCGCCAGTGCATCAGGCTGCTCGTTGATGTCCCTGAACTCGACGGTGCCCGCGCGCACCAGCGCCAGCAGCTTGTTGCGCTGCCAGTCAATGCCGGCGTCGCAGACGGGGCAGCGGGTGTTGTAGTAGACGGTGAGGTGGGGTGGCATCAATGAGCCTTTCTCGTCGGAATTATAGTCCGAGAGAAAGCCAGATAAACGCCTTCGGCTGAAGCTGCCGATACAAAGGCACAAAGAAGGACGACCCGACCTCGGCCCGCCGAATTGCGCGGCAGCCTCGACGGCGGCGAGCCGCGCGCAACCTCATTGGGAGCAGGATCGAGAGTCGCGTAAAAGAGCGGGAGGTCGGCGCTGGAGATCGAGCGGATTGAAAGGAGGCGAAGAAGAAGCAGGGTTCGGCCCTATCCCCGTCATTGCGAGCGCAGCGAAGCAATCCAGAGATGCGTCTGTGGGGATGGGCGGCAGAGCAGACCTGATTTGCTCAACTTGAGTTCTTCGCATTGTGCCCCCGAAGCGGACATGATGCAGCGAATGACAACTCGACTATCGAGCCCTCCATTGCTCGCGGAATTGGCCGGGCGTCACGCCTGCAACCCGGCGGAATGCACGGGTAAAATGGGCGGGATCTGCGTAGCCCGAAGCAAACGCAATCTCGATGATCTTGGAATCCGTATCTCGCAAAAGCTTTCTGGCATTTTCAAACCTCACGGTATCCAACAGCCGCGAATATGTCATCCCGGCGCGAGATAGCTTGCGTTGAAGGCTGCGTGCGCTGACCCCCGCCATCTCCGCGACTTCCGCCAGCGCCGGAGGCCGCTCGTCCATGTAGGATGGCAGCATCAGCTTAAGTGCGTGGATAAAGTCAAAGTTCGAATGTTCGACAAAGTCGCTCTTCGGATGAGAAGGAGCTTGCTTCAATCTGTTAGGAAGGCCCAGCAATGAAACAGGTACGTCGATCCACGAAGCTTCTTGACCAGACAGGAAGCGGGACGTCGGCCAGAAAGACCGACATGCCGGACCCGGCGTGTACCGCGCCTCAAAGGCGATAGTTGCCGGTGCCCAGTCCGGCCCGGCGAATTGCCGGACGATGTAAATCGGGAAAACGTTCTGAAGCCATTGTGAATGCTCGAGATGCTGAAGTCCGGCAGTGCCGGCTAGCTTGCTGCAATAGCGAACATGGTCGCCGTGGCGCTCGACCCAGTTGGTCAAGTTTGAATCTTCGAGCGAAGCCAATCTACAGGCCTGGTGCAGCGCGACGAGCAAAGTCGGGGAATGACTGATTAGATACCTGGTCTTCTCACTAAGGTGCGCGAAATTGAGCGACTTGGCAGCGTGGAATCCAAAATCTTCAATACCTTGCGACCGGCTGGCAAACTCCGCAAATTCGATCGCAGGCAAAATCGGCACGTAATGATCGGCTTTTTCCTCCAGAGAAGCGGGCAGCCGATATTTTTCCAGTAAAGAAGCGGTTGGCGCGCCGAGATTCTCCAGAATGTCAGCGAAGGGACTGAGGTGCTGACAACGCGTCAAATGAATCTTTGGCATTGGTGCGTCTCGATCACTAAAATTCAGCGCACGAGCGGCGTCGCAGGACGACAGCTCCCTACCCGGGGAGAGCTGACGCCTGTCACGCGCTTAGATTATCAGGACTGCAAGGCTCTTTGCTTGTTTTTGTCGTCTGGCAATGCCTCCAGAGGATCTCAGTCCCACCTCATTCCATTCGACGAAAGTTTTGGCGCCCGATGGCCAGATGGGCCTTTCAGCTTCCCCTAGTCCCATGGACTGATTTTTCACTGTGGGAGCATGGGCTTCAGGCCTGCCGCCAAACGATGAGAGCCGTCCGCTTGCCTTCATCCACGGCGGTCCGCGCCGCCATCGTTGCATCACTGCGGCACGGTGACGCAACCCTTGATAGCACAGCGCATGCGCTCAGAATTAGTGGGCGCACATTGCAGCGTCATCTCGAACGCATGGGCACGAGCCACAGCAAGATGCTCGACGAAGTCCGACTAGAGATTGCGTGCCGCATGCTGGCCGATACGAGTAAGCGCTTGTCGGATATTGCAGAATTTCTCGGATACACGAACGCGAGCAGCTTCAGCCGCGCTTTCGTGCGTTTGATGAAAATTCAACCTATCGTTTATCGGCGACAGCAACGTGGCCGCGAGCATGATCGGTCGCTTGTCCGCCGACGTTCTCGCACTACTAGCCGCTGAATGATTCCTGACGATTGGCGCGAAATGGCAAGACGCGCCGCGTGATTTGGCGCGAAATGCAGAGATGCCGCCGGCACTAGCGACGGTTTATCGCTTCCGAATTGCTCACGTGCTGCTCGAGGAAAACAACCAGCCTGCAAAGGAGAAGACCGCTATGACAATCCGCCTGGCCTTGATCGCGGTCTGCGCCGCTGGCTTAGTGGTAATTCCGCACAAGCTCCTTGCTCAATCTTCGGCCGAACCCAAGCCGCACATTCCGCTTGAGAAATCGATTGGTCAGGCCAAGCCGGAAGTGGTCCCATCGCTTTTTGTCCTCAACTCGCGCGGGGTGAGCCTGAAAGAGGGTAAGCTGGTGCTAAGCGGCGTTTCTCCGAATGCGATTGTGTTTGCCGACCGACCGGTTCGTGCCGCCGGGCATGATCTGACCTCCCGGATTGTCGAGGACTGGGGCCATGGCAGCGACAACTTCGCTAAAGACCCGCCCAACGCCACGGTGTCAGGATTCAAGAAAGAAGGATCGTCGGTGTTGGATGCCGTCGTCGTGTTGAAATCCCCCAAGTTTGAAGGTGATAAGCTGACGTTCGACGTCGATATCCTCGAAGGTGATCTCGCCGGGGCGGACGGGCCGGCATCTGTCTTTATCGATATCATTGGCCGTCCGTTGACGCCGTTGTCTTTCGCCGGCGTCGCTCGCCGCACCGCCTGGCGCGGAGCGTTCTACCGCGGCGCTGCCGTGGCAGGAGCCGCTGCTGTGGCCGGGGCTGCGGCGTATCCCTATTACTCACCGCGCTGCGGCTACTACCCCTATCCGCCCTGCTATTGAGCCGTTCGCCCGAGTGGCTCCGTTGCAAAGGCGTGAACTGCGAATCCACGTGACTGGTTTTCTATAGGAAGGAGATTAGCGATGAACATCACCCGTCGATCCCTTGCATTTGGCGGAATGGGGCTGCTCGCGGGAGCCGCCGCCACACGACCGGCTCTTGCCCAGGATTCATTTTTCGGAGTGGGACAAGGCCTGGAGGATTTCTGGCTGGCCAGCGACGCCTACATCTTTGGCTACCCGCTGGTGACGATGGAGATGACCCGGCGGATCATCACGAATGTCGCCGAGCCCGTCGGCACGCGCGGTCCGATGGGACACATCATCAAGCTGCGCCAGTATCCCGACGCCACCTTCAGGGATGTGACGGCACCGAATGCCGACACCTTGTACACGACATCCTTCTTCGACGTCGGAAAGGAGCCCTGGATACTCAGCATTCCGGACATGAAGGGCCGCTATTTCCTGATGCCGATGCTGGACGGCTGGACCACCGTGTTTCACGTGCCAGGTAAGCGCACCACCGGCACCGGGGCGCAGACCTACGCGATCACGGGGCCGGGTTGGAAGGGCACGCTGCCGGCGGGTGTCAAGGAGTACAAGTCGGCCACCAATATCGTGTGGCTGCTCGGCCGCATCTATTGCACCGGCACGGCGGACGATTACGCTGCGGTGCACAAGTTGCAAGACGAATGCAAGCTCGTTCCGCTCAGCGCTTATGGCAAAGCCTACACGCCCGCCCCCGGGAAGGTGGATCCAACAATCGATATGAAGACGGCGGTCCGCGAGCAGGTCAATCGCATGGACGCGGTCTCATACTTCAAGCTGCTTTGCGAACTCATGAAGACTAATCCGCCATACGCCGCGGACGCGCCTCAACTTGCGAAGTTTGCCCGCATCGGCATCGTCCCAGGGCAGGATTTTGATGAGAGTAAGCTGAAGGCAGATTTTCTGAGGCGCCTGCCGGAGGTGTCGTTCGACCGGATCATGCTTCAGTTCAAAATCAACAAGGCCATCAAAGACGAGAATGGGTTCGCGTTCACGACCAAGACCGGCATCTACGGCACCGACTATTTGATGCGGGCTTTGGTAACCGCGATCGGGCTTGGTGCCAACCGGCCGCAGGATGCCGTCTATCCGACCTCGCAAAAAGACGCCGACGGTCACAAGTACAGCGGCGCGAACAAGTACGTGATGCGATTTCCGAAAGGTCACTTGCCTCCAGCGGAGGGATTCTGGTCGCTTACGATGTACGACAGCGGCTATTTCTTCGTGAAGAACCCGCTCAACAGGTACTCCGTCAGCGCTCGGGAAGACTTGAAGGAGAATCCGGACGGATCAACTGATCTGTACATCCAGAAGGACTCTCCCGGCAAAGAGAAGGAGTCGAACTGGCTACCTGCGCCTGAGGGAGATTTCATCCTCATGTTGCGTATGTACTGGCCCCAGGAGACGGACCCCTCGATCATCAACGGCACATGGACGGTCCCGGCCGCCAGAAAAGTCGGAGCCTAGAGCAGGCAATCATGCCGGCGCGCATGCGCCGGCATGATTGCTAGGCCGCTCCCAGATGCCCCACAGCACGCTGTACTCGCTTTGGGTTTTCTGGGCCGAATGACACGGCATTCGCGATGCAGGAGGCCATGATGTCGGCACTTCACCTTGGAAAAGGAAAACAGCGCGTTGGACGGAGCGCGACAAAGCCGTCTCTCTCTTCTGCGTTCAGGAATGCAGCCATTGCCTCGGCAGTCATGACGCTGTCGGTGCCTGCTGCCACGGCTTACGCCGACGAAGGTGGCGTTTCCTACTGGCTCCCTGGCCGCTTCAGCAGCCTTGCCGCCACCCCTCAAGCCCCCGGCTGGTCAATGGCAGCGGTCTACTACCACACCAGCGTAAGTGCATTCGGCACCGCGGCTGCCGCAAGGGAAATTCACGTCGGCAGAATCCCCGCAACAGTAAACGTCGATCTGAACTTGCGTCTGAATGGGCGGGGGGATCTCGTCCTGCTCAATCCTACATACACGTTCGCAACCCCCGTGCTGGGCGGGCAACTGGCCATCGGAGTGACAGGACTGTTCGGACGATCGAGCGCTGATCTAGCAGGAACGCTCACCGCAACTGTCGGCCCCCTGGCCGTGACGCGCACGGGCAGCTTCGGCGACTCGATCACGTCAGTCGGGGATCTCTACCCGCAGGCGACGCTCAAGTGGAATGCAGGCGTCCATAACTTCATGACCTACGTAACCGGAGATGTTCCCGTCGGCGCTTACAGTTCGTCCCGTCTCGCCAATCTCGGCATCGGGCATGGCGCCATCGACGGCGGCGCCGGCTACACCTACTTCAATCCGCAAACTGGCCACGAGTTTTCCGCGGTGGCGGGCCTCACCTACAATTTCAAGAATCCGGATACGCAGTACCAGAACGGCATCGATCTTCACGTTGACTGGGGAGCCTCGCAGTTTCTGTCAAAGCAAACTTTCGTCGGCCTCGTTGGTTATGCCTATCAGCAGATAACTGATGACTTTGGCCAGCATCCCGCTTTAGGCAGATTTCGGTCCCGAGTCTTCGCAGTCGGTCCGCAAATTGGCTTTCTATTTCCAATAGGCGACATGCAGGGGTATTTGAATCTGAAGGGATATGGCGAGTTCGCCACTGAGAATCGGCCGGCTGGCTGGAACACTTGGCTGACGTTCTCAATGTCGCCGATAGCGCCGACCACAACTGTCGCGTCAACCCGGCGGATCACAAAATAGCAGCGTGGCCGCTTAGCCGATCTCGCCGACACACCATGGGTCGGTCGAACGTCTCACGTGAACATATCGAACTGAGCTGGTTATCTGCGTAGCCTCGAACCTTCCACCTGCTGAACAAAGCTGGCGTGAAGGTAGTCGAGAAGATCTACCTGCATCGAAATCCCGCGCTTTGAAGAAGGAAAGTCGCCCCCCGGACCGGCACTTCCGCTTTCGGCCCATCTCGGAAGTCGGGCACCGTCCGCACTTTTGTTGCTGTTGGAATGGAATGGGACATGGGTAGGGCAATCGCCTGGTGGATTGCTTCGTCGCAAGCGCTCCTCGCAATGACGGGGCGAGAGCCGAGTCAAAGAAAAACGGCGGGCTGTTGGCCCGCCGTTTTCGTTCGGATTGAAATCGGATCAATTATCCAAGAAGCTCCGCAGCTTCCTCGACCTTGACGGATGCTTCAGCTTCCGCAGCGCCTTCGCTTCGATCTGGCGGATACGCTCTCTCGTCACCGAGAACTGCTGCCCCACCTCTTCCAGCGTGTGGTCGGTGTTCATACCGATGCCGAAGCGCATGCGGAGGACGCGCTCTTCGCGCGGGGTGAGCGAGGCGAGGACGCGCGTGGTGGTCTCGCGCAGGTTGGACTGGATCGCGGCGTCGATGGGCAGGATCGCGTTCTTGTCCTCGATGAAATCGCCGAGATGCGAATCCTCTTCGTCACCGACGGGCGTCTCCAGCGACAGCGGCTCCTTGGCGATCTTGAGGACCTTGCGGACCTTCTCCAAGGGCATGCCGAGCTTTTCGGCGAGCTCTTCCGGGGTCGGCTCGCGGCCGATCTCGTTGAGCATCTGCCGGCTCGTGCGCACGATCTTGTTGATCGTCTCGATCATGTGCACGGGGATGCGGATGGTGCGGGCCTGGTCGGCGATCGAGCGGGTTATTGCCTGCCGGATCCACCACGTGGCGTAGGTCGAGAACTTGTAGCCGCGGCGGTACTCGAACTTGTCGACCGCCTTCATCAGGCCGATGTTGCCTTCCTGGATCAGGTCGAGGAATTGCAGGCCGCGGTTGGTGTACTTCTTGGCGATCGAGATCACGAGACGGAGGTTGGCTTCCACCATCTCCTTCTTGGCCTGGCGTGCCTCGCGCTCGCCCTTCTGCACGGAGTGCACGATCTTGCGGAACTCGACGATCTCGAGGCCGGTCAGCGCGGCGAGCTGATGCACCTCGTGGCGGAGGTCCTTGATGCGGTCCTTCTCGTGGTGGACGAAGTTCTTCCAGCCCTTGGCCGACAGCTTCGAGACGCGGTTGAGCCAGCGCGGATCGAGCTCCGAGCCGGTGTAGTTGCGCAGAAAATCCTCGCGGGCGACACCGTGGCTGTCGGCAAGGCGCATCAGGCGGCCCTCATGCGAGACGAGGCGTTTGTTGATGTCGTAGAGCTGCTCGACGAGGCTATCGATGCGGGCCTGGTTGAGGCGCAGCGACTTCACCTCGACGATGATCTCGTCCTTCAGCTTCTTGTACTTGCGCTCCTGGTGCGGCGAGAGCGACTCGTTCTGGAGCTGGTTCTGGATGTCCTGCTCCTGAAGCTTGCGCAGCTTCTTGTAGCTGTCGGCGATGCGATCGAAGATCTCGACCACCTTCGGCTTGAGCTCGGCCTCGATCGCCGCGAGCGACATCTGGTTCTCGAACTCGTCGTCGTCCATGTCGGACTCGGCGGCGGCCTCGCCCGGATCCTTCTCCTCGCCCTCGGGGGCGGCCGCAGGCGCGGCGCGGAACGGCGTCGGCGACGGGGGCGCGGCAGGCGGCGCGACATGCGCGGGCGCAGCGGCGGACGCGGTGGCTTCGCCGCCCTCGGCCGAGGCTTCGCCGCCCTCGCCATTGGGTCCTGCGATCATCGCGGCGTTCATGCCGCCCTTGGCATCCGGGCCGGCATAGGTGGCTTCGAGATCGATGATGTCGCGGAGGAAGATCTTGCCTTCGTTGAGCTCGTCGCGCCAGATGATGATGGCCTGGAAGGTCAGCGGGCTTTCGCAGAGACCCGCGATCATCGCCTCGCGGCCGGCCTCGATGCGCTTGGCAATCGCGATTTCGCCCTCGCGAGAGAGCAGCTCGACCGTGCCCATCTCGCGCAGATACATGCGCACGGGATCGTCGGTGCGCTCGCCCGGCTCGCTCTTCTTGACCTCGGTGACGGCCTTCTGGGTGACCTCGACGAGCTCGTTATCGGTCTCGTCGTCGCCCTCGTCCTTCTCCTCCTCGCCTTCGGTGTCGTCGGCTTCGGTGACGTTGATGCCCATGTCCGAGAGCATCGACATGATGTCCTCGATCTGTTCGGGCGAGGTCTGGTCGGACGGCAAGACTTCGTTGAGCTGATCGAAGGTCACGAAGCCGCGCTTCTTGGCCTGCTTGATCATCTTCTTCACGGCGGCGTCGGACAGGTCGAGCAAGGGCGAGGGCGCGTCCTGGGAATCCTTCTCCGGCGCATCCGCTGCCTTGTCGTCTTTTTCCTTGTCCTTCGCCTGCAGCGTCTTTGCCTTGGTGGCCATCCATTGCTCCTAAACGCGCTTCATGCGAGACGCCCGCCGCGCCTTCGCGTGAATTCACATGAACCTGTTGCTCGACGCTCTCGCTTCGGCAGCTCTCGACACGGAAAGGGCGGCGCACAAACCTCTCGCCACCCCCAACTCTCTCTCGCCGGAATTGCCTAACGCTTCGTCAGCCTCTTTGTCGCGGCGGATGCAGGTGTAGTGCCAACAGCGATTGCGCGGATTCATTCCTGACGCGTCTGTTATGCCTGCGGCCGCCTCTGGGCCAAAGTGCTACAAGACCGTTAAGCCTCGATTAACCCTGTTTTTGCCGCCAAACCTAGGATTTGGCGAGTCTTTTAGCGGTTCCAGCCGTGGCCGTCCGCATGTTTCTTTCATCACATGCTCTTCTGGAGCCGGCCAGACAGCTCGCCAAAACCCTCGATCAGGGCCTCGGTACCGTCGACTTCCCCTATCCGAGCCTTGACGTCACGCAGCCACGCCAAATTGGCCTCGCTGGGATCCTCCCCCAAGGCCAGCTCGGCGTCTTTCAGCTCTCTAAGTAGTGAATGCCATTGCCGATGCAAGGCAACCAGCTGGTGCCAGGTGGCAAGAACGTCGTCCCTCGCCGCGCCCTCGCGGGCGGCCCACACCGCCTGGGTCGTGATGACATTCTCAACCCTCTGAAGAGTTTGAGAAAATCCGCCCTTTTCGAGGTCGCCGCGCATCTTTTCTGCCTGCTCGCCGGGGTCCGGCGAGTGGTGATGGTCGTTGGCGAAGGCGGCGATGATGCCGGCCCTGAGCTTGTGGGCCTCGGGATGGGCCAGCTCCAGGGCGGCGACCTCCTCCAGATGCTCGTGCAGCAGCCAGGGGTGGTTGATCAGGCATTGCAGGATCAGGGCCTCCCGACGGGAGATGGCGCTGCGCTGGCCCCGCAGGATCGGGCTTGCCGCCAGCTGCGGGCTCGCCGCCTGGTAGGGGCCGGAGGGCAGCGGGGTCGGACCCGGGGCGCCGCGGCGGCCGCCGAACCCTTGTCCACCGAATCGATTCGCCCCGCCCCGCGGCTGGAACGGCCGGCCGCCACCGGGGCGGAAATTGCCCCGGCCGCCAAAGCCGCGCCCGCCTTCGGGCGCGAAGGTGCGCTGCAGCCGCTCGACGAAGTCGTCGCGATAATAGCGCCGCACCACCTCGTCGCGGATGCCGTTCGTGAGATCCTTGATGCGGGCCTCCAGCGCGGCGCGCCGTTCGGGCGTGGCGAAATTGCCGCCTTCGAGCTCGCGCGACCAGATCATGTCGGCGAGCGGGCGGGCAGCGCCGATCACCTCCTCGATCGCGCCGCGCCCGCCCGAGCGCACGAGATCATCGGGGTCCTGCCCTTCCGGCAGCAGCGCAAAGCGAAGACTCTTGCCGGGTGCGAGGAATGGCAAGGCAAGGTCCGCAGCACGATACGCCGCCTTCCGTCCGGCGCGGTCGCCGTCGAAGCAGAGGATCGGCTCGTCCGCCATCTTCCAGAGCAGCGCGAGCTGGCTTTCGGTGAGCGCGGTGCCGAGCGGCGCGACGCTGCCGGCAAAGCCCGCGGTGACCATGGCGATGACGTCGACGTAGCCTTCGACCACGATCAGCGGGCTGCCGTCATGGGTGGCTTTGCGCGCGGTCTGGTGGTTGTAGAGATTGTCGCCCTTGTGGAAGAGCGGCGTCTCCGGCGAATTCAGGTATTTGGCCGGAACGTCCTTCTCCAGCGCGCGCCCGCCGAAGGCGATGACGCGGCCGCGCAGATCGGTGATCGGAAACATCACGCGATCGCGGAAGCGATCGTAGGGAACGGGGATGTCGTCGCCGCCGATCAACAGACCGGTCTCGACCATGTCCTCGACGGAGACGCCGAGCTTGCCGAGATGCTCCTTCAGCGCGAATCTTTCGCCCGGCGCATAGCCGAGGCGGAACTGCAATTGCGTCGCCGGCGAAATGGCGCGATCGGCGAGATAGCCGCGCGCTTTCGCGCCCACGCGCGAGGCCAGCGTCTCGGCGAAGAATTTCGCCGCGAGATCCATCACGTCATGCAGCGAGCGCCGCCGCTGCTCCTCGCGCGCGGCGTTGGGCGTCACCGCCGGCAGCGGCAGGCCCGCCATATTGGCGAGCCGCTCCACCGCTTCGGCGAACGGCAGGCCGTCGGTCTCCATCACGAAGGTGATGATGTCGCCGTGCTTGCCCGAGGAGAAGTCGTGATAAAAACCCTTCTGGTCGTTGACGTAGAAGGACGGCGTCTTCTCCTGCTGGAACGGCGACAGCCCCTTCCACTCGCGCCCGGCCTTCTTCAGCTTGACGCGCTTGCCCACGACCTCGGAGACCGAAAGCCGGGCACGAAGCTCGTCGAGGAACTGGGGCGTGAAGCGCATGGGGCGAGTTTAGCCGAGCGTTTGAGTCGGGCGAAGGATCAGGGATATAGGGACGGCCCGGTCAAAGGCCAGGTTTGTCGGGCTTATCCGCGCTGTTCACAGCCCTCTCCGTCATTCCGGGGCGCCCCGAAGGGGCGAGCCCGGAATCCATCGAGCCACTGGAATGCTGGGAGAAATGGATTCCGGGCTCGCGCTGCGCGCGCCCCGGAATGACAGAAAGCTTGAACCGCGCCCGGTTCCACGCTTCCATACCGCCATGTTCAGGACCTTTCGGGGCGGCCAGACCGGGGGTTGGCGGGTGACCTCGCTCTCGCCTGTGACGGGCGAGTCCCTGCCCTTCGTGCCGGCGCTGTCGGTGACCGACAGCGAGGCCGTCTCATTGCCGCTGGTGCCCTCGCGCAATGCCTGGCGGCTGGTCGGCGTCGCCAGCAGCCTGCGCTACACCGAGCGGGCCGAGAAGCAGCAGCTCGTTGCCGTGCAGGCCGGCCTCGGCCGGCTGGAGGCCACCAGCGCGGCACTGATCCCGATCCGCAAATCGCAGGCCTGGTGGGAGCTGACCCAGGAAGAGCGCCGCAAGATCTTCGAGGACAAGTCGCACCACATCGCGAGCAGTCTTCGTTTCCTGCCCGCGATCGCGCGCCAGCTCTATCATTGCCGCGACCTCGGCGGCCCCTTCGATTTCCTGACCTGGTTCGAATTCGCCCCCGTGCACGCCTCGCTGTTCGAGGAGCTGGTGGCGATGCTGCGGCGGACCGAGGAGTGGAGCTATGTCGAGCGCGAGGTCGACGTGCGCGTGGTGAAGGAAGTGCTGTCGGCATAGAGCATGATCCGGAAAAGTGCGCAGCGGTTTTCCGAGAAGATCACGCTCGAGAATATCTAGCGATCAAGGAAGCGCCCGGACTCGATGCGCGGCAGATCGGTAACCGGCCAATTGTAGACGTAGGTCCAGGCCTTCCCGGTGGTGCCGTCGGGCAGCGTCACCTCGATCATCTGCCGCAGATATTCGGTGGGCTCCGGAAAGCCCTCGCCGCAGGCCTCGTACATGTCGAGTTCGCGCAGGAGCTCGTCCGGCACGCGCAGGTGAAACAACTCACCATGGACGATGTCCGACGCCCTCTCGGAGAGCAGCAATCCCGGATAGTGCTTCACCAGAACGAGCCGGCCGCGGCAGGTGGCTTCACTGAGGAATTCCGCATGGCCGGCCAGCAGCCGCGCCATCGGGTGGTCGAAGCCGCGCATCAGGGTGCCGTAAACGAAAAGTCTATCCGAGCTCATGCCGTTCCAACGTTGCGGCGTCGGTGCGATACCGCTACTCCGTTTACACAGTTTGTCATTCCATAGGCAAATCAGGATGGCTTTGGATATAGCCGACGCAACCGACCAGCTGCTCGGCGAGGGCGACATTCCGCCCGTGCATGAGGTGAATACGGCAGGGACATCGCCGTTCCTGCTCACCGCGGACCATTACGGACGGGTGCTGCCGCGCGCGCTCGGCGATCTCGGCGTCGCGGAGACCGATCTCGTCAGGCACATCGCCTGGGACATCGGCATCGCCGGTGTCGCCGAGCGGCTCGCCGCGATGCTCGATGCGCATCTGATCGCGCAGCGCTATTCGCGCCTGGTGATCGACTGCAACCGCCCGCCGGGCGTCGCAAGCTCGATTCCCGTGATCTCCGAGGCGACCGCCATCCCCGGCAATGAGGAGCTCTCGGCCGCGGCCAAGGAAATGCGCCGGCGCGAGATCTTCGATCCCTATCACCGCCGGATTGGCGCGGCGATCGATGCGCGCATCAGGGCGGGCAGGCCGACGGTGCTGGTGGCGCTGCACAGCTTCACGCCGGTCTATTACGGCGAGCCGCGGCCCTGGCATATCGGCACGCTCTATCACCGCGACACGGTGCTGCCGCGGCTGATGCTGCAGCATTTGCGGGCCGAGAGCGCGCTCGTCGTCGGCGACAACCAGCCTTATGCGGTGAGCGACATCACCGACTATACCATCCCCGTCCACGGCGAGGCGCGCGGCCTCGTCAACACCGGCATCGAGATCCGCCAGGACTTGATCACTGAGGAGAGCGGCCAGCAGCAATGGGCCGAGCGGCTGGCCCGGATCCTGCGCGAGATCGAGGCCGCGCTGCGCGAGCAGGGAATGAGTTAAGCGGTCACTTCGCCCGCGTCAGTGCCAGCCAGATGCCGCCGCCGATCATGAAGCCGCCTGAGATGCGCGACACCATCCGCGTGCGCCGCGCCGAGAAGAATTTTCGGGCGCGCCCGGCGGCAATCGCGTAGAGCGCATCGGTCATCACCGCCGTCACCATGAAGGTGGCACCCAGCAGCGCGACCTGCGGGAAATGCGGTTGGCTCATGTCCATGAATTGCGGGATGAAAGCGCCGAAGAACACCAGCACCTTGGGGTTCGACAGCAGCACCAGGAATCCCTGCAGGAAGAAGCCGCCGCGCGGCGGCGGAGGCGGCGCGTCGACATCGACACCTTCGACCGGCTCCCAGATCAGCTTGATGCCGAGCCAGACGAGATAGGCGGCGCCGGCAAAGCGCACCCAGTCGAACCAATAGCCCATGGTCGCCATCAGCGAGGTCAGGCCGATCGCAACGATGCCGATGACGATGGCAAGCCCGGCCTGCGCGCCGGCCACGTTGATGAGCGCCGCACGCGTGCCGTGGCGCAGGCCATTGGCGATGACGAGGGTGACGATCGGCCCCGGCAGCAGCGCCAGCGCAATGCAGGCGGCGACGAAGGCGAGGTAGGCTTGCATGGACATCATGGGAGGGACTCGCTGAAGGCGGTTTCGCCGCATTAATGCATGGCGAGCGCTGGAACGGAAGACGCGTCAGTCGCTCCAAGCCGATCCCTTGACATGCAACCATTTAGTTGCCTATTATCGCCGCCATGGATGAGGTCTTCAAGGCGCTCGCGGATAGCTCGCGACGTTCGCTGCTCGACAGGCTTCACGCCAGAAACGGCCAGACACTGAACGAGCTCTGCGAGGGGCTTGCGATGACGCGACAGGCCGTCACCAAGCACCTTGCCATCCTGGAGGAAGCGAACCTCATCACCACCATCAGGCATGGACGCGAGAAGCTGCACTACCTCAACCCGGTGCCGATCCATCAGATCGGCGAACGCTGGATCAGGAAGTTCGAGCGCAGCAAGCTCGCCGCGCTCAACGAGCTGAAACGTCAGTTGGAGAACGGCGACGAGTGAGTCCGCTCAACGAAGGATTTGATGCACGATGAACCTCGATCAATTCAAGCCGCTGACCGTCTACACCATCTACATCGCCTCGACGCCCGAGAAGGTGTGGGAGGCGCTGACGTCCGCCGAGTTCAGCCGGAAATATTTTTCCGGCTTTGCGGTGGAGATGGAGCCGAAGCTCGGCGGCAGTTTCGTCGTGCACGCGCCCGACGGCTCCGAGCACATCCGCGGCGAAGTGTTCGAATACGATCCGCCGAGGAGGCTCACGGTGAGCTGGAACGTCAATTGGCCGGACCTCGTGGAAAAGCTCGGCACCACCATCGTCACCTACGAGATCGAGCAGGCCGGCGAAGCCGTCCGCCTCACCCTGAGCCAACGCCACGACCGCGAGCTCAGCGACGACATCCTTTCCGGCGGCCGCACCGGCTGGCCCGCGATCCTCTCCGGATTGAAGAGCCTGCTGGAGACCGGCAAGGCGCCGCATATCGAGATGTCCCCGCCGGTGCGGTTGCTGGAGGCGCTGAAGGCGATGGGGATCAAGGTGCCGTAATTGAAGAAGGACAAGCGTAGGTCGCTTCTTCCCCTCTCCCCTTGTGGGAGAGGGTGGCTCGCCGCGAAAGCGGCGAGACGGGTGAGGGGTCTCTCTCCGCGCACACTTCTCTCAATGAGTCCGCGGAGAGAGACCCCTCATCCGGCGCTTCGCGCCACCTTCTCCCACAAGGGGAGAAGGAAGAGCGCCGACACTAAGCCACCGGCGCCACCAACCGGCGGTACAGATGCCATGTCGCATGCCCGAGCACCGGCAGCGTGACCACCAGCCCGAGAAAATAGGGCAGCGCCGAGACGATCAGCAGCATCACGATCAATGCGGCCCAACCGATCATCGGCAGCGGGCTCGTCACCACCGCGCGCACGCTCGTCACCATGGCCGTGACGAAATCGACCTCGCGATCGAGCAGCAGCGGGAACGACACCACGGTCAGCGAGAACAGGATCAGCGACAGCACGGCCCCGACCGCATTGCCGATGGCCAGGAACAAGAGGCCCTCGCTGGTCGTCAGCACCACCGTCATGAATTCCTGCAAGCTCGAGAACGAGGCGTTGAGGCCGAGCAGCAGCGCGATCAGGAGCCGCACCTGGTACATCCAGACCACGAAGACGAACAACGTCACGAAGGCCATCCAGCCGATCTCGCTGCGCGAGCGGATCGCGGACCAGATCGCAGCGAACGAGACCGGCTCGCCGCGCTCACGGCGCCGGCTGACTTCGTAGAGGCCGATCGCAACGAACGGTCCGATCAACGCAAAACCGGCAGCGAGGGGATAGACCAGGTAGACCATGCCGAAGGCAGTGAGACAGAGCATGATGACGATGCCGCCGGCGGCATAGAGCGCGCCGAAGCAGAGACCGTAGAGCGGCAGCGCCTGGAAATCGCGGAGGCCCTCGACCAGCGCCTCGGCGATGTCGACCGCCGCCACTGGACGCACCACCGGATCGACCTTGCCCGAGATGGACATCAGCTTCCTCCGCACATCGGCGCGATCTTCGTCGCGCGCATGCCGCGATATTAGCGCCGCCGCGCGGCGGCGCAACTTGAAGCCGGCCGGCGCGAAGGGTAGCAGCGAAGGGACGATGCTCGCACGGCGAAATCGTTAGCCTTTCGCGCGATTTTTGCACCGACCGCTATGGACGGGGCAGATGATCGTGCCGCAAATTGCACCTCCGAATACCGTCGCCCGAGAGCCGATCGCCCACCGATGAGCCTGCGTACCCGGTTACTTATCCTCGTCATCGCGGCCATGCTTGTGCCGGCGATTCTGGTCGGGCTGCGCTTCGTGCAGAACCGGACGAGCGAGATCGACGCGGCGCTGGCCAATCTCGCCGCATCCGCCGACGACATCGCCAGCGATCTCGGCGAGAAGATCCAGGGGACTGCCCAGCTTCATTACGGGCTCGCCCGCGCCCGCGACCTCGACACGCGCGACAAGGCGGCATGCTCGGCGTTTCTGTCGGATGTCCGCGAGGAATATCCGCAGTTCACGGGTATCCTGACCATCGATCCCGACGGCAGGCTGTTCTGCGACTCGCTGCGGACCAACCGCACGCTCGACCTGAACGACCGCGGCTATTTCAAAGAGGTCCAGACTCTTCACGGCCTCGTCGCGGTGGAACCGGTGTTCGGCCGCCTCACCGGACTGTCGGTGCTGCAGATCGCCTATCCGGTGCGATCGGATACAGGCGCGCTGAAATTCGTGCTGCTGGCCTCCTTCAACCTGAACAAATTCGCGGAGTTTCACGACAAGCGGCTGCTCGCCGAGAAGGACATCCTGCTCGTCGACGCCAAGGGCACGGTCCTGGCCGCCCCCAAGCGCGGCGGCTGGAGCGTACCCATCGGCGGCTCCATTGCGGGCTCCGACCTGTTCCGCTTCGCGGCAGATCCCGACGGCGAACCATTCCGGGAGATCGCCGATCGCGACGGCCGCACGCAGATCTGGGGCGTTGCCCGCTCGCCCGCGATCCGCAAGGCCGGACTCTATATCTTGGTGGGGCGGTCCAAGGACGGACTGATCGCGGCAGCGAACCGCCGGCTTTACGAGGACATGGCGATCCTGGCGGTGGCCTCGCTGCTGCTCCTCGCCGGCCTCTGGATCCTCACGACGGTGAGCATCGGACGGCAGGTCGGGCGGCTCGCCGCCATGGCGAAGAGCCTGGGGCACGGCGATCTCAGCGCGCGCATTCCGGAGCCCCACCCGGGGGGCGAGCTCGGCGGGTTGATGACGCTGCTCAACAGCACGGCCGAATCGCTCGAGCAGCAGCGCGCCGCCATCGCCGATCTCAGCCACAAGCTCAGCCAGTCGCAGAAGATGGAAGCCATGGGCCAGCTCACGGGCGGCGTGGCGCACGATTTCAACAATCTCCTGACTGTCATTCTCGGCAATTCCGAACACCTCGCCGACAGGCTTGCAGGTAACAAGGAATTGCACCGGATCGCCGACGACATTGCGACCGCCGCCGAGCGGGGTTCCGACCTGACGCGGAGCCTGCTCGCCTTCGCGCGCAAGCAGCCGCTGCGGCCGCGCGAGATCGACATCGCCGAGCAGGTGACCGGCATGAAGCAGCTTCTGCAGCGGACCCTGGGCGAGCACATCGAATCCAGCTTCACGTTCGCGCCGGATCTCTGGCTCGCCAGCGTCGATCCCGGCCAATTGGCGACGGCCGTGCTCAACCTCGTGCTCAACGCGCGCGACGCGATGCCTGACGGCGGCAAGCTGATGGTCGAGGTGCGGAATGCATCGCTCGGTGAATCCGACCTCGACGTCAACGGCGAGCCGCGGCCCGGCGACTACGTCATGCTGGCCGTGAAGGATACCGGGTCCGGCATGAGCAGCGAGGTGTTGCAGCGCGCGTTCGAGCCGTTCTTCACCACCAAGGAGGTCGGCAAGGGGACCGGCCTTGGCCTCAGCATGGTCTACGGATTTGCGCAGCAATCCGGCGGACTCGTGCAGATGCAGTCCGAACCGGGTCAAGGCAGCGTGGTCAGGCTGTTCTTTCCTCGCCTGCCGACGTCGTCGAGCGAGGAGCCGTCACCGGCAGCGCGTGTCGCCGCACCCGAGGGATACGAAACGATCCTCGTCGTCGAGGACGACGACATGGTGCGCGCCTATGTAGAGAACGAGCTGAAAGCGCTCGGCTACCGCGTCATCACGACGGCAAACGGCCCCGCGGCGCTGGACGTGCTGCGCCAGTCCGCGGACATCCAGCTGCTGTTCACCGACGTCGTGATGCCCGGCGGCATGTTCGGGCCGGAGCTGGCGAGGCAGGCCGTTCAACTGCGGCCTGGCCTCAAGGTGCTCTTCACGTCCGGCTACAGCCAGGATCCGGTCAAGACGCCCGACGGGATCGACGCGCGCATTCTGACCAAGCCGTTCCGGCGCAAGGAGCTCGCCGCGATGCTGCGCGCGGCCCTCTCGGAGCCGCCGCGCTAGATCAGGACGCGATGGTGAGCTGCAGCGCCATTGCGAGATTAGCGGCGAACAGAGCCGCATCGATCACGAAGATCCGGAGCATCGGGCCCTTCAACACCGGCCAATAGGCCACCCCGACGCGGCCGCCGCGCATCAGCACCGGGACGTTATAGGCGAACTGGCTGAAATGGCAGGCGGCAAAGAACAGGAACAGCGCGAGCTGCGCTTCGACCGGTTGGAAGAAGGACGGACGGGCGGCCAGAAGATAGAGCGACAAGAGCCCGATCGGCAGATTCATGCCGCCGAGGAACGCAACGCTCGCCGCAAGGGTCGGCGCGATCGGATTGCTGCGCTCCTCCCGCGGCAGCAGGATCTTCAACGTGTTGGTTTGCGCGATGCTGAACTGGATGAACGCGCCCACGAACCAGAGCGTGTTGAGAAGCAGGACGATATCCGAAAATCGCATGGTCATTTTCCGTAAAAGGCTTCACTGCGCACCACACGGCCCGCATCGTCGAAGTCCATGAATTCGCTGGCGCGCGTATCGCCCAATTGCCACCACACCGTCAGTCGCGCGATCGCCTCGTCCCAGCTCCAGTCCAGGATCTTCAGGTCGGCGCTTTCGATGTGGCCGTAGGCTTTCCGCCAGTAGGCGCGAATGTTCTCGGCGCCGGTGACGGTCGGAGACCCCGTCAGGGTGAGCGCGAGAGGGCTGCGCATCTGTGCATCGTCGGCGAAATGGGCGACGACCGCGTCGATGTCCACTTTGCGCCAGTTCGCGCACCATGCCGCGACGAAGCTTGCAGCGGCCGCGCGGTCCATTGCCTGTCCGCTCACGACACGGATCCTCCCTTCGGCTTGTGGCCCGGAAGGTGGCAAAGCGCGCGCCTCATGTCAACTATGTTGACTTGAGATTTAGGTCAGTTGTTGTCGGCGATCGCCTCCATCACGCCGATCCATCCCGCCGCACCGCTCGCCCCGGCGCGCGCGAACGCTTCGTGCAGGACCTGGCGCTCGTGGTCCGAGGCCCGTTGCTCGATGCGCCGCCCCGCTTCCGTCAGGCGCAGCAATTTCGAGCGGTGCTGCTCCGGCGCCCGCTTCGAGGTCAGGAGCTTGCGCTCCAGCAGCAGATTGAGCGGCCGGTTGAGGGCCTGCTTGGAAATGCCGAGGATCTCGATCAGCGCGCCGATGGCGATGTCGGGCCGGCGCGCCACAACGTAGAGGATGCGATGGTGCGGACGCGACAGGCCCTGCTTGGCCAGATATGCGTCGGCCTCAAGCGTCATGCCGCGCCAGCCGTAATACATGAGCTCCAGCGCCGTATCGAGCTCGTGCAGCTTTGCAAGCGAGGCGCGGTGAAGCCCCGCGGCTTGAGACGTCTTTGCCATGGTCGGAAGCCAGCCCTTGTAAGAAGTCAGCCTTTGGCCCGCAGCTCGCGGCGCAGCACCTTGCCTGTTGCCGTCATCGGCAGCGTCTCCGTGAATTCGACGAAGCGCGGATATTCGTGCGCGGCGAGCTGCACCTTGACGAAGTCCTGAATCTCGCGCGCGAGCGTGTCGCTGCCGGCAAAGCCCGGACGCAGCACGATCCAGGCCTTGATCGATTCGGTGCGGATCGGATCGGGAATGCCGACCACCGCAGCCATGGCCACCGACGGATGTTTCATCAGCGTGTGCTCGATCTCGGAGGGGCCGACGCGATAGCCGGCGGTGGTGATGACGTCGTCCTCGCGGCTGACGTACCAGAAATAGCCGTCCTCGTCCTGCACTCCGAGATCGCCGGTGAGCAGGAAGTCGCCGGCATATTTCTTCGCGGTCGCCTCCGGATTGCGCCAATATTCGAGCATGGTGACGGGGCACGGCTGGCGCACGCCGATGATGCCGCGCTGCCCCCGCGGCAATTCCTGGCCCTTGTCGTTGACGATGCGGACATCGAAGCCCGGCGTCGCCTTGCCCATCGAACCCGGGCGGATCGGAAACAGGTTCGCGTTGCTGCCGATCACGAGGTTGCACTCGGTCTGGCCGAACACCTCATGCGCGTCGACACCAAACGTCTCGCGCACCCAGCCGAGCAATTCACCCCCGAGCGATTCGCCGCCGGTGAAGATGCTGCGCAGCTTGACGCCGGAATGCTTGACGCCGGCCTGCCGCATCAGCTTCAGCGCCGTCGGCGGCAGGAAGACGTTGCGAACGGCAAGATCGGCCATCATCTGCATCGCCGCTTGCGGCTCGAATTTCCGCGCGCGATGGCCGACCAGGGGAATGCCGTGGTACCAGAACGCGAGCAGACCGTTGATGAGCCCGCCGATCCAGGCCCAATCCGCCGGCGTCCACATGAGATCGCCGGGCTTGGGCAAGAAGTTGTGGCACATCTCCACGTTCGGCAGATGGCCGAGCACGACACGATGCGCATGCAGCGCGCCCTTCGGGTTACCCGTCGTGCCCGAGGTGTAGATGATCAGGGCGGGATCGTCGGCCGAGGTGTCCGCGCGCGTAAAGTCGGGCGAAGCGGCCTTTACCGCATCCCAGAACGATGTCGTGCCGGCGGGCACTCGCGCGCCGGCGATGTAGACGTTCCTCAGCTCCGGCAGGCGGTCGCGGATCTTGGACAGCTTTTCCCAGCCGGCTTCGTCGGTGACGATCGCCTTGGCCTCGGAGTTCGACAGACGGAATTCCAGCGCGTCCTCGCCGAACAGGGCGAACAGCGGGATCGAGATCAGGGCCGAGCGAAACGCCGCCATGTGCACGATCGGCAATTCCAGCGACTGCGACAGGAACACCGCGACGCGGTCGCCCCGCACAAGCCCGTCCGCCCACAGCACATTGGCGAAGCGGCGCGACATCTCCGCGATCTCGTCGAAGGTGGTGCGGCTGGTGGCGCCGGTGTCGTCGACATAGATCAGCGCAAGCCGGCCGGTGCCGTCGGCATGGCGATCGCAGCACGCCTCCGCGATGTTGAAGCGCGCGGGGATATCCCAACGGAAGTTGCGGACGAGTTCGTCGTAGCTTGCGGCTTCGGTGAGCATGGTATGGTCGTTTCCGGTGTCTTGTTATTATCGTTCAGTCTAGGGCCGCGGGCGCACGGGACAAGTCCCTCGCCGTCATTCCGGGGCGCCCGAAGGGCGAGCCCGGAATCCATCGGGCCACAGGAAATGCCGCTTGATGGATTCCGGGTTCGACGCTGACGCGTCGCCCCGGAATGACGGCGGAGACTCACCGCACCGTCGCAAAAAACTTCCGGACATCGCGCACGAACAGCTCCGGCTGCTCGAAGGCGGCGAAGTGACCGCCCTTCTCCATCTCACTCCAATGCGTGATGTCATGGAAGTTCGGCTCCATCCAGCGCCGCACCGGCGTGACGATCTCCTTGGGGAACACCGCGACACCCGTCGGCACCTTCACCACCGGCGTGGTGCGGCGCTTGCCAAAGCTCTCCCAATAGAGCCGCGCCGACGAGGTCGCCGTCTGCGTCGCCCAATAGAGCATGACGTTGTCGAGCAGCTCGTCCTTGCTGAAGATGTTTTCGGGGTGGCCATTGCAATCGGTCCAGGCCCAGAATTTTTCCAGGATCCAGGCCGCCTGGCCGCTCGGCGAATCCGTCAGGCCATAGCCGAGCGTCTGCGGCCGCGTCGACTGCTGCTTGGAATAGCCGGAGTCGAGATCGGCGTAGTGCTTGAGGCCGGCCAGCGCCCGCTTCTCCTCTGGCGTCGGCTCGCCCTCGACCTTCGGTGCCGCGTTGAAGGCGAGCGTGATGTGGATGCCGGCGCAATGAGTGGGGTCCTGCGCTCCGAGCGAGGTCGTCACCGCCGAGCCCCAGTCGCCGCCTTGCGCGCCATAACGCGCGTAGCCCAGGCGGTCCATCAGCTTGGCCCAGGTCGCGGCAATGCGATCGACGCCCCAGCCGGTGGTCCCCGGCTTGCCCGAGAAGCCGAAGCCAGGCAGCGAGGGGCAGATCACGTGAAAGGCATCGGCGCGATTGCCGCCATGCGCGGCGGGATCGGTGAGCGGCGCGATCACCTTCTGGAACTCGACGATGGAGCCGGGCCAGCCGTGGGTGATGATCAACGGAAGCGCCGACGGCTCCTTCGCGCGCGCATGAATGAAGTGGATGTCGAGGCCGTCGATCTCCGTGGTGAACTGCGCAAAGCGATTGAGCTTTGCCTCGCGCGAGCGCCAGTCATACTCGTTGGCCCAATAGGTGCAGATCTCCTGGATCCATTTCAGCGGCGCGCCCTGGCTCCAGTCGTCGACCAGCTCGGCCTCCGGCCAGCGCGTGCGGGCAAGGCGTGACTTCAGGTCGGCGAGGATGTCGTCGCCGATGGCGATGCGAAATGGCTTGATGGCGGTCATCGGTTGCTCCCGATTTGTTTCTGCCGGGAGAGTAGACCGAACCTATGCGGCATCAAAGGTGCCCCTTCTCCCCTTGTGGGAGAAGGTGGCGCGAAGCGCCGGATGAGGGGTCTCTATCCGCGTGAACTACTGGGAGAGGATCGCTCGCGGAGAAAGACCCCTCACCCGTCTCGCCGCTACGCGGCGAGCCACCCTCTCCCACAAGGGGAGAGGGGAAGAAGCTAGCCCGACAGCGCTGCCTTCACGAGACCAGACGCCTTGCCAAAATCCATCTGGCCCGCGTATTTCGCGCGCAGCACGGCGATCACCTTGCCCATGTCCTTCATGCCGGCAGCGCCGGTCTCGGCAATCGCATCCGCGATCGCCTTCTTCACGTCGTCATCGGACATCTGCTTCGGCAGATACGCCGAGATCACCGCGATCTCCTCGCGCTCCTGCGCGGCAAGCTCGGCGCGGCCGCCCTTGTCGTAGAGCTCGACCGCCTCCTGACGCTGCTTGATCATCTTCTGCAGCACCGCGAGGATGTCAGCGTCCGACAACGGCGGCTTGCCGCTGCCGCGCGCGTCGATGTCGGCGTTCTTGATGGTCGAGTTGACCATGCGCAGCGTGGACAGCTTGCGCTCGTCCTTGGCCTTCATGGCCTCCTTGACCGCATTGTTGATGTCGTCGCGCAGCATGATCGTGATCCCTTCGATATAAACGCCTGATCTAGGCCCTTTGCGGCCGTCGCACAACCTGGCTCCCCAGCCATTCGGTCAGCGCCTGAACCGTCGCCTCCGGCTGTTCGGCTTGCGGCAGGTGCCCGCAGCGATCGAGAATCACGAGCCTGGCGCCGGCGATGCCTTCGGCCATCTCCTTGGAGAAGGCGTTGGGGATGGTGTTGTCGGCATCGCCCGTCAGCACCAGCGTCGGGCATGTGATCGTCGCCAGCAAGGAGCGCGAATCCGTCCGTGCGATGATCGCGGTCTGCTGCCGCAGATAGCCTTCGACGCCGACGTCCTCGTCCTGCGCATGCACGAGCCTGAGAATCTCGGCATCGTCGCGCCGCGACGGATGCACGAGCTCCGGAAAACTCTCCTCGCGCACGGCACGGAGCTCACCGCGTCTGGCGCGCTCCATCTGGGCACGGCGGCGCGCGGTGGCCTCCGGCGAGTCGGGCCGCGCCTGCGTGTTGATCAGCGCGAGTTTTGTCACGCGCTCGCTGGCCTGGCGCATGATCTCGAAGGCGATGTAGCCACCCATGGAATGGCCGACGAGGGCAAAGCACGGCGGCGCCTCGGCGAGGATGCGGCGGGCGATCGCAACCATGCTGTCGTCGCGGATGTGGTTGGCGACCGTCACCGGCCCGAAACGCCAGAGCGCAGGGATCACGGGCGCATAGATCCGGGCCGAGGACGCCAGCCCCGGAACCAGCACAATGGGGGTGGTCTGGTCCATTATTGCCTCGCAAGCCCAGGAAATTGCCGGAAATTGTGCGTCCGAGCTTAAGGGTGGGAGGAGGCCTGTCAAATATGCAAAAACGCATGTGAATCGGCCCTCTCTCGCTTTGACGTGCACACGCGGGGGGCTTATGAAGCGGGCTCATGACACAACATGACAACGATCCCGCCTGGCCGGACCACAAACCGACCGCGCTCCTCGTGCTTGCCGACGGCACGGTGCTGGAGGGCTTTGGTCTCGGCGCCGAGGGCCACGCCGTCGGCGAGGTCTGCTTCAACACCGCAATGACCGGCTATGAGGAGATTCTGACCGATCCCTCCTATGCCGGCCAGCTCATCACCTTCACCTTCCCGCATATCGGCAATGTCGGCACCAACGACGAGGATATCGAGACGGTGAACATGGCCGCGACGCCCGGCGCGCGCGGCGTGATCCTGCGCACCGCGATCACCAATCCCTCGAACTACCGCGCCACCAAGCATCTCGACGCCTGGCTCAAGGCGCGCGGCATCATCGGGCTCTCCGGCATCGACACCCGCGCGCTGACCGCGCTGATCCGCTCCAAGGGCATGCCGAACGCCGTGATCGCGCACTCGAAGTCTGGCGAGTTCGATTTGCACGGCCTCAAGGAAGAGGCGCGCGAATGGCCGGGCCTCGAGGGCATGGACCTCGTGCCGATGGTGACGAGCGGCCAGCGCTTCACCTGGGACGAGATGCCCTGGGCCTGGGACAAGGGGTTTGGCAGGCAGGACAAGCCCGAGTTCAACGTCGTCGCCATCGACTACGGCATCAAGCGCAACATCCTGCGCCTGCTCGCCGGCGTCGGCTGCAAGGTGACGGTGGTGCCGGCGACGACCCCGGCCGAAGACATCCTGGCGATGAAGCCGGACGGCGTATTCCTGTCCAACGGTCCGGGCGATCCGGCCGCGACCGGCAAATATGCCGTGCCCGTGATCCGCGACGTGATCAAGTCGGGCACGCCGACCTTCGGCATCTGCCTTGGCCACCAGATGCTGGGCCTTGCCGTCGGCGCCAAGACCAAGAAGATGCATCAGGGCCATCACGGGGCCAATCACCCGGTGAAGGACGAGACCACCGGCAAGGTCGAGATCACCTCGATGAACCACGGCTTTGCCGTGGACGAGACGACGCTGCCGAAGGGCGCGACGCAGACCCACATTTCCTTGTTTGATGGATCCAACTGCGGCATCCAGCTCGACGGCAAGCCGGTATTCTCCGTGCAATATCATCCCGAGGCCTCACCCGGCCCGCGCGACTCGCATTACCTGTTCCAGCGCTTCGCCGACCTGATGCGGCAGAGGAAGAGGGCGTAAGGCGCGTTCTCCACGGATACTTCACGACAAAAGCCCGGGCTCGCCCCGGGCTTTTCGTCATTCCGGGGCGCGCGTAGCGCGAGCCCAGAATCCATCTGACAACAGACTTTGCAGTGTCATGGATTCTCTGATGCGCAATTGCGCATCATAGCTCGACGCTGCGCGTCGCCCCGGAATGACGGTGGAACGAGGAACGTCGCCGCACGCGTTTGGTTGATCCCTGCTATTCTTGCGCAGGAGCACAGCCATGTCCGTCGTCCGCGACAAGGCCGAGCCGCTCGCCATTGTTTTCGAGGATGACGGGCTCGTGCCGAACAACATCCTTCCGTTCCTGGTCTACCAGGGCGCGGTGAAGCTCGACCCAAAGCGCCCGGAAGAGACCATCGAGAATCTGTTCGAAGCGAACGGCTGGGGCGGGACGTGGCGCAACGGCGTCTACGATTATCTGCATTATCATGCGACGGTGCATGAGGTGCTCGGCGTCGCGCGCGGCAGCGCCCGCGTGCGTTTCGGCGGCGATCACGGCCAGGAGCTTCAGATCAAGGCCGGCGACGTTGCGATCCTGCCCGCCGGCACCGGACATCAATGCATCAAGGCGAGCGATGATTTTTGCGTGATCGGCGCCTATCCGCCAGGCGCAAAAATGGAGATCACGCGCGCAACGCCGGAGAACCATGCGAAAGCGCTGAAGACGATTCCGCAAGTGGCGCTGCCGCCGGCTGATCCCGTGACGGGGAAGGACGGCGCGCTGATGCGGTTGTGGCGGTAGCCACACGCGTGGTGCAGTAGGGTGGGTTAGCCAAAGGCGTAACCCACCTCTTCTGTTTCCGCGGACAGAGACAGTGGTGGGTTACGCCTTGCAGATGCGCTTCGCGCTTCTGCGAGGCTAACCCACCCTACGCATCCCGTTACGCCTCGTTGCCGCCCTCCTGCCTCGTCGCTTCAAACAGGAACCAGGTCCGCCGCTCGGTCTCGTCGATGAAGTTCTCCAAAATGCTGGCGCTGGCGACGTCGCCGGCCTCGTCGCACACGTCGTGCGCCTTGCGCATCGCGGCAGCGACGTGCTTGTTGTCCTGCATCAGCTCGCGCAGCATCTCGCGCGGCGGGACGTAGTCCTCGTTGTTGTCCTTGATGGTCTGGAGCTTTGCGACCTGGCCGATCGACTTCAGCGTGGTGCCGCCGATCTTGCGGACGCGCTCGGCGAGCTGGTCGGTCGTGGCGAAGATCTGGTCGGACTGCTCGTCGAGCAGCAGGTGGTAATCGCGGAAGTGGCGCCCGCTGATGTGCCAGTGGAAATTCTTGGTCTTCAGATAAAGCGCGAACGCGTCGGCCAGAAGCACGTTGAGCGCCTCAGAGACTTTCTTGACCCCGTCGGGCGACAGATCCGTGGGGGTATCGAGTTCGGGCGAGACCTTGTTGTTGGTTTTGCTCACGGGAGACCTTCCTGTTAGGACGCGGACATTGACGGCGCGCCGCCGCACCCCTAACGCAAGGTGGGCAGCGCGGTTCCTAGATAGGAACCCCTGGGCGGGATACCAATGGACGATTGGATCGATTATTACGACTCGACGCATACGATCTATGTCAGCAAGCTGCATCGCAACTTGCACTTCCAGATCATTGCGCGGGACATCATCGGCTACATCCCCTCGCCCGATGCGACGGTGCTGGACTATGCCTGCGGCGAAGCGCTGTCGGCGAGCCAGGTGGCAGCCGCCTGCGGCATGCTGATCCTGGCCGAGCCCGCGCCGGGCGTGCGCGGCCGGCTGATCGCGCGGTTTGCCCCAAACACCAAGATCCGCGTCCGCTCGCTCGAGGACGTCCGCAAGATGCAGGATCAGTCGATCGATCTCGTCGTGATGAACTCGGTCGCACAATACATGACGCCGGACGAGCTCGATGCGGCGCTATTGAACATCCGCCGCATCCTGAAACCCTCCGGCAAGCTGGTGCTGGGCGACATCCTACAGCCCAATGTCGGCATGGTCAGGGATGTGATGGCGCTGCTCGGGTTCGGCCTGCGTCACGGATTTCTGAAGGACGCGCTGATCGGGCTGATCAGCACCGCGCTGTCGGATTATCGCCAGCTGCGCTCGAAGATCGGACTGCAGCGCTACAGCGAGGACGAGATCACGGCCAAGCTGAAGGCGGCGGGCTTCGCGGTCCAGCGCGCCCACAGCAATATTGGGCACAACCGCTGGCGCATGACCTTCATCGCGAGGCCGCCTCTGGTCCGTTAAGCATAACGATCAGCTGAGGTGGCCTGGCGCACGCCGATCGGGAATAATCCTGATGGCCCGGTGGCGGAAATGTCTACGCGGGGGCGGTGCATCGCTCTTCATCCTGGTTCAAATCCAGGCCGGGTCTCCACGCTTCGCTCCTGCGGGGCTACGCGTGGCGCAGCCACGCAAGACCCGTAGGGGCGAAGCGTGTCCGGCGTAGCTGGAGCATAGCGGAAGCGGAGACGGACTGCCCGCCCGCCCCGACGATGCCGGCAACGCACCGTCAAACCCCTGAAAATTGGCGGTTGATGGGCGTTTTTCGGGGTTTCGCCGCTCCAAAAACTGGTTTAAGACCCACCCGCGCGCGAGGGAGACCCCGCGCTCTCGCCAAATGGGGACGCGCGGCAAGCGCGCCCTTTTTTTGTGCCCAGATCCCAGCCCGTGAGCGGTGATGCCCAAACGAACCGACATCTCGACCATCCTGATCATCGGCGCCGGTCCCATCGTGATCGGCCAGGCCTGCGAGTTCGACTATTCGGGCACGCAGGCGGTGAAGACGCTGAAGGAAGAGGGCTATCGCATCGTCCTCGTCAATTCCAACCCGGCCACCATCATGACCGACCCGGAATTGGCGGATGCGACCTATATCGAGCCGATCACGCCCGAGATCGTTGCCAAGATCATCGAGAAGGAACGTCACGTCATTCCCGGCGGCTTCGCGCTGCTGCCGACCATGGGCGGCCAGACCGCGCTGAACTGCGCGCTGTCGCTGCGCCGCCAGGGCACGCTGGAGAAGTTCGACGTCGAGATGATCGGCGCCACCGCCGATGCCATCGACAAGGCGGAAGACCGCCAGCTCTTCCGCGAGGCCATGACCAAGATCGGGCTCGAGACGCCGAAGTCTCGGCTCGCCAACGCCTCCGAGCTGAAGAAGTCGTTCCGCGAGAAATACCAGGCCGAACGCGCAAAGCTGTCGGGCGCCGCGCTCGAAGAGCTCGACCGGCAGTGGACGCTCGGCGAGAGCGAGCGTCGCAAGCGCTACCAGGAATACGCCTTCGGCCAGGCCATGATGGCGCTGTCCGAGATCGGCCTGCCCGCGATCATCCGCCCCTCCTTCACGATGGGTGGCACCGGCGGCGGCATCGCCTACAACAAGGAAGAGTTCCTCGACATCATCGAGCGCGGCCTTGACGCGTCTCCCACCAACGAAGTGCTGATCGAGGAGTCCGTGCTCGGCTGGAAAGAGTACGAGATGGAGGTGGTGCGCGACAAGAAAGACAATTGCATCATCGTCTGCTCGATCGAGAACCTCGATCCGATGGGCGTGCACACCGGCGATTCCATCACGGTGGCGCCGGCGCTGACGCTGACCGACAAGGAATACCAGATCATGCGCGACGCCTCGCTGGCGGTGCTGCGCGAGATCGGGGTCGAGACCGGCGGCTCCAACGTTCAGTTCGGCGTCAATCCCGAAGACGGCCGCATGGTCGTCATCGAGATGAATCCGCGCGTGTCGCGCTCCTCCGCGCTGGCCTCGAAAGCCACCGGCTTTCCGATCGCCAAGGTCGCCGCCAAGCTCGCGGTCGGCTACACGCTCGACGAGATCGCCAATGACATCACCGGCGGTGCCACGCCGGCGTCATTCGAGCCGACCATCGACTACGTCGTCACCAAGGTGCCGCGTTTTGCCTTCGAGAAATTCCCGGGCGCCTCGACCACGCTGACCACCTCGATGAAATCGGTCGGCGAGGTCATGGCGATCGGCCGCACCTTCCAGGAAAGCCTGCAAAAGGCGCTGCGCGGGCTCGAGACGGGATTGACCGGCCTCGACGAGATCGAGATCGAGGGCCTCGGCCGCGACGACGACAAGAACGCGATCCGCGCCGCGCTCGGCACTCCGACGCCGAACCGCATCCTCCAGGTCGCCCAGGCCATGCGGCTCGGCTGGTCGAACGAGGACATCTTCAACTCCTGCAAGATCGATCCGTGGTTCCTCGCCGAGATGCGTGGCATCGTCGAGATGGAGGAGAAGGTCAGGAAGAACGGCCTGCCTGGCAACGCCTTCGGCATGCGCACGCTGAAGGCCATGGGCTTCTCCGACGCGCGGCTCGCCGTGCTGGCCGAGACGACGGAGGCCGAAGTCAAGGCCAAGCGCCACGCGCTCGGCGTCCACCCGGTGTACAAGCGCATCGACACCTGCGCGGCCGAGTTCGCCTCGCCGACCGCCTACATGTACTCGACCTATGAGGCGCCGTTCGCCGGCCTGCCCGCGGACGAGAGCGCGCCGTCCGACAAGAAGAAGGTCATCATTCTCGGCGGCGGTCCCAACCGCATCGGCCAGGGCATCGAGTTCGACTATTGCTGCTGTCACGCCTGCTTCGCGCTGCATGACGCCGGCTACGAATCCATCATGATCAACTGCAATCCGGAGACGGTGTCGACCGACTACGACACAGCCGACCGGCTCTATTTCGAGCCGCTCACCGCCGAGGACGTGCTGGAGATCATCGCCAAGGAGCGCAGCAACGGCACGCTGCACGGCGTGATCGTGCAGTTCGGCGGCCAGACGCCGCTGAAGCTGGCGCGCGCGCTGGAAGCCGCCGAAGTGCCGATCCTCGGCACCTCGCCCGACGCCATCGACCTCGCCGAGGACCGCGACCGCTTCAAGCGCGTGCTCGACAAGCTGCGCCTCAAGCAACCGAAGAACGGCATCGCCTATTCGGTCGAGCAGGCCCGCCTCGTCTCCGCCGATCTCGGCCTGCCGCTGGTGGTGCGCCCGTCCTACGTGCTCGGCGGCCGCGCGATGCAGATCATCCGCGAGGAGAACCAGCTCAATGATTATCTGCTCGGCACGCTGCCGGAGCTGGTGCCGGCCGACGTCAAGGCGCGCTATCCGAACGACAAGACCGGCCAGATCAACACCGTGCTCGGCAAGAACCCGCTGCTGTTCGACCGCTATCTGTCGGATGCCACGGAAATCGACGTCGACTGTCTGTGCGACGGCAAGGACACCTTCATCGTCGGCATCATGGAGCACATCGAGGAAGCCGGCATCCATTCCGGCGACAGCGCCTGCTCGCTGCCGCCGCACTCGCTCGATGAGAAAATGATCGAGGAGCTGGAGCGGCAGACCCGCGAACTCGCGCTCGGCCTCGACGTCATTGGCCTGATGAACGTGCAATACGCCATCAAGGACGGCGAGATCTACGTGCTCGAGGTCAATCCGCGTGCCTCGCGCACCGTGCCGTTCGTCGCCAAGGTGGTCGGCACGCCGGTCGCCAAGATCGCCGCGCGCATCATGGCCGGCGAGAAGCTTGCCGATTTCAAGCTGAAGAAGGCGGCGCTCAAGCACGTCGGCGTCAAGGAATCGGTCTTCCCGTTCGCACGCTTCCCCGGCGTCGACACTGTGCTCGGCCCCGAGATGCGCTCGACCGGCGAGGTCATGGGAATCGACCGCTCGTTTGCGGTCGCCTTCGCCAAGAGTCAGCTCGGCGGCGGCACGCGGGTGCCGCGCAAGGGCACCGTGTTCGTCTCGGTGCGCGAAAGCGACAAGACGCGCATCGCGGATGCCGTGCGCGAATTGCATTCGCTCGGCTTCAAGGTGCTGGCGACCTCGGGCACGGCGCGCTTCCTGACCGATCAAGGCATCCCGACCGAGAAGGTGAACAAGGTGCTGGAGGGGCGGCCGCACATCGTCGATGCCATCACCAATGGCGACGTCCAGCTCGTCTTCAACACCACCGAAGGCCCGCAGGCGCTGGCCGACAGCCGCTCGCTGCGGCGCGCGGCCCTCTTGCATAAAGTGCCATATTACACCACTCTTTCCGGGGCCGTGGCGGCCGCGCAGGGCATCCGCGCCTATTTGGGTGGGGACCTTGAGGTTCGTACCCTGCAGAGCTACTTTTCGGAAACCTGATCGCTAGCGGCAGCGAAGCTTCCGCTAAGTGATTGGCAATGAAGCCACAATGGCCGGAGGAACCGATCCGGCCAGGTGGCAGTTCTGTTCCGGCGCTAAAGCCCATATCTGTCAAGGTCCGGCAGCCCCTCTTTGGGCTCTGGAGGACTGACGAATCAAGGTTGCGGCGCCCATCCGCATTCTGGGGCGCACGATCGAAGGACGAGAGAGACGATGGAAAAGGTTCCGATGACCCAGGCCGGCTTTGTCGCGCTCGGGGAAGAATTGAAGCAGCGCCAGTCCGTGGACCGTCCGCGGATCATCGAGCATATCGCGGAGGCGCGCTCGCACGGAGACCTGTCGGAGAACGCGGAATATCATGCCGCGAAGGAAGAGCAGTCGCACAATGAGGGTCGCATCGCCGAGCTCGAGGACAAGCTCGCGCGCGCCGACATCATCGACATCTCCAAGCTCTCCGGCGACACCATCAAGTTCGGCGCCACCGTGACGCTGGTCGATGAGGACACCGAGAAGAAGACGGTGTGGCAGATCGTCGGCGAGGTCGAGGCGGACGCCAAGAAGGGCCGGATCTCGATCACCTCGCCGCTCGCACGCGCATTGATCGGCAAGAAGAAGGGCGCCACGGTCGAGGTCAACACGCCGGGCGGCGCCAAGGCGTACGAGATCACCAAAGTGGAGTGGCGGTAAGGACTTGCCGCTGCGTCTGCTGACGTTTCAAAAAGGCCGCGCAGTGCGCGGCCTTTTTGGCGTGTTGCTGGAGTTGTGGCGGACACACGTTCTCACCACACGTCATTGCGAGCGGAGCGAAGCAATCCAGACTGCCTCTGCGGAAAGACACTGGATTGCTTCGCTCCGCTCGCAATGACGGAGAGGACCGTGGACTGGTCTTCACCTCTCCCCGTAAGAACGGGGAGAGGGAGAAGACCCTAACGTCGTCCCTTCACCTCGAGCGGCACGGCCGCCTCGTACTTCGAATTGTGCAGCACCAATGACGTGCGCACGTTGCGGACATGCGGTGCCGCCGTCAGATGCGTGACGAAATCCTGGAAGGTCGCCATGTCGGGTGCGACGCATTTCAGGATGAAATCGACCTCGCCGGACAGCATCCAGCATTCCCGCACCAGGGGCTCGGCGCGGACGAACTCCTCGAACGCGCGCAAATCCGCTTCGGCCTGGCTGGACAGGTGCACGGCGGCGAAAACGGTCACGTCGAAGCCCAGCTTGCGTGCGTCCAGGAGGCCGCGATAGCCGTGGATGTAACCCTCCTCCTCCAGCGCCCGGACGCGGCGCAGACAGGGGGGCGGCGAGATGCCGACGCGCTTGGCCAGTTCGACATTGGTGATTCGACCGTCGGCCTGAATCTCGGTGAGAATTTTCAGGTCGATCTCGTCTAGGTTCCGCGACACGTGATTGGAACTCCTGGCCTTTGCGGCGGTATTGGGTGGACTTGTCGAAATCCTCATAGCCCAATCCGCACCGCCGGCGCAATTTTATTGCGCGTGCAGCGCAATCGACTTTTGTTCCCTGTTGGAAAAATCCGCCGATAGGGAATGCAATTCTTGCATGGCTCGCCAGATTGCTTAGATTAGCTCTGATATTTCAGCGCCTCCGCTACGCCTCCCGGCACATTCCGCGCTCGCGCTGCAAATCCCCCGTGAAAGGCGTCCATCGAAATGTCCGCTCCTGTTCATGCAAAGGTCGTCATCATCGGCTCCGGCCCGGCTGGCTACACCGCCGCGATCTACGCCGCGCGCGCGATGCTTGAGCCGATCCTGATCCAGGGCATCCAGCCCGGCGGCCAGCTCACCATCACGACCGACGTCGAGAACTATCCAGGCTTCGCCGACGTGATCCAGGGCCCCTGGCTGATGGAGCAGATGGAGAAGCAGGCGGTCCATGTCGGCACCAAGATCGTCTCCGACCTGGTGACCAAGCTGGAGACGGCGCAGCGGCCGTTCCGCCTCACCTGCGACTCTGGCGACGTCTATCTCGCCGAGACCGTGATCCTGGCCACCGGCGCGCAGGCCCGCTGGCTCGGGCTGCCGTCGGAAGCCAAGTTCCAGGGCGGCGGCGTGTCGGCCTGCGCCACCTGCGACGGCTTCTTCTACCGTGGCAAGGAGGTGATCGTGGTCGGCGGCGGCAACACCGCGGTCGAGGAAGCCCTGTACCTCACCAACCATGCCTCGCAGGTCACGATCGTGCATCGTCGCGATCATTTCCGGGCCGAGCGCATCCTGCAGGAGCGCCTGTTCAAGCATCCGAAGATCAAGGTGATCTGGGACGCCGCGGTCGACGAGATCTGCGGCACCGAGAATCCCAACAAGGTCACCCATGTCCGGCTCAAGAACGTCAAGACCGGCGCGCTCACGGACGTCAAGGCCGACGGCATCTTCATCGCCATCGGGCATGCGCCCGCGACCGAGCTGGTCAAGGATCAGGTCAAGCTGAAACCCTCCGGCTATATCGAGGTCGCCCCGAACTCGACCGCGACCTCGGTGCCCGGCCTATTCGCCGCCGGCGACGTCGCCGACGAAACCTATCGCCAGGCCGTGACGGCCGCCGGCCTCGGCTGCATGGCCGCACTCGAAGCCGAACGTTTCTTGGCCCTTCGCGCCAGCGAGCGCGCGGCAGCGGAATAGAATCATGCCCCGAACACGCGACGGATTTACGGATATGGACTGGGACAAGCTGAAGGTGTTTCACGCCGCGGCGGAAGCGGGCAGCTTCACGCATGCGGGCGAGCAGCTCGGCCTGTCGCAATCGGCGGTGTCGCGCCAGGTCTCGGCGCTGGAGCAGGAGCTCTCGGTCTCGCTGTTCCACCGCCACGCCCGCGGCCTGATCCTTACCGAGCAGGGCGACCTGTTGTTCCGCACGGCGCATGACGTGTTCATGCAGCTGCAGGCGGCGCGCGCCAAGCTGACCGACAGCCGCGAGCGGCCGAGCGGCGATCTCAAGATCACCACCACGCCCGGCGTCGGCATCAACTGGCTGATCCCGCGGCTCGGCGAATTCACCGCGCTCTATCCGGAGATCCGCATCTCGCTGATCGTCACCGACGAGGAGCTCGATCTGTCGATGCGCGAGGCTGACGTCGCGATCCGCACCCGCAAGCCGACGCAGCCGGATCTGATCCAGCGCAAGCTGTTCGCGATGGGCTTCCACGCCTATTGCTCGCCGGAATACATCAAGCGCTTCGGCACGCCGCGCACGCTGGAGGAGCTCGACTCCCACCGCATCATCACGCTCTCGGACGGCAACTTCGCGCCGCACCTGCAGAACCGCAACTGGCTGATCGAAGCCGGGCGCAACGGCTCGGGTCCGCGCGAAGCCTACTTCAAGGTCAACAACATCCTCGGTCTCGTGCGCGCCTGCGCGCAGGGCCTCGGCATCGCCGCCCTGCCCGATTACCTAGTCGAGGAGCAGAGCAAGCTCGTGCAGCTGTTCGGCGAGTCGGACTCGATCCAGCTCGACACCTACTTCGTCTATCCCGAGGAGTTGAAGACGGTCGCGCGCGTGCAGGTGTTCCGTGACTTCGTGGTGAGCAAGGCGCAACGCTGGCCGTCCTGATTTCCGCATGACTGACATGCGGCCTCGGCTGTTGCTGCAAGGCACTCGGCAAGCCCATAATGTTTGCACGCTGAGCCTTCGCGTTGCGCATTTGTCCCCCTCCTCCAGTGGCGCGGGAGTTCAGTAATCCCTCTTGGAAGGTGATTGTGTCGGCCTCACGTGGCCAATACCTAAGCCGGGCCCTCGGGTCCGGCTTTTTTTCGTCAAAATGTGCTTCGCTCTCCGCGTGTGTTGACAGTTCCGCGCATACCCCGCATCATTCGCCCATGATCACGAAGTCGTGCGCAATCGTTTCGAAAAAAGGCCCCCATCCGGGGGCCTCGGAATATTGCGCGCGCTAAGCTGACTTCGTCATCGCGAGCCAATCCCGAAAACCCCGCCGCCTGGACGGGGTTTTTTCATGTGCCCTCCGTCTCAGGCATTTTTCCCGAGAAGGAGATGGAAACATGACCGCACTACGAGATCACTTGCACGGGCTGTGGTTGCCGCTGGTGACGCCGTTCCAGGACGGCGCGCTGGACGAGAGGTCGCTGCGGCGGCTGACCCGGCACTATTGCGCGCACGGCATCGACGGCCTCATCCTGGGCGCGACCTCCGGTGAAGGCATGACACTGCGCGCGGCCGAGCTCGAACGTCTCGTCGCCGTGGTGCGCGAGGAGATGGCGACCGCCGGCCGCAACCTGCCGATCTGCCTCGGACTGTCGGGCGCGGACACCTCGCGTCTGCAGGAGCGCCTCGACGAGACCGCGGACTGGCCGATCGACGGTTACCTGATCGCCAGTCCCTATTATGTGCGGCCGTCGCAGCGCGGCCTGCTGGCGCATTTCGAGACGCTCGCCGACCACGCCGCATGGCCGATCGCGCTCTACAACATTCCCTATCGCTGCGCCGTCAACATCACCAACCAGACCATGCTGCGCCTTGCCGAGCACAAGAACATCGTCGGCCTGAAGGATTGCGGCGCGAGCCGGGAGCAATCGATCGCGCTCTTGCGCGACCGGCCGAAGGGCTTTCGCGTGCTCACCGGCGAGGACGCCAATTTCTTCGAGGCACTCAGTGACGGCGCCGACGGCGGCATCGTGCTCTCAGCCCATGTCGAGACCGCAACGTTTGCGGCAATCTATAGCGAGCACAAGCGCGGCAACCACGATGCGGCGCTGGCGCGCTGGCACGAGGCCGGCGAGCTGACGCGGCTGTTGTTCGCCGAGCCGAGCCCCGCGCCGGCGAAGTACTGGCTGTGGCGATCCGGCCTGATCGACAGCCCGGAGGTGCGCCTGCCGATGGTGGAAGTGAGCAGCGAGCTCGCGGCAACGATCGATCGCGAGATCGAGCGACGGGTGACGATCGCGGCGTAGTTTTCTCTCCGTGCACGCTGCTCTTCCTTCTCCCCTCGTGGGAGAAGGTGGCGCGAAGCGCCGGATGAGGGGTTTTCTCCAAGCGCAAGACTGTTTGTGTGGAGACAGACCCCTCACCCGTCTCGCCGCTCCGCGGCGAGCCACCCTCTCCCACAAGGGGAGAGGGTGAAGCGTGCCCGTTTGGTTAACCGCGCCCCAACGGCCTTCGCAGCTGCCGCAATCCGTATCCACGTCTCGTTTACGTGACTGCGCCTATCGTTCTGTCCAAAGTTACCGAAGGGGAAATGACCATGGGGTATCGCACCCGGCCTACGGCCGCGAGCCAGTTCGCGCCCGCCGATCTCTTGAAGGGAATTCTCGTCGTCTCGTCGTTCGGGTTCTGGGCCGTGATGCTCGGCCTGATGCCGGTGCTGCTGTTTCGCGTCTGGCTGGTCGGCTGAAGCTGCGCGCGCGGGATGGTTAATCCGTGGTAGCACCTGTGTTCAAAATGCACGGGCAGATGCGATCCGGATCTTAAAACATCGCTGCTATCACTGACGTCCATAAGCGAAGAAATCGCGGGGGCGTTTGTGAATAGTCAGAATGAAATGGCGTCGCATTTCGACGCCGAACAGCAGGGCTTTACCACCGAGGACATTCTCTGGGCCGTCGGCATCTGGTCGGTGATCCTGACTCTGTCGCCGGTCATCGTGTTCTACATGCTGATAGTGGCGTGAGCGAAATCAGAAACGCAAAACGCGCGGACTTCCCGCGCGTTTTTCGCCGTTCGACATGATCAATGAAAATTAAGCTGCCTGCTTGTGCATTGCGCCGGAGGCCGACGCGGTGCCGCGGATAGCCTTCACCGAACGCTCGATCGCCGCCCACAGTCTTGCGATTTCCTGAGCCGCACGGCTCTCGGCCTGATATTCGCGCGCGCCTTCGCCGTGGCTGAGCGCCATCAACAAATCCGAACGATTGGTGATCTGGCCGCCCCACACCGGAGCGCGGAATTTCGCCAGTGCTTCGCGGGCGATGGTGACGATCGGGCTTTCGGCTTCGTCACGCTTGGCCGGGGCACCGTTGAGCACGACCGCGTAGGGCTTGCGCGCGGCGCGACACATCTGGATGGTTTCCTGCACGGCATTGACGTCGAACACGCCGGGACGCGCCGGGATGACCACCATGGTGGCATTCTTGATCGCGTCGTCGACGACGGCCGACAGGTTCGGCGGCGTGTCGATCAACACCCATTCATAACCGTCGCGCTTGGCCGCGGAGACGATGCCGCTGACGGAGTTGACGGCAGCCTTGATCGGCGGCTCGTTGGTGCCGCGCAGCTTGTGCCACAGCGTCAGGGAGCCCTGCGGATCGGCGTCAACCAGCATGACCTGCTTGCTCGCCTTGATCTGCGCGGCGAGATGCGCGGCGAGGGTACTCTTGCCCGAACCGCCTTTACGTGATGCAAAAACAATGACGTTCATACCTTCCGCCTCCAGATTGACCCCAGGCCGCGAAAATGAATCAGCGCGCTGATTCGTGAAAGAAAAATTTGTCGGGAGCTGCGCGACAGCCACGAAATAACAAGACGTGTTGGCTTTTGAGTCACACTGCTTCGCAGGAGGCGGACACGGGCCGCATCGAAATGCCGCCCGTGCGAGGCGTCTGTGCGTTTTTTGAGCAACGCGCGGGACAAAAGCGGAATGCAACCTTGCCGCGCAAACCTGCCGCGCGCTTTCTTTTCAGGGGCGCACGCCCGTCAATCGATGCAAGCCTTCCGGCGCCGTGCGAACAAAACGAGTCCGCTGGCTGCCCGCGAAGCCGAAGTCAGGGCCGGAACGAGGAAAGCGCGCGATGGCGCGGCTTTGGTCGCCGGGCGCTCAGCCTTGGCTGGATTTCTTCTTGGGCGCCGGCTTGGCGGTCTTCTTCGCAGCCTTGGGCGCGATCTGGGTCGGCTTGCCGGCGCGCTGCTCGCGCGGCGCCGGTCCGCGGCGGAAGAACACCGCGCATTGCGGCGAGAGCTGCGCCTTCTTCTTGATCATGCAGGCGGTGATGGCATCGACGTTCGGGACGAACTCGCCGCACAGCCGCATCGCGTCCGGCGTGCAGGCCTGCTGCTCCTCCTGGGTGTAGGCGAAGCCGGCGCGCGGCAGCGCCAGGATGGCCAGGGCAAGCGCGAGGCTTGCAACGGCCAAGGGCTTTGCAAAGGACTTGAAGCGAAACGCCGGCATCGATCCCCCCACATCACGAGTCAGCGCGAATAGTGGGTGAACGGCGGTTCGTTGGCAACCGAGGGCAAGTGCGAAAGCCGGCACGTGTGCGCTCTCGGCAACAGGGTGCGGCGGGACAGCTGTCATCCCCGCGAAGGCGGGGATCCAGTATTCCAGAGACGTCCAACGTTCCCTGAGAAGCCGCGGCGTACTGGATCCCCCGCCTGCGCGGGGGATGACAGCTGTGGGTGGGAGAGCGACTGTGCCCCCCAACACAAAAGTGCGAAAACAACCCCATGCACAGTAGCCAAGTCATTGCAAACACTCACGTCGCCGAATTTTAGGATTTTTCGAAGCCAAATTTGACTTGTCGGGCAAAACAGGGGCATCATGTCACCCTCAAGAAGATGCGCGTGGGGTGGCCGGCCTCTCTCCTGCGCTGGTCGAAAAGCGCACACGAGGAGGACAATCACATGACGGGGAATGAAGCGGAGCTGCCGCTGTCGGGCGTGATGGTGGTGTCGCTGGAGCAGGCGATCGCGGCGCCGCTGGCGAGCCGGCACCTCGCCGATTGGGGCGCGCGGGTGATCAAGATCGAGCGGCCGGGCAGCGGCGATTTCTGCCGCGACTACGATCATGTGATGAACGGCATGTCGAGCCAGTTCGTCTGGACCAACCGCTCCAAGGAAAGCCTCGCCATCGACATCAAGAGCCCCGAGGGTCGCAAGGTGCTCGACGCCCTGCTGCCGCGCACCGATGTGTTCATCCAGAACCTCGCGCCCGGCGCGGCGGAGCGACTCGGCCTCGATGCCGCTTCGCTGCTGCGCAGATTTCCGCGCCTGATTGCCTGCGACGTCTCGGGCTATGGCACTGATGGCCCCTACAGCGACAAGAAGGCCTATGATCTCCTGGTGCAGTGCGAGGCCGGCGTGCTCGCCATCAACGGCACGGAGGCCGAGCCGGCCAAGGTCGGGCTTTCCGTCGTCGATATCGCCACCGGCATGTACATCCTCAACGGCGTGCTGATGGCGCTATATCGGCGCGAACGGACCGGCAAGGGCACGGCGTTCCAGGCCTCGCTGTTCGATTCCATCACGGACTGGATGAGCTATCCCGCCTTCTACACCGAGAGTACGGGCCGGCCGCTGCCGCGCACCGGCGCCAAGCATGCGACGATCGCGCCTTACGGCCCGTTCCGCGTCGGCGACGGCAACACCATTTTCTTCGGCATCCAGAACGACCGGGAATGGCGGTCGCTGTGCCGCATCGTGCTGGGCGACCCCGACTTCGCCGACGACCTGCGCTTCCGCACCAATCCGCTGCGCATGCAGAACCGCGACGAGCTGCAAGCGCATATCGAGCGGCGCTTTGCCTCGATGACCAGCGAGGAGGTGCTGCGGCTGCTGGACGAAGCCGCGATCGCGAATGCGCACCTGAACTCGGTCGAGGCGTTCCTGCAGCATGAGCAGCTGCATGCCCGCGCGCGGGTGAGAAGCGTGGGATCGCCGTGCGGGCCGGTGATGAGCTTCCTGCCCGCGCTCACCATTCCCGGCGTGACGCCGCGGATGGATCCGGTGCCTGATGTCGGCGAGCACAACGAGAAGATCCTCGGCGAACTTGGCCTCGTTAAGGGAACGTGAGAATGGCCTCGCAGCGCCCGACGCGGGCTTATCTCGCCGTTCCCGCGCATCGCGCCCGTGTCGTCGCCAAGGCGGCGGCATCATCGGCGGACGCGGTGTTCATGGACCTCGAAGACGCCGTGCCGCCCGCGGAGAAGGGCGTTGCGCTGACGGAAGCCGCCCGCGCGCTGTCCTCGCTCGACTGGGGCAGCAAGCACGTCGCGGTCAGGCTCAATGCCGTCGACAGCCCGTTCATCGCAGAGGAGATCCGCAGCTTGGCGGCCCTGCCCCGGCTGGATGCTTTGATCGTGCCGAAGGCGGAGCGGTTGAGTGACATCGTTGCCATCGCCGGTCAGCTGCACGCGGCCGCGCCCGATCGGGCCGCGCCTGTTACGCTCGAGCTGCTGATCGAGACCGCGCTCGGCCTCGTCAATGTCGACGCCCTCGCCGCGTGCCAAGACAGCGTGGCCGCGCTGCATCTCGGCGTCGGCGACCTCGCAGCCTCGCTCGGCGCCCGCACCTCCGACATCGGCATTTCGCCGGATGGTTACCGTCATGTCGGATCAGCTCAAAGCGGCTACGCCGCCGCGCCGCTCGACCTGTTCGCCTATCCGATGATGCGCCTGCTGGTCGCCGCTCGCGCGCACGGCCTGCGCGCGATCGATGGCCCCTGCGGCGCGTTCCGCGATGCTGGACTGACCGAGGCCAGCGCGCAAAAGGCCGCTGCGATGGGCTTCGACGGCAAGCAGGTGATCCATCCCGACCAGATCGAGCCGACGCTGCGCGCGTTCACGCCCTCGGCCGAGGAGCTGGCCCAGGCGCGGCGGATCGTCGAAGCCATGGAGCAGGCCGAGGCGCTGGGACAGGGCGCGGTGACGCTGGACGGCAAGATGATCGACTACGCCAATGTGCGCATGGCGCGGAGGATCATTGGGCTGGGGTCGTAGGGACCGAAACGCGCGCTCAGGCGGTGTCGCTGTACAGCCAGCTAACGGGCCTGGATCGCGCCACGCTGAGCAATCGCAGCACGATTGCAATCACTTTGCCTTTGCACGCAAAGGTCGCTAGGCTGCCCCGATACACATTGCAGGGAGGGGGCACATGGCGAACCGCGAAGACATGCTTGCATTGATCAGGGCCGGCTACGCCGCGCGCGATGGCGGTGACACCGATAGCCTGGTGACGGCCTTTCATCCCGAGGGCGCATTCACCCTGATGGGCGACAAGGGTGCGCTCGAATTGACAGGACGCATACAGGGCCACCCGACCCTGCGCGAAGCTTTCCATCAATTCACCGAAGGCTTCGGCTTCGAAGGCCGCGAGATCCTCGCCGAGCTGGTCGACGGCGATCGCGTCGCCGTCCACTCCCGCGTCACCGTGCGATACCACCCGACCGGCAAAGCGGTCAGCACCGAGATCGTGGACCTGTTCACATTTCAGGATGGCAAAATCGCGGAGCTGGTCGAGTTTGCGGATACGGCGCAGATCAAGGCGATGATCTCCTGACCTGCGAGATGGATGAAGCGTCCTCGCGCTACGCCAGAAGATGAAGGTCAGTCGGCTCTGGGTCTGCACCCGCTGCCGTCAACATCGCGTGCACCTGACCTCGATGGTGGGTCTGGTGATTGAAGAGTTGAACAGCCACCAGCGTCTTTGGTTTCTCGATCCGAGTCGAACCGTCTGCAGGATACCAAACGAGCATCCCGTTCAGATCCGCGTCGCGCAATCGCGCTGACCACGCTTCGATTTCCTCGTTCCGTTGCAAGCGGAGCGCCTTGAAGGCCTCCCAATCCGAGGGATTTGCGAGGGAGTGCTTGATGGTTTGCTCTGGACGCGCATTCCCTGTCAGCCGCTCCAGTATGAGGGCATCAGCCCAATAGAGATGGTTCAACGTAGCTGCAATCGACCGGAAGAACGCCCCTCGATCCTTCCAGCGATCCTCGTGGGTCAGCCGGTCGGCGGCAGCTACCAAAGAGGCGTTCTGCCAAATGTTGTAGCGGGACATAAGCCGGCAGTATTCGGCTGAGATCATTTTCTCAGGCTCCAAAGATTGTCGATGCTGGCTGATCTCGGGATGTTGCCCCAGACGTGAGGCAGCTACAGTACCGTGACAGTCCAGAAAATTGGCCTTCGCCAGTGGTCTAATGAACGCCCCACGAAATCGGGGTTTGGTGCACTGTCACCGTAGGGGGGAGGTAGCGCCGCGCCGACAGAAACTCAGCTGCTGGTTTACGGTGCTCGGCATGACCAATCGAGAGCGAGTATTCTGACTTTAGCCTAGGCAGCCCAGTCCATGATCGCGTCGATGAAGGTCTGAGCCTGGCGGATCGCGTCGAGCCTCGTCGCACAGACACCGACCGACACTGTTCGGCCCTTTCCGACAGTCCACTTCCAACCAGCCGGGTAGCTCATCTCAACGACCGAGAAGCTTACGCCGCGATGTTCCACGGAGAACCTCCGCCAACATGTTGCTGTGTCTGAAAAGGCTACTCCAAATGGCGAATTTGTCCAGCCGAACGCAGGCCCACAATTCGATCGCGCGGCTTGATATAAGTGTTCAGGAGCAGACTTTCCGGGAAACTCAGGCGGCTCGCGTAGTACTGCGCGAGGTTAGGGTGACCGCGGGCGGTGACAAGATCGATCTCGCCCGATGTTGTGCAGTTTCGTGCACTATCACCGAAATATCCGTTCATGCTGGCCAAGCTGCCGGGCCTGCCGCCGATCGCCGCCGGCGCCATCGTGCTTTTCGCGGCGATGCCGCCCGGTGCGAACGCGTACATCTTCGCCATGCAGTATCAGCGGCGGGTGAAACCGGCGTTGGGCGCAGTGGCGCTGGGCGCCCTGCTGGCGGCGACGACGCTGCCGGTGATGGTGTGGGTGGTGGCGGGGTGAGGCGTCAAAGGCTTTGCCGGCGACGCCTCACGGCCTCGCTGCGCCCAATCCATCATCAGCGCAGGCCGAAGAACGAGAGCACCGCAGCAATCACGACGATCAGCCCGATGATATAGATGATACCGTTCATAGCTCAGCTCCCTCAGCGTTGTCAGTCCTGCCGCAGCTACAAACACCTGGGGTCGTGAAAAGGTTCGCCGGTGCTCGCCGCCGTTTTCTTGCAGTATCGGGGAACGAAAACGAACGATGCTGCTTCGGCGCGCTGGAGCCCTCGCACCACCCGCGATAGTTTTGCGTTTACACGCAAAGGTCGCTAGTCTGCCTGATACGTTGTAGGGAGGGTAACATGGCACAGCGCGAAGACATGCTCGCAACGATCCGGCACGCCTACGCCGCGCGCGGCGACGATGACGTCGAGGGCTTGGTGACGACCTTTCATCCCGAGGGCGCATTCACTTTGAAGGGCGACAAGAGCACGCTCGAACTGGCAGGAAGCGTGCAGGGTCACCCAGCCCTACGAGGGGTTTTCGGTGAATTGATCAAGAACTTCGGCTTCGAAAACCGCAAAATCCTGGCCGAGCTGGTCGACGGTGATCGCGTCGCGGTCCATTCCCGCCTTGACGTCCGCTACCATCCAACTGGCAAGACGTTCAGTACCGAGCTTTTGGACCTGTTCAGATTTCAGGATGGCAAGATCGTCGAGCTGATCGAGTTTGCGGATACGGCGCAGGTCAAGGCGATGATCTCCTGAAGGACGATGAAGTTCGATTTGCTTCAGAGCGGGCAGCAAGCCGCCATATGAGTGGGCAGAGCACTGGCGGCCCTGCCCACCATGTTCGAACGTCGACTTGTTCTGCCATCTCGAGCCTGGATGCCTCGATGTCGAGCGCTTCTCGACCTCTGTGTGGTTCGCAGTGTACCTGCACGCCGGCTTACTGCTTCGGTTCAGCTCGCGCTTCCAGCCCGCGAAGCTGTGTCCCGACAGTCAAGTCACCGATCTTACGGCCCATGTCCTTTCCGACCTCCGTCGAGAAACGGTAATGGAAACCGGCATAGATGCGGGCATTTGCGACCTCATCGCTGTAATCCTGGAGCTTGGTCCATTTGCGAGTCACCCCTGGCGCAGTGGGGCTGGTCATCGTTAGCTCTCCGACCTCGTCGCCCGCGATGGACCGGAGAACCGTGGACACCGCCGCCGATACGATGCAGTGGGCGCAGGGGTATTCGGGATGCATCGGCGTTTCACCCAGCGGCAACCAAGACGCTTCGCGTGGCGTCATCGGGTTGTGCGTGATGTCCGCGTTGCGTATGGCCGTTACAGGCCGCCAGAAGTTGTAATGATACTTCGCATCAAGGACGGCAACGATTGCGTCGTTCGCAGCGATCTCGGTGAGGGCGAAGAGGCGCGAGCAGTCAACGACGTCCATGTGCTTGGCCAAGGCGACCTGCCGGACGATTGGATTGAAGCTGGGAGGCCCGACCAGAAACCAGACTCGTCCGATCGCGGTCTGCTCTGCCGTTCGGGTGGTGCTGTTGCGAGCGCCGAGCTCCCGAATTTCGTTGACGTCTCTGGTCCAGGTCTCGGAATCAAGCGCCGGAGGTGGCGCTGGACGGAATTGTGAGACCGATGTCATGACCCAAGGGGACATTATTCCAGCCGTCGTGCCGATCGGCACCACGGTCGGCACATAGGCCCCCGGGGCTGTATAGGGACGATAAGTCTCCTGGACATCATTGCCGTCATCCCTGCGCAACGCCATCACGCCGGAAGCGGCCACCTTTCCAAGCTCGATTCCCTTCGCCTTTCCCTCCGTGTCCGGAATGCCGGAAAGCGATGCAATCAATGCCGCATCGAGGGCAGCTTTTTGGTCCGGATAGATCGTCAGAAGAATGTTGTAAGCCGCAGTCGACGCTGCGGCTTCCTTGGACGTGGAGCGGTCTGCCACGAGATCCAGCTTGTATGGCGTGTATCGCCTGTCGATCGCGTTCACGGCCTCGAACATGGCAACGTGAAGCATCGACATCGTGCGGGCCTGTGGCACAGGCAGCACCTTCTTTTCAGCGGCAATCGCATCTGCTTTCGCATTCCAGTCCATGATGACATCGGCACGCGCAGTGCCGATGCAAACTGCAAGAGTGGCGATGATCAGGAATGGAGATTTCGTTGCAAGAAACGTCTTCATCTTCATGCTCCTCGTTGTTTCAACAGAGAGCGACATCTTGTACGGACGAGCCGCACAAGAACGTAGAAGTGCAGAACGATCTTAAGGTCGCAGCCAGCCGGCTGCTGTGAAACAGTTTACACCCGTCCTCGCTTTCGTCGAAAAGAGTTTGAGGCGCGCCCCAAACAGTAAGATCGACTGGCTTACCTGATGCACGACCTGCAATCTCGGCAGTCTTCCGAACAATCATCACATCCTTTGCGCATTCGGGCTCGCCGACGGCGCTGATCAATCTCGGCATCTGTTTGTTTCGCGCGAGGTGAAGAGCGAGCGGCAGAGCATTTTTGGTGATGCGCGCGCTCGAGCTTGCGGCAATGCCGGCCTCTGCATTCCTGTTTGCAAGACTGCTCGACCTGCCGCCGATCGCCGGCGTCATCGTGCTGTTCGCGGCGATGCCGACCGGCGCAATGCGTACATTTGCGCCGTGCAGTATCAGCGGATGGTGAGCCCGGTGTCGGGCGCAGTGGCGCTGGGCACGCTGCTGGCGGCGGTGACGTTACCGGTGGTGGTGTGGGTGGTGGCGCGCTAGCGCTGAGCCTGAGGTTTGCGTCTCGAGTTGAGGCCGGAAAACTGGCGTTCCTAAGAAGTGCGAAGCGCAACTCGGGAAAGCATCGAAAGAGCGCGGCAAGTTTGGCTCCGCCGCAAACTTATTGTTTCCACTCGCTGCCACGCCGCGTCGTTCGGCGATTTCGAGACGCAGTCCGTCAGTTCTTGACGATCTGGAGATCGCCGGGAGTGGCTTTGCCTTAGGATCCCGTCGAGAGGCTCGCCGATCTCTTTAAGCCGCGGCCGTAGGGAGCGCGCCACTCAAACGGTCGAGCAAATAGCGACCGATGCTAACTGGTTGATCCCGCTGGTACAGTTGGGTGGGCTCGAACCACCGACCTCCTGTTCCACAGACAGGCGCTCTAACCAACTGAGCTACAACTGCATCCTTGCGAGCCGCGCCTTGGGGCTGCCTGAAAAGGCTCATCGCCGAGGGGGCTGGACGGGGCGGAAACTAGGTGCAACGGCCCGGTTTGGCAAGGCCGCAATGGGGTGAAAAACCGGGTGAAATCATCGTCGGCGCGGGGAAATCGGGCGCGGTGGGGAGACCTCGCATATGACCCCGACGATTGGGGCGTTCTAGGTCCCACATCGTCATGGCCGGGCTTGTCCCGGCCATCCACGGCTTCTGCCCGCGGCCCCAAGAACGTGGATGCCCGGGCCTTCGCCGCGCCGAAGCGGCTTCGGCCGCGCAGGCGGGACAAGCCCGGGCATGACGACCTTCCCAAATGCGAAGCGGGAGAGGCGAAGAAAAAACCCGGGCCTCTCGACCCGGGTTTCGCATCTCACACCGATCCGCTCCGCTCAGGCGGCGGGCGGATAGTACTTCGAGGCGCTGGCCTTGATCGGCTCGGCGGTCTCGTTGGCAACGCGCTGGGTGAGCTCGACCAGCTCCTTGGCCTGGGCCTGGTAGGTCTCGAGCTGCTTGCGGGCGTGGCCGGTCCACAGCTCCATCGCTTCGGTCGGCGACTTGGCGCCGAACAGCTGCTGGGCGAAGTCGAGCTGGGCGCTGGAATTGGCCTTCATGAACTCGACCAACTTGGCGGTGTACTCGCTCGCGCCCTTGGAAGCGCAGGTGAACACGGCCTCGACGGTGCCGTTATGGGTCTCGGCGGCGTCCTTGAACTTGGCGTAGTTCTCGCGGGCCTGCGCCGCGCCCTTCTCGGCGAACGCACGCACCTGCTCGGGAACCTCGAACGGGATGATCGAGGCAGAAAACGGATCAGTCGCACCTGTCATGTTGGTCCCTCACGCTAATTGAAAAAATGGAGTGAGCCTTTCTGGCGCGCCCGCCGGCCCCGACCATGGGCCCTGCGCATTGAGCGGGTACGAAGACTGGAAACGCGAAACAATGAGATGGCTCGCCCAGCGCCAGAATTATGGCTGCCTATCATGTCAACATTGTGCATCGCAACGCGGCAGAGGGGTGCGATGCGAAATTTAATCTCGGGGAGGATGAGGTTCCGGTATGGGGGAACCGGGGGTTGAGGTAGTGGGATGCGCCCGGCAACACACGTGCTCTTACCCTCCCCCTGGATGGGGAGGGTCGGCTCGCAACGCGTCAGCGATGCGAGCCGGGGTGGGGTGATCTCTCCGCTCGGGGACCGCCTGTGGGGAGAGACTGTCACCCCACCTCGGTCCGCTCTCCGCTTCGCTGCGTGCGAACCGATCTACGGGCGAGCTTCGCTCGTCCCGGACCCCTCTAGGGAAGGATGGGCACCTGAGATGCCGCGCGGGTGCGTCTCTTCGCAAGCGCCCCACGCCTTGAATCCCTTGGATGCAACGTCGGCTCGGCTTGCGGGGTTGGCGGGATTAAGGTTATCGCCGCTTGGGGAGCGCCTGCGGGCTTTGGGCCGTGGACCTGGTCGCGCCTTCCGGGCGATACTAACCCTTTCTTAAGGCTGTCATTCCCGGCAGCCGCCACTCGTGAAGCGTGAGATGCAGCCGGCCTGATGACGCGTTCGGATTTCCAGTTGCGAGGGGTGGGCGATCCGCGGCTGGCCGTGCATGCGACCTCTGCCCTGCCGGCCTGGCTATGGTCGACCGACGGCGCGCGCGTGCTGTGGGCCAATCCGGTCGGCGCAAAACTGTTCGGCGCGGCCAACAGCGCCGGCCTTGCGGACAAGGTGTTCGGCCCCGCCGACAGCCATCGCCGCCAAATCGTCAGGCTCGCCCCCCAGCTGCCGGCGAACGGCGCAATGCGGCTGCAGCGGCTGCGCGGCTTCGGCGCCCGGTTAGGGGCGCTGATGACCTGTGCTTGCGCGCGGCTCGACTTTGCCGACGGCGGCCATGCGGTTCTGGTCATCGCGATGGACCCGACGCTGCGCACCATGCCGCTGGTCGAGCGGCTGCATCGGCTGGTCGCCGGCGCCAAGGTGCCGATGGCGGCGTTCGCGCCGGACGGGCTGTTCGTCGGCGCGAGCGAGGCCGCGCGCCCCCTGCTCGGCTTCCGCGATCTGCTCGAGGCCGGCCTCGATCGCGCCCGCAGCGATGCGCTGGCAACCGGCCGCGCCGCAACGCCGATCGGCATTGGCCAGATGGTGCTGCAACGGGTTGGCAGCGGCGCCGATATCGGCCTGGTCGCGCTGATCGAGCCCGCCGCCACCACGGCGGCGCACGAGGCCGCACCCGACGTGACGCCCGCGCAGCCTCCGGCCGCGGTGCCGGAGGACGCACAGCCTGCGCCAGACGAGGCACCGTCTGCGATCGCGCTGTTCGACGCATTCGCCGAGCCTGCCGAATCACCCGCCGAGACCATCGCGCCCGCGCCGATCGTCCCCGCGGCGGCTGACGTGGCGACCAAAACTCCGGTTGAAAACCAGCCGCAGGCCATTGCCTCGCCACAGCCCGCGCCGATCAATGCAGGCATGGTCGAGCCGACTTCAGACCAGCAGTCGGGCCAGCACGAGCCGCCCGCACCGCGTCAGCATCCGCTGCGCTTCCTCTGGCAGATGGATGAAGAGGGCCGCTTTGTGCTCGGCTCCGATGAATTCATCCGCCTGATGGGCACGCATACGGCCGCCGGCTTCGGCCGCCCCTGGCGCGAGATCGCCGAGGAATTCTCGCTCGATCCCGAGGGGCGCGTGGCGAAGGCGCTCGAAAGCAAGGATACCTGGGCCGGCATCACAGTGAACTGGCCGGCCGACGGCGGCGAGCACATTCCGGTCGAGCTCGCGGGCCTGCCGGTCTACGACCGCAACCGTGAATTCGCCGGCTTCCGCGGCTTCGGCGTCTGCCGCGATCTCGACGCGCTCAACCGGCTCGAGGCGCTCAGGCGCTTCGAGCTGCTGGTCGAGCCGCCGGCACAGGATCGCTCCACTGAGGCCGTCGCGTTCGATGCGGAGCCCGAGCCTGAAGCGGCGGCGGAAGCTGAGGCGGAGGGCGAAGCAGAGGCACCGCCGATCGCGCCATCCGAGCCTGAGCCGCAAGCCGAGCCCGAACCGCAAGCCGAACCCGACCTGCCAGAGCCCACAAGCGAGACGACTTCACACCCAACCGAACTGGACACGCCCGTGGAAACGCCTCCCAATGTCGTGCCGTTCCGCGTCGCCGGCGATACGCGGCCTCCGACGCTGACGCCGGTCGAGAACAGCGCGTTCAACGAGCTCGCGCGGCAATTGTCCGAGCGGCTTGAACGCGAGCGCGAGACCATCACGACCGACGCGGCCGGACCAGTGGCGGAGATCAGCGCCGAAGCACCGGAGCCGGAGCCGCCGCAGGCCGCAGCCGAATGGCTGACCGAGCCCGCACCGCCGCCGCGCGGGATGAGCGCGCGCGACCGCACGCTGCTCGACCTGTTGCCGACGGGCATCCTAATCTACCGGCTCGACCGCCTGCTCTACGCCAATCCCGCCTTCCTCGCGCGCATCGGCTATGACAGCCTGAACGCGCTGGAGCATGCCGGCGGGCTGGATGCGCTCTATGTCGAGCCGGGCGTGTCGGCGGCCAGCAGCACCACGCAAGGCGGCACGCCCGTCACGATCAGCGCGACGGCGCCAAATGGCGAAGCGCCGCCGGCCGCGACGGAAGCGCATCTGCACACGATCGACTGGGACGGCGACAGCGCGCATGCACTGATCTGCGCGCTGCCGCAGGCGGCGCCGATCGCGGCGGCTGCTGTCGCAGAGACCGTGGTGGCCGCAGAGCCTGACGCCGCGGACGCGGAGCCCGCGGCCGGCGATGCCGATGCCGAGGATCTCGCCGCCATCCTCGACACCACGGCCGAGGGCATCGTGATGTTCGACGCCGAAGGCAACATCCACGCCTGTAACCGCAGCGCGGAGGCGCTGTTCGGCTATGACGGCGAGGCGCTGCTGCAGCAGAATTTGCTGACGCTGTTCGCCCCCGAGAGCCAGCAGATCGTCGCGGATTATCTGGAAAGCCTGAAGAGCCAGGACATCTCCAGCCTGCTCGATCACGGCCGCGAGGTGCTGGGCCGCGAGAAGAAGGGCGGCGTCATTCCGCTCGCGATGATCATGGGCCGCACCCGCCCCGACGGGCCGAACTTCTTCGCCGTGTTCCGCGATCTCTCGCACGCCAAGAAGGGCGAGAGCGAATTGACGAAGGCCCGCCGCCTCGTCGACGGCGCAGCCAACGCCAAGGCCGACATGCTGGCGCGGATCAGCCACGAGATCCGCACGCCGCTCAACGCCATCATCGGCTTTGCCGAGGTGATGATCTCCGAGCGCTTCGGCGCGCTCGGTAACGAGCGATACGGCGAATACATGAAGGACATCCGCGCTTCCGGCGAGCGCGTCATCGCCATCATCGACGACCTCCTGGAGCTGTCGCGGATCGAGACCGGCAAGCTCGATCTGAATTTCGCGAATTTGAACCTGAACGATTTGGTCGAGGCCTGCGTGACGGTGATGCAGCCGCAGGCCAACCGCGAGCGCATCATCATCCGCACCTCGCTCGCCCATGCGCTGCCGCAGGTGAGCGTCGATGCGCGCGCGATGCGGCAGATCACCATGAACCTGATCTCGAACTCGATCCGGCTCGCCAGCGCCGGCGGCCAGGTCATCGTCTCGACCGCGCTGACCGATCGCGGCGAGATCGCGTTGCGCATCCGCGACACCGGCCATGGCCTTTCCGAGCGCGAAGTCGCCGCCGCGATGGAGCCGTTCCGCACGCCGCCGCCGGGCGATGCCGCCGACAGCTCGGCGCTGAGCCTGTCGCTGACCAAAGCGCTGGTCGAAGCCAACCGCGCCCGGTTCAACATCAAGAGCGCCGGCCACGGCACGCTGATCGAGGTGGTGCTCGCGCCCGCGCTGGCGGGGGCGTAGGGCGCGGCACGCTCAAGCCGTCATTCCGGGGCGCGCCTCTTGGCGCGAGCCCGGAATCCATCGATCCGCATCAATGGTGGTGCAATGGATTCCGGGCTCGTCGCTTCGCGACGCCCCGGAACGACGGCGGGGGCTCACGCCGCCCGCACCGTCTCCAGGAACCTGCTCACCTCGATCTTCAGCCGGCTGCTGTCGTTCGACAGCGATTGCGCCGCGGACAGCACCTGCGAGGAGGCAGATCCCGTCTCGGTCGCGCCCTGGCGCACGCTGGAGATGTTGGCGCTGACCTGCGTGGTGCCGGCGGCGGCGCTTTGGACGTTGCGCGAGATCTCGCTGGTCGCGGCGCCCTGCTCTTCCACCGCGGCCGCGATGGTGGAGGAGATTTCGGACAGGCGCTCGATGGTGCCGCCGATGGTCTTGATCGCACCGACGGAATCCTGCGTCGCGACCTGGATGCTCGAGATCTGCTGACCGATGTCGCCGGTCGCCTTCGCGGTCTGCTCGGCCAGCGCCTTCACTTCCGAAGCCACCACGGCAAAGCCGCGTCCGGCCTCGCCCGCACGCGCGGCCTCGATGGTGGCGTTCAGCGCGAGCAGATTGGTCTGGCCGGCGATGGCGTTGATGAGCTCGACCACGTCGCCGATGCGCGCGGCCGCCTTGGACAATTCGCTGACGCGGTCATTGGTCTGCCCGGCCTGGGTGACGGCCTCGCCCGCCATGCGCGCGGAGGCCTGCACTTGGCGGCTGATCTCGTTGACGGAGGCGGTCAGCTCCTCGGCGGCGGACGCCACCGACTGCACGTTGGTCGCCGCTTCCTCGGACGCCGCCTCGACCAGCGTGGCAAGCTCGGTCGAGCGGCTGGCGGTCGTGGTCAGCGACGTCGCCGACGCCTCGAGCTCATTGGCCGCCGACGACACGGTCTCGACGATCTCGCCGATCGCCCCTTCGAAATCGTCCGCCATCCTGATCATGTCGGCGCGGCGGCGCTCGGCGGCGAGCTTGTCCTGCCTGATCTTCTCTTCGGCCTCCTCCTGCGCCTTCCGCTCGGCGTTGATCTTGAAAGTCTCGACGGCTTGCGCGATCTCGCCGATCTCGTCGGGCCGGCCGAGGCCGGGAAGAACGATGGCGAAATTGCCGTTGGCAAGCTCGATCATCGCCGCGCGCATCGCGGTCAAAGGCCTCGAGACCGAACGTCCGATGAAGATGCCGAGGCCGAGCACGCCCGTCGCAATCAGCGCGATCGCGACCGCAATCCAGAACTGGATGCTGGTGCGCTCGGCCTCGTTAAGACGGTCGGCATCGGCGCGGATGCGGTCGACCGATGTCGAGACCTGCTCGATCACGGGCTCGACCGACGCGAAGGCCTCGGACATCGCCTTCGATTCAGCCGCCAGCTTCAGCGCGGTCTCCATCCAGGCGGAGAAGTCGCGCTGATAGTCGGCGAGCTTCTGGCGCAGCTCGGCCTTGGCGCCGTCGGCAATGGCTGCCGCGTCGAGGCCGGCGGCAAATTCGGACGCGCGCTTCTTCATCTCCTCGCCATATCTGGCGTTCCGACGCAGCATGAAATCCTTCTCATGCCGGCGCATCATCAGCATGATCACCTTGAGCTCGGAATTCTGGAACTGGTCGACCTGGCTCTCGATACCGTGGACGGAAGCGCGCAGGCGGCCTTCGAGCCCGGACTTCTCGTCGAGGCCGAGCCGCTGCCGTTCCTCGACCACCGCGGCGAAGCGGGCCTGATAGGTCTTCAGCGACGCATTCATCGCGTCGATCTTCTGCGCCAGCTCGGGCTGGCCGAGCGCTGCGATCTTGCCGCGGAGCGTCTCGATGTCGAGCGCCACCTGCCGGCCGATCTCGACCTGTCGCTGCGCCCTGGCCGGATCGCTGCGCAGCAGAAAATCCTTCTCGGCGCGGCGCGCCTCGAGCAGCTCGACCGCGATCCTGTTGTTCAGCTCGAACACGGTGCGCGCATCCTCGGCCGCGTCGCGATAGACGCCCATCCTCCGCTCGCCGTAGAGGTGAATGCCGCCGATCAGGACGACGCCGATGACGCCAATGACGCCGATCGCGGTGATCTTGTGAGTGAGTCGCAGGGAGAGGAGCCGCATCTAACGAGAACCCGCTGGTGATCGATACGCTTGATGAGGCGATAAAGCGTAAAAACTTCCGTTAATTTGCGGGCACGTACGAATACGTGTATTTGTCACAATGCTCGCTTCTGTGCACGGTTGCGTGCACAAGTAGGTTCCAGAAAATGAAACACGGCGCCCAGCGGCGCCGTGTTTGCAACGTTCAAGCCGTGGTTGGATCGGCTCAGCTATAGATCTCGAACAGGCCGGCGCCGCCCTGGCCGCCGCCGATGCACATCGTCACCACGCCCCACTTGGCCTTGCGGCGGGCGCCTTCCTGCAGCAGATGGCCGGTGAGACGGGCGCCGGTCATGCCGAAGGGATGGCCGATCGCGATCGAGCCGCCGTTGACGTTGTACTTGGCGGGATCGATGCCGAGCTGGTCGCGGCAATACAGGCACTGGCTGGCGAAGGCCTCGTTGAGCTCCCACAGATCGATGTCGTCGATCTTGAGGCCGGTGCGCTTGAGCAGCTTCGGAATCGCGAACACCGGGCCGATGCCCATCTCGTCCGGCTCGCAGCCGGCGGTGGCCCAGGCGACGAAACGGCCGAGCGGCTTGAGGCCGCGCTTCTCGGCGTCCTTGGCTTCCATCAGCACCACGGCGGCGGCGCCGTCGGAGAGCTGGCTGGCATTGCCGGCGGTGACGAACTTGCCCGGGCCCTTCACCGGCTCGAGTTTTGCCAAGCCTTCCATCGTGGTCTCGGGCCGGTTGCATTCGTCGCGATCGACGACGTAATCGACGATCGACTCGGCCTTGGTCTGCTTGTCGACGACCTTCATCTTGGTCTTCATCGGGACGATCTCGTCCTTGAACTTGCCGGCCTGCTGCGCCGAGGCCATGCGGCGCTGCGATTCCAGCGAGAATTCGTCCTGATATTCACGGCTGAGCTTGTAGCGTTCGGCGACGATGTCGGCGGTGTCGATCATCGCCATGAAGATGTCGGGGGCGACCTTGAGCAGCTCCGGGTCGACCGATTCCTTCGGCGTGGCGCCGCCCGGAATCGAGATGCTCTCGACGCCGCCGGCGACGATGCAATCGGCGCCGTCCGAGCGGATCGAGTTCGCGGCCATCGCGATGGTCTGCAGGCCCGACGAGCAGAAGCGGTTCACCGACACGCCGGCGGTGGTCTTCGGCAGGCCGGCGAGCAGCGCGGCCTGGCGGCCGATGTTCGGCGCGCCATGGGCGCAATTGCCGAGATAGCAGTCCTCGACATAGTCCTTCTCGACGCCGGCGCGGTCCACCGCGTGATGAATGGCGTGGGCCGCGAGCGACATCGGCGGCGTGATGTTGAACCCGCCGCGGCCGGATTTCGCCAGGCCCGTGCGCGCATAGGAAACGATGACGGCTTCACGCATTGTTTTCTCCCTTGTCGAACGATTTGGAACGGAGCGTCCTGACGCCATTGGTACACAAAGATTGGGGGTGGGGAAAATGAAAACGCCGCCTCCGGCGATGGAGACGGCGTTGTTCCGCGTGTCGGAATATATGATATGATGATCGTCATTCCGGGGCGTGCGCGCCCGCTCTATCCACACGTCATGCCCGGGCTTGTCCCGCCTGCGCGGCCGAAGCCGCTTCGGCGCGGCGAAGGGCCGGGCATCCACGTTCTTCGCGCCGAGCGGCAAGACGTGGATGGCCGGGTCATAGGCCAGCGGAAGCGACGCCGTCCTTCGGACAGCTATGCCCGGCCATGACGCCGGTGGGAGCCGCTCAGAACGTCAGCGCCTTGGCCTGCTTGACCTGCGGCAGGGCCTGCACCTTGGCGAGCACGTCGGCCGGCACCACACCGTCGACCTCGACCAGCGCAATGGCATCGCTGCCCGGAGCGACCCGGCCGAGATGGAAGGTCGCGATGTTGATCTTGGCGTCGCCCAGAAGCCCCGCGAACTTGCCGATGAAGCCCGGCTTGTCCTCGTTGGTGACGTAGATCATCGACTTGCCGAACTCGGCGTCGACGCGGATGCCCTTGATGTCGACGAGGCGCGGCTTGCCGTCTGCATAGACGGTGCCCGAGACCGACCGCTCCTGCCGCTCGGTGGTGACCGTGACGGTGATCAGGCTCTCATAATCGCTCTGCGCGGCGCGGACGATCTCGTCCACCACCATGCCGCGCTCCTTGGCGACGACCGGCGCGGACACGACGTTGACCTCGCCCAGCATGGGCCGCAGCAGGCCCGACAGCACCGCGGAGGTGATCGCCTTGATCTTCATCTCGGCGACGTGGCCCTCATAGGTGATCTCGACCTTGAGGATGCCGCTCTCGGTGAGCTGGCCGGCGAACGAGCCGAGCTTCTCGGCGAGCGCGATGAACGGTTTCAGCTTCGGCGCTTCTTCCGCCGTGATCGAGGGGAAGTTGACCGCGTTCGAGATCGCGCCGGTGAGCAGGTAATCCGACATCTGCTCGGCAACCTGCAGCGCGACGTTCTCCTGAGCCTCGGTGGTGGAGGCGCCGAGATGCGGCGTGCAGATCACGTTGGGATGGCCGAACAGCACGCTCTTGGTCGCGGGCTCCTCGACGAAGACGTCGAAGGCGGCGCCGGCAATGTGCTTGGCGTTGAGCGCATCGACCACCGCCTGCTCGTCGACGAGACCGCCGCGGGCGCAATTGATCAGGCGCACGCCCTTCTTCATCTTGGCGATCGCGGCCGCGTCGATGATGTTCTTGGTCTTCTCGGTCAGCGGCGTGTGCAGCGTGATGAAGTCGGCGCGCCTGAGCAGATCGTCGAGATCGACCTTCTCGACGCCGATGTCCTTGGCGCGCTCCGGCGACAGGAACGGGTCGAACGCGATCACCTTCATGCGCAGGCCGAGCGCGCGGTCGGCGACGATCGAGCCGATATTGCCGCAGCCGACGACGCCCAGCACCTTGCCGGTGATCTCCACGCCCATGAAGCGGTTCTTCTCCCACTTGCCGGCCTGCGTCGAGGCATCGGCCTGCGGGATCTCGCGGGCGAGCGCGAGCATCAGGGTGATGGCGTGCTCGGCGGTCGTGATCGAATTGCCGAACGGTGTGTTCATCACGATGATGCCCTTGGCCGTCGCGGCCGGGATCTCGACATTGTCGACGCCGATGCCGGCGCGGCCGATCACCTTCAGCCTGGCCGCCTTCTCGAGGATCTTGGCGGTCGCCTTGGTCGCGGAGCGGATCGCAAGGCCGTCGTAATTGCCGATGATTTCGGCCAGCTTGTCCTTGTCCTTGCCGAGATTGGGCTGGAAGTCGACCTCGACGCCGCGATCCCTGAAGATCTGCACGGCAGCGGGCGAGAGCGCGTCGGAAATGAGAACTTTGGGTTTGGTCATGGGATTTGTCCTTCACACCCTCCCCTGGAGGGGGAGGGTCGGCGCGAAGCGCCGGGGTGGGGTGAAGCTGCAACAAAGAAAGTCGCCGGTACGTCGTGTGGAGAGATCACCCCACCCCGCCGCACCTGGCGGTGCGTCGACCCTCCCCCTCCAGGGGAGGGTCAGAGCATCACGCTGCCTTGGGCAGAGCGGCCTTGGTCTCGGCGAAGGCCCAGTCGATCCACTGCGTCAGCAGCTCGACGTCCTTTGCTTCCACCGTGGCGCCGCACCAGATGCGCAGGCCGGCCGGCGCGTCGCGGTAATAGGCGAAGTCGTAGCCCGCGCCTTCCTTCTCGACGAGGGCCACCAGCTTCTTGCTGAACTCCGCCTGCGCGTCCTCGGAGAGCGAGGTGATCGCAGGATCGGTGAACTTCAGGCACACCGAGGTGTTGGAGCGGATCGAAGCGTCCTTGGCGAGGAAGTCGATCCAGGGCGTCTTCGCCTTCCAGTCCGCCAGCACCTTGGTGTTGGCATCGGCGCGCGCGATCAGCGCCTTGAGACCGCCGATCGACTTGGCCCAGTTCAGCGCATCGAGATAATCCTCGACGCAGAGCATCGACGGCGTGTTGATGGTCTCGCCGACGAAGATGCCTTCGTTGAGCTTGCCGCCCTTGGTCATGCGGAAGATCTTCGGCAGCGGCCAGGCCGGCTTGTAGGTCTCGAGCCGCTCCACCGCGCGGGGCGACAGGATCAGCATGCCATGCGCGGCCTCGCCGCCGAGCGCCTTCTGCCAGGAGAAGGTAACGACGTCGAGCTTGGCCCAGTCGAGCGGCTGCGCAAATGCGGCGGAGGTCGCATCGCAGATGGTCAGGCCTTCGCGGCTCGCGCTGATCCAGTCCGCGTTCGGAACGCGCACGCCCGACGTGGTGCCGTTCCAGGTGAAGACGACGTCGCTCTTGGGATCGACCTTCGACAGATCGGGGATATCACCGTAGGCCGCATTGAGCTTAGTGACGTCCTTGAGCTTCAATTCCTTGACGATATCGCTGACCCAGCCCTCGCCGAAGGATTCCCAGGCGAGCGTGGTGACGGGCCGTGCGCCGAGCAACGACCACAGCGCCATCTCGACCGCGCCGGTATCGGAGGCCGGCACGATGCCAATGCGGTAATCGGAGGGGACCTCAAGCACTTCGCGCGTCAGGTCGATCGCTAGCTTGAGCTTGGCCTTGCCGATCTTCGCGCGATGCGAGCGGCCGAGAGCTGCGTCCTTGAGATTTTGGGCGTTCCAGCCGGGGCGCTTGGCGCAGGGGCCGGAGGAGAAATGCGGCACGGTCGGCCGCGAAGCGGGCTTCGCTACAGTCATGATCTACCCTTCCAGATAGTAAGCCTCCCGTTGGGGGGAGGTGTCCCGCCGCGGCTGATACGGGAATCGGGAAGGTCCGTCAAGGAAGTTCCGGGGCCTCACGCGCCAGTGATGGCGCTTCCGGTGCAATATCAGGGGATTCGACAACAGTGAGCGCGTTCAGCAAGTCCGTGGCATCGCTGATCAATTGCGCCGCCTTGCGGCGGCTTCCGACCTTCAAAATGCATTTGTCATTGGCCTGCACGACGTAGTCGTTGCCGACCTTGATCATCGAATAGCTTGTCATTGAAATGTCCCGAACCGAGCGAGCCCGGTGTCAGATGCCCCCGTAGCACCCTTCGTTCCTTCATCAATGTGAACGACGGAGCGGTAGTTTACCGGCTCTTAACACGACCGAATGAAAAGCCCGCTTTTCGCCGGCTGCGAAGCGCTCGCGTCGCGCTGCCTCAAAAGCGGACAGTCATGCCGACGTGACTCGCCGCAAAGCCGAGCCGCTTGTAGAAGCGCTGCGCATCGACGCGCGTCTGATGCGTGAGCAACTCGACCAGATTGCAGCCGCGCGCCTTTGCTTCCGTCACGGCCCATTGCACCAATTGCTCGCCGATGCCGCGGCTGCGACACTCGGTGGCAACGCGAACGTCCTCGAGCAGTCCGCGGGATCCGCCCTGCGAGCTCAGGCCCGGCAGAATCGCGAGTTGCAGGCAGCCGACCACCCTGCCCTCACTCTCGGCAACCACCAGCGTCAGATTCGGATCGCGCGCGATCCGCGCGAATGCGTCGTAATAGGAGGACGGCAACGGATCCTCCACGCGCTCGCGCGCGCGGCCGAGATGATCGTCGGCGAGCATCGCCACGATCGCGACGACGTCCTCGCGGCGCGCGGGACGGATAGAGACGGCTTCGGCATTCATGTCAGGCGACTCCGCACCTCAGCGCGCCGGCGGAAGGCCGAGAAACGCTTCGACGTCGCCGATCCAGCGGCGGACGGAGGCATAACGACCGAGGTCGAAGCCACCTTCATGCGCGAGGCGCGTATAGGCGAGCAGCGACACGTCGGCGAGCGACACCTCCTCGCCGGCGAACAAGCGGCTGGCGGCGAGATGCTGCTCCATGCGGTCGAGCGCCGCATAGCCGCGCTTGACCTTTTCAGGATCGAGCTCGGAGGCATCCTTGCCGAGATAGACCATGAGGAAGCGGCACACGGCGATATAAGGCTCGTGGCTGTACTGCTCCCAGAACAGCCATTCGTCCATCTTGGCCGCCGTGAAGGCGTCGCGCGGAACCAGCACGCTGTCGCGGGCGACATAGCGGATGATGGCGTTGGACTGCGCCAGCGTACGGCCGTCGTCGAATGCGACGGTCGGCACCTGGCCGGCGCCGTTCATCTTCAGGAATTGCGGCGTGCGCGTCTCGCCCTTGCGGGTGTCGATCTCGATCCACTGGTAGGGCACAGCGAGCTTGTCGCAGACCCACTTCACCTTGAGACAATTGCCGGAATTGCTGTCGCCGTAGATCTTCATCGCTGCCGCCCCGCTTTCGGAACGAGAGAGCATCAGGACGAAGCGCAGCTGTCAACAGGAAGCGGACGGCTCAGAACTTGTAGCCGACGCCGAGGCGCGCGTTGTTCAACGTCACCTGCGTGTTCATGACGGGCGAGAATCTCACATATTCGTATTCGATGCGGGCGAACAAGCCGTCCCAAACGCAGTATTCGAGCCCGAGGCCGGCGGTCCAACCCACTGCGTACGTGTTGGTCCTGTGCTGACCTTGCGTGCCCGACTGCGCAGGAACCGGGCCCCACGTTCCAAGTATCGTCGTGGTGTTGCCGAAGAAATCCGTCGTCGTCGTGTCCTGTCGCATCGAGACGCTGCTGGTCACGGTGCGCGACACGTCCATTCGCCCGACGGCAGCGCCCATGAAGGCATAAGGCATGAAGCTGCCGCCGTCCCAACCCACGCGGCCGCGGAGCGTCACCATGTCTTTGACCTGTGCCGCCGCGGCACCCGTCAGCGTGACGGCATAGTTGTTGGTGACGCCGGGCGCCCGCACCTCACCAGGCGGGTTGACGATGACGAGCGAGTTGGTTCCTGACGTCAATGTCGCCATATCGTTGAAGTAGCTGTAAGTGCCCTCGAGACTGAGAACGGCATCATACCATTGCCAGTTGCGGCCGACGAAGCCACCGAAATTGGTGCTTTGAGTGTTGGTCTTGTTCAGCAGCGACCACGTCGAGGTCGGCCCCTGGAGTACGCTGTCGCGGAAGATGTAGTTGGTCAGTCCGACCACGCTCTGACTGAAATCCGTGGCATCTGCGGTATAACCGCCATGACCGCCGACATAGAAGCCATTCCAATTGACGGAGGTCTTCGACAGACCGTCGGCGAAGCCGCCGCGCAGCACGGGCAGGTCCGGCATGTCGGCCGCTTGCGCGGCAGACACCGTCCCCAACATCGCCGCTGCCAACACCAGCCTACGCATCACCACGCTCCATCGGACTCGAACTGTTGCGATGATCATCGCCTGTTAACCTTAACCAATGGTTGCGCCAGGCGCCTTCGCCGCACCTCGCCATGAAAAATACGCAAAGCAAAACGGCGCGGGATGATCCCGCGCCGTTAAGGAGTCCTAACCGATCAGGTTGCGATCAGCCCTTGGTGACCAGCGGCGGCGGCACGTAGGCCGGCGGGCTGTTGAGATCCCAGCGCACGCCGAGCTTGACGTCGTGTGAGGTGATGTCCCTGACCTTGATCGAGGTCGGGCCGGAAGCGCTGTTGTCGAACAAACGGTAGTTGCCGGGCGCGGCATCGCCGAGGTTCATGTAGCTGTAGGCCAGTTCGACGGTGAAGCCGGGATTGACCTTGTAGGCAAGACCGGCGTGAGCGGCCCAGGCGAGGTTCCACTTTCCGTTGTCGGCAAAGTAGGCGACGCTGTTGTTGAGCAGCGGGCTGTAGGACACGCCGTCGTCGCGGAAGCCGCTGAGCTTGTTGTAGGAGCCGCCGACGCCCGCGCCGATGAACGGAGTGACGCACCACCAGGTGCCGAGGTCGACATAGGCGTTGGCCATCACGAGCCACTCGGACTTGCTGCCGCTGTAGTTGTTGACGCCGACGAAGCCGGGTCCCACGACATTGTCGCTACCGTGCAAATTGGCCTTGCCCCGGTACTGGCCGATGACGTCGGCGCGGAACCAGTTGTTGAAGCGATAGCCGACGCCGAGGCCGAACAGCGGCGAGGAGTCGAAGCCGAGGCCTTCCGTCGTCTTCGAGTACCCGGCCGGCAGGGCGCTCTCGATGCGCTTCGCGCTCTGGTTGGTCATGCCGATGTCGCCGCGCAGATACCAGCCGCCGAAGTCGGCGGGCGGAGCCGGCGGCGCGTACATCGGAGGGGGGGCGGCGATCGGCATATCGGCGGCGAACGCCATCGACGAGATCAGGGTTGCCGCACCCGCGGCAAGGAGAGACTTAACGCTACGCATTGGCTTCGTCCTTATGGCCGGTGAGGCTGAATACGAGCGCCTCACGTTCTGGAAACTCACGGGGGGACGATGCCAGCAAATGTTTAAGCGCCACTTAACCCTAATTTTTAAGGTTGATTTTTTCTCACCCTACACGCGCGCGCCGTGCGAGCGTTGCAAAAATGCCGCGCCAAATGCGACATCGGCGCCGCATTCCCTAACGATGTGTGAAGCCGCAACGCGGCAAGAGAGGATGCGTTAACGCGCGTTTCGCGGCAGCTTGGGCAGGAACACCGCGAGCAGCCCGATCGCCGGCAGCCAGGCGCAGACCTGGTAGACGAACTCGATCGAGGTGTGGTCGGCGAGCTTGCCGAGCACGGCCGCGCCCAGGCCCCCGATGCCGAAGGCGACGCCGAAGAACACGCCGGAGATCATGCCGAAGCGGTGCGGCACCAGCTCCTGCGCAAACACGATGATCGACGACGTCGTCGAGGAGATGATCAGGCCGATGGCGACGCTGAGCACCGCGCTCGCAACGAGCCCGGCATAGGGCAGCGCCAGCGTGAACGGCAGCGCGCCGAGGATCGAGATCCAGATCACGATCTTGCGGCCGAAGCGGTCGCCCAGCGGACCGCCGAGAAACGCACCCACGGCGTTCGCCGCGAGAAAGACGAAGAGATAGATCTGGGCTGCCTGCGTCGAGACGCCGAAACGGTCGATCAGGTAGAAGATGTAATAGCTCGACAGGCTCGAGACGTAGAGCTGCTTGGAGAACAACAGCACGACGAGCACTGCGAGCGCTACCGCGACACGGCGCGAGCTCGGCGCACCGGGCTGGGTGTGGACGGGCGCCGCTTTCTTCGTCGCGATCTGCGGCGCGTACCAGCGCCCGATGCGCCAGAGAATCAGGATGGCGAGAAACGCGATCGAGGAGAACCAGGCGATGCTGCCCTGCCCGAACGGCACCACGATCAACGCGGCGAGCACCGGCCCCATCGAGGTGCCGAAGCTGCCGCCGAGCTGGAACACCGATTGCGCAAAGCCGTAGCGTCCGCCCGAGGCGAGCCGCGCGATGCGCGCCGATTCCGGGTGAAACACCGCCGAGCCGAGGCCGACCAGCGCGGCGGCGACGAGGAGGACGAGATATTGGTGCGCGACGCTAAGCAGCAGCAGGCCGAAGAAGGTCGAGGCCATGCCGACCGCGAGCGAATAGGGCTGCGCCTTCTTGTCGGTGTAGTGCCCGACCACCGGCTGCAGCAGCGAGGCCGTGAACTGGAATGCCAGCGTGATCATGCCGATCTGCGCGAAGTCGAGCGCGTAGGCGTCCTTCAGGATCGGGTACACCGAGGCGATCAGCGACTGCATGGTGTCGTTGAGGAAGTGCGAGACGCTGATGCCGGCGAGCACGATATAGGCCGGCCCCTTGGCGGCGGCCGGCGCCAATTCGGCGACGACGACGGGCTCGGTCAGCGTTTCCTCTGAGACGACGACAGGCTTGTTCAAGGCGGCAATCCGGCGCGGCAGATTGCCGCGAGGTGCTGATTACGACGCAAGCGACGGTGGGACCAGCGTCAATCGCAAATGGCTGGGATGCGCCTCTTACCCTCTCCCCTTGTGGGAGAGGGTGGCTCGCCGCATTAGCGGCGAGACGGGTGAGGGGTTTCTATCCTCACGAGCTGTGTTGCGAGCGGATAGAACCCCTCATCCGGCGCTTCGCGCCACCTTCTCCCGCAAGGGGAGAAGGAAGGACTCAAGCCGCGGCCTGCCCCAATGCCGAAACAATGGTGTCGACGACGTCCTCGACGAGGTGACGGTCCTCGCCTTCGCCCATGACGCGGATCACGGGCTCGGTGCCGGAGGAGCGGATCAAGAGGCGGCCGTGGCCGTTGAGGCGCTTCTCGCCGTCGGAGATCGCCGACTTGACGTCGGAATCATCGAGCGGCTTGCCGCCCTTGTGGCGGACGTTCTTGAGGATCTGCGGCAGCGGATCGAAGCGGTGGCAGACCTCGGACACCGGGCGGCGCAGCTTCTGCACCACGGCGAGCACCTGCAATGCGGCGACAAAACCGTCGCCGGTCGTGGCGTAGTCGGACAGGATGATGTGGCCGGACTGCTCGCCGCCGAGATTGTAGCCGCCGTTCAGCATCTGCTCGAGCACGTAGCGGTCGCCGACCGGCGTGCGCACGAGCTCGAGGCCCTGCCCTTGCAGGAAGCGCTCCAGCCCGAGATTGGACATCACGGTGGCGACGATGCCGGGACGCGAAAGGCGTCCGTCCTCCTTCCAGCTCTGCGCGATCACCGCGAGCAGCTGGTCGCCGTCGACGACATGGCCGCGCTCGTCGACCAGGATGACGCGATCGGCGTCGCCGTCCAGCGCAATGCCGATGTCGGCGCGCATCTCGCGCACCTTCTTCGACAGCGCCTCCGGCGAGGTCGAGCCGCAATCCTTGTTGATGTTGAAGCCGTCGGGCTCGACGCCGATCGGCACCACGTCGGCGCCCAATTCCCACAGCGCCTCGGGCACCACCTTGTAGGCGGCGCCGTTGGCGCAATCGATCACGACGCGCAGGCCCTCGAGCGAAAGGTCGCGCGGCAGCGTGCGCTTGGCGAATTCGATGTAGCGGTCATGCACGCCGTCGATGCGGCGGGCGCGGCCGAGGCTCGCGCTCTGGGCGAGCCGCTTGTCGAGGGATTCGTCGAGCAGCTGCTCGATCTGCCGCTCGACATCGTCGGACAGCTTGAAGCCCTGCGGGCCGAACAGCTTGATGCCGTTGTCCTCGAACAGATTGTGCGAGGCCGAGATCATCACGCCGAGATCGGCGCGCATCGACTTGGTCAGCATCGCGACCGCCGGCGTCGGCATCGGGCCGACCAGCAGCACGTCCATACCGACCGAGGTGAAGCCTGCGACCATGGCGTACTCGATCATGTAGCCGGACAGACGGGTGTCCTTGCCGATCACGACGCGGTGGCGATGGTCGCCGCGCTGAAACGCAAGGCCCGCGGCCTGGCCGACCTTGAGCGCGAGCTCCGGCGTGATCAGTCCGTTGGCGCGGCCCCTAATCCCGTCCGTCCCGAAATATTTGCGGCTCATATCGTCCCCCAAGCAGCAACCAGGGACTCCCCTCTACAACCACGGGCTGCCCCAACGGGACCCGCATCCCTGATTTGCCGAGGTCTTATAAAGCTATCGCGGCTAACTTGGCTTCAAAAAATATGATGAATCATTACGGAACCGGCGCCGCGACCGCCCCCGATAACAGATTGTTAACATTGCAATTCCGGCGTGACCAGCGAAAAGCGGTGGAACTCGCCTTAATCCGAGCGCTTCACATGGCCGTCCGCGCGGCTGGGCGCCGGCTGGGTGACGTTGACGGGATCGGAGCCCGGGAAGGTCTCCTCAAGCCCCTCTTCGAGCGCCTCCTCGAGATCATGCTTCTCCTTGATCTCTTCCGGCGAAGGTCCTGCGTGCGGCTTCGTCATGACGCTCTCCTTGGCACTCTCCTTCCAAAACGTTCTGCAAACGATTTGGCTGTGCATCCAACCATGCTAGATGACCCCGAAATCTTCCGATGCAAGACTGTTTGGTACGTGACGGGCCGGGAAACGACATGAAGCATATTACCTGTATCGACGATCTTCGCACGCTGCATCGGCGCCGCGTGCCGAAGGCATTCTTCGACTATTGCGACCGCGGCTCCTACGCCGAGGAGACGCTGCGCGCCAACCGCGAGGACATGCAGGCGATCAAGTTCCGCCAGCGCATCCTGGTCGACGTCTCCAAGCGCGACACCTCGACCACGATCCTCGGCGAGCCGTCGACGATGCCGCTGATCCTCGCGCCGGTCGGCCTGCTCGGCATGCAGCACGGCGACGGCGAGATCCACGCCTGCCGCGCCGCGCAGGCTGCCGGCATCCCGTTCACGCAATCGACCATGTCGATCTGCTCGATCGAGGACATCGCCGCCAGTGTCGAGAAGCCGTTCTGGTTCCAGCTCTACGTCATGAAGGACCGCGGCTTCATCAAGGAATTGATCCAGCGCGCGATGGCCGCCAAGTGCAGCGCGCTGGTGCTCACGGTCGACCTGCAGGTGATCGGCCAGCGCCACGCCGACATCAAGAACGGCATGACGGTGCCACCGGAATGGTCGCTGTCGAAGCTGCTGGACTTCGCCAGCAAGCCCGCCTGGGTCTCCGGCGTGCTGCAGGGCAAGCGCCGCACCTTCGGCAATCTCGCCGGCCACGTGAAGAACACTGAAGATCTCAACCGCCTCGCCGAATGGACGGCCTCGCAATTCGACACCTCCTTGAACTGGAAGGACGTCGAGTGGGTCCGCAGCATCTGGCCCGGCAAGCTGATCATCAAGGGCATCCTCGACGTCGAGGACGCCGAGGAAGCCGCCAAGACCGGCGCGCAGGCCCTCGTCGTCTCCAATCATGGCGGCCGGCAGCTCGACGGCGCGCCGTCCTCGATCGAAGTCCTGCCGGAGATCGCGGACGCGGTCGGCGACAGGATGGAGATCATGTTCGACGGCGGCATCCGCTCCGGCCAGGACGTGATGCGCGCGCTGGCGCTCGGCGCAAAGTCGTGCATGATCGGCCGCGCCTATGCCTATGGCCTCGGTGCCGGCGGCCAGGCCGGCGTCGCCAAGGCGATCGACATCATCCAGAAGGAGCTGCTCACCACGATGGGCCTGTGCGGCGTCAACCGGGTGGACGAGATCGACGATCACGTGATTGCGGTGTGAGTGCGTCTGCCGGGATGCCACAGCAATAATCACTGTCGTCCCGGACAAGCGCGCCCAAAGCGCGCGCCGATCCGGGACCCATAGCCACAGAAGGGTGTGGCTATGGGGGCTCGGAGTGGCCTGCTTCGCGCAACAACTTTTCCCTGTGGTTATGGGTCCCGGACCTGCGCTGACGCTTGTCCGGGACGACGGCGGCATTTCAGGCGGCAGGTGCGCGTCTCACAGCCCCTCACATCGGCGGCGTCAGGCCGTCGCGGCCGACGCTGACGCGGTTGGTCTCGAACGAGCCGTCGGGCAATTGCTTCATGAAGGCGATGACCTTGGCGCCGGGCTTCAGCTCGGATTTGTCGCCGGGCACGAAGGTCACGACCGGCGTGTCGTCGGCGACGAACACCTTCTTCTCGCCGTCCTTGTACTTGACCAGCAGCGTGTGGCCGTCATTGCCGACGACGCTCTCGGCCACGGTCGCATTGGTCATGCTGGAGTTGGGCTTGAGGTCCCAAGGGCGCGAACCTTCACCGGTGCCGCGCATGCTTTCCGGAAACACGTGCACCTCGACGGCGTTCTGGCTGCCGTCCGGTCCCGGCACGGTGGTGGCGCCGATGAACGAGCCCGGCTTGATGTCGGCGAGCGAGATCTTGATAACGCCCGACACGTTCACGTCGGAGGCGAGGTGAAGCTTGAGCTCTTCACCGCTGCGCGACTTGACCTGCATGGTGTCGCCATTGACGCTTTCGATGGTGCCGCGCACGCGCGTCGGCACCGGCGCTCTCTGGGCGAAGGCGCAGTAGGTCGAGACGACCATCATCGCGACGGCGATCAGGGGGCGTGTGAAAGTTGCACGTTGAACAGGCATGACGGTCTCCGATTGTCCCACGACGTAGAACTCCAGAGATGGTGTGCTATTCGCCGCGCCCCTCTCAAGACTTCGTGAGATCGGCCTCGACCAATGCGCGCAGCTCGGCGGTGACCTCGGGCCGCCGCCCGAACCACAGCTCGAAGCCGCGCACCGCCTGATGCAGCAGCATGCCGAGCCCATCGGCGGTCTTCAGGCCGCGCGCCGTCGCCGCGGCGAGCAGCGGCGTCACCAGGGGAACGTAGACGAGGTCGGCGACGACGGCATCTTGCGGCAGGCGCGCGAGGTCGACGTCGAGTGAAGGCTGGCCATGCATGCCGAGCGAGGTCGTGTTCACGAGAAGCTTTGCGCGCGGCAGCACGTCGCCGATCGCGTCCCACGGCAGCGGATGCACGTTCGATCCGAACTGTTGTGCCAGCGTCTCGGCCCGCGCCATGGAGCGATTAGCGACATGCACGCAGCTGATGCCGCGCTCCAGCAGGCCGAACACGACCGCGCGCGAGGAGCCGCCGGCGCCCAGCACCAGCGCCGCCTCGGCCATGTCCCAGCCGGGCGCGCTGGCGTCGAGATTGTTGATGAAGCCTTCGACATCGGTGTTGGTTGAGCGCAGCTCGCCGTCGGCGAACCACAGCGTGTTCGCGGCGCCGACCGTCCTGGCGCGCGCGTCGGGCGTCGACAGCGCCAGCACGGCTTCCTTGTGCGGGATGGTGACGTTGGCACCGACGAAGCCGCGCAGCGACAGCCGCAGCACGAAATCGCGCAGATCCTCGGGCGGCACCGCCTCGATGACATAGCCGCCCTCGATGCCGAGCGTGCGCAGCCAGTGATGATGGATCAGCGGCGAGCGCGAATGCGCGGCCGGCCATCCGATCAGACAGGCTGCAGGGGGCTTGGGCGCGGTCATCTTTACCTCGGGTCGTTTCCGAGGCGATCCATTTCGCGTCGCGCCCGCTCTGTCAAGCGCGCGCGGTCAGCTCGCAGCGGTCTCGTCGGCGGCCCGGCCCTTGATGTCGGCGATGGCGCGCTCGAGGCTCGTGCGATAGCGCGCGCGCGGCGGCGTGACGCCATGGGTGAGCAGCGCGCGGCGGACCGTGGGCGAGGCCCCCGTGATGAACAGCCGAATGCCCTGGCGGTGCGCCTTGGCGGCGACGCGGCCGAGCACGTTGGCCGCGGTCGAATCCAGGAACGGCACCGCGGCGAAATCGACCACGAAGGCCTTACGCCTGTCGGCAATGCCGTCGAGCACGCTGCCGATCGCCGAGGCCGCGCCGAAGAAGAACGCGCCGGTGATGCGATAGACCAGCACGTCGCGGTCGACCGCAAGCGCGGGATCGTAACGCACACGGTCGCCGTTGCCGTCGTCGGGGCGATCATCCGCAACCAGTGGCGTGCGCTCCTCGATGCCGGTCATCTCCGCCATGCGATGGATGAACAGGACCGCGCCCAGCGCGAAGCCGACCAGGATGCCCTCGGTGAGATCGCGAAAGATCGTGAGCAGGAAGGTCGCGAGCAGCACCACCGCATCGCCCCATGACGAGCGCAGCAGAGTTGCGAATTCATGCTTCTCCGCCATGGTCCAGGCCACCACCACCAGCACCGCGGCGAGCGCGGCCAGAGGGATGTAGCTTGCAAGCGGCGCCGCGACCAGCATGAACAGCAGCAGGAACACCGAATGCAGCATGCCCGCGAGCGGCCCGCGCGCGCCGGCGCGGATGTTGGTCGCGGTGCGCGCGATCAGCCCGGTGACGCAGATGCCGCCGAACAGCGCCGAGCCGATATTGGCCGCACCTTGCGCCACCAGCTCGCAATTGGAGCGATGACGGCGGCCGGTCATGCCGTCGGCCACCACCGCCGACAGCAGCGATTCGACCGCCGCCAGCAGCGCGAACGCGATCGCATCCGGCAACACCGCCCTTGCCTTTTCCAGTGAGAACGCGGGCAGCGCCGGCGAGGGCAATTCGCGCGGGATGCCGCCGAAGCGCGAGCCGATGGTCTCGACCGGCAACGACAGCACCGCGCTGGCGACGGCTGCAAACACGACCGCGATCAGGATCCCGGGCCAGGACGGCCGCCAGCGGCGCAAGGCGGCGATAATGCCGAGGCTGACGAGGGCGACCGCGACGGCGGACGGATTGATCGTGTTGAGGCCGCCGGCGAGCGCGACGAGCTTGGGCACGAACTCGCTGGGCTCCTTGCCCGCGAGCGTGATGCCGGAGAGATCGCGGAGCTGGCTGGCAAAGATGATGACGGCGATGCCGGCGGTGAAGCCGACGGTGACGGGATAGGGAATGAACTTGATGTAGGTGCCGACGCGCAGCAGGCCCGCGGCGATCAGGAGCAGGCCCGCCATCATGGTGGCGAGGATGACGCCATCGACGCCATGCCGCTCCGCAGTCGCCGCGACCAGAACGATGAACGCACCGGCAGGGCCGCCGATCTGGAACCGGCTGCCGCCGAGCAAGGAGGCGATGAAGCCGCCGGCGACGGCGGTGTAGAGGCCGCGGTCCGGCGTCACGCCCGAGGCGATCGCGATCGCCATCGACAGCGGCAGCGCGACGATCGCGACCGTGAGGCCTGCGAAGACGTCGGCGCGGAAATCCGCGAGGCCGTAGCCTTCGCGAAAGACGGTGACGAGCTTCGGCAGATACAGTTCGGCAAAGGTCGGCTGACGCAGCTGGTGCAGCCGTCCTGCCTGATCGCTCGTGATGCTCATGTCAGCAAGGTGCTCCGCTGGCCCCACAATGCTCCGAAGCATCGTGCGTCCTAAGGTGCGACGATGCGCTAGCCCATCTTGATCCCGGGCATGATCAACGCGCGATCATGCTCCGACACGGCGCGGCGGCCCCGGCTCCTTCAAGCGAACGCCACGTCCGCCGCTGTCGCTGCGGGCCTGCTCGCCGATCAACTCGACGCCGGCCCGGTCGAACGCCTCGACCACCTTGATCAAGGTCTCGACCACGCCACGAACATTGCCGGTGGAGGCCTCCATCCGCTGGATGGTCGGCAGCGACACGCCGGCGAGCTCGGCCAGGGTTTTCTGGTCGATGCCGAGCAACGCGCGGGCTGCCCGCATCTGGAACGAGGTGATCACCTTGGCCTCACTTACGAGCAGTTATAAGTGATATCTGGAACATATACAATGATGTAAAGTACATCAACTGCACGCATGTGCAAGGGGGAGGCCTCGTCATCTCCTCCCTCATTGCGAGCCACCGGTCGTGGAGGGATCCTGGATTGCTTCGCTTCGCTCGCAATGACGCGTGGGGAGAGCGCGGCCTCCGTGAAACGCCGCACGTGTAGATACAGCCCCTCACCCCTCCCTCTCCCGTAAGAACGGGGAGAGGGAGCGAGAGAGCGGTGCCTTCCTAACCGGTCACGCCGCGTGCTGATGTGCGGCGATGATCTGGTCGGCGGCGCGGCCGGTGACTTCGGCCATGTGGTCGAACTGGCGCGTGAAGCTGCCGGCGCCGGCGGTGGCAGAGCGCAGCTCCACGATCAGCTCGCCGATCTCCGCTTCCGGCATCATGGCGCGGACACAGTCCCAGCCGGTCCAGCCCTCACGGGTGTCAAAGCCGAGAATCTGGCCGCGCCGCGCCGACAGGATCGCGTTGATCTTGGCGGTAGCGTCGGTCGGGCAGACGATCTCGACCATGTGGATCGGCTCCAGCAGCACCGGCTGGCATTGCGGCAGGCCTTCGTTGAGCCCGACCCGCGCGGCCGTGCGGAAGGCGAGATCGGAGCTATCGACGCTGTGATAGGAGCCGTCGGTCAGCGTCACCTGCACGTCGGTGACGGGGAAGCCGAGCGGACCGCGCGCCAATCCATCGACGACGCCCTCCTCCACCGCCGGGATGTAGTTGCGCGGCACCGCGCCGCCCACCACCTTCTCGGCGAACTTGAAGCCGTCGCCGCGCGGCAGCGGCGTGATGTCGAGCACGACATCGCCGAACTGGCCGTGGCCGCCGGACTGCTTCTTGTGACGGCCGCGCTGGGTGATCGGCTTGCGGATGGTCTCCTGATAGCCGATCGCAGGCGGATGCGAGGTGATCTTGACGCCGAAGCGGTCGCGCAAGCGCTCGCTGGCGACGCGCAGATGCATCTCGCCCTGGCCCCACAGCACAGTGTCGTGAGTCTTGGCGTTCTGCACGATCATGAGCGAGGGATCCTCCTCATGCAGGCGCGTCAGCGCCTGGCCGAGCTTGACGTCGTCCTTGCGGTCGGTGGCCGCGACCGAGATCGCGAGCACCGGCGGCGTCGGCTCGATCGCGATCAATGCCGCGGGCGCCGTCTTGCCGCTCGACACCGTGTCACCGGTCTTGACCGGATCGAGCTTGGCGAGGGCCACGGTCTCGCCGGCTTCGGCCGAGGCGCGCTTGGTGTCGTAGGCGCCGTTGACGGCGAGGATGCCGGAGATGCGCCCGGCACCGCCGGATGAGGATTGCAGCGTGGCGCCGTCGTCGAGATGGCCGGCGAGCAGCCGCGTCAGCGACAACTTTCCGCCGTGCTGCGAATGCAGCGTCTTGAAGACGTAGCCGAGCGCGTCCTTGGTCTCCGGTACGCCAAGACGTTTTGCGGTCTCCGCAACGCCGGGCGCCTCGTGACGCAACGCCTTCATCAGGCGCAACACGCCGTTTTCGCGCACGGCGGCGCCCAGCAGCACCGGGCAAATCAGCCCTTCCCGCAATTCGCGGGCGAGATCGTCGAAGACGGCATCGCGCGGCGGCTGGATGTCCTCGAGCAGCTGCTCCATCAGCGCATCGTCGTGATCGGCGAGCTTCTCCAGCATCGAGAAGCGGGCTTCCTTCTCGCGATCGAGATCGCCGCCTTCGAGCGCGATCACCTCGGAGGCCTTGTGCTCGCGATAGATGAAGGCGCGCTCCAGCGCGAGATCGACGAAGCCCTCGATCAGCTCGCCCTTCCAGATCGGGATCTGGCGCAGCACCAGCGGCACGCGCGAGGCGGGCTGCAGCATCGCCAGCGTCTCGCGGATGCGCTGACTGGCGCGGTCGATCTTGTTGAGGAACAGGAAACGCGGGATCTTCAGCTCCTCCAGCTCGCGCAGGATGATCTGAAGCTGCGGCAGCTTCTTCTCGTCGGCCTCGCAGACCACGATTGCGGCGTCGACCGCCGGCAACGCGGCGCGCATGTCGTGGGCAAACTCGACGGAACCGGGACAATCGAGGAAGGTGTAGCTGTCGCCCATGAAACTCGTGGTGGCGGCAGTAAGGCCGACGGTCATCTTGTGATGACGGGCCTCCGCCGTGGCATCGCCGACGGACGTTCCGGCGTCGACGCTGCCGGCGCGCGGGATTGCGCCCGTTCGCGCCAATATTGCTTCCAAAAGTGTGGTTTTACCGCTTTGGAAAGGGCCCACCAGCGCTATGCACCGTGGACCTCGGGGACTTCTGACGTCTTGTCCCATTTCGCCGCCTCCTTGGTGTGGAGCTCGGCCCGTGATTGGGTCGGCAAACGCCGATGCTCTGCCCCTCCCCGAGATTTGGCAAGCATCAAACGTCGCTGCGGTGCGTCGTCAGTTGGATCAAGTCTTATAATTCCACGGACTGCAGGCTCGGTGTTCCACCCCTCCCGAAGGGAGAGGTAAGGAGAGAGCTTCGCCCGTATATCTCAACGGCCTGGACGGAGTTCCAGGCTCTCGAGGCCGGCGGCGATGTTGAGGCCGACCTGGCCCTGCACGCTCAGCGGCTGCAGCGCGATCGAATTGTTGGAGCCGCCGACCAGCACGTTGCCCCCCAAGCCGACACCGACGGAGGCGCTGCCCTGCGCGCCGACGTAATTGCCGGAGAGGTCGCCGGGGCCGAGCCGGTCGACCGGCGCGAACACGCCCCAGGCCAAAGCCGTCTCCTGGGTGATGCCGATGTCGAGGCCCACTTTACGGATGGTCGCGACGTAGCGGTCGTCGGGCAAGCCGTCGGCGCGCAGCACGCAGCCGAGATGAGTCACCGATCCCACGATGAAGCCGACGCTGGCGCCGCCGCGGCATTCGAGCACGCCGACCCGCGCCATCCGCTGCTGCGCGCCGGTGTTCACGACGGACGCGATGAGGCTGGCAGCGGTGAGTCCGGCGAAGAGGAACGAACGGCGCATGAATGTCTCCGGCGAAAAGTGTGATGCGAGCAGAGAGAGCGCCCCACCCGTGTTGCGGGTCTATGCCACAAGAGCCGCGGCCGTGCCAGCTCGCGCGCGTTTAGAATCGAACTTGCGGAGAGACCCCTCACCCCACCCTCTCCCCGTAAGAACGGGGCGAGGGAGTGAGAGAGCCGTGCGTCCCTCACAATGCAACGTCGCCGGCCTTGCTCAACCTCTCCCCGCTCTTCCGCGGGAAAGGTCGGATCACATCGCAGATGTGATCCGGGTGAGGGGCCGGGCACAACGCCGACCAGAAACAAAAAGTCCATCCGACTCCTCTTATCGAAAAACAACAAAAAAGGCCCGCCGAAGCGGGCCTTTCCGATTCTTGTCGCGACCGTCTTACCGCAGATTGCCGCAGAAGCGCTGGATGCGCTTGCAGGCGTCTTCGAGGTCCGAGGTCTTGGTCGCGTAGGATATGCGGAACGCCGGTCCAAGGCCGAAGGCCGACCCCTGCACCACGGCGACGCCTTCGGTCTCCAGGAGCTCGGTGACGAAGTCCTCGTCATTGGCGATCACCTTGCCCGACGGCGCGGTCTTGCCGATCGTGCCGGCGCAGGACGGATAGACGTAGAACGCGCCTTCGGGACGCGGGCACTCGATTCCCTTGGCCTGATTGAGCATGGACACCACGAGGTCGCGCCGCTCCTTGAACACCTTGTTGTTGGCCGGGATAAAGTCCTGCGGACCGTTCAGCGCCTCGACCGCGGCCCATTGTGCGATCGACGACGGGTTCGAGGTCGACTGCGACTGGATCGTCGACATCGCCTTGATGAGCTGCGCGGGACCGCCGGCGTAGCCGATGCGCCAGCCGGTCATGCAATAGGCCTTCGAGACGCCGTTCACGGTGAGCGTGCGGTCGTAGAGTTTCGGCTCGACCTGCGCGACCGTGGTGAACTGGAAGTCGTCATAGACGAGATGCTCGTACATGTCGTCGGTCATCACCCAGACGTGGGGATGCTTCACCAGCACGTCGGTGAGCGCTTTCAGTTCCGAACGCGTGTAGGCAGCTCCGGTCGGGTTCGACGGCGAGCACAGGATGACCCATTTTGTCTTCGGCGTGATCGCGCGCTCGAGCGCCTCGGCCTGGAGCTTGAAGCCGGTCGCGGCGGTGCAGACCACCGGCACCGGCTCGCCGCCCGCGAGCGCGACCATCTCGGGATAGCTGACCCAATAGGGCGCGGGAATGATCACCTCGTCGCCCGGATTGATGGTCGCCATCAACGCGTTGTAGAGCACCTGCTTGCCGCCGGTGCCGACGATGATCTGGTTCGGCTTGTAGGCGACGCCGTTCTCGCGCTGAAATTTCGCGATGATGGCTTCCTTCAGCTCGGGGATGCCGTCGACCGCGGTGTACTTGGTCTTGCCGGCCTCGATGGCGCGGATCGCCGCCAGCTTGATGTTGGCGGGCGTGTCGAAGTCGGGCTCGCCGGCACCGAGGCCGATGACGTTGCGGCCCGCCGCTTTCAGCGCGCGTGCTTTATCCGTGACCGCGATGGTCGCGGACGGCTTCACACGGTCGAGCGCAGCGGCAAGGAAGGACATCATCATCTCCTGGCGAGCGTCGTGAAGCCCTTCGCCTCACGACTCTGATTGTGGGAATGAGCCACCCTAAAACGTGTGCCGCTGGGCCGCAAGAAACTTCGGCCCGATCCCGGAAAAGTTTACGATTTGGAGCGCTGCGAGGCGCGGTTTCCCGCAATATTCCGTAACTTTTGCCTCCGGAATTGCTCATATCCGACAAGGCCTGTCCTCGGAGCAATTCTGGATGGTGCAGGTCTCCAGGAAACCGCTCGTCGTCATGCCCGGGCTTGTCCCGGGCATCCACGTTCTTCGTGCGGCAAGTGAGACGTGGATGGCCGGGTCAAGCCCGGCCATGACGATGCGCAAACACTGGCGTCCTAATCTCGATCGTCTATGCGGTAGCCTACGTAGAGCGATGTGTCCGCAGATTGACGTACATGTGAACTGAACTGCATCGTCGCGAAAATGATCTTCCCCTCCATTGCAGTGCGGTAGGGTTTTCGAGTTTTTCTATCGGCCGGCACTTGCGGCGGATTCGCATCGGCATCATTGTTTAACCGCCTCGCGGGGCAACGGGCGCCGCGTCTTCTCGTCCTCGGATTTCGAACGCCAGAATGTACAAGCTCTATTCGATGCAACGCTCGGGCAACAGCTACAAGGTCCGCCTTGCGCTGGCGCTGCTCAACCTGCCTTACGAAGCGGTGGAGGTGGACATTCTGCGCGGCGAGAGCCGCACGCCGGATTTCCTGTCCAAGAACCCGTCGGGGCAGGTGCCGCTGCTCGAGGTCGGCGAGGACCGCTATCTCGCCGAGTCCAACGCCATCCTCTGGTACGTTGCCGTCGGCACGCCGCTCGCGCCGGAAAACCGCATCGACCGCGCCGAGGCGCTGCAATGGATGTTCTTCGAGCAGCACGCGCTCGAGCCGAACATCGGCGCGGCCTATTTCTGGCTGTCGCTGGTCAAGGGCGGCCGCGACCTGCAGACCCATTCGCTGGAGGACTGGATGGAGCGCGGCTATGGCGCGCTCCAGGTGATGGAGAATCACCTCAAGACCAATTCCTATTTCGCCGCGCGCCAGCTCACGGTCGCCGACATCGCGCTGTACGGCTACACCCACCTCGCCGACCGCTGCGACTTCGACCTCCAGGCCTTCCCGGCGATCCGGGACTGGCTCAAACGCGTCGAAGCCGCGCCCGGCTTCGTGACCATGGACTGGCGCCCGGCCGACATCGACGACCCCGCCAGCATCGCCGCGAGCGCCTGAGGCGCGTCCGCGGCGAATAGCGGGCATAAGGGCCGCCTTTGCCGCAATCCCGCCACTTTCGGCGCGGTCGCCGCCGCAATGTTGCCGGTTGAAACTGGGAAATTCTGGAAAGTCGCGGGTGATTCGCTCGCGTGTTGAAGGATTTAGACCATGATGCGGGCGTCCGGCACAGCGGGGTTTCAGAGCCCATCCGCTACCGTCGCGTCTTCCCGGCTCACCCATGCGGTCGCGGCTTCGCTCGCCGTCGCCGCGCTTTCGCTGTGCCTGATCGTCACCCTGACGGTGTTGTCGACCAAGGCGACCATGGCGATGGGCCTGCCGGTCTGATTCCCGTTTCATCCTGGACCAGCCTTCAGGGCGCCGTGCGGCCCGCGCCGACCGGCATCGCGACAGGACGTCGATGAAATCACCTGTGGTAGTCGTTGCAATCACCCTGACTGCGGCCATCCTGGTCGCGGCCTCGCTGCTGATCATCGTCGGCACGCGCAAGGGCACGGGCACGTCGACGCTGCATGCGCCGACGCTGCAGCAGCGCGCGCACATGGTCTAAAGCGCGATGCGATTAGGATGAATCGTCATCGCGCTTTAGGTTATTGTTTGAGCATCTTTTCGGAAAACCGCTTCACACTTTTCCGGATCATGCTTTAAAATCATCCGAAAGCCTTAATCTTGCACGCAAGCGCGCCTTAAGCACGCCGCACGAAATCGCATCGCAGTCACGCAACAATCAGCCAGTGTTGCGGCCTTACCTCTTTCGGGAGGAGCGAGACAGGTCCATGCGGTTCGGATGGCGTGCGATCTCCGGTCCGGCGCTGACGGCAGCGACCCTGCTGCTGGCGATGCTGCTCGATCGCTTCGTCCCCGCGCCCTCGCCCGCCCCGCTGTTCGTTGCCGTCGTGGCTCTCGCCGGCGCGCTCGCAGGTCTCGCCTCCGCCGTGACGACCGCGATTGTCGCGGTGATCGGCGCGGCGCTGTTCTTCCTCAACCGCCACGGCGTCTCCGGCCATGGCGCCGCCGATCTGGCGCCGCTCGGCCTCCTGTCCGTCACCGTTTTCGGAACCGCCGGCATCACCGGGCTGATGCGCGAGCGGCTGCTCGGCAGTTTCGCGGCCGAGCGCCGCAGCCACGCCATTGCCGCGCGGCTGTCGGCCGCGCTCGACAAGGTCGATATCGGCATCGTGCTGCTCGATGCCGAGACCCGGGCCGAATTCATCAACCGCGCGTTCCGCGACTATTTTGCGGTGCCGGACGAGGTCGCCGAGGCGAAGCCACCCTTCATCGCGCTGATGTATCACGGCCGCGACACCGGCGCGTTCGCGCTGCCCGAGGACGAGCTCGGCACTTTCATCGCGCAGCGCATGGAGATGGTGCGGGTCGGCGATGCCACGCCGATCAACGTCGCGCTGCGCAACGGCGAGGTGCTGCGCTTCGTCTGCGCCGCACTGCCGGACGGCGGGCGGATGCTGAGCTACACGCCCGTGACCGACCTCGTGCGCCACACCGATGCGCCGGCGCGCGCCGACTACTACCGCTCGCTGCGCGATCCGACCGGCCGCAAGCTGATCCAGTACTTGCGCGTTGCGGAGTGAGGCGAGTGTGCGATTGATCGGCAATACGATCATCACGTATGAAGGACATCCCTTCATCGCGCACCTCCGAGATCGCGGAAATTCACATGTCGCTCATCATTCGCGCCGTCACCAGGCAGGATTACGATCAATGGCTGCCGCTGTGGGACGGCTACAACGCCTTTTACGGCCGCTCCGGTCCGACCGCGCTCGCGCCCGAGATCACTGCGATGACGTGGCAGCGCTTCTTCGATGCTTATGAGCCGATGCATGCGCTGGTCGCCGAGGACAACGGCCGCCTGCTCGGGCTGACGCATTATCTGTTCCATCGCAGCACCACCGCGATCGAGCCGTCCTGCTATCTGCAGGACCTGTTCACCTCCGAGGCCGCGCGCGGCAAGGGCGTCGGCTCGGCGCTGATCCATGGCGTCTACGAACGGGCGAAGCTGGCGGGATCGCCGCGCGTCTACTGGCAGACGCACGAGACCAATCTCACGGCGCAGCGCCTGTACGACAAGGTCGCGGAGCGCTCCGGCTTCATCGTCTATCGCAAGATCTTCTGAGGCGTGCCGGGAGCCTGTGGATAACTCCACCTGTCACCCGCGCGTAACACAGCAAGGCTAGGCTGCCCCTGCGTCTGGTCAGGCCCCCCGTCACCGATCATGCGCCCCAAGCGGTCCCCGTCAGTCGCCGCGTCTGACAGGGGCCGCATTTTTTTGCTGGCAGCGTTACTTGGCAGCGTTACTTGGCGCCGCGCCCCACGGTCTGCATCACCTCGAAACCTTCGAACTGGGGATGGCCGAGATAAAGCGGCTTGTTGTCGCCGGCCTTATGATGCGCGGCGCGAAACGCTTCCGACTTGGTCCAGGCCTCAAACGCCGCATAATTCGCCCACACAGTGTGCGAGGCGTACAGCGTGTGGTCCTCGGCTTCCGGCCCGCGCAGCAGGTGAAACTCGATGAAGCCAGGCACCTTGTCGAGATGGGTGTCGCGCGTGAGCCAGACCTGCTCGAAGGCAGCCTCGGAGCCCTTGGCGACGCGGAAGCGATTCATGGCGATGTACATGGGGTGGTGTCTCCTGATACTGCGCCATTATCTCGTCATTCCGGGACGCGCCGCAAGGCGCGGGCCCGGAATCCATAACCCCGATCGGGAGTATGGATTCTCAGATGCGCAATTGCGCATCATAGCTCGCGCCAAGAGGCGCGCCCTGGAATGACAGCATCTGTGGGTTAGGTAACCAGTCCCTTCATCGGCCTTGCGCTTGCGCTGTCGGGGAACACCGTCTCGGCCAGCGTGCGATCGGACAGGCCGAACTGATCCTGCAGCACGCCCTTGATCACCGAGCGCAGATCCGTGGTCGGCTTGAGGTCACGGCCCTCATACAGGTTCGCGAGCTTGAGGCCGGGCCAGTCCGCGATCACCCGGCCGCCTTGCACCGCGCCGCCGGCGAGCAAGGCGATCGTGCCGGTGCCGTGATCGGTCCCCTCGGTGCCGTTAATGCGCGCGGTGCGGCCGAACTCGGTGGCGACGATCACGACCGTATCGCGCCAGCGATCCCTCAGGCTGCTCTCGACTTCCGCGAGCGCGCCGTCGAGGCCGCCGAGCAGGAAGGCGAGACGCCCCACAGGGCCCCCTTCATTGGCATGCGTGTCCCAGCCGTCGAAGGCGAGCGCGGCGATGCGCGGGCCATCATCAGCCGCCATCAGCTTTGCGGCGCCGCGCGCGATCTGGCGCATCTGTGCGACCGCATTGCCGCGCGTCGCTTTCATGTCGTCGCCGCTCGCGACCTTGTCGAGCTGGAGGCCTTGCGACAGCGCGGAGGCCAAAGCGGGATCGCGATGACGGTAGAGCTCGACGAGGCGCATGGCCGTGTCGTCGTCGGCCTGCGGCAGCGCCACCGGCGCCCAGCCGACGGTCGGCGCATTGCCGCGCAGCACCAGCGGCGTGGTAGGACCGACCGCAAGCCCGCTCGACACGCGCTCGCCGCGCGGCAGCGCTTCCAGTGCGCGGTTGAGCCAGCCGGACTGCACGCGGCCCGGGCCGGCATAGCCGCTTTCGAGCACGTCCTGGCCGTCGAAATGCGAGCGGTCGCGATAGGGCGTCGCCACCGCGTGGATCACCGCCGCGTGCTTGTCGCGATACATGCGCGCAAACTCAGGCATCGCCGGATGCAACGCAAAGAAGGAATCGAGCATGATCGCGGGATGGGCACCGTCGGCGCTGAGCGCGATCGATCCATGCAGGCCGGCATAATCGGGATCGCCCAGCGGCGCGACGGTCGAGAGCCCGTCCAGCGCCCCGCGCAGGATCACCACGATCAATCGCGGATCGCGCCCGTCGGCCGCGCGGGCGAATTTCGGCAGGTAGGCCCAGGCTGCAAAGGACGCGCCGCCGAGCAGGAGACCGCGGCGGGAGGTGAGGAGCCGGTTCTCGACGCAGTCGGTTGTCATCATCTCCTCTGCATTTCCGGCGACATCAGCAGCAGCGCCAGCGCCTGCTGCCGCGACTCCGCGCGCTCGATGGTCCGCCGCGTCTCGGCCGAGGCGGCATCGGCGGCGGCGAACTCCAGCAGGTCGAGCGGATCGATGTTGTTGCCGAGCCGCGCGCCGATCTGCGCCGCGATGTCGAGCCTGAGCTTGATGCCTTCAGGCGCGCCCCAGGCGGCATTGCTGTCGGGAAAGCCGTTGGGGCCCGGCGGCGACCACAGCGGCTGGCCGAGCAGATTGAGGTTGTTGAGATAGGCGCCGGGATCTTCCGGCACGCGCGCCAGCAGCCGGCCGCTCGCAACGAGGAAATCGTATGGTGAGCGCAGCTTGGTGAGCGGCGCCTTCCATGCTTCCTCGGAATCGACCAGCGCCGTCGCCAGCGCCTTGAGATCGCCGTCGGTCCTGACGAAGACGTCGCGCAGGCGCGCAACGAGCGCCGGCGGCGGCTCGTCCGCGACGAAGTGACGGACGAATTTGGTGGCGATGAAACTCGCGGTCGAGGGATGCCGCGCGAGATCGGCGAGCGCAACTTCGCCCTGTGCGAGGCCGGCCTGATCGTAGGTCTTGCCGAGCAGGACCTGCGGCCCCGGCTGATGCGCATTGGTGTTGAAGACAAAGGAGCCGGGAACCCCGAGCTGCCCTTGCCTGCCGGCAAAGGTCCAGCCGGTGATGATGCGCGCGAGCGAGGTGACGTCGCCTTGCGTGTAGCCGCCGCCGACGCCAAGCGTATGCAGCTCCAGGATCTCGCGCGCGAGATTTTCGTTCAGCCCGCGCTTGCGGTTTTGCCCGGCGCGCGAGTCAGGTCCAAGCGATTGCTGGTTGTCGAGGAAGAACAGCATCGCCGGGTGCTGCTCGACCGCCCTCAGCATGTCGGCGAAGCGCCCGAGCACGTGCGGCCTGATCGCCTCGCGCTCGAACGCCCCGGCCCAGATCCGCGCCAGCTCGCCCTTGCTGGCGGAGATGCAGAAATGATTGGACCAGAACGCGACCAAGCGCTCGGTGAAGCCGCATTCGGCGAGCGTGGCGCGCTGCAGCCGCGCCAGTGCCTCGGCGCGAAAGGTTTTCTGGATGACGTTGAGCGGCTGCGGCGCAGGCTTGGCGGCGGGCTGCGCGGCGTTCGGCTGCATGGTCTCCGGCTTCGGTGCGCTGCCTGTGGGCTTTGCATCGGCCATTTGGCCGGTGATCTCTGCCGCTGCATTCAGCGAGAGATTGCGGCGCAAGGGCGCGTTCTGATCGGCGGGCGGCGTCTCGGCGGGCGCAGCGGCCTTCGCCGCCTCACGCGCCTGCTTGACCTGGTCCTGATAGGCAAACACGGCCTGCCCGAGCTGCGGCGTCGATTGCAGGCCCGGCGCTTCCAGCAGCACGCCATTGGCACGCGAAAGCTCCGCCTTCACGAAGCCGCGCGGGTCGGAGCTTGCGTTGACGAGATCGCCCGATGCACCGCCGCGGGCGCCGAAGCCGAAGCGGTTGAGCGCGACGAGAGCGGCTTGCGAATCGCGGGCCATCGATGATCTGTCCTTCGCGCGCTGCGAGGTGCTTTCCTTTCGACGCGGTCGGCGCGTAATATACTGCAGCGGCAGATGAACCCGCCATGAAAATGACGGCGAAGCTTCGACGTAAAACATGACAAATCCGAAAGAAATCCCGTCAGCGCCGGCACTTGCGCGCCGTCTCACCTGTTCCCGTTGCGGCAGCGAATTCGGCTGCGATCTCTCAGGGACTTGCTGGTGCGCGGAGGAGACGGCACGGCTGCCGATGCCGATCGAGGGGGAGGATTGCCTGTGCCGGGAATGTTTGCGGAAAGCGGCGACGCGTAGCCCGGACGGAGCGCAAGCGTAATCCGGGAATCGTTCCGCTAGCACCGGCCCCGGATTTCGCTGCGCTCCATCCGGGCTACGAAGTTTACACCTCATGTCCTGGCGATTTGCGCGCCAAGCCGTCGAATGCATCCAGCAGCTTTTCCCGCCACACATAGACCGGATCATCCGCTTCGAGCAGCTTGAACGGGCTGACCACGCGCGCCCATTGGAATCCGCCGAACACGATGTAGTCGGCGTAGTTCGGTGCCTGCCCGCCGAGAAAAGGTTGCGTCTTGAACGTCTGCCGCATGATCTCGAGCGATTTGCGGAACGCGACGATGCCGGTGTCGCGGCCCGCCATGATCTCCTCGAGCGTCTTGCCGCCGAAGCGCGCCTCGCGCGACTTGCGGAAATAGGCGGCATCGACCTCATTCAGATTGTTCGGGATATCGGCGATGATGAGCGGAAACATGCCGCCGACGATGGCGATGTCGCCCCACGCATTGATCATGCGCGCCATGGCGCGGCCGCCCTCGCCGCCGAACAGCGACGGGCGATCCGGAAAAGTGTCCTCGAGATAGTTCGCGATGGTCCAGGAATCCACCACCGCCCTCTCGTGATGCAGCAGCACCGGGACCTTCTCCGAGCCGTGCGGCGCGATCGCGCTCTTCTCGGTGAAGCGCCAGGGCAGCGATTCCGCCGCAAGGCCCTTGTGCGCCAGTGCCATCCGCGTGCGCCAGCAATACGGGCTGAAGGGGCGCGCGGGATCGGTGCCGACGAGTTCGTAGAGTTTGAGCGACATTGAGCAGTGCTCCGTCATTGCGAGCGCAGCGAAGCAATCCAGGCTGCTTCCGCGAAAGACATTCTGGATTGCTTCGCTGGCGCTCGCAATGACGATGTGGAGGCAGATGTGCGCGTCACCGCCCGTTGGCGCGCAACAGCCTCTCGCCGCCTTCCGTCACCGCGATCACCAGCCCGAGACCGGCAATCGTCTCGCGCGCGACGTAGCCGCGCTCGGCGGCGTCCTCCCAGATGGTGAGGCGCGGGCACGAGGTCTTCCAGGTCGCGAGCACCTCGGCGTAGACGCGCGGCTCGCGCGCGACCCATTCGACGAAGTCCAGCACCAGCGGATCGGCGTTACAGCTCATTGCAAACCTCCCTTGTCGAAGGCGGCCAGAACCGGCGCACGCAGCAACAGCCAGCCGCCGTGGACGATGTAGTAGCAGGCGATGGTGGTGATCAGCTTGTTGGACCAGGCGATGAACTGCTGGTCGGTCATGGCTTCGAGGATGCGCCGCGCCAGCGTGGTGCCGAGCATCGAGGCTGCGATGGCGACGGCAGCGAGCACGGGATCGAGGCCCGCGGCCTGGTCGATGATGCCGCCGAAATAGATCAGCTTGGTGAAATGGCTGACGACCTGGCACATCGCCTTGGTCGCAACCTTCTCGCGCCGGCCGAAATCGCCGCCGAGGAAAAAGGTGTCGAGCAGCGGGCCGGAGACGCCGGTCATCAGCATCAGGCCCATGCAGATCGTGCCGTAGACCGTGCCCTGCCAGAGGCTATCAGGGTCCGGCTTGATGTTCGCCGGCAAAAGCCGCGCCATGAACGGGGTGATGCCGAGCAGCAGCAGCGCGACCGGCTTGTCCGGCACGTAGCGGGTCAGCGACCACGCCGCGAGCGCCACGGCCGCGCCGACCATATAGTTCGCAACCGGCCGCCAGCGGATGTGCGCCCGCCACAGGAACGCGCGCCAGCCGTTCGAAGCCATCTGCGTGACCGCATGCAGCACCATGGCGGTCGGCAGCGGCATCAGGGCCAAGAGCACGCCGATCAGGATCAACCCGCCCGCCATGCCGAACAGCCCCGACAGGAACGCGGTGGCCACCATCAGCAATCCGAGGGCAGCGACCATGATGGGCGTCACGAAAGGAATCTCCTGGGGGCGAGTGAGGGACCGCAGGCGGGGAGAGTCGAAGGCACCGCGCCTGCTTCAACAAATCAGCACGAATACGCTGATGTTTGTGCCTCGCTTGCGCCTGTTCCGCAAACTGAGATATCTTGCCCTGGCATCAGCTTTCCTGAGGGTGGGTCATTTGCGGCGGCTGCTGTTTCTCAACGGCATCAAGGCGTTCGAGGCGGCGGCACGGACCGGCAGCTTTGCTGCGGCCGGGCTGGAGCTGAGCGTATCGGCGGCCGCCGTCAGCCGCATGGTGCACCTGCTCGAAGAGCGGCTCGGCGTCGCCTTGTTCGAGCGCAAGGCCAACAGGCTCGTGCTGACGCAGGCGGGCCGCGCCTATCAGAGCGGGCTGACCCCGATCTTCGATGCGCTGGCGAGCCTCACGGCGCAGGTGACGGCGCCCGCCAGCGTGCGCGTGCTCACCATCGGCGTCGGCCACACCTTTGCGATGCGCTGGCTGATCCCGCGCCTGTCGGAGTTTCGCAGCGAGGAGCCCGACATCGAGGTGCGCTTCACCACCGGCGGCGCCGCGGTGCCGTTCGGCGAGGACTGGAATTGCGGCATCAAGCTCGGCACCGGCGACTGGCCCGGCCTCGTCGCCGAGCCGCTGTTCGCGGGCGACCTCACCCCCGTCTGCGTGCCGCGCCTTGCCGGCGGATTGAAGCGCCCGGGCGACCTGAAAGGACCGAGCCTGATCCGCGTCGCGCACTCACCCGAGGACTGGCCGATCTGGCTGAAGGCGGCGGGCACGGCGAGGATCAACGCGCGCGGGCCCGAGTTCCAGTTCTACGGCCAGGCGCTGCAGGCCGCGGCCGACGGGCTCGGCATCGCCATGGGCATCCGCCCCTATATCGACGACGATCTTGCGGCCGGCCGACTGGTGGCGCCGTTCGACCTGTCAGTGCCCAAGGGCATGCGCTGGTACCTGCTCTATCGCAGCTTCCAGACCGAGCAGCGCGACTTTGCCGCCTTCCGCCGCTGGATCATGCGGGCGGCATCGGAACCCGCCGCCCGCCCGCGCCGGATCGGCCGCGCCGCAGCGCGGAACTGAAGCCTGGCGGGCAAAAAAGCCGTCTGCTTGTGAACGGCTTCACATCCCAAATTCCGCAGACGTGGTCTCGTGACCCTCCGAAAAGAAACGTGGGACCTACACTCATGACGACCCTCTACGACGGCTTTGACATCGAATCCTTCGAAGCTGGCAAGGGGCTGTGGCACGCGCGGATCCGCCGGGCCGATCTCAGCCCGGTGGCCATCGACGGCGTGCTGTTTCCGGCCATGGAAGTCGGCTTCGCCTGGCCCGATCGCGATGCCGCGATTGCCGATGCCAAGCACCACATCGATCGTTTCCGGCGGCGGGCCGGCGACGCCGACGAATAGGCGGTCCGCAGGCCGACCAGAGACAGGGCGGCGAAAAAAAGGGGGGGAACCGGTCATGTCCATCATCGAAACCGATGCGGTGCAGCCGCGGATCTACGCCCGCGCAGTGCTCTCCAACTGCCCGGAATGCGACGGCGATCTCACGGTGCTCCGTGTGATCGGCGGCCGCGCCGGATGCGAGTACTGGACCATGCGCTGCACCGATTGCGGCGGCATTCATCTCGACATCCTCGAGCCGAATGTCGCGGCCGGAGACGACGAGGGGCCGCTGCCCGCGGCGTGAACCGCAAGGCTGCTGCCAACCTGCTGTCAGCAGCCTGCATGGCTCGGGGCATTCACCCTTTATCGCGGGGCGGACTCGTCCCATATTCGCCTCATGGCGAAGAAACCTGCATCCCCCGAAAAATCCGGCAAATCCCCCAAATCGAAGGCGCATCGCCCCGATGTGCAGCCGATCGGGCCTGCGCTGGCCGAATTGCTGAATCCCGCGATCAACCGCGGCGATGCGGGCTTGGGATCGGGCACCGGCCTGCAGCCGCCGCCTGACAATTCGCGCGACCGCCGTGCCGGGGGCGAGGCCGCCGCGCATCGCGCGCGGGCTTCGACACCGAAGGAGTTTCCGCAAGATGCGGCGCGGCCGATGCCGCTGCGGCCCAATCCGCAGCCGCCGGGCGCCCGTCAGTCCAGTGAGCTTGCCGGGCTAGAGGAGGCACCGCAGGCCAATTACGGAACTGCGGCCACCATCCCGACGCTCGATCCGGAACTGGCGCGGCAGCTCGGCCTGCCCACCGAGGAGGACGATGCCGAAGCGCTGGCGCGCCCGCCGCGTTCCAAGATGGAGGCGCTCGGCGTCAAGGCGACCGCCGATGCGCTGGAATCGCTGATCCGCGAGGGCCGGCCGGAGTTCCGCAAGGGCGACGGCTCCATGAAGGTGTGGACGCCGCACCGGCCGCCGCGCCCGGAGAAGTCCGAAGGCGGTGTCCGCTTCGAGATCAAGTCGTCCTACGAGCCGAAGGGCGACCAGCCGACCGCAATCGCCGAGCTGGTCGAGGGCATCAACCGCAACGACCGTTCGCAGGTGCTGCTGGGCGTCACCGGCTCCGGCAAGACCTACACCATGGCCAAGGTGATCGAGGCGACGCAGCGCCCGGCCCTGATCCTGGCGCCGAACAAGACGCTGGCCGCCCAGCTCTATGGCGAGTTCAAGAACTTTTTTCCGGACAACGCGGTCGAGTATTTCGTCAGCTATTACGACTACTACCAGCCGGAAGCGTATGTGCCCCGCACGGACACGTACATCGAAAAGGATTCCTCGATCAACGAGCAGATCGACCGCATGCGCCACTCGGCGACGCGTGCGCTGCTCGAGCGCGACGACGTCATCATCGTCGCGTCGGTGTCCTGCATCTACGGTATCGGCTCGGTCGAGACCTACACCGCGATGACCTTCGCGCTGAAGAAGGGCGAGCGCATCGACCAGCGCCAGCTGATCGCCGACCTCGTCGCGCTGCAGTACAAGCGTACCCAGGCCGATTTCACCCGCGGCACGTTTCGCGTGCGCGGCGACGTCATCGACATCTTTCCGGCTCACTATGAAGACCGCGCCTGGCGCGTGAACCTGTTCGGCGACACCATCGAGACCATCGAGGAGTTCGATCCGCTCACCGGCCACAAGCAGGACGAGCTCGAATTCATCAAGATGTACGCCAATTCGCATTATGTGACGCCGCGCCCGACCTTGGTGCAGGCGATCAAGTCGATCAAGTTCGAATTGAAGCAGCGGCTCGACCAGCTCAACAACCAGGGCCGCCTGCTGGAAGCGCAGCGGCTGGAGCAGCGCACCACCTTCGACCTCGAAATGATGGAGGCGACGGGCAGCTGCGCCGGCATCGAGAACTATTCGCGCTACCTCACCGGCCGCCGCCCCGGCGAGCCGCCGCCGACGCTGTTCGAATACGTGCCCGACAACGCGCTGATCTTCGCCGACGAAAGCCACGTCACCATCCCGCAGATCGGCGCCATGTTCCGCGGCGACTTCCGTCGCAAGGCGACACTGGCCGAATACGGCTTCCGCCTGCCGTCCTGCATGGACAACCGCCCGCTCCGCTTCGAGGAATGGGACATGATGCGGCCGCAGACCGTCGCGGTGTCGGCGACCCCGGGCAGCTGGGAGCTGAACGAGAGCGGCGGCGTGTTCGTCGAGCAGGTCATTCGCCCCACCGGGCTGATTGATCCTCCCGTTGATATTCGCCCCGCCCGCACGCAGGTCGACGATCTCGTCGGCGAAGTGCGCGCCACCGCGCAGGCGGGCTATCGCTCACTGATCACGGTCCTCACAAAGCGCATGGCGGAGGACCTCACCGAATATCTGCACGAGCAGGGCATTCGCGTCCGCTACATGCACTCGGACATCGACACGATCGAGCGCATCGAGATCATCCGCGACTTGCGTCTCGGTGCCTTCGACGCGCTGGTCGGCATCAACCTCTTGCGCGAAGGTCTCGACATCCCCGAATGCGCCCTGGTCGCCATTCTCGACGCCGACAAGGAAGGTTTTCTGCGCAGCGAGACCTCGCTGATCCAGACCATCGGCCGTGCCGCGCGCAACGTCGACGGCAAGGTGATCCTCTATGCCGACCAGATGACGGGATCGATGGAGCGCGCCATCGCCGAGACCAACCGCCGCCGCGAGAAGCAGGTCGAGTACAACAACGCCAACGGCATCACGCCGGAGAGCGTGAAGAAGCAGATCGGCGACATCCTCAACTCGGTCTACGAGCGCGACCACGTGCTGGTCGAGGTCGGCGGTCACGACATGACCGACGACGTCATCTCGATCGGCCATAATTTCGAAGCCGTGCTCGCCGATCTCGAAACGAGGATGCGCGAGGCCGCCGCCGATCTGAACTTCGAGGAAGCCGCCCGCCTGCGCGACGAGGTCAAGCGCCTGCGCGCGACCGAGCTCGCCGTGGTCGACGACCCCACCGCCAAGCAGCGCACCGTCGCGACCAAGGCGGGCGCCTATGCAGGAGCGAAGAAATACGGCGATGCCGCCAACCTCCCGGTCAGCGCCATGAAGAACAAGAGTGCCGCAACCGCGCTCAAGGCCGGCGGGGCTAAGGGCTCCCGCGTGCACAAGCCGCATCTCGACGAGATGCACGGCCCGGAGTCGTTGCCCTATCGCGAGAGCCGCGCGCTGCCGTCAAAGCCGTTCGGCAGCACCAGCAGGATCATCCAGCCGACGGATTCGCGGCAGTCGGGACCGGAGTTCGGGCCCGCGCCGAAGTCGACGGGCGGGGCACC